>NZ_JBZFLD010000002.1:0-444496 GCF_058313385.1 Sphingomonas sp. SP2 | reverse complement strand
GATCGTTTAGCGCGCTCTCCAGATTTGGAAACGTGTCCATTTCCTGCATACGACATGCCCCACTTTGCTTTCGAACACGCACTTGGCAGGGCAAAGTTAATGTCCGCATTCCACCCATTGCGGACCTCCTCCCCGCGCGTCACCATGCTCGCCATGGGTGATCCCGCAAGCCGCTGGACCAGGCTGATCCGCTGGGTCGACCGCGATCTGCCCCTGCTCCACCTCACCCCGCTGGTCGCGCTGGCACCGCTCGCCATCGTGCTCCTGGTCGCCGACCCAGGATCGCCCGCGGTGATCGCCGCTTTGGCCGTCTATGCCCTCGTCACTCTGTTCATGGCCTGGCGGATGGTGCGCTGGATCGCCAGGCGGCGCGCGGCCGACCAGCGCGTCCGCCGCGCCATGTTCGGGCGGCTCAAGATCGGCCGCTGGATGCCGGTGACGAGGCGACGGCGTTGAAGATAAGGGAGTAACCGGCACGCCCGAGAGTCTATGCTTGCAAAGTAGGATTTCGCCTGCTTTGCTAACCGCAGGGGTTCGCTTCCCCGGTCTTTGAATGCGTAGACACGGCACTGCGAAAGGACGGGCCTTGGGAGGGCCCGCCCTATGTCAACTTCGTCAACTTCGCCTGCCTCAGATGTCCTGGACGAGCCGCCCGTAGAGCTCGGGGCGGCGGTCGCGGAAGAAGCCGAAGGCGGCGCGGTGGCGGCGGGCGGCGTCGAGGTCGAGCTCGGCCGACAGCACGCCGGTCTCGGTCGCCCCGAATTCGGCCAGGAGGTCGCCGCGTTCGTCGCAGATGAAGCTGTGGCCGTAGAAGCGCTGCCCGCCCTCGTTGCCAATCCGGTTCGCGGCCACCACCGGGACGACATTCGAGACGGCATGGCCGATCATCGCCCGGCGCCACAGCCGGCTGGTGTCGAGGTCGGGGTCGTGCGGCTCGGTCCCGATCGCGGTCGGATAGAAGAGGATTTCGGCCCCCATCAGCATCATCGCGCGGGCGGTCTCGGGATACCATTGGTCCCAGCAGATGCCGACGCCGAGCTTCTCGTGGGCCGGGCCGTCCCACACCTTGAAGCCGGTATTGCCCGGGCGAAAGTAGAACTTCTCCTCGTAGCCGGGGCCATCGGGGATGTGGCTCTTGCGATAGGTGCCCATGATCTTGCCGTCGGGGTCGATCATCGCGAGGCTGTTGTAATGGTGCGGCCCGTCGCGCTCGAAGAAGCTGGTGGGAATCCAGATCTTCAGTTCCTCGGCGAGCTTGCGCATCGCGACCACGCTGGCATGGCTCTCGGTCGGCCTGGCGGTCGCGAACAGCCCTTCGTCCTCGGTCCGGCAGAAATAGGGGCCTTCGAACAATTCGGGCGGCAGAACCACCTGGGCACCCTTGGCCGCCGCCTCGCGAACCAGTTCGGTCACCGCCGCCATGTTGGTGTCGCTATCTCCGCCAAGTTCGAGCTGGAGGGCGGC
The DNA here is from genome assembly GCF_058313385.1 of Sphingomonas sp. SP2. Lineage (NCBI taxonomy): Bacteria > Pseudomonadati > Pseudomonadota > Alphaproteobacteria > Sphingomonadales > Sphingomonadaceae > Sphingomonas > Sphingomonas sp. SP2. Next base: position 443,032 of record NZ_JBZFLD010000002.1, on the reverse strand, counting down.
GACGTGGATCTTGGTCATGGACGTGTAGGCCTTCTCAGTAGCGGACGCCGAGCCGCGTCAGCAGCGCGGTCATGGCGAGGTAGAGCAAAATCGTCATGGCGCAGCCCGCGAGCAGGGCGGGCCAGAAGGCCACGCCCCGCCGCAGCAGCGCCGGGATCAGCAGGAACATCGGCATGCCTGGCAGGAAATACCAGAAGGTGCCCTGAACGAAGTCGGCCATCCGTCCCGCATCGGGCTGCTCCCGCCACAGCCAGATCATGCTCAGCACCGAGACCAGGGGCAGCGAGACGATCAGCGCCGCCAGCGGGGGCGAGCGGCGGGCCAGGGTCGAGGCGAGCGCGACCAGCAGGCCGGAGATGATCGCCTTGGCCCAGAATGCCGTCACCGCGGGATCTGCTGCGAGATGCAGTGGAAGCTGCCGCCGCCGGTCAGGATATGGTCGGCGCGGAGCCCGCTGACCTTGCGGTCCGGGAAGAGCGCCTGGAGCACGGTCACCGCGGCCGCGTCATTGGCCGCGCCGTAGAGCGGGACCACCACCGCGGCATTGCCGATGAGGAAGTTCATGTAGCTCGCCGGAATGGCCTCGCCCTCGACCTCGATCCGCCCGGGGGAGGGGAGATTGACCACGTCGAGCCCGGCCGCCTTCAGCCGCCGCGCGGCATCGGCGTAGATGGCGGCATTGGGATCGTCCTCCGCGGGCATCGGCAGCGCGACCCGCCCCGGCGCGATGAAGCGGGCGAGGTTATCGACATGGCCGTCGGTATGGTCGTTGGCGAGGCCGTCGCCGAGCCACACGATCTTGCTCGTGCCGAGGTCGCGGGCCAGCCGTTCCTCGATCGCCGCCCGGTCGAGGCCGGGATTGCGGTTGGGATTGAGGAGGCATTGCTCGGTGGTGAGGAAGGTGCCCGACCCGTCGCCGTCGATCGCGCCGCCCTCGAGGATCCAGTCGGCCTTGGCGTAGGGGAGGGCGGCCTTGCCTGCGATCCGCTCGCCGATGCTGTCGTCGCCCTCGAGGTCATATTTCCCGCCCCAGCCATTGAAGCCGAAGCCCTGGGCGCGGCGGTCGCTGCCCGAACCGAGCACGATCGGCCCGGTATCCCGCAGCCAGATGTCCCCGAACGGCTCCTCGACCACGGTCGCAAAGGGCGCGAGGCGACGGGCCTCGGCCGCGGCGTCGGGATTGGCGGCAACGAGGATGATCTCCTCGCCCTTGCCGTCAGCATGCAGCGCCGCGGCCAGCGCCGCGACCTCGGCCTGCGCGGGGACGAGATCCTCGACCCACAATTCGGGGTCGCTCGGAAAGCCGATCCACATGGCGGCATGCGGGGCCCATTCGGGCAGCGGGGGACGAAGGTCGGACATGGCGCGCCGCCTAGCAACCCAGACGCCCCAACGCAAAAGGGCGGCCCTGCAAGGACCGCCCTTTCGTGTCGCGAATGAGCCGAAGCTTAGCGCGAGTAGAATTCGACCACGAGGTTCGGCTCCATCCGGACCGGATAGGGCACTTCGTCGAGGGTCGGGACGCGGACGTAGGTCACCTTGGCGGTGCCGTCCGGCGCGACGTAGTCGGGGATGTCACGCTCGGCGAGGCTCTGCGCCTCGAGGACCAAGGCCATTTCCTGCGCCTTCGAACCAAGCTCGATCACGTCGTTCACGTTGATGCGACGCGAGGCGATGTTGCACTTCACGCCGTTGACGCGGACGTGACCGTGGCTGACGAGCTGGCGAGCGGCCCAGATGGTCGGCGCGAACTTGGCGCGATAGACGACCATGTCGAGGCGGCGCTCGAGCAGGCCGATCAGGTTCTGGCTGGCGTCGCCCTTCATCCGGCTCGCCTCGAAGAAGGTCCGCTTGAACTGCTTCTCGGTGACGTCGCCGTAATAGCCCTTGAGCTTCTGCTTGGCGCGCAGCTGGATGCCGAAGTCCGACATCTTGCCCTTGCGGCGCTGGCCGTGCTGGCCGGGACCGTACTCGCGCTTGTTGACCGGGCTCTTCGGACGACCGAAGACGTTCTCGCCCATGCGGCGGTCGAGCTTGTACTTGGCGCTGGTGCGCTTCGACATGATCTTTCCTTCAATTGCGTTTCTTACAGGCTGTCCGGAACCGCGCTGCTGACCACCCAAAGGTGGGGCAGGGCACCCGCTTCACCGGACGTGCGGAGCCAATTGCGAAGGCGCGCCACTAGCGTCGGGGCTTGCGAAGGTCAAGGTCGATGGGCCACAGGCGTCGACCATGAGCGATCATCAAGCGCCCGCCGACTGCACCACCATGGCCGAGGTCCGCGCCGGGGTCGACGCGGTCGACCGCGCGATCGTGGCGCTGCTCGCCACCCGATTCGGCTACATGGATGCCGCCGCCCGGATCAAGCCCGACCGCTCGGCGGTCCGCGACGAGTGGCGCAAGGCCGACGTCCTCGCCAAGGTGCGTGCCGAGGCCGTGACGCTCGGACTGCCCGACCCCGATTTCGCCGTCCATCTCTACGAACAGCTGGTCGAGGCCTCGATCGCCTACGAGCTGGGGGTGTTCGACCGAACCCGCGGCTGAGCGATGGCGCGGAGCATGCCGCGCATCGCCTTCAGTTCGCGGCTCGACCATCCCGGCTTGGTCAGGATGGTGCGGATCGTGTGCCGCGTCGCCTGCGTGCGCTCGGGCGGGTGGAAATAGCCGACCGCCTGCAGATGCTCGTCGAGCTGGCCAATGAGGCCGTCGAGCTCGGCCTGCGGCGCGCGCGGCTCTACTTCGAACGAGGTCGGCTGGACCAGCTCCGCCTGCCGCGACCATTCATAGGCGAGGAGGATCACCGCCTGGGCGAGATTGAGGCTGCCGAACTCAGGATTGATCGGGACGGTGACGATATGGCTCGCGAGCACCACATCCTCGGTGGCAAGGCCCGAGCGCTCGGGTCCGAACAGGATGGCCGTCCGCGCTTCAGAGCCGTGGATGGCCTTGGCCATCTCCTCGGGGCCGACCACCGGCGTCACCACGTCGCGCTTGCGCACCGTCGAGGCGAAGACGAGCCCGCAGTCGGCAATCGCGTCGGCCACGCTGTCGAACACCTGCGCCTTCTCGAGCACGAGGTCGGCGCCGCTTGCTGCGGGGCCTGCGTCGGGGTTGGGCCAGCCGTCGCGCGGGGCGACCAGCCGCATCTCGGTCAGGCCGAAATTGAGCATCGCCCGCGCGGCCTTGCCGATATTCTGGCCAAGCTGCGGCTGGACGAGAACGATGACCGGGGGCTTCGCGCTCACAGCAGCTTCCCCGGTTCAGCCAGTTCGACCGGCTCGCCGACTTCGCCCGCAATCTCGGCGAAATCGCTGGCTTCGGAAAAGTCGCGGTAGATGGACGCGAAGCGGATGTAGGCGACATGGTCGAGGGTCTTGAGGCCCGCCATCACCGCTTCGCCGATGTCGACGGTGGCGACCTCGTCACCGCGGGTTTCGAGCTGGCGCTGGATGCCCGACACCAGCCGCTCGATCCGCTCGGGCTGGATGTCGCGCTTGCGGCAGGCAAAGCCGATCGCCCGGGCGAGCTTGGACCGGTCGAACGGCTCGCGGCTGCCGTCCTTCTTGACCACGACGAGATCGCGCAACTGGACCCGCTCGAAGGTGGTGAAGCGCGCGCCGCAGCCTTCGCACTGGCGACGGCGACGGATCGCCGCCCCGTCTTCCGACGAACGGCTGTCCTTCACCTGACTATCTTGGTCTCCGCAGAAAGGGCAGCGCATCAGGGATAGATCGGGAAACGCGCACAGAGCGCGCGGACGCGCTCGTTGACCTGGCGCTCGACCTCGCCATTGTTCTCGACGCCATTGACGCGCAGGCCCTCGAGCACGTCGGCGACCATGTCGCCGATCTCGCGGAACTCGGCCTCACCGAACCCGCGGGTGGTGCCCGCCGGGGTGCCGACCCGGATCCCGCTGGTCTTGAGCGGGGGCAGCGGGTCGAACGGAATGCCGTTCTTGTTGCAGGTGATGCCGGCGCGCTCGAGGCTCTCGTCGGCGTCCTTGCCGGTGATCCCGAGCGGGCGCAGGTCGACCAGCGCGAGATGGGTGTCGGTCCCGCCGGCAACGAGGTCGGCGCCACGTTCCTTGAGGCGCGCGGCAAGCGTCCGGGCGTTGGCGACCACCGCCTTGGCGTAGGTCTTGAACTCGGGCTTCAGCGCTTCGCCGAAGGCGACCGCCTTGGCGGCGATGACGTGCATCAGCGGGCCGCCCTGGAGGCCCGGGAAGACCGCCGAGTTGATCTTCTTGGCGATTCCCTCGTCATTGGTCATCACCATGCCGCCGCGCGGGCCGCGCAGCGTCTTGTGGGTGGTGGTGGTGACGACATGGGCGTGGCCGAAGGGCGAGGGATGCTCACCGGCCGCAACCAACCCGGCGAAATGCGCCATGTCGACCATCAGATAGGCGCCCACCTTGTCCGCGATGGCGCGGAAGCGGGCAAAGTCGAGGATCCGCGGATAGGCCGAGCCGCCCGCGATGATCAGCTTGGGCTTGTGCTCGAGGGCGAGCCGCTCGACCTCGTCGAAATCGACCAGATGGTCTTCCTCGCGAACGCCATATTGGACCGCGTTGAACCACTTGCCCGACTGGGCCGGCGGGGCGCCGTGGGTGAGGTGGCCGCCCGCGGCAAGGCTCATGCCGAGGATCGTGTCGCCCGGCTGCAGGAGCGCGAGGAACACCGCGCCATTGGCCTGCGCGCCCGAATGCGGCTGGACGTTGGCGAAGCCGCAGCCGAACAATTGCTTGGCCCGCTCGATCGCCAGCGTCTCGACCGCGTCGGACGGATGGCAGCCCTGGTAATAGCGGCGGCCGGGATAGCCTTCGGCATATTTGTTGGTGAAGACCGAACCCTGCGCCTCGAGCACCGCGCGGCTGACGATATTCTCGGAGGCGATCAGCTCGATCTGGGTCTGCTCGCGGGTCAGCTCGCCGCTGACGGCGGCGGCGACATCGGGATCGCTGTCGGCGAGGCTGCGGCTGAAGAAGCCGTCGGGCTGGACGTCGTTGAGGTTGGCGGCGGTGGCCATGTCAGGCTCCTGTGGCGGCGGAAAGAAGGTCGACGCGGCGCTGGTGGCGGCCGCCGGCGAAGTCGGTCGAAAGGAAGGCGGTGACGCAGGCCCTGGCAAGGTCGATGCCGGTCAGCCGGGCGCCGAGCGCGATGACGTTGGCGTCGTTATGCTCGCGGGCGAGCGCGGCCGAGAGCGGCTCGTTGACGAGGGCGCAGCGGCAGGCCGGGTTGCGGTTGACCGCGATCGAGATGCCGATGCCCGACCCGCAGACGGCGATGCCCCGTTCGGCCTTGCCCGCGGCAATGGTCTCGCCGAGCAGGCTTCCGAAGCGCGGGTAATCGACGCTTTCCGGGCCATTGGTGCCCAGGTCGAGGACCTCGTGCCCTTCGCTGCGCAGCCACTCGGCGAGCGCATCCTTGAGCGCGAATCCGGCATGGTCGGCGGCGAGGGCGATGATCATGCCGCGCCCTTAGCGCAGGCCTGGCCGCGATGCCACCGGGACCCGTGCCAAAGTCGGCTTGTCATCGCCCGTCCGCTCACTAGGCTCCGCTGATCGATCAACGGCCCAGAAAGACCGGTCCTGTGCGTATTTCCCTGGTGGCATTGGCGTCTGCCCTTCTCCTCGCCGCGCAGCCCGCGCAGGCGGACTGGGTCGAGGCGAGCAGCGATCACTTCCTTGTCTACGGCGACCTCAAGCCCGCCGAGGCACGCGACTTCGCCGAGCAGCTGGAGCGCGTCGACAAGCTCCTTCGCCTCGTCACCGCCACGCCCGACACGCCGGCCGAGCGGGCCAACAAGGTCACCATCTTTTTCGTCCCCGACATGGCGACGGTGCAGCGGCTTTACGGCGCTGGCGGACAGGACGTCGGCGGCTTCTATCGTCCCGACGCGCAAGGCTCGCTCGCGGTCACGCCGCGCTCGGTCGGGCGGATCGGCGAATATATCCAGCCGCAATCGGTGCTGTTCCACGAATATGCCCATGCGATCCTGATCAGCGGGCAGCGTGCGGCCTATCCCAAGTGGATCAACGAGGGGCTCGCCGAATTCTTCGGGACGGTCGACCCGCGGCCCGACGGAAGCCTGGTGCTCGGGCGCCTGCCGCTGATCCGCGGCTTCGCGCTGGCCGAGCAGAACCAGATGGGCGCCGAGGAACTGCTGACCTCCGACCAGCGCCGGCTGAGCGGCGAGGACACGGGCCATCTCTATGCCCGCGGCTGGGCGATGATCCACATGCTGATGCTCAACAAGGAGCGGGCCGGGCAGCTCGATACCTACATGCGGCTGGTCGGCGAAGGGATGCCGAGCCTGCAGGCGGGGCAGAAGGCGTTCGGCGACCTCGGCAAGCTCGACAGCGACCTCAAGGTCCATCTCCGCTCGCGCAAGTTCCCGAGCATCGTCGTGCCCGCGGCCAAGGTCGGCGGCGGCAAGGCGGCGGTCCGGACGCTCAGCGGCTGCGAGGCGAAGATCATGCCCGTGCGGGTGCGCTCGGCGGTCGGTGTCACCGAGAAGACCGCGGGCGCGGTCGCGCTACAGGCGCGCCAGGCGGCGGTCGGCTGCGACAAGGACGGCTTCGTCCAGCGCGTGCTGGCCGAGACCGAATATGACGCCAAGAACAATGCGCAGGCTGCCGCTGCGGCCGATCGCGCGCTGGCGGTCGATCCCAACAACGTGATGGCGATGGTCTATCGCGGCCGGGTCGATGCCCGGGCGGGCAAGTGGGCGGACGCGCGCAAGTGGTTCGTGAAGGCCAATCGGGCGAGCCCCGACTATGCCCTTCCCCTGGTCCTCTACCACGACAGCTTCACCGCGGCGCGCCAGGCGCCGACCGCGGCGGCGACCAACGGCCTGCTGCGCGCGCTGGTGCTGGTTCCGCAGGACACGTCGCTTCGCCTCCGGCTGGTCATGGCGGCGGTGGGCTCGGGCGACTACGAGCTCGCTCGCACGGCGCTCCTCCCGGTGGCCAACGCGCCGCACGCCAAGCCCGACGCCCCGGCGGCGAAGATCCTCCAGATGATCGAAGCGAAGAAGGACAAGGCCGAGATCACCAAGGCGATGAACGAGGCCAAGTGGAACGAGATCACGACCTTCTGACCCGCGGCAGGAGCCGGGTTCCGCGGCCGGCGCTCTGGCTCGGCCTTGCGGGTCTGATCCCGCCCGTCTTCCTGACGGCCGCCGCTCTGTCGATGAGGGGCGACTTCTGGCCGGTCGCCCCCGGGTTCGTCCGCTCCTATGCGGCGATCATCCTCAGCTTCCTTGGCGGCACCTGGTGGGCCTTTGCCCTGCGCGAGGAACGGCCGCGGTTCCTGCTGCTCCTCATCAGCGTTCTGCCCTCGCTGGCCGGGTGGGTCGCCATGTTCTGGTTCACGCCGTCGCAGTCCCTCTTCGCACTGGCGCTGTTGCTGTGGGGCGCGCTTGCGATCGACCATCTGCTCGTCCGCCGCGGCCTCGCGCCGCCCTGGTGGATGAAGCTCCGGCTCCCGCTGAGCATCGGCCTTGGCCTCTGCTGTGCGCTGAGCGGACTGGCGCTGGTCCGATAATCTTCACTCTCGGCCGCTAGGACGGAGGGGCATGATCTACGGCCTCCTGTTCTTCGCGATCCTCTTCTTTCCGGCAGTGATGGTCGCGGCCTTGCCGTCGCCCTTCTGGCGCCCGGTCGCGGCATGGGTGACGCTTGGCGGGGGCCTCCTCCTGATCGGCGAGCGCAACATTCCCTGGTACGACCAGGGGATGTTCGGCGGCCTCGCCGAGGGCCTGCTTTTGTGGATCCTCATTCCGCTGCTGATCATCGCCTTCGTGCGCGCCTTTCGCGACATCGAAAAGGAGCGCCCGACCCTCCTGCTTTGGGCCGACTGGCACGTGCCGGTCGCCATTCTGGCGGCTGTCTCCTTCTTCCACTGGCTGGCGAACCGGCTGGCGGGGGCAGCTCCAGCGCTCGCGGTGCATCTGGCGACGATTGTCATCGCGGCGAGCCTGTGCGCGGGCGCCGTGCTGGCATTCAGGAAATGGCGGGGCTCGAGACCGGTTCTCGGTGGCGCCTTCGCCTTCCTCGCCCTCTCGGCAGGCGCCTTCCTGCTCCTCGTCGGCAAGGCCGTGCTAACGGCGCGACAGCAGCAGGGCGTCGCCATGGAAGTTGCGGCCGGCCGTCCGTGGTGCGCGCTGACCTTCGCCGGCAACGGCAAGGCCCGCCCCGCGACCAATTGGCTCAACCTCTCGCCACTCGTCTCCCGGAGCGGCGGGCGAAGCTATGTCGAGGACGTCGCCTGGCTTGCGGTGGAGGAGGGCGGCACAGTCACGCGATACCGCGGCTATGCGGGTTCGAACGGCGCCTTCATGCGCGCCGTGACGTCTGCCGACCCCTTCGACCGGGTGACTGCTGGCCGATGCCGGCCCCGCCCCGGCGGAAACCTCGGCTAGGCGGCTTCGCGCATCTCGAGGCGGCTCCAGATCTCGACCAAGGCGCCGGTGAGTTCGTCCTGCATCGCCTCGTCGTGCCACGGCCCCGGGGTGAAGCGCAGCCGCTCGGTGCCCCGCGGCACGGTCGGGAAATTGATCGGCTGCACGTAGAGGCCATATTCGGCGAGGAGGATGTCGCTGATCGTCTTGGCCTTGACCGGACAGCCGACCAGCAGCGGCACGATGTGCGTCACCGTTTCCATCACTGGCAGGCCGGCATCGGCGAACTTGCGCTTCAGCATCGCGGCGGCGGTCTGCTGGCCGGTCCGCTCGGCGTCGCTCGCCTTGAGGTGCCGGACGCTGGCGAGTGCGCCGGCGACCAGCACCGGCGACAGCGAGGTCGTGAAGATGAAGCCCGGCGCATAGGAGCGGATGCAGTCGACGATATTCTGGTCGGCCGCGATATAGCCGCCCATCACGCCGAACGCCTTGCCCAGCGTCCCCTCGATGATCGTCACCCGGTGCGCGACCGCGTCGCGTTCCGAAATGCCGCCGCCACGCGCGCCGTACATGCCGACCGCGTGGACTTCGTCGAGATAGGTCAGCGCGCCGTAGCGCTCGGCAAGGTCGCAGATCGCACCGATCGGGGCGACGTCGCCATCCATCGAATAGACGCTCTCGAAGGCGATCAGCTTGGGCGTGTCGGGATCGGCCGCCGCCAGCAGTTCCTCGAGGTGGGCGAGGTCGTTGTGGCGGAAGATCTGCTTCTCGCAGCCCGAATTCTTGATCCCCGCGATCATCGACGCGTGGTTGAGCTCGTCCGAGAAGATGATGCAGCCGGGCAGGAGCTTGCCGAGCGTCGACAGCGCCGCCTCGTTCGAAACGTAGCCCGAGGTGAAGAGCAGCGCGGCTTCCTTGCCGTGAAGGTCGGCGAGTTCGGCCTCGAGGTCGACGTGATAATGGGTGTTGCCGCCGATGTTGCGGGTGCCGCCCGAGCCGGCGCCGACGTCGTGCAGCGCTTCTTCCATCGCCGCGACGACGGCCTCGTGCTGGCCCATTCCGAGATAATCGTTCGAGCACCAGACGGTGATCGGCTTGGGGCCGTTATGTCCCGCGAAGCAGCGCGCGTTGGGGAAGGATCCCTTGTTGCGCAGGATGTCGATGAAGACCCGATAGCGGCCCTCATCGTGCAGCCGGTCGATCGCTGCCTGGAATACGGATGAATAGTCCAACGCTTTGAAGCCTCTTGCTCGATCGCGCCTGTAATCAATCTAGGCGATCAAGGCCAATGCAAACGACTCGCAAGTCATACATGCCTTAGGTCGTCCAGATTAAGGGCGGTCAATGCGCGGGCCAATGGGACATTCGGTCCACCCCCCGTGAACACCGCGATCCCGCGCGGCGCGACGCTCGGCCAGGGCTGGCCTTCAGTGAGGTGGGCGATCCGCCGGGCGATACCAGGACCGCCGTCGATCTGCGCCACGCCCGGCAGGGCAACGGCGAGCTCGTCGGCGAGCAGGGGGAAGTGGGTGCAGGCGAGCACCACCACGTCCATGCCCTGGCCGGTCAGCGGCGCGACCGCGGCCGCCACGTCCGCGGGAGCGATCGCCTCGCCCCCAAGTTTCGCTTCGGCCAAAGCGACGAGTTCGGCCGAGCCGTGGCGGAGCACGGTGCAGTCGGCGGCGAAGCGGGCAGCGAGATCGTCGACATAGGGCTGGCGGACGGTGGCCGGCGTGCCGAGGACCCCGATCACCCGGCTCTTCGACATCGCCGCCGCCGGCTTGATCGCGGGCACGGTTCCGACCACCGGAATGTCGAGCGCGGCGCGGACGAAGGGGAGGGCGATCGTCGAGGCGGTATTGCAGGCGATGACCGCGAGCCGCGGGCGGAATCGTTCGGTCAGCCGTCCGAGCAGGGCCGGCACCCGCGCCGCAATCTCCGCCTCCGAGCGGGTTCCGTAGGGGAAGGCCGCGCTGTCGGCGACATAGACGATCGGCGCCGTCGGCAGCAGCGCCCGGGTCGGGCCCAGTACCGACAGTCCGCCGACCCCGGAATCGAAGAAGAGGAGGGGCGCGTCGGCGGCTTCCATGGCGCGCGCTTGTGGCGGTCGTTGCGCGGTCGCGCAATGGCCACTAGCCTTCGCCCCACGATGACGTTCCAGCTCCTGCTTCCCCTTCTCCTCGGCTACCTCCTCGGTTCGATCCCCTTCGGCCTCGTCCTCACCCGGCTGACCGGGCGCGGCGACATTCGCGAGATCGGGTCGGGCAATATCGGCGCGACCAACGTGCTCCGGACCGGGTCGAAGGGCCTCGCCGCGGCGACCCTCCTCCTCGATGCGCTGAAGGGAACGGCGGCAGTGCTGCTGGCGGAGCAGCTCTGGCCGGGCAGCGGCCGCTATGCCGCCACCGGGGCGCTCGTCGGGCACCTCTATCCCGTCTGGCTCCGGTTCAAGGGCGGCAAGGGGGTCGCGACCCTGCTCGGCATCCTCCTCGGCCTCGCCTGGCCGATCGGCGCCATCTATGCCGCTGTCTGGATCGGGCTTCTGCTGATCGTCCGGATCAGCTCGGTCGCCGGCATGACCGCCGCGGTCAGCGCGCCCATCGCCGCCTCGCTGATGGGGCGCCCCGAGCTCGTGCTGATGCTGGCCGGTTTCGCGCTGCTGATCGTGTGGAAGCACAAGGAGAATATCGCGCGGCTGCTGGCCGGGACCGAACCCCGGGTCGGACGCTCCCGCCAGTGAGCGACGCGGACCTCCTCGCCCGGGTCCGCCTCATCCGGACCCCGAGCATCGGTCCGATCACCTGCCGCCAGTTGATGGCCCGCTTCGACTCGGCCGAGGCGGCGCTTCATGCCATTCCCGATCTCGCGGCCCGCGGCGGCGGTCGCCTCCCGGCCGTCTGCAGCGAGGACAGCGCCAGGAGGGAGATTGATCGCGTGCGCCGGCTCGGCGGTCGTTATCTCGTATCGGGCCAGGGGCTCTATCCGGCGCTCCTCGCCGAGGCGGACGATGCGCCCCCGCTGCTGACCGCGCTTGGCGACGTCACCCTGCTCGACCGGCCGCTGGTGGCGATGGTCGGCGCCCGCAACGCGAGTGCCGCGGCCTGCCGCTTCGCCCGCAGCCTCGCTCATGAGCTCGGCCGTGAAGGGCAGGTGGTGGTGTCGGGCCTTGCCCGCGGGATCGATGCCGCCGCGCATGAAGGGGCGCTCGAGACCGGCACGATCGGGGTAATCGCCGGCGGGCTCGACATCTTCTATCCGCCCGAGAACGAGCGGCTGCAGAAAGCCGTCGCCGAGCGCGGGCTGGTGCTTGCCGAAATGCCGCCGGGGACCGAGCCCCGTGCCCGGCACTTTCCCTATCGCAACCGGATCATCGCCGGCGTGTCGACCGGGACCGTCGTGGTCGAGGCGGCGCCGCGCTCGGGGTCGCTGATCACCGCCCGGCTCGCCGCCGAGATGGGCCGTGAGGTGATGGCGGTCCCCGGAAGCCCACTCGATCCGCGCGCCCAAGGCTGCAACGATCTGATCCGCGACGGCGCGACGCTCATCCAGAATGCCGCCGACGTGATCGAGGCGCTGCGTCCGGGCCTCGGCGGCGTGCGCTCGGGTCGCGACCTCTTCGACCATGCCGATGCATCGCTTTCCGCCGATCCGTCAGAGCCGGACGCGACGGCCCGGGCGGCGGTCGAGGAATTGCTCGGACCGTCGCCGGCCCCGGTCGATGAGCTGGTCCGCCTGTCCGGCCTCGACACCGGCGCCGTCCAGCTCGTCCTCCTCGAACTCGACCTCGCGGGCCGCCTCGATCGCCACGCCGGCGGCAAGGTCAGCCTGCGGATGGGTTGACGGGGGCCATCGGGGCCCATCACCCTCGTGCGTATGCGTGAGGGAAAAGCAAAGTGAAGCTGGTCGTCGTCGAATCGCCGGCCAAGGCGAAAACCATCGAGAAGTATCTGGGGCCTGGCCACAAGGTGCTGGCCTCCTACGGCCACGTCCGCGACCTGCCGCCCAAGGACGGCTCGGTCGACCCGGATCAGGATTTTGCGATGGACTGGGAGGTCTATGGCGACAAGGCCAAGCAGGTGAAGGCGATCGCCGATGCCGCCAAGGCCTCAGACACGCTCATCCTCGCGACCGATCCCGATCGCGAGGGCGAGGCGATCAGCTGGCACGTCCAGGAGCTGCTGAAGAAGCGCAAGGCGCTGCCCAAGGACGTCCAGCGCGTCACCTTCAACGCGATCACCAAGAATGCTGTGCTCGACGCGATGGCGGCGCCCCGCGGCCTCGATAACGACCTGATCGACGCCTATCGCGCCCGCCGCGCGCTCGATTATCTGGTCGGCTTCACCCTGTCGCCAATCCTGTGGCGCAAGCTTCCCGGCGCCAAGAGCGCGGGCCGCGTCCAGTCGGTCGCGCTCCGCCTGATCGTCGACCGCGAGGCCGAGATCGAGCGCTTCGTCGCGCAGGAATATTGGACCGTGACCGCGCGCTTCGCCGCGACCGGCCAGGAATTCACCGCGCGTCTTGTCGAACTCGATGGCAAGAAGCTCGACAAGCTCTCGCTCGGCGACAAGGGTTCGGCGACCGAGGCGAAGAAGGCGGTCGAGGCCGGCCACTTCGCGGTCGCCTCGGTCGAGACCAAGCCCTTCACCCGCAACCCCCCGCCGCCCTTCACCACCTCGACTCTGCAGCAGGAAGCCGCGCGCAAGCTGGGCTTTGCCGCGAGCCACACCATGCGGATCGCGCAGCAGCTCTACGAGGACGGGCTGATCACCTACATGCGGACCGACGGCGTGCAGATGGCGGGCGAGGCGATCAGCGCCGCGCGCAAAGCCGTCGCCGACCGCTTCGGGGCATCGCATCTTCCGGACAAGCCGCGCCAATATTCGAGCAAGGCCAAGAATGCGCAGGAAGCGCACGAGGCGATCCGGCCGACCGACTTCTCTCGAGAGAAGGCCGGCAGCGGCGATCATGCGCGCCTCTACGAGCTGGTCTTGAATCGCGCGCTCGCCAGCCAGATGGCCTCGGCCCGGCTCGAGCGCACGACGGTCGAGCTTGCGAGCGATCGCGCCCGGCTTCGCGCCACCGGCCAGGTGACGCTCTTCCCGGGCTTCCTCGCGCTGTACGAGGAAGGCCGCGACGAAAAGGGTGACGACGAGGATTCGGCCAAGATGCCGCACCTCGCCAAGGGTGACCGGCCCGACAAGCTCGGCGTCGATGCTGTGCAGAGCTTCACCCAGCCGCCGCCGCGTTACTCGGAAGCGAGCCTGGTCAAGCGGCTGGAAGAGCTCGGCATCGGCCGGCCGTCGACCTATGCGGCGACCCTCCAGACGCTCAAGGACCGCGAATATGTGCGGCTCGAGAAGCAGCGCTTCATCCCCGAGGAGAGCGGGCGGCTGGTGACGGCCTTTCTCGAGCGCTTCTTCGAGAAGTACGTCAGCTACGACTATACCGCCGAGCTCGAGGAGGAGCTGGACGACGTGTCGGGCGGGCGGCTCGAGTGGCTAAAGCTGCTCGAGGCCTTCTGGCGCGACTTCAAGCCCAAGGCGGGCGAGGTGATGGAGCAGAAGCCGTCCGAAGTGACGGCGGCACTCGACGAATTCCTCTCGCCCTGGCTGTTCCCCGACAAGGGTGACGGCTCTGATCCGCGGACCTGCCCGCTCTGCGGCACCGGCCGGCTGGCGCTTCGCGGCGGCAAGTTCGGGGCGTTCGTTGCCTGCTCCAACTATCCCGACTGTAAGTTCACCCGGAAGTTCGGGCAGGGCGGCGACGCCGCGGCGTCGAGCGGGGAGCCGGCCGACCTTGGCGAGGGCATTCTCCTGAAGAGCGGTCGCTTCGGCCCGTATGTCGAGCAGGGCGAAAAGCGCGCTTCGATCCCCAAGGATGTATCGATCGACCTCGACTGGGCGAAGAAGCTGCTGAGCCTGCCGCGCGAGATCGGGCCGCATCCCGAGACGGGCGAGATGATCTCGGCGTCGATCGGGCGCTATGGGCCCTATCTGGTGCACCAAGGCAAATATGCCCGCCTCTCGAACACCGCCGAGGTGTTCGAGACGGGGATGAACGCGGCGGTCGCCAAGCTTGCCGATGCCGCGGCGGGCGGGGGCAAGGGACGGGGCGCGAGCCGGGAGCCGCTGGCGGTGCTCGGGACCCATCCCGAGACGGCCAAGGAGCTCAAGGTGCTCGAGGGCCGGTTCGGTCCCTATGTCAGCGACGGCACCGTTCATGCGACCCTGCCCAAGGCCACCGATCCCAAGGCCCTGACCCTCGACGAGGCGGTGGCGCTGATCGATGCCAAGGCCGCCAAGGGACCGGCCAAGGGCAAGCGCAAGGCCGCGCCTAAGAAGAAGGCGCCGGCGAAGAAGAAGACGGCGTAGCGCCGCCGCAGGCCCGGCAGCCCGGATCGGCAGGAATGCGGATCGGGCGCTGGGTCCCGGCGAGGCCGTCGATGAGGTGGAGGATTCCGGCGGGGTCCTCGCCCGCCTGCGTCAGGAGCCGGATCGCAATCAGCGCGGCGAGGTTCCCGGCCAGCCCGGTCAGCGCGCCGGTGACACCGAGCTCGGCGCAATTGTCGCAATCGTCGGCATCGAAGGCGTCGCCGACGAAGCAGCGATAGCAGGGCTTGCCCCGGAACAGCCCGACCTGCCCCTGCCACTGGGCGGCGGCGGCACTGAGGAGCGGGAGGCCGAGGCCGACGCAGGCGTCGCTGACCGCGAGCCGGGTCGCGAAATTGTCGGTCCCGTCGATCACGAGGTCGTGGCCGGAGAGCAGGGCCGCGGCATTGCCGGGCTCAATCCGCCGCTCGATCGGGTCGACCTCGACGAACGGATTGAGCCGCCGCACGAACTGGCCCGCGAGCGCGGCCTTGGGCTCGCCCGCATCGCGCGAGCGGTAGATGGGCTGGCGGTGGAGATTGGACAGGTCGGCGAGGTCGGGATCGACGATGGTGATCTTGCCGACCCCCGCGCCGGCCAGGGTCGGGATCACCGCCGCGCCGATGCCCCCGGCGCCAATCACCGCGACCGAGGAGGCCTTGAGGCGCTGCTGTCCGGTGCCGCCAAGCTCGGGCAGGACGATCTGCCGGGCGTAGCGGGTCAGTTCCTCGTCGGTCAGCGTCCGGTGCTCCCGAAACCGCCTTCGCCGCGGGCAGTCTCGTCGAGTTCGTCGACTTCCTGCCAAGAGGCCTGGGTCACCGCGGCGGGTACGAGCTGCGCGATGCGCTCGCCGCGGCGGACCGGGAAGGGCTGGTCGCCATGATTGATCATGATGACCTTGAGTTCGCCGCGATAGTCGCTGTCGATCGTCCCCGGCGTGTTGGGGACGGTGATGCCATGCTTGAGCGCGAGGCCCGAGCGCGGCCGGACCTGGACCTCATAGCCGTGTGGAATGGCGATCCGGAAGCCGGTCGCGACGGCGTGGCGCTGCCCCGGCTGGAGGTCGAGGTCCTCGGCCGCGACCACGTCCATGCCTGCGGCATGGGCGGTCGCATAAGCGGGAAGCGGCAGGCCTTCCCCGTGGGGCAGGCGGGCAATCTGGATGGGAATCATGAAAGTTCCTGAGCAAGGCGGGCGACGAGCGAGCGGGCGAGCATGTCCTTCGGGCCCGCGCCGAGATCCTCGATGCCGGTGGCGGTGACGAGGTGAAGATGGTTGTCGGTCCCGCCCATCACGTCGCCCGAGACGTCGTTGGCGACGATCCAGTCGGACTTCTTGGCGGTGCGCTTGCCTGCGGCATTGGCGAGCAGGTCGTCGGTCTCGGCGGCGAAGCCGACCAGCAGGCGCGGGCGGTCCGGATGCGATCCGAGGGTCGCAAGGATGTCGGGATTGGGGGCGAAGCGGAGATCGGGCGGGCCGGCCGACTTCTTGAGCTTCACCGGGCTCGCCTCGACCTTCCAGTCGGCGACCGCGGCGACGAGGATCGCGGCATCGGCGGGAAGCGCGGCTTCGACCGCGGCGAGCATCTCCTCGGCGGTCTCGACGTCGATCCGGGCGACCCCGCCTGGGGTGGGAAGGGCGACGGGGCCGGCGACGAGCGTGACCCGCGCGCCGGCGGCGGCGGCTGCGGCGGCGATGGCGAAGCCCTGGCGGCCCGAGGAGCGGTTGGCGATCACTCGGACGGGATCGATCGGCTCGTGCGTCGGGCCAGCGGTGACGAGGATGTGGCGGCCGGCCAGCCGCTCCTTCCCTTCAGGGGAGGTGGCGCGAAGCGCCGGAGGGGTCCGAATGGATGGCGGTGCGGGGACAGACCCCTCCGCCGCCTGCGGCGGCACCTCCCCTGAAGGGGAGGGGCTGATCTGCGCAAGGATCTCCGCCGGTTCGGGGAGGCGGCCGGGACCATATTCGCCGCAGGCCATCGCGCCCTCGGTCGGCTCGATCACGGTGACTCCGCGTTGCCGAAGGGTGGCGACATTGGCTTGCGTCGCCTCGTGGAGCCACATTCGGACATTCATCGCGGGGGCGGCGAAGACCGGCTTGTCGGTGGCGAGGAGGAGGGTGGTGGCGAGGTCGTCGGCGATGCCCGCGGCCATCTTGGCAAGAAGGTCGGCGGTGGCGGGGCAGACGAGCAGGATGTCGGCGGCGCGGGACAATTGGATATGCCCCATCTCGGTCTCGTCCTTGAGGTCCCAGAGCGAGGTGTAGACCGGGCTTTCGGCCAGGGCCGCGAGGGTCATGGGCGTGACGAAATGCGCGCCTCCGCCGGTGAGGACCGGGGTGACCTCATGGCCTTGGCGACGGGCAAGCCGAATCAGTTCGGCGGCCTTGAAGGCGGCGATCCCACCCCCGACGATGAGCAGGATGCGGGCCATCAGCCGTTCGCCCCGTCGCGGCGAAGTTGACGAAGTTGACATAGGGCGGGCCCGCCGCGGGCGCCGAAGTTGACGAAGTTGACATAGGGCGGGGTCGACGCGGCGACCGGATTCCCCCGGCGACCGGCGGCGTGTGCGAGCCGCGGTGCGGCCGGCGCCGGGCGTTGCGGCGGCAGGAGGGAAAGGCTGGGCTCCATGACCGCATCGCGATGCCAGACGAAATCCTACTTTGCTAGGCAGGAACATGGGCGTGCCCTCTTGGTTGGCCAGCACGGCGACCCATGTCGCGGCCGAAACGACAGGAGAGGCTTTCCCGATGAGCGATTACGTTCCGCCCAAGGTCTGGACCCCCAAGCCCGCCGAAGGGCGCTTCGCGGCGATCAACCGGCCGATCTCGGGCGCGACCCACGACAAGGAGCTGCCGCTCGGCGCGCATCCCTTCCAGCTCTACAGTCTCGGCACGCCGAACGGGCAGAAGGTGACGATCCTGTTCGAGGAATTGCTCGCCGCCGGGTTCGCGGAGGCCGAATATGACGCCTGGCTGATCGACATCATGGAGGGCAATCAATTCTCCAGCGGGTTCGTCGACATCAATCCCAACAGCAAGATCCCGGCGCTGGTCGACCGCAGCGGGACCGAGCCGGTGCGTGTGTTCGAGAGCGGCGCGATCCTCCTCCACCTCGCCGAGAAGTTCGGGGCCTTCCTCGGCACCAGCCGGACCGAGACGCTGAGCTGGCTGTTCTGGCAGATGGGTTCGGCCCCGATCCTCGGCGGGGGTTTCGGCCACTTCTTCGCCTACGCCCCGCACAAGGTCGAATATGCGATCGACCGCTACACGATGGAGGTGAAGCGGCAGCTCGACGTGCTCGATCGCAAGCTTGCGACCAGCGAATATGTGGCGGGCGACGAATATAGCATCGCCGACATCGCCATCTGGCCCTGGTATGGCGGGGTGGCGCTCGGCCGGACCTACGAAGGCGCGAACGAATTCCTCGATGCCGCCGGCTATACGAACCTCATGCGCTGGGCCGAGCAGGTCGATACGCGGCCGGCGGTCAAGCGCGGACGGGTGGTCAACCTGACGCGCGGCGACGTCCAGCTTCGCGAGCGCCACTCGGCCGCGGACTTCGCGCCGCTCGGGCTCTAGTCAGGCGGCCAGCGCCGGGGCCGGGTCGTCGTCGTTGGCGGCCCGGTCCTGCGGGGTCGCGGTACGGCGCCGGCGACGGGCCTTGCACGGGCGCGGGCCGGTGGCGGGGCGCCGCCTGAGCCACGGAAGGAGGGCGCGGACCCTGGCGACCGCGCCTGCGACGAACGTCACCGTCACCGCATCGGCATAGACCGCTGCCTGCCAGGCGAAGGCGGTGACGGCCTCGGCCGAGCCGAGCATCAGCACCACTTCGGCCCCTGCGACCGCGAGGAGCAGGAGGATGCCGAGAAAAATCAGCCGGGTCCGGTCGAGCGATCCGATGAGGCGGACCGGCTCGGCCACGAGCATGTGGTGGAGGGCCCGGCTGAGCGGAATTTCGGGAACGAAGACCAGCAGCGCAAGGATCGCATAGGCCAGGACCAGCATCACTCTTCCCCCTTCAGGATACGGGAGATGGGGCGGGGAGCGGCTGGTCGCAAGCGAGGCCCGGTTGAACCGCGCCGGGAGGCTGCTACGCCTGTGTCATCGAGACATCAGGCGAGGGTTGACGAGATAATGACTGATCGGATGACGACCACGGTTCGCGGCGTGAAGATGCTTCTCCTGACCGCCGGCTGCAGCGCCGCGGTCGCGCTGGCGCAGAGCGCGCCGATCGTGCAGCCGGGCGCGCCCGGCCAACCCTCGCGGCAGATCGACGCGGCCACGGCGAGCCGGATCGCCGACACCAGCTATTCGTCCTACGATGTGCGCTTCCTGCAGGACATGATCCCGCACCATGCGCAGGCGACGCAGATGACCGCGCTGGTCCCGACCCGGACCAACCGGCCCGAGATCCTGACCATGGCCAAGCGCATCGACGCCACCCAGGCCGACGAAGTCAGCTGGATGAAGAAGTGGCTCAGCGATCGCGGCCAGGCGAGCGAGAGCCCGCACGCCATGCACATGATGCATGACGCGACGATGATGACCCAGATGGGGATGGCGACCCCGGCGCAGATGCAGGCGCTGGCGGCGGCCAAGGGGATCGACTTCGAGCGCCAGTTCCTCGCCCGGATGATCACTCACCACCAGGGCGCGATCCGGATGGCGGACGAGCTGCTCCAGCGCGGCGGGACCGCGGCCGACCCGGGGCTCAACGCCTTCGTGGTCGACCTGGTCAAGGAGCAGAAGGAAGAGATCAAGCGGATGAGCGCGCTGCTCGGCACCATCGCCGAGGATCCGCGCACGGGGCTGAAGGCCGGAACCAGCAATGCCGGCTCCGCGATCAGCGGCATGACTTTGCTCGCCTCACTGCCCAAGCCGACCGGCTTCTTCGATCCGCGTAATCCCTATGACCTGCCGCCCAAGGCGCTGCTGAAGCCGGGGCAGAAGGAGCCGGAAGGCGCCGGCCGCTCGCCGCTGCTGAGCTTCGCCCAGACCGACATGGCGTTCCAGGGCGACCTGCTCGCGACCGGCAACTATCATGGCTTCAACCTCTACCGGGTGAACCCGCAGGGCGGCGCGCCGGCCTTGGTCAGCTCGGTCATCTGCCCGGGCGGGCAGGGCGACCTCAGCCTCGTCGGCAACCTCCTCATCATGAGCGTCGAGCAGGGGCGCGGGCGGGTCGATTGCGGCCGCCAGGGCGTGCAGGACGTCGCCAGCCCCGAGCGCTTCCGCGGGATCCGCATCTTCGACATCAGCAACCCGGCCCAGCCGCGCCAGGTCGGCGGGGTACAGACCTGCCGCGGGAGCCACACCCATTCGGTGGTGAGCGAGGACCGCGAGCGGGTGATCGTCTATGTCTCGGGCACCGCGCAGGTCCGCTCGAGCAAGGAGAATCCGACCTGCGTCAGCGATCCGGGTTCGCAGCAGTCGGCGCTCTTCTCGATCGACGTGATCGAAATCCCGCTCGCCAATCCGGCGGCGGCGCGGATCATCGACAAGCCGCGCGTCTTCGGCGACCCCGCGACGGGGAGCATCTCGGGCCTGTGGTCGGGCGGCGACCATGGCGACGGGACGCAGGAAACCAACCGCACCGACCAGTGCCACGACATCACCGTCTTCCCGTCGCGCAAGCTGGCGGCGGGCGCCTGCTCGGGCAACGGCATCCTGCTCGACATCAGCAACCCGGCGCGGCCGAAGCGGATCGACCAGGTGGTCGACCCGACCTTCGCCTACTGGCATTCGGCGACCTTCAACAACGACGGCACCAAGGTGATCTTCACCGACGAGTGGGGCGGCGGCGGTCGTCCGCGCTGCCTCGTCAGCGATCCCCGCAACTGGGGCGCGGACGCCATCTACGACATCGACAACGGCAAGCTTCGCTTCCGCAACCACTACAAGCTGCCGGCGGCACAGAGCGAGCAGGAGAATTGCGTCGCGCACAACGGGTCGATCATCCCGGTCCCGGGCCGCGACCTGTTCGTCCAGGCCTGGTACCAGGGCGGCATCTCGATCAGCGACTTCACCGATTCGAGCCGCCCGACCGAAATCGGCTATTTCGACCGCGGGCCCGTCTACAAGGACGAGCTGGTGATGGGCGGCTACTGGTCGGCCTATTATTACAAGGGCCGGGTCTACGGGACCGAGATCGCGCGCGGGCTCGACGTCTTCGCGCTCAAGCCCGGCCCGCAGATGACCGCCAACGAGATCGCCGCTGCGGCGCTGGCGCAATATCCGAACGGCCGCTTCAACCCGCAGGACCAGGCGCCGGTCAGCTGGCCGGCGGTGCCGGTCGTGGCCGCGGCCTATGTCGACCAGCTCGAGCGGAGCGCGAGCCTCCCGGCGCAGCAGATCGCGGCGCTCCGGGCCGGGCTCGCCCGTCCCCAGCCGCAGCAGCTGCGTGCGCTGGCGAGCGGCCTGGTCGCTCCGGCCGACCCGATCGCGGCCAAGCGCGTCGCGGCGCTGAAGGACGTGCTGGTCCGGATCGGGCGCTGAGGTGAAAAGGGCGAGGGCAGGGGCGGCGGCAGCGCTGCTCCTGCTCCTGCTCGGAAGCTGCAGCCGGGGCTATCCGCTCGACCTGGTCGCTCGCGACGGACGGGTCGTGATCTGGACCAAGCGCGAGATGCGCTGGTTCATCATTCCGCATCGCCCTGCCTTCCGGGCCCATGCCATCGAAGTGTGGAGCGGAAAGACATGGATGTGGCGGGTCGAGCCCCGGCCCGGCACCGACATCATGCTGCCCGTGACCTACGGGATCGTTCCGGCCGGGGCGAAGGAGCTCGTTCCGGCGCGGCCGCTGCGGCCCGGCATCCGTTATGTCGCCGCCATCGGTCACGGGGTCGGCCTCCCCTTCCAGGTGAGTGCCGACGGGCGCGAGATCAGGGTCGGGCAGGACGCGGAGCTCGACAATCCCGAGGAGGCGGCGGCCAGCGAGGCGCGGGGTCGGCGCCTAGCCGAACTGCTCAAGCGCGGGTTGACGATGCAGCAAGCGGCCATGGTCCTGATGCGCGAAGAGGAAGATCGAGCGCGAGGACGGCCACCGGTTTCCTCCGGCGTCAGCAGCACGGCCTATGCGGTCGACGGCGATGATCCGGCGGTCGGAAAGTAAGCGCGTACTCCCGCGGTATCGCACCGGCAGGGTAGTGGCGGCACTGCTGCTCCTGTCGGCCGGAAGCTGTTCGCTGCCGCCGTTGCCGCTCGACCTCGTTGTCCGCGAAGGTCGGCTGGTCTTCTGGTCGGAGCGGAGCTGGCGGTGGTTCCTGATCCCCCAGCGCAAGACCCTCGAGGTCGATGAGGTCGAAGTCTGGCAGGGCGAACAATGGATGTGGCGCGTCCATGCCCGCAAAGGGCAGACGATCAGCCTGCCGCTTGCCTATGGCGCCAAGCCGGCGAACGCCGAGCAGCTCGTCGCACCGAGGCCGCTCCGACCCGGGGTGATCTATCGGATCGACGTGGGCAAAAGCGCCCGGGTCAACGCCTTCCGGCTCGACGGCAATGGCGGCCTCTGGGTCGGCGACTTGCCCTATCGGCCCGATCCCGACCTTGCCGCGAGCCTTCGCCGGGACGCGGATTATGAGAAGGCGCGGCCAGCGAAGGAGAAAGTCCGGATCCGCCAACTGGTCGCGGCGGGCATGACCGAGCCGCGGGCGCGCGCGGCGGTAGCCGACGAGCGGCGCCGCGGGATTCGTTACTGAAGCAGCAGTACCGCGGCACCGCCGGCAAGCGCGGCGGCGACCGCCACGATCACGTCACGGAAGCGGATCGCGGGAAGCTTCTTCACGTCGACCTTGACCTCGGGGAGCGCTGGCGGGGCGCCGCCGGGGGCCGGGAAATAATGGTCGATGCGGTCGATGAGGTCGGGCAGCTTTTTCAGCGCCCGGGTGACATGGACGATGCGGTCGGCGGCATAGGCTTCGGGCCCGAGCTCCGAGCGGATCCATTCCTTGAGGAAGGGCTCGGCCTGCTCCCACATGTTGATGTCGGGATCGAGGAAGGTCGCGACTCCTTCTTCCATGACCATCGTCTTCTGCAGCAGCAGGAGGTGCGGCTGGACGGGCATGTCGAAGTCGCGGGTGATCGAGAAGAGGCCCTCGAGCATCCGGCCGACGCTGATGTCCTTGACCGGGAGGCCACGGATCGGCTCGCCCACGGCCCGCAGCGCGGTCGCGAACTCGTCCGAATTGTGGTGGGCCGGGACATATTGGGCTTCGAAATGGATTTCGGCGACGCGGGCGTAATTGCCGGTGATGAGGCCGTAGAGGATTTCGGCCAGCCACAGCCGGGCGCGGCGGTCGATCCGGCCCATGATCCCGAAGTCGATCGCGGCGAGGCGGCCGTCAGGGAGCGCGAAGAGATTGCCCTGGTGGAGATCGGCGTGGAAGAAACCGTCGATCACCGCCTGGCGAAGGAAGGCGCGGACGAGGATCCCGGCGAGTGCGCGGGGATTGTGGCCGGCGGCGATGAGCTCGTCGCGCTTGGACAGCTTGATTCCGTCGAGCCATTCGAGGGTGAGCACGCGTCGGGCGGTTCGGCGCCAGTCGATCTCGGGAACGTAGAAGCCGTCCTCGGCGACCATATTCTCCTTGAGCTCGCTTGCCGAGGCGGCCTCGCGCTGAAGGTCGAGCTCGCGCCGGGTCCACTGGCGGAAATGGGCGATGACGGTCTTGGGGCGGAGGCGCCGCGCCTCGTCGCCGGCATGCGCTTCGAGATGGGCGGCGGCCCATTCATAGGTTTCGAGCGCTTCGGCGAAGGTCTCCTCGATGCCCGGGCGGAGCACCTTGACCGCGACCTCGCGGCCTTCGGTGGTGACCGCGCGGTGGACCTGCGCGATCGAGGCCGCGCCGACGGGCATTTCCTCGAAGCTGCTGAAAAGCGTTTCGAGCGGGGCTTCGAGCGCCTGCTCGATCGCCTTGCGGATCAGGGGAAAGGGCGCGGGCGGAAGCGAATCCTGAAGCGCGAAGAGATTGTGCGCGGCTTCCTCGCCGACGAGGTCGGGGCGGGTGGCGAGTGCCTGGCCGAGCTTGATCGCCGCGGGGCCGAGCTGCTGGAGCGCGGCGGCATAATCGGGAACCGCGGGCTGGCGCAGGCCGAACCGGGCGAGGCGGACAAGGCGGCGCGCGAATGGCGGGGTCAGGGGATCGCGCTCGACTCCCTGAAGCGCACCGTAGCGCGCGAGGGTCCGGCCCCAGCGCAGCAGGCGAAGGACGTGGGTGACGGAGGAGGTCACAACCCCTCCCGCCTGCGGGAGGGGAGGAGCCGCGAAGCGGCGGAGGGGAGGGGATGTTGCCCACAGGCCCTCCCCCGGCCCCTCCCGCAAGCGGGAGGGGAGAAGAGCTGGATCATGCCTTCCACCCCGACCAGATGCAGACGAGGCCGCCCATCAGCGTTTCGGTGCGGGTGCGGATGAAGCCGGCGTCGGCGATCATCTTCTCGAAGTCGTAGGGCTTGGGGAAGCGACGGATGCTTTCGACGAGGTAGCGGTAGCTCGCCTCGTCGTTGGTGACGGCCTTGCCGATCTTGGGGATCGCCTTGTCGGCCCACAGGTCATAGGCCTCGCCGAAGCCCGGCCAGTCGCTGGTCGAGAATTCGAGCACGAACAGGCGCCCGCCATAGTTGAGGACCCGGTGGGCCTCGCGCAGGGCCTTGGGGATGTCGGTGACGTTCCGGATCCCGAAGGCGATGGTGTAGGCATCGAAGCTGCGGTCGGAAAAGGAGAGGGTCTCGGCGTTCTGGACCGACCAGGTCAGCCCTTCGATGCCCTTCTTCTCGGCGCGCTCCTCGCCGACCCCGAGCATGTCGGGATTGATGTCGCTGACGGTGACCCGGGCGCCGCGGGCGGCGATGCGGAAGGCGATGTCGCCGGTGCCGCCGGCCATGTCGAGGACATGCTCGTGGGGCTGGGGCTTCAGCCGGTTGACGAAGCGATCCTTCCACAGGCGGTGCATGCCGCCGCTCATCAGGTCGTTCATCAGGTCGTAGCGGCGGGCGACGGAGGAGAAGACCTCGCCGACCTTGCGGGTCTTTTCCTCGGGGCTGACGCGCTGGTCACCGAATTGCACGAAGTCGCTCATGGGGGCGCTCTAGCGGGACGCGCCCGCCCGCGCCATATGGCCCACAGCATGCCCGAGCTTCCCGAAGTCGAGACCACCGTGCGCGGGCTGGAGAAGGTGCTTCTCCGCCGCCGGCTGACCCGCGTCGAGGCACGGCGGGCGGACCTGCGGCGGGCGTTTCCGCAAGATCTCGGCCAGCGGTTGACGGGGGCGGTCGTGACCGGACTCGGGCGGCAGGCGAAATATGGGCTGGTCCATACCGACCGCGGCGACACGATGATCTTCCACCTCGGCATGAGCGGGCGGTGGCGGATCGATCCGTCGGAAATCGAGCTTCACGACCATCTGCTGCTCGACACCGACGACGGGCACCGGCTGGCGCTCAACGACCCGAGGCGATTCGGCAGTGTCGATCTCGTGCCGACCGACGCGCTCGACCGCTGGCCGGCCTTTGCCGAGCTCGGGCCCGAGCCGTTCGACCTTACTGCGCGTGAACTGGAGCGGCGGCTGGAGGGACGGAGCGCGGCAATCAAGCTCCTGCTGCTCGACCAGCGAATCGTCGCCGGGCTCGGCAACATCTACGTCTGCGAGGCGCTGTTCCGGGCCGGCATCAATCCCAAGCGCGCCGGCGGACGGGTCAGCCGGGCGCGGCTCGAGAAGCTCGTGCCTGCGATCCATGCGGTGCTCGAGGAAGCGATCGCGGCCGGGGGATCGACCCTGCGCGACTATGCCCAGCCCGACGGGGAGCTTGGCTATTTCAGCAAGAGCTTCTCGGTCTACGACCGGGAAGGCGAGGATTGTCCGTGCGGCGGCAAGGTCCGGCGATTCGCGCAGGGCGGGCGCTCGACCTGGTATTGCCCGGCCTGCCAGCGCTGAGACGAGTTGACCGGCAGAGGCACCTCGTATAGGGGAACCGCCAACCGGTGCGAGCCATCAGGCTTTCGCGCCGCTTTTCATTTAGACAGCCTAGGGAATTCAGGTCAGCCATGGCGAACACGCCGCAAGCCAAGAAGCGCATCCGTCGCAACGCTCGTCGCACCGAGATCAACGGGGCGCGTGTCAGCCGCATCCGGACCTTCATCAAGGCGGTCGAATCGGCGCTGCTGGCTGGCGACAAGAGCGCTGCGGCCGACGCCCTCAAGGCGGCGCAGCCCGAGCTGGCCCGCGGCGTTGCCCGCGGCGTGCTTCACAAGAACACCGCTTCGCGCAAGTTCTCGCGCCTGACCAAGCGGGTGTCGTCGCTCGGCTGACACGCAAAACTGTCCAGTTTCGGGAAGGCCGTCGGATGCGAATCCGGCGGCCTTTTTCGTTGTCCGCAAAAAACCCTTTGAATCCCGCGATTCGCACAGGGGTGCGGTTAACAGGAAGGCGGAAAACGGCAGAAAACCGCCGGTAACGGCGCTTTGTCTCTACAGGGTCCTGTCAAGCGGGATTATTTCACTCTCGTGAAAAAAGCCGCTTGGCATCGGCCCCATGCTTGCTCCAAAAAACCCCTCCGGCAGTGATTCCACTGGGGGGATCCACGCGAGGCAGAAGAAGGACGCGTCGACTCGGAAGTCGAGGCGAGCGACCTTCTGTGCCTGGGGCACGCGGGTAAGTCGGCGCGGAAAAGACGGAGGCTCGGGGCGAAGTGACTGGTGTTGGGACGGGATTGGGACAGAGCGAGGCGGGCTTGCATGCAGAGGCGGCGCTGCCGTCGGACATGTCGCCGCTGGGCGCTGCCTGGTCCGCGATCCGTACTGGTCTTCGCCGTGACTGCGGCGCGCGCACCTTCGACGGCTGGCTGAAGCCGGCGGAGCTCGGCGACTTCGATCCCGACAGCGGCAGCCTCGAGCTGGTCATGCCGAGCCAGTTCATGGCCGACTGGGTCCGCAGCCACTTCGGCGAGCGGCTCCAGCTGGCCTGGCGCTCGACCCTGCCGGTGGTGCGCGAAGTCCGCATCGTCGCCTGCGAAGGCGGCCCCAAGCCCGCGCCGCTCCTGATCCTCGAGGAAGAGCCGGTCGCGGCCGAGCCGGTCGCCACCGCCACCGTGCACCCGCGCCCGGCGTTCGACCCGCGCTACAGCTTCGAGAGCTTCGTCATCGGCAAGGCCAACGAAGTCGCGGCGACCGCGGCCCGGACCCTCGCCGAAGCGGCGACCGTGACCTTCAACCCGCTCTTCCTCCATGGCGGCACCGGGCGGGGCAAGACCCACCTGCTGCACGCGCTCGGCCAGCGCTTCCTCGCGCTCAATCCGCAGGCGCAGGTCGTGATGATGAGCGCCGAAAAGTTCATGGTCGAGTTCGTCCGCGCGATCCGCGAGAACGACACGATCGGCTTCAAGCAGCGGCTGCGCAGCGCCGACCTCCTGCTGATCGACGACGTCCAGTTCATCGCCGGCAAGGAATCGACGCAGGAAGAATTCTTCCACACGATGAACGAGATCATCAACGCCGGTAAGCGGCTGGTGATCACCTCGGACCGCGCGCCGCAGGACCTCGACGGGATCGCCCCGCGTATCCTCTCGCGCCTGAGCTGGGGCCTCGTCGCGGACATCAACGCCGCCGACCTCGAGCTTCGCTACAACATCCTCGTCGCCAAGCTGGCGCTGCTGCCGGGCGTCTCGATGCCCGACAATGTGGTCGACTTCCTCGCGCGGCGCCTGACCAACTCGATCCGCGAGCTCGAAGGCGCGCTCAATCGCATCGCCGCTTATGCGCTGATGACCGGCAAGGTGATCGACCTCGCCTTTGTCGAGGAAGTGCTGGCGAACGTGCTCCGCGCCAACCAGCGCCGGATCAGCATCGACGAGATCCAGACCCGCGTCGCCGAGCATTATTGCATCCGCAAGGCCGAGATGGTGTCGGCGCGTCGCGCCCGGGAGGTCGCCCGTCCGCGCCAGGTCGCCATGTACCTGTCCAAGCAGCTGACGCCCAAGTCGCTGCCCGACATCGGCCGCCGCTTCGGCGGGCGCGACCATACGACGGTGATCCACGCCGTCCGCCAGATCGAGAAGCTCCGCGCGAGCGATCCCGACATCGACGCGGCGATCCGGCTGCTGACCCGCCAGCTCGAGGGCTGAGCGGCGGCGCATTAAGCGCTTTGGTAAGAGTGGTTCGCTAGACAGGCGCCTCGGTTCTCCCGGGGGCGCTTGTGAACAACGACATCGAGACGCTGGCGATCTTCGCGGGGGTCTTCCTCGTCGGGCCGGTCCTGCTTGCGAAATTGGTAGTGCGCGCCTCGTGGCGACAGATCGGGCTCGCCTATCTCATCCTGTACGGCTTGCTGTTCGTGGCGACGTCGGGGCCGCACGGTCTCGAGGAGACGTTCGGCTGGATGCTGATCCTCTGCATGTTCGTGACCATTCCGGTGGTCCCGCTGCTGTGCCTCCTGATGAAGGCGGTCGGCTACGCCCGCCGCGCCGTCTAGCGCGGGGCGAGGGGAGGGAGGCTGCCGGTCTGCCGCAGCGCCTCGCCGAGGGCGAGCGCGGCGCTGGTGGCGAGGTTGAGCGAGCGCACCTCGGGGCGAAGGGGGATTCGGACCTGCTCCTGGACGGTCGCCCGGACATCATCGGGGACCCCGGCGCTTTCCTTGCCGAACAGCAGGATGTCGTCGGGGCGATAGGAGAGCGCGTAGGACGAGACGGTCGCGCGGGTCGTGAAGAGGATCAGGCGGGCCTCGCCGATCGTCTCGAGGAAGGCCTCGAAGCCCGCGTGCCGGGTCACCGCGACATGATCGATATAGTCCATGGCGGTGCGACGGACCCGGGCATCGTCCCAGCCGAAGCCCATCGGCTCGATGAGGTCGACCGCGACCCCCATGCAGGCGCCAAGACGAAGGACGGCGCCGACATTGCCGGCGATTTCGGGTTGGTAGAGGGCGATGCGCATGGTGCGCTGCGTGGCGCGGTGGAGCGACAAAGAAAAGCCCGCCCGGATCGCTCCGGACGGGCTGTTCCTTCAACCGCTGACGGATCAGCCCTTCTTCTGGGCCGGGACCGTGATCTTGACCGTCTCGCCATTGCGACCCGGGAAGCCGGTGAACATCGCCTGGATCAGGTTGGGGACGAGCACCTGCGTATTGTCGGTGGTCGAGCGCGCCTGGGCGCGTCCATCGAACAATTGCTGGTTGTCGGCCCGGCGACGGATGTCGAGGTCGAGTTCGGAGCGATATTCGGTATACTGACGAACGCTCGGCCCGCCGTACCAGAAGGGATCGTCCCAGCCGTAGTAATAAGGCGAGCGGAGCCCGCCATAATAGCCGAAGCGGCTGTAATAGGGGCGGCCGTAATAGACGCCGAATGCGCTGTCGAAGCGGCTGCCGTAGCGGCCGTAGGGCCGGTAGAAACCGTCGTAGAAGGGATCATAGCCCGGCGCGCCGAAGTCGTTGACCACGAGCCGCTGGGTGCCCTTGTCGACGTCATAGCCGAGCTGGACGATCATGGTCGCGGCCTGCGGGCTGGCGGCGCGGGAATAACCCTGCGCCTGCATCTGCTGCGCGACCATTTCGGCATAGCGGCTCCATTCGAGGCCGCCGCCGCGGGCCTGGCCTTCGCCCGGAACGACATAGAAGCTCTGGCCCTGCGGGGCGGGCATGGCCTGGAAGCGGGTGACCTTGGCCGGAAGGCCGGTGGCACAGCCTGACAGGCCGACCGACGCGGCGCCCACAAGCGCGGCGGCGGCAATCTTCTTGAGGAACGTCATGATCGGCAAACCCTCGAGTCGGGGGAAAGTCCCGTTAAGTGAGGGGGTTATAGCACGAAGTTGGTTGAACGGTCGATGAAGGGAGTGCTGGCGGCGGTGAGTGGAAGGCCGGACCCAGCCAGTCGGTCGTGCCTGCGGCAGACGATATCAGTCTAGTGCCGGCTTAATCCCAGTGCCCTTTTGGCGGCCTGGAGCGTCGGGGCGGCGAGCGTGCGGGCGCGTTCGGCGCCGTCGTCGAGGATCCGGTCGAGCGACGGCGTGTCGCGCTCAAGTTCGACATAGCGGGCACGGATCGGGGCGATCAGCGTCACCAGGGCCTCGGCCAGCGCGGGCTTGAAGGCGCCGAAACCCTGGCCCTCGAAGCGGGCGAGGATGGCGGGTTCGCTTTCGCCCGTGACAGCGGCCATGATCCCGACGAGGTTGCGCGCCTCGGGCCGCTCCTTGAGCAGTTCGGGATCGCCGGGGAGGGGTTCGGGATCGGTCCGGGCCTTGCGGATCTTGGCGGCGATCTCGTCATCCGAATCGACAAGGTTGACCCGGCTCATGTCCGAGGGGTCGGACTTGCTCATCTTGGCCGAGCCGTCGCGCAAGGACATGACCCGTGCCGCGACCCCGCCGCCGATGAAGGGCTCGGGCACGGTGAAGGTCTCGGTGCCGGTGTCGAGGTTGAACTTGTTCGCGATGTCGCGGGTCAGCTCGATGTGCTGCTTCTGGTCCTCGCCGACGGGGACGTGGCTGGCCTGGTAGAGGAGGATGTCGGCGGCCTGCAGCACGGGATAGTCGAACAGGGCGACCGAGGCGCCCTCCTTGTTCTTGCCCGACTTGTCCTTCCACTGGGTCATGCGGCTGAGCCAGCCCATGCGGGCGGTGCCGTTGAGGAGCCAGCAGAGCTCGGCATGGGCGGGGACGTCGCTTTGCGCGAAGAGGGTCGAGCGGGCGGGGTCGATCCCGCTGGCGATCAGCGCGGCGGCCATGGCGCGGACCTGCGCGAGGCGGGTCTCGGCCGGAATATGATCCGACAGGCTGTGAAGGTCGGCGAGGAAGAAGAGGCACGGGGCCTCGTCCTGCATCCGGACCCAGCGGAGGATCGCGCCGAGGAGGTTGCCGAGGTGGAGGTTGCCGGTTGGCTGGATGCCCGAGAGGACCCGGGTGACGGGAAGCGGATCAGGCATTGGCAGCGGGCTTCTTGCGGGCGAGGAGGTCACGGAAGGCCTGGCGGTCGACACCGCCGATGACCCAGCAGAGCGGGAAGTAGATCGCCATGCCGAGGCCGACGAGCGCGCCGACGGCGACGATCCGCTTGCCGGTGCCGCCGGTGAACCAGTCGGCGAAGACCATCTCCAGCCCGTAGAGGGCGGCGACCATCACCGCGCCGGCAAGCAGCTGGCGGAACAGGCGCGAGGCGAGCCAGCCGGGGATCCGGAAATGGCCGCGGCGGTGGAGGATGACGTAGAGGATCAGGCAGTTGAGCCAGCTGGTCAGCGCGATGACGGCGCTGAGGCCGGCGATGCGGAACAGCGGATCGCTCGACAGGCCCTGGACGACGAAGTTGAGGACGATGTTGACCACCAGCACGAAGGCCGCGGTCTTGACCGGCGTCGCAGTGTCCTGGCGCGAGTAGAAGCCCGGCGTGAGGACCTTCACCAGCACGTAGGCAGGAAGGCCAAGGACGATGATCGCGAGGACGGTCGCGGTGATCTGGCTGTCGCGGAGGGTATATTCGCCGCCCTGGAAGAGGGCGCCGACCAGCGGCCCGGCGGCGACGCACAGAGCGAGCGCGGCGGGGAGGGTCAGGAACATGCCGAGGTCCATCGCCTGCGCCTGGACGTGGGCGGCCTTGTCGGGCTCCTTCTGGCCGACGAATCGGCTGACCTGGGGCAGGATGGCGGTGCCGAGCGCGGCGCCGATCACGCCCAGCGGAAGCTGGTTGAGGCGGTCGGCATAGTTGAACCAGGACAAGGCCCCGGTGCCGATCCGGGCGAGGAAGAAGGTGTCGATGAAGGCGCTGATCTGGTAGACGCCGGCGCCGAGCGTCGCGGGCACGACGACCCGGACGAACTGGCGCACGCCGGGAGTCATCCGCGGACGGCGGAGGCGCAGCGAGACCCCGGCGCGGACCGAGGCCGCGATGAGCAGCGCAAGCTGGATCACCCCGCCGAAGGTCACCGCGCAGGCAAGCCAGAAGGCGGTATAGTCGCCGCCCTGCGGGAAGAAGATCAGCGCCATCATCATCGCGAGGTTGAGGAGGGCAGGCGCGAAGGCCGCGGCCGTGAAGCGCGCGAGGCTGTTAAGGATGCCCGCCCACAGCGACACTAGGCTGATCAGGATGAGATAGGGGAAGGTGATCCGGGTGAGGTAGGTGGCAAGCGCCAGCTTCTCGCCCTGATAGCCCGAGATGGCGGCGACAAAGGCCGGCATGATGAGCTGGAAGACGAGGGTGAAGAGCACCAGGGTCGGGAGGAAGACGGCGAGCACCTCTTCCGAGAATTTCTTGGCCTCGGCCTCGCCATTCTCGCCGTGGAGGCGCTGGGCGTAGAGCGGCACGAAGCCCGCGCTGAACGCGCCTTCGCCGAACAGGCGGCGGAAGGTGTTGGGGAGGCGGAACGCGACGAAGAAGGCGTCCGCCGCGGCCGATGCGCCCATGATCCGGCTCATCAGCATTTCGCGGGCGAAGCCGAGGATCCGGCTGACGAGCGTCAGCCCGCCGATGGTTCCGGTGGCCTTGAGGAGATTCATCGGTCCGCCACGCCCCCTCCGGTCGTGCGAGGCCCCTCCCCGGCGACGGGGAGGGCGCCGGTCTTACTGGACGGTGGGTTCACCGCTCGGCTGCTCGCCCGTGTCGGCGGCCTGCTGGGCGGCCTCGATCTGCGACAGGTAGATGCTGGCGAAGTCGATCGGGTCGAGCATCAGCGGCGGGAAGCCGGCGTCCTGCGTCGAGGCGGCGACGATCTGCCGGGCGAACGGGAAGAGCAGGCGCGGAGCCTCGACTAGGAGGAACGGCGGGAGCTGCTCCTCGGGCAGGTTGCGAAGGCCGAACAGGCCCGCGTAGCTGAGGTCGAGGACGAAATGGACGCCCGAGTTGGACCGCGCCGAGGCGTCGATCTTGAGCACGACCTCGTGGACGTCGTCGGCGATCTTGTTGACCGCGATGTTGAACTGGACGTCGAGGCTCGGCTGCTCCTGCCACTGGAAGACCTGCGGCGACGAGGGGTTCTCGACCGAGAGGTCCTTCACATATTGCGCCAGCGCCGCGATCTGCGGAGCGTCGGCGTTGAGGTCGTCGGTGGCGCCGTTCGCGGCGACGGGATCAGAAGCGGCCATGATTTGTGCCCTTAACCATGCTACAAGGAAGACTCAGGCAAGGTTGCTGCCCTGGTCCGAACTGGGGCGGGCGACTAGCAGCCGGGGTGAACCGGTGCAATGGCGCGGGCAGGCCTTTGGGCGAGGGTTTGAAGCGGGGGCACCAGCCCCTATGTTAAGCGTTGTCTCCCATTGCTGGATTACAAGAAGGCGGTTCCTTGGTCTCGATCATCATCCTCGCGCTGGTAGCCCTGTTCATCGGCCTTCGCCTGTACAGCGTGCTGGGCGAACGCACCGGGCATGAGCAGCAACTGACGCTGAAGCCGGCCGACGCCGACAGCGCGCCGCAGCCGCGTACCGCCGTGCCCGTCGCCGGGCAGCCGAGCGCCGCCGAACCGCTCGACACCGCCTATCTGCCGATGGCCGGCCCGGGCGTCCGCGCCCTGCTTGCCGCCGATCCGGGCTTCGACGTCGCCCGCTTCCTCGAGGGCGCGCAGGGTGCCTACCGGATGATCCTCGAGGCCTTCTGGCGCGGCGACATCAGCGACGTGCGCGGCTTCCTCGATCCCGAGATCGCCGAGGCCTTCGACAGCGCCATCGCCGAGCGCAAGGCCGCCGGGCAGACGCTCGACAATCGCCTGATCGCGATCGAGCAGGCGGTGATCGCCGCCGCCAACCTGTCGGGCAAGGTCGCGACCGTGATCGTTCGCTTCGAGGCCGACATCGCCGCGGTGACCCGCGACGGTGAAGGCGCGGTCGTCGCCGGTTCGCTCAGCGATGCGGTGCAGACCCGCGATCGCTGGACCTTCCGCCGCGACCTCGGATCGCACGATCCGAATTGGATCCTGATCGAAACCGACGACGAATAGTGCGGATCAAGACGAATGCGTCGGCCGCGCTCCTCGCGCTGACGCTCGCCGCCTGCGCGACGCGCCCGACACAGCAGCCGGCTCCGCTGCCGAGCCCCGCGCCCGCGCCGACCCCGGTGACGCCGCCCGCGCCGCCGCCGCCGAAGCGGGCGATCGACGCGGGGGCCTTTGTCGCCGCGCCGCGCACCCTCTCCGACGAGCAGGCGGTCCGTACGCTCGAGGCGTTCAAGCTTTCCTGCCCGGTGCTGGTCCGCCGCAAGGATGCGAGCGGGCTGACTCTCGGCACCGACTGGCAGCCCCTGTGCAGCGAGGCGGCGACGCTGGCGCCGACCGCGGCGCGTTCCTTCTTCGAGCAGCGCTTCGAATGGGTCCAGGTCGCCGACGGGAAGGCCTTCGCGACCGGCTATTACGAGCCCGAGCTCGCCGGGGCGCGGACGGCGCTGCCCGGCCACGTTCCCATCTATCGGACGCCGACCGACCTCACCCGCTGCACCAAGGCGGACGGGACCACGGGGCGCGGGCGGATCGACGAGACCGGGACCTGCGTCTTTTATTATACCCGCGGCGAGATCGAGGACGGAGCGCTCGCCAACAAGGGGCTCGAGCTCGCCTGGGCGGCCGACCCGATCGAGCTCTTCTTCCTCCAGATCCAGGGCTCGGGCCGGCTCCGGCTCCCCGACGGGGGCGAGATGAGGCTTGGCTATGCCGAGCAGAATGGGCGCGAGTATAAGGCGATCGGGCGGATCATGCGCGAGCGCGGGATCCTCCAGCCCGGCGGCACGAGCATGCAGGACATCGTCGCCTGGCTCCGGGCCAATCCCGAGGAAGGCCGCGCGATCATGCGCGAGAACCTGTCCTACATCTTTTTCCGCGAGCTGACCGGCCCCGGGCCGCTGGGCGCGATGAACGTCCCCGTGACGGGCCGCGCGACCGTCGCCGCCGATCCCCTGTTCGTGCCGCTGGGCGCACCTTTGTTCCTCACCGTCGATCGCCCCGAGGCCAGCGGCCTGTGGGTCGCGCAGGATACGGGCGGGGCGATCAAGGGCTCGAATCGCTTCGATACCTTCTGGGGCCATGGCACCGAGGCGACCCGGATCGCGGGCGGGATGGCGGCCAAGGGCAGCGCGCTCCTCCTGCTCCCGCGCGGAAGCCTGGCCGCGGCCAAGGCCAGGGCGGCCGCCGAAGCCGCTGCCGCTGCGGCGACGCTGCCGGTCCCGGCCAATGTCCCGCTCACTCAGCCCTGACGAGCAGGCGCTGTGGGCGCGGGTGGCGGCCACGATCACGCCGCTGAGCCGCGACCGCCCGCCCACGCCCCCCGTCCGGACCGTGCCGCTGACGGCACCCGAGCCGGAGCCGGTCCGCGCTGCGCCGAAGGGCAGGGTCCCGCCGCCGCGTCCGGTCACCGCCGCGCCGGTTCGCCGGGCGACCATCCACGGCAATCTCGACGGCCATTGGGAAAAAAGGCTCAAGAGCGGTAACATCGCGGTCGACCGTACGGTCGATCTCCACGGCCATAATCTCGAGGGCGCGTGGGATGCGATCGACCGGGCGCTCGAGCGCGCGGTAACCGCGGGCGAGCGGGTTCTCCTTCTGGTCACTGGCCATCATCGTCCGGGCGAGCCGCCGATCCAGCGCGGACGCATCCGCGCGGCCGTTCACGACTGGCTGGCGGTGTCGCGCCATGCCGACCGGATCGCCGCGGTCCGGAGCGCGCATCGCCGTCACGGCGGGGGCGGGAGCCTCTATCTCATCCTGCGCCGCTAGCAGTCGGCGGGCCTACACGGCTTCTTAACTCTGCCGCTTTAACTATCCCCCGTTATGAAGGGCGGAAGCGCGCAGAAAATCAGCAATATGCTCCTGTCGGGGCTGGCCGGCGTCGCGTCGTTCATCTTCTCGCTCTATGCCTTCCTGACCGTCACGCACCTGCCCGAGCAGATCGCCGCCGCGATCGTCGCCGGGGCCTTCTGCCTGATCGTCTGCTATGTCGCCTCGGAGCGTCCCAACAGCGAGGGCGCGCGGGCGCTGACCGCCCTGCGCGACCGGTTGCTGGCGGTGGAGGAGGGCGATCTCACCAGCCCGGCCCCCGAGCTTGTCCGGCGGGCGATGCCCAAGGTCGCCTCGGCGGTCGACACGCTCTTCGCCGAGGTCCGCAGCTCGATCGACAACGCCCATGCGCTGGGCATGTACGATCCCGTCACCAGCCTGCCCAACCGGCTCAACTTCCGCGCCGAGGCCGAACGGCTGCTGGTCGCGGCGGGCGAGCGCTCGTCGGTGATGCTGTTCCTCGACCTCGACCGGTTCAAGGCGGTCAACGACAGTTTCGGCCATGCCCGCGGCGACCAGCTGCTGGTGATGGTGGCGAACCGGCTGCGGGTTCTGATCAA
Source organism: Sphingomonas sp. SP2 (assembly GCF_058313385.1). Taxonomy (NCBI): domain Bacteria; kingdom Pseudomonadati; phylum Pseudomonadota; class Alphaproteobacteria; order Sphingomonadales; family Sphingomonadaceae; genus Sphingomonas; species Sphingomonas sp. SP2. The sequence continues at coordinate 406,980 of NZ_JBZFLD010000002.1, read as the reverse complement.
CAGCGAGGCCGCGAACAATCAGGCGCGGCCGCTGCTGGCACGGCTCGCGGGTGACGAATTCACCCTCTTCTTCCCCGATGTCGCGAGCGAGGCCGAAGCCGACCGGCTGGCGCGCCGGGTGGTGCTGGCAATCGGCGAACCCTTCGAGCTCCAGGGCAACAGCGTCGACATCGGGGCCTCGGTCGGGGTCGCGATGGGGCCGGCGCATGGCCGCTCGGTCGAGGAGCTGATGAAGGCGGCGGACGTCGCCATGTATCGCGCCAAGAGCCGCGGCGGGCACCAGCATTGCCAGTTCAACGACGCGCTGGCCGAGGAGCATCGCCACCGGCTCGAGACCGAGAAAGCGCTGGTCGACGCGGTCCAGCGGGGCGAATTCGTGCTCGCGCTCCAGCCGCAGCTCAGCCTCACAAGCGGGGCGGTGACGGGGGCGGAGGCGCTGCTGCGCTGGAACCACCCGACCCGCGGCATGGTCGCGCCGGGCAATTTCATCACCATCGCCGAGCAGACCGGGGTCATCAACGACATCGGTGACTGGGTGATGGCCGAGGTCGCGGCGATGCTGGCGAGCTGGACCGAAAGCGGGGACGGCCCGAGCCGGATCGCGTTCAACGTCTCGCCGCGCCAGCTCGAGCGGCACGATTTCTTCCCGCGGCTGCGGCAGATCTTCGCCCAGGCCGGAGTTCCGCTCGACCGAATCGAACTCGAGTTCACCGAGACGGCGGCGATGGAATGCTCGGCCGCGGTGCTGGCCGAGATCGCCGAGGTGCGCCGTGAAGGCGCACGGATCGCGATTGACGACTTCGGGACGGGCTATTCGAATCTCGCCCGGCTGCGGCAGTTGCCGATCGACCGGGTCAAGCTCGACCAGTCGCTGATCCACGACATCGTCGACAGCGAGCAGGCGCGCAACGTCGTCCAGGCGGTGATCCAGCTGGTCCGCGGGGTCGAGTGCGAGCTTGTCGCCGAGGCCGTCGAGACGGTCGCCCAAGCCGATATTCTCCGGGCGATGGGCTGCGAGACCATCCAGGGCTTCGTCTTCGCCGAGCCGATGATGGAAGGCGAGTTCCTGTCCTGGACCGCCCACGCCAGCAGCGAAGGCCGAAGCGCCGCCTGAGCGCTTGCGGTCAGGCCGAGAGGCCGCCCTCGAACACCCGCCGGTAGATGCGCGCCAGCACCTCGATGTCCGTCACCGCCGCGCTCTCGCCGACCTTGTGCATGGTCGCGTTGGGCAGGCCGAAGTCGACCACCGGGCAGAGCTGGATGAGGAAGCGTCCGTCCGACGTGCCGCCGCCGGTCGAGAGCTCGGGCGTGATCCCGCATTCGGCGCGGATCGCCTCGGTGACCAGGTCGTAGAGCCTGCCCTTGGGGGTGAGAAAGGCTTCGCCCGAGATACGCGAGCGGACTTCGGCCCCGGGGTCGATGGCGTGCGCGGTCTCGGTCACCAGCGCGATGAGGTCGGCGCCGCGGTGGAGGTTGTTGAAGCGGATGTTGAATTGCGCCGTCGCCTCGCCGGGGATGAGGTTGCTGGCATTGGTCGGCGTGCCGAGCGCGGTGAACTGGAGGTTGGACGGGGGGAAGGCCTCGGTCCCGGTGTCGAGGTGGAGCGCGGCGAGCGCGGCGACGATCCGGCCGAGGCGCGGGACCGGATTGTCGGCCTTGTGCGGGTAGGCGACATGGCCCTGCGTGCCCTTCACGGTGAGCCAGAAGTTGACCGAGCCGCGGCGGCCGATCTTGACCGTGTCGCCGAGCCTCTGCTCGCTGGTCGGCTCCCCGATCAGGATCATGTCGGGTCGGATGCCGCGCTCGTTCAGCCAGTCGATGATCCGCGGCGTGCCGTAGGTCGCATAGCCTTCCTCGTCGCCGGTGATGAGGAAGGAGAGGGTGCCCGAGCGCTGCTCGATCGCGGCGGCGGCGGAAGCGGCGGCGGCGATCGCGCTCTTCATGTCGTTGGCGCCGCGGCCGACCAGGCGGCCGTCCTCGAGGGTCGCGGTGAAGGCGTCGCTCGCCCAGCCTTCGCCCGCGGGGACAACGTCGAGGTGGCCGGCGAAGCCGACATGGGGGCCGGGGCCGCGGTCGCGGATCGCGATCATGTTCTCGGTCGGGCCGTCGGGCGCCTGGCCAAGGGTGAAACGGTGGATGGTGAAACCGGCTTCGGACAGGGCATCGGCAAGCACGTCGAACACCGCGCCGCTGGCCGGGGTGACCGACGGGACCGAGATCAGCTTGGCAGCGAGCGCGACGGGGTCGATGATGGGCATGAAGCGCCCGCTAGCATGAGGATTGCGAATGCCGAAACTCCCGCTCGAGACGATCCCGGCGACCAATGCCACGGGTTATCCCCCGCCGCATGACTCGGCGGTGCAGGGGCGCTGGTACAAACGGCTGGCGCCAGTCGCGGGGCTGGAGGATTTCGGCGTCAGTCACGTCACGCTCGAACCCGGGGCCTGGTCGAGCCAGCGTCATTGGCACGAGGAAGAGGACGAGATCGTGGTGATGCTCGAGGGCGAGGCGGTGCTGGTCGAGAATGGCGGCCGGACCGTGCTGAAGGCAGGCGACGTCGCAGCCTTTCCCAAGGGTGTCGCCGACGGCCACCACCTCATCAACGAGAGCGCGGCGCCGTGCCGCTTCGTCGCGGTCGGCAAGCCCAATGGGAGCGACTGCCATTATCCGGACATCGACATGCATCTCGACGCCCGGACGATGAAGTTCCGGCGCAAGTCCGACTAGGAGAGGAGCGCCTTCGAGAGGTCGGTGAAGCCCAAGGGCACGAGGCCGCAGCGGCCGGCCGACTTGGCGACGGTCAACGGAATCTTGGGATCGCGGATCTCGCTGCTGAGGACGAGCAGGTCGTCGACCGTCAGCGCCCCGGGGTTGGGGTCACGCGCGCGATAGGCCTTGGCGGTGCGGCTGAGCTCGAGAAGCTGAGCGGTGCTGAGCTCGGCTTGGAGATAATTGCCGACGCAATCAGCCCGGGCGCGCTCGAGGCCGTAGCCGGCGAGCGTGTCCGAAATCCGTTCGGCCGGGGTTGCACAGGCGCCGAGCAGGGAAAGCAGGACGGCGGGGATAACGAAAGTTGAACGCATCCCCTCCGGACGAACGGCGAGTCAGGCGGTTCCCTGGCCGCCTTCATATTGTTCGATGACCCAGGGTTCGTCCTGCGCGGCGTCGATCCATTCGGCGACATGGGGGTGCCGGAGGACGTCGGACATATATTGCCGGGCAAAGGGCGGGACCGGGATGGAATAGGTCAGGAAGCGGGTAACGACCGGGGCGTACATCATGTCGGCCGCGCTCCAGCCGCCGAACAGGAAGGGGCCACCCGAGCCGTGGCGGGCGCGGGCCTGGGCCCACAGGACGAGGATCCGGTTGATGTCGGCGACGGTCTCTTGCGACAATTGCGGCATGGGCGTGTTGCGGCGCACGTTCATCGGGCATTCGCGGCGCAGCGCCGCGAAACCCGAATGCATCTCGGCAGCCATCGAACGGGCCATGGCGCGGGCGGCGAGGTCCTCGGGCCAGAAGCGCGTCGTCTCGGTGAGGTCGGCGCAATATTCGATGATCGCGAGGCTGTCCCAGACGACGAGGTCGTCGTGCCACAGGAGCGGTACCTTGCCCGAGGAGGGGGCGAATTCGTCGCCCTCGCGGCGCTGGTCCCAGCTGTCGTTGTAGAGCGGGACAACCAGTTCCTCGAATTCGAGGCCGGACGCCTTGAGCGCAAGCCAGCCGCGCATCGACCAGGAGGAATAGGCCTTGTTGCCGAGGATCAGTTTGAGCATCGGCCCTCCTTCGCGGCTGGAGAGCGCATGCGCAAGCTCGGGCTTAGCTGAGTGCGTCTTCCAGTACGGCGGCGCGAACTTCGGCGATGCCCATGCCCTTCTCGCTCGAGGTGGCGATGAGCTGGGGGAAAGCGGCAGGGCGCTTGGCGGCCTCGGCCTCGGTCGCGGCGCGGACCGCGGCGAGCTCGCTCGCCTTGATCTTGTCGGCCTTGGTGAGGACCAGCCGGTAGCCGACCGCAGCGGCATCGAGCATGTCCATGATCTCGCGGTCGACGGGTTTCACCCCGTGGCGGCTGTCGATCAGCACCACCGCGCGCTTCAGCACCTGCCGGCCACGCAGATAGTCGTTCACCAGGAAGCGCCAGCGCTTGACCATGTCGCGCGGGGCCTCGGCGAAGCCATAGCCGGGCATGTCGACGAGGCGCAGCGCGAGCGGCTGGCCGACATCGAAGAAGTTGAGCTCCTGCGTGCGGCCGGGCGTGTTCGAGGTCCGCGCCAGCTTGTTGCGGCCGGTGATGGCGTTGAGCAGCGAGCTCTTGCCGACGTTCGACCGGCCCGCGAAGGCGATCTCCGGCGCGGTCGCGTCCGGCAGGAATTCGAGCCCGGGGGCCGACTTCAGGAACTCGACCGGGCCTGCGAACAGGCGCCGGGCGCGTTCCACCAGATCCTCGTCCTGCGCGTCCATCAGGTCTTCGCCGTCGTGGCGAGGCCCGCCTTGGCCGCGATCTTGTCGGCGTCATACTTCGAATAGAGATACTTCTGCTGGACGATGCCGAGGATGTTCGAGACCACCCAGTAGAGCTGAAGGCCCGCGGCGAAGCTCGCCATGGTGAACATAAGGACCCAGGGCATGAACGAGAAGATCTGCTTCTGGACCGCGTCCATCGGCGCCGGGTTGAGGCGGAACTGGAGCCACATGGTGATGCCGAGGAGGATCGGGAGCACGCCCAGGTGGAGCAGACCCGGAGGATCGAAGGGCAGCAGGCCGAACAGGTTGACCGGGGTCAGGGGGTCGGGCGCCGACAGATCCTTGATCCACAGGACGAAGGGCTGGTGGCGCATCTCCACGCTAACGGTCAGCACCTTGTAGAGGGCGTAGAAGACCGGGATCTGGAGGAAGATCGGAAGGCAGCCGGCGGCCGGATTGATCTTCTCGCGCTTGTAGAGCTCGAGCAGCTCGCGCTGCATCTTCTCGCGGTCGTCCTTGTGACGGTCCTGGATCTCCTTCATCTTCGGTTGGACGGCGCGCATCGCGGCCATGCCGCGGAACTGCCGGTCGAAGATCGGATACATGATCGCGCGGACGATGAAGGTCAGCGCGATGATCGCGAAGCCGAAGTTGCCGATGGTGTGGAACAGCCAGACCAGCAGCGCGAAGATCGGCCGCATGAACCATTCGAACCAGCCCCAGTCGATCGACTTGGAGATGAGCGGGAGCGCGCCCGATGCCTCATAAGCGTCGAGCCACTTCTTCTCCTTGGCACCGGCGAAGAGGTGATTGGTGTCGGTCAGCGCCTGGCCGGGGGCGAGGACCTTCGGCTCGAGCGCATAATCGGCCTGGTAGCTGGTGCCCGCGCCGCGGCGGAAGCTGGCGGCAACGGCGCCGTTGCCGGCCGGAGCGAGTGCAGTCAGCCAATATTTGTCGGTGAAGCCGAGCCAGCCGTTGTTGCCGCTGAAACGCTGGCCAGCGGCCTCGTCGTCGAGCGTGCCATAGTTGATGTCGTAATTGGCCTTGCCGTCGAGCACGGCCATCGGGCCCACATGGTGGGTCCAGCCGTCCGGGTCGGTCGACTTGGAGGCGCGGCTGAGGAGGGCGAAGGGACGGATCGCGACGGGGCCGGTGCCGCCGTTGCTGACCTTCTGGGTGACGGTGAAGAGATAGCCGTCGTCGACCTTCACCAGCAGTTCAAAGCGCTGGCCGGTCGGGTTGGTCCAGCTGAGCGTCACCGGCTTGGCCGGGGTGAGCTCGGTGCTGCTGGGGGTCCAGACGGTGTTGGCGTCGGGAACGGCGACGCCTTGGCCCGTCCAGCCGAAGCTCGCGAAATAGGCACCGCGCGCGCCGGCCGGGCTCAGGAGCCGGACCGGGGGCGACCCTTCCTTGATGTTGGTGGTCTGGCGAACGAGGCGAAGGTCGTCGAACCGCGCGCCCTTGAGGTTGAGCGAGCCGGTCAGGCTGGGGGTCGAGATCCGGACCCGGGGGACGCTGGTCAGCGCCTGCGCCGCCGACAAGGTCGGGGCGGCAGCGGCGGTGGCCGCGGCGGGCGTGCCCGTGGCAGGCTGGCCGGGCTGCGCCGCGGCGGTCGCGGCGGGCTTCTTGGGGGTCGGGAAATAGCGCTGCGAGAGCGCGCCCCAGCCGAACAGCACCAGTGCCGAAAGCACGATGGCGAGGACCATGTTGCGCGTGTCGTTATTCACTTCGAATCATGTCCTCGTCAGGGAACGGGGTCGTGGCCCTGGCCGCCCCAGGGATGGCAGCGGCCGATCCGCCTCAGGGCGAGCCAGCTTCCGCGAAGCGCGCCATAGCGGGACCATGCGGTGATTGCATAGGCCGAGCAACTTGGCTGGAACCGGCAGGACGGCGGCAGGATCGCGCTCGGGCCGAGCTGCCAGCCGCGCGCGATCAGGATAAGCAGGCGCGCGATCATGCCGCGACCTTGCGCAGAGCCTTGGTCAGGTCCTGGCGGAGGAGGGCGAAATCGCGCTCGATCCCGCCGTTGCGGCCAATCAGGACATGGTCCGCGCCGGTCAGCCCGGCGGTCGGCAGCAGTTCGGCGGCGAGCGCACGGAGGCGCCGCTTCATCCGGTTGCGGACGACGGCGTTGCCGACCTTCTTGCTGACCGTATAGCCGACCCGCTTGGCGTCCGAGCCGTCGCCGCGGGGGCGGACCAGCAGGACAAAGCCGGGAGTCGGGGCGCGCCGGCCGCCATTGGCAGCCAGGAAATCGGCGCGCTTGCGGAGCGTGATTAAGCGCTGAGCTTCTTGCGGCCGCGGGCGCGGCGGGCATTCAGCACCTTGCGGCCGCCCACCGTCGCCATGCGCGAACGGAAACCGTGACGCCGCTTGCGGACGAGATTGCTGGGCTGGAAAGTGCGCTTCATCGCTCATTGCCTTGAGTTTGGGAACAAAAAGGGCCGCCCCAACGAGGGCAGCCGCATCTCTTGCGGGGCCGTTACTGAAGACAGGCGCGCAAGTCAATGGCGGGGAGTCGCCGTGACCGGCGCGACCTCGGCCGGCGTGGGGTCGATCGGGACCACTTCGAGACCCGCCTTGGGAAGGGGGTCGTCGATCCGCTCGACCTCCTGCCGGTCGGGGGCTTCGGCCCGTTCGCGCTCTTTGGCAAGGGCCACGCGGCGCTTGGCGCTGCCGCGGCGAAGGCCCCAGTCGGTCCAGCCGCCGGCGCGCGGCTGCCAGCGCTTGAAGCGGACATAGTGGCGCTTGGCCCAGAGGCTGCTGCGAAGGATGAGGGTGAGGCCGCCGGCGAAGACGAACACGCCGCCCGGGCCGGGGAGGGCGCTCACCAGCGGAGTCACCAGGATTAGCAAGACGCCGGTGGCGAACACCAGCGACTGGAGCAGCCGGGTGTCGCGGACCTGGGCAAGGCGCTGCCGGAACGACATGGCGGGTGATGTAGGGAGGTAAGACGGTCAGGCAAGGGGCGCTTGTGCGGCTCGGGCCGATACCATAGTCTCGCGTCCGCCGAGCTAGGGGGACCTTTGCGTCTGTCATTGCGGGTGCGCGGAGGGCGCGGCTGATGGTCGCGACCGTGGCCACCGTCGCCTATCTCGGGCTCGAAGCCCGCGCGGTCGAGGTCCAGGTCCAGCTGTCGACCGGGATCCCGCGCTTCGTCATCGTCGGTCTGCCCGACAAGGCGGTCGCCGAAAGCCGCGAGCGGGTCCGCGCCGCGCTGACCGCGATCGGGCTGGCGCTTCCGCCCAAGGTGATCACGGTCAACCTGTCGCCGGCCGACCTCCCCAAGGAAGGGAGCCATTTCGACCTGCCGATCGCGCTCGGCCTGCTGGCGGCAGTGGGGGCGACCGATGCCGAGATGCTGTCGCATTATGTCGCGGTCGGGGAACTGGGCCTCGATGGGCGGATCGCCGCCTCGCCCGGGGTGCTGCTCGCCGCGCTCCACGCAGCGCAGGAAGGGAAAGGGCTGATCTGCCCGGCGGCGCAGGGGGCGGAGGCGGCCTGGGCGGGCGAGGTCGAGGTACTGGCCGCGCCCGATCTTCTCGCGCTGCTGGCGCATCTCAAGGGCACGACCCTGCTCGGCGCACCGAGCATCGGCGAAGCGGAAAGCGCGGTCGGCGGGCCCGACCTTCGCCAGGTCAAGGGGCAGGAGGTGGCCAAGCGGGCGCTCGAGATTGCCGCGGCGGGCGGGCACAATCTCCTGATGAGCGGGCCGCCGGGGGCAGGAAAGTCGCTGCTCGCTTCCTGCCTCCCGGGAATCCTCCCGCCCCTGTCGCCCGCGGAGGCGCTCGAAGTATCGATGGTCGCCTCGGTCGCGGGCGAGATGGAGGGCGGGCAGATGAAGCGGCGGCGGCCGTTCCGCGCGCCCCATCACAGCGCGTCGATGCCCGCGCTGGTCGGGGGCGGGCTCAAGGTCCGACCGGGGGAGATCAGCCTCGCGCATCTCGGGGTGCTGTTCCTCGACGAGCTGCCCGAATTTCAGCGGGCGGTGCTCGACAGCCTCCGCCAGCCGCTCGAGACGGGGACGGTGAGTGTCGCCCGGGCCAACAGCCACCTCACCTTCCCCGCGCGCGTCCAGCTGGTCGCGGCGATGAACCCGTGCCGCTGCGGGCATCTCGGCGATCCGGCGCTGGCCTGCACCCGGGCGCCGCGCTGCGCGGCCGACTATCAGGCGCGGGTATCTGGGCCGCTGCTCGACCGGATCGACCTGCATGTCGAAGTCGCGGGAGTGAGCGCGGCCGACCTGTCGCTGCCGCCTCCGGCCGAAGGCAGCGCGGCGGTTGCCGCCCGCGTTGCCGCCGCACGGGCCGTCCAGGGCGCGCGCTTCGCGGGGACGAAGGCCCGGACCAATGCGGAAGCCGACGGCGAGCTGCTCGACGCCATCGCGACCCCCGACGAACCCGGTCGCAAGCTCCTCGCCGACGCATCGGCGGCGATGCGACTGAGCGCGCGGGGCTATCACCGGGTGCTCCGGGTGGCGCGGACGATCGCCGACCTTGCTGGAGCCGAGGGGATCGGGCGGATCCACGTCGCCGAAGCGCTCAGCTACCGGCGGGTTGCGCCGCGTAACTAGAAGTTAATCCCGATCCATGAAAAGCTGGCGGGACAATAGGGGAGAGTAACGATGGGTGCGTTCGAGTCGGTGGGCCACAGCTTCCGCCACTATGCGGACTTCAAGGGGCGCGCCTCGCGCTCGGAATTCTGGATCTTCTTCGGCTTCGTCATCCTGCTCAACCTGGTGGCGGGCATCTTCGGGATGCGGATCAGCGGGATCGTCTCGCTGCTGCTGTTCGTGCCGCAGCTGTCGGTCGCGGTGCGCCGCCTGCATGACGTCGGCTGCTCGGGCAAGGAGCTGATCATCCCCTTCGCGCTGATGTTCGCAGCGGGCCTGCTCGCGGTCTTCCCGGGCTTCCTGTCGAAGATGGTGACGATGGGCGTGATCGGCGCCGCATTGATCTTCTTCGCCGCGCTGCTGCGCCACTTCCTCAAGGAAGGCAGCCGCGTCCCCAACAAGTGGGGCGCCAGCCCGACCGCCTTCTCCTTCGCCGGCTAGGCTCCTTGCCGCTTCCCTGGCTCTGTCCTAGGGAGGCGGCGGGCCCCCGTGGCGGAATGGTAGACGCGACCGACTCAAAATCGGTTGTCGAGAGACGTGTCCGTTCGAGTCGGACCGGGGGCACCATCGCTTCACGCGCGTGAAGAAAGCGGAGCGTATATGCCGCATCGGGGTAGCGTCGTCCGACACTTGCTGATCGCCTGCCTTGCCGCGCTGATCGCGGCGTGCAGTCCCGATCCCGCCCGCTTCGCGCCCCCGGAGGACCAGGCGCTGGCAGGGCAGTTCTTTGCCACCCTGAAGCGCGCGCGGACGGTCGAGGCTGGATCGCTCGCCATTCCGCCCGGGATCCGGCTGCAGGAAGGCGGCTTTCGCCGGGTCGCCGACGATGTCCCCGATGTGGCCCCGCGACTAGTCGGCTTCCGCGCCGAGCGCGGAACGATGGGGGCGCGCAACAACCTCACCTATTCACTCGATCAAGGCAGCGCCTCGGTACTCCTCACCCTGACGATCAGCAGGAAGGGCGCCCGGCCCGAGATCAGCGACGTCAATGTCATGAAGCTCGGCAAGACGCTGGACGAGGCCAGGAAAACAACTGGCCCGTCCGCCTCGCCGGTGCTCCTCGCCCTGGTCATGCTGCTTCCGCTGACCGCGCTGACGGTGTCGATGGCGGCGATCGTGCGCGTCTGGCGCAGCGGCAGGTTCCGGCGGCGCTGGCTGGCGACGCTCGCCTGCCTCCCCGGGATCGGCCTGCTGTCGATCCTGTGGCCGAGCGGACGCCTGTTGTTCGCGCCAATCTACCTGTCGCTGCTGCCGGTCGGTTTCCAGCAGCTCCTCTTCGCAGGCGATACGTGGCGCTTCTCGGCGACCATTCCGGTGGGCGCGATCATCATCCTGCTCATCCGCCGCGGGCCGCGGGAGCGTCAGGATCGCGGCGAGGCTTGAGCAGCTTCGGTGCGAAGCGAGGGCGATCCCTGGGAGCCATGGCGTCCAGCCTTGCCTTGGGCCGATCGGGTCGAAATGCCTGTTCCGCTTTGCTAATCCTTGCTGGGCCGATGTCGAATCGGCGGTCAGGGGAGGCCGACGCATGAACTTCGTCCAGTGGCTGAATACGCTGGACGATCTCCTTTACGAGCTCATGAGCTGGCTCGTCTTCTTTCCCGTTACCCTGTGGCGGATCCTGACGCGGCCGCTGGCGACGCTACGTTATGCGGAAGACCAGCTGACGCTCGAGGAAAGCCAGCAATATCGCGGCACGGTCAGCCCGCCGGTGATGCTGATCCTGGCGATCCTCGTCAGCCAGGCACTCAGCATTTCCATCGAGGGCACCAACCCGATCGTCGCCAGCAAGCGCGGCATGTCGGCTCTCGTCAACGACAATACGACCCTGCTGCTGTTGCGGATCTTCCTGTTCGGCATTTTCGCCGTCGCTGCCGCCTCGTGGAAGGTGCACCGAAGCGACCGGCCGGTCGATCGCGACACGCTGAAGCCCCCCTTCTACGCCCAATGCTATCTGGTCGCGCCATTTGCGCTGCTGATGGGCGTGGGCACGGTCTGCGCGGTCCATTATGCCGGTCCGGTACGGCTCGCGGGCTGGACGATGCAGGGGGCGACCATTCTCTTCTACGGGGTGGTGCAGACGGCATGGCTGCAGCGGGAGCTGGACCAGTCGCTGGCACGGTCGCTGCTGGACGCGGCGATCATCATGCTGATCAGCGTTCTCGCTTTTCTCGCCGTCGCCATCATGTTCGTCGACTGACCGGTCAGAGCATCTCAAGCGGCGTCGGTCCGCGAGGGGGCGGGAAGATGCGGTCGAGCGCGGCGAGATCGTCGTCCGAAAGCTGAAGGTCGGCAGCCGCGCGATTGTCGCGGACATGCTCGACCGAACCGGCCTTCGGAATGGCGATGACCTTCCCGCTGCGCATCGTCCAGGCAAGGCCGAGCTGAGCCGGGGTCGCGCCGATCTGCTCTGCCAGCGTGACGAGATCGGGATGGTCGAGGAGCCGCCCCTGCTCGACCGGGCTGTAGGCCATCGCCGGAATCGTCTGCGCGGCAAGCCACGGCAGCAGGTCATGCTCTGGCCCGCGGCGGGTGAGGTTGTAAAGGATCTGGTCGGTCGCGCAGGCGCCGCCGCCGACGTCGACGAGCTCCTCCATGTCGTCGGTGTCGAGGTTGCTGACGCCCCAGTAGCGGATATTGCCCGCCTGCTTTAGCGCCGCCATCGCCTCTACCGTCTCCTCGAGTGGCACCGATCCGCGCCAGTGGAGAAGGTAGAGGTCGATGCGATCGGTGCCGAGACGGGCGAGGCTCGCCTCGCAGGCCCGGGCGAGCCGGCCGTGCGAGGCATTTTGCGGATAGGCCTTGCTGACGATGAACAGCTCGTCGCGGCGATGGCCGAGCGCCTCGCCGATCAATTCCTCGGCCGCACCGTCGCCATACATTTCGGCAGTGTCGATGAGCGTCATGCCGAGGTCGGCCCCGGCCTGGAGGGCAGCGACCTCGTCGGCACGACGATCGGCCCGCTCGCCCATCATCCACGTCCCCTGGCCGAGCATGGGAACCTCTTCTCCGGACGGCAGGGCGACAGTCTTCACGGCATGTTCCTCGGCTGATTCGATGTCGCCTCAACGCGCCCGGGGCGCGACGGTCGCATCGCCGACATTGCAGGCCGAACGGCCATCTCGCACCCGAGGGGGGCTGCCGTGCATTGAGCGCGGACATGTTCGGATTTGAAACCTACCATATCGCGCTGGCCGGGATCGGGCTCGCGATCCTGCTGGCGTACTGGCTGCCACGCTTCGTGTCGGGACGGGAGCCTGCGGCGTCGGCGCTGCTGATCCTCCTCGGGCTGGTCGCCTTCCTGCCCTTTCCGGCGATTCGCGAGGCGCTCGATCCGGTCGCGACCCCGCGCGGGTGGGAGATCATGGCCGAGCTGTGCGTCATCGTCGGACTATTCGGAACGGGCCTCCGGATCGACCGTCTGGCGAAAAGCGCGCAATGGGTGCCGACGCTGCGCCTGCTAGGAATCGCGATGCCGCTCTGTATCGCGGCGCTGGCGTTGTTCGGGTGGATGGTCGCGGGCCTGACCTTCGCCGGAGCATTGTTGCTAGGCGCCATCCTGGCGCCGACCGATCCGGTGCTTGCGGGCGACGTGCAGGTCGGGCGGCCGAGCGAAGGCGGCGAGCATCCGGTGCGCTATACGCTGACGACGGAGGCGGGCCTAAACGACGGGCTCGCCTTTCCCTTTGTCCACCTTGGAATCCTCGTCGCCACGGCGGGCGGCCTCAGCCTCGGGCTGGCCGGCGAATGGCTCGCGCGCGACATGCTCTATCGCGTCGCGGTCGGGGGGCTGTCGGGAGCGGCGGTCGGGTGGCTGCTCGGTAAATTGCTGTTCGACTGGCCGCGCGAGAATGCGCTGTCACGAACCGAGAGCGGGGTCATCGCCTTTGCCGGCGTCTTGCTCGCTTATGGCGCGACCGAGCTGGTCGAGGGCTATGGCTTCATTGCAAGCTTCGTCGCGGGCCTGACGCTCCGCCGATCGGAAACGCAGCACGACTTCCACAAGCGGCTTCATGACTTCAGCGAGTCGCTCGAACATGCGCTGACCGCTTTGCTGCTCGTCGCGCTGGGCGCGGCGCTGCCGGTGTTGTGGCCGCACATGGGCTGGTCGAGCCTCGGCATCGCAGCGGCGCTGATCCTGGTCATCCGTCCGGCCTCGGCCTGGCTGTCGCTGCTGGGGACGAAGCTTCGCGGCCGGGAGCGGGCGGTGGTCGCCTTCTATGGCGTGCGCGGCATCGGCTCGATCTATTATCTCGCCTACGCCGGGCATCATGTGAAGCTGACCAACGAATATGAGCTGTGGGCGATCATCGCCTGCACCATCCTCCTGTCGACCCTGGTCCATGGCCTGACCGCCGGGATCGCGCTGGAACGGGTGACGGGCGAGGGCGGCGATGGGGAGGCGAAGGCCGCGATTGAAGGGGAGGGCGCGGCCCGTTAGGCTCCCTTCCATGGCGGAACGAACCTGCAAGACCTTCGCGGAATTCTGGCCTTACTATCTGCGCGAGCATTCGGGCCGGCGGACCCGTGCGCTCCATTATGTCGGCACCGCGATCGTGATCGCCGCCGCGGTGGCGCTTTTCGTTACGGGAAATGGCTGGTGGGCGCTGGCGATGCCGCTCGCGGGCTACGGCTTTGCCTGGTTCGCGCATTTCTTCGTCGAGAAGAACCGGCCCGCGACCTTCACTTATCCCTGGTGGAGCCTCGCCAGCGACTTTCGGATGTTCTTCCTCGCGGTGACCGGGCGGCTTGGCCCGCACCTCGCGGCCGCGGGCGTCGGCAATGACGCGCGGGACGCTGGCGGAGCGGGGCGGCGCTGACTAGGATGAGCGGCATGGACGCGCCCGCTCACCGCCAGGACCACGAAGAAGATGCGGCGGTCCTCGCCGAGCATATCACGATCAAGCGTGACCGGCTGCTTGCCTCGCTGACGCTGATCGCGGGCATCGGCCTCGTCTTCGCGCTTCCCTTCGCGCTCCGGGCGGGAGCCGAATTCTTCCTTCCGGTTACCGCCGCGCTGGTCATCGCCATCGCGCTGGTGCCGCTGCTCGAATGGTTCGAGCGGCGTGGGCTGCCGTCGGCGCTGTCGGGCTTCTTCTGCGTCCTCATTTTCCTCGCGGTGATGGCCTTCGCTCTGCTGTCGATCGTCATTCCGGCGATCGACTGGGTGGCGCTGCTGCCCGAGCGCATTTCCCGGGTGCGGACGGCGCTCGAGCCATTGCTCGATCTCTACCAGAATCTCGAGCGGTTCGTGGACCGGATCCTGCGCCAGTTACCGAGCGAGACGGGGGGCACGCGGACGGTGCAGCTCGAGACCCCCAACAGCATGCTCGACCTGCTGACGAGCTCGGCGCCGCATGCGCTGATCCAGCTCTTCTTCGCGCTGTTGCTGATCTTCTTCTTCCTGTCCGGCTGGACCAGCATGCGCAAGCAGACGATCACCAGCCGGGGGAGCTTCGAGGGAGCGCTGACGACCGCGCGGGTGATTCAGCAGATGGTCACCGCCACGTCGACCTATCTTGGCACGATCACCCTCATCAACGTCAGCCTCGGCGGGCTGATGGCGGTCATCCTGTGGTGGATGGGAATGGATTCGCCCCTGATGTGGGGCGGCATCGTCGCGGTGCTGAACTACATCCCCTATCTCGGTCCGATCGCATCGGCGCTGTTGCTGGCGCTGGGCGGGCTGATCAGCTTCACCGACGTCTGGACGGCGCTGCTGCCGCCATTGATCTTCATCGGCTTCCACATGGTCGAGGCGAATGCGATCACGCCGCTGGTGGTCGGGAAGAGGGTGCGGATCAATCCGCTGCTGATCCTCATCTCCCTGAGTTTCTGGGCCTGGGTGTGGGGCACGACCGGGGCGCTGCTGGCGATCCCGCTGCTGATCATCCTCAAGACGGTCTTCGCCGCGGCGGGGACGCCGGACATCGCCGGCTTCCTGTTCGAGCATGGCACGCTGACCCATGCGGGCGAAGATGAAGATGAGGAGGAGAGCGAAGAAGTTTCGCCAGGGAAAGCGTCAAGGCCAAATTGACCGTTGACGGGGCGGGGAGCCTCCCCTAGTTGGCCGCTCACCCAAGCGGGTGTAGCTCAGTTGGTTAGAGCGCCGGCCTGTCACGCCGGAGGTCGCGGGTTCGAGCCCCGTCACTCGCGCCACTTCTCACAGATGATGATGAAGGGCGCGGCAGCCGAGAGGGCTGCCCCACCGCTTGCACTTCAAAAGCTCAGGATTAGAGGCCGGTCGCCCCGGCAGCGGCACCCGCCGACGCGCCGCCAGCGGCGGCTGCGGCGGCCGGTTCGGGTGCCTTCTTGCCGAGCGGGGCCTGGTCCGCGGCATCGGCGGTGGCGCCGGTCAGGCCCCACTTGAGATCGGTCGAGGCTGACCCGATGAGATTGCGCTCGGCCGTCTGCGCGGCGGCGCGGGTCGCCTCGTCGTGACGAGGAGCATTGATGCGCAGGCTGACGCGGCTCTGGCCCTGGGGGCCGATCTCGGCCTCGACCAGCTTGGCAAGCTCGAGCGGAAGCTCCTGGCGGGCCTGGGCGACGAGCGCGGGCGTTTCCGTCTCGCTCGGCTTCAGCGCGGCATAGCGCGCCTCGGCGGCGAGCGCGGCGAGGCGCAGGCCCTTGGGATCGGCTTCGCGCTTCGCCCACTTCTGGGTGAAGGCGGCGGGCTGGCCCCAGCCACCCGACCAGCGATAGAAGATGTGCGCACCAAGAACCGCATTCTTGGTCAGCGTCGGAGCCCAGTAAGGCAGCACGTAATTGGCATGGTAATGGGTCGCATTGCCGACCGAGGCCGCGACATAGCCCTTGAGGGCTTCGTCGGCGACCCGGCGGGCGCGATCCCAGTAGACCCGCATCGGCGCGTTCGCGAGCGCGCCGTCGCAGGTGAAGCTGAACTGGCAGCCGGTCGGTCGTTCGGCGCCCTGGTAGACCACGCCGCAGACGCTGGCCGGATAGGCCGGGTGGCGGACGCGGTTGAGGACGACCTGCGCGACCCCGCGCTGACCTTCGTCAGGCTCGCGCGCGGCTTCGTAATAGACGGCCTGCGTCAGGCACTCGAGCGCCCGCGCATAGGTCTTGCTGTCGGTCTTGAGGAAGAAGGGCGCGGCGGCGGGATTGGGACCGCCCGCCAGCGGCACCGCGGCATTGAGACGAAGCGCTTCCTCGGGGGCGAGCTGACGCACCGCAAAAGGGGTCATGTCCTGGACCGTCGGCGCGGCCCTGGCCGAGGCGGCGCGCTGGTCGACGGGAATGGCGCCGCTCGGATTGGCGACCGCGGCGATCGAAGCCACCGCGGCAAGCAACAGCAAGCCGCCGCCAGCCGACTCGCGCGGATAGGCGCGCAGCAGTTCCAAGGCCTGTCGGGCCGTCGCCGGCCGGGCTTGCGGGAGAGCCAGGGAAGTCATGAGCAGGTGTAATAGTTAGCTAAAGCAGTCCGGAATTTCAAGGTCGGGGAGGGCCACTCCGCCAGCGCCCGGTCTCGCTCCAGCGCAGGATGGGCTTCAGCGGAAGCACCCAGATGATGCCCGCCGCAATATAGAAAGGCAGCTGAACCAGGGCTGGCCAGCGGCTGACGATGTCCGACAGGGAGGCGATCAACGCTGCCCAGACGATGATCACGCCGATGATCATGAACGCGCCCGCGGTCGGGCGAGGGCGGGGCTCTTGTTCCTGCATTAGCGGGCAAACTCCTGGAGTCCGGCGGGGGAGGCGAAGGCGTCGAGCGGCTGATCCCACGGATCGGCGGGAAGGGGCAGATCGAGCAGCTGGAAGTCCCAGCCGATGCCGACGACGCGGGCATGGGGGCGAAGCGCGGCTAGCGCACGGTCATAATGGCCCTGGCCCATGCCGAGGCGATTGCCGGCCCGGTCGCAGGCGACGAGAGGCACGAGCACAAGGTCGGGCTCGACCGGTTCATGGTCGAGCGGAGGCTGGAGCAATCCCCACGGGCCGGGCTCGGTCGCGGCGCCGGTGCGGAAGGTCATCCGGGAATCGCGCTCGGCGAAGGCGGGGAGGGCGGCGGACCGGCCGAGGGCTTCGGCCCGCGCAAGCGCGGCAAGAGGGCTGATCTCATCGCGCATCGGCTGGTAGGCGGCGATGATCCGGGCCGCGAACAGCAGGGGTTCGAGCGCGTTCGCAAGGCTGTCCTCGAGCGCGATCCGGGTGTCGGGGGCAAGGCTCTGCGCATAGGCCTTGCGGCGGGCACGGAGATCGGCGCGCAGCGACTGCTTGTCGAGGAGGGGGGAGGGTGACGGGTCCACCATGAGGTCGTTGCTCTGTAATCCTCTGACGCCTTTAACGTCAGGTGGGGACCATATGTGCCGGACCAGGGCCCGGCCAGGGACAGCCCCCAAGGATCGGGAATAGCCTCAGGGATTTCGAAAAGCTCGTGCCAGGCAGAGCCCGTCGCCAGCGAACTTAGGCGCTCGCGACCTCATTCTCAAGATGACCGGCGAGGCGTTCCAGGCGCTCGGCCAGCGCATCGACCCGGCGGACCACTTGCGGATCGGGCGGCATGGTCGGCGGCGGGGTGGCGCTGCCGCGCTTCTCGATCAGCTGGTCGGCCAGGAGAAGCGAGGCGAACAGGAGGGTGCGGCTCTCCGACAGGGCACCGAGCCCGGCCAGTGCCTCGCGGCCCTTGGCATCGACCATTTCGGCGGCGTGGCGGAGGTTCTGCTCCTCGCCGTCGCGGCAGGCGACCCGGTAGCTGCGACCGGCGATGCTGATGTCGACTTCGGCCATCTCAGGCTTCCACCTTGCGGATGATGTCGTCGAGCTCGGCAATGGCGGCCCGGACCTTGGCCCGGAGCCGTTCCTCATTGTCGCCGCGGCGACCGACCTGCTCGGCCACGCGCTCGACCCGTGCCAGTGCCCGCTCGGCGCGGGTCAACGCCGTTTCCAGTGCCTCTTGTGTCATGCAGCTGACCTATGCCTCCCGCGGCTCCATAACAAGCGGTGGCAGGTGTTGACGCTCAACGGCTCACCGCCCAAAGGGGCCGCACTATCGGTGCTGCCGATTCCGGTGCGGTGCCGTCACGAACAGCGGAGCCCCGATGCAGCCGACCCAGCGCCGTCTCGCCAATGCCATCAGGGCCTTGGCCATGGACGCGGTAGAGGCCGCCAATTCCGGCCACCCCGGCATGCCGATGGGAATGGCGGATGCGGCGACAGCCCTATTCACCAAGGTGCTGAAGCACGATCCGGCGGACCCGCACTGGCCCGACCGCGACCGCTTCGTCCTGTCGGCCGGCCATGGCTCGATGCTGATCTACGCGCTGTTGCACCTGACCGGCTATGCGCATCCGACGCTCGACGAGATCCGCAACTTCCGCAAGCTCGGCAGCCCCTGCGCCGGTCACCCCGAGAATTTCGAGCTTCCCGGCGTCGAGACCACCACCGGCCCGCTCGGCCAAGGGCTCGCGACCGCGGTCGGCATGGCGATCGCCGAGCGCCACCTCAATGCCATCTACGGCGACGAGCTGGTCGACCATCGCACTTATGTGATCGCCGGTGACGGCTGCCTGATGGAAGGCATCAACCACGAGGCGGTCGGGCTGGCCGGGCACCTGAAGCTCGGCCGGCTGATCGTCCTGTGGGACGACAACAAGATCACCATCGACGGTTCGACCGACCTCAGCCGGTCCGAGGACGTGATGGCGCGGCACGCGGCAAGCGGCTGGCACACGATCGAATGCGACGGGCTCGACGCGGGCAAGGTCGCGCAGGCGATCGAGAAGGCCAATGCCGATCCGCGGCCGAGCCTGATCCGCTGCAAGACGATCATTGGCTATGGCGCGCCCAACAAGCAGGGCACGTCGGCAACGCATGGCGCGGCGCTGGGCAAGGCCGAGGTCGAGGCCGCGCGCAAGGAACTCGGGCTCGATCCGCAGGAATTCACCATCCCTGCCGACGTTCGCGAGGCCTGGGCCAAGGCCGGGCAGCGCTGCGCGGGCGAGAAGGCCGCGTGGGAAGCGCGACTGGCGAGGAGCGGCAAGGCCGACGACTTCCGCAAGCGCATGGCCGGCGAGGCCGACGAGCGCTGGCTGACGCCCTATCTCGAGGAATTGCTGAAGAGCCCGCCGACGGTCGCGACCCGCAAGGCGTCGGAAATGGCGCTGGAGGTGATCAACACCGCGGTTCCGGCGACGATCGGTGGTTCGGCCGACCTCACGGGCTCGAACAACACGAAGACCAAGTCGACCGGGCCCCTCACGGCCGAGGATTATTCGGGCCGCTACGTCTATTATGGCATCCGCGAATTCGGGATGGCCGCGGCGATGAACGGCATGGCGCTGCACGGCGGCGTCATTCCCTATGGCGGGACCTTCCTCGTCTTTTCCGATTATTGCCGCGCTGCGATCCGCCTGTCGGCGCTCCAGAATGCGCGGGTCATCTACGTGATGACCCATGATTCGATCGGGCTCGGCGAGGACGGCCCCACCCACCAGCCGGTGGAGCATATCCAGAGCCTGCGGATGATTCCCAACCTCGAGGTGTGGCGTCCGGCGGACGCGGTGGAGACCGCGGAATGCTGGGCCGAGGCGCTGAAGCAGGACGGGCCAAGCGTGCTCTGCCTGTCGCGGCAGAACCTTCGCCCGATCCGGACCGAGGCGGCGAGCGAGAATCTGACCGCGCGCGGCGGCTATGTCGTCCGCGAGGCGGCCGATCCCAAGGTCGTGCTGATGGCGACCGGCTCGGAAGTCGAAATTGCGCTCGACACCGCCGAGCGGCTCGACGGGCAGGGGATTGCGGCCCGCGTGGTGTCGCTACCCAACTGGCGCCGGTTCGAGGCACAGGACGCGGCCTATCGTCAGTCCGTCCTTCCCGACGCCGATCCCGAACAGGTGCTCCGCGTCTCGATCGAGGCCGGGACGACCTTCGGCTGGGAACGGCTGACCATGGTCAAGGGCCTGCGCTTCGGGCTCGACGGCTTCGGCGCCAGCGCGCCGGCTAAGGATCTCTACGACCATTTCGGCCTGACGGCCGAGAAGATTACCGCCAAGATTACGGAGGCTCTCCAAGCATGACCAAAGTTGCCATCAACGGGTTCGGTCGAATCGGCCGTCTCGTCGCCCGCGCCATCCTCGAGCGTCCCGACTGCGGGCTCGAGCTGGTCGCGATCAACGACCTTGCCGATGCCAAGTCGAACGCCTGGCTGTTCAGCCGCGACAGCGTCCATGGGCGTTTCCCGGGCGAGGTGAAGGCCGAAGGCAGCGATATCGTCATCAACGGCAAGCGCATCGCGGTCACCGCCGAGCGCGACCCCGCCAACCTGCCGCACAAGGAGCATGGGGTCGACATCGCGCTCGAGTGCACCGGCTTCTTCACCAGCAAGGAAGGCGGCGAGAAGCACCTCCAGGCGGGCGCCAAGCGCGTGCTCATCTCGGCTCCGGCCAAGGGCGCGGACCTCACGGTCGTCTATGGCGTCAACCACGACAAGCTGACGCCCGAGCACAAGATCGTCTCCAACGCCTCGTGCACCACCAACTGCCTCGCGCCGGTCGCCAAGGTGCTCAACGACGCGATCGGAATCGAGCGCGGCCTGATGACTACCATCCACGCCTACACCAACGACCAGAAGATCCTCGACCAGATCCACAGCGACCTGCGCCGCGCCCGCGCCGCGGGCATGAGCATCATCCCGACCACCACGGGCGCCGCCCGCGCGGTCGGCGAGGTGCTGCCCGAGCTGAAGGGCAAGCTCGACGGCTCGGCCGTGCGCGTGCCGACCCCGAACGTCAGCCTCGTCGACCTCACCTTCACCCCCGCCCGCGACACGTCGCTGGACGAGGTGAACGGCCTCCTCAAGGCGGCGTCGGAGAGCGGGCCGCTGAAGGGCATTCTCGCATATTCGGACGAGCCGCTCGTCTCGATCGACCTCAACCACTCGCCGGCGAGCTCGACCGTCGACAGCCTCGAGACCGCCGTGCTCGAGGGCAAGCTGGTTCGCGTCGTCAGCTGGTACGACAACGAGTGGGGCTTCTCGAACCGCATGGTCGACACGGCCTGCGCCATGGCCAAGCTGGGCTGAAGCCACTTCCCCTCCCGCGTGCGGGAGGGGGCAGGGGAGGGCCTGTTCCTCCTCGAAACTCCCTCCCCCGGCCCCTCCCGCGAGCGGGAGGGGAGAAGGACGACGATGAGCCAGTTCCGCACCCTCGATGACCTCCCCTCCGACCTCCAGGGCAAGCGCGTGCTTGTCCGGGTCGACCTCAACGTGCCGATGCAGGACGGGGCGGTCAGCGATGCGACGCGGCTGCAGTCGGCGCTGCCGACCATCCTCGAGCTCGCCGACCGGGGGGCGATCGTGCTGCTGCTGAGCCACTTCGGGCGGCCCAAGGGGCAGGTCCGGCCGGACATGTCGACGGCGCTGCTGGTGAAGCCGCTGACCGACCTTGCCGGACGGTCGGTCCGCTTCATCGAGAATTGCGCGGGTCCCGAGGCGGCGCGGGCCATCTCGACCATGACTCCGGGGTCGATCGGCGTTCTCGAGAACACCCGCTTCCACGTGGGCGAGGAAAAGAACGATCCCGAGCTCAGCCGCGGGATCGCGGCGCTCGGCGACTATTATGTCAACGATGCCTTCTCCGCGGCGCACCGGGCGCACAGCTCGACCGAGGGCGTCGCGCATCTCCTCCCGGCCTTTGCGGGCCGCGCGATGGAGAAGGAACTGAAGGCGCTCGAGGCGGCGCTGGGCAGTCCCGAGCGTCCGGTCGCGGCAGTCGTCGGCGGGGCCAAGGTCTCGACCAAGCTCGCCGTGCTCGGCCACCTCGTCAGCAAGGTCGATCATCTGATCATCGGCGGCGGCATGGCCAACACCTTCCTTGCGGCGCGCGGGGTCGATGTCGGCAAGTCGCTGTGCGAGCATGACCTGACGGGCGAGGCCGAGGCGATCCTCGAGCGGGCCGATCAGGCCAATTGCACCGTCCACCTTCCCTATGACGTGGTCGTCGCCAAGGAATTTGCGGCCAACCCGCCGAGCCTTCGCACCTGCAACGTCCATGAGGTGGCGGCCGACGAGATGATCCTCGACGTCGGTCCCTCGGCGGTCGAGGCGCTGGCCGATGCGCTGAAGACCTGCCGGACCCTCGTCTGGAACGGGCCGCTCGGCGCGTTCGAGACCGAGCCGTTCGACGCGGCGACGGTCGCGCTGGCGCGGACGGCGGCGGCGCTGACGCAGGACGGGAGCCTGATCTCGGTCGCGGGCGGCGGCGATACCGTGGCCGCGCTCAACCACGCCGGGGTGGCGGGGGACTTCACCTTCGTCTCGACCGCGGGCGGGGCCTTCCTCGAGTGGATGGAAGGCCGGACCCTGCCGGGGGTGGCAGCGCTCCAGCGCTAGCCCGGTTGCGCCGGCCATGACCCGCCGTTAGAGCCCGCCGCATACGTATGCAGATGGGTTCAGGAGCGTCATGACGAGCGAAGAAATGCGGGCCAAGATCGCGGCGGGCCAGGGGTTCATTGCGGCACTCGACCAGTCGGGCGGTTCGACCCCCAAGGCGCTCAAGGGCTATGGCGTCGAGGAAGATGCCTGGGGCTCGGACGAGGAGATGTTCGGCCTCATCCACCAGATGCGCAGCCGGATCATCACCTCGCCCTGCTTCTCGGGCGAGAAGGTCATCGGCGCGATCCTGTTCGAGCGGACGATGGACGGCGAAGTCGACGGCCAGCCCACCCCGCAGGCGCTGGTCGAGCGCGGCATCGTGCCCTTCATCAAGATCGACAAGGGCCTCGAGGACGAGGCCAATGGCGTCCAGCTGATGAAGCCCATTCCCGGGCTCGACGACCTGCTCAGCCGCGCCAAGGGGCTGGGCGTGTTCGGGACCAAGGAGCGCTCGGTCATCAACCTCGCCAACGAGGCGGGGATTGCTGCGGTCGTCGGCCAGCAGTTCGAGGTCGCGGCGCACGTGCTGCGGCACGGGCTGGTCCCGATCATCGAGCCCGAAGTGAACATCAAGAGCGCCGAGCGTGACGCCTGCGACCGGCTGCTTCGCGACGAAATCCTGCGTCACCTCGACCGGTTGGCCGAAGGCACGCAGGTCATGCTCAAGCTGTCGATCCCGGCGGAAGCGGGGCTCTTCCAGCCGCTCATCGACCATCCCCGCGTGCTTCGCGTCGTCGCGCTGTCGGGCGGCTTCAGCCGCCAGGACGCCTGCGCCGAGCTGGCGAAGAACCCGGGCATGATCGCGAGCTTCAGCCGTGCGCTTCTCTCGGACCTGCGGCACGGGCAGTCGGACGAGGAGTTCGACAAGACCCTCGGCACCGCGATCGACGAAATCCACGCGGCCTCGGTCGCCTAACGACGGCTCCGTAGCGCCAGCGCGTAGGCGAGGGTGAGGGCGGCGACGAAGATCGCCCCCTCGGCCGCCGCGCTGGCGAAGCGGGCGAGTGGCGGCAGGCCGCCGAACAGTTGCCCGAGCGGTGCATCGGGATGCATGGCCGCCAGGGCGGCGAGGCTCCCGGCCATCATCTTTCCGCCGCCCGCCGTCACGAGCAGCCCGGCCGCGGCCCCCAGCGCTCCGCCGATTGCGCTGAGCTGGGTCAGCGGCTTCGCCGCGGCGCGTTCGACCATCCAGTAAGCGGCGCCGGCAATGGCCCCGAGCAGGAGCCCTTCGCTCCCGCCGGTGATGGCGAGCGGGCGGCTGCCGGTGACGAGCGTGAAGGCGTCGAGGCCGATCAGCCGACCGATCGCGCCGATGGCGAACCCGCCGGCCGCCCCGCCGAGCATCAGCGGGAAGAGACGACCCGACGCGACGCGCCGACCAACGGCGATGCCCGCGCTGACCCCGAGGCTTCCGAGCATGGCGATCAGCAGGCAGAGGCAGGTCATCACCAGCACTACCGAGATCGCGCCGGTGGCGGGTGGGGGATCGTTGGCGGCGAGAAGACCATAGCCGATGCCGCCGACGAGGCCGGCCGCGGCTCCGCCGGCAAGGCCAGCCCCGGCGAGCAGCAGGTCGTCGGCAAGCGCGGCCTGCCGGCCTTCGGGCAGGGGAGGCGGTGCAGCGCCGGGCGTGGCGATGAAGCGATAGCCGTGCTTGGGCACGGTTTCGATGAAGCGCGGGCGGGCGGCCTCGTCGCCGAGCGCCCGCCGGAGCGAGCGGATGCACTGCGTCAGCGCTTCGTCGGTGACGGGGACGCCGCGCCACACCTCGCCCATGAACCGGTCCTTGGTGATGAGCTCGCCCGGGTGCCACGCGAGCAGGCAGAGCGCGTCGAAATAGCGCTGGCTGAGGTCGACCGGGGCTCCGTCGCGGCTGAGTCGGCGCTCGGCGGGATCGAGGCGGAAGGGCCCGAAGGCGAGGATCGCATTACTCACGCCGCTCAGTCACTCCTCATCTCCTGCTCATGCCTTTCAGCAGATGCGCGGCGAGGGTGGCAAGCATCGCACAATGACAAGGATGCTTGGGACATGACCACGACCGCCTCTTCCAGCCGGCCCTTCCTCAACACCTGGCGGATCGCCGGCTGGGGCATACTCGCGCTTCTCCTCGCGCTGCCCGCGATCCTGCACTTTCCCTGGAGCGGGGGCGACTTCGTGGTGATGGGGGTCATGCTCGCCAGCGTCGGCGGTGGAATCGAATTCCTGCTGCGTCGCTCCGGCAATGCGCTCGTGCGGCTCGGCAGCATCGTCGGGGTCGTGAGCTGCTTCCTCACGATCTGGGTCAACCTTGCGGTCGGGATGATCGCGAGCGAGGACAATCCCTATAACCAGCTCTTCCTTCTGCCGATCCTCCTCTTCGTCGGCGGCGCGCTGGTGATGCGGTTCCGCGCGTCCGGAATGACCTGGGCGACCCTGCTGGCCGCCGCGGCGCAGTTCCTCCTTGGCTTCGGCGGGCTCGGCACCGACCAGCGCGGGGCGATCTTCTCGATGGCCTTTGCCCTGCTGTGGCTGTTCGCCGCGGCCCTGTTCCGGGCGGGAGCGACGCGCTAGGGCGGCGCGATGGACGACGAACCCGAACTTTCGATCACCGGCTTTTCCGATCGCTTCGACCCGCAGGGGCGGGGCGACGCGTCGCTCTACCTCATCAGCCCGCAGGAGGTCGGAGGCGACTTTCCCGATCGGCTTCGGGCGGTGCTAGACGCGGGCGAGGTGGCGGCCTTCCAGCTTCGGGTGAAGGGGCTCGACCAGCATGCGCTCGCCCGCCTTGCCGAGCCGCTCCAGGCGATCTGCGCCGAGCGCGAGGTCGCCTTCATCGTCAACGACGACATGAGCCTCGCCAAGCGCATCGGTGCCGACGGCGTGCA
Source organism: Sphingomonas sp. SP2 (assembly GCF_058313385.1). NCBI lineage: Bacteria > Pseudomonadati > Pseudomonadota > Alphaproteobacteria > Sphingomonadales > Sphingomonadaceae > Sphingomonas > Sphingomonas sp. SP2. The sequence continues at coordinate 381,656 of NZ_JBZFLD010000002.1, read as the reverse complement.
CCTCGGGCAGGAGGATGGCGATCCGCGCGAGGCCCGGGCGCTGCTGGGCCCCTCAGCACAGATCGGGGTGACCTGCCATGACAGCCGGCACCTCGCGATGGAAGCGGGCGAGGCGGGGGTCGACTATGTCGCTTTCGGGGCTTTCTTCCCGACCAGCACCAAGCCGGTGAAGCACGTTCCCGAGCCCGACATCCTCGGCTGGTGGACGACCCTCTTCGAACTGCCCTGCGTGGCGATTGGCGGGATCACGCCCGACAACGGGCGGCGGCTGGTCGAGGCCGGCGCCGACTTCCTCGCGGTCTGCGGGGCGGTATGGAACGCGCCCGATCCGGCTGCGGTGGTGCGGGCGTTCGGACCAATCCTCAAGCGGACCTGAGCGGGCTTTCGTCGAAGCCGGCGAGGATCGCCGCGACATTGTCGTAGATGGCGATGGCGCCGGTCAGGCTTCGGTCCGAGAACAGCCCAGAGCGGACCGCGACGGGCCTGATCCCCGCCGTCCGCGCAGCGGCGACATCATAAGGAGTGTCCCCGACGACGAGGGCCTCCTCGGGCGCGACGCCGGCCTTGTCGGCCGCGGTGAGGAAGACGTCGGGACAGGGCTTGGAACAGCCGACGTCGTCGGCGCTGCTCCACCCATCGACGAGGTCGCGGGCATCGAGCAGGTCGAGATGGTGCTTGAGCTCTTCCGCGCTGGCCGAGGTGGCGAGCATCACCTTCATTCCTTCCGACCGGCAGCGTGCGAGGAGATCGTGGGCGCCATCGAACGGCTTCAGCCGGTGCCAGTAATGCTGGCGAAAGAGGTCGCGATGCGCGTCGGCGAGCGCCTTCGCCTCGGTGTCGCTGCAGTCGGGGAGAAGAGCGCGGACGAAATTGTCGGCCCCCTGTCCGACCTGGTCGTGAAGCTGCTTCAGGCGGAAGTCGTGGCCGGCGCGATGAAAGGCTTCAGCCCAGGCGAGGACGTGGAAGCTGTTGCTGTCGACGAGCGTACCGTCGATGTCGAAGAGGATGGCGCGGGGCATGGGCCCTGAACGACGCACGCGGCGGACCGTTGCCCGCGCCCAGAACGAACGCGCGGAAAGAAGCGCGGCTTTGCTCGTTACGGGTGCAGTTCAACGGAAAAATGATTGAGGTGTGCTGGTGGCGAAATTGCGTGCAACGAGTATCGCGTTGGTGTCGGCCGCCGCCATTGCGGTGGCAGCTCAGACCTTTGCCCAGTCGCCCGCTCCGGCGCCGCGGCAGACCGCCGCGGCCTGGGTCCCGCCGGGATCGCCCGGTTCGCCGATCGACGGCACTGTCTTCCATGCGCAGGTGCTGCTCGACGTCGCCGGTTTCCCGAGCGGGGTGATCGACGGCAAGAAAGGCATGGTCTTCGCCCAGGCGCTCAAGGGCTTCCAGCAGAGCCGCGGGCTCAAGGTCACCGGGGAGCTCGATGGCGCGACCCGGACCGAGCTTTTGAAGCTGGGCCGGCCGAGCACCAAGCTCCTCCAGCTGACCGCGACCGACGTCGGCGGGCCGTTCGTCTATCCTTTCCCCAAGGATGCCGCAGACCAGGCCAAGCTCGACGGACTTTACTATCGCAACATGCTCGAGAAGCTTGCTGAGCGCTTCCACACCACGCCCGACACGATCGTCGCGCTGAACGGGCCGGACAAATTGATCGGTGCGGGCCAGACGCTGCGCCTGCCCAACGTCCTGCCGGGCTCGCGCGACTATGCGAACAGCGTCGACGACAAGCAGCAGGCGCTGCTCAACCTCTACAATGTCGATCCGACCCAGCCGACCGGCGACTTCATCGTGGTCGACAAGTCGGAAGGGGTGATGCGGGTCTATGCGGGCGAGGTGCCTTCGTCGAACAGCCTGCCCGACGACGCCGGCAAGCTGGTCGCGCAATTCCCCGTGACCATGGGCTCGGCGCAATATCCGCTTCCCATCGGGCGCTGGAAGGTCACCACCTATGCCTTCGACCCGCCGTTCAAATATCAGCCGCGCCTGCTCAAGGGCAAGGACCCGAACGAGCCCGAGCAGATGCTTCCGCCCGGGCCCAACGGGCCGGTCGGGGTCGCCTGGCTCGACCTCACCAAGGAGCATTACGGAATCCACGGCACCGACAGCCCGGAGACGATCGGCCGGGCCGAGAGCTCGGGCTGCATCCGCCTCGCAAACTGGGACGTGATCCGTCTGTCACGGATCATGAAGCCCGGCTTCACGGCCATTTTCCAGAGCTAGGAGCCGAACAGGGGATGAGCGGGCGGGCCCTCAGCGTCTTCGGCAATGCGGTCGTCTTCGCGGTGCTCGCGATCGGCGCCTGGGTGTGGTGGAGCAACGTCAGCAAGACGGCCGATCCACCCTCGGGCACGGTCGCGATCTTCGCCGAGACCGCCGAGAAGGTCGGGGTCAACAGCGCCCGCGGTGCGCCGCGAGTCGCGCCCAAATTGCCGGTCGGCCCGCTCCAGCTCGGCCCCACCGGTCTTGCGCTGCCGGTGGCCGGAATTCGCCCGTCCGAACTGGTCGACACCTTCACCCAGAGCCGTGCCGGGGGCGCACGCGTCCATAATGCGATCGACATCATGGCGCCGCGGGGCACCCCGGTCATCGCCGCCAGCGACGGCACGGTCGAGAAATTGTTCTTCTCGAACGGCGGGGGCGGGATCACGGCCTATGTCCGTTCGCCCGACGGCCAGTGGCTTCACTATTATGCCCACCTCGACGCTTATGCCCCCTCGCTCCGTGAAGGGATGCGGATCCGCCGCGGTGATCCGATCGGAACGGTCGGAAGCACCGGCAATGCCAGTCCGTCCGGCCCGCATCTCCATTATGCCATCTACCGGATGAGCCCGGGCGAGCGCTGGTGGCAGGGCGCGCCGATCAATCCCTACCCGCAACTTGCCGGACGGGCGCCGAGGCGCTAGGGGCGGCGGCTGTTCCGGCATCTGCTCCCCGCGGAGGCCGGAGGCTCTTTCAACTCGGTTCAGCGGAAAGCGGTGATCGCATGAAGATCAGCGGCGTGGACATTCGTCCCGGCAATATCATCGAATATGAAGGCGGTATCTGGCGTGCGGTGAAGATCCAGCACACCCAGCCCGGCAAGGGCGGCGCCTACATGCAGGTCGAGATGAAGAATCTCATCGACGGCCGCAAGACCAACGTCCGCTTCCGCAGCGCCGAGACGGTCGAGCGTATCCGCCTCGACACCAAGGACTTCTCCTATCTCTATGCCGAGGGCGACGACCTCGTGTTCATGGACAAGGAGACCTATGAGCAGATCACCCTCCCGCGCGACACGCTGGGCGACGCCGCGGCCTTCCTTCAGGACGGCATGGACGTGGTGATGGAGCTCCACGACGAGCGCCCGATCAGCGTCCAGCTTCCCGACCAGGTCGAGGCGACCATCGTTGAGGCCGATGCGGTGGTGAAGGGGCAGACCGCCTCCTCGAGCTACAAGCCCGCGATCCTCGACAATGGCGTGCGCGTCATGGTTCCGCCGCACATTTCGAGCGGAACGCGGATCGTCGTCGACGTTTACGAACAGACCTACGTTCGCCGCGCGGACTGAGCCTCTTTCCCCTCCCGCTCGCGGGAGGGGCCAGGGGAGGGCCTGTTCGCCGCCCTCCCGATCACAATCCCTCCCCCAGCCCCTCCCGCACGCGGGAGGGGAGGAGAATGACATGGTTTCCCACTCCGGCCTCATCGCCGTCATGCAGAAAGCGGCCCGCAAGGCCGCTCCCCGCCTCCGCCGCGACTTCGGCGAGGTCGAGCAGCTGCAGGTCTCGAAGAAGGGGCCGGGCGACTTCGTCAGCATGGCCGACAAGCGCTCGGAGCAGACGCTCGTCGAGGAACTGCGCGCGGCGCGTCCCGACTGGGGTTTCCTGCTCGAGGAAGGCGGCGAGATCGAGGGCAACCCGGCCAAGCCGCGCTTCATCATCGATCCGCTCGACGGTACGACCAACTTCCTCCACGGAATTCCGCACTTCGCCATCTCGATCGCGGTCGAGGAGAAGAAGCCGAACGGGCAGGGCGACATCACCCATGCGGTGGTCTACCAGCCCCTGACCGACGAGACCTTCTGGGCCGAGAAGGGGCGGGGCTGCTGGCTCCACGACCGGCGGCTCCGAGTCTCGGCGCGGCGCTATCTCGACGAGGCGCTGATCGGGACCGGGATCCCGCACCTCGGCCGCTCGGACGCGGCCAAGTGGACCCGGATCTACAATGCGATCGCGCCCGAAGTCGCCGGCATCCGCCGCTTTGGTGCTGCGAGCCTCGATTTCGCCTGGGTCGCCGCCGGCCGGATGGACGGCTTCTGGGAAGACGATCTCGACAGCTGGGACAGCGCGGCGGGCATGCTGCTGGTCAAGGAGGCGGGCGGATTCGTGTCCGACTTCCGCGGCCAGGACCGGATGAGCGAGCGACGCGAGTATCTCGCCGCCAACGGCGACCTCCACAGTCGCCTGCACAAATTGGTGGCGAACGCGCTGCGCGGCTGAGGCAACTTCGCAGCTCACGCACGGTTGTCTCGCCAAAGCCCCTGTTCTAGAGGGCGCCCAAGCTTTTTTCCGGAGTCTTGTCCGTGGCCGCAGTCGCCGCACAATATCTGCCGATCCTGCTGTTCCTGGGCGTTGCGCTCGGCCTCAGCCTGCTCTTCGTGGTGGCGCCGATCGTCGCCTCCAAGTTCACCGGCACCGATCGGCCCTATGCCGAGAAGCTGACCGAATATGAGTGCGGTTTCCCGGCCTTCGAGGACAGTCGCAGCCAGTTCGACGTGCGCTTCTACCTGGTCGCGATCCTGTTCATCGTGTTCGACCTCGAGGCGGCCTTCCTGTTCCCCTGGGCGGTGACGCTCGAGGAGACCGGCTGGCTGGGCTGGGGCGCGATGATGGTGTTTCTTGCGGAACTCGCGCTCGGCCTTGCCTATGCCTGGAAGAAGGGAGCGCTCGAATGGGAGTGATGCTTCGCCCGAACGAGGACCCGTTCCCGAGCGAGGATGAGCGCGCCCGCGCGCTTGGCCTCGTCCCGGGTTCGCCCGAGCACCAGCGGCTGACCGAAATGGGCCGCGATCTCGACGAGAAGGGTTTCCTGGTCACAAGCGCCGAGGACCTCTTCACTTGGGCCCGGACCGGTTCCTTGTGGTGGATGACCTTTGGCCTCGCCTGCTGCGCGGTCGAGATGATCCACGTCAACATGCCGCGCTACGACCTCGAGCGGTTCGGCGTCGCCCCGCGCGCCAGCCCGCGCCAGTCCGACGTGATGATCGTCGCCGGCACGCTCTGCAACAAGATGGCGCCGGCGCTGCGCCGGGTCTACGACCAGATGGCCGAGCCGCGCTACGTCATCTCGATGGGCAGCTGCGCCAATGGCGGCGGCTATTATCACTACAGCTACAGCGTCGTTCGCGGCTGCGACCGGATCGTGCCTGTCGACATCTATGTCCCGGGCTGTCCGCCGACCGCGGAGGCCTTGCTTTACGGGATCATGCAGTTGCAGCGGAAGATCCGCCGCGAGGGGACGGTCGAGCGGTGACCCATTCGGCTCCCAGGACCGCGTCCGACGAGGGCGTCATTGCCGCCGCCGAGCAGGCGCTCGGCGCACTGATCCTCGAGACTAAGGATCATGCCGACGAGATCACGCTGACCGTCGCCCGCGAGGGCGTCGCCGAGGCGTGCCGCCTGCTTCGCGATACGCCGGGCCTCGAATATCAGCAGCTGATGGAGATTGCCGGGGTCGACTATCCCGACCATCCCGAGCGGTTCGAGGTTAACTACCACCTGCTGTCGCTGACCCGGAACCGGCGCATCCGCGTCAAGGTCCGAACGGACGAGCGCACCCCGGTGCCGACCGTGACCACCCTGTGGCCGGTCGCCGGCTGGCTCGAGCGCGAGGTGTTCGACCTTTACGGCGTGACCTTTGCGGGCAATGCCGATCTTCGCCGCATCCTCACCGATTATGGCTTCGAGGGCCATCCGCTCCGCAAGGACTTCCCGCTGACCGGGTTCACCGAGATGCGTTATTCGGAAGCCGAGAAGCGCGTGATCTACGAGCCCGTCAGCCTCGCCCAGGATTTCCGCTCGTTCGACTTCCTGACGCCGTGGAACGGGCCCGAATACAAGCTTCCGGGCGACGAGAAGGCCGAGCCGCAGGCGGCCGGCGCGCCGTCGCCGGCTCCGGCCAAGGCCGAGGAGCCCAAGCTCAAGCCCGCAGCCGGCGTGGGCGAGCGGGCCGGCGAGAAGCCCTACAAGACCGACAATGAGGATCGGGCGACCGCGGGGGCCAAGGAAGCCGAGGCCGAAGCGAGCAAGTCGAACGAGGCCAAGGCCGCACAGGTCGGTGGCAAGGCGACCGGCACCGACGAGCCGATCCCGGACAGCCCCAATGTGACCCGCGACAGCGGGGAGGCGCAGTAATGGCAAGTGAGCAAGACGTCCTGCGGTTCGCGGACCATCCGCTGACGGTGAGCGAAGTGCAGAAGGCGACCCGCACGGTCGAGGTCGGAGTCCAGTCCGAGCCGGGCGACGACGTCATCAACAATTACACGATCAACTTCGGCCCGCAGCATCCGGCGGCGCACGGCGTGCTTCGCCTGATCATGGAGCTCGACGGCGAAATCGTCGAACGCTGCGATCCGCATGTCGGCCTGCTCCATCGCGGCACCGAGAAGCTGATCGAGTACAAGACCTACGCGCAGGCGATCCCTTACTTCGATCGGCTCGATTACTGCTCGCCGATGTGCATGGAGCACAGCTTCGTGCTTGCGGCCGAGAAATTGATGGGCCTCGAGGTCCCGCTTCGCGCCCAGTATATCCGGGTGCTGATGGCGGAACTCACCCGCATCAAGAATCACATGCTGAACCTCGGCTCCCACGTCATGGACGTGGGCGCGATGACCCCGAACCTGTGGCTGTTCGAGCTTCGCGAAGATCTGATGCAGATCTACGAGAGCGTGTCGGGCGCGCGGATGCACGCCAACTATTTCCGGGTCGGCGGCGTCCATCAGGACATTCCGCCCAAGGTGCTCGACGAGATCGGGACCTTCCTCGACACGCGCCTGCAATTGTTCGAGGACGCGATCAGCCTCGTCGCCGACAACCGCATCTTCAAGCAGCGCAACGTCGACATCGCGATCGTTTCCAAGGAAGACGCGATCCGCTGGGGCTTCTCGGGGCCGATGATCCGCGGCTCGGGCATCCCCTGGGACATCCGGAAGTCGCAACCCTACGAGGTCTATGACCGGATGCAGTTCGACGTGCCGGTGGGCACGCGCGGCGACTGCTACGACCGCTTCATGGTCCGGGTCGAGGAGGTCCGCCAGAGCTGGCGGATCGCGCGCCAGTGCCTGAGCGAGATGCCGGCCGGCGAGATCGGCACCACCGACCGCAAGGTCTTCCCGCCGAAGCGAGCCGAGATGAAGACCTCGATGGAGGCCCTCATCCACCACTTCAAGCTCTACACCGAAGGCTATCACGTGCCGGCGGGCGAAGTGTATGTCGCGACCGAAAGCCCCAAGGGTGAGTTCGGCGTCTATCTGGTCGCAGACGGCACCAACAAGCCCTACCGCTGCAAGATCCGGCCGACCGCCTTCAGCCACCTGCAGGCAATGGATTTCATGATGAAGGGTCACATGCTGGCCGATACGACCGCCGTCCTCGGCGCGATGGACATCGTGTTCGGGGAGTGCGACCGGTGAGTGCGGAAAGCGCAGGATATGCGGTCGGTCAGATGATCGGCTATTCGCTGCCGCTGCTGATCGGCATCGGCGCCTCTTTCTATCTTCGCAAGCGCCGCGGCAGCGCGAAGCTTCCGGCATGGCCGATCGTCATCGGCCTCGTCCTGACGGTGCTGGCCTGCACCAGTGCGTCGCGCGCGCAGGATCTCACCGTCAGTGGAGTGCAGTCGGGTGGCTGAGCGTCATTTTGCGCCTGATGTCCCCGAGCTTCGCGCGCGCTGGGGCAATTTCGCCTGGGACAAGGATCATGCCCCGGAAGCGCAGCGCGCGCTCGGCAAGTATCCGGAAGGCCGCAAGGCGTCGGCGGTGATCCCGTTGCTCGACCTCGCCCAGCGTCAGGTCGGCGCCGAGACCGGCACGCAGGGATGGCTGCCCATTCCCGTGATCGAGTTCGTGGCCGCCGAATGTGGCCTGCCGCCGATCCGCGCGATGGAAGTCGCCAGCTTCTACACGATGTTCAACCTCGTTCCGGTCGGCAAGTATCACGTCCAGGTGTGCGGCACGACGCCGTGCATGCTGCGCGGCTCGGACGACGTGCTCAAGGCCTGCTACGCCAAGGGCATGAAGAAGGGGAAGACGACCCCTGACGGCCTCTGGACGCTGACCGAGGTCGAATGCCTCGGCGCCTGCGCCAACGCGCCGATGGTGCAGATCAACGACGACAATTTCGAGGACCTGACCGAGCAGAGCATGACCGCGGTGCTCGACGCGCTGGCGTCGGGCAAGCCGGTCAAGGCGGGGTCGCAGATCGGCCGGCAGACGAGCTGCGCCGAGGGCGGTCCGACCAACCTCAAGAAGATGACCGAGCGCAACTACGACTATCGCCCGATGTGGGCGGAGTCGTCGCCGGCTGGCGAGGGCGCATGAGCATCGCCGTCATCGTGCTGGCGCTGCTCGCCGTCTTCCTCGCCTTCCGCTTCATCACGGGCGTGGTGAAGTTCGCCGTGATCCTGCTGATCCTGGGCGCGGCTTTCTATTTCCTCAGCCAGGGCGGCATCTGATGGGTTACACCGGACCTCTCGCGGACAAGGACCGCATCTTCACCAACGTCTACGGCTTCCAGTCGCCCGACCTCAAGGCGGCGCAGCAGCGGGGCGACTGGGACAACACCAAGGCGCTGATGGCCGTCGGCCAGGATGCGATCATCGACGCGGTCAAAGCGTCGGGCCTCCGCGGGCGCGGCGGCGCGGGCTTCCCGACCGGCATGAAGTGGAGCTTCATGCCCAAGGAGCCGAAGCCGGGTAAGCCGAACTTCCTCGTCATCAACGCCGACGAATCCGAGCCCGGTTCGTGCAAGGACCGCGAGATCATCCGCCACGATCCGCACAAGCTGATCGAGGGCGCGCTGATCGCCAGCTTCGCGATGCGTGCGCGGGCCTGCTACATCTATATCCGCGGCGAATATATCGCCGAGGCGCAGGCGCTCGAGAAGGCGATCGCCGAGGCTTATGCCGCGGGCCTGGTCGGCAAGAATGCCGCTGGCTCGGGCTATGACTTCGACATTTTCTGCCACCGCGGCGCGGGCGCCTACATCTGCGGCGAAGAGACCGCGATGCTTGAAAGCCTCGAAGGCAAGATGGGCCGGCCGCGCCTCAAGCCCCCGTTCCCGGCGGGCGCGGGCCTCTACGGCTGCCCGACCACGGTCAACAACGTCGAATCGATCGCGGTCGTCCCGACCATCCTGCGCCGCGGCGCGAGCTGGTTCGCGGGCTTCGGGCGCGAGAAGAACGAGGGCACCAAGCTCTTCCAGATCAGCGGGCATGTGAACAAGCCCGCGGTGGTCGAGGAAAGCATGAGCATTCCCTTCCGCGAGCTGATCGACCGCCATTGCGGCGGCATTCGCGGCGGCTGGGACAATCTCCTCGCGGTGATCCCGGGCGGAAGCTCGGTGCCGCTGGTGCCCGCGGCCGAGATCATGGATGCGCCGATGGACTTCGACGGTCTGAAGGCGCTGGGCTCGGGCCTCGGCACCGCGGCGATCATCGTCATGGACAAGTCGACCGACATCGTCCGCGCGATCAGCCGCATCAGCTACTTCTACAAGCATGAGAGCTGCGGCCAGTGCACCCCGTGCCGCGAGGGCACCGGCTGGATGTGGCGGATTATGGAGCGCCTTCGCGAAGGCGATGGCAGCCCCGAGCTCATCGACCGCCTGTTCGACGTGACCAAGCAGGTCGAGGGCCACACCATCTGCGCGCTCGGCGACGCCGCGGCCTGGCCGATCCAGGGCCTGATCCGCCACTTCCGCCCCGAGCTCGAGCGCCGTATCGCCGAGCGCAATGGCGGCGCGATGCTGGAGGCGGCCGAGTGATCGCGCTTCCTCTTTTCCTTGCCGCTGCCGCACAGGCGGGCGCGACGCCAGACGCGGCCGTGCTTGCGCTCCATAATTACGGAAAGTGCGCTGCAACGCGCCAGCCGACCCTTGTCGGCAAGCTGCTCGACCAGGATTATCGCTCGACCGAATATGGCCGCCTGCGCAGCGAAATCTTCCGCAGCGCGACGGGCTGCATGGCGGCCGGCGACCGCCTGTCGTCGACCGGCCTGCTGCTGGCCGGCGCGCTCGCCGAAGGAATGATGGCGCGCACGTGGGGTGGCTCGCTCGCCGCCAATCTCGGGACGCCTGCCCAGCCGATCGCCTCGCGCAACGAAAGCGAGACGATGGGCCTGTGCGTCGCGATGAGGGCGCCGGCGGAGACCGCCGCCTTGTTCGCGACCACGCCCGCCAGCGCCGAGGAAAGCGCCGCGATCAAGCCGGTCGTCGCGCAGCTTCCCGACTGCCTTGCAGCCGGGCAGCAGATGACGCTCAACAAGCCCGCGCTCCGCGCCGTGCTGGCCCTTGCTGCGCACCGCATCGCCGCGCTGCCCAAGGCGCCCGCCGGGGCGAGTGAAGCAGGACAGAAGTAATGCCCAAGGTTACCGTCGACGGCCAGGAAATCGAGGTCCCCGCAGGGGCGACCGTGCTGCAGGCCTGCGAGCTTGCCGGCAAGGAAATCCCGCGCTTCTGCTATCACGAGCGGCTGAGCATCGCCGGCAATTGCCGCATGTGCCTGGTCGAGGTCGCGCCGGGGCCGCCCAAGCCGCAGGCGAGCTGCGCACTCCCGGCCGCGGACAATCAGGTGATCCGCACCGACACGCCGATGGTCAAGAAGGCGCGCGAAGGGGTGATGGAGTTCCTCCTCATCAACCATCCGCTCGACTGCCCGATCTGCGACCAGGGCGGCGAATGCGACCTCCAGGACCAGGCGATGAGCTATGGTCGGTCGGCGAGCCGGTTCGACGAGAACAAGCGCTCGGTCGACGACAAATATATGGGCCCGGTCATCAAGACCGCGATGACGCGCTGCATCCAGTGCACCCGCTGCGTCCGTTTCGCCGAGGAAGTCGCCGGCACGCCCGAGATCGGCATGCTCTATCGCGGCGAGGATGCGCAGATCAGCGCCTATCTCGAGCGCGCGCTGACCAGCGAGATGAGCGGCAACCTCGCCGACCTCTGCCCGGTGGGCGCGCTGCTGCAGGCGCCGCAGAGCTTCGAGGCGCGCCCGTGGGAGCTTCGGAAGATCCCGTCGATCGACGTGATGGACGCGGTCGGAAGCAACATCCGCCTCGACATGCGCGGGCCGCAGGTGATGCGGATCCTGCCGCGCATCAACGAGGACGTGAACGAGGAGTGGATCAGCGACAAGACGCGGCACCATGCCGACGCGCTGGTCCGCAACCGTCTCGATCGCCCGTGGGTGCGCGAGAACGGCAAGCTGCGCGCGGCGACCTGGGCCGAGGCGCTCGAACTGTTCGCGACGAAGCTCAAGAGCGCCGGCGCGAAGGTCGCGGCGGTGGCCGGCGATCTCCTCGACGCCGAGACCATGTTCGCGGCCAAGAAGCTCCTCGAAGTTCAGGGTTCGTCGCTGCTCGAAGGCCGCCAGACGGGTCTCGACTATGACGTGACGAGCCTGTCGGCGGTGGCCTTCAACTCGACCCTCGCCGGGATCGAGGAAGCCGATGCCATCCTCCTGATCGGGACCAATCCGCGCTGGGAAGCGCCGCTGGTCAACACGCGCCTCCGCAAGGCGGTGCGTCGGGCCGGAGCGCAGGTGTTCAGTGTCGGCCCGATGGTCGATCTCACCTACGCCGTCACCGACCTCGGCGACGACCTTTCGATCCTCGGCAAGCTGCCCAAGGCGGTGACCGAAGCCTTCGCCAAGGCCGAGCGCCCGGCGGTCATCGTCGGTCCGGGCGCGCTTGGCGCCGGGGCGCTCGGTGCGGCGCTGGCGCTGGTTGACAGCCTCGGCCTCATCAAGGGCGACTGGAACGGCTTCAACGTCATTCACACCGCCGCGAGCCGGATGGCCGGGCTGATGCTGGGCTTCGCGCAGGCCGGCGGCATTGCCGATCTCGAGGCGGCATCGCCCGAACTGGTCCTGCTGCTCGGCGCCGACGAAGTCGCCGCGGAGCGCTTCGCCGGTGCGTTCAAAGTCTATGTCGGCCACCATGGCGACAAGGGTGCGCGCATGGCCGATCTCGTCCTTCCGGGCGCGGCCTACAGCGAGAAGCATGGCACCTTCGTCAATCTCGAGGGCCGGGTGCAGCGCGCCGAGAAGGCGAGTTTCCCGCCGGGCGAGGCGCGCGAGGACTGGACGATCTTCCGGGCCGTGTCCGATCTCACCGGCACGCCGCTGCCGTTCGACCGTTTCGACCAGCTGCGCGCGGCAATGATCGCCGAAGTGCCGCAGCTCGGCGCCGAGGGGCTGATCAACCTGCCCTGGCAGGCGCCCAAGCTCGATGCCAAGGCGAGCGGAACGGTCGGCCTTGCGGTCAAGGACTTCTACCTCACCAACGCCATCACGAGGGCGAGCCCGACCATGCACCGCTGCTCGGCCGAACTCATCCACGGCCAGACCTTCGCGGAGGCCGCGGAATGACTGCGACCTTCCAAAGCTGGGGCCTGACCTACGACTGGTCGTGGTTCCTCGCGACCATCGCCGGGATCCTCCTCATCGCGCTTCCGCTGATGCTGGCGGTGGCGATGATCATCTATGCCGAGCGCAAGATCTGGGCCGCCATGGCGCTTCGCCGCGGGCCCAACGTGGTCGGCCCGTTCGGCGTGCTGCAGAGCTTCGCCGACGGCCTCAAGGTCTTCCTCAAGGAAACCATCGTCCCGACCAGCGCCAACAAGGGCCTGTTCCTGCTGGCGCCGATCATCAGCTTCACCGTTGCGCTGATCGTCTGGGCGGTCGTGCCGTTCGACGTCGGGGTGGTGCTCAGCGACATCAACGTCGGGCTCCTCTACATCCTCGCGGCCTCGTCGCTCGGCGTCTACGGCATCATCATCGCCGGCTGGGCGTCCAACTCGAAATATCCCTTCTTCTCGGCGCTCCGCGCAGCCGCGCAGATGGTCAGCTACGAAGTCTCGATCGGCTTCGTCCTGATCTGCGTCGTGCTCTATGCCGGCACCTTCAACATGACGGGCATCGTCATGGCGCAGCAGGGGCATATCTTCGGCCTGCTCAACGGCTTCGGCTTCAATCCTTTGCTGTTCCCGATGGCAGTCGTCTTCCTGATCAGCTCGATGGCCGAAACCTTCCGCACGCCGTTCGACCTGACCGAGGCGGAGAGCGAACTCGTCGCCGGCTTCCAGACCGAATATTCGTCGATGAGCTTCGCGCTGTTCTGGCTCGGCGAATATGGCAACGTCATCCTGATGTGCGCGCTGAACGCCATCCTGTTCTGGGGCGGGTTCCTGCCGCCGCTCAACATCGACCTCATCCCGTGGTTCGATATTCCCGGCATCATCTGGCTGTTCGTCAAGATGATGTTCTTCTTCTTCGTCTTCGGCTGGGTCCGCGCGACGGTGCCGCGGTACCGCTACGACCAGCTGATGCGGCTCGGCTGGAAGATCTTCCTGCCGCTGAGCCTCGTCTTCGTCTTCCTCATCTCGGGCTGGCTGATGCTGACGAGGTATGCCGCCTGATGCCCATCGCGACGCTCCTTGCCAGCCTTTCTGTCTTCCCGGTGTTCCTCGATTGCGAGGGCATGGCGACGCTGCCCAATCCGACGCCCTACAAGGCGGCGCGGGCGATGTTCGCCGGCGGCGAGATCGGGTTCGATCCCACCCTTACGACCCTGATCGGCGCGCAGCGTGCCAAGGGTGAATGGGACGGGAGCGCCTGGCAGATGGCGGCCGATCTTCCGGAAAAGGGCAAGCTCGCCCTGAGCCTGGAATTGGCCGACAAGGACAAAGCGATATTCGTTCTCGACTGGAAGGCCGTGGAAGCGGCTGGAGGAGCGGTCCGCACCAGCGGTGTGGGCAAGTGCGTGGTCGTTGATCCAAGCAAAAAGGAAAGCGGCAAGTGATTGCCCAGTTCATCAAGTCGTTCACCCTGTGGGAGCTGGTGAAGGGTCACGCCCTCACCCTGAAGTATTTCTTCAAGCCCAAGGCGACGATCAACTATCCCTACGAAAAGACGCCGCAGAGCCCGCGCTTCCGCGGTGAGCATGCGCTGCGCCGCTATCCCAATGGCGAAGAACGCTGCATCGCCTGCAAGCTGTGCGAGGCGGTGTGCCCGGCGCTCGCGATCACCATCGAGGCCGAACCGCGCGAGGACGGCAGCCGCCGCACCACGCGCTACGACATCGACATGGTGAAGTGCATCTATTGCGGCCTCTGCCAGGAGGCCTGCCCGGTCGACGCAATCGTCGAGACGCCCAACCTCGAATTCTCGACCGAGACTCGCGAGGAGCTGCTCTACGACAAGGCGAAACTGCTCGCGAACGGCGATCGCTGGGAGCAGGCGGTTGCGGCGAACCTTGCCGCCGATGCGGCCTACCGCTAGGCGCCCGGCAATCCCATGATCGCGCTCCTCGCCTTTTACCTGTTCGCGGCCGTGACCGTCACCAGTGCGGTGCTGGTCATCTTCGCGCGCAATCCCGTCCACTCGGTCCTGTGGCTGATCCTCGCCTTCTTCAACGCGGCGGGACTGATGCTGCTGGTCGGCGCCGAATTCATCGCCATGCTGCTGGTGATCGTCTACGTCGGCGCCGTCGCGGTCCTGTTCCTGTTCGTGGTCATGATGCTCGACATCGACTTCAGCCAGCTACGTTCGGGCTTCAACCGCAACCTGCCGTTCGGCCTGCTGATCGCGCTTGTGCTGCTGAGCGAGATCATCATCGCTTTCTCGGCCTACAAGGCGGGCTATGCCGGTTCGGCGCCGGTCGCGCAGGCGGTCCCGAACATCGAGGCGCTGGGGGCCGAGCTCTACAGCCGCTACCTGCTGCCGTTCGAACTGGCGGGCTTCATCCTGCTGGTCGCGATGATCGGCGCGATCGTGCTCACCCATCGCAGCCGCGGCGACGCGCGCGGCCAGAATGCCAGCCGCCAGATCGGCCGGCGTCCGGAGGATGCGGTGAAGAACGTCAACCAGCCGGTGGGCGAGGGGATTAAGCTGTGATCGGGCTCGCCCATTATCTGACCGTCTCGGCGATCCTGTTCGTGATCGGCGTGCTCGGCATCTTCCTCAATCGCCGCAACGTCATCCTGATGCTGATGGCGATCGAGCTGCTGCTCCTCGCGGTGAACATCAACCTCGTCGCCTTCAGCGCCTTCCTCGGCGACATGAAGGGGCAGATCTTCGCCATGTTCGTGCTGACCGTCGCCGCTGCCGAAGCGGCGATCGGGCTCGCCATCCTGGTCATCTTCTTCCGCCGGCGCGGGACCATCGCGGTCGATGCGGCCGACAGCATGCGCGGGTAACATGCATCCGATCCTCTTCATCGTCTTCCTGCCCCTGCTCGCCGCGATCATCGCGGGGCTGGGCGGGCGCGCCATCGGCAAGGTGCCGGCCAAGGTCGTCACCACCGGCGCTTTGTTCATTAGCTGTGCGCTGAGCTGGCCGATCTTCATCGCCTTCATGAGCGGTGCGGCCGAGGCGCAGGTCGTGCCCGTGCTCGACTGGATCCGCTCGGGCGACCTGGTGGTCGACTGGAGCCTTCGGGTCGACACGCTGACTGCGGTGATGCTGGTGGTGATCACCACCGTCTCGAGCCTCGTGCACCTCTACAGCTGGGGCTACATGGCCGAGGACCCGAGCCAGCCCCGCTTCTTCGCCTATCTGTCGCTATTCACCTTCGCGATGCTGATGCTGGTGACGGCCGACAGCCTGATCCAGATGTTCTTCGGCTGGGAAGGGGTGGGCCTCGCCTCCTACCTGCTGATCGGCTTCTGGTACTACAAGCCCTCGGCCAATGCCGCGGCGATGAAGGCCTTCGTGGTCAACCGCGTCGGCGACTTCGGCTTCAGTCTCGGCATCTTCGGCACCTTCATGGTGTTCGGCACGGTGTCGATCCCGGCGATCCTCGAGATGTCGCCGGGCATGGCCGGCTCGACCATCGGCTTCGCCGGTCTTCGGGTCGACACCATGACCCTGCTCTGCCTGCTGCTGTTCGTCGGCGCGATGGGCAAGTCGGCGCAGCTTGGCCTTCACACCTGGCTACCGGACGCGATGGAAGGCCCGACCCCGGTCAGCGCCCTCATCCACGCCGCGACGATGGTCACCGCCGGCGTCTTCATGGTCTGCCGCCTCTCGCCGATGTTCGAGATGAGCGAGACCGCGACCACGGTCGTGACCTATGTCGGCCTTGCCACCGCCTTGTTCGCGGCGACGGTCGGCCTCGTGCAGAACGACATCAAGCGCGTGATCGCTTATTCGACCTGCTCGCAGCTCGGCTACATGTTCTTCGCCGCCGGCGTCGGTGCCTATGGCGCGGCGATGTTCCACCTGTTCACCCACGCCTTCTTCAAGGCGTTGCTGTTCCTCGGCGCGGGCTCGGTCATCCATGCGATGCACCACGAGCAGGACATGCGTTACTATGGCGCGCTCCGGAAGGAGATCCCGCTGACCTTCTGGGCGATGGTGCTCGGCACGCTGGCGATCACCGGCGTCGGGATCATCGGGATCTTCGGTTTCGCGGGCTTCTATTCGAAGGACGCGATCCTCGAGAGCGCCTTTGCCAGCGGAAGCACGGCCGGGACCGTCGCCTTCTGGGTCGGCGCCTTCGCCGCCCTCCTCACCAGCTTCTACAGCTGGCGCCTGATCTTCCTGACCTTCTTCGGGAAGGCGCGCTGGGCAGGCAGCGAGCATATCCAGCATGCCGTCCATGGCGATCACCATGATCACCCGGACGAGGAGCATGGCGACAGCAGCCATTCAACCGCGACCCCGGTGACCGGGACCGCCGGCTACCATCCGCACGAGAGCCCGCTCTCGATGCTGGTCCCGCTCGCCATCCTCAGCCTCGGCGCGGTGTTCGCAGGCTTCGGCTTCCATCACTTCTTCGTCGATGCCGAAGGTGGCCTTGAATTCTGGCGCGGGAGCCTCGTGTTCGACGAGCATCTGATGCATGCCGCGCACGAAGTGCCGCTGTGGGTGAAGCTCACTCCCGGGCTCGTCATGCTCGCAGGCCTCTTGATCGCCTGGAACAACTATATCCGCGATCCATCGGCGCCCGGCCGGATCGTCGCGGCCACCGGGCCGATCCACAACTTCCTGATGAAGAAGTGGTATTTCGACGAGCTCTATGCCGCCATCTTCGTCCGTCCGGCGCTGGCCCTCGGCCGCTTCTTCTGGAAGCGCGGCGACCAGCAGACGATCGATCGCTTCGGCCCGCACGGCGCCGCCGTCGCGGTCGGGGTCGGCAACCGCATGACCGCCCGGCTTCAGTCGGGTTACCTCAACTCCTATGCACTGGTGATGCTGCTCGGCCTGGTCGGCGCGGCCACCTGGGTGATGACCCGCTAAGATGGCCTTTCCCATTCTCTCCCTGATGATCGCCCTGCCGCTTCTGGCGGCGCTCGGTTGCCTGTTCCTCAGCGCCAATGGCGCGCGCTGGCTGGCGCTCGGCGCGACGCTCGCGCTGTTCGTGCTCGGCCTCGTGCTCTGGGCCAATTACCAGGTCGGCGGCCCCGAGTGGCAGTTCATGGAGCGGGTCAGCCTCGGCACGCCCTATCTCAACTGGAACCTCGGGATCGACGGCATCGCGCTGATGCTGATCCTGCTGTCGGTGTTCCTGATGCCGATCTGCATCGGCGCGAGCTGGCGGGCGATCGACAAGCGCGTCCCCGAATATATGGCGGCCTTCCTGCTGATGGAGGCGCTGATGCTCGGCGTCTTCATGGCGCAGGACCTGCTGCTCTTCTACATCTTCTTCGAAGCCGGCCTCATCCCGATGTACCTGATCATCGGCATCTGGGGCGGGGTCGAGCGGATCAAGGCCGCCTACAAGTTCTTCCTCTACACCCTGCTCGGCTCGGTGCTGATGCTGATCGCGATGCTGGTCATGATCGGCCGGGCGGGCACCGGCGATATCCCGACGCTGATGGCCTACGACTTCGCGCCGGGGCTCCAGACGTGGCTGTGGCTGGCCTTCTTCGCCAGCTTCGCGGTCAAGATGCCGATGTGGCCCGTCCACACCTGGCTTCCCGACGCGCACGTCCAGGCGCCGACCGCGGGCTCGGTCATCCTTGCCGGCGTGCTGCTCAAGATGGGCGGCTACGGCTTCATCCGCTTCTCCCTGCCGATGTTCCCCGATGCGAGCGCGCAGCTCGTGCCGCTGGTCTTCGGCCTGTCGAGCGTCGCCATCGTCTACACCAGCCTCGTCGCGCTGGTGCAGGCCGACATGAAGAAGCTGATCGCTTATTCGTCGGTCGCGCACATGGCCTTCGTCACCTTCGGCCTGTTCGCCTTCAACCGGCAGGGGATCGAGGGCGCGCTGATCGTCATGCTCAGCCACGGCCTCGTCTCGGGCGCGCTCTTCCTGTGCGTCGGTGTCATCTACGACCGGATGCACACCCGCGAGATCGAGAAATATGGCGGCCTCGCCGACAACATGCCGGCCTATTCCTTGCTCTTCCTGCTGTTCACCATGGCCGCCGTCGGCCTCCCGGGGACCAGCGGCTTCGTCGGCGAATTCCTGTCGATGATGGGCACCTACAAGGTGTCGACCTGGGGCGCGATCTTCGCGACCACGGGCATCATCCTCGGCGCCGCCTACATGCTCTACCTCTACTGGCGGATCAGCTACGGCACCGCCCGGACGGCCGAGGCCAAGGCGATGGTCGACCTCGACCGCCGCGAATGGCTGCTGCTGGCGCCGATCGCCGCGGTGGTCATGTGGATGGGCGTCTATCCCGAAAGCTTCATGGCGCCGATGCGCGACGATGTCGGCCGGCTGCTGACCCGGCTCGAGCGGGTCGTTCCCGCCGGTGACAGCCGCCCGACCGCCGGCAATCCGGCCGCCGCCAAGGCTGCCGCCACCGAACATGGCGCCGGGGAGGCGCACTGATGAACGCCGCTGCCATCCTTCCCGAGATCATCCTCGGTGTCGCCGCCATCCTCCTGATGATGGTCTCGGCCTTCGTGCGGCGGGCTTCCTCGCTCACCCACTGGGGTGCGATCCTCGCCCTCATTGCCGCGACGGTCGCGCAGATCGGCGCGCCGCAGACGGCGGGCACGGTGTTCGACGGCATGTGGGCCGCCGACGGCTTCGCGGCCTTCGGCAAGGTCATCATCTTCCTTGCCGCCGCGGTCGCGGTGGTGATGGCGCACAACTGGTTCGACCGCAGCCACGAGCATGGCGCCGAATATGCGGTGCTGATCCTGCTGTCGGCACTCGGCGCGTCGGTCATGGTCAGCGCGACCGACCTGATGATGCTGTATGTCGGCCTCGAGCTGCAGAGCCTCTCGGCCTACGTCCTTGCCTCCTACCGCCGCCATGACGAGCGCTCGGCCGAAGCCGGCCTCAAATATTTCGTCCTCGGCGGCCTTGCGAGCGGCATCCTGCTTTACGGCATCAGCCTGCTCTACGGCTTTGCCGGGACCACCTATTTCACCGGCATCGCCGCGGCCTTCGCCGATGGCGGGGTCGGCAATCTCGGGTTGCTGTTCGGCCTCGTCTTCACCCTTGCGGGCCTGGCCTTCAAGATTTCGGCGGTGCCGTTCCACATGTGGACGCCCGACGTGTACGAAGGCGCTCCGACCCCGGTCGCGGCCTTCTTCGCGGCGGGCCAGAAGGCGGCCGCCGTGCTGCTTGCGACCCGCGTCTGCCTCGAGGCGATGGGCCCGGCGACCGACGAATGGCGCCAGATCGTGATCTTCGCGGCGCTCGCCTCGATCATCCTCGGCGCGGTCGCGGCTTATGGCCAGAACAACATCAAGCGCCTCCTCGCCTATTCGTCGATCAACAATGTCGGCTTCGCGCTCGTCGGCCTCGCCGCCGGCGGCCGCGCGGGTGCGCAGGCGGTGCTGGTCTACATGGCGGTCTATGTCGTGATGACGCTCGGCGCCTTCCTCTGCGTTCTTCGCATGCGGGATTCGGAAGGGCGGCCGGTAGAGAGCCTCGCCAGCCTGTCGGGACTGTCGCAGACTCGGCCCGCGCTGGCGCTCGCGATGGCGATGTTCATGTTCAGCCTTGCCGGCATTCCGCCGCTGTTCGGCTTCTGGCCGAAGCTGATGGTCTTCCAGGCGGCGGTCGGGGCGGGGCTCCAGCTTCTCGCACTGGCGGCGGCAGCGCTGACGGTCGTCGGGGCCTATTATTATCTCAAGGTCATCAAGATCATGTACTTCGACGCCCCTGCCGAGGCCTATGCCCCGGCGCGGAGCGGGCTCGAATCGGGCCTGATCGCCCTGACCGCGATCATCATCAGCCCGCTTGGCTATTTCCTGATCAGTCCGCTGACCACGGCGGCCGCCAACGCGGCGAGCGCCTTCTGACCTCGATGCCGCGAATCCGCTTCGTCGAGCGGACCGGTTCGACCAACAGCGACCTGCTCGCCGCGACGGATGCGGCCGATGGCGAGTGGCTGGTCGCAGGCCTGCAGGACGGCGGTCGGGGCCGGCAGAATCGCCAGTGGGACAGCCCCCGCGGCAATTTCCATGGCTCGACCCTCGTCCGCCTGCTGCCGACCGATCCGCCGGCGAGCAGCCTGTCGCTGGTCGCGGGACTCGCGCTGATGCGCGCGGTCGAAGCGGCGGCGCCGGCCACTGGGCTGATGCTGAAGTGGCCGAATGACCTCCTGCTCGGTTCGGCCAAGCTGGCGGGCATCCTGCTCGAACGGCAGGGCGATCGGGTCGTGGCGGGATTCGGTGTCAATCTCGCCCATGCGCCCGCCATCGAGGGGCGCGAGACGGCGGCGCTCTCCGGGATTGCCCTCGTCAGTCCCGAAGCCTTCGCGCCCTTGCTCGCCGCCGCCTTCACCCGCGAACTCGCCCGCTGGCGCGAGGATCAGGTGACGGTCGCCGCCTTGTGGCTTGAAAGCGCGCATCCGGTCGGCACGCCCCTGTCGGTCCATGTCTCGGCCGAGGAGAAGATCGAGGGCCGGTTCGCTGGCCTTGCCGAGGATGGCGCGCTGCGGCTTTCCTTGCCAAGCGGCGAGGAGCGGCGCATCCACGCCGCCGACGTCATGCTCGGGAACGCCTGAACCTCATGCTGCTCGCCATCGATGCCGGCAATACCAACGTCGTCTTCGCGCTGGTCGGCGCCGACGGCCAGATCGCCGCGCGCTGGCGGATTGCGACCGATCCCCGCCGTACCGCCGACGAATATGCCGTCTGGCTTCATCAGCTCCTTAGCCTTGAAGGCTACGCACGTGGCGATGTCGAAGGTGTGATGATCGGCACCGTCGTGCCGCGCGCGCTCCACAACCTGCAGGTCTTGTCCTCGAAATATTTCGGGGTGGAGGCGCTGGTCGCGGGGCAGGGGGCTGCGGAATGGGGCATCCGCCTCGACGTCGACGAGCCGCACAATGTCGGGGCCGACCGCGCGCTGAACGCCATCGCCGCGCACGCGCGCCATCCGGGCGATCTCGTCGTCATCGACTTCGGTACGGCGACCACGTTCGACGTCGTCGACTATGACGGGGCCTACAAGGGCGGCATCATCGCGCCCGGGATCAACCTCTCGCTCGACGCCCTGGTCGCCGCGGCGGCCAAGCTTCCGCGCATTGCGATCGAGGCGCCCGCCGATCCGACCGTCATCGGACGGACCACGGCCAGCCAGATGCTGTCCGGCATCTACTGGGGATATGTCGCGATGATCGAGGGCCTGCTCGGCCGCGTCAAGGCCGAGATCGGCCGTCCGGTCACGACCATCGCCACGGGCGGCCTCGCCACCCTCTTCCAGCAGCATATGCGGGTGTTCGACACGATCGAGCCCGATCTCACCATTCAAGGGTTGGCCCTGCTGTGGCAGCGCGCCCGCAAGGACAAACAGTGACACCAGGCGACGAACTCCTTTTCCTAGCGCTCGGCGGGTCGGGCGAGATTGGCATGAACGTCAATCTCTATGGCACCCAGGGCAAGTGGCTGATGGTCGATTGCGGGATGACCTTCGGCGAACAGGACTATCCCGGGATCGACCTTGTCCTTCCCGACCTCGAATTCATCGAGAAGCGCCGCCGTGACCTCGTCGGGCTGGTGCTGACGCACGGTCACGAGGACCATATCGGGGCGCTTCCCTATCTCGCGGCCGACCTCAAGGTGCCGCTCTACGCGACGCCGTTCACCGCGGGCCTCATCGCCCACAAGCTCGAGGAAGAGGGGCTGACCGGCCAGGTGCCGCTGAAGCTCATTCATCCGGGCGACGTGCTCGACCTCGGGCCTTTCCGGGTGACCCCGGTGCCGCTCGCCCACTCGATCCCCGAGAGCAATGCGCTCCTCATCGAGACGGCGTTCGGCAAGGTCTTCCACACCGGCGACTGGAAGCTCGATGCGACCCCGGTGCTAGGCAATCCGACCAGTCCCGAGCAGCTTCAGGCGATCGGGGACCGCGGCATCGACGTGATGATCTGCGATTCCACCAACGCCTTCACCGAGGTGGAATCGGGGTCAGAGGCGACCGTGTTCGACGGCCTGCTGAAGACTGTGGCCGATGCTCCGGGCCGGGTGGTGGTCACCACCTTCGCATCCAATGCGGCGCGGCTGCACACGATCGGGCGCGTGGCCGAGGAAACCGGCCGCCGGGTCGCGGTCGCGGGCCGCTCGATCGAACGCTACCTCAAGGTCGCCAAGGCCACCGGCTACCTCACCGACTTCCCCGAGACCGTCCGCTACGACGAGGCGATGCGGCTGCCGCGCAAGGAATTACTGGTGATTGCGACCGGCGGGCAGGGCGAGCCGCGCGCGGCGCTCGGCCGGATCGCCTCGGGGCAGCATGAGATCAAGCTCGGGGAGAGCGACACCGTCATCTTCTCCTCGCGCCAGATTCCCGGCAACGAGACCGCGGTGGGGCGGGTGATGAACCAGCTTGCCGAGCTTGGCGTCCGCACCGTCACCGAGCGCCAGGCGCACGTGCACGTGTCGGGCCATCCGGGGCGGCCCGAACTGGTCAAGATGTATGGCTGGATCCGGCCCAAGCTGCTGGTCCCGGTCCATGGCGAGCGCCGCCACCTCCTCGAGCAGGCGCGGCTCGGCATCGCGAGTGGCATCCCCAAGGCGCTGGTCCAGACCAATGGCGACCTCATCCGCCTCGGACCTGGCGACGCGAAGAAGCTCGGCGAGGAGCGGGTCGGGCGGCTGGTGCTCGACGGCGACGTCATCCTCCCGTCCGACGGCGCCACCATCAACGAGCGGCGGCGGCTTGCCTTCCAAGGCGTGATCGCGGTCAGCGTGGTGCTCGGCAAGGGCGGGACGCTCGCGGCCGACCCGGTGATCCGACCCGTCGGCGTGCCGGTCGAGGCCGATCTCGAGGACTTCCTGCGCGATTGCACCGACACTGCCGCGCGGGCGGTCGAGCCCGGGCGCGACTTCGACAAGCTGCGCGAAAACGTCCGCCTGGCAGTCCGTCGCTGCGCCACCTTGTGGACCGGCAAGAAGCCGACCGTGGAAGTGCTGGTGACCCGCCTGTGAAGATCGGCTCGGCCCTTGCGATCTACTTCCTCTTCTTCACCTTCACGGCTTTCCTGCTGCTGCCGTTCGGGGTGAGGACCGACGAGGAAGTGGGCGCCGAGCGGGTGGCGGGACAGGCCGACAGCGCCCCCCACCGGTTCGACCTCAAGCGGCATCTCCTGCGCTCGGGGCTCGTCTCGCTGCTCTTGTTCGCGCTCTTTTACGCAAACTTCGTCTTCGGCTGGATCGGCGCCGAAGACCTCGACTTCTACAACTAGCGCCGCCGCTCCAGCACCTGCGCAAGCGCAGTGTAGAGGCGGCCCATGTCGCTCGACAGCAGCGTGACCGCCATCATGCCGCCCTCGCGCTCGGCCGAGACGCGGCGGAGCATGGCCTCGAAATCCTGGACGTAGCGGGTGACAGACGCTGCGAATTCGGCGTCGGCGCCGAACTGCTGGTCGAGCAGCCGCTGATCGCCCGACGAGAGCAGGCGCACCGCCTTGCGAGTGAAGACGCCGCGGTCGCCCTTCAGATAGGCCGACCAGGCGCGGTCATCGACCTCGTCGCTGAGGATCCGGCCGACATCGATCGAGGCCGAGTGGAGCGAATCGATGAGGACGCTGGCGCGGCGCGCGAAAGCTTCGCTCTCGCCGGCACGCTCGTCCTCGCTGACCTTGGTCATATGCTGGTCGAGCGCGGCGGCGGTTCGGCCGATGTTGAGCATCTGGCGCGACAGGCCCTCGGACGCGGTGCGGGCGGCGGCCAGCGCCTCGGTCGCGACCCGCTCGACGTCGGCAAGCTGCGCGCGGACGCTGTCCTCGACCGCGCGGGTGAGCGCGGCGCGGGCCTGCGCCGACAATTGGTCGGCGGTCTCGGGGACCACGGCGGCGAGCGCCTCGCGGGCCCGGGTCGAGGCCTGCGCGGCGGCCTCTCGGATCTGCACCATCGCCTGGACGAGGGCCGGGCCGGTCTCGGCCTGAAGCCGGGTCGCGTCCTGCTCGGCCGTGGCGATCGCCTGGCCCAGCTCGGACAGGCGCTGCTGGGCCGTGCCGACGCCGCTGTCGATGGTCGCGAGCAACGCGGCGAGGCGCTCCTGCTGGCCGGCGAGGTTTGCGGTGCCCTGCTCGAGCCGCGTTCCGGCTTCGCCTGCGGCTTCGCTGATCCAGCTGATGTCGGGCCGGGCGGCCTGGACCGCCGCGAGCAGCCTTTCGGCGCCGCCTTCGGCAAGGCCGAGCGCGCCCGTGAGTTCGTCGCCGCATTCGCGCTGGAGCGCGGCCACGGAGGAACGAAGTTGTTCGGTCCGGCTGGCAAGATCCTCGAGGGTGCCGCCGCTCGCTGCCTGCTGCGAGGCGAGGCCGTCGAGTTCGCGGCGGACCCGATCGATCGCGGTCGCCACGGCCTGGGCACGAAGGTCGCCTTCGGCGGCAAGGTCGACGAAGCGCTGGTCGACGTCGCCGAGCTGGCGCTCGAGCCCGCTGACGAGGGCAGTGACGGCACGGTCCTGCTCGGCGATCCGGGCGGAGAGGCCGTCGAGCGCCTGGCCGGCCGACCCGAGGCGGCTGCCGAGCCGCTCGGCGGCATCCTGGCCCGCGACTCCGATCGCCGCGGCACTCTGGTCGATCAGGCCGCGCACGGCGGCAGCCTGTTCGTCAATGCCCGACCGGATGTCGTTCAGCGCCTGGCTGGTGCGGACCAGCAGCGCGTCGACCTCGGCCGAAGCGGCGGTGCTGACGTCACCGACGCGGGTGGCGGCGGCCGATCCGGCCGTCTCGATCTGGGTAAGGTGCGCGACGAGGCGCTGCGCGGCCCCGCCGACCATGTCCTCGGCCTCGCGCGCGCGGCCGCTGATCGCGGCGAGCTGGGCTTCGAGCGATGCCGCCTGGGCGCTCGCCTCGCGGCCAGAGCCTCGCAATTCGGCGGCCATCGCGCGGCTGCTTGCCTCGGCGCGCGGAAGGTCGTCGAGCAGGACGGCAATGTCGTTGCGCGCGCTTTCGGCGGCGCGGTCGAGCGCGGCGGCATGACGCCCGAGCACTTCGCTTCCGGCATTGAGGTCGCGGGTGACGCCGCCGAGGCGGTGGCTGGTCTCGTCGCCAAGGCGCATCAGTCGGTCGGCATGAGCGCCGAGCGCCGCCTGCTCCTCGTCGAGGCGCTGGCGAAGGACGCCGAGCAGTTGCTCGAGGCTCTGCGCCTCGGACCGCATCGCCAGCACCGACTGGGTGAAGCGTTCGGCCTCGCGGCGGCGCGTGCGGCCGAAGACCAGCCACGTCAGCGCCAGCAGGGCGAGCGGGCCGGCGGCGAGCGACAGCCAGTTGGGGACGGCGGCCAGCGTCAGGCTCGTCTTCCCGAGCTGCCAGGCGATGAACCCGACCCAGGCGGTGCCGAGAATGACGAGGGTGACGGCAAGCACCTGACGCCCACCCGCCCCCTGGTCATGCCTCGGCGCGGGGAGGGTCGCATCATCCTCGCCAACCGCCGCCTGATCGACCGGCGCGTCCCAGCCAAGGCTGTCCGTCAGTTCGAGCGGTTCATCGGGAGTGCCGGCGGCGGAGCGGGGAAGGGGCGATCGCATAAGACCATGTTTACCACCTTTGCTCGCATTCGGAAGCGTGCAAGAGGATGCGCCACGGGAGGGGAGGAATGGCGCTCGGCGCATTGATCGCGGCTCATGGCGAGGATGATGGTGGTGCGCTTCACGCGCTTGCGCCGCTCGCTGGCCGTACCTTGGTGGAATATCAGGCGCGCTGCGCCGCCGCGATCGGCGCGGCCCCCATTGTCGTGCTCGTCGAGCGCGTTCCCCCGGCGCTCCAGGCTGCGTTCGAGCGGCTTCGCGGCGAGGGCATCGGCGTGGTGCCGGTCAGCGACGCGAGCGAGGCCGCGGCCCGCTTCGATCCCGATCTCGCCGTGCTGCAGATGGCGGACGGCGTCGCGCCCGCGCCCGCGCTCCTAGCCGACCTCGCCGAAGAGGAGGCGCGGACCATCCTCACCGTTCCTGACGACGAGCGGCACGAGGCGTTCGAGCGGATCGACGATCGCAGCCGCTGGTCGGGCCTTGCGCTGATCGACAGCAGCCTTCTTGCCGACACCGCGCGGATGCTCGGCGACTGGGATCTCCAGTCGACCCTGCTTCGCCGCGCGGTCCAGCATGGCGCCAGATTGGTTCCCGCACCCGAGGGGTTGACCCCGTTCATCGCCGGGAGCGTGGACAGCGCCGAGGCCTTCGACCGCCACCTGCTCGCCAGCTCGCGCAGCCGGCGGCGCGACTGGCCGAGCCGGTTCGTCCTTCCCCCGATCGAGGATTTCCTCACCCGCCAGCTGATGGGCGCACCGGTGCAGCCTTCCTGGCTGATCGGCTTGGCGCTGGCGTTGATCCTCGGGGCGGCGCTACTCTTCACCCGCGGCCTTCCGTGGTGGGCGATGGGCCTGCTCCTTGCCGCGACACCGCTCGACCGCCTCGCCGAGCGCCTGTCGACGGTCCGGCTCCGGCCCTTCTCGCGCCAGTCGCTGCCGCTGAGGCTGCTGGCACCAGCGCATGGTCTTGCGCTGCTCGGCCTTGCCTGGTTCGAGACACGGCATGGCGGGGGCTGGGGCGCACTGGTCGCGGCCGCCGCTACCATCGCCTTCGGCGAGGCGTCCCGGATCGAGCGCCGCAGCCGCGAACTCGGGCCCGATCTCTGGCTGTTCAGCCCGCGCGCGGCCCTCTTCGCCGCCATTCCCTTCGCTGCCTTCGGCGCCTGGAGCCTGTTGATCGTCATGCTTGCAGCCTATGCCGCGATCAGCTTCTTCATCGTCCAGCATCTCGTCCTCACGCCCACGGAAGGCGATTGACGCGCCGTTAACGCCATCTGCGCTAATGCGGTCAGCAATGCCCAGTGAGTGGCCTATTGCCGCCCCGCCCGTGATGGGCAGGAGCGACCGCCCGCCGACCGCCTTGCCGGTGTCGGGAGAGCGCCGGCTTGCGTCCGTCGTCCAGGATTTCTTCCTTCCACTGGATGCGCGCCTGACCGAGCAGGAGCGGGCACTGATGACGGCCATGCTCCATGGCCTGATCGAGCGGATCGCCGACGAACTTCGCGCCCGCCTCGACGAGGATCGGGCGCAGGCCTGCGCCGCCAATGCGGCCGAGCTTATCGCCGATCTCAGCCGGGCGAGCCTGCTTCAGGACGAGACGCTGGTCGGCGTCCTGCTGCGCCGCGCCGACGTGCAGCGGCTGGCCCAGGCCGGCCATGGCGGGCGGACGACCCTCCAGCGCTGGACGGCGCACGAAGAGGGCGAGATCGCCGCCGCCGCGATGGCGGTGGTCACCGCGCGGGGCCGGGGACGGGATCGCTATGGCCGCGCCGCGCTCGACCTTGGTGACCTTCCGCCGGTGCTTGCGCAAGGACTGGTCCTTGCCGTCGCGGCCGCGCTCGGCGCACGCTGCAGCGAACCGAGCGATGTCGAGGTCGCCAATGCCGCGGCGCAGATCATCCGCGAACGCCCGGAGCCGGCGACGGTCGAGGAGCTCGAGGTTGCGCTCGCCATCGCCCTCGGGCCCGATGGGCGCCGCGCGCCTGGCCTGCTCGTCGCGCTGGCGCAGGATGGCGAAGCGCCGATGATCGCGGCGCTGCTCGCGGTCGAAGCGGGCATCGCCGCCGACGAAGCCTGGCGGAGCCTGCTTGCCGGGGGCGAGCAGGTCGCCCTGTTGCTGCGCCTCGCCAACGTTCCGCGCATCGAAGCCGCGGCCTTCCTCGCCAATGCGGGCCCGGCGCTCGGGCTTGGCGATCCAGTTCAGGCAATCGAACAGTTCGATGAGCTCGCACCCGGTGATGTCGAGGCCGTCCGCCGCGAACTCGTGCTTCCGCCCAGCTATCGCCGGGCCAAGGCGATCCTTCACCGCCGTGGCTAGCCTGCCCGTCCAACCGCCGATCGGCGCCCGGATCGACCGCGAAGGTCGGCTGGTCGCGGCCGACCCGCCGCTGCTCGCGCTTCAGGAGGAGGCCGGAGCCGGCCTTGGCCTTGCGCTCGCGGTGCCGCAGATCGCCTCGCTGGCACGGCTCGCGGCGCGGCTCGGGGTTGCGATCACCCGGCCGGTAAGCGCGGCTTCCGCGGAGGAAGATCTCGACCTCATCATCCGTGCCGAACCGGATGCCGACGGCGTCACCCTGTCGGTCGAACGATGGATCGCGCGGCTTCCGGCGCGTGCGCGCTGGTCGGGCCGGGGTGCGGGCGCGACCGAGACCGAAGAGCGGGCTGCCGAAGACCTCGTCACCGACGCAGCGCTTCGCGTGCTCAGCATTGGCCCGTCACTCGCCCGCCGCTTCGACCTCGATCCCGCAGACGTGGTGGGGCAGCCGCTGACGCGCCTGTTCCGGCCGGTCGAGGACGACGGCGGCAACCTGCCCCTCCTGTCGGCGGCGAGCGAACGCACTGCGTTCGAAGGACAGCCGGCCGAACTGCGCTCGGGCGAAAGCCGGGTGATGCTCGACGGCACTCCGCGCATCGAAGGCGACCGCTTCCAGGGTTATGCGGTGACCGTCCGCAACGGCGGGTCGGTCCAGCCCCAGGCACCGCTTCCGCCGCTCGACGACCTCCTCAAGGAACCGCTGGCGTCGATCATCGGCCAGGCCGAGGAGATCGCCGCGCGTAGCCAGGGGCCGCTCAAGACCGATTATGCCGGCTATGGCTCGGATATTGCCGCGGCGGCGAAGCATCTCCTCGACCTGCTCGCAGCGCTCGGCCCGGGCGGCGAAGGCGAGGGGGGCGCGGTTCAGGGCGAGCCGGTCGACCTTGCCGAACTGGTGCTCGATGCCGCTGGCCTGGTGCAGGCGCAAGCCAGTACCCGCGGCGTGCTGCTCGATGTCGGCGGGGAAGGGAGCGTGCCTGCCCGCGGTCAGCCGCGCGCGGTGACGCAGATCCTCGTCAACCTGATCGGCAATGCCGTCCGCTTCTCGCCCGAGGGCGGGGCAGTGACCATCATCCTCGAAAGCGGGGCGGAAGCGGCGGTCACCGTCAACGACAGCGGCCCGGGGGTCGCCCCCGCGGACCGCTTCCGTATCTTCGAACGCTTCGAGCAGGCCGAGCCCGGGCAGGGCGGGGCGGGGCTCGGGCTCGCCATCTCGCGCCGGCTGGCGCGGGAGATGGGCGGCGATGTCGAACTGCTCGACAGCGCCGCCGGGGCCAGCTTCAGGCTGACCCTCCCGTCCTCTTAACGGCTGCCGACCGCCACATAATCGCGCTGCGTGGCGCCGGTGTAGAGCTGGCGCGGACGACCGATCTTCTGCTCGGGGTCGGCGATCATCTCGTTCCACTGCGCGACCCAGCCGACGGTGCGGGCAAGGGCGAACAGAGCGGTGAACATCTCGGTTGGGAAGCCGATCGCGTTGAGGATGACGCCCGAATAGAAGTCGACGTTCGGGTAAAGCTTCTTCTCGATGAAATAGTCGTCCGAGAGGGCGATCCGCTCCAGCTCCTTGGCGACGTCGAGGACCGGGTCGGAGATGTTGAGCTCCTTCAGCACCTCGTCGGCGGTCTGCTTCATGACCTTCGCGCGCGGGTCGAAGTTCTTGTAGACGCGGTGGCCGAAGCCCATCAGGCGGAAGGGATCGTCCTTGTCCTTGGCGCGGGCGATATATTCCGGGATGTTCTCGACCCGGCCGATCTCGCGCAGCATGTTGAGCGCAGCCTCATTGGCGCCGCCATGCGCCGGGCCCCACAGGCAGGCGATGCCTGCAGCGATACAGGCGAACGGGTTGGCGCCCGACGAGCCGGCGAGGCGGACGGTCGAAGTCGAGGCGTTCTGCTCATGGTCGGCGTGAAGGATGAAAATCCGGTCCATCGCCTTCTCGACCACCGGGTTCACCAGATATTCCTCGGCCGGGACGCCGAAGGTCATCCGCAGGAAGTTGCCGGTGTAGCTCAGCGAGTTGTCGGGATAGAGGAACGGCTGCCCGATGCTGTACTTGTGGGCCATGGCCGCGATCGTCGGCATCTTGGCGATCAGGCGGTGCGAGGCGATCTCGCGCTGCTTGGGATCGGTGATGTCGGTCGAATCATGGTAGAAGCTCGAGAGCGCGCCAACCACGCCGCACATGATCGCCATCGGGTGCGCGTCGCGGCGGAAGCCGCGGTAGAATTGCGCGAGCTGCTCATGGACCATCGTGTGGCGGCTGATGGTGTAGGTGAAGCGGTCGAACTCGTCCTTGCTCGGAAGCTCGCCGTGGAGCAGCAGATAGGCCGTCTCCATGAAGCTCGACTGCTCGGCGAGCTGGTCGATAGGGTAACCGCGGTGAAGCAGGATGCCCGCCTCGCCGTCGATGTAGGTGATCTTGCTCTGGCAGCTCGCAGTCGAGGTGAAGCCCGGATCGTAGGTGAAGACGTCGGCCTGGCCGTAGAGCTTGCGGATGTCGACGACGTCCGGCCCGACGCTGCCGCTCAGGACCGGCATGTCGAGGCTCTTGTCGCCCAGCTTCAGGTTGGCATTCGACATCATTCAAGCTCCGTTGAAGAAGATTTGTTCGTCATCTGATCGGCGATCCGGGCCAGGCTCTCGTCCTGCCCCAGCAGTACCAGCACGTCGAAGATGCCGGGGCTGGTGGCCCGGCCGGTCAGCGCCGCGCGGAGCGGCTGGGCAAGCTTGCCGAGCTTCAGTCCCTCCGTCTCGGCAAGCGCCTTGACCGCCTGTTCCGTTCCGTCGTGCGTCCAGTCGGCGCTGGCGAGCGCGGCGTGGATCTTGCCGAGCAGCGCGCGCGCGTCGTCGTCGAGCAAGGTCGCGGCCTTCTCGTCGAGCGCGAGCGGCCGCTGCACGAAGAGGAAGTCGGCATTGGCGCTGAGCTCGTTCAGATCCTTGGCCCGCGCCTTCAGCTCGGGCATCGCCCGCTCGAGCAAGGCCAGTCCCTCGCCCTCGAGCCCGCCGCGGCGCTGGCCGACCAGCACCGCCAGCCGGGCATCGTCGGCGTGCCGAATGTAGTGGCCGTTGAGGTTCTCGAGCTTCTTGGTGTCGAACCGGCTCGGGCTCTTGCCGACATGGTCCATGGTGAACCATTCGATCGCCTGCTCGCGGCTGATGATCTCGTCGTCGCCATGACCCCAGCCGAGGCGGAGGAGATAGTTGAAGAGGGCCTCAGGCAGGATTCCGAGCTCGTCGCGATAGGCGTCGACGCCGAGCGCGCCGTGCCGCTTCGACAGCTTGGCCCCGTCGGCGCCGTGGATCAGCGGAATGTGGCCGTAGGTCGGCTCGGGCCATCCCATCGCCTGGATGATGGTGAGCTGGCGGAAGGCGTTGTTGAGATGGTCGTCACCGCGGATGACGTGGGTCACGCCCATGTCATGATCGTCGACCACCACCGCCAGCATGTAAGTCGGAGTGCCGTCCGAACGGAGCAGGACGAAATCGTCGAGCTCCTCGTTCTTCACGACCACGCGGCCCTGGACCATGTCCTCGATGACCGATTCGCCTTCGCGCGGCGCCTTGATCCGGACGACATAGGGCGCGCCCTCGGGCGGAGCCTCGCCACTGTCGCGCCATTCGCTGGTCACGCGGAAGGGGCGTCGCTCGGCCTGCGCCTGCTCGCGCCGGCGGGCCAGCTCCTCGGGCGTCAGGTAGCAGCGATAGGCCGCGCCGCGCGCTATCAGCTCGTGGGCGACCTCGGCATGGCGGGCTTCGAACGCCGACTGAAAATAGGGCTCACCGTCGCCCGCAATCTCGAGCCAGCTGAGTCCGTCGAGGATCGCCTCGATCGCCTCGGGTGTCGAGCGCGCCTTGTCGGTATCCTCGATCCGCAGCAGGTAGCGGCCGCCGTGGTGACGGGCGAAAAGCCAGTTGAACAGGGCCGTGCGCGCGCCGCCGATATGCAGGAAGCCGGTCGGGCTGGGCGCGAAGCGGGTGACGATGCTGCTTGCGCTCAAGCGCGCTTTCCTCTTTCCTAACTCTGCCGGATCGCCCGCCATCCCGAAAGGGGGCAGCATGGACGTGGCCGCATCCGGATTGGACGCGCCGGCAGGCACGCACTGGCAAGCTCGCGCTCTCTTCGCAAGTGCGGAAAGCCTCCTCGAGGCCGAACGTTCCCAGTTAGCGCCGTGGTCGGTGGTTGCGTTCGGCACCGGAATCGCCGCCTGGCTGGTGCTTGCGGACCCCGCCGGATGGCGTGCCGCCCTGCTGGTCGCTGCCGGGATCGGGGGACTCGGCATCGCCCTTGGCGGACGGAGCGGCCGGGCGATCTTCTTCTTCGCGCTCTTCGCCGGGCTGGGGCTTGGGGTCATCTGGTGGCGGGCGACCGAGGTGGCGGCGCCGCGGCTCGACCGGCCGCGCATTGCCAGCTTCACCGCCGAGGTGCTCCAGGCCGAGCGACTGGTCGCCAAGGATTCGCTGCGCCTGACGCTGCGCCCGGACGACCCGGCGCTTCCGCCCAAGCTCCGCCTGTCGTTCCCCATCGCGGAAGCGGATGCCCTCGGCACGACGCTCGGTGAAGGCGCGCTGATCAGCGCGCGCGCCCGGCTCGCCCCACCAATGCCAATGGCGCTCCCGGGCACGCATGATTTCGCCCGCGACGCCTGGTTCGCGGAACTGGGGGCCACCGGGCGGGCACTCGGCCCCGTCACCTTGCTTCGCCCGGCTCGTGAAAGTGGCCTCGCAGCGGTTCGGCACCGCCTCGACTCCCATATCCGCGAGCGCTTGCCGGGGGGCGAGGGAGGGATCGCCACGGCCTTCGTGACCGGCGACCAGGGCTCGATCGCGAAGGAGGATGCCGAGGCGATGCGGCGCTCGGGCCTTGCGCATCTTCTCTCGGTGAGCGGCCTCCACATCGCCGCGGTCATTGGTTTCTTCTACGTCCTGACTCTGCGCTTGCTGGCGCTCGTTCCGGCGCTTGCGCTTCGGCTCAACCTCGTCGCGCTCGGATTTGCCGTCGGGGCGGCGGCGGGGATCGGCTATACCGTCCTCACCGGCCTGCAGGTGCCCACGGTCCGAAGCTGCATCGCTGCCGTGTTGATCCTGGCCGGTGTACTGCTCGGGCGCGAGGCGCTCAGCATCCGCCTGATCGCCACCGGTGCGGCAGTGGTGCTGCTGATCCGGCCCGAGGCCCTCGCCGGGGCGAGCTTCCAGCTCAGCTTCGCCGCGGTGACGACCCTCGTCACGCTCTACGCCGCGCGGCCATTCCGGCGCTGGTTCGAGCGCCGCGAGGAAGGATTTGTGCAAGCCCGACTGCGCGGTCTTGGGGCGATGATCGCGACTGGTCTCGCCATCGAGATCGCGCTGATGCCCTTCGCTTTCTACCATTTTCACAAAAGCGGTCTGTTCGGCGTATTGGCCAATCTCGTCGCCATTCCGCTGACGACCTTCGTCATCATGCCGCTCGAGGCCGCGGCGCTGATCTTCGACGGCGTGGGGCTGGGGGGTGCCTTCTGGCAATTGACGGGCCTCGCCATTGGCCTGCTCTTGCGGATCGCCCACCTGGTAGCTGGCTTCCCCGGCGCCGTCGCGATGTTGCCCGGCATGCCGCGCATCGCCTTTGGCCTGATCGTCGGCGGCGGCCTCTGGCTATGCATCTGGCTCCGTCCATGGCGCTGGTGGGGGCTGGCCCCGATGGCGCTGGGAACGTTGCTGGCGCTGCTGGCGCCGCTTCCCGCCCTCATGGTCACGGGCGACGGCAAGCATCTCGCGGTGATCGATCCGTCCGGCACGCCGTGGATCCTGCGCGACCGGGCAGGGGACTTCGTCCGCTCGATGATGGCCGAAAATGCCGGTTTCGATGGAGATCCGCCGCCGCTCGCCGCTTACCCACGGGCACGCTGCAGCTGGGACAGCTGCGTCGCCGATCTCGGCCACGGCCGGAGCCTGCTCGCACTTCGATCGGGCCAGCGGCTCGACTGGGTGGCGCTCACCCGCGCCTGCGCGGCGGCCGACGTCGTGGTCGCCGACCGGCGGCTGCCGCGCGGCTGCCGGGCGCGCTGGCTGACGCTCGACCCTCCGCAGCTGCGGCGGACGGGCGGGGTCACGGTCGATGTCGCCGGTGGCACAGTCCGGACGGTCGCTGCGCAGCTCGGTCGATTGCCCTGGTCGGCGCCTTAGGCCGGAGTCCAGACCGCCATTTCGTTGCCGCCCGGGTCGATGAACTGGAACCGCCGGCCGCCCGGGAAAGCGAAGATCGCCTTGGCGATGTGGCCACCCGCCTTCACCACCGCGTCGAAGGCGGCGTCGAGATCGTCGACCCGGATGACGGGGAGGGGCGCGGACAGGGCTTCCTCGCGGTCGCCCTGCAGCCCCACCGCCACGGCGCCGCCTTCATGCGCGCTATAGTCGGGCCCGTAATCGGTGAAGGTCCAGCCGAACGCTTTCCCGTAGAAGGCGCGGGTCAGTTCGTGCGCGCTGGCGCTCGGCAATTCGAGATAATCGACATGGGCCTGCGTCATAGTCCGGGTACTCCTGCGGCGATCCACCAGGTGACGGCACCGGCCAAAGCAAGACAGATCAGCAGCCGGACGGGTCCCGCCGCGACCATCGCCGTCGCGCCAGCCGGGGCCATCTCGGTGCGTCCGGTGACCATCGCCCGGACCAGTTTCTTGCCCTTCAGCCGGTAGACGATAATCGCTCCGACGTGGAGGATGATGAGCCCCTGAAGCACGGTGAACAGGGCTTCGTGGATGGTATGCGCCTGCTCGGCCGTGTCGAAGCTGACCAGACGATTGAGCGGGCCGCTGTAGAGGCCGTCCTCGTCGCTCAGCGGCAGACCGAAGCCGACCTGGAGCAGCAGCAGGAAGAGGAGGGCGATCACGCTGAGGCTGCCGAGCGGCGTATGGCCGATCCCGCGCCACGCGGTGGGATCACGCAGATAGGCGATCAATCGCCGCGGCCCGGTCACGAACGACGCGAAGCGCGCGGTCGAACTGCCGAGGAAGCCCCACAGGATCCGGAACAGCAGCAGGAACAGGACGGCCAGCCCGCTCCACAGATGCCACTCGATCCGCTCATTCTCCGCAGACCACCAGGAGAAGGCGATCAGCAGCACCAGGCTCCAGTGGACCAGCCGAATCGGGAGATCCCAGACGGGCAGCGCAAGCGACGCATCGGCCGCGAGCGTGCCGGGCCTATCAGTCATGCTTGTTGCGATAGAGGTCGTGGCAGGCGCCGCAGGTCTGGCCGAGGCGGCCCTGTGCGGCGCGGGCGGCGGCGAGATCGCCCCCGTTCGCGGCGGCCTGGAAGGCCTTGGCCGCAACCCCGAAGCTCCGCATCTTGGCGTCGAAGTCGGCCTTGTTCTGCCAGATCGCGGCCTTGGCGTAGGTCTTGCCCGCCTCCGGGCCGCTGCCGGCGGGGAACCAGCCCGGGGCCTGCGCGGCGAGCGCGGCGATCTGCCCGGCGGCCGCACGGGTCGCGCCGACGTCGCCCTTGTCGATGCCCTGCTTGGCCATGCGCATCGCCTTGCCGAGCTGCTCATAGCCATGGTGGCGCTGGGCCTGGATCTTGGCTGCGGCCGGCTTCGACAATTGGGCGGCGGCGATGGTGGCGGTTCCGGCGGCAAGTAGGCCGGTCGCGGCAAGGAGGGTGGTCACACGCATCTCAGTCTCCACGGCGGAGCCTCTCGCCCCGCAAATATCTACAAGCCTACTTGCTGTCCGCGGGCGGCGTCCAGCTGTCGTCGATCATCTTGATGATGGCCGAAAAGTCCTTCGGCCCGCCACCGCGCTGGACGAAGCGCTGGTAGAGCTCCTCGGCCTCGCCGCCCATCGGCGTGTAGGCGCCTGCGGCCTGCGCGGCTTCCATCGCAAGCTTGAGGTCCTTGAGCATCAGCTGTGCGGCAAAACCGCCCTCGTAGCCCCGATCGGCGGGGGTTTCGGGGCCGACGCCCGGCACCGGGCAATAGGACGTCATCGACCAGCTCTGCCCGCTCGCCTTGGACGAGATGTCGAAGAAGGTCTGCGGATCGAGCCCGAGCTTTTGCGCCAGCACGAAGGCCTCGCAGGTACCGGCCATGGTCACGCCAAGCAGCATGTTGTTGACGATCTTGGCGGCCTGCCCGGCGCCGCTGTCGCCCGCGTGGATCACCGCCTTGCCCATCTTCTCGAGGATCGGCCGGGCCTGCTCGAAAGCGTCGGCGCTTCCCCCGACCATGAAGGTCAGGGTGCCACCCTCAGCGGCGGCAATGCCGCCCGAGACAGGGGCGTCGACCATCGCATAGCCTGCCGCTTTGGCTTCGTCCTCGACCCGCTTGGCGGTGCCGACGTCGATGGTCGAGCAATCGAGCAGGATGGCGCTAGTCGGCGCCTTGCCGAAAACCGAATTGCGATAGACCTCGGCGACATGCTTGCCGGCGGGAAGCATGGTCACGACCGCATCGGCGCCCTCGACCGCGGCGGATGCGTCGGCTGCCCGGCTCACGCCGCGCTCCTCGGCCTTGGCCAGCGCGGCCTCGCTGAGGTCGAAGGCGCGGACCTCATGACCCGCCTTGGCGAGGTTCGCGGCCATCCCGCCGCCCATGTTGCCGAGCCCGATGAACGCGATCCGTGCCATGCTGTACGCTCCTACTTTCCGGTCCAGTTGCCCGGACGCTTCTCGACGAAGGCGCTCATGCCCTCCTTCTGGTCCGCGGTCCCGAACAGGCCATGGAACAGCCGGCGCTCGAAGCGCACGCCCTGCGCCAGCGGGAGCTCGAAGGCGGCATTGACCATTTCCTTGGCCGCGATCGCCGCGAGCGGGGGCATGGCCGCGATCTCGGCGGCGGTCTTGAGGGCTTCCTCGACGAGAGTCTCGGCCGGCACCACGCGCACCACCAGGCCCGCACGCTCGGCCTCCTCGGCACCCATCATCCGCCCCGTCAGGCACATCTCCATCGCCTTGGCCTTGCCGACCGCGTGCGCCAGCCGCTGCGATCCGCCCATGCCGGGGGTCACCGCGAGCTTGATCTCGGGCTGGCCGAATTTCGCCTTGTCACCGGCGATAATGAAATCGGCCATCATCGCGACTTCGCAGCCGCCACCCAGCGCGAAGCCGTTGACAGCCGCTATCCACGGCTTGCGGGTGTCGGTGACCCGCTCCCAGCCGGCGAAGAAGTTCGCGCCGTACATGTCGGCGAAGCCCTGGCTCTGCATCTCCTTGATGTCGGCGCCGGCGGCGAAGGCCTTTTCGGAACCGGTCAGGACGAGGCAGCGCTGGCTGTCGTCGGCGTCATAGGCCGCAAAGGCCTGGATCAGCTCGGCCAGCACCTGGCTGTTGAGCGCGTTCAGCGCCTGCGGCCGGTTCAGGGTGACCAGCGTGACGGCGTCACGCTGCTCGACGAGGATGGTGTCGTACTTGCTCATGCGATCTCCGGAAACGGCGTCCATTCCTCGCCGGGGACTTCGGCGAACAGCGCGTCCACCACTTCGTCGAGCACGGCTTCGGGCAGCGGCGGCTGCCAGTCGGGGTTGTTGTCCTTGTCGATCAGCAACGCCCGCACGCCCTCGGCGAAATCATGCGTCTTCACGACGTTGCGCGCGAGGGCATATTCGGCGCGCATCTCGTCCTCGAAGCTGTCGCGCGTCGCACCGTCGTGAAGGAGCTTCAGCGACACCTTGCACGACAGGGGGCTCTTGCGGCGGAGCGTGGCGAGTTCGGTCTGCGCCCAGTCGCTCTCGTCGGCCTCGAGCGCCGCGATGACGTCCTCGAGCCGGTCGGCGGCAAACAGCTTGGCGATGAGCGGCAGGTTCTGCTCGATCCTGGCGGCGGGCGGCGTATCCGCGAACGCACCGGCGGCGCCCGCCGCGCGGCTCGGCGCGGCCTTCAGCCGGTCGACCAGATCGGGCAACGCGGCCTGCGGGACATAATGGGTCGCAAGGCCGAGGTAGCGGCATTCCGCGCCGTCGAGCCGCGCGCCGGTCAGCGCCATGAACTGCCCGACCCGGCCCGGAAGCCGCGACAGGTACCACCCGCCGCCGACGTCGGGGAAGAGGCCGATACCGGTCTCGGGCATGGCGAGGCGGGTCGCCTCGGTCGCGACCCGGACCTGGCAGGGGAGGGCGATCCCGACCCCGCCGCCCATGGTGATCCCGTCCATGATGGCGATGGTGGGCTTGGGGTAGGCGAAGAGCAGGTGGTTGAGGCGGTATTCCTCGAAGAAGAAATCCTCCGCCTCTTTCCCGTCGGTCGCGCCCGAGCGCGCGAGCGCGACGACGTCCCCGCCGGCGCAGAAGCCGCGGCCCTCGGCATGATCGATGAGCACGGCCTCGATCGCGGGGTCGTTTGCCCAGGTGCGCAGCGCCGCGCTCATCGCGACGCACATGTCGCGGGTCAGCGCATGGATCGCCCGCGGGCGATTGAGCCGGATTCGGCCGAGCGGGCCGTCGACGATCGTCAGGACATCGCTGGTCACTGGCGGAGCATCTCGCGCGCGGTGATCATCCGCATGACCTGATTGGTGCCCTCGAGGATCGAGTGGACCCGAAGGTCGCGCCAGAAGCGCTCGATCGGATAGTCCATCAGATAGCCGTAGCCGCCGTGGAGCTGGAGCGCGCGGTCGGCGATGGTCGAGCCGGTGTCGGTCGCGAGGCGCTTGGCCATGGCGGCGAAGCGGGTCTTGTCCGGCGCATTGTCGGTGACCTTGGCCGCAGCGAGATAGAGGAGCGCGCGCGCCGCCTCGAGCTCGGTCGCCATGTCCGCCAGCATGAACTGGGTGTTCTGGAAGTCGGCGATCGCGGTACCGAACTGCTTGCGGTCCTTGGTGTAGGCCACCGCCTCGTCGAGGCAGCGCTGCCCGCCGCCGAGGCTGCACGCACCGATGTTGAGGCGCCCGCCGTCGAGGCCCATCATCGCGATCCTAAAGCCCTCGCCTTCGCCGCCGACGCGATTCTCGACCGGCACCCGGACCTCGTCGAAATTGACCTGCGCGGTCGGCTGCGAATGCCAGCCGAGCTTGCGCTCCTGCGCGCCGAAGCTGACGCCCGGCATGTCCTTCTCGATGACGAGGCAGCTGATACCCTTGGGGCCGTCCTCGCCGGTGCGGACCATGGTGACGTAGATTTCGTTCTCGCCGCCGCCCGAGATAAAGGCCTTGGAACCCGACACGACATAATGGTCGCCGTCACGGACCGCGCGCGTCTTGAGCGCGGCGGCGTCCGACCCGCTGGACGGCTCGGTCAGGCAGTAGGAGCCCAAACGCTCCATCCCGATCATGCTCGGCAGATATTTCTGTTTCACCGTGTCCGACCCGAAGCGGTCGATCATCCATGCCGCCATGTTGTGGATCGAGATGAACGCGCTGGTCGAGGGACAGCCATAGCTCATCGCCTCGAAGATCAGCGCCGATTCGAGCCGGCCGAGCCCGATCCCGCCGCTTTCCTCGGACACGTAGATGGCGCCGAAGCCCAATTCGGCGGCGCGTTTCACCGTGTCGCGCGGGAAGATATGCTTCTCGTCCCACTCGGCGGCATTGGGGGTGATCTCGGCGGCCGTGAAGGCCCGCGCCATCTCCTGGATCTGGCGCTGGTCATCGGTCAGGTCAAACTGGGACATGGCCGAGGCCGTTAGCTCAAGCGGCTCCGGACGGGCAAGCCGTGTAGGTGAGGTCGACCGGTCCTTCGTCGCCCCCCTGCTCGGTCCGTCGCAACTTGGGTCCGCTGCGCTCGAAGGTGATGACCCGCTCCCAGTTCATTCCCTCGCCAGAGAAACCGTAGTTGGCGGTGAAGACGTTGGCCGGAGCCCAGCGGTCGATCCGGTCGAGCGTGCCGCGGCTTTCGTAGAAGGTCAGCCGATTGTCGTCGATGACGAGGAGGCCCTTGGCGGCACTGGCATATTCGGGCTTGCAGTCGTTGGCGGTGAGACCCCAGCGGCCCCGGAACTGCTCGGGGATGTTGGTCGGCTTGGAGGCGGGGACCGGCTCGCGTTCGGCGACGTGCCCCTGGTCGATGTCGGCCGGGATTTCGGCTTTTTCGGCATCGCGGGAAACGGGGTTGCCGACGCGGCCGGTGGGACCGTCGCCGACTCCGGCGTCACGGGCCATGGCTTCGCCGGTATCGGCCTTGTCGGCGGCGGGTTGGCAGGCGGGGAGGGTGAGGGCGGCGCCCAGGCAGAGAATGATACGCATCAACGCACCAACGCCTCAGCTTCGATCTCGACCCGCCATTCGTCGCGCAACAGCGCTTTCACGACCACCATCGTCGCCGCCGGACGAATATCACGGAAGATTTCGCCATGCACCGCGCCCACCGCATCGGCGTCGGCGGGATCGACGATGTACATCCGCGTCCGCACCACGTCGGCGGCGCTTCCGCCCAGTTCGTCGATCGCGCGAAGGATGATCGCGAAGCAGCGGCGCGCCTGTGCGGCAGCGTCGCCGGGCGTAGAGGAGCCATCATCCTCGACCGGCGCCGTCCCCGAGACGATGATCCGCTCGCCCACCCGGACTGCCAGCGAAAAGTCATAGGCCTGTTCATAGGGCGAGCAGCCCGAAGTGCGCTTCATCGTCTTACAGCCCGCCCTCGGCCGTGGCGGTCGCCGCCGCCGCGAGGTCGGACGCGCCCGGCCAGTCGTAGCGGTCCATCGTCACCGCCGCGCAGCTGTAGGTCGCGCGGTTGACGATCGGGGCTTCGACCAGCTTTCCGGCCAGTTCGGGCCGAAGCCTGGCCAGCGCTTCCTGCGCCACGCCGAGGTTGCGGGTAAAGACCATGGTCGAGATCTTCTCGCCAGTGGAAAGCTGCGCGCCCATCATCGGGGTGGCATCAGCGAGATAGGCATATTCGCCTGCCTTCACCGTCAGCATCGGGGCGCCGAAGCAGTTGCTCGACATCGGCGGCATGTTGGTGCCGATCATCCAGCCGCCGAGCACATAGTCGCCCGCCGTCACCGGGATCACGCGCAGTTCGTAGGTCGCGCGGCGATCGCCGGCCGGGACTGGCACGACGTAGGTCGTCTTGTCGCCCTTCTTCTTCCAGTCGCGCGGCTGGTACTGGAGGTCGCCCTTCTCGCGGTCGTAGCGGAACAGCTCGAGCCGGGCGAAGCGGTCCTTGGCTGCCGGATGGTTGCGGCGATAGGCGACGACGATCGCGCCCTGGCCGGGCTCGAGAACCGGGAAGACCGCCTTGGCCGGGTCCTTGTGCAGCCAGAGTGTCGCCGGGCCGGTCAGGTCGGGCGCGACGGCGAGCGCCGGGTCGGCCGGCGGGGAGAAGCGGTCGCGTTTCTCGATCTCGCCCTCGACCGAGGCCGCACCGACGATGCTGTTGAAATAGGCGGTCTTGTCCGCGTCACTCATAGCGGCGACCGCGGCGGCCTTCGCCTCGGGCAGCTTCACCATCTGCCAGCCCTTGATCAGCAGGCAGCGCTTGCGGTTCTCGCGGCGCTGGATGCCCTCGGCGATGGCGGCCCCGATGGCTGCGCCGATCCCGCCGCCAACGCCGGCGGCAAGCGGCGAGATCGACGGATTGTAGAGCGCGGGATTATAATAAGTGGTGGCCCCGTTCACGAGCTTGGAGCCGCGCGCGATCAGTCGGCACTCCTGCCAGTCGGCGTCATATTGCGCGCGGGTCGCACCCGGCTTGTTGTAGAAGCGATTGTCCTTGAGGTCGCGCGCGGCATCCTTGGCGATGTCCTCGGGCGTGTCCTGGCTTTCGGGCTTCGGCTGAGCCGAGGCGGGCGCGGCGAGCGCGGTCAAGGTCGCGACAGCCAGCACGGCCGCCGTACGCGTCAGTTTCGTCATGATACCCCCCGAAGGCCGCGGGAAGCGCGGCTTTCGGGGAATGTTGGAGCAAGGACGGGGCCGGATTGTCAAGCAAGCCGACGCTCTATCCCTGCCGTGGCTCAGCCCATCGTTGGGATGACGAAGGCGTTCTCGTCGCCGCCCGCCGCGCCGTCGGGCCAGCGCTGGGTGACGACCTTGGTCTTGGTCCAGAAGCGCAGGCCCTCCTGACCATATTGCCCGATGTCGCCGAAGCCCGAGCGCTTCCATCCGCCGAAGCTGTGGTAGCTTACCGGCACCGGGATCGGCACGTTGACCCCGACCATGCCGACATTGACCCGGCTCACGAACTCGCGCGCGGCATGGCCGTTGCGGGTGAAGATGGCGACGCCATTGCCATAGTCATGCTCGCTCGGGAGGCGGACCGCTTCCTCGAAATCGGCGACCCGGACCATCTGCAGCACCGGCCCGAAGATCTCTTCCTTGTAGCTGCGCATGTCGGTGGTGACGTGGTCGAAGAAGGTCGGGCCGACGAAGAAGCCCTTTTCCGAGCCCTGCAGCGTGAAGCCGCGCCCGTCGACCACAAGCTCGCCGCCCTCGTCGACGCACATCCGGATGTAGCTCTCGACCTTTTCCTTATGCGCCTGGCTGACCACCGGGCCGTAATGCGCGTCGGGATCGGTCGAGACGCCGATCCGCAGCGCTTGAATCGCGGGGATGAGCTTTTCGCGCAGGCGGTTGGCGGTCTCCTCGCCGACCGGCACCACCACCGGCAGCGCCATGCAGCGCTCGCCCGCCGAGCCGAACGCCGCGCCGGTGAGGTCGGTCACCACCTGGTCGAGGTCGGCGTCGGGCATGACGATGCCGTGGTTCTTGGCCCCGCCGAACGCCTGCACGCGCTTCCCGTTCGCGGTGCCGCGCGAATAGATGTACTGCGCGATGTCGGACGAGCCGACGAAGCTGATCGCGCCGATGTCCTGATGGTCGAGGATCGCGTCGACCATCTCCTTGTCGCCGTGGACGACGTTGAGGATGCCGTCGGGAAGCCCCGCTTCCTTCATCAGTTCGGCCAGCCGCACCGGAACGCTTGGATCGCGCTCGCTGGGCTTGAGGATGAACGCATTGCCGCAGGCGATGGCCATGCCGAACATCCACATCGGGATCATCGCCGGGAAATTGAACGGGGTAATCCCCGCGCCGATGCCGATCGGCTGGCGCATCGAGTAGACGTCGATGCCCGGGCCGGCGCCCTGCGTATACTCACCCTTGAGCGCCTGCGGGATCCCACAGGTATATTCGATGACTTCGAGCCCGCGCTGGACGTCGCCGCGGCTGTCGGCGAGCACCTTGCCATGCTCGCTCGAGAGCATCGCGGCGAGCTCGTCCATGTTCGCTTCGATCAGTTCCTTGAACTTGAACATGACCCGCGCGCGGCGCTGCGGGTTGGTCGCGGCCCAGGCGGGCTGGGCGGCCTTGGCGGCGTCGACCGCCTTCTGGAGATCCTGCACGGTGCCGAGGCGAACGCTCGCCTGGACCGAGCCTTCGCTCGGATTGAACACCTCGGCCTGACGGTCGCCCGACTGGAAGCTGCCGCCGCCGATGAAATGATCGATGCTACGCATGGGGGATCTCCTCTTCGCGCCCGCCACTAGCCAAGCGCGATGCGCGATGCCAGTCAGGACCGCGTTGAGGAGACCCGTCCATGCGTCGATTTGCCGTCCTTTCCCTCGCCCTGCTCGCCGGAACCGCTGCCGGCGCTGCGACGCCCGAGCAGCAGATGCAGGCCGCCGCCAACGAGGTCAGCCAGGCCCGCATCCGCGCCGACATCGCCAAGCTGGTGAGCTTCGGAACGCGTCACACGCTGTCGAGCCAGACCGACCCGAAGCGCGGGATCGGCGCCTCGGTTCGCTGGGCCGAGTCGGAGATGAAGAAGCTCGGGCTCGAGACGCTCCAGACCTGCGACATGGTGACCAAGC
Organism: Sphingomonas sp. SP2; assembly: GCF_058313385.1. Taxonomy (NCBI): domain Bacteria; kingdom Pseudomonadati; phylum Pseudomonadota; class Alphaproteobacteria; order Sphingomonadales; family Sphingomonadaceae; genus Sphingomonas; species Sphingomonas sp. SP2. Next base: position 337,483 of record NZ_JBZFLD010000002.1, on the reverse strand, counting down.
CGCCGCGCGTGCCGACCCCGACGCGGGTCTGCAACGCGGTCGCGATCCAGCGCGGGACCGAGCGGCCTAACGACGTCGTCATCATCACCGGCCATATCGACAGCCGGGTCACCGACGTCATGAACGCCACCGCCGACGCGCCCGGCGCCAATGATGATGGATCGGGTACCGCCGCGGTGCTTGAAAGCGCCCGGGTGCTGTCGAAGCGCAAGTTCCCCGGGACCATCGTCTACGCCGCGCTGTCGGGGGAGGAGCAGGGACTCCTCGGCGGCAAGATCCTCGCCGACTATGCCAAGGCGCAGGGCTGGAACGTCGTCGCCAATCTCAACAACGACATCATCGGCAACAGCTGCGGCTCGGACGGGGCGTGCGACGGCAAGACCGTCCGCATCTTTTCGGAAGGCCCGCGCTGGCAGGGGCGGGAGGCGCTCGCCGCCGCGCAGCGGAGCCTCGGCGGCGAAAACGACAGCCCCAGCCGCAACATCAGCCGCTTCCTCGACCGTCTCGCCGAGCGCCTTCCGCAAATCGGCCTCGACGTCCGCCAGGTCTGGCGCAACGATCGCTTCGGCCGCGGCGGCGACCATACCGAATTCCTCAACGCCGGCTTCCCCGCAATCCGCTTCTCGGTCGCGGTCGAAAATTACGACCAGCAGCACCAGGACCTCCGGACCGAGAAGGGCGTCGAATATGGCGACACCATCGACAAGATGGACTTCCCCTATCTCACTAAGGTCATCCGCCTGAACACCGCCGCCCTGATGGCCCTCGCCAGCGCCCCGCCGCCGCCCGAGCCCACGGCCGAGGGCGCGGTGAGCACCGACACCAAGATCAGTTGGCGTTTCGTGCCCGGCTCGGCCCAGCATGTCGTTCGCTGGCGGCGCACGGACTCAAACCAGTGGCAGCAGACGCTGGCAGTGCCGATGCGCCGCCGCCTTGGCAGCGACACCGTCGCGACGCTCTGCACGCAGGCCAATCCCGAGCCCTGCAGCGTGATCCTCCCAAAGGTTCGGGTCGACGACTGGGTGTTCGGCGTTTCGTCGGTGAGCAATGGTGGCTGGGAAAGCCCGGTCGCCAGCGCGGTCCCCGGCGGCGCCTTCAAGCCCTATGTCGCGCCGGTCCCCAAGTGACCGCTTCGTCGAGCCTTCATGACGGTTGAGGACACCGACCGCCCGGCCGAGCAGCACCCGTTGCTCGGCATGCTCCTCCGCCTCGTCACCGCCGTCCTTCTCGCTGTCATGTTCGCAGCTGTAAAGCTCGCCGGCGAACGCGGCGTCCATGTCGTCGAAAGCCTCTTCTACCGGCAGATCGGCTCGGCCTTGTGCGCGACCGGCCTGGTCCTCGCCGGTCCCGGCCTTGCCTCGCTGCGGACAAAGCGCGTCGGCGCGCATGTCGGGCGGATGGCGCTGGGGCTGGTCGCCATGGGCCTCAATTTCCTCGCGATGATCATGCTTCCGCTGGCCGAGGCGACCGCGATCGGCTTCACCGTTCCGATCTTCGCGACCATCCTCGCCGCCGTCAGCCTCGGCGAGCCGACCGGGCGCTGGCGCTGGGGAGCGGTCGCCGCAGGCTTCGCGGGGGTACTGCTGATCCTTCATCCGGGGACGGGCGACGTGCCGCTGCTCGGCGCCGGCGTGGCCTTGCTCGCGGCCGTGCTCACCGCCTCGGTCACCGTCGTCATCCGCCGCCTCGGGCAGACCGAGCGGGCCTCCACCACCGTCTTCTGGTTCGCCGCGAGCAGCCTCGTTCCGCTCGGCCTTCTGATGCTCGTCTTCGGCCGGGCGCATGATGGCATGACCTTTGCCATCCTCGGGCTGATGGCGCTTGCCGGCGGCCTTGCTCAGCTGACGCTCACCGCCAGCCTCCGCCTGGCCCCGGTCGCGCTCGTCATGCCGATGGACTATACGAGCCTGCTCTGGGCGACCCTGCTCGGCGCCTGGCTCTTCTCCGAGTTGCCGAGCGCGTCCATCTGGTTCGGCGCCCCCGTCATTATCGCCAGCGGCCTCGTCATCGTCTGGCGGGAACATCATCTGGCCCGGCGCGCTGCCCTCGAAGCACGCGCCGAGACGTCATCCTAAGGAAGCGAATGCCCCGCAAGACCGCCCCCAAGGGCCTGCCGACCCCCAAGCAGATCCTCGACTTCATCCAGCAGTCGGGCCAGCCCGCCGGCAAGCGCGAGATCGCCCGCGCCTTCGGTCTTCACGGCCACGACAAGATCATGCTGAAGGCGCTCCTCAAGGACATGGCCGACGAGGGGCTGATCGACAGCGCACCCGGCCGCGCCTTCCACCGCGCCGGCGGAATCCCCCGCGTCACTGTCCTGCGGGTCGTGGGGGTGGAGGAGGGCGCGGTCGCGGTCCCCGACAATTGGGAGGGCGAGGGACCCGCACCCAAGCTCCGGGTCATCGAAAAGGGTCGCCGCTCGGCGCTTGCCTTGAACGACCGGATCCTCGCCCGGACCGAGGAACGCGGCACCGGCCATGTCGCCCACCTCATGAAGAAATTGCAGCGCTCGGCCGACCTCATCCTCGGCGTCGTCCACGAGGACGAGGACGGGCGCAAATGGCTGAAACCCACCGACAAGCGCGAACGCCGCCAACTGCCCATCTCCGAGCTCGGCGACGCCGCCACCGGCGACCTCGTGCTGGCCGAACCGTCGGGCAAGCCGCCGCGCGTCTCGGCCCGGGTCGACGCCGTGCTCGGCGATCCCTTCGCTCCGCGCAGCTTCAGCCTCATCGCCATCCACAAGCATGGCCTTCCGAACGAATTCTCGACCGAGACCGTCGACGAGGCCCGCAAGGTCTCCACGCTCCCCCTCGGCGACGACCGCGAGGACCTGCGCCACCTGCCGATCGTCGCGATCGATCCCGCCGACGCCCGCGACCATGACGATGCCATCTGGGCGGCCCCGCGCGAGGACGGCGGCTGGGACGCGATCGTCGCCATCGCCGACGTCAGCTTCTACGTCCGCCCGGGAAGCAATCTCGACCGCGAGGCCCGCCGCCGCGGCAACAGCGTCTATTTCCCCGATCGCGTCGTGCCGATGCTCCCGCACGAATTGTCCTCGGACATCTGCTCGCTGAAGGAAGGCGCCGACCGCGCCGCGCTCGCCTGCCATCTCCACGTCGCTCCCGACGGCACGCTCAAGAGCTGGCGCTTCACCCGCGCCGTCATCCGCGTCGCGGCCAATATCGCGTACGAGGATGCGCAGGCCGCGATCGACGGCAAGGGCGGGGTCGAAGCCGAACTCGTCGAACAGGCCCTCAAGCCCCTCTGGGAGTGTTGGAAAGCCCTCTTCGCCGCCCGCACCCGCCGCGAGCCGCTCGAGCTCGACCTGCCTGAGCGGCAGGTCGTTCTCGACGAGAAAGGCCGGATTACCTCGGTCGCCCCGCGCGAACGGCTCGACGCGCACAAGCTGGTCGAGGACTATATGATCGCGGCCAACGTCGCGGCCGCCAAGGCGCTGGAGGCCAGGAAGGCCCCGGTCATGTATCGCGTCCACGAGGCACCGAGCCGCGAGAAGCTCACGGCGCTCAAGGACTATCTCAAGACCTTCGACCTCGAGTTCGCGCTCGGCCAGGTGATCAAGCCCGGCACCTTCAACCGCATCATCGAGCGGGTCGGCGACAGCGACTCGCGGCCCGAGATCATGGAGCAATTGCTCCGAACGCAGATGCAGGCCCGCTACGCGCCCGATCATCTCGGCCACTTCGGCCTCGCGCTGGCGAGCTACGCCCACTTCACCTCGCCGATCCGACGCTATGCCGACCTTCTTGTCCACCGGGCGCTCGTCTCGGCCTATAAGCTCGGCGAGGGCGGCCTGCCCGCGGAGGATGCGACCAGCTTCACCGAGATCGGCGAACATATCTCCATGCTCGAGCGGCGCGCGATGGAGGCCGAGCGCGAGACGATCGATCGCTATGTCGCGGCCTATCTTGCCGACCATGTCGGGCAATTGCTCGACTGCCGCATCTCGGGCGTCCAGCCGTTCGGCTTCTTCGCCACCGTCGAAGGGCTTGGCGGCGACGGCCTCATCCCCGCGGCCGAGCTCGGTCAGGAATATTTCCGCTACGACGAGGCCGCCCGTCAGCTGATCGGCGATGAGAGCCAAGACACCTATCGCGTTGGCCAGCGTCTTCAGCTTCGGCTCGTCGAGGCCAATCCGGTGAGCGGCGCGCTTCGCTTCGAGCTTCCCGAAGGCAGCTATGCACGGGGCTCGACGAACCGCCGCGATCGCACCCGCGGTCCCGCGATGGGCAAGCGCGGCCGCCCCTCGAACATCCGGCACCAGGGTCGCAAGCGCCGCTGAGCAGCGCCGGGAACAGGCGGCCCTTCCGGCGGTTGGCAGCAACGAACGGACCGGCGCATCGCTCGTCACCACGCCCCAAGGCCATCTGGCTCGCGGCGGGTGACGGCAGCAGGACCGGTCCAGTCCCCACAACCAGCCTCGAAAGGTCACCATGCCCCGCACCATCGCCGTCCTTCGCGGAAGCCCGCGCGCCCAGAGCCTCACGACCCGCCTCGCCAAGGCGATCGAGCTCGCCGCCGGCGACCGGCTCAGCTTCCGGGACGTCGAGATCCACGACCTGCCGCTCTATAATCCCGACCATGAGAAGGATGCGCCGCACCCCCAGTGGGATGCCTTCCGCGCCGCGGTGAAGGGCTGTGACGGCCTCCTCTTCGTCAGCCCCGAGTGGAACCGCTCGATCCCGGGCGGGCTCAAGAATGCGATCGACATCGGGTCGCGCCCCTATGGGCAGGGCGTCTTCCAGAAGAAGCCGGCCGCGGTCGTCACCCAGTCGACCGGCGGGACCGGCGGCTTCGGCTGCAACCACCACCTTCGCCAGTGCCTCGTCCACCTCGACTCGATCGTGCTCGGCCAGCCCGAAATGTATGTCGGCAACCTGTCGGAAGATAAGTTCGGCGACGATGGCCGGATTACCGACGAGGGCCTCGCCAAGCTGGTCGACGGCTTCGCCGACACCTTCGTCGCCTGGGTCGACAGGCTGGCCTGAGGACTTTCCTCCGGGCGCTTGATCGCCGGCGATGCGAGGCGCATCATCGGCCGACTTCGGGCGCACGGAGGACGAGCATGGCAACGGCCGCAGCAGCAGTGATCGCGAAGGCGAAGCGCGAGATACAGCACGCCTTTTTCGCCGCCGATGCGGTCCGGCCCGACCGGACGATCGGCTTCACGCCCGCCAACGGGGCGGAACGCCGCCAGTTCGATCGACTTCGCGCGGAAGGCGTCATCCACGAGGAACGGCCAGGCAACTACTGGCTCGATCTTCCCGCCTATGACGCCATCCTTCAGGCGCGCCATCTTCGGGTGCAGATCGTCCTTCTGCTCCTCGTCGCCCTGCTGGCCGGCCTGCTGCTGTTCGGGGTCGGCCTCAATACCGGCCGCCACTGATCAGAGGCGGGGGAGGGTCACCCCGCGCTGCCCCTGATACTTGCCCGCCCGGTCGGCATAGCTGACCTCGCACGGCTCGTTGCCCTTGAGGAACAGGAACTGGCACGCGCCTTCGTTGGCGTAGATCTTGGCCGGCAAGGGGGTCGTGTTGCTGAATTCCAGCGTCACATGCCCTTCCCAGCCGGGCTCCAGCGGGGTCACGTTCACGATGATCCCGCAGCGGGCATAGGTCGATTTGCCGAGGCAGATCACCAGCACGTCGCGCGGCACCCGGAAATATTCCACCGTCCGGGCCAGCGCGAAGCTGTTGGGCGGGATGATGCAGACGTCGGTCTTGCGGTCGACGAAGCTGTTCGAGGCGAAGTCCTTGGGGTCGACCACCGCCGAATCGACGTTGGTGAAGATCTTGAACTCGTCGGCGACGCGCGCATCATAGCCGTAGCTCGACAGGCCGTAGCTGATGCAGCCGTCGCGGCGCTGGGCCTCGACGAACGGCTCGATCATGCCATGGGTTTGCGCCTGCTCGCGGATCCAGCGGTCGGATAGGATGGACATGGGTACAAGGCTTAGCCGCGCGCTGAACCGTTCGTCGATTCCGCTCGGGCAGAAATCCGCCGATTGCACGATTTCCCCGTTATCCACAGCTTGGCCGCGTCGGGCAAAGGCGTAAAACGCGCCCCCATGGCCGAGATCTTGATGCACCCGGGCGCCGTCAGCGAACCCGCTCCCGCGCAAACCCTTCCGCAGAACATCGAAGCCGAAGCCGCGCTGCTCGGGGCGCTGCTGCTCGACAATCGCCTGATCGAGGACGTCCAGCTCAAGCTCCGCGCCGAGCATTTCTTCGAGCCGCTGCATGGCCGGATCTACGATGCGATTCTTCGTCTCGTCGATCGCAATATGGTCGCGAATCCGGTGACTCTGCGCCCGCTGTTCGAAGCCGACGAGGCGATGAAGGAGGTCGGCGGCCCGTCCTATCTCGCCCAGTTGAGCGGCTCGGGCGCGGCGCTGATCGCCGCCCGCGACTTCGCCGCCCAAATCTACGATCTCGCGCTGCTGCGCAGCCTCGTCACGGTCGGCCGCGAGCTGGTCAACGGCGCGCTCGACACCTCCGAGGACGTCCGCCCGCTCGACCAGATCGAGCGGGCCGAGACCGAGCTCTACAAGGTCGCCGAGCAGGGCGGGGGCGAGGGCAAGGTCAAGACCTTCGCCGACGCCGCCAAGGAAGCGCTCCAGATCGCCGAGGCCGCGCTCAACAGCGGTGGCAAGCTGTCGGGCATCACCACCGGTTTCACCGAGGTCAATGCGCGGATGGGCGGCATGCACCGCTCCGACCTCATCATCCTCGCCGGGCGTCCGGGCATGGGCAAGACCTCGCTCGCGACCAACATCGCCTTCAATGCCGCCCGCCGGCTGCTCCAGGATCTCGCCGACGGCATCCCGGCCGAACGGTCGGCGGGCGCAGCGACGGCCTTCTTCAGCCTCGAAATGTCGGCCGACCAGCTGGCGACGCGTATCCTGGCCGAGCAGAGCAACATCCCCGGCACGCAGATCCGTACCGGCAACATGAACATCAACGAATTCCGCGATTTCGCGCGCGTCGCGGGCGAGCTCAACAGCCTCCCGCTCTACATCGACGACACCCCCGGCCTGTCGATCGCCGCGCTCCGCACCCGCGCCCGCCGCCTCAAGCGGCAGAAGAATATCGGGCTGATCATCGTCGACTATCTCCAGCTCCTTTCGGGCACGAGCAAGGGCGGCGACGGCAATCGCGTGCAGGAAATCTCGGAGATCAGCCGCGGCCTCAAGCAGCTCGCCAAGGAACTTCACGTTCCCGTTGTCGCGCTGTCGCAGCTCAGCCGTGCGGTCGAGCAGCGCGAGGACAAGCGCCCGCAGCTGTCCGACCTTCGCGAGTCCGGCTCGATCGAGCAGGACGCCGACATGGTCTGGTTCATCTATCGCGGCGACTATTATCTCGCCGCCAAGCAGCCCGCCGACGACCATCCCGACTTTGCCGAATGGCAGGAAGAGATGAGCCGGATCTACGGCATCGCCGAACTGATCGTCGCCAAGCAGCGCCACGGCGCGACTGGCAAGGTCAAGCTCAAGTTCGACTCGCGGATCACCAAGTTCACCGATCTCGTGGAAGAAGGCTACGCGCCCGAATTCCATTAAAATGGTCGGTTGAGAGCCCGGGGAGGGGCGCGGGCCGGAGCGGCGACGCTTCGGCCCGCCTGCTTTTCAACGCCGGGCGATTGCCGCAAGGGGAGGGGCCATGGCCATGTCCGCCCCCTCGAGCGCCCTCGACGTCGCGATCATCATGTTCGACTTCGGACCGACCGGCGTGGTCCGCAACGCCCTGCGCATCGCGCGAGCGTGCAGCACCGCGGGGCTGCGGGTGGCTTTGTGGGTCGCGCAGGATGCGGGGAGCATGCGCAGCGACGTGCCGCCGGGGGTTGTGGTCGAAGCCTTCGGGACACCGCTCGGCGCCAATTATTCGCGTGGGCAGCGGCGGCGGCAGGGCAAGGCCGCGGTGCCGCGCCTTGCCGCGCTGGTCGGGCGTGAGCGCCCGCGCGTCATCCTCTCGGCAGGCAATCATTTCCATAGCGCCGCAGCGTCGGCGAAGGTCGCGGCCGACGTGCCCGGCAAGCTCCTGCTCCGGATCAGCACGGGTCTGCCGCGGCCAGAGGGTTACAACGGATACGAATGGCTCCGCTACTGGAACAAGCGCCGCAAGGCGATCCGGCGGCAAGCCAAGGCCGACCTCATGATCGCGGTCAGCCGTCAGGTCGCCGAGGAACTGCACGGCGACATGGGCGTCACGCCGGACAGGATCGTCACCATCCCCAACGGCATCGACCTTTCGGCCATCGCCGCGCGCGGGGCCGAGCCCTTCGCGCACCCCTGGTTCGAGCCCCGGCAGCCGCCGGTGATCCTCGGGGTTGGACGGATCGACCGCTACAAGAATTTCGAGCTTCTGATCGCCGCCTTCGCCAGGCTTCGCGCCGAGCGACCGCTCCGCCTGATGATCGTTGGCGAGGAGCGCAACGCCTGGCGCCACCGGCTCGAGGCGCTCGCCCGGAGGCTTGGGGTTGCCGGGGACGTCCGGTTCGAAGGATTTCAGCCCAATCCGCATGCCTATTTCCGCCGCGCCGCCGCCTATGTCTGCTGCTCGCGCTACGAAGGGATGAGCAACGCCATGCTCGAAGCCATGGCCAATGGCTGCCCGGTGGTGGCGACCCGCACGGTGACGGGAGCGGCCGAATTGCTCGACGACGGACGGCTCGGCCCGATCGCCGAGCCCGATGCGAATGCACTCGCGCGGGCGATCGCCGCCCGGATCGATGCGCCGCGCGATAGCCAGGCATTGCTCGACCAGGCCGGCCGCTATTCGCTCGACCGGACCCTCGCGACCTATGTCGACCTGTTGAAGCGGCTCGCGGCCTAGTCCTCGAGCAAGTTGGGGTCGCGCAGCCCCTCGTTGATCGCCGCGCGCGCGATCTCGGCTTCGCTGCTGGTCACCGGATAGGCGCAATAATCGGCCGCGTAGAAAGCGCTCGGGCGGTGGTTGCCGCTGAGGCCTACGCCGCCGAACGGCGCGTCCGAGGGCGCGCCATTGGTCGGCTTGTTCCAGTTGATGACGCCCGCCCGGACTTCGCCCCAGAAGTGGTCATATTGCTCGGGCGAGCCACCGACGAGGCTCGCCGCAAGACCGAAGCGCGTGTTGTTCGCCTCGGCGATCGCCGCGTCGAAATCGGGCACCCGGATGAGCTGGAGCACGGGGCCGAACAATTCCTCGTCGGGCCGGTCCTCGATGTCGGTGACGTCGATCAGCGCCGGCGTCAGATAGGGCCGCTCGGCATGCGGGCGATCGAGCCGGCGGATCACCCGCCCGCCCTTCATCATGAGGTCGAGGAACTGCGCCTGGAGATGATCGGCGGCATCATTGTCGATGACCGGACCGAGGAACGGCTGCGGGTCGGCGAGCGGCGCATCGACGATAAGACGGTCCATCAGCTTGACGATCTCGGCCACCAGTCTGTCGGTCGCACCCCCGTCGCGGACGATGAGGCGGCGCGCTGCCGTGCAGCGCTGACCGGCCGAAAGGAAGGCCGACTGGACCGCAATGGTCGCCGCCGCGGTCACGTCCTTGGCGTCCCAGATCACCAGCGGATTGTTGCCGCCGAGCTCGAGCGCGAGGATCTTGTGCGGCGTGTCGGCGAATTGACGATGGAGCGCCTGGCCGGCCCGCGCCGAGCCGGTGAAGAGCAGTCCGTCGATGCCTTCCTGCGCGGCAAGCGCCCGGCCTTCGTCGGGGCCGCCGATCAGCAGCCGGATGTTTCCCTCGGGCACCCCGGCCTCGCGATAGAGGTCGACCAGCATCGCGCCGGTCGCCGGAGTCTTTTCCGACGGCTTGAACACCACGCTGTTGCCGGCGAGCAGGGCGGGGACGATGTGCCCGTTCGGGAGGTGCGCCGGAAAGTTATAGGGGCCGAGCACCGCCAGCACGCCGTGCGGCTTGTGCCGGACCGCGACCTTTGACCCCAGCGCGCCCTCATGCTTCCGCTGCGGCGTGCGCTGCATGTAGGCATTAATCGAGATATCGACCTTGTTGACCACCGCGCCGACCTCGGTCCGCGCTTCCCACAAAGGTTTTCCCGTCTCCCGCGCGATCAGCTCGGCAAGCTCGTTCTCGCGCGAGCGGACGACATTGGCGAAGCGCCGCAGCGTCTCGGCCCGATAGGTCACGCTCTGCGCGGCCCAGGAGGGGAAGGCGGCCCGCGCCGCGGCGACCTCGGCTTCGGCATCGCCGGTAGTGCCCGACCAGAGCTCGGCCCCGGTCGCGGGTTCGATCGAAATCAGCTGCATGTTGCTCCCTTGGCCTCGCGATGGGCCCGACCCGTGCGCTCCGTCAAGCCTCGGCCATGGCCGCGCCCATCCGGCGGATTGCTGCCACCTTGCCCTCGAACGGACCCCAGTCGTCGCGCTCGGCGATGGCGGCCCAGATCGCCTCGACTTCCTCGATATGGAGCGAGCAGGGCTCGGCATCGCGCCAGTAGGCATGGTCGCGCCGTCCGCGCCGTCCGCCGATGGCCTGCTCGACCGCGTCGAACGCTTCGCCTTGGTAGGGATCGCCATCGGGACGCGCCCCGCCGCGCCAGTCGAAGAAGAAGCGGTCGATACCGACCTCCTGCGCGCCGAGCGCCGCGACGACCGCCCGGGCGAGCGTCCGGTCCTCGTCGGCTCCAGCCGCAGCCAGCCCCAGCCGCCGCGTCACCGCCGCCGCCAGCGCCGCGTGGAAGGCGGGCGCGAAGCCCTGCAGTCGCTCGCTCAGACCTGAATGATCGTCGGTCACGAGCGCAAGGCAGCCCGCGAGCTGTGCGAGGTTCCACTGGATCGCCTCGGGCTGGCGGCCGAAGGCATAAAGCCCCGAATGATCGAAATAGGCCGCGGTGAAGCCCGGATCCCAGGTTGGCGTGAAGCGCCACGGGCCGTAATCGAAGCTCTCGCCGGTAACGTTGATATTGTCGGTGTTGAGCACCCCATGGACGAAACCCGCCGCGAGATAGGCCGCCGCGAGCCGCGCGGTCCGTTCGGTCACCAGTTCCATGAAGCGATGCACCCCGGCCTCCGCCGGCTCGCCGAACAGATGCTCGAGGCAATAGGCCACCAGCCGCTCGATATTCCCGCCCTGTTCGAAGAAAGCGAGCCGCTGGAAGGTGCCGATCCGGACATGGCTATGATTGAGCCGGGTCAGCACCGCCGAGCGGGTGGGGGAGGGCTCGTCGTTGCGCTCGAGGCTCTCGCCCGTCTCGAACAAGGCAAAGCTCCGGCTGGTCGGAACGCCCAGCGCCTCGAGCATCTCGGTCGCAAGCACCTCGCGCACGCCGCCCTTCAGCGTCAGCCGACCATCGCCAAAGCGGCTGTAGGGCGTCTGGCCCGACCCCTTGGTGCCAAGGTCCATCAGCCGCCCCTGCACCTCACGAAGCTGCGCGAACAGGAAACCGCGCCCGTCGCCGAGATCGGGATTATAGGAGCGGAACTGGTGCCCATGATAGCGTAACGCGAGCGGCTGCGGCAGATTGCCAGGCAAAGGCTCGAAGCGGCAGAAATGCGCCACCCAGTCGGTCTCCTCGAGCCCGACCTCGACCGCTGCCCGATGGTTGAGGAAGCGCGGGGTGCAGGCCGGAAAGGCGGCCGGCGCGACCGGATCGTAGAAATCCTCCCCGAGCTCGAGGATCCGCGGATCGGGGCGATAGGGTTGCGAAAGCGTCATCTTGTCCAGATAGAGGGGCCCAACCAACAGGGGAGAGGCCGGTGGCGTCGTTCGAGGACCGTAGTTACAACAGCGCCGACGGCCTCCGGCTCCATTATCGCGATTATGCGGGCGGCGACCATGACCAGCCGCCGATCCTCTGTCTGCCGGGCCTGACCCGCAACGCCCGCGACTTCGAGCCTGTGGCCGACCGCTTCGCCGGGGAGTGGCGGGTGATCGCGGTCGATTTCCGTGGCCGCGGGCAGAGCGCGCCCGATCCCGATCCCTCGCGCTATATGCCCGCGACCTACGCCCGGGACGTGCTGAAACTGCTCGACCAGCTCGGCATCGCCGACGCGGTGTTCGTCGGGACGTCGCTCGGCGGGCTCGTCACCATGCTGATCGGCGCGATGGAGGAGGAGCGGATCGCGGGCGCGCTCCTCAACGACATCGGCCCCGAAGTGTCCCCGCTCGGCATCGAGCGGATCCGCACCTATGTCGGCAAGGCCGCTTACTGGCCCGATTTTGCCGCCGCGGGCGCCGCCTTCGCCGAGCGCGCCGGCGACGTCTATCCGCGCTGGAACGCCGCCGACTGGGAGCGCTTCGCCCGCCGCTGCTGCCGCGAGGAGAATGGGCAGGTCGGCCTCGACTATGACATGGCGATCGCCGAGCCCTTCGCCGCGGCCAACGAGGCGACCCAGCCCAACCTCTGGCCGTGGCTGGCGCACCTCAAGGGCAAGCCCGTCACCGTCCTGCGGGGCGAACTGAGCGATCTCTTCAGCGCCGAGGTAGCCGACCGGATGATCGCCGAGCTCGGCGACAATGCCGAGCTGGTGACCGTGCCCGAGGTCGGCCATGCGCCGAGCTTCGACGAACCCGAAAGCATCGCCGCGGTCGAGCGGCTGCTGGCCAAGGTCCGCGGCTAGGAAGCGATCCGCTTCAGTTTGTCGAGGGCGACGTCATTGCCCTCCTCGAGCGCGATGGTCGAGACGAACTTCCCGTCGCGACCGAACAGCAGCACTTGGCTCGAATGGTCCATGGTGTAGCCGTCGGGCGCGCCCTTGTCGGCGACCTTCTGCTGGTAGACCGCATGCTGCTTCGCCACCGCCGCGACCTGCTCGGGCGTGCCAGTCAGGCCGATGATCGGGGTGCCGAACAGCTGGACATAGTCCGCGATGACCTTGGGCGTGTCGCGCGCCGGATCGACCGAGACGAAGACGATCCGGAAGGCGTCGTCGCCCTTGCCGAGGTCCTTGCGCAGCTTGGCCAGCCGACCAAGCGTATTGGGGCAGACGTCGGGGCAATTGGTGAAGCCGAAGAAGAGCGCATAGGGCTTGCCCGCCAGCTGCGCCGCGCTGCTGAAGGGCTTGCCGTCGGTGCCGGTGAGGGTGAAGGGCCCGCCAAGCGTGAAGCTCGGGCTGCCCGGCTGCGTTCGGCTCCACTGCGGGGCCGGCCGCGCCAGCAGGAAAGCGAAGGCAATGAGCGCCGCCGCGACCAGCCCCCACAGCAGCCAGCGCAGCTTGGTGACCGTACTCTTGCGCGGCGCCTCAGTGTCCATGATGGCCCGCTCCCGAGGGATTGCCGCTGCCGGGCGGAGTGACGGGCAGGCTCACCGAGACCGCCCCGGCCTTCTCGAACCGAAGCGTCAGCGGGAGCCTGGTGCCGGGACGAAGCGGCGCCTTCAATCCCACCAGCATGATATGAATTCCACCCGGCGCCATCGTCAGCATCTTGCCCTCCGCAATGGCGAGCGGACCGGCAGAGCGCATCCGCGACACGCCGCCGACATTGCTGCTGGTGTGGATGGTGGTCGAGCGGGCGGCGCTGCTGCTTGCCCCGATCAGCCGATCCGCGCCGGGGCCGGCATTGTGAATGGAGACATAGGCCGCGCTGCTCGCGATTCCGGCGCTCACATAGCCCGAAACATGGTGCGTGGGCGCCTTGGCGGCGGCCGGGACCGCAAGGGCGCCGAGGGCGAGGATGACAGGCAGGAATTTCATGACCGGCCATCTAGTTAGCCGGAAGGAAGGGGTCCAGTCCCGCTCAGTCCTCGGGCGCGACGGTGACCTCGATCCCGTCGAGCGCGTCGCTCAGCCGGATCTGGCAGGAAAGGCGGCTATTCTCCTCGCGGGCGCCGCTGGTCGAGAGGAGATCGTCCTCGTCGTCACTCATCGGCGGGAGCGCCCCGGTCCATTCCTCACCCACGTAGACATGGCAGGTCGCGCAGGAGCAGCAGCCGCCGCACAGCGCGAGGATCTCCTCGATCCCTCCGGCGCGGAGGTTCTCCATCAGCGAGCGGCCGCTGGTGCCCTCGATCGCCTTGGAGCGTCCGTCGCGGGTCGTCACGTTGATGATCGGCATGTCACTCCACCAGGCTCTTGAGGGGGCGTTCAGGGTCGGTGAGCCAGTCGGTCGGTACGATCGTCCCGCGCTCGATCAGCAGCCGCCCCTGCACATAGTCGCGGACCATGTTGACGCAATCGAGCGCGATCACCTTGCCCTTCCGGCGGTAGAGGATGCTGAAGCGGCCGCTGGCGGGGTCGCCGCGGACCAGTTCCTCATCGTGGTCGTGGCTGAGGCCGACCGTCTGGAGCTTGAGGTCATACTGGTTCGACCAGAACCAGGGCATGGCCGCATAGGGAGCAGGGACGCCGGCGATGGCTTTCGCCACAGTGGCCGCCTGGTCATTGGCATGCTGGACCGACTCGATCCGGATCGGGCGGTCGGGTCCGAACCGGTTGCGGTGGAGCGCGACGTCGCCCGCCGCCCAGACGTGGGGCAGGCTGGTCCGGCCATATTCATCGACCATGACCCCGTCACCGCCCTCAGCCCCGGCGTCGAGGAGGGGACCTGCCTCGGGCTCGATCCCGATTCCTGCGATGCTGAGGTCGAACTCCTCCGCCGCTGGCGCAGACTGACCGAGTCGGATGTCGACGCCTTCGGCGCGGTGACGGGTGACGAGGAAGTCGGACAATGCGCCGCCCGAGCAACGCGCGAGCAGGCGAGGTTCGCGCTCGGCGAGGGTCACCTTCTTGCCCTGCCGGACCAGCACCGCTGCCGCTTCGAGCCCGATCCAGCCGCCACCGATGATCAGCACACGCCCGGCAGCGCCAAGCTCGGCCTTCAGCGCGTCGACGTCGGCCAGAGTCCTTACCGCATGGGCGCCGGGCAGGCGCCGTGCCCGCCCGCCCGCGGTCCAGACGAGTTCGCCATAGCCAAGTTCGAGGCCCGATCCGCAGGTCGCGCGACGACGTTCGGGATCGATGGCGACAACCCGCTCGCCCGGGATGAGCGTCACGTCCTTGTCCGCCCAGAAACCTGCCGGGCGGAAGCGGAAATCGTCGCGCGCCTTGGTCCCGGCGAGATAGTCTTTGCTGAGCGGCGGCCGCTCGTAGGGAAGCTCGCGCTCCTCGCCGAGAAGAGCGATACCGCCCGCAAAACCCGCCTGCCGCAGGTGCAGTGCGGCCGACACGCCGGCATGGCCGGTGCCGACGATCAGGACATCGTAGCTGGTCAGTTGAGCGCCTCGACGATGGTCACGTTGGCGATCCCGCCGCCCTCGCACATGGTCTGGAGGCCATAGCGGCTGCCATGCTTGCGGAGTGCGTGAATGAGGGTCGTCATGAGCTTGGTTCCGCTCGCGCCGAGCGGATGGCCGAGGCTGATCGCGCCGCCGTTCACGTTGAGCCGCGCCGGGTCGCCGCCGATCTCCCGGAGCCAGGCGAGCGGAACCGGTGCGAAGGCCTCGTTCACCTCATAGAGGTCGATGTCCTCGATTCTGCGCCCCGACCGCTCGAGCGCACGGCGGGTGGCGGGGATGGGCTCCATCAGCATGATGACCGGATCGCCCGCGGTGACCGTCAGATGGTCGATCCGCGCCAGTGGGGTCAGGCCATGGTCCTTGAGCGCTTGTTCGCTCACCACCATGACCCCGCTCGCTCCGTCGCAGATCTGGCTGGCGTTGCCGGCGGTGATGACCCCGTCGGGCTTCAGCGTCTTGAGGCTGCCGAGGCCTTCCATCGAGGCGTCGTAGCGAATGCCCTCGTCGCGGACATGGCTGTGCTCGTTGCCGTCGGCGTCGGTGATGGTCAGCGGGACGATCTCGTCCGCAAAGTCGCCCCGCTCGGTCGCGGCGGCGGCGCGGCGGTGGCTTTCGAGGGCGAAGGCGTCCAGCGCCTCGCGGCTCATCTGGTAATTTTGCGCGATCATCTCGGCGCCGGTGAACTGGCTGAACTCGGTGACCCCGTAGCGGTCCCTGATCGACTGCGGCCAGGGCCCGGTGCCGATCCCCGCCTGGAGCGGGAGCATCACCGCGAGGCCCATGGGTACCCGGGTCATGCTCTCGACGCCGGCGGCGATGACCACGTCCTGGGTGCCGCTCATCACCGCCTGGGCGGCGAAGTGGATCGACTGCTGCGACGAGCCGCACTGGCGGTCGATCGAGACGGCGGGGACGCTGTCGGGGAGCGAACTGGCCATCACCATGTTGCGGCCGATGTGGAAGCTCTGTTCGCCGACCTGGCCGACGCAGCCGGCGATCACGTCCTCGACCGCGGCGGGGTCGATCCCGGAGCGCGCGACGAGGCTGTCGAGGACCCTGGCGCCGAGGTCGGCCGGGTGCCAGTCCCTGAGGGCGCCGCCCTTCTTCCCTCCGGCGGTCCGGGCGGCGGCGACGATATAGGCGGCGGGCATGGGGCGTCTCTCCGATACTGGCTCGGCCCGCACCGTGCCAAGGAAAGCCGCCCCGCGAAAGCCTCTAGACGGCCTCGACCGTCTCGACCTCCGGGACATAATGGCGGATCAGATTCTCGACCCCGCGCTTCAGCGTCACCGCCGAGGAGGGGCAGCCGGCGCAGGCGCCCTGCATGGCGAGGAACAGCCGGCCTTCGCGATAGCCGCGATAGACGATGTCGCCGCCGTCCTGCGCGACCGCCGGGCGGACCCGCGTCTCGAGCAATTCCTTGATCTGGGCGACGATCTCGGCGTCGGCGGGATCCTCGTCGAAGCTCGCTTCCTCGTCGGCGGCGACATGGAAGCCCGCGGCCGAGCCCGGCGCGAACAAGGGCGCGCCCGAGACGAAATGGTCGAGCAGGATCTGGACCACGTCGATCTCGAGCCCGGCCCAGTCGACGTCGGGATTGGCGGTGACCGAGACGAAGTCGCGGCCGAAGAAGACGCCCTCGACCTCGCCGGTCGCGAACAGAGCGGCGGCGAGCGGGCTCGCCTCGGCGCTGGCGGCGTCGGGGAAGTCGCGGCTGCCCGCTTCCATCACCGTCTGGCCGGGGAGGAACTTGCGGGTCGAGGGATTGGGCGTGCGCTCGGTCTGGATCAGCATGGTGGGCTATGTGGTGGGAAGGCGAGCGGCGCGCAACCCGGCGGGAAAGCGCAACAGGGGGTTACTGGGCCCCGGCCTGCGCCGGGGAGCCGGGTGGGAGCGAGGGCGAAGTTGACGAAGTTGACACACTCCGCACCTCGGTCGGGGCTTCCTCGAGGCCGCGGCGGGTGAGCCAGCGGTCGAGCTCGTCGACCGGCGCGAAGTTCAGCGGATCGCGCACCCGCAGCAGATAGAGGCCGAGCATGTCGTGGTGGACGGTGCGGGTCGCGACCACCTCGCCCTGGTAGACGACGGGCACCTGGTGGCCGTGGACGGCGCGGTCGAACAGGGTGTCGGCAAGAATTGCGCAGCTGCTCTTCAGCGCCTCGGCGACCGCGGCGGCGAAGGCGGGGGCGCGGGGCATCAACTTGTAGACCGACTGGCGCGACACGCCCGCGGCGCGCGCGGCGGCCTGGATCGAGCCGCATTCGCCGAGCCGCTCGAGGAACAGCACCCGCCGCTCGGCGGTCCAGCCGTCGATCCGCTGGCCGGGCGGCGTCTCGGCGATCACCGCCGCATGTTCGCCCTCGTAGATGCTCGCGCCCATGTCCTCGGGATCGTGGCGGATGTCCTGCGCGGCGAGGAGGTCGCGGGCCTCGGCCTTGCGGCAGCGGCTCTGCGCGGCGGCGATGGCGCGGGCGCGGGCGGCGGCTTCCTCGGCCTCGATCCGGCTGCGCTTGGCGTTGGAGGCGGCAAGCTCGGCCGCGATCCGCTCGGGATCGTCGGGCGGGACATGGGGGAGGGGCGTTCGGTCGGGATGGCCGTCGCCATAGGGCCACCAGCGATCGTCATAGTCGAGCCGGTAGCGATGCCCGCCCGGCCCCACCGCGACATCGCCGACGTCGGCGTCGAGCGGAAAGCGGAAGGGGACAGGCGAAGCGGCCGGCGCGGCGGGTGTCTGTGGCATCGACCAGGGTAGGACATTTGAAATCCTACTAGTCAAGGAGGCGGAGCGCGGAGCGCAGCGGCGGGCTTGCGTCAGCAAGGCCGAGGCAGCGCGAGGAGCCGCGGAGCCGGCCGGCCGACAGGTGGGCGCCAGCCCAGCCTGATCGACGTCACGGATTTACTCCGTGACGGCCCGTTCGCTCTAAACCTTATCCCTGCGCTTCCCGCTGAAACACCGCATCCCCGCCGACGCGGGCGGCGAGATTGCTGAGCCAGACCAGCACCGCGACGGCGATGACGGTGGCGATGATCGCTTAAGTGTAGAGGCCGGCGAGGCTGTCGCCGAGGCTAAGGTAGGCGAGCGTCGCCCTGATCGCCTCATTCCACACCAGCGCCGCAACCAGCCCGAGCGAGGTGGAGGCAAGGGCGATCATAGTCTGAATGGCGGCGCGGGGGTTTACGCGAGTTTTTGTCAGATTGATGGAGTGCAATAGATACGCAGCAGACGAGTATCTGATTTGCTCTTGCACATTACCATACGATTTTGGGCGCCGATGTGCTACGTAAGGCCTCCAAGGCTGACTCTCCCCGCTGAAGAACTTTAGAAGTGCCTCTTCCACCCACCTGCTTGAGCAGAGTCAGTGTACCCATCACTCTCTGCTGCTCAGCCTGAAAATACTCAGGCATCTGTGCAATTGCATGAAACCAACCGCGGCATCCGTTCAAGTATTTGCGTGGAAGAGCAACCGACTCGTCCGCAAGTATTAGGCCCGTCACTTCCTTGATCTGATTTCGACCCATAAACTTTGTCTTATCATCATTTAGCTCAAGGCCGACGCTTGCAAGCTTCAAGCGAATATCATCTACTAGGTGTTCAGGTATGCGTTTATGCGATGAGAATGTAAGGTCATCTGCGTAGCGCGTGTATTTGCAGCCTAGTGATTCGGCGTGCTCACGCATTGCAATATCGAAATCGCGAAGAACCCAATTACTTATCTTAGGGCTTGTCGGTGCGCCCTGCGGCAAGCGACCATCAAGAGTGCAGACCTCGGCTAGGAAGTTCGCTACGGTGGTCTCGTAACCAAGCGACTGAAAAACTGATACCACGCGCAGTCTGTCTATCGATGGAAAAAACTCCCTCACATCAACGTTGAGCACGTGTACGCTGCCATGATGTTGGCGCGCATTCTCAATGAAGTTCTTTCCGCGAGCAAATCCGTAAACGAATTCGAGTTCGTCCTTACAGTTTAGAACTGTATCAAGTATCCACCACTGCGCAACCTTCATGAATGTCCTAGGCGCGTCAATAGTACGAATGCCACCCGACCTTTTCTTTACATCGAAAGAGCGGTAATGCTTTTCTTTACGAGCGACAAAACTTCTTACAAGCAGTGGGCTTACGCTAAGATAATCAGCGAGATCGTACGGTGACCTGATTCTTGGGCAATGAACGGGCACTTCGGCGGCGGGGACGATGTTTTGCGAAGTGGCAACGCGGTATGCGTTTTCAATATGCCTTATGAAAGCGGGATGTGTGATGAGTGGGTAGGTGCGGAGCAGCACTATTTACCAACTTTCCAGTTGCTTTGAGCGCGCATCTGGCTCGGCGACCATCTGGGGCTGCGTCCACAGATGGTCGCCGAGCCAGATGCGTGCCTGTTTACGCCAGACCATAGAGCCTACGATCACTGCGACAGTGACCTATCGCGTGTGCTGCTCCGCATCCGTAGATTGCTACGCCTTGTCTCTTTGAGCAAGTACATTCGGCGAGCCTCGATCAGATAAGCGATCCCTGATGTATTTGCTTGAGTCTCCCCAGCAGCGCTCAAGATGTAGCGTTGACCCTCGTAATCGTTAACAAGGCCAGCATCAAGTAGAGTCTGCAACTCGTTGCGAACGTCTTTCTTCAACTGATCGTAATTCGGATTTGTTGGAAGAATCCTACGGACACCCTCAACTACATCAGCAAGTTTACCGGGCTGTACCAGTTTAATAGCTAACACCACAATGGCGTGTCGGTTAAGGGGTGGAGCCACTCATCACCTTTTGAATGAAAGCCCGCTGCGTGTACGTCTCGATGAAGCTTACGAGGGCAGGCTTAGCTGTCTCAAAGTCATTGTAATCGACCCAACGGATAATGGCTCCGAACGTCGAAGCGAGCGCAAACACACTCGGGTTCACATAGCTTGTTTCATGCTCGTAAGCGTTGTGCCCAAGAATCAGCATCTTGGAGGCGACATCTTTATGATGGGCCCATGCACCCAGTTCACAAAACGATCCGGGACTATCGGGTATGATAACGATACAGTGACAACTGCGAGCAACTAGATAGGTTTCTGTCACGACAGCACTTGGCGTAAGTGGGATGGTCTTATCTGCCATCTCAATCACACCTCTGTGTTCACCAAGTACAACTGAGTGACCTTGACTCTCTATGTAGTCTTTAACGGATAATCGGAGCCTACTCGATGCTCGCTGCTTCGACCACTCTTCTTCAGTCCATGACTTGCTGATGAGCGGGCCGGCAACGAATACTCGAAGCCGTTGTGCTGTCTTCTCTGCAGCGAAAGCCCAATCAGCTTCAGCAATAGGTCGAGTATATGTTTGGGTCACAGCGCTGTGGCCGCGAGATAGGCCAATGAGCAGCCGCACCGGAAATCGTTAAAAGATGACACGCTTCGAACAAATCCGAAACTCTCTAACTGGTCAAGTGAAAGGCTCGCGAAAAGCCTGCCAGACCTGTCCTTGCTACTCCACCCCCTCCACCACTTTCTTCCGCCGCCCGCGCTTGGGGGGGTCGATCGCGGTGAGGGTCAGGGCGGGGCTCTCGGCACCGGCGTCCGTGCGGGGGCGGTCGAGGAGGGGCTTCAGATAGTGGCCGGTGAAGCTGCGGGGTTCCTGGACGACGGTCTCGGGGGTGCCGACGGCGACGATCTCGCCGCCCTTGACGCCGCCCTCGGGGCCGAGGTCGATCAGCCAGTCGGCGGTCTTGATGACGTCGAGATTGTGCTCGATCACGACCACGGTGTTGCCCTGCTCGACGAGGGCGTGGAGGACCTCGAGGAGCTTGCGGACGTCCTCGAAGTGGAGGCCCGTGGTGGGCTCGTCGAGGATGTAGAGGGTGTTGCCGGTGGCGCGGCGGCTGAGCTCCTTGGCGAGCTTCACGCGCTGGGCTTCGCCGCCTGACAGGGTCGTCGCCTGCTGGCCGACCTTGATGTAGCCGAGGCCGACCTCGGCCAGCATCGCCATCTTGTCGCGGATGCCGGGGACCGCCTTGAAGAATTCGACCGCGTCCTCGACCGTCATGTCGAGCACGTCGGCGATGCTCTTGCCCTTGAAGGTGACCTCGAGAGTCTCGCGATTGTAGCGCTTGCCGTGGCAGACGTCGCAGGTGACGTAGACGTCGGGGAGGAAGTGCATCTCGATCTTGAGGAGGCCGTCGCCGGTGCAGGCCTCGCAGCGGCCGCCCTTGACGTTGAAGGAGAAGCGGCCGGGCTTGTAGCCGCGGGCCTGGGCCTCGGGGAGGCCAGCGAACCAGTCGCGGATCTGGGTGAAGGCGCCGGTGTAGGTGGCGGGGTTGGAGCGCGGGGTGCGGCCGATCGGCGACTGGTCGATGTCGATGACCTTGTCGAGCTGCTCGAGCCCGGTGACCTTGTCGTGCTTGCCGGCGAGGATGCGGGCGCCGTTGAGGCTACGCGCGGCGGCGGCGTAGAGGGTGTCGATGGTGAAGCTCGACTTGCCCGAGCCCGAGACGCCGGTGATGCAGGTGAAGGTGCCGAGCGGGACCGAGGCGGTGACTCCGCGGAGGTTGTTCTCGCGGGCGTTCACCACGGTGAGCTTCTTGCCCGAGCCCTTGCGGCGCTTGGCCGGCAGGGGGATGGCGCGACGGCCCGAGAGATAGTCGGCGGTGAGGCTGTCCTCGCGCTCGAGCAGGCCGGCGAGGTCGCCCGAATAGAGGACTTCGCCGCCGTGGACGCCGGCGCCGGGGCCCATGTCGATGACATGGTCGGCGGTGCGGATCGCGTCCTCGTCATGCTCGACGACGAGGACGGTGTTGCCGAGCGACTTCAGCCGCTGGAGGGTCTCGAGGAGCCGGTCATTGTCCTTCTGGTGGAGGCCGATCGAGGGCTCGTCGAGGACGTAGAGGACGCCGGACAGGCCGCTGCCGATCTGCGAGGCGAGGCGGATGCGCTGGCTTTCGCCGCCCGAGAGCGTGCCGCTGGTGCGGTCGAGGTGGAGATAGTCGAGGCCGACATTGTGGAGGAAGCCGAGGCGCTCGTTGATCTCCTTGAGGATCGCGCGGGCGATCTCCTGGTGCTGGGGGGTGAGCTTGGGCTCCAAGGCGCCGAACCAGGCGTAGGCGTCGGCGACCGAGCGGCGGACGGCGATGGAGATGTCCTCACCGGCGATCTTGACCGCGAGGGCCTCGGGCTTGAGGCGCGCGCCGTGGCAGGTCTCGCAGGGATGCGCGGCCTGGTAGCGGGAGAGCTCCTCCTTCATCCACGCGCTCTCGGTCTGGGCGAGGCGGCGGTTCAAATTGCCGATGACGCCCTCGAATGCCTTCTTGACCTCATAGCTCTTGCGGCCGTCGACGAAGCGCAGGGTGATCGCCTTGCCGCCGGTGCCGTGGAGGATGGCATGCTGGTGGGCGGGATCGAGGTCCTTCCACGCGGTCTGCAGCTCGAAGCCATAATGGCGGGCGAGGCTGGAGAGGACCTGCATGTAGTAAGGCGAGGGGGGCTGCGACTTGGCCCAGGGCACGACCGCGCCCTTGGCGAGGCTGAGGTCATGGTTGGGAACGACGAGGTCCTCGTCGAACTCCATCCGCTCGCCGAGGCCGTCGCAGGCGGGGCAGGCGCCCTGCGGCGCGTTGAACGAGAAGAGCCGCGGCTCGATCTCGGCGATGGTGAAGCCCGAGACGGGGCAGGCGAACTTCTCGGAGAAGGTGATGCGGCCCGGGGGCGCGTTGGTCGCGAGGACCGCGCGGTCGGCGGCCTTGTGGAGGACCTCGGCGACGCCGGTGTTCTCGGCGCCCGGGGGGTCGGCGGGCGGATCGGCGGGGTCGAGATAGGCGAGGCCCTCGGCGAGCTTCAGCGCGGTCTCGAAGCTGTCGGCGAGGCGAGTCTGGAGGCCGTCGCGCACCACGATGCGGTCGACCACCACCTCGATGTCATGCTTGTACTTCTTGTCGAGGGCGGGGGCCTCGTCGATCTCGTAGAAGGTGCCGTCGATGCGGACGCGGGTGAAGCCCGCCTTCTGCCACTCGAGCATCTCCTTGCGGTATTCGCCCTTGCGGCCGCGGACGACGGGGGCGAGCAGATAGTGGCGGCTGCCCTCGGGGAGGGTCATGACGCGGTCGACCATCTGGCTGACCTGCTGCGCCTGGATGGGTTCGCCGGTGGCGGGCGAATAGGGAATGCCGACCCGCGCCCAGAGGAGGCGCATATAGTCGTAGATTTCGGTCACGGTGGCGACGGTCGAGCGCGGATTGCGGCTGGTCGTCTTCTGCTCGATCGAGATGGCGGGCGAGAGGCCGTCGATATGCTCGACATCGGGCTTCTGCATCATCTCGAGGAACTGGCGGGCATAGGCCGAGAGCGACTCCACGTAGCGGCGCTGGCCTTCCGCATAGATGGTGTCGAAGGCGAGGCTCGACTTGCCCGAGCCCGAGAGGCCGGTGATCACCGTCAGCTGGTCGCGGGGAATCGCGACGTCCACGCCCTTGAGGTTATGTTCGCGCGCGCCCTTGACGGTGATGTGAGTCAGCATGGAGGGAGTTTGTTCCGTTTTCGTTCTAGAGGCAATCCCTGTCCCGGCAAGGCGCGGGTCGAGCGGGACGGCGTGAAGGGGCGAGATGGGAACGAACGCGCGCGAAGGCAAGGCGGCTCCATGGTCGTGCCGGCCGTCGCAGCCTTGCGCTAAGCTACGGAGAGCGCGGGCTTTTCGCGGATGAGGTCGGCCGCCTTCTCGGCAATCATGATGGTCGGGGCATTGGTATTACCGCTGACCAGGCGGGGCATGATCGAGGCATCGACGACGCGCAGGGCCTCGAGACCCACGACCCGGAGTTGGGGATCGACCACGGCGCCCGCGCCGCGGCCCATCGCGCAGGTCCCGACCGGATGGTAGATGGTCGTCCCGCTGGCCCGGGCGAAGGCGAGGAGGTCGGCGTCGCTCCGGATGTCCGGACCGGGGCTCGTCTCATGGTCGATGTAGGCGGCGACGGGATCGGTGGCGGCGAGCCGGCGGCCGAACTTCAATCCGGCGACGATCACGTCGCGGTCGAGCGGATCGGCGAGATAATTGGGGCGGATCGCCGGATGCTCGGCCGGGTCGGCGGAGCGGAGGTGGACCGAGCCACGCGATTCCGGGCGCAGCTGGCAAGGCGCGATGGTGAGCCCCGGCTCCTTCTCGAGCTCCATCACCTGCTCGTTGGCGAGCTTGTCCGAATCCATCGTCGCCGGGAGGATGTGGAACTGGAGGTCGGGCCCGGCGAGGTCGGGGCGCGAGCGGGTGAAGATGCCGACATGCGCCGCCGACAGAGTGAGGAGGCCGCGGCGGTGGAGGAGGTAGCGGCCGACCTCGCGCAGCAGCCGGGGGCCGCGGGCGAGTTCATTGACTGACAGGGTGCCGCGTTTCAGCCGATAGGTCTCGCCGACGACAAAATGGTCCTGGAGGTTCTCGCCGACCCCGGCCAGCGGGTGGACGACGGGGATCCCGAGCTGCTGGAGGCGCTCGGGCTGGCCGATGCCCGACAGTTCGAGCAGCTGGGGCGAATTGATTGCGCCGCCGCAGACGATCACCTCGCGCCGGGCGCGGACGGTGCGGGGCGTGCCGCGATGGTCATATCCGACGCCGGTCGCGCGGCCGTCGGCGACCATGATCCGACGGGCGAGCGCATGGGTGACGACCGCGAGATTGGGGCGGCCCATGGCGGGGTGCAGGTAGGCGACCGCGGCCGAGCAGCGCTTGCCGTCGCGGATGTTAACCTGGAACCAGCTCACCCCTTCCTGCTCGGGCCCGTTGCAGTCGCGCCTGGGCAGGCCGAGCGCCTCGGCGGCGCGGATCACGGCTTCGCTGACGGGGTGGCTGTCGGCAGGGTCGGCGACGTGGA
Source organism: Sphingomonas sp. SP2 (assembly GCF_058313385.1). Taxonomy (NCBI): domain Bacteria; kingdom Pseudomonadati; phylum Pseudomonadota; class Alphaproteobacteria; order Sphingomonadales; family Sphingomonadaceae; genus Sphingomonas; species Sphingomonas sp. SP2. Next base: position 312,447 of record NZ_JBZFLD010000002.1, on the reverse strand, counting down.
GCGGGCCGCCCGTGGCATGGTCGTCCGACGCGCCATTGGCCTGGTGCTGGGCGCGGCGGAAATAGGGGAGGACGTCGTCGAAACCCCAGCCCTCGCAGCCGAGCTGGCGCCAGCCGTCATAGTCGGCGCGCTGCCCGCGCACGTAGAGCATGGCGTTGATCGAGGAGGAGCCGCCGAGGACCTTGCCGCGCGGCCAGACATGCTGGCGGCCGTCGGTGCCGGGGTCGGGCTCGGTCTGGTAGAGCCAGTTGACCCTGGGGTCCTTCAGCGTCTGCGAATAGCCGATCGGGACATGGATCCAGAGGTTGGAGAGGAACTGCCCCTTCTCCTTGCCGGGGCGGTCGTCGCCGCCGGCTTCGAGGAGGACGACCCGGGTGGCGGGGGCCTCGCTGAGGCGGGCGGCAAGGACGCAGCCGGCCGAACCGCCGCCGACAATGACATAATCGGCCTCGAGCGGCGGGGTCACGCCGGGCGCGTCGCGTCGCGCACCCAGCAGGCGGTGTCGAGCGGCTGGGTGTAGGGGAGCATGTGGCCGCCTTCGACCATGGTCAGGCGGGCACCGGGGATCTGGCTGACGGTGAGCGCGCCATGGACCTCGGGATCGAGCAGGGCGTCGCCGCGCGGGCTGAGGATCCGGACCGGAAGGTCGAGCGAGGCGAAACGGGTGACCATCTCCTCGGCGTCGCGGCGGGCGAGCTGGAGGTCGGCGCAGGCCGCGGCGACATTGCCCGGGCGAAGCGCGAGCGCCCCGCCGCCGGCGGTGAGATAGTCGGCCGGGACCCGCTCGGGCGCGAACACCGCGGCGAGCACCTTGTCCTGTGTCGCCATGCCGAGCGGGACCGCGATGGTCCGCGCAACGAGGCCGGCGACGGGAAGCGGGACCATCAGCCCGCGGAACACGTCGGGCACGTCATGGACGGGCTGGGTCGCCGGGGCGATGAGGGCGAGGCCGGCGATCTTTTCGGGGTGGCGCTCGGCGATCTGGAGCGCCAGTGCCCCGCCGAGCGAATGGCCGACGATCCACGGCCGGTCGAGGCCGAGCGTGTCGATCAGCGCGGCCATGGCATCGGCCTGGTCGGCGAGATGCTGCGAGCCCGATGGCAAGGGCGGGGAATAGCCCGAGCCGGGGCGGTCGACCCGGACCACGCGATGGTCGCGGGCGAGATCGTCGACCATCGACTGGGCGAAGCTGCGGAGCTGGGCACTGAGGCCATGGATGAGGAGGAGGGACGGGCCCGAGCCCTGCTCGGTGACATGGAGCAAGGTGCCGCCGGCCTCGACCAGCCGGCCGTCCATCGGCACCATCTCCTCGGCCCGGCGGGCGGCGCGCTGGCTGTACCAGCCGGCCCCGAGGAGCCCTGCAGCGAGGGATGCGCCGGCGATCGCCCAATGTCTCATGCCATGCTCCGCTTGAGGATGTTCCAGTAACCGACCGGGCTCAGCCGCTCGATGAGGGCGCCGATCTTCGCGTCGCTGCCGACGAGGATCCGCGGCCGCTCGCGGGCGATGCCCTCGACGATGATCTCGCCGGCCTTGATCGGGGACATGCGGAGGAACTTCTGGAAGCGCTCCTTCTCGCTCGCGATCAGCGCGGCCTCGGCATTGGTGACGTGGCGCGGGGGGCGGGCGTTGCGGGCGATGTCGGTGGCGATCCCGCCGGGGTGGACGAGGCTGACCCCGACGGTCGAGCCGGCCTCCTCGAGCTCGCGGCGGAGCGATTCCGAAAAGCCGCGGACGGCGAACTTGGCGGCGGAATAAGCGGTCTGGCCGGGCGGAGCGATCAGTCCGAACAGGCTCGAGACGTTGACGATCCGCGCTTCGTCGCTGGCCTTGAGGTGGGGGAGGAAGAGGCGGGTCAGGTGGACGACGGCGTGGAAGTTGACCTCCATCAGCCAGTCGAAGTCGGCCTCGTCGACCTGCTCGAACGTGCCGCCGATCGCGACCCCGGCATTGTTGACGAGGAGGTCGATGCGGCCGTGGCGGTCGAGGATCTCGCCCGGAAGCGCGGCGCAGGCGGCGCGGTCGGTGACGTCGAGCTGGTGGGTCGAGACGCTGACCCCGCGGATCATCGCGGCGGTGTCGGCGAGGCCGGCGGCATTGCGGTCGGCGAGCGCGAGTTGGCAGCCGCGGCGCGACAGGGCAAGCGCGATCCCGCGGCCGATCCCGCCGCCGGCGCCGGTGACGAGGGCGAGGCGGCCGTCGAGCCTCATGCCTTGGCCTCGGCAAAGGTGCGGGCGGGGGGCTGGCGCACCGGGCGGCCGGAGAAATGCATCACCCCGTCCTCGAGCTTGCCATATTTGAGCGCGGCGAGGTCGCGGACGTAATTCTGGTGGAGCTTCCACGGCGCGCGGTCCCCCTGCACCGGCAGGATGTCGGCGGCGCGCTGGACATAGCCCGAGCTGAAATCGAGGAAGGCGACGGGCTTCACGTCGGGCTGGACCTCGGGGACGGCGGTGGTCCGGCCGGTCGCGGCGAGGTGATTGAGCAGGCGGCAGAGGTAGAGCGAGGTGAGGTCGGCCTTCAGCGTCCAGGAGGCGTTGGTGTAGCCGAAGCTGTAGCTGAGGTTGGGGACCCCGCCGAACATCATCCCCTTGTAGGTCATCGCCCCGCTGAGGCGCCGGGGGGCGCCGCCGACCGAGAAGGCGACGTCGCTCAGCAGCTGGAGCTTGAGCCCGGTCGCGGCGACGATGATGTCGGCGTCGAGCGTGGCGCCGCTTTCGAGGAGGATGCCGTGGGGGAGGATCCGGGCGATGCGGTCGGTGACGATCGAGATACGCTCGTCGCGGATGCCGGCGAAGAGATCGGCGTCGGGGACGAGGCAGAGGCGCTGGTCCCAGGGATTGTAGCTGGGGGTGAAGTGGGTCTCGACCGGATAGCCCTGCGGCAATTCCTTGAGCAGGCCCTTGCGCAGCATCTTCTTCATGAAGCCGGGGCGCCGCCGGGCGAGCTGGAAGAAGGCCTGCTGCATCAGGACGTTGCGCCAGCGGACCACGCCGTAGCTGGCGCGCGGGCCGAGCAGGCGGCGAAGGCGGTTGGCGGCTTTGTCGACCGCCGGGCGGCTGACCATGTAGGTCGGCGAGCGCTGGAGCATGGTCACATGGGCAGCGCCGGCCTTGGCCATTTCGGGAACGATGGTGACCGCGGTCGCGCCGCTGCCGATCACCACCACGCGCTTGCCGGCATAACCGAGCCCCTCGGGCCAGAATTGCGCGTGGAACAGCGGGCCGGCGAACTCCTCGCGGCCGGGAAAGTCGGGGAGGTGGGCCTCGCCGTAATTGTAGTAGCCGGTGCCCATGTGGAGCCAGCGGCAGGTGAGCGTTCGGATCGTGCCTCCATGCTCGACCGTCACGGTCCAGCGCGCCTTGTCCCGGTCGAAGTCGGCGGCGACCAGCCGGTGGCCGAACCGGATGTGGGGGCGGATGCCATATTTGTCGGCGACGCGATTGACGTAGGCGAGGATCGAGGGGCCGTCGGCGATCGCCTTGCAGTCGGTCCACGGCTCGAAGCTGTAGCCGAGCGTATACATGTCGCTGTCGGAGCGGATCCCGGGATAGCGGAACAGGTCCCAGGTCCCGCCGATCGCGTCGCGCGCCTCGAGGATCGCGTAGCTGTGATCGGGGCAATGATGCTGGAGATGCCAGGCGGTGCCGATGCCCGACAGGCCGGCGCCGATCACCAGCACGTCGACGTCGACGGGGGTGGCGGAAGCGGCGGGAGCGGCGTGATCCATCGCCCGCCATGCTGCCCTTGACAGTCGCTCGCCTGCAAGCGGAAACTCACCCCCGCTGAAGTGCCGTCCCGCCTTGTTCCGGCGGGTGCGCGCGACGGGGGAGACACTGATGAAATCCATGAGCCTGCTGCTGGCCGGAGCGTCGCTCTCGGCCGTGATCCTTGCTGCGCCCGCTTCCGGCCAGACCGTGCCCGACCCGGTCCCGGGCGACGGCAAGATCCAGACCGGTGCCGGCGCGGAAAACGGAGGGGATGCCGAGAGCGGCACGAGCCAGGCCGGAAGCAGCGCCGATGGCGACATCGTCATCACCGCGCAGCGCCGTGCCGAGGCGCTTCAGTCGGTTCCCATCTCGGTCTCGGCCTTCACCGCCGAGACCTTGCAGCGGCAGCAGATCAGCAATGCGACCGACCTCCAGCTGAGCCTGCCCAACGTCACCTTCACCAAGACCAATTTCACCTCGTCGAGCTTCACCATCCGCGGCATCGGCGACCTTTGCGTCGGGTTCAGCTGCGACCGCGCCACCGGCATCCATTTCAACGACATGCCGCTGGTCGAGAACCGCCTGTTCGAGACCGAATATTTCGACCTTGAGCGGCTCGAGGTGCTGCGCGGCCCGCAAGGCACCCTCTACGGGCGCAACGCGACCTCGGGCGTGGTCAACTTCATCACCGCCCGGCCCAAGCTCGGCGAGTTCAGCGGCAATGCCACAGTCGAGTTCGGCAATTACGACAGCAACCGCCTGACCGGCGCGATCAACGTGCCGCTGACCGACGTCGCGGCGCTGCGGCTCGCCGGCTATTCTTTGGTCCGCGGCGGCTTCACCAAGAATCTGTTCGACGGGAGCCGGATCGACGGTCGCGACGTCTGGGCGGTGCGCGGCTCGCTCCGGATCCGGCCGAGCAGCAGCACGACCCTGGACCTCGTCGGCTATCGCTTTGTCGAGGACGACGACCGAAGCCGCGTGCAGAAGCAATTGTGTTCGCGCGATCCGACCGGGATCCTCGGCTGCCGACCCGACCAGCTCGGCTACGACACGCTGAACGGCAATGCGACGCTCGCCGGGATCCTCTCGTCGCGGCAGTTCTTCGCGCTCAACGATCCCTCGCTCGCACCGCTCGGGCTGACCAACCTCTACGGCGCCGATCCCTTCTTCGGCGGCGTGGTCAATCCGGCGGACCTCCGGACCGTCAACACCGACTACAACCCGACCTACAAGGCGAGCGAGACGATCCTCCAGGCGCGGCTCGAGCAGGACCTTGGGGAGAAGTTTAGCCTGACGGTGATCGGCGGCTATTCGAAGTCCAAGGTCGACAGCCGCACCGACTATACGCTGGCGGCGGAAAATTCCGCGGCGGGCAATCCGGGCCTCCTCGCGCTCGCCTTCCAGGCCAGCGTTCCCGGCGCCTTCTTCCCGGGCGGAAGCAATCCCTTCACCGCGATCGCGCAGCGGCTGATTCCCAACGGTCCGTTCGGGCCGGTCTGCACGTCGGAGACCAACCTCAATTACAGCGGCATCTATGGCGGCTTCACCAACCGCTGCACCGCCGGCGGGACCGAATATGATCGCTCGCAGTCGGTCTATCGGCAGAAGTCGATCGAGGCCCATTTCGACAGCAATTTCGACGGGCCGTTCAACTTCATCGTAGGCGGTATCTACACCGATGGCCGCTTCACCAATTCCAACTATTATGTCGCGTCCTTCGGCCTCGACTATGCGGCCGGCGTGCTGGGCGCGGCGAGCACGCTCGGGCAACGCGCGACCAACCCGCTCTTCCCGCAAGTCTATCTCGCGCCGCCCTTCTTCAACTCGGAGGTGAAGGACTTCCGGCTGAAGAGCAGCGGCCTGTTCGGCGACGCGACCTACGAGCTCAACGACCGGCTGAAGTTCACCGCGGGGCTGCGCTGGAGCCGCGACGAGAAAAGGCAGGTGGCGCGGGCGCCGATCCTGTCCTTCCCCGCAATCCTCGGCGTCGCTGATGCCAACAGCTCGCCCTTCCTCCTCACCTACGACGCCGACCCGACCACCGCAGGCAACCAGGATTATGACATCGGCAAGGTCAGCTTCTCGCGCCTGACCGGGCGGGCGGTGGTCGACTATCAGCTGGGCCGCAACAGCCTCGTCTACGCGAGCTATTCGCGCGGCTACAAGGCGGGCGGCCTCAACCCGCCGGTCGACCCCAGCTTCAACATCTCGCCGACCTTCGCGCCCGAGGCGATCAACGCCTACGAGATCGGGACCAAGAACACCTTCCTCGACGGAATGCTCAGGCTCAATGCCTCGGCCTTCTTCTACGACTACAAGGGGCTGCAGCTCAGCCGGATCGTCGGGCGGACCTCGGTCAACGACAATACGGACGCGCAGATTTGGGGCGTCGAGGTCGAGGGCGTGATCCGGCCGACCCGGGACTTCGCGCTCAATTTCTCGGGCTCCTACCTCAAGAGCAAGATCAAGGGGCTGAGCCTGGTCGACCCGCGCGATCCGTCGGGCGGGCGGGCCGATGCGGTGATCATCAAGGACCTCACCAACGCGTCCAACTGCGCAGTCGTGCCGACCACCACGCTGCCGCCGGGCACGGCCGCCGCTTATGTGGGCGCGGTCAACGGGAGCATCGGACTGCAGGCGCCGGTGCCCGTGCCGGGGACCAATGCGACCGGCGCCTACGGCGTCTGCGCGGCGCTTGCGGCGACCGCCGCCAACCCGCCTTCGACGCTGCGCGCGGCCTTCGGGGTGCCGACCGGGCCGCTGCCGTTCGCGGTGACCACTGGGGCCGAGCGCGATCTTACCGGCAACGAGCTGCCGCAATCGCCCAACTGGAAGTTCGCGGCGGGCGCGCAATATACCTTCCACCTCGGACGCTGGACGCTCGTTCCGCGCGCCGACGTCGCCTACACCGGCAGCTTCTATGCGCGCAGCTTCAACACGCCGATCGACAAGATCGACGGCTTCACGGTGGTGAACGCGCAGGTCCAGCTCAATTCGCCGGGCGACCGGTGGAACGTGCGGGCGTTCGTGCAGAACCTCACCAACAGCGACGCGATCACCGGCCTCTACGTCGGGGACCAGTCGTCGGGGCTCTACACCAACGCCTTCACGCTCGAGCCGCGCCGCTACGGCGTGTCGGTGGGGTTCAGCTTCTAGGCTTGAGGTCGAGGCCCGCGGTGTCGACGAAGTCGACGCCGTGGGCATGCGGCTTGGCGTGCCCGTCCTTGCGCAGATAATGGCGGTCGAGCGCGGCGAGGAGACCCTGCGCCTTCTCCCCGCCGACGGCGCGGCGCCGCCGGGGTTTCCCGGGCTCAGCGCTGGAAGAGGATATCGACCCGGCGGTTCTGGATCTCGCGCACGCCGTCGGCGGTGGGGACGAGCGGGTCCTCCTCTCCGGTGCTGCGCAAAGTGATCGCGGTGCGGGCGATGCCGCGGGCGGCAAGCGCGGCGGCGACGGCTTCGGCGCGCTTGAGGCCCATCATTCGGTTGACCGCGGGGCTTCCGGGCCGGTCGCTATGGCCGACGAGTTCGATGCGGATGCCGCCAGCGGCGGACTTGGCGGCATCGTCGAGCACCGGCTCCCAGTCGCGCCTGATCTCGGTCCCGCCGCTGTCGAAGAAGACCATCAGCGGGGGCGGGGCGGCGAGCGCCTGGGCGGCAGCCAGGATCAGGATCATCGCGTCGTCTTAGTCCTTCGGCGGGGAAAGGAAAACGGCCGGGAAGTTTCCTCCCCGGCCGCTCTCTTGCCCGTCAGATCGCTCAGCCGCGCTCGGGAGTGGGCGCGGGCGGCGGCGGCGGGGGCGGCGGCAGCGGGCAGCTGTCGGTCGTCAGGATGACCGAGCCGTCGGGGCAGGTCTGGGTCTGCGGCGGGGCCGGCGGCATCGGCGGGGCCGGCGGCATCGGCGGCGGCGGCGGCGGCGGCGGCGCAGCCGGCTCGGCGAAGTTGTAGATCACGCTGAACAGCAGCGAGTGCGACTTGAAGCGGCTGCGGGTATCGTAGGTGATGCCCGAGCTGTTCAGCGCGGTGATGACATTGTCGAAGTCGAGCTTGCTCGAGCGGAAGTAGCGATATTTGAGGCCGATATCGAGCTGCGGGGTGATGGCGTAGCGGATGCCCGCGACCGCCTGCAGCGCGAGGCCGCTGTCCTTGCCCTCGATGTCGTAGGTGGCGGTGCCGGGGACGATGTTGTTCATCTTGACCCGCGCCCAGCCCGCGCCCGGACCGGCGTAGAAGCTGACGCCGTCATCGTCGCCGAAGTCGAGCAGCAGATTGGCCATCGCCGACGTGACGCCGACATTCCCCTTGCCGTCGACTTCGGTGACCGCGCCGCCGGTGGCGGTGCGAAGGCCGATGCTGTCGACGCTGGCGCGCTTGTAGCCGAGTTCGCCCTCGAGGCGGATGATGCCGAAGTCGTAACCGAGGATCAGGTCGAGATCGAGGCCGGGCTTCTTGAAGTCCATGAGGACGCCGTCGTCGACCAGCGTCGTGCCGACCGGCGCAGTGGTCCGGGTGATGGCGACATTGTGGTCGAGGTCCTTGGCGAAGAGGGCGCCGCCCTCGGCACCGAAATAGCCGCTGCGATCGCGGGCGGCGGCCGGTGCGGCGAGCAATGCTGCCGCGGCACAGCCAAGCAGGATCTTGCGCATGATGGTCGAAACTCCCCTGTCTCATCCGGCGCGAATCCCGGAAAACGGGCCGCGCGGTGGGAGTTAATCTGCCAGATAACGGCGGTTAATGCCAGAAGCGAAACGGATTGGACGATGCGGGCCGCGGTTCAGGCGGCGCTGGCGGCTTCCTCGCAGGCGGCGGCGGCGCGGGCGGCGAACTGGCTGGCGAGCTTGGCATGCCATTCGCGCGCGGCGGCGGTCATCGAGCGCTGCGCCGCCATCCGCTCCTCGGCGGCCCGGCGGGCATAATAGCGGGTGTTCGACTCCACCGATCGGCTCCACTTGCCTGTCACACGTAGGGCGGAGCCTGCGGTCGAAAGGTGGAAGAAGGGTTAATATCCACAGCGTCCCGCTCCGGCACAACTGCGTGGCCACAGGGTGACAGTCGGGCAACGAACACGAATTATCGCTGAAACCGAACGACTCGTCGCTCGTTACAGGGCGTGAACAATCATTGAAGAGAGAGCGAAGGGGACAGCCATGCTGACTTCGAGCCACATGACGGGAAGCTACAATCCGGCGCTGCGCGGCTATCACGCCGTCTATCGGGAGAGCGCGATCAACCATTGCCCCGGCTGCGGCCGGACCCACTGGCTGATCGGCCGCCTGATGGCCGAGTGCGGCTTCTGCGGAACCGCGCTCCCGCTGTCGGAAAGCTATTCGCGGAGCGCCGCCGCGCCGATGTTCCGCCACGGCCGCGGGATGCTGTCCAAGGCAGCCTGATCCCCTCGCGGGAGCGGCTATTTTCTGCTAACAACGGCCCATGCACTGGGCAGCGATGACGATCATCGCGCTATGGAGCGCGCCGGGCCCGTTCACACTGGCGAACGGGACCGACGATCGCCTGCAGCAACTCGAGATCAAGGTCTCCGACGGCCACGCCGCGGCATGGCGCGCGCTTCATCCCGACACGCTCGCGCCGGGTGCGCGCGGCGACATGGCCGGCCCGCCCGAGCAGACCTGCGCGTTCGACATCAGGGCCGTGGTGAAGGGGGCGCCGACGACCTGGTCGTCGGTCAATCTTTGCGACGTGAAGACCGTGACATTGCACCGCCGCCCTGACGGAACGCTCTGGGTCGATTACGACTGAGCATCCGCGCCCGCCGCACCGGCGGCTGGACCGGCGCGCGAACAGGGGCGGGGGCCGCAAGCGCGGGCGCCGGGCGGACGGCATCGAGGAGCTTCGCCCCGGCCAGGAAGACGACCCCGACGCAGGCCGCGAAGAACAGCCAGCCGATCGTCCCCGGATAGATTTCGAGATAATGCTTGCCGCGCTCGACTGCGCCCAGCGCAATCGCCCAGGTCACCGCCCAGGCTTCCCACCGCGTCTTGACGACGAAGAGGCGTCCGAAGCGCGTGAGCAGGGAGGGCTTGGCCATCGACATATGGTTAAGCAACACGCGTGCCATTGGCGGAGTTCCGCCATTTCGGCGTTAACCATTGTCGTTATCTGTCAATTTACCCGACTCCCGGGCGCAATCGTCACTTTCGCGCGGGCCGGGCAGCGCCTAAGTGGTGCCTCGAGACATGTCCCAGCCGCCATCGCCCCCGTTCGACAAGCAGAAGATCGTCGCCGAGAACCGGCGCGCCCGCTACGATTATTTCGTCGAGGAAAGGTTCGAGGCGGGAATTGCGCTTCAGGGCACCGAGGTGAAGGCACTGCGCAACGGCGAGGGCTCGATCGCGGAAAGCTACGCTACCGTCGAGGGCGAGGAAGTGGTGCTGATCAACAGCCACATCCCCGAATATAAGAACGGCAGCTGGATGAACCACGAGCCGCGCCGCAAGCGGCATCTGCTGCTGCGCAAGCGCGAGATCGGCAAGCTGATGGGCGCGATCCAGCGCCAGGGCCTGACGCTGGTTCCGCTGTCGATCTATTTCAACGGCAATGGCAAGGCCAAGGTCGAGCTTGCCCTCGCGCGCGGCAAGAAGAGCCACGACAAGCGCGACACGATCAAGGAACGCGACTGGAAGCGGGAGCAGGGCCGCCTGCTGCGCGCCCATGGGTGAGCCCGCGGCGAGGCCGGCCCGTGACTAGGCCCGGCTTCTTCCAGCGTCTCGCCGACAAGGCCACGCCGACCCGCGAGGAAGTGCTCGAGAGCCGCTGGCTGAAGCCGTTCGGCAAGCGCGTCCGCCGTTCCGAACTGTGGCGCTTCACCCGCCGCTCGGTCCCCGCGGGGGTGTTCGCCGGGCTGTTCATCGGCATCTTCCTGATGGTCCCCGGGCTGCAGATCGTGGGGGCGGCGCTGATGTGCATGCCGCTGCGCGGCAACATCCCGATCGCCGCGGCGATGACCTTCCTCAGCAATCCCGCGACCACGCCCTTCTTCCTGATCGCCGCCATCGCGCTCGGCAACAAGCTCGGCTTCCATGCCGACCTCGCGGCCTTTGAGCGACTCTATTCGAGCGGGGCGGGCGTGTCGCGCTGGGCCCAGTGGTTGCTCTCCGACGCGGCCCCGGCGATGATCACCGGCCTGTTCCTGATTTCGATTGTCTGCGCGTTCGTCGGCTATGGTGTGTCGATCGTCGTCTGGCGCTGGTGGGTCCACCGCAAATGGCGCAGGCGGACGCGTCCGGAATTGTTTGTCCATCCATCCTGAATGCGAAGGTCCGATCAGCGTATGAAGAAGGTCATTCTCACCCTCGTTGCCACCACTGCGCTTGCGGGTTGCGCCACCACCACCGCCCCGGTCGAAGTCGCCGGTCCGCCCAACGAACCGGTCCAGACCGCCGAGGCCGCGCCTGCCGCGCCCAAGCCGCAGATCGGCGACTTTGGCTTCGACAAGGCCGGCATGGACAGCACCGTCCTCCCGGGTGACAATTTCTATTCCTTCGCCAACGGCACCTGGGCGAAGAACACGCCGATCCCGGCCGACAAGTCGAACTACGGCATGTTCACCGCGCTCGACGACCTCAGCAAGGAGCGCACCAAGACGCTGATCGAGGAAGCGGCCAAGGATCCCAACAGCCGCATCGGCCAGACCTATGCGAGCTTCCTCGACCAGGCCGCGATCGAGGCCAAGGGCCTCGCCCCGATCCAGCCCTGGCTGAACCAGATCAAGGGCCTGTCGAACCGCTCGGCGCTTCCGGCGCTCTACGCCGAAGCCGCCAAGAACGGCGTCAGCACCCCGTTCGCGACCTATGTCGGCCAGGACGACAAGAATCCCGACAATTACATCCTCTCGCTCTACCAGAGCGGGATCGGCATGCCCGACCGCGATTATTATCTGTCGGCCGATCCCAAGATCGCCGAGGTCCGTGCCAAATATCTCCAGCACCTGACCAACGTGCTGACGCTGGCGGGCGAGCCCAATGCGGCTTCGCGCGCCAAGGCCGTGCTCGCGCACGAGACCGAGATCGCCAGGGTCCACTGGAACAAGGTCGACAGCCGCGACGCGACCAAGACCTACAACAAGCTGACCCTCGCGCAGCTCAAGTCGCGGGCGCCGGGCTTCGATTTCGCGACCATGTTCCGTGATGTCGGCGCGGGCGCGAGCAACGATCTCCTCGTCGCGCAGCCGACCGCGGTCACGGGCATCGCCCGGATCGTCAGCCGCGCGCCGCTGGGCGTGATCAAGGATCAGCTGATGATCCGCTCGCTCGACGCCTTCGCGCCGGTGCTCCCGAGCGCCTTCGACAAGGAACAGTTCGCCTTCTACGGCACCGCGCTCAGCGGCACGCCCGAGCAGGAAGCCCGCTGGAAGCGCGGAGTCGACTTCACCGTCGGCACGCTCCAGGACGATGTCAGCAAGCTCTACGTCGCCCGCTACTTCCCGCCCGAGACCAAGGCCGCGGCCGACCAGCTCGTGAAGAATGTGGTGGAATCGATGGGCCGGCGGATCGACTCGCTGACCTGGATGGCGCCCGCCACCAAGCAGCGCGCCCGCGCCAAGCTCGCCAACTTCACCACCAAGATCGGCTATCCCGACCAGTGGCGTGACATGAGCGGGCTCGAGGTCGTCGCCGGCGACGCCTTCGGCAACATGCTCCGGTCGAACCGCTTCGACCAGGCCTACAACATGAACAAGCTCGGCAAGCCGATCTATCGCTGGGAATGGGGCATGACCCCGATGACGGTGAACGCCTATGCCAATTTCGGCATGCACGAGATCGTCTTCCCGGCCGCGATCCTGCAGCCGCCCTTCTTCGATCCCAATGCCGATCCGGCGGTCAATTACGGCGGCATCGGCGCGGTGATCGGCCACGAGATCAGCCACCACTTCGACGACCAGGGCTCGAAGTATGATGAGAACGGCCGCCTGTCGGACTGGTGGACCCCGTCGGACCTCGCCGCCTTCAACGCGGCGACGGCCAAGCTCGCCGCCCAGTATGACGCCTATGAGGTGTTCCCGGGCGCGCGGGTCAACGGCAAGTTCACCATGGGCGAGAATATCGGCGACCTCGCCGGTGTGACCGTCGCCTACGACGCCTACAAGCACAGCCTCAACGGGGCCGAGGCGCCGGTGATCGACGGCACCACCGGCGATCAGCGCTTCTATCTCGGCTGGGCGCAGGTGTGGCGGCGCAACTATCGCGAGGCGAACCTTCGCCAGCGCCTGCTGACCGATCCGCACAGCCCGTCCGAGCAGCGCGTGTTCGTCGTCCGCAACTTCGACAGCTGGTACAACAGCTTCAACGTCCAGCCCGGGCAGAAGCTGTACCTCGCGCCGGCCGACCGGGTCCGCGTCTGGTAGGCTGATGCTGCACGCCCGGCTCGCTGCGATCGACGCTGATCCCGTCCCTCGGGGCGAGCCGTGGCTGCTTCCCGTCCTCCTCGGCCTGACGCTCCTGAGCGTCGGGGTGATCGCCGTCGCGGCCGGCTATCCCTGGCTTGCGCTGCCGCTCGGCGCGGGCGTGCTGGTGGCCGCGGTGATCGGCTGGCGACGCCGGGCCCCCGAGGCGCTGGCCGAAGCCGCACCGGCGGGCGAAACCGACTTCTCGCTGGTCGCGGCGGGGCTCGGCCTCTGCCTCGATCCGGCGGCGCTGACCGATGGGGAGGGGCGGCTGCTTGCGGTCAATCCGGCCTATCGCCAGCGCTTTCCCGCACTTCCCGGCCCGCATGCGGTCGATCCCGATCTCGAGGTGGGCGCCGCACTCGCGGTGGCACGCGACCAGGCCTGGCGCGACGGGCAGGGGGCGGTGTCGGGCCTCGTCACCGCCGACGGGCCGCTGGCGGTCGAGATCGCCCGCGTCGGCCACGGCCGCGACCTTCTCCTCTGGCGCTTTCCCCGGCCGCGGCGCTCGGGGCTGACCGTACTCGTCCGCCGGCTCGAGGGGCTCGAAGGCGAGATTCTCGGCCAGGCCGGGGTGCTTGCCGCGGCGGTCGACGGCGACGGGCGTATCGCGGCGACCAATGCCATGTTCGAGCGCCGCACCCGCTGCCGCGAGCGGGGACGCGAACGGATCGAGGATCTGCTCGAAGGGGCCGGTGACGGTCTGGTCCGGCTGGTCGCCGAGGGGCCGGAAGGGCCGATCCTGCGGATGCTCCACATTCCCGCCGAGCCGGGTTCGGGCGATCCCGCCGGCATCACCATGCTGTTCGCGACCGGGGAAGCGCCGAGCCTCGGCGAGCCGGCCAGCCTCCAGGCGCTGCTCGACCTTCTTCCGCTCGGCCTCGCGCTGGTCGACCGAGACGGGCGCTTCCTGACCAGCAATCATGCCTTCCGCAGCGCCGCGGCCCTGGGCGAGGGGCCGCTTCCGGCCTTTCCGAGCGACCTTGTGGTCAAGGAGGACAAGGCGGCCGTGGCCGATGCGGTGCGCCGCAACAGCCGCGGCCCGGCCATGTCGGGCGACCTTGCGGTCCGCCTGTCGCACCAGCCGGGCGAACCCGTCGCGCTGACCATCGCGGGCCTTCGCAACCTCGGCGAGGCGAGCGTGCTCCTCCTGCTCAAGGACAATAGCGAGGAAGCCAAGCTGAAGCGGCAGGTCGCGCAGGCGACCAAGATGCAGGCGGTTGGGCAGCTGGCGGGCGGCGTCGCGCACGACTTCAACAACATCCTCACCGCGATCATCGGCCACTGCGACCTGATGCTGATGCGCCATACGCCGGGCGACAGCGATTATGACGACATCCAGCAGATCAAGTCGAACTCCAACCGCGCGGCCGGCCTGACCCGGCAATTGCTTGCTTTCTCGCGCCAGCAGACGCTGCGGCCGCAAGTGCTGCAGCTGCCCGACGTAATCAGCGAAGTGTCGCATCTCCTGAAGCGCCTCCTTGGCGAGACGGTGACGCTGCAGGTGAAGCATGGCCGCGACCTCGGCGCGGTGCGGGCCGATCCGGGCCAGCTCGAGCAGGTGATCGTCAATCTCGCGGTCAATGCCCGCGACGCCATGGCCGGCGTCGGCGGGGGTAAGCTCACCATCCAGACCTATGCGGTGCGGGCCGACCAGGTGGCCGAGCTCGGCTCCGACATCCTGCCGGTCGCCGATTATACGGCGCTCAGCATTTCCGACACCGGCTGCGGGATCCCGCCGGCGGTGCTCGGCAAGGTGTTCGAGCCCTTCTTCACCACCAAGGAGGTGGGCAAGGGGACGGGGCTCGGGCTGTCGACCGTCTACGGCATCGTCAAGCAGTCGGGCGGCTTCATCTTCGCCGCCAGCAAGGTGGGCGAGGGGACGACCTTCGTCATCTATCTCCCGGTCCACCAGGAGGAGGATGGCGCGCGGGCCAAGGCCGCGGTGGTTGCGCCCAAGCCGGCCGAGGAGACCTGGGGCACCGGCACCGTGCTGCTCGTCGAGGACGAGCCGATGGTCCGGACTGTCGCCGAGCGCGCGCTGACCCGCCAGGGCTATACGGTGCTCACCGCCGAAAATGGCGAGGAAGCGCTCGACATCGTCAATCGCGGCGAGCCGATCGACCTCCTCATCTCCGACGTGGTGATGCCCGTGATGGACGGGCCGACGATGGTCCGCGAAGCCCGCAAGACGCGCCCCGAACTGCCCATCCTCTTCATGTCGGGCTATGCCGAGGAACAGCTCCGAAGATCGATCGACATCGACAATGTTGCCTTTCTTCCCAAGCCTTTCTCGGTGCAGGAGCTCTCCGAGGCAGCGCATAAAGTGTTGGCATCGCGCCGAATTTAGTTGCGCAGCCGTGCCGGTGCCGTAATAGCCCGGGCAGTGAGCCACGGTCGTGACATCCTCGTCGTCGAAGACGAACCCCTCATCGCCATGATGCTCGAGGACTTCCTCGAGACTCTTGGCCATCGCATCCACGCGAGCTGCGACAACCTTCCCGACGCGCTCGCGCGCTGCGAGGAAGGCGGGTTCGACATCGCGATCCTCGACGTCAATCTGAAGGGCGAGCTGGTCTGGCCGGCGGCCGAGGCGCTCCGCGCGCGGGGCGTTCCCTTCGTCATCGCCAGCGGCGGCCATGTCGAACCGCCCCCCGCGGTATTCGCCGACGCGCCGCTGCTCGAGAAGCCCTACACGATCGACCGGATCCAGCCGGTGTTGGAGCAGGCGGGCGCCTGAAGCCCCTTCGTGCGACCATTCGGTCGCACTCCTGCCACGGATCGCCGCCTCACGACTCCACTCGTCGCGGTTCACTTGCCCGTCAGTCGGCTTGGCCTAAAGAGAAGGTCAACCAACTGACTGTACGGGGGTTTACCCAGTGAAGAAGCTTCTGCTCGCGACCTCTGTCCTGACCATGGCGCTGATGCCCGCCGCGGCCGAGGCCAAGAAAAAGCCCGCGCCGCCGCCCCCTGCGCCGGTCGTCCGCGTCGCCCCGTCCGACCCGGTCGAGGCTTATTACTACAATCACGGCGATGCCCCGATCTGGTTCCGCAGCGATGCGACCCGCGCCGCCGCCGGCCGCCTGTCGGCAATCCTCAAGCGCGCGCCGATCGACGGCTTCACCGCCGGCCCGGCGCTCGCCGCGCAGGTCGATGCGGCGATCGCCTCGGCGACCCCGGGCAATGCGGCGGCGGCCAAGGCGGCCGAGCTGACCCTGTCCAAGGCCTGGGTCAGCTACATGCAGTTCCTGCGGACCCCGCCCAAGGGCGTCGTCTATGGCTATGCGCTGCTGAAGCCCGCCGCGCGTCCCGACCAGATCCTGCTGACCACGGCGGCGTCGCCCGACCTTGCCGCACAGATCGACAAGATGGCCGACGTGAACCCGACCTATCGCGCGCTGCGCGAGGCGGCGCTGGCGAGCGGAATGACCGCCGCCGACACCAGCCTCTCGTCAAACCTCGAGCGGGCCCGTTTCCTGCCGGCGAGCGGGCGCTTCGTCATGGTCGACATCGGCAATGCGATGCTGACCATGTACGAGAATGGCCAGCCGGTGGACCGGATGAAGGTGGTCGTGGGTACGCCGCAGCTGCAGACCCCGATGATCGCCAGCATCATCCATTATGTGACGCTGAACCCTTATTGGAACGTGCCGCCCAACCTCATTCACAAGACGGTGGCGCCGGGCGCGCTCAGGGGCGGCGACGGCTATCTGAAGCCGCGTGGCTATGAGGTGATGAGCGGCTGGGGCCCGGATGCGACGGTGCTTCCGGCTGGCCAGGTCGACTGGCAGAAGGTCATCGACAATCCCGAGAGCATCCGGGTGCGGCAGAAGCCGGGCCTTGCGAACAGCATGGGTCGCCTGAAGGTCCCGTTCCCGAGCGGGCAGGACATCTATCTTCACGACACGCCGGCCAAGGAGAAGTTCAAGGAGGCCGATCGCCACCTGTCGAACGGCTGCATCCGGCTCGAGGACGCCCGCCGCTTCGCGCGCTGGCTGATGGGCCGCGAGCCCGCGATGAGCGGGAGCGATCCCGAGCAGATGGTCCAGCTCCAGCAGGGCGTGCCCATCTACCTGACCTATCTTACCGCCGAGCCGGGTGCCGATGGGAAGCTGGCAATGCGCAAGGATGCTTACGGCTGGGACGGTCGCCCCGACCTGCAGCTGGCGGCGTCGACGGCCTATACCAGCGTGGCGCGCCCGGCGCCGTAAGGACCGGCGCCCAGGCGGAACGGCAAAAGGCCGGGGGAGTGATCCCCCGGCCTTTTTCGTGACCCTGCGCAAGGTGGCCCCGATAAGAAAACGGGGCGGAGCCAATGAGGCTCCACCCCGTCTCTTTGCCAGTAGCCGGAGCAGGACCGAAGTCCTGCTCCCGACCGCTTAGCCGCGCTCCGGAGCGGGCGGCGGCGGCGGCGGCGGCGGCGGCGGAACCGGGCACGCGTCGGTCGCCAGGATCACCGAACCGTCCGGGCACGTCTGCGTGGCAGGCGGCGGGGGCGGAGGCGGCGGCGGCGGCGGCGGCGGCGGCGGCGGCGGCGGCGGCACGACGCCACCGAAGTTGAAGGTCAGGCTCGCGAGCAGCGAGTGCGACCGGAAGCGGGCATCGCCATCACCGAACTGGGCGGCGTCGGGACGGAAGTCCACGTCGTCGCTGATGTCGTGATTGTAGAAGCGATACTTCAGGCCGAGGTCGATGTTGTCGCTGACCGGGTAACGCACGCCAGCGAGGAGCTGCCAGGCGAAACCGCTGTCCTTGGCGTCGAGCACCTTGGTGCGGGCGAGGCCGACGCCACCGCCGACGAAGCCCTGCCAGCTGTCATCCGAACCGAAGTCGAGGAGGACGTTGCCCATGACCGACAGCGAGCTCGAGCGGCCGTCGCCGTCGAAGGTCACGCCGTTCAGCAGGTAGCTGTCGTGCGAAGCGCGCTTGTAGGCGACTTCGGCTTCGGCGCGGATCGCACCGAAGTCGTAACCGGCGTTGACGTCGACGTCGTAGCCAGTCTTGTGGTCGATGTTCAGGTAGTCGTTGAACTCCTGGCCGGCGGCGTTGGTGACATCGACATTGATGTCCTCAACGATCATCGGACCAGCGCTGACGCCGACATAACCCGCCTTGTCGCGGGCCATGGCCGGCGAGGTGATGGCGGCCGCTGCGGCGGCTGCCAGTAGGTATTTGCGCATGCTTTCCCCTTCTCGCTCGAAGTTAGTGTTGATGGCGCCTCGAACCTGTAGAGCATGTGCAAAGTTTCGCTCAAGAGAAAGCTGAACGACCGACAGCGACCGAGCGTGACAATCCTGCAACAGTGCGCAACGGCGACTGGCCGCCATTTGCAGTCCCAAGTTGCGGAACCGCAATGACTTTTTGCCGTTTGGCAAGCGGACGAAAGGCGATGCAGATTAAGAAAAGCGGTTTTCGCCCGCTTCGTTTCATCGGTCGGCGGCCGGTCCCGCAACGCGGATTTGGTTCTCGCCAGCCCCGGTGTGTCGGTGTAGAGCCCTGTTACAGGGGAAGCGCGGAGGAGCCTTGATGCTGGCTTCGATCGATGAAGAACGACTGCTCGAAACGGTGGGAGTAAGTCCCATCGCAACCGTGCTCAGCAATCCCCGAAAAGCCGACAATCCGCTCGAGGTCGCCAATCCGGCCTTCTGTGCGCTGACCGGCTATCCCGAGAGCGAGATCCTGGGCCGCAACTGCCGATTCCTGTCGGGCGCGGCGACCGAGCCCTGGCTGACCGAGCGGATCCGCGAAGGCGTCCGCAACCGCAAGGCGGTGCTGGTCGACATCCTCAACTACAAGCGCGACGGCACGCCGTTCCGCAATGCCGTGCTGGTGACGCCCCTGTTCGACACCAATGGCGAGCTCGCCTGGTTCCTCGGCAGCCAGGTCGAGCTTGGCGAGGAGAGCAGCGCGGTCTTCGCCGGTCGCCGCGAGCGTGCGGTGCTGGCGGTGAAGACGCTTCCGCCGCGCCAGCGCCAGGTGCTGGAACTGATCGCCAAGGGCCTACTCAACAAGCAGATCGCGTGGGAGCTGAAGATCAGCGAGAAGACGGTGAAGATGCACCGGGCGCTGCTGATGGAAAGGCTCGGGGTGCCGACCAGCGCCGACCTCATCCGCCTCGCCGTCGAGGCCGGCCTCTAGCACCAATCGCGGGCGACACTGGTCCTAAGACCAGCTTTCGACCAACGCCCTCGCGCCGCATATGCCGAGCATAGCCATTCGTGCGGCCCGCTTCCCCCTTGAGGGCCGCCGGATGATCCGAGGCGCGCTTCCCCGCCGCTCGGAACGCAACGTGCCGGTCGCAAGCCCGCCTGCGGCCGGCACAACGCATGCCTGCGATTCTTGAAAATCAGCCCGCCGCGGCGAGGGCTTCGGTCACCAGTTGCTCGAGCCGGGTCTCGTCGGGAAAGGCCTCGTCGATCCAGCGCCGCTCGATCGCCTTGAGCGTCCGTGCGACCACCGGGCCGGGGGTGAGACCGCGCGCGATGAGCTGCCCGCCGCCGATCGGGAGGCGCGGCGCGATCCATCCCGACAGGCCCGCGGCCTCGTCCGGACGATCGGCGAGCAGGAGCCGGTCCTGCGCTTCCACGGTCCCAATCTCATAAGCGAGCGCGCGCGGCGGCGCGGCGACGTCGGCAGTCGCGGCCGAGGCCATCCGCTTGCGCGCCTTGTTGCTGAGCTTGAGCCTAGCCGCGACCTTGTCGGCGAGCATGGCATCGGCGGGGAGCAAGGCGGCGAAGCGGCGCAGCGCGTCGGGGGCGATCCCGGCCGCCCGCTCGGCCGCGATCAGCCGCTCGAGCCGGGCAATGGCTTCGGGCGCGATCTCGGGGAGGACAGGCTTCAGCACGCCGTTCGACAGCATCAGCGCGATGGTCGGGGCGGGATCGGGGAGGGCGAGCGTCTTCAGCCATTCGTCGGCGATCCGCTCGCGCGACAAAGCCATGAGGTCGTTGGCGCGGGTGGCGCAGGCCGCGAGGCCCTCGGCATCGACGGTGCTGGCGAAACGGGCGGTGAAGCGGAAGAAGCGCAGGATCCGCAGATGATCCTCGGCGATGCGCTGGAGCGGTTCGCCGATGAAGCGGACGTGATGCGCCGCAAGGTCCGCGGTGCCGCCGAAATAGTCGTGCAATTCGCCCGTCGCGGGGTCGAAGTAGAGCGCGTTGATGGTGAAGTCGCGGCGGGCGGCGTCCTCGCGCCAGTCGTCGGTGAAGGCGACGGTGGCGTGGCGGCCGTCGGTGTCGACGTCGGCGCGGAGCGTGGTGATCTCGAACGTCTCGCCGCTGCTGATCGCGGTGACGGTGCCGTGGGCGATGCCGGTCGGGATGGTCTTGATTCCCGCCGCGCCGCAGCGTCGCATCACCTCGTAGGGCGAAAGCGCGGTGGCGAGGTCGATGTCGGCGACCGCCTGGCCGAGGAGGCCGTCACGGACCGCGCCGCCGACCAGCCGCGCCTCGCCCGGGCCGAGCGCCGCGAACATGGCGGAGGCGCCGGGGCGCCCGACGATGGCGTGGAGCGGGCTCAGGTCCATGACCCGAGCCGCTTCGACAGGTTGACCAGCATGGCGGCGGTGGCGCCCCAGATCCGTCGTCCCTCCCAGGGGATTTCGTAATAGGTCCGGCGGCGACCCTCGTAGGTAGCGTGCATCGCGCGCTGATTGGCGGGATCGAGGAGGAAGGCAAGCGGCGCCTCGAACCAGTCGGCGACTTCCTGCTCCTGAGGGACGAGCGGAAGGTCGGGATCGACTTCGCCGAGCACGGGCACGACCGAATAGCCGGTGACGGTGCGATAGGGATCGGCCGGGCCCCACAGGCTGACCGCGGACGGGGGCAGGCCGATCTCCTCATGCGCCTCGCGAAGCGCGGCGGCGGCGGGATCGCGGTCGCCGGGGTCGATCCTCCCGCCGGGGAAGGCGATCTGGCCGGCATGGGTGCGGAGATGCTCACGGCGGACGGTGAGCAGCACGCCGGGCTCGGCCCGCCGGGTGATGGCGACGAGCACGGCGGCCGGGGTCAGCGCCGTGTCGCCATGGCCCTCGACGAGGTCGCCGGCGAGGAGGTCGAGCGGGGGAGGGGCGTCGAGCGCGGCGCGAAGCCGCCCGGCGATGCTCATTCGGCGCCCATCGCGAAGAAACGCCCGTCGCTCCACACACCCGGGGGATCGCTGGCGAGCGCCAGCTCGGCGAGTTCGTAATAGACCGGCCGCTCGAACGAGGCCTCGAGCCCGCCGCGCACGGCGACGAGCGGAAGGCCCTCGCGCTCGCTGAGCGGATGGTCGGGGCCGAGGACGAAGGCTTCGCCGCTGTTGAGCTGGACTGCGATGCGCTGCGTCTCGCTGCTGCCCTCGAGCGTCATGGCGGTTACGCGGAGCGCAGCGAGTTCGACGTCGATGTCGAGCTTTTCGGCCGGGGTGACGAGGACATGGCTGCCGTCGGGCTCGCGCCGCAGCACGGTGGCGAAGAGGCGGACGAGGGCCGCGCGTTCGATCGGCCGGCCGTCGTGCCACCAGCGACCGTCGCGGTCGATCCGCATCCCGCTGTGCCCGCAGTGGGACGGGTTCCATTGCTCGACCGGAGGCCGGCGATGCGCGGCCGCCGCGGCCTCGATCTCGGACAGGGACAGGCGGCTGATGTCGAGGGGAGGGCGGGTCTCTGGCATAAGCGGCGGTGAGATGTGCCCGCCGCCTTGTTTCCGCAAGGCCGCGCGCTAGAGGCGGGAGACGATGAGCAAGGTCGCAATCGTGACGGGCGCCGGCAAGAGGGTCGGCCGACTGCTGGCCGAAGGGCTGCTGGCTGACGGCTGGCAGGTCGTCGCCCATGTCCGCCAGGACGGCGACGACGTGCCCGCGGGCGCCATCGCCGTCGCCGCGGACCTTGCCGACGGGAAGGCGGCCGCCGCGGCCATCCTCGGCGCCTGTCCCTCGGCACCGTCGCTTCTGGTCAACAATGCCGCGCGCTTCGCCCCCGACCGGCTTGGCGACTTCGCGCCCGACGAGCTGGCGGCGCACATGGCGGTGAATGTCGCAGCGCCGGCGCTTCTCACAGCCGCCTTCGCCGCGGCGGGCGGCGAGGGCGACCGGCTGGTCGTCAATATCCTCGACGCCAAGCTTGCCGCGCCCAACCCCGATTTCCTGAGCTACACGCTGTCCAAGGCCGCGCTTGCCGCGCTGACCGCGCTGAGCGCGCAGGAGCTCGCCGGGCAAGGGGTCAGGGTCAACGGGATCGCCCCGGCGCTGATGCTGCTGTCGGAAGGGCAGAGCGAAGAGAATTTCGCGGCCATGCACGGCTTCAACCCGCTCGGGCGGGGCGTGGAGCCCGCCGACGTCCTCCGTTCGCTGCGCTTTCTGGTGGACTCGCCGACGATCACCGGCGAGACGCTCGTGCTCGATGGCGGCCAGCGCTTCTGGCGCCTGCCGCGCGATGTTCAATTTCTTCGACCGGACCAACAATGAGCGATATTCTGCCCTTCACGCCGCGCCTCGACGGGATGGTCCCGCCGGCGCTGGCGATCCGCTCGGCCAAGATCTTCCTCCACGAGCTGGCGGTGATGGCCGACATCGGCTTCCACTATTTCGAGGTCGGGACGCCACAGCGGCTGCTGATCACGGTCGAGGTCTGGCTGAGCGATGTCGAGACGCCCGCGGACGACGCCGCGGCCAACGCGTGGAACTATGATCACCTCAAGCTGGAGATCGAGCGAATCGCCGGTTCGCGCCGTTTCAACCTGCAGGAGACACTCATTCGCGAAATCTATGAATGGATTGCCGCGCGCGACGGAGTGAAGGCTTTGCGGGTGGCCACGTCCAAGCCCGACGTGTACCCGAACGCCCGTGCCGTAGGCGTTGAAATCTCCAGTTTTTCCGGGTCTGCCCCGTAAGTCGCTTGGCAAGCGGTTGCAGAGACGGAACAATATGATTGCACCGCCATTGAGGCCACATTAAGGAAGCGCGCCGACCCCGCCGATGATATGTTGATACGTCGGCCTGCCAGATCGAAGGAGCGTTCCTAACCAGGCGCGAATTCATTCTGGATGATAGGGGCACCCTGAGGAGAATTGCGGCAGGATGTCATACGCCAATCGCAGGCAGATGAGCGGGAACAAGACGGTTTCGATCGTCTTCGTCGCCTTGCTGCATGTGCTGCTCGGATATGCGATCATCACCGGCCTTGCCTACAATGTCGTTAAAAAGGCCGCTGAGGATCTGAAGACTTTCGACGTGGAAGAGGAGCCGCCGCCCCCGCCTGAGGAGCCGCCGCCCCCGCCGCCAGAGACGCGTCAGGAGGTCCCGCCCCCGGTGGTCTCTCCGCCGCCGCTGGTCCGGACCAACACGCCGCCTCCGCCCGTGACCACCACGGACGTGGCGCCGCCCAATCCGCCGATCACGTACACGGCTCCGCCCGCACCGCCGGCGCCCCCCGCGCCGCCGCCGCCGCCGCCTCCGCCCGTCCGGGTGCAGCCGGCCAAGGCACGGGCGAACCTCGCCTCGTACATCTCTGACGACGACTATCCGCAAGACGCGATCCGCAACGAGCAGCAGGGCACGACCCGGTTCCGCCTGGACATTGGTCCGGACGGCCGCGTGACCAACTGTTCGGTGACCGGCTCGTCGGGTTCGAGCTCGCTCGACGCCACGACCTGTCGCCTGATCAAGAGCCGCGCACGTTTCACGCCGGCGACTGACAGTAGCGGAGCCAAGACGACCGACTCGTTCAGCGGAAGCATCCGCTGGGTCCTGCCGGCGGAATAGTAATTACGTCGCTCCTGATCTCACGCTTTCCAGTTAAGGAATTCGCACTATGACTTTCCTCACTCTGATGGCTGCAGCTGCGGCCGCTCCCGCCGGGGACAACCCCTACGGTCTGGTCCAGGCCCTCAAGGAAGGCGGCGTCATCTCGATCGCCACCTTCATCATCCTGGTCGGCATGTCGATCGGCACCTTCTACATCCTGTTCACCAAGTTCTTCGAGCAGCAGAAGATCATCAGCCAAGGCAACAAGGTCCGGGCCAGCTTCTGGAACTCGCCGAACCTGCGTGACGCCGCCGGCAAGCTCGACGCCAAGAGCGCCTACCGCGCCATCGTCGACGACGCCCTCGTCGCCCAGGACCAGCACGGCAAGCTGACCAACCCGATCGACCAGCACGACTGGATGGCCAACAGCCTCGCCCGCTCGCAGGGTGGCATCGGCGCCCGTCTCGGCGAAGGCCTCGCCTTCCTCGCGACCGTCGGTTCGACCGCGCCGTTCATCGGTCTGTTCGGTACCGTCGTCGGCATCTATCGCGCGCTGATCAAGATCGGCTCGTCGGGTCAGGCCTCGATCTCGGCCGTCGCCGGCCCGGTCGGTGAAGCCCTCATCATGACCGCCCTCGGCCTCGTCGTCGCGGTTCCGGCCGTGCTCGCCTACAACTGGCTGATCCGCCGCAACAAGTCGATCATGGAAGACCTCGCGGCCTTCACCAACGACCTGCACGGCTACATCATGTCGGAAGGCAAGGTTAAGCCGTCGGTTCTCGCCGCTGCTGCTCCGAACGCCGGTTCGGCCTCGGTCGCCCGTGGCGCCCAGACCCGCTCGGCCGCCGCTCCGACCCCGGCCGGCACCCAGCCGCTGACCAGCGGTCAGACGTCGACCGGCGCGCAGGCCGGCGGCACCGGCACCACCACGGTGGATCGCCGCTAAGCACTGGTTCAGGAGGCCGGGCGTCTGCTGACGCACATGCCCGGCCCCACCTTCGTCCAGTGTATCCGTTTGAAGAGGGAAATCTGATCCCATGGCAATGAGTGTCGGCAAGGAAGACGGCGACGACGTCCCGATGTCGGACATCAACACCACGCCCCTCGTGGACGTGATGCTGGTGCTGCTGATCATCTTCCTCATCGCCGTCCCGGTGGTGGTGGAGACGGTTCCGATCGCGCTTCCGAAGACTGTTTACGAAGTGCGCGAGACCAAGCCCGAAAACGTCGAACTGACGGTTCGTGGCGGTGCGGGCGATTCCTGCGAAGTCTATCTCGGCATGAAGCCGATCGACTCCCAGGCGCTGCTCGACACGGCGGTGAAGAAGCTCGAGGACGCCATTGCGAAGGCTGGCGGCGCCGAGAACCTCACCGAGGAAACCATGCCGGAAGTGCATATCCGCGGCGACGTGAACACGCCGTACAAGTGCATCGGCGGGACCATCTACCAGATGCAGCGTGCGGGCTTCGCGCGGGTCGGCTTCGTTAGCGAGCCGCCGCCCGGTGCGGCCGTGACCCGTCTGTAAGAAAAGGAACACGCCTCATGGCGATGCAGACGACTTCGAATAACTCCGAAGGCGAGCCGATGATGGAGATCAACACGACTCCATTGATCGACGTGATGCTGGTGCTGATCATCATGCTGATCATCACCATCCCGCCGCAGACCCATGCCGTGAAGCTGGACCTGCCGCAGGGCAATCCGCCGCAGAACCAGGTGATCGACCCGGTCAAGAATAAGATCGTGGTTGCGGCCAACGGCGCGGTCCTGTGGAACGGCGCTCCGGTCAACCTGGTGCAGCTTCGCCAGTATCTCGACATCACGCAGCAGATGAACCCGGTCCCGGAGCTTCACCTGCAGCCTGAACCCAATGCCCGCTACGAGACGGTCGACGAGGTGCTCGTCGTCACCAAGCAGGCGGCGGTGTCGAAGATGGGCTTCGTCGGCAACGAGGCCTACGCCAAGGCCTTCTAAGCCGGTGAATATGACTTTCGGGAACCATCCCGAATGATCCTGGGCGGTCCTTCCACGGAAGGGCCGCCCTTTTTTCATTGTCGCTCGTTAGTGGCGGCGAAGGAGAATAACAGATGACACGATCGACGCTCGCAGGGTTGGGAATGGCCGGGGTCGGCGCGCTGATGCTCGGCGCCTGCGCGACCCCGATGGATGCCCCGGCGGACGCGGTCTCGGTGCCTCTGGTCGGCACGAGCGGCCAGGCGATCGGCACCGTCCGCATGTGGGAGACGCCGGGCGCGGTCAGCTTCCGGATCGAAGGCAATGGCCTCAGCGTGGGGCGCCACGGGCTCCACGTCCACACGACCGGCCGCTGCGATCCGCCGGGCTTCACCAGTGCGGGCGGCCACTGGAACCCGACCAGCCGCAAGCATGGCCTCGCCAATCCCGCCGGCCCGCACGGCGGGGACCTCCCCAACGTGCCCGTCGCGGCCAATGGCACGCTGCGCGAGACGGTGGTGCTGAACGGCGCCAGCCTCGCCGCGCTCCGCGATGCCGATGGCTCGGCGCTGGTGGTCCATGCCGGCGAGGACGACAATGTCACCGATCCGAGTGGCAACAGCGGCGACCGGGTCGCCTGCGCGGTGCTCAGCCCGGCGGGCTGAGGGGGCAGGGGGCGGCGATCGGTTCCACGACCGTCGCTGCCCCTTAGCCCGTAGCGGCGATGCGGCGCACGCTTCGTTGAACGGTGTGGTGACCCCTTCAGGGTCCCAGCCAGTCATGGGAGTCGATCATGCCGCAGCGTTTCGTCGCCACCGAGAATGCCTTCGACAAGGGCATCGAGAATACCAGCGCCAAGCAGGGCGCAAAGCTTGCCGGCGAATGGGCCGAGCAGGTGCGCAAGGCCGACTTCACCGGTTCGAAGGGCCTCGCCTCGGAGCTCGAGCGGCTCGAGAAGCTGCTCAACGATGACGCTCCCGACGGCGAAAAGCTCAAGACCCTGCTCGAGAATATCGGAGCCGATACCGCCAAGGCCGCCGACCGCGCCGACGATCCCAAGGTCGCGGAAAAGGTCCGCAAGCTCGCCGAAGCGATGGGCGCAAAGCAGACCGCCTGAGGAAGGACCTTAAGCTCGCGCCTCCTTGCCGCTCGCGGCGGCGGGGAGGCCGGGCGCCTAGCCTTCGAGGTGCATCCCGAAATGCACCAGCAATTGCCGGTAAAGGTCCCGCTTGAAGGGGACGATGAGGTCCGGCAGCGACGGCGCGTCGACCCATTTCCAGGCATCGAATTCGGGATGCTTGGTGGCGATGTTCACGTCGTCGGTATGGCCGAGGAAGCGGCACAGGAACCAGTCCTGTTCCTGCCCCTTCCATTTGCCGCCCCAGAGCTTGCCGCGAATTTCCTCGGGGAGGTCGTAGCGAAGTCGCTCGGGCGCGTCGGACAGGCGCTCGACCAGATGGGGCGGAATGCCCGTCTCTTCCTCCAGCTCGCGAAGCGCGGTCTCCCACGGCTCCTCGCCGGGGTCGATCCCGCCCTGCGGCATCTGCCAGGCCTCGTCGGTCCGGTCGATCCTCCGTCCGACCCACACCTGGCGGTCGGCATTGAGGAGCATGATGCCGACTCCGCGGCGATATTCGCTGTTGGCCATGGCGCCGCCATGCGCAAAGCAGCGCGCCCGCGCAATCCATTGCCACGCGGCAAGAGCGGTGCGAGCATCGCGCGATGATGTCGCTGCTCCTTGCGGCCGCGCTCGCCGCCGCGCCTCCCGCACCCAACGCCCTTCGGAGCTTCGATGACTGGGTGGTGGGCTGCGACAATGGCCGGGCCTGCACCGCCATGGCCTATGCGCCGAAGAATGAGGACGGCGGCGCCAACCTGTCGATCAGCCGCTCGGGCGCGCCCGGCGCCATTCCCGAAATCGTCGTCAATCCGCTCGGCGAGGAGGCGACGTTCGGGGATCTGTCGATCGATGGCAGGCGCGCCCAGCTGCGCTTCACCCGCTGGACCAACGGTTCGAACCTCGTGACCATCGCGGCCGACCAGTCGTTCGCCCTCGCCCGGGCGCTGCGCGACGCGCGGCAGGCGCGGCTGATCGGGCCCGACGGCAAGGACCTCGGGCCGCTGCCGGTCAAGGGCGCGGCCGCAGCGCTGCTCTTCATGGACGATGCGCAACGAAGGGTGGGGACCGTCGGCGCGCTCGCCCGCCCGGGCGCGAAGGCGAACGAGGCCGTCCCGCCACCGCCGTCTTTGCCCGTGGTAGTCGCCGCAGCCCCCTCGGCTCGCGCGCCCGCACGGATCGACCGCGCCTTCACCGCCCGGCTCATGCGGGCCGAGAAATGCGACGTCGAGCAGGACAGCGATCATGTCAGGATGGACCGGCTCGATGCGCGCCACAGCCTGCTGCTGGTCCGACTCGACTGCATCAGCGGGGCCTACAATATCCTCTATCGCGCCTTCGTCGTCGCCGACGGCGGCCGTCCGGTCGAAGCGCGTTTCGACCTCCTTCCCAACTTCGTCGACGAGGTCGCGGGGCAGCCGATCTACAATCTTGGCTGGGACCCGAAGGAGCGGCGCTTGTTCGCGGGGTTCAAGGGCCGGGGCCTTGGCGACTGCGGGATCTGGTACGACTATGCATGGGACGGGGCGCGCTTCCGGGTGGTGGAAGCGAGCGCCATGGACGATTGCCGGATGGCCTTCGATGTCATCCGGACCTTCCGCGCCCGGGTCGTGACCCGGTAGGCGGGGAGCCCGAAGGCCCCCCGCCCGGATATTGGTCAGTAAGCGGTGGTCGCGGCGCCCGCCGAACGGGCCCGGCTGCTGCTGTGCCCGCCGGCATTGTAGAGAATGTCCTCGGCCTGGTTGCGCGACAGGCCGCTGCGCTCGGTGTCGACCGAGACGAAGGTTCCGCCCTGGCTCACCCGCTCGCCATAATAGTCGCTGTCCTCGCGGCTGACGCCGTGGCTGCTGAAGAGGTCGCTGAGACCACCCGCGGCAGCGCCGAGCGCGGTGCCGGTGACGGCCGCCCCCGGAACCGCGGCAGCGGCGATGGCGCCGGCGGCGGCAAGCGGCCCGACGCCCGGAATGGCAAGCGCGGCGACTCCGAGGAGGGCGCCGATGCCCGAGCCCGCGGCGGCCTTGGCGATGAAGCTGGTCGGCTCGTCGCTATGGCCTTCGGGGGTGGTCGTGGAGGAGGCGGCGGTGTCGCCGTCATGCTGGCCGACGATCGAGATGCTTTCATGGTCCGCGCCGGCGCTGCGCAGTTCCTGAACGGCGCGCTCTGCTTCGCTGCGATTGTCGAAGACGGCCGAGACGATGTTGCCCTGCATATGTGATCCTCCGCTTAAGCACCGGCCTACTTGCCGGCGCTGGTGGAGCGAAGCGCAGGGGGCGCCAGTTCCTCGCCTCGGCGCTTTGTCCGGCAGGCCGAGGCTAGCGGGCGAGCAGCAGCTTCAAATGGGCGACGCACAGTTCGAGGTCGGTCTGCGCGCTCGGCAGCGCCTTCCTGAGGTTGAGGAAGCCGTGGATCGTGCCCTCGCACTCGAGATAGAGGGTGCGGACCCCGGCCGCGGTGCAGGCGGCGGCATAGGCCCGGCCCTGGTCGCGGATCGGGTCGAGGCTGGCGGTGACGACGAGGGTCGGCGGAAGTCCCGCCTGGTCCTTGCGCAGCGGATCGTAGCGCCAGTCCTTGCCGTCGGGGCGATAGCATTGATCGAACCAGGCCATGCTCGCGCGGCTGAGGAGATAGCCTTCGCCGAAGGCATCGAGGCTCGGATAATGCCTGGTGGGATTGCCCGCCGGATACATCGGCCATTGCGCCAGCACGGGCACCGCCGCGGGCGCGTCGCGGAGGCTCAGAGCCGTGACGATGGTGAAATTGCCGCCCGCGCTGTCGCCGGCAAGAATGAGGCCGGTGACCGACAGGCCGAGTTCGGCCGGGCCGGTCGCGATCCAGCGCGCGGCGGCGATCGCGTCCTCGGGCCCGGCGGGGAAGGGATGCTCGGGCGCAAGGGCATAGTCGACGCTGACCACGGGAAGGTCCATGAGCCGCGCGATCTCGGCGCAGAGCGGCTCGTGCGTGTCGAGGTCGCCGAGGACGAAGCCGCCGCCATGGTAGAAGACCAGCACCGGACCCTCGCCGCGCTCGGCCCGCGCATCATAGAGCCGCATCGGGCAGGGGCCGCCCGGGATGTCGCGCAGCACGGCTAGTGGACCCGTTTCGGCGTCGAACATCTTGCGGCTGGCATGAAGCATCCCCCGCGCGCCCTCCAGCCCGACATCGACCGCCCGCTTGGCCCCGGGCCGGTTGGCGATTTCGAGCAGCGCGGCAACGTCGGGACGGACAAAGGGAGAGGTCATGTTTCGCGCCCTATCGTGGTGACGGCGGCAATTCCACGCGCTACATGCGCGTTAACTTCTTTTGACGCGCAGGACTCCTCATGGCCACGGCCACCCATTTGCTTACCCCCGAAGAAGCGCACAGCGATGCGCCGCCCGAGAATGTCGTCGTCCGGTTCGCGGGCGATTCCGGCGATGGCATGCAGCTGACCGGGGGCCAGTTCACGCTCTCGACCGCGCTCGCTGGCAACGACCTCGCGACCTTCCCCGACTTCCCGGCCGAGATCCGCGCGCCGCAGGGGACGACCTTCGGCGTCTCGGCCTTCCAGATCAATTTCGGTTCGGCCTCGATCGAGACCGCGGGCGACCAGCCCGACGTGCTCGTCGCGATGAACCCGGCCGCCCTCAAGGTGAACGTGGCCGCGCTTCGCGACGGCGGCATGATCATCGCCGACGAGGGCGAATTCTCGGCCCGCAACCTCGCCAAGGCGGGCTACGAGCAGAACCCCCTCGAGGACGGCAGCCTCGCGCGCTGGCAGCTCGTCAAGTTCAACATCTCGCAGCTGACCCTCGATGCCGTGAAGCCGTTCGGCCTCGGCAACAAGGAGGCGCTGCGCTGCAAGAACATGTGGACGCTCGGCCTTGCGCTGTGGATGTTCGACCGTGACCGCGGCCCGATCGTCGACTGGCTCAAGACCAAGTTCGCCAAGGCGCCGACGCTCGCCGAAGCCAATATCGCCGCGCTCAACGCCGGCCATGCCTATGGCGACACGATCGAGATGGGCGCGGCCTTCCGTCCGCATCACATCGACGCCGCGCCGGCCGAGCCCGGCCTCTATCGTACCGTCACCGGTGCCGAAGCGCTTGGCCTCGGCCTCGTCGCGGGCGCGCAGCTCGCCGAGCTGCCGATGTTCTTCGGCGGCTATCCCATCACCCCGGCGTCGGCGCTGCTGCACCATCTGTCGCGCCTCAAGGAATATGGGATCACCACCTTCCAGGCCGAGGACGAGATTGCCGCCATCTGCGCCGCGATCGGTGCCAGCTATGCCGGGAGCCTCGGGGTCACCTCCTCCTCGGGCCCGGGCATCGCGCTCAAGACCGAGGCGATGGGCCTTGCGATCATGACCGAGCTGCCGCTGGTCATCGTCAACTCGCAGCGCGGCGGCCCCTCGACGGGCCTCCCGACCAAGACCGAGCAGAGCGACCTCTATCAGGCGGTCTATGGCCGCAATGGCGATGCGCCGATGCCGGTCATCGCCGCCCGCTCTCCCGCCGACGCCTTCGACTGCGCGATCGAGGCGGTGCGCATCGCGACCCGCTACATGACCCCGGTGATGCTGCTGACCGACGGCTACATCGCCAATGCCGCCGAGCCGTGGAAGGTGCCCGACATGAGCGGCTATGTGGCCTTCCCCAAGGCGCATGCGAGCGAAAGCGACGCGCCGCGTGACGAAGGTGGCAAGGTCCAGCCCTTCGCCCGCGACGAGAAGCTCGCCCGGCCGTGGATCAAGCCCGGCACGCCCGGCCTGCTCCACCGCATCGGCGGGATCGAGAAGCGCCCGGGCACCGGCGACATCGACTATTCGCCCCAGGCCCATGCCGAGATGACCAAGCTTCGCCAGGACAAGGTCATGGGTATTGCCGACGACATCCCCGATCAGGACGTGTGCCTCGGCAAGGCTGGCGCGCGAGTCGGGGTGGTCGGCTGGGGCTCGACCTTCGGTCCGATCCACCAGGCGGTGAAACGGCTGTTGGCTCGAGGCGAGGATGTGGCGCACGTCCATGTCCGCAACATCTGGCCGCTGCCGCGCAACCTCGGCGAGCTGCTGCACAGCTTCGACGCGGTGATCGTGCCGGAGATGAATACCGGCCAGTTCAAGACCGTGCTTCGCGATCAATATCTGGTCGATGCGAAGAGCGTGACCAAGATCAGCGGCCAGCCGTTCAAGATCGCCGAGATCGAGGCCGCGATCCGCGACGCGCTCGCCGGCTGCCCGCCGCGCGACCTCGGCGCCGACAGCACCCAGCTGCCCGAGCCCGAGAGCGGCCGCGACACCGGCCACCCGCACGCGGCCGAGGTTCGCTGATGAAGCCGCTCAACCCCGGTGCCCTGATCGCGATGCTGATCGTGGTCCTGGGGCTCGTCTATCTTCTATTGTGGCGCTGAAACCATGAATGACCTGACCACCATCGACAAGACCACCGCCAAGGACTGGGCGAGCGACCAGGAAGTCCGCTGGTGCCCGGGCTGCGGCGACTATGCGGTCCTGAAGGCCGTGCAGCGGACCATGCCCGACCTCGGGGTCGCGCGCGAGAAGACGGTGTTCGTGAGCGGCATCGGCTGCTCGAGCCGCTTTCCTTATTACATGGAGACCTACGGCTTCCACACCATCCACGGCCGCGCGCCGGCGGTGGCGACGGGGGTCAAGCTCGCCAATCCCGACCTCGACGTGTGGATCATCACCGGTGACGGCGACGCGCTGAGCATCGGCGGCAACCACACGATGCACCTCCTGCGCCGCAACCTCGATTGCCAGCTCTTGCTGTTCAACAACGAAATCTATGGCCTCACCAAGGGCCAATATTCGCCGACCAGCCGGATCGGCACGCGCAGCCCGTCGACCCCGTTTGGCTCGGTCGACCGGCCGGCGCGTCCCTGCGCCTTCGCGCTTGGCGCCGGTGCCCGCTTTGTCGCCCGCGGGATCGACGTCCACAAGTCGCTTCCCGACGTGCTCAAGGCCGCCCACGCCCACAAGGGCACCGCCTTCGTCGAGATCTTCCAGAATTGCGTCGTCTACAATGACGACGTCTTCGCGCCCTTCACCGCGCGCGATGTCGCGGCCGAGATGCAGCTGTGGCTGAAGCCGGGCGAGCGGATGACCTGGTCGAACGGCACCAAGGGCCTCGCGCTCGACCTCGAGACGCTGAGCCTCAAGGTCGTCGCCGGGGACGATCCGGCGGTGCTGGTCCACAATCCGAAGAACCGCTCGATCGCGCACATGCTCGTCGAGATGCCGCCGGTCGGCTTCCCGGTCGCCTTGGGCGTCATCTATGACGATCCCGCCCCGACCTTCGAAGCCGCGGTACTCGAGCAAAACGAGAGCGCCGCCGCGGGCAAGAAGGCCGATCTCCAGGCGCTCGTCGCCAAGGGGCAGAGCTGGATGGTCGAGAAGGAGCCGCGGGCGGAGTGATCGGCCTGCTCCTTGCGGCCCTGCTCTCCACCCAGCCTGCCGGGCAGCCAGCCACAGGGGCCGTCGTGATTGCCGACTATGAGAAAGGCGTGTGGGGTCCGGATGAGTGTCCGGCCGACGAAATCTGCATGCGCTATCCGTACCGGACGACATTCACGATCCGGGACCGCGTTGCGGGGGTGACGGGGCCGTCCCGGTTCGAGGGCACGATCTGGATGCATGGCGAGATGGTTCGCCGCCGCCTGGCCCTGCTTGTCGAGCGACGGGCCGGAGGTTGGCACGTGGTGGACTGGTCGCTACCCGGCCAGCCGTGCTTCAGTACCGCCCAGGTTGCGCGGCTCGGACTTGGACGTTCGGGCGAAGCCACCGAGCAAGACCAGACCTGTTTCGCGGCAGCGCGATGATCCCCCGCACCCTCATCGCCTCCGCGCGCATTCCCGGCGGGCCCGAGATGCATCTCTATTCGCGCGGCGCCGACCACATGATCCTGGTCGAACGCGAGGAATTGATGAGCACGCGCATGAGCGGCTCGGAGGAAGCGCTTGCGACCCTCACGGCGGAACGGCTCGGGAGCCGCCCGGGGCAGCGCTGGCTGATCGGCGGCTATGGCATGGGCTTCACGCTCCGCGCGGCGCTTGCCGCTCTGCCCAGGGACGCGGAGGTCACCGTCGCCGAACTGGTGCCGCAGATCATCGACTGGGCGAAGGGCCCGATGAAGGAGCTGACCGCCGGCTGCCTCGACGACCGGCGGGTGAGGGTAGCGATCGGCGATGTCGCCAAGGAGATCGCAAAGGGCGGCTGGGACGCGATCCTGCTCGACGTCGACAACGGCCCCGACGCGCTGGTGCGGCCGGGCAATGACGGGCTCTACGACGGCCGTGGGCTGGCCGAGGCCAAGGCCGCGCTCCGGCATGGCGGGCTCCTCGCCATCTGGTCCGCCGGCCCCGATCCGCGCTTCGCCAAGGCGCTCCAGGCGGCACGCTTCCGGACAGAGGAAGTGGTCGTCCGTGCGCGTCAGAACGGCAAGGGCCCGCGCCACGTCATCTGGTTCGCCAGGGCCTGAATGGACAATCTGACGCACAGCCTGGCGGGCGCGATGCTCGGGCAGATGGGGCTGAAGCGTGCCAGCCGATTCGGGCTGCTCGGCTGCATCCTCGGCGCTAATGCGCCCGACATTGACGTCTTCGCGCCGCTATTCCTACCGGTCGACAATATCGCCTTCCACCGTGGCCCGACCCACGCCTTGTTGTTCGTGCCACTGATGGCCGCCGCGACGGTGGCTCTCCTGTGGATCCTCGACCGCCTGTGGCGAAAGCCCGGGACCGAGCCGTTCCGCGCCGGCCCGCTGTTTCTCGTCGTGCTCCTCGCGACCTTCAGCCATCCCTTCCTCGACTGGCTGACGACCTATGCGGTGAACCTCTACCTGCCGTTCGACCGTGGCTGGTATTCGGGCAATGCGATCTTCATCATCGACCTCGTCTACTGGGTGCTGCTGGTCGCCGGCATCACCCTGTCGTCGCGCCGCTGGCGGAAAGGGAAGCCGAACCCCGGCCGTCCGGCGATCGTCGCGGGGCTGCTGATGCTCGCCTATATCGGCGGCAACCTCGTCTGGAGCATGCGCGCCGAGCGGCTGACCCGCGACGCGCTGGTCGCCCGCGGGATCGAACCGACCGTCATCGTCGCCAGCCCCCCGCCGATCGCCTTTTGGGAGCGCAGCATGGCGTGGCGCAGCGCGACCGACTGGGGGGAGGGAAGCTTCGGCCCCGCCGGTCTCGTCCTGAGCGATGCCCGCCGCCCGCTGCGGCTGGATGATCCGGCCTTCCTGAAGGCCCGGGCCGAGCGGCGACCGGTTCGCTCCTTCCTCTACTGGTCGCGGATGCCGATCGTGGTGGAGGAGGGCGGGCGGACCTATCTCACCGACCAGCGTTACTATCGCGCCTTCACCGACGATCGGATCCCCGCCGCCGTCCGCCGCCGTGCGCCGACCAGCTTCCTCGTTCCGCTCGATACCCCCTGAAGGGCATAGTGACCTTTGGCCCGGGCCCGCGTTCAA
Organism: Sphingomonas sp. SP2; assembly: GCF_058313385.1. Classification (NCBI taxonomy): domain Bacteria; kingdom Pseudomonadati; phylum Pseudomonadota; class Alphaproteobacteria; order Sphingomonadales; family Sphingomonadaceae; genus Sphingomonas; species Sphingomonas sp. SP2. The sequence continues at coordinate 277,078 of NZ_JBZFLD010000002.1, read as the reverse complement.
GCGGCCATGGCTTCCACGCAAATCGTCTGGTTCCGGCAGGACCTTCGCACCAAGGATAATCCCGCGCTCGTCGCTGCGGCGGCCTGCGGGCCCGTGTTCGGCCTCTACGTCCTCGATGATGACACGCCCGGCAAGTGGAAGCCGGGTGGCGCCTCGCGCTGGTGGCTTCACCACAGCCTCGCCGCGCTCGCCGAGGAACTGGAAAAACTCGGCTCGACGCTGATCCTTCGTAAGGGCCGCTCGGCCGACGTCGTTCGCAAGGTTGCGCGGGAGGTCAATGCCGGGGGCATCCACGCCAATCGCCATTATGAGCCCTGGTGGCGCGAGGCCGAGTGCGAGAAGGGCGACTTCGTCATGCTCCACGAGGGCGACGTGCTCTACGAGCCGTCGGAAATCCGCTCGGGCGCGAACAAGCCGTTCAAGATCTACGGGCCTTATTACCGCGCGCTCCATGCGCATTTCCCGCCGCCCGCGCCGGTCCCGGCGCCGAGGCTGTCGCGACCGGACGCGCTGCCCGAGAGCGACGATCTCGCGTCGTGGAGTTTGCTTCCGACCAAGCCGGATTGGGCCGGCGGCTTCTCGGACTGGGAGCCGGGCACGAAGGGGGCGGAGAAGCGCCTTAGCCATTTCGTCGATCATGCCGGCGACTATGCGGCGAAGCGCGACCTGCCCGCCGCCGAAGCGACCAGCCGCCTCTCGCCGCACCTTCATCATGGCGAATTGAGCCCGCGTCAGGTGTGGCACGCGCTCGGCCGCAAGGGCGGGGACAAGTTCCACCGCGAGCTCGCCTGGCGCGACTTCAGCTGCCACATGATGCTGTCCGACCCGGCGATCGGCGAGGAATCGCAGCGGCCGCTCGGCCTCAGGACCCGCCACGGCAAGGCCGCCGACGCCGACTTCGTCGCCTGGACCAAAGGGCGCACCGGCTTTCCGCTGGTCGACGCCGGCATGCGCCAGCTGTGGCAGGAAGGCTGGATGCACAATCGCGCGCGGCTCGTCACCGCGAGCTTCCTCGTCAAGCATCTGCTGATCGACTGGTGGCGCGGGGCCGAATGGTTCTGGGACTGCCTTGTCGATGCCGATTACGCCAACAACAGCCAGAACTGGCAGTGGGTCGCCGGGACCGGCTTCGACAGCCAGCCCTTCTACCGGATCATGGCCCCGCTGACGCAGAGCGAGAAGTTCGACGCCGCCGACTATATTCGCCAGTGGGTGCCCGAGCTGGCGAAGCTGTCGGACGCCGACATCCACGATCCCTGGGGCCGGGGGAAGGCGCCCGACGGCTATCCCGAGCCGCTGATCGGCCACAAGGAAGCGCGCGAGCGCGCGCTGGCGGCGTTCAAGGCGCGCACCTCTTAGTCCCAATCCGTTCGCCCTGAGCGAAGTCGAAGGGCATTCGCGCAAACGTGCTTCGACTTCGCTCAGCACGAACGAGTTGAATATGGACCTTGCTTGGCTCTAGTCGAAGCCATGGCCACCCGCGGCGCTCATCTCCTCAATGCCGACCGCGGCTTCGCCACCGGCGCTGGTCTTCTCGGTCGGCTCGCGGCCCCGGCCTTCGCACGGCTTCTCGACACGCTTCACGAGCGGCTTCGCGAGGGCGGCATCCACGCGACCCTTCCCGACGGCACCCGCCGCAAGATCGGCTTCCATGCGCCCGGTCCCGAGCCGGTGGTCGAGCTCAAGAGCTGGCGCGCGCTCGTCCGCCTCGCCACCAGCGGCAGCGTCGGCTGGTACAAGGCCTGGGCGCGCGGCGAATGGGCCTCGCCCGACCCGGTGCCGCTGTTCGATCTTTTCATGCGCAACGCCGCCAGCCTCGGCGGGACGGCACGGGCCAAGGGGCTCTTCCGCCTCGTCAACTGGATGGCGCACCAGTGGCGTGACAATGCCCCGGTCCAGGCGCGCGAGAATATCGCCGCCCACTACGACCTCGGCAACGATTTCTACGCCGCCTGGCTCGATCCTTCGATGACCTATAGCGCGGCGCTCTGGGCAGGGGCGGGAAGCCTTGAAGCCGCGCAGGACCAGAAGATCGCGGCCCTGCTCGATCGGCTGGAACTCCGGACGGGCGACCGGCTGCTCGAGATTGGTTGCGGCTGGGGTGCGCTGGCCATTGCCGCCGCCCGGCGCGGCGCGATCGTCACCGGCCTGACCCTCTCGACCGAGCAGAAGGCCTGGGCCGAGCGGCGTATCGCCGAGGAGGGGCTCTCAGACCGGATCACCATCCTCCTCGAGGATTATCGCGCGCATCGCGGCAGCTATGACGCGGTCGCTTCGGTCGAGATGGTCGAGGCCGTCGGGCAGCGCTGGTGGCCGACCTATCTCGACGCCATCGCCGCGGCACTCCGTCCTGGCGGCCGCGCGGCGCTCCAATATATCTCGATCCGGCCCGAGCTGTTCGCGGCCTATGCCCGAAGCGCCGATTTCATCCAGACCTATATCTTCCCGGGCGGGATGCTGCTGAGCGAGCCGATCTTCGCTTCCCTCGCGGCCGAGCGCGGGCTCGGCTGGAGCGACCGCCACGCCTTCGGCATCGACTATGCCGAAACGCTCAAGGTCTGGCGGGCCAATTATGACGCCGCCGTCGACGCTGGCCGACTCGACGAGTTCGGCCCCGAATTCCACGACTTGTGGCGCTATTATCTGATGTATTGCGAAGGCGGCTTCCGCGGCGGCGGGATCGACGTCGCGCAGGTCTCGATGGTTCGCAGCGGCGCCTAGGCGCCTGTCAGTCGACCCGGACCTTGGCGCCGGTCGGGCGCTCTTCCTCGAACAGGGCAAGCAGCCGCTCGGCGACGGCCTGGGGCGGCTTCACCGAGCTCGGCTCCTCGCCGGGAAAGGCGAGGGCGCGCATCCGGGTGCGCGTCGCGCCCGGATCGAGGATCGTGACCCGGAGCTTGCCGGTATAGGCGGTCTCGTCGGCATAGGTGCCGAGCAGGCATTCGAGCGCCGCCTTGGACGAGCCATAGGCCCCCCAGAAAGCCCGCGGGGTTGCCCCGACGCTGCTGGTCACCGCCACCACCTCGGCCTTGTCGGCGGCCTTCAGCAGGGGATCGAAGGCCGCGATCAGTGCCTGGTTGGCGAGCAGGTTCAAATTAATGACCCGCGCATATTCCTTGACGTCGATATGCTCGACCGGCGTCAGGCTGCCGAGCATCCCGGCATTGAGCACCATGAAGTCGAGCTTCTGCCAGCGCCCGGCGATCGCCTGGGCGAGCTTGGCGATGTCCTCGGCATTGCCGAGATCGAGCGGGGCGATGGTGGCGGTGCCGCCGGCGGCGTGGATTCGCTCCTCGACCTCCTCGAGGCCCTTGGCCGAGCGCGCGGTGAGGATGACGTGCGCGCCTTCGCGGGCGAGCGCCTCGGCGATGGCGGCGCCGATCCCACGGCTGGCTCCGGTGACGAGGGCGAGGCGGTCGGCGTATCTGCTCATGGGCGCGGGCCCTAGCCGGGAAGACGCGGGTGGCCAAGTCGTTGTGTCGGCCGCCCGAACAGGCTAGTTCTTGCTCTGTTCTGTTCGAGATTGGGGGCGGGTTGTGGACGCGTGGATGGTAGCAGTGCTGGTCGGGGTCATCGCCGTCGCGGGGGTGCTGCTCGGCTGGTTCCTCGGCAGCCGGCCAAGCGCCGCCTTTGCCGCCGAAGCCGCGCAATTGCGCGATCAGGTGGCGACGCTCGGACGCGATCAGGCGGTCGCCGCCGAACAGCTCCGCCGATCGGTCCAGACCGAGGAAGCCTTGAAGTCGGTGACCGACGAGCGTGATTCGCTCGCGGGTGAGCTCGCCGCGTCGCGAGTCGTCTCGCAGCGCTATGCCGAGCTCGAGGAGCGTCACCGCGCGCTGCAGGACGATGCCGGCAATCTGCGCGGTGACATCGCCAGCGCCGCCGAGCGGCTCCAGCGGCTTGCCGAAGTCGAGCGGCTGCTCGAGCAGCGCACCGCCGAGCGCGACGAGGCGCTGCGGCTGAAGGCAGGGCTCGAGACCGAGGTGAAGAGCTTCGAGGAACGGCTCGTCGACCTCCGCAAGTCGCGCGACGAACTGGTGATCCAGTTCCGAGAGGTCGGCGACAAGCTCCTCGAAAAGGCGCAGGCCGATTTCCTGGCCAAAGCCAACGAGCGCTTGAGCAAGGCCGATCTCGAAAGCCAGGCCAAGCTTCAGACCCTGCTTCAGCCGGTGTCCGACACGCTGAAGCGCTACGAGGAAGGGCTGCAGCGGGTCGAGGCCGAGCGCAAGGACAGCTATGGCGAATTGCGCGGCGTCCTCGGCGAGCTGCGCAAGGACAATAGCCAGGTGCGCGACGAGACCCGCAACCTCGTCAATGCGCTCCGCTCGAGCCCCAAGGCGCGCGGCCGCTGGGGCGAGCAGAGCTTGCGCAACGTCCTCGTCCAGGCGGGCCTGACCGAAGGCATCGACTTCGAGATGGAAGTCAGCCTCGAGACCGCCGACGGTCGCCTGCGCCCCGACGTGGTGGTCAACCTGCCAAGCAACCGCAAGCTGGTGATCGACGCCAAATGCTCGCTGAACGCCTTCCTCGACGCCTGCGACGAGGTCGACGAGGAGCGCCGTCAGGCCTGCTTCAAGCTCCACGTCGCCTCGATGCGCAACCATGCGCAGGCGCTGGGCTCGAAGGACTATTGGGCGCAGTTCGGCGAGGCGGCCGACTATGTCATCATGTATATCCCGGGCGAGCATTTCCTCACCGCCGCGCTCGAGCAGGATCCGCAACTCTGGGACTGGGCGTTCGAGCGGCGCGTGCTCCTCGCCACCCCGACCAATCTCGTCGCGATCGCGCGCACCGTGGCCAGCGTCTGGCGGCAGGAGAAGATCACCGAGCAGGCCGAAGTCATCGCCGCGCTTGGCAAGGAACTCCATTCGCGAATCGCCACCATGGCCGAGCATGTGGTCCGTATGGGCCGCAACCTCGCGACCGCGAACGACGCCTACAACAAGATGGTCGGAAGCCTCGAGACGCAGGTCTTCACGCAGGCCAAGCGTTTCGAGGGCCTGGGGTCGGGCAGCAGCAAGGAGATCGCTTCGCCGCCGCTGGTCGAAACCGCACCGCGCCCGCTGACGAAGCTGGCGCCGCCCGCGGCCGCGGACGACGCCATCGCCGCCGAATGATCAGGGCCGGAAGCGGCCCATCCGGATCTCGCCGGCATTGTTCGAAAGGATGAGGTCGCCGCTCGTGGTCCAGGCCATGCGCATCGGCTGGGCGAGGATCTGGCCGGCGGCGGTCTCGGCGCGCATGTCGGGGCAGGCCATGCGGGTCGCGACGACCGGGCCGGCGATGAGCGTCTGGCCCTCGACCCGGTAGGAGCCGCTCATCCGGTTGCAGCCGAACTGGCCGCTGAGCTGCCCGCCGTTGAAGGTCAGCCGATAATTATCGCCTGACACGAGCTGACGGCCGACCGCGAGAACCGTCCAGTCGCCTTGAAGATTCCCCGCCGAGGCGACCTCGACCGGACCGCCACAACCCTCGTAGCGGCGGCCGTCGACCGACACCTGCACCTTGTCGGGATAGGTCCGGTCGCTCATCCCGTCGCTGCAGCGCTGGCCGTGGACGATGTTGAGGTTGATCCGGCGGCCCTGGTAGATGTCGCCGGCAAAGCCGTGGATCGCGCGCGGCTGGGCTTCGGCGACGCGCTGGCCGTCGACGGTCGTGAAGACCATCTGCCGCCCGTCGAGCGTCAGGCCCCAGAAAGGCTCGGTCCCGAGCGCACGATAGGAAGCGCCGGCCACGGGCGGCGGTCCGCCCGGCGGCGGCATCATCGTCTCGCAGCCCGCCAAGGCGATGGCGGCGGCGGTGGCAAGGATCGCAAGGCGCATCATCTCAACTCCCTTGGCGGACGAGGTCGTCCCGTTTTCCGACCGAAAACCGCTGGGCGGCGTCGGTTCCATCTTGGCGTCCGTAACGGGTCGAAGATGAACGCTTAGCTAGCGCCAGCTGGCGCGGATCTGGAAGGCCATGATCGCCGCCGCCACCGCCGCATTGAGGCTGTCGGCCTTGCCGTGCATCGGGATCTTCACGAGGAGGTCGCACTCGGCCTCATAGGCCTCGGGAAGCCCCGCCTGCTCGTTGCCGATCAGGAGGAAGCAGGGCTGCTCGTAGGTCGGGCCGATATAATCGTGGTCGGTCTGGAGGCTGGTCCCGACCAATTGACCGGGGCCGCTGCGGAGCCAGGCGTGGAAGGTCGACCAGGGCACCTGCACGATCTTCTGGGTGAAGATCGCGCCCATGCTCGCACGCACCGCCTCGACGCTGAACGGGTCGGCGCTGTCGTCGACGAGGATCAGCCCGCCCGCGCCGACCGCGTCGCCGGTGCGCAGGATCGTGCCGATATTGCCGGGATCGCGCAGCTTTTCGGCAACCAGCCACAAGGGCGCCGCGGCGCGGTCGAGGTCGGCAAGGCCGAGCCGGGGCTGGGGATAGGCGCCGAGCAGCAGGGGCGGATTGTCCTTGCCGCTCATCTTGGCGAGAATTTCGTCCGGAACCGCGATCGCCTCGGCTCCGGCGGCCTCGGCCTCGGCGACGATCTGCGCCGCGAGCGGGTGGAGCTCGCCTTCCGAGCAGGCGACGATGGTCGGGAGCACGCCCGCCTCGCGCGCCTCGGCCATGATCCGCAGCCCCTCGGCTAGGAACAGCCCCTCGAGCCGCCGCGCCTTCTTCTCGCGCAGCGAACGGAGGCGTTTCACGGTGTCGTTGGAAAAGGAGGTGATGTGGCGGGGCATGATTCTCTTTCGCTCCTCCCCCGGGCACCTGGGGGAGGTTACACGAAGTGCCGGAGGGGGTGGGGCAGGAGGCCCCCTCAGTCAGCTACGCTGACAGCTCCCCCAGGTGCCCGGGGGAGCGACGTGGAGTCATTCTTCCCCGAACTTGTCCTCGACCAGCCGGCTGAGTTTCGCCACCGCCTCGTCGGCGCCGTCGCCCGCGGCGCTGATCTCGATCGAGTCGCCGCGCGCGGCGCCGAGCATCATCAGGCCCATGATCGAGGTTCCGCAGACCTTGTTGCCGTCCTTGGCGACCTCGACCGCGCAGGTCAGCTCGCTCGCCAGCGTGACGAACTTCGCGCTCGCCCGGGCATGGAGCCCGCGCTTGTTCTCGATCCGGACGATCTTGGAGACGGCGTTCAAGCGGCGGCCTCGCCGAGAATCTCGGAAGCGACCGAAATATATTTGCGCCCCGCCTCGCGGGCGGCGGCGACGGCGGCGCGGACGTTCATCGCCTTGCGCGCGCCTTCGAGCCGGATCAGCATCGGCAGGTTGACCCCGGCGATCACCTCGATGTCGCCCGACTTCATCAGGCTGATCGCGAGATTGCTGGGAGTGCCGCCGAACAGGTCGGTGAGAATGATGACCCCGGCGCCGCGGTCGACGCGCGCGATCGCCTCCGCAATATCCTTGCGGCGCGCTTCCATGTCGTCATCGGGACCGATGCAGATGCCGGCGATGGCATCCTGCGGTCCGACCACATGTTCCATGGCAACGATGAACTCGGCCGCAAGACGACCGTGGGTCACCAGCACTAATCCGATCATTCTAGCGGTCTCTTGGTCCTTCGTTGCGTTCCTGCCCCTGCTCGAAAGAATCATCGGGGCGAAGCGCCAGGTCTCGGTGACGGATATTCGGCGAAAAGCCATGGCTTCGCAACCGTTCCGCCATTTCCAGCGCGGCGGCGACCGAACGATGGCGCCCGCCGGTGCAGCCGAAGGCGATCCCGACATACGCCTTTCCGGCCGCCCAGTAGCGCGGGAGGAGGCCGACGATCAGCTGTTCGGTCCGGTCCATGAATTCGTCCCAGCCGTCCTGGGCGGCGACGAAGTCGGCGACCGGCGCATCGGCCCCGGTCAGCGGGCGAAGCTCGTCGACCCAGTGGGGGTTGGGCAGGAAGCGCAGGTCGAAGACGAGGTCGGAGGTGCGGCTGATCCCCCGCGCGAAGCCGAAGCTCGTGATGGTGACGACCAGATCGTCGCCCTCGTCGCCGTAGCGCTGGCGCAGGTGGTCGCGGAGGTCGGCGGGCTTGAGGTCGGTGGTATCGAGCACCGCGTCGGCGGCGAGCCGGAGCGCGGCGGTGAGGTCGCGCTCGCGGCCGATCCCGTCCTCGGCCGGGCGGTCGGGGCTCAGGGGATGGCGCCGGCGGGTCTCGCCATAGCGGCGGATGAGCTCGGCCCCGGTCGCGTCGAGATAGAGGATCTCGGGCCGGACGCCGGGGATGGAGTGCAACAGGGCAGGAATGGCGTGCGGGTCGAAGCCGCGGCTCCGCGCATCCATCCCGACCGCGACATGGGCGGTCCGGCGCGACCGGTCGGCGCCATGGACGAAGTCGTGGAGGAGGGCGGTCGGCAGATTGTCGACCGTGTCCCAGCCCATGTCCTCGAGCGCGTCGAGCACGGTCGACTTGCCCGCACCCGACATTCCGGTGACCAGCAGCAGGCGCGGCAGCCGCCTGGAAGAGGGGCGCCGCGGACCGCTCACTTGAGGCCGAAGCGATCGAGCGCGAGCGCGACCTTGGCCGGCGCCGACGCGGTCATCGCGTCGATGCTGATCAGTGGCACCTTGAGGCCGCAGATGACCCGCTCGCGCGAATCGTCGGGCAGGCGCTGGATGTCGCTGGCAAGCTCGACCACGAGGGCCAGCGGAATGTCCTCGACCACGGGCATCGGAATGATGCCCATCCCGCGGATCTCGAGCTTGCCGCGAATGGTCGCCGGCGCGCTGACGTAGAGCCGCTCGCCGCGCTTCTGGACCACGGTCTGGTCGTCGGCGACGAGGGTGAAGCCGCGGTCGATCAGGCGGAGCGCGAGGTCCGACTTGCCCGAGCCCGACAGGCCCGCGATCAGCACCGCGCGGCCTTCGTGGGCGACCGTGGTCGCATGAAGCGTTTCGCTCGAAAGGCGGATGTTCATTCGCTGTCCCCTTCGCCCGCCGCTGCCGGAAGGCGGATGGTGAAGCGGGCGCCCGAAGGCGCGTCGTCGCGGTCGGCCACGTCAATCTCCCCGTCATGGCCCTTCACGATCGCACGCGCGATCGCAAGGCCGAGCCCCGAGTGGCGACCGAAATCGCCTCCCTCGGGCCTTACTGAGACGAAGCGGTTAAAGATGGCTTCACGGACGCTGGCGGGAACGCCGGGACCTTCGTCGTCGATTCGGATCAGCACCTCCTCGCCGACCCGTGCCACCGCCACCTCGACCAGGCTTCCGGCGGGCGAGAAGCTGATCGCATTGTCGATGATATTGTCGATCGCGCGGGCGAGGCGGGCGGGCTCGCCGAGGATGATCGCCGAGGCGGCGCGCGGCCGGGCGAAGGCGATCCGGACGTCGCCGGTCAGGCGCCGCTGCTCCCAGGCGTCGCACAATTGTCCGACGAGGAGGCCGAGGTCGACCGGTTCGAAGGCGGCTCGGGCCAGCTCGGCGTCGGTCCTTGCGGCCTCGCCAATGTCGCCGATCAGCCGGTCGAGCCGGAGCACGTCCTGCCGAACGACGTCGAGCAATTGCCGGCGCAGCGCGGGATCCTCGATCCGGTCGAGCCCGTCGACCGCGCTGCGGAGCGAGGCGAGGGGGTTCTTGAGTTCGTGGGTGACGTCGGCGGCGAAGGCCTCGATATTGTCGATCCTCAGCCGCAGCGCCTGGCTCATGTCGCTGACCGCGCGGGCGAGCATCCCGATCTCGTCCTTGCGCTTGGCGAAGCGCGGCACGCGGACCTCGCGCGACCGGCCGAGCCGGACCCGGTGCGCGGCGAGCGCCAGCCGGTGAAGGGGGCGTGCGATGGTCCGGGCAAGAAACAGCGACAGGAACAGGCTGAACATTGCCGCGGCGAGGAGGCCGCCGGCAAGCTTGGCCCGTTCGCCGCGGACGGTGCGGGTGAAATTGCGGTCGTTGGCGGTGACCAGCAGCACCCGCTCGCCCGCGACCGGGGCGGCGGAGGTCAGCACCGGGGTGAGGTCGGGGGCGTTGCGGACCGCGCCCGCCGGCTTGCCCGACTGCCGCGCGGCGACGGCCTCGGGCCAGGCGGTGCTGCGATCGGTGGCGGGTTCCACGAAGTCGGGCAGGGTCTTCTCGCCGACGATCGCGTTGAAGCCGCGATCGAGTGCCCGGGCGATCTCCTTGGTCCAGTCCTGCTGGCGCGGGTCGCGCAGGCGATAGGTGGGGCCGGTCCGGTCCCAGCTGTCGAGGAGCTTGGCGCCATCGGGGCCGTAGAGCCGGAGCCGGGCGCCGGTGCGCTGGCCGACCGCCGCGAGGAAGGGTCCGATCTCGCGCTGGTCGGTGGCGGGAAGGGCGGCGGCGGTGATCTCGGCGATGTCGAGCGCCTGCGCCTCGCGCTCGGTCCGAAGCTGGTTGCGGAAGCTGTCCAGGAACAGGAGGGCGAGCGCCAGCACCAGCAGGATGATGACGTTGACCGCGAGGATCCGCTGGGAAAGGCGCCAGTTCAGCTCCTTGGAGAAGCGGCCCCGGCGGGCAGGATTAGCCATCGTTGAACCGATAGCCGACGCCGTACAGGGTCTCGATCGCGTCGAAGGTCGGATCGGCGCTGCGGAACTTGCGGCGGATCCGCTTGATGTGGCTGTCGATGGTGCGATCGTCGACGAACACGTCTTCCTGATAGGCGACGTCGAGCAGCTGGTTGCGGCTCTTCACCACGCCCGGCCGCTGGGCGAGCGCCTCGAGGATCAGGAATTCGGTGACGGTGAGCGTCACCGGCCGCCCGTCCCACATGATCTGGTGGCGGGCCGGGTCCATCATCAGCCGCCCGCGCTCGATAACCGCCGGCGCGGCTTCCTCGCCCGCGAGCGGGGCGCTCCGAACCATCTCGGCGCGGCGCAGGATCGCCCGGATCCGCGCGATCAGCAGCCGCTGGCTGAAGGGCTTGGCGATATAATCATCGGCCCCGGCGGCAAGGCCGTGCGCCTCGTCCTGTTCCTCGTCCTTGGAGGTGAGGAAGATGACCGGCATCGCCGCCGCCGCGCCGCCCTTCTCGCGAAGCGCGGCGAGCAGGGCGAGGCCGTCCATTCCCGGCATCTTGATGTCGAATACGCTAAGGTCGGCGGGATTGTCGGCCAGCGCCTTTAGCGCGGTCGCGCCATCGGGATAGAGGCGGGTGACGAAGCCCTCCGCCTGGAGCGCGATCGAGACCGAAGTCAGGATGTTGCGGTCGTCGTCGACCAGCGCGATGACCGGAGCCGTCATGGGGACGCGCCGTAGCGCCAAAGCGGGACGGGCATCAAGCGCGGCGCCGGTTTGACCCGCGCAACCTTTTGCGGGCATAGGCGCTCTATCACCGCATACGTATGCGGCGGCGCCCGGATTCCCCGGGTCGGCCGCCGCTTGAGCATGAGCGAAAGGTCGTAAATGTCGATTCGGGTTCCTTCCTTCGGCCTCGAGGCCCAGGGGATTTCCACCGCTGCCAAGCTTCACTGGAACCTGGTCACCGCGCCGCTCTACGAACAGGCCGTGCTTCGGGGCGAGGCGATGATCGCCAAGGAAGGGCCGCTGGTCGTTCAGACCGGCGCGCACACCGGCCGCAGCGCGCAGGACCGCTTCATCGTCCGTGACGAGACCACCGAGAACACGATCTGGTGGGGCAAGTCGAACAAGCCGATGGACCCGGCCGCCTTCGACCGTCTCCACGAGGACTTCCTCGCTGCGCTCGGCCAGAAGGACGAACTGTTCGTCGCCGACCTGTTCGGCGGCTCGCAGCCCGAGCACCGCGTCAACGTGCGCGTGATCAACGAGCTCGCCTGGCACAACCTGTTCATCCGCACGATGCTGGTCCGCCCGGAAGGCGAGCAGCTCGCCGGCTTCGTTCCCGACTACACGATCATCGACCTGCCGAGCTTCAAGGCCGACCCCGAGCGTCACGGCTGCCGCTCGGAAACCGTGATCGCGATCAACCTCACCAAGAAGCTGATCCTCATCGGCGGCACGCAGTACGGCGGCGAGATGAAGAAGAGCGTCTTCGGCCTCCTGAACTATCTCCTGCCGCAGGACGGCATCATGCCGATGCACTGCTCGGCCAACATCGGTCCGGACGGTGACACGGCGGTCTTCTTCGGCCTCAGCGGCACCGGCAAGACGACCCTCTCGGCCGATCCTAACCGCACGCTCATCGGCGACGACGAGCATGGCTGGTCGGACACCGCGGTCTTCAACTTCGAGGGCGGCTGCTACGCCAAGATGATCCGCCTCTCGGAAGAGGCCGAGCCCGAGATCTACGCGACCACGCGCCGCTTCGGCACGGTGCTCGAGAATGTCGTCATGGACCCCGAGACCCGCGAGCTCGACCTCGACGACAACAGCCTCGCCGAGAACAGCCGCGGCGCCTATCCGATCGACTTCATCCCGAATTCGAGCGCCGACAATCTCGGCCCGGTGCCCAAGACGATCGTGATGCTCACCGCCGACGCGTTCGGCGTGCTGCCTCCGATCGCCCGGCTGACCCCGGACCAGGCGATGTTCCACTTCCTGTCGGGCTACACCGCCAAGGTCGCTGGCACCGAGATCGGCGTGACCGAGCCGGAAGCCACCTTCTCGACCTGCTTCGGCGCGCCCTTCATGCCGCGCCACCCGAGCGTCTACGGCAACCTCCTCAAGGAGCGGATCGCCAAGGGCGGGGTCACCTGCTGGCTGGTCAACACCGGCTGGACCGGCGGCAAGTATGGCACCGGCAAGCGCATGCCGATCAAGGAGACCCGTGCGCTCCTCAACGCGGCGCTCGACGGCAGCCTCAACAATGTCGAGTTCCGGAAAGACCCCTATTTCGGCTTCGACGTGCCGGTCGCGGTGCCGGGCGTCGACACGGCGATCCTCGATCCGCGCTCGACCTGGGCCGACAAGGACGAGTTCGACCGCACCGCGGCCAAGCTGGTCGACCTCTTCTGCGACAATTTCGAGCAGTTCGCCGAGCATGTCGAGGAAGGCGTCCGCCAGTGCGCCCCCAAGGTCGCCGAAGCGGCCTGAGGCCAGACATTCAGACCAGAGGCGGGCTCGTCACCAGGCGAGCCCGCCGCTCCTGAACCGGAACGGCGGGCGTCGCCCGGTTGCTGACGCGGGACAGCACGGCCTCGAGCATCGGGGTCATCGCCCGCAGCCGCCTGGCCTTGATCACGATGTCCCACAGGGGCTCGAACTTCTTCCACCCCGCCGCATAGGCGAAATGCTTGAGCCTGTGCCGGGCGCTGTCGTGCGTCAGCGCTCCCGCCGCGATGTTCCGCCAGCCGTAGAAGTCGCGGTAGGCGCGATCATAGCCTGCCTTGAGCGCCTGCGCGCTGAGCCGGGCCGGTCGGTAGACGACATGGCGCGTATCATAATCGTCCCAATCGTGGCTGGTGATCCGGCCCTGCGCCGCAAGCTCCTGATGGAGCTTCGTCCCCGGATAGGGGGTCTGGATGTGGAAGGTAGCCGTCGTCACGCCGTGGCTTACGGCCCAATCGACGGTGCGGGCGAAGACGCTCTCGTCGTCCTCGTCCATGCCGAACACGAAGGAGCCGTTGATCATGATCCCGAGGTCGCTCAGCCTTCGCGCGACGGCGGCATAGTCGCGCGCCAGATTCTGCTTCTTGTTGCTGCTGACGAGATTGCGCTCGTCGAACGTCTCGAAGCCCACGAACAGGCTTCGAAGGCCGGCGTCCGCAGCCCGCTCGATGAGGTTGCCGCGAAGCACACTGCCGACCGTCGCGGCGCCCTGGAACAGCCGCCCCATGCCCCTCATCCCCTCGAACAGTCCCTCGGCGAAGCGGCGGTCGCCGAGGAGGTGGTCGTCGAGGAAATATAGGTGGCGGCCCGGAAGCCGGTCGATCTCGGCCAGCGCCTCGTCGACCCGCTGGGTGTAGAAGGATTTCCCGCCCGCGAAGAACGCGTCCTTGTAGCAGAAGCTGCAATGCTGCGGGCAGCCGCGGGTGACGGTAATGCTGTTGGGGACGAGATAGAGATGGCGCTTGATGAGGTCCCGCCGGATCGCGGGAAGGCCGTGAATGGTGCGGCCGGCGCTCGACACGTAGCGCGGCCTCGGCATCCCGGCGCGAAGGTCGGCGAGAAAGGCCGGGAAGGTCTGTTCGCCCGGGCCGATGAAGATCGTGTCCGCATGCCTCGCGGCTTCGTCGGGAAGGGACGTCACATGAAGGCCGCCCAACGCCACGTGGCAGCCCTTCGCCCGGTAATGATCGGCCAGCGCATAGGCCCGGTAGGCGTTGGTGATGTAGACCTGGATGACGACGAGGTCGGGGCAGTCGTCGGTCGTCAGGACCTCGACATGATCGTCGACCAGTTCCACCTCGTCATCGGGCGACAGGAAGGCGGCAAGCGTCGCAAGGCCAAGCGGGGGAAAGAGCGAATATTTGATCGGACGCCAGAATGGGCTCCTGGCCTCGGTCAGCGCGGGCAGGATCATCTTCACCTTCATGCATTCGTTCCCCATCGTGGACGTGACGGGACGAATGGCGCGGCCATGGCTGAACGGCATGAGGCGAAGGTGAGCAATTGCTGAAAAGGGACGGCGCCTACGCTCGCGCGAGGTCTACCGTCCCCGGTGTCACGTCAGGACGGCTTTCCGCTGTCCGACATTGCGGTCAGCTTCGTCCGCCCTTGCCCCGGATATACTCGCCGACATTCAGCGCGAGTACGTCCATCGGCACGTTGCCGCCGAGCAGGACCGCATCGTTGAAGTCGCGGAGGTCATAGGCCGAACCGAGCGCGGCCTGCGCCCGGCCGCGCTGGCGGACGATCTCCTGATGGCCGATCTCGTAGCCGCAGGCCTGGCCCGGCCAGCTGCAATAGCGGTCGACTTCGCTCGCCACTTCGAGCGGGTTGCTGCCGTTGCGCTCGACGAAGAACTGGACGCCCTGTTCGCGGGTCCAGCGCTTGGCATGGAGGCCGGTGTCGACCACGAGCCGACAGGCGCGGAAGGCGATCGACTGCAAGTAGCCGAGGCGCCCCGCCGGGAAATCGTCGAACACGCCCAGCTCGTCCGCCAGTTGCTCGGCATAGAGCGCCCAGCCTTCGGAATAAGCGTTGAACGCGAGCAGGGTCCGGATGCGCGGCAGCGAGAAGGTATATTCGCCCTGCCAGACATGGCCGGGGATCGCCTCGTGGTGCGCGAGGTCGGGCAGGCTGACGCGGCTGTGGAGGTCGGTGGTCCTGAGGTTGATCCAGAACTTGCCCGGGATCTTGCCGTCTGGCGAACCCGCCCCGCCATAGGCGCCGGGCGCGCCGGGCTCTTCCTCGGGCGGCAGGCGCTTCACCTCGAGATTGCCCTTGACCAGGGTCCGGAAGGCACGGGGGAGCTGGGCGCGGATGATCCCCAGCCGCTCCTGGATGAAGGCCATGATATCGGCCCGGCCGGGATCGCCGTCGGCGAACTTGTAGCGCGGGTCGACCGCCAGCGCGCGCATCCGCTGGCCGACCGAGCCCTGGGTCAGGCCAAGCTGGCGCAGCAGCGGATCCATCCGCGCGTGGAGCGCGTCGAGCGTGGTCAGCCCCAGTCGGTGGATCTCGTCCGGGGTCATCTGGGTGGTCGTGCTCGCCTTGAGCGCCCAGGCATAATAAGCCTCGCCGCCCGGCCGCGCCCACATGCCGGCCTGGTCGGTCGCGCGCGGACGCTGGCGGCGGAGCTCGGCGATCTGGCGGGCAAGGGCGGGCGCGACCTGGCCGGTGGCGATGGCCCGGGCCTTGGCATCCCAGTCGCCGGATATGCCCTTCTCGCGGGTCCGGCGGACGAGGCTCTCGACCAGGCTTCCGCCCTTGGCCGCGTCCTCGGCCGAGCGGGTCATCTGGGTGATCGCCTTGTCGATCAGGAAGCCCGGCGGGATCAGCCCCTTGGCGGCCGCGTCCTGCATCCGCGCGAGCTCGCCATCGAGCACCGCCGGATATTGTGCGAGCCGCGAGAGATAGGTCTCGGCATCCTCGCGGGTCTCGATCAGATGGTCGGTATCGAGGAAGCGGGGCACGTCGAGATAGGCGCCGGTATTCTGGATCACGACATAGGGCGTGTTGCGCCAGCTCCCGACGGCGACATCGCCATAGGGCAGGGCGAAGCCTTGAAGCGCCGTGCGATAGGTCGAGCGGATGACCTCGAGCGTGGTCCGGGTCGAATGGTCGAGCGCGGAGAAGTCCGCGGTGTCGAGGGCGGCAAGGTCCTCGCGCAGCCCCGCGGCATAGCGCGCCTGGCCGGCGGGACCGCGATCGGCCAGCTGGCCGCGGAGCGCGGCATAGGCGCCCTTGTCGATATTGAGCCCGGTCGCGCTCTCGGGATTGGCGCGGAGGAAACGGTCGGTGATGCGCTCGATCAGCGCGTCCGCCTCCGCCTTGGTAAGCGGCCGCTTGCCGGTCGGGGCGAGAGATCCCGGGGTGGCGCAGGCGGCGAGGGTCGCGGTCGAAGCGGCGGCGGCAAGCGCCTGGCGGCGGGTGAGGCTGGTCATGTTCAACTTAAAGCAAACCCGCACCACGCCGTCACCCTGAACTTGTTTCAGGGTCTATCCCGCCAGGCGGGCAATGGGTCGGGTGGAGCGATGGATGCTGAAACGAGTTCAGCATGACAAGATCAGGGGAGCTTGGGCGCAGTCCGCACGATCAGGCAATTGCCTTCGACCGCCACGATCTCGACCCGCTCGCCGACAGTGGCGGGACCGCCGCGGGCGCTCCATTCGCTGTCGCCGAGACGGACCCGGCCGCCATGGTCGTCGATCGGCGCGACCGCCACCGCGGAGCGACCGACCAGCGCGCCCGAGCGGTCGTTGAGGTGCCTGGCGGTCGAGGCGACCGGCCGGTTTGCATAGACCTTGCGCCCGAAATAGACCGCGACCGCGGTGTAGATGGCGAACAGGGCCAGCGCGGGCGCAAGGCCGAAGCCGAACAGCAGGACGAACAGGCCGGTGATGATCGCCGCGACCCCGATGAAGAGCAGGAAGAAGCCGGGCGCCACCACTTCGGCGATGAGCAGCAGGACGCCGCCGATCAGCCACCACCAGCCCTGTGTGATATCCTCCATGGCTCAGGCCTGCGGAATGCCGGGGACGACCCGCGGCTTGGCCGGTGCGGCGGGCGCCGGCTCGTCCTTGAATGCTGCCTTGGCCAGCTCGCCGATCCCGCCGAGGCTCCCGATTAGCTGGGTCGCCTCGACCGGGAAGAGGATGGTCTTGGCATTGGGGCTGGTCGCGAACTGGCTCAGCGCCTCGACATATTTCTGGGCGATGAAATAGTTGATCGCCTGCGTATTGCCGCCGGCAATGGCGTCGCTGACCGACTTGGTCGCCGCCGCCTCGGCCATCGCCGCGCGCTCGCGTGCCTCGGCCTCGCGGAAGGCGGCTTCCTTCATGCCCTCGGCCGAGAGGATCTTGGCCTGCTTCTCACCCTCGGCACGAAGAATTTCGGATGCGCGCATGCCTTCGCTTTCGAGGATGGCGGCGCGCTTCTCGCGCTCGGCCTTCATCTGGCGGGTCATGGCGTTGACGATGTCGGCGGGCGGCCGGATGTCCTTCAGTTCGACCCGGGTGATCTTCACCCCCCAGGCCTCGGTCGCATGATCGACCACCGACAGCAGCCGGGCATTGATCTCGTCGCGCTTGGACAAGGTCTCGTCGAGGTCCATCGACCCCATCACGGTGCGCAGGTTGGTGGTCGAGAGCGCGAGGATGGCGGTGTAGAGGTCGCTCACCTCATAAGCCGCCTTGGCGGGGTCCAGCACCTGGAAGAAGACCACCCCGTCGACCGCCACCATGGCATTGTCCTTGGTGATGATCTCCTGGCCCGGGATGTCGAGGACCTGCTCCATCATGTTGATCTTGCGCCCGACGCGATAGAAGAAGGCGGGCACGAAGTTGAAGCCCGGATCCGCGACGCGGATGAAGCGGCCGAAATGCTCGATCGTGTAGCGATAGCCCTGGTTGACGATCTTGATGCTCATCATGACGAACAAGGCGACCAGGATGGCTACGAACAGCAGGAACGTCTCGATCATGTCTTTCCCCGGTAGAACTGTCGCTCATCATGCGTCGGCCGTGCAGGCTTGCGAAGCGAAATCGGCATGACGGCGGACCTGTTCGGCAGACCGGCGGTGCTGTTCCTTCCTGCCAATCGCGCGGGCGCCGTGGCGAAGGCCCGGGCGAGCGATGCCGACATCATCTTCCTCGACCTCGAGGACGCGGTCGCGCCCGACGCCAAGGAGGCGGCGCGGGCAGCGGCGGTCGCCGCGGTAGCCGAGCCCTTCGGCCGGCCCGCGGCGATCAGGGTGAACGGCTTTGCCAGCGACTGGTTCGGCGCCGATGTCGAGGCGGTCGCCGACAGCGCCGCCGATCTTGTCATCGTTCCCCGTGCCGAGGGGCCTGAGGTCATCCGCGAGGTGAAGGCCCTGACCGGAAAGCCCGTCGCGGCGATGATCGAGACCCCGCTCGGGGTCCGCCGCTGCTGGGAGATCGCCGACGAGGCCGCCGCGCTCATCGCCGGGACCAACGATCTTCGCGCCTCGCTCCGGCTGCCTGGCGGGGCCGGGCGGGGCGAGCTGCAGGTGGCGCTCCAGACCATCGTCCTTGCGGCGCGCGCCGCGGGCATTCCCTGCTTCGACGGGGTCTTCAACCGGCTCGAGGACGAGGCCGGGCTCGCCGCCGAGGCCGAGGAAGGGCGCCGGCTCGGCTTTGACGGCAAGACCCTCATCCACCCCAGCCAGATCGCCGCCTGCAAGGCGGCCTGGGCGCCGACCGACCAGGAACTCGCCCGCGCCGAGCGGCTGGTCGCGGCGGCCACCGGCGGCGCGCAGCGTTTCGAGGGCGAAATGATCGAACGGATGCACGTCGCGGCGGCGGAGAGAATGCTCCAAAACCGTCGTCCCCGCGAAGGCGGGCACCTCGGGCAGGGGAGCGCAATCAGCTGAGATCCCCGCCTTCGCGGGGATGACGTCCTTCTGGGTACTTGCCGAATCGCGCCATCCCCGCCAAGTGCGCGCATGGCCGACCTTCTCAACGCCCCCGACATCCCGCTGGGCCTCACCTTCGACGACGTCCTCCTCCAGCCGCTGGAATCGAGCGTGCTCCCGAGCGAGGCCGATACCGGCACCCAGCTGACCCGCAGCATCCAGCTCAAGATCCCGCTCCTGTCGTCCGCGATGGACACGGTGACCGAGGCCGACATGGCGATCGCCATGGCCCAACTGGGCGGCATCGGCGTCCTCCACCGCAACCTGACCGTCGAGCAGCAGGCCGACGCGGTCCGCAGCGTCAAGCGGTTCGAGAGCGGGATGGTGGTCAATCCCTTCACCCTCACGCCCGACCAGACGCTGGCCGACGCGCTCGAACTGATGAAGCGTCACAAGATCAGCGGCGTGCCGGTGGTCGAGAATGGCGGCCGCCTCGTCGGCATCCTCACCAACCGCGACGTCCGCTTCGCCGAGAATCCGCGCCAGCCGGTCAGCGAGCTGATGACTCACGACAATCTCGCGACCGTCGCCCCCGGCACCAGCCGGCAGGAAGCGCAGCGGCTGCTTCACCAGCGCCGGATCGAGAAGCTCCTCGTCGTCGACGATGCCGGCCGCTGCGTCGGTCTCATCACCGTCAAGGACATCGAGAAGGCCGTGGCCTCGCCCAATGCGACCAAGGACGGCGAAGGCCGGCTGCGCGTAGCGGCGGCCTCGACCGTCGGTGACAGCGGCTGGGAGCGCAGCCAGGCGCTGATCGACGCCGGGGTCGACTGCATCGTAATCGACACCGCGCACGGCCACAATATCGACGTCGGCCGCGCGGTCGAGCGGGTGAAAGCGCTCAGCAACAGCGTCCAGGTCATCGCCGGCAACGTCGCCACCGCCGAAGCGGCGCGGGCGCTCGCCGACGCGGGCGCGGACGCGATCAAGGTCGGCATCGGCCCGGGCTCGATCTGCACCACCCGCATCGTCGCCGGCGTCGGCGTGCCCCAGCTCACCGCCATCCTCGGCGCGAGCGCGGCGGCCAAGGCCGCGGGCATTCCGGTCATCGCCGATGGCGGCGTCCGTACTTCGGGCGACATGGCCAAGGCCCTTGCCGCGGGCGCCTCGAGCGTGATGGTCGGCTCGCTCCTCGCGGGCACCGACGAGACCCCGGGCGAAACCTTCCTCTACCATGGCCGCGCCTACAAGTCTTATCGCGGCATGGGCTCGCTTGGCGCGATGAGCCGCGGCTCGGCCGACCGCTATTTCCAGCAGGACATCAAGGACACGATGAAGCTCGTGCCCGAAGGCATCGAGGGGCAAGTCCCTTACAAGGGTCCGGTCCGCGACGTCGTCCACCAGCTGGTCGGCGGGGTGAAGGCGGCGATGGGCTATACCGGCTCGCGCACCATCCCCGAGCTGCAGCAGCGCGCCCGCTTCGTCCGCATCACCAATGCGGGCCTCAGCGAAAGCCACGTCCACGACGTGAGCATCACGCGCGAGGCGCCGAACTATCCGACGCGGTAAACCTCCAGAACGAGGCTCGTTCGTCCTGAGCGAAGTCGAAGGACGCTGGGCAAGCGCCCTTCGACTGCGCGCTGCGCGCTCCGCTCAGGACGAACGATGACGGACGAACGACCATGACCCCCTCCGCCCGCGCGCAGGCCGCGATCGAGATCCTCGACCAGGTGATCGCATCCGCGCGTGACGACGGATCGCCCGCCGACGCGCTCGTCTCGGCCTATTTCAAGACCCGTCGCTATGCCGGCTCGAAGGATCGCCGCGCGGTGCGCGAGCTGGTCTTCCGCGCGATCCGCCATTCGAGCGAGGTGCCGCCAAGCGGCCGCGCGGCGCTGCTGCCGCTCGTGCCCGAGCTGTTCGACGGCGCGGGCCACGGCCCCGCGGCGCCCAGCAACGACGAGCCGCGCGCCGAGGCGGGGATCGTCCCGGGCTGGATCGCGCCGCTCCTGTCGCCGCTCGTCGGCGAGGAGGAATGGCCCGCGCTCACCGACCGCGCGCCGCTCGACCTTCGCGCCAACATCGCCCGCACCACCCGCGACGAGATGGTCGCGCATTTCGGTGCCGAGCCGACCCCGCTCAGCCCGTGGGGCCTGCGACTGCCGAGCGACGCCGCCGCCAGTGCCGACGAAGCCTTCGCGGACGGCCTCGTCGAAGTGCAGGACGAAGGCAGCCAGCTGATCGCGCTCGCCTGCGCCCCCGCCGACGGCCAGACAATCGTCGACCTTTGCGCCGGGGCAGGAGGCAAGGCGCTCGCACTTGCCAGTGCCGCGCCAAAGGCCCGGATCATCGCCTGCGACACCAGCCTTTCGCGCCTGCGCAATCTCGGCCCCCGCGCCGAGCGTGCCGGTGCCACGATCGAGACCCGCCTCCTCGACACGCCGCGCGAGGCCGAGGCACTGGCCGACCTCGAGGGCCAAGCCGACGTCGTGCTGGTCGACGCGCCCTGTTCGGGCTCGGGCACCTGGCGCCGCAATCCCGAGGGCCGCTGGCGCCTCAATCCGGAGCGGCTCGACCGGGTCGAAGCGCTTCAGCGGCGCGTGCTCGACCTCGCCGCGCCGCTGGTGAAGCCCGGCGGGATCCTCGTCTATGCCGTCTGCTCGTTGCTCGCGAGCGAGGGTGCGGCCCAGGCCGCCGCCTTCCTCAGCCGCCATTCAGGCTTCCTGCCCGAGGATATCGGCATGGACGTCGGGCGTTTGGACGGAGTGGGCCGCCTTCTCACCCCGGGACACGACCGGACGGACGGCTTTTTCATTGCGCGGTTCCGGGCTAGATGACCGGTTCCGACTGGAAGGAAGTGCTGATGCGCGTGATGCCTATTGCTGCAGCCCTGGGGATCGTGGCGGCGACGCTCGCCAGCTCCGGAGGAACGCAGGTCCCCGACGCGCAGCTCAACCCCCAGTCGGTGCAGTGGCAGAAAGCGGGCGAGACCGCGCTTGCCGCCGGCAATTTCCAGGCCGCCGACGATGCGCTCGAGACCGCGCTGGTGCTTGATCCGCGCAACCGCGGCGCCTTCATCTCGCTCGCCCGCGTCGCGCAGAAGCAGAAGCTCTACGGCCAGGCGATCCGGCTGACCAACAAGGCGCTCGCGCTCGAGCCCAACGACATCGTCGCGCTCGGCGTCCAGGGCGAGGCGATGGTCGAGCTCGGCGCTGCCGGCCGTGCGCAGCAGAACCTCGCCAAGATCAAGGGCATCTGCGCGGCCAAGCCCTGCGCGCCCGCGACGTCGCTCGCCGCCGCGATCCAGCGCGGCCCGGCGATGGCGGTCAAGGCGCCGGCGCCGACGGCTCCGAAGAAGAACTGAGGGTCCGCGCCAGCGCGACCCACTCGTCGACGCTGACCGTTTCCGCGCGCCGCTCGGGCGCGATGCCGAGCCCGGCCAGCGCATCGAGCGCGTCGGGCACGGCCTTCAAACTCTGGCGGAGCATCTTTCGCCGCTGCCCGAACGCCGCGGCGGTCAGCCGTTCCAGCACCTCGAGCTTCACGCCTTCGGGCTCGTCGGCGGGGACGATGTGGACCACCGCCGAGGCGACCTTGGGCGGGGGGACGAACGCCGAGCGATGGACGGCAAGCGCGATCCTCGGGCGCGCCCGCCACTGCGCAGCGACCGCCAGCCGGCCATAGGCATCGTCGCCCGGCCCGGCGACGATCCGCTCGGCGACTTCCTTCTGGAACATGAGCGTAAGGCTCGCCCACCACGGCGTCCAGTCGGCGCCGAGCCAGCGCAGCAGCAGCGCCGTCCCGACATTGTAGGGAAGGTTCGAGACGACATGCACGCCGCGCCCGACCAGGGCCTGCTCGTCGACCTTCAGCGCATCTTCCTCGAGCAGGGTGAGCTTGCCGGGGAAGAGAGCACCGAGTTCCTCCAGCGCGGGGATGCAGCGGCGGTCGCGTTCGACCGCGGTGGCCCTGGCCCCGGCGTCGAGCAACGCGCCCGTCAGCCCGCCCGGCCCGGGCCCGACCTCATAGGCCTCGGCGCCGGCAAGGTCGCCGGGGATGGCCGCGATCCGCGCCAGCAGCTGGCGATCGAGGAGGAAGTTCTGGCCGAGCGCCTTGGACGCGCTCAGTCCGTGGCGGGCGATGACCTCGCGCAGCGGCGGGAGCGTCGCCATCTCAGGCCGCGGACGCGCGGACCCGGGCGCAGCTCGCCGCGACCCGGATCGCCGCAGCCATCGCTCGCGGGTCGGCGCGGTCCTGCCCGGCGATGTCGAAGGCGGTGCCATGGTCGGGCGCGGTGCGGACGATGGGGAGGCCGAGGGTGAGGTTCACCCCTTCCTCGAAATGCAGCGCTTTCAGCGGGATGAGCGCCTGGTCGTGATACATGCACAGCGCCGCATCGTAGCGGCCGCGGGCGCTGAGGTGGAACATCGTGTCGGCCGGATAGGGTCCGCCGACGTCCCAGCCTTCGGCCCGGAGCGCCTCGATCGCGGGGATGATGACCTCGATCTCCTCCCGACCGAGCGCCCCATTCTCGCCCGCATGCGGATTGAAGCCCGCGACCGCGAGGCGCGGGGCGGCGATCCCGAAATTGCGCTGGAGCCCGCGCAGGGTCGCCCGCGCCCGCGCCTCGATCAGGCCCGGGGTCAGCGCATCGGCGACGTCGCGGAGCGGCATGTGGGTGGTGACCGGCACCGTCCGGAGCGTCGGCCCGGCGAGCATCATCGCGACATTGTTGGGCGAGACGCCGCACCGCTCGGCGACGAATTCGGTCTGGCCGGGATGAGTGAAGCCGATCGCGTAGAGCTGGTGCTTGGCGACGGGGCCGGTGACCACCGCCGAACAGCTTCCTGAGCGGGTCAGGCCGACCGCGAGCTCGAGGCTGTCGAGGCTGCAATGCGCCCCGGCCATGCTCGGCACGCCGGCGATACCGGCCTCCTGCGCGGCGACCGCGAGGAGCGGGATGCCGGTCTCGAACACGCCTTCCGCCTCGCGCGGATCGGAGATGATGGCGAGCGGACCGTCCCACACTTCGGACAGGCTGCGGGGATCGCCGACCGCCACGAACGGCGGCAGGCCGAGGTCCCGGCGATTGTCCCAGCATTTGGCGACGACCTCGGGGCCGATCCCGGCCGGATCGCCGAGCGACACCGCGAGCGGGGGCAGGGGCATGCTCATGGCCGGCCCCTAGCGCGCCCGTCGCCTTGCGTCATCCTCAGCGGAAGTCGATGACGGCGTCGCGGCGAAGGTCGCGCAGATAGCGGCGGGCACGCAGGTTGATGCGCTCTTCCTGCAGCTGCGCGAAGACGGCGTCGGGGTTCGGCGCGCTGGCCGACTGTTCCTCGTCACGGCCGCAGATGACCAAAACGCGGACGCCTTCCTCGATGCTCCCGAACGGGCGGGTCGCCTGGCCGACCTGCATCGGCAGCATCATGTTCTGGAGCGCCGGCGGAAGGTCGCGCAGCTTGATCTGGTCCGACTGGACGACGTCGCCCTTGAATTCGGCCGCCATCTTCTCCGCGCCGCCGCAGCCGCCGACATTCTGGGCCGAGACCGCGAAACGCTGGAGGATCGGTTCGGCGCTGGCCGAGGTGGTGCCCTTGGGGAAGCTGATCGAGATCTGCTTCAGCGCCAGCACGGCATTGCGCGGATCGGCGGTGAGGACCTTGCGCATGTCCTGCACGGCGATGATCGAGAAGCCGCCCTGGACCGGGATGACTTGCGACAGCTGGCCGGCGTTCATGCCGCGCACCGTGGTGGCGAGCGCGTCGGGAAGCTGCTCGGGACGGACCCAGCCAAGGTCGCCGCCGACCGCCGCGGTCGAGGCTTCGGAGAACTGGCGGGCATAGCCGGCGAAGCTCGCGCCTTGGCGCAGCGCGTCGACGATCTTCTGGGCGTTGGCCGCCACTTCCTGCTGATTGGCGGAGGTCGCCGAAAGGAAGATTTCGCCGACGCGATATTCCTGCGCGCCCTTGGACGCGTTGAGGCGATCGATCACGGCCTTCACCTCGTCGTCACCGACGCTGACCTGGCTCTCGATCTTCTGGCGCTGGAGGCGCGACCAGGCGATCTCGCCCTCGATCTGGCGGCGGATCGAGCGGATCGAGCTGCCGTTCTGCTTGAGATAGTCGGCGAGCTGCGCCGGGGTGCGCTTCACGCCGTCGGCGACGCGGGCGACCGTGCGGTCGATGTCGGACTGGTTGACCTTGATCTCGGCCTGGCGGGCGGCCTGGATCTGCAGCGTCTCGTCGATGAGGTTGCGGAGCACCTGGACGCGCAGCCGCTCGAGCTCGGCCTCGGGGATCGGCTGGTTGTTCGACAGCGCGAGCAGCGCGAGGCGCTGGTCAATGTCGGTCTGGGTGATGACTTCCCCGTTGACGATCGCGCTGGCCTTCACGACCGCCGGGATCGGCTTGCCGTAGACGGTCAGGTTGCTCGGCAGGTTGAGCGGCGCGGTGCTGTTCGGAGCCGTGGGCGCGGGGGCGGTCTGGGCCCAGCCGGCACCCGCCAGCGTTGCCAGTGCAACCGTCGTCAGAAACCTCTTCGCAGTGCCCATGGGGGTCGTTCAATCCCTTGTTATCGAAAGCTATTCCGGGGACGTGCCCCATCCCCGCTTAACCGGCGATGAGCGCCTTCTAGCGGCTCAGGCCCTTCAAAGACAGGCGGAAACTGAAGGTGCTCCCCTCGATCCGGGTACCGAGCCGCTCATAGTCGCGGCGCCAGCTGACCCCGAGCGCGATGCAGTCGTCCTCATAGTCGAGACTGAGGCGGTGGCGGACGCTGTTGATGCCGTCGGCGAGGCTCAGCGGATCCTCGTCGCTGTTGGTGAGGTCGAGCACGGTCGCACCGAACACCGACCAGTGACGATGGAATTTCCAGCGCCCGGCAAGCCGCAGCTCTTCCTTGTCGCGCAAATCCTCGATCTGCGGGTCGACGTTTCGGTTGAGCCGCAGATAGTCGATCCGCGCATAGGTTTCGGTCGTGCCAACGGTAAGGTCGAGCTCGTTCCGGCGGACCGCGAAATTGTCCTTGTCGAGCCGGAAGCGGTGGGTGAGGTCGATGAACCGCCCGAACTTCAGCCGCGTCCGTCCGACGAAGTCCGACCAGCGATCGGTAAGCCCGGTGCCTTCGGGGAAGATCTGGACGTCGCGGTTGAGGCGATAGGACTGGCCGATGTTGCTCGACACCGACCAGCCCGGCCGGTCGAGATTCCAGTCGACGCCATAGGTGATGCGGCTGCCGTCCTCCCACCGGTCGTAGCCGGGGAAGCGGTTGAGCGAGAAGAGGTTGCTGTCCTCGAGGTCGACCGAGCGGCTGTCCTCGTTGGGCAGGCTGATGTTGGCGGTCGGCGGGGTCACCACCAGCTGCACGCGCGGGGTCAGGCGCTGGATTCCGCCGAGCAGCGGACCCATCAGCGGCCAGCGCAATTCGGCCGCGGCAGCGACGATCCCGCGCGCCTTCCATCCTTTCTCGCCGCGATAATAGACGGTCTGGGTGAGCTCGTTCTCGTCGCTGTGATAGACGTCGCCGCGGGTGAAGCCGGTCAGCAGCAATTCCTGCCCGAAGCTCGTCAGGCGGCGCATGTCCCAGCGCGCCGAGACGAACGCCCGCTGGCTGTCCTGGCCTTCGCGGCGGAGCACGGCGAGGCTGTTCGCCTGCAGCTCGACCCGCCCGCCGAGCACCGGCTGGCCGAGCCGGATCCGCGCGTCGAAGGCGGGGAGGGCGATCGGCAGCTGCTTCTGGACGTCGGTCTGGCGGAGACCCTGGAAGGCCCAGCCGGCGAGGCTCAGATAGCTGTCGGTGTCGATCCGCTCGAGGTCGAGGAAGTTACGGAAGCGATCGTCGCGGCTGATGTCGTAGAAGCGCGCGACCGACTTGTCGGTGGCGAGCCGGACCTGGCCGGTCAGGCTCCACAGCGGATCGAACTGGAACTTGCCGTTGCCCTCGACATAGGCGCGCAGGCCCTTGTCGTCGCGGGTGTCGTCGTAGCTGGTCGTGTCGCCGTAGGTAAGGAAGCCGCCGATCGTGAATGCGCCAAGCTTGCTGAGGTCGCGGTAGCGCGCCTCGAAGGCGGGCTCGGTCTTGGTATAGACGTGCGGGGTCAGCGTGAGGTCGCGATTGGGCCCGAAGCGCAGGTGATAGGGAACGGCGAGCTCGGCCCCGCGGCGGCGGCTGTAGCGAAGCTCGGGCGCAAGGACGCCGCTATAGCCTTCGCCGCCGCGGCCGGTGCCGAGGCTGAACACCGGGAGGAGGGGGATCTGCACCCCGAACAATTCGAGCCGGCCACGGTCGAATCGGACCCGCCCGGCCTTGCGGTCGTAGCGGACCTGCGCCGCGAGGATCCGCCAGCTCGGCCGCTTGGGACAGCCGTTGACCGTCGTCACCGCGCAGGGCGAATAGACCGCATTCTCAAGCGTCGTGATGTCGCCGTTCTGGGTCCCGCGGTCGGCGGCGAGGCGCCCGCCATTCTCGAGCACGACGAGGAGGTTCTCGATCGTCGCGTTGCGCAGGTCGTCGCTGAGGACCGCGCGCTCGGTGACCAACTTGTCGCCCTGCGGCTGGACCAGCACGACATTGCCGGTCGCGACCACTTCGCCGGTCTTGCGGTCCCAGCGGACCTGGTCGGCGGCGACGAAAGTGCCCTGGCGGTTGACTCGGACCTGGCCGCTCGCGACCACCACCTCGGCCTCGCTGTCATAGCTGACCGTGTCGGCGCTGAAGGCGATGTCCTGTTCGCTCTCGGCGACGCCGCTGGCGGGCGTGGCGGCGGGGGCGGGCTCGGCCACGGGCACGGCGTCCTGCGCCATCGCCGGCGCCGAAAGCGCGAGGACCAGCGGCAGCGCTGTCCAGCCCGTGACGCCGTTTCGCACCTTGATTGTCCGCCCTGATCCACCAGCTTGAAGGAAGCCCGCCTATTGCAGCTTGGGCCATGCGGGGCAACGGGCTTGGCAGTCCGCCCCCGCGCGGCCTAAGGCTCCGGCGATTTTCTCCTTCTTGTTCCAGGTGACCCGACCCATGCAGATCCGCTTTGCCGACCAGCTCCCCTCCAGCGCCCATGCGCTCGTCCTCCCGGTCGCCGGGGTGGAGCGCGGCAATCTGGCGTCGCTCGGGGAAGCCCGCGCGGCGGTCGAGGCCGCGGCCCGCGGCCAGCGTTTCGAGGGCGAAGCCGGGGCGGTCGCCGAGACCTGGACCGGCGGCACCGGCGGCGCGCCTGTCCGCCGCCTGATCCTCATCGGGACCGGCAGCGCCAGCGACGGCCCGGCGGCCGAGAAGCTCGGCGGCGGCGCGGTTGCCCGGCTGCTGACCTCGGGCGAGAAGGTGGTCGCGATCGACCTTACCGGCACCCGCTTCGACAGCGACTCCGCGGCCCGGCTGGTGCTTGCCGCCGCCGCCCGCGCGTGGCGCCACGATCGCTATCGCACCACCCTCAAGGAAAAGCAGAAGCCGACCGTCGAGGAGCTGGTCATCGTCGGGGCGCCGGCCGGCACCGAGGCGCGCTGGGCCGAGCGCTATGCCGCGGTCCTCGACGGCCTCAAGCTCACCCGCGAGCTCGTCGCCGAGCCCGCCAACATCATCTACGCCGAGACCTTCGTCGAGCGCGTCAAGAAGGCCGCCGAAGGCACCGGCCTCGTCGTCGAGGCGCTCGGCCAGGCCGAGATGGAGAAGCTCGGCATGGGCTCGCTCCTCTGCGTCAACCAGGGCTCGGTCCGCGAGCCGCGGCTGCTCATCATGCGCTGGAATGGCGGCGAGGAGGGCGGAACGCCGCTCGCGCTGATCGGCAAGGGCGTTACCTTCGATACCGGCGGCATCTCGATCAAGCCGGCCGCCGGCATGGAATCGATGAAGTGGGACATGGGCGGCGCGGGCGCCGTCGCCGGGGCGATGCTCGCCATCGCCTCGCGCAAGGCCAAGGCCAATGTCGTCGGCCTGTGCGGCCTCGTCGAGAATATGCCCTCGGGCAGCGCGACCCGTCCGGGCGACGTCGTCACCTCGATGAACGGCCAGACGATCGAGGTCATCAACACCGACGCCGAAGGGCGCCTCGTCCTCGCCGACGTCATCACCTACGCGCAGCGCAAGCTCGGCGTGAAGAAGATGGTCGACCTCGCGACGCTCACCGGCGCGATGGTTATCAGCCTCGGCCACGAATATGGCGGCATCTTCTCGAACAATGACGCGCTCGCGGGCGAGCTCGCCACTGCCGGCCAGGAGACGGGCGACAAGCTGTGGCGCATGCCGCTCGGCGACGCCTATGATCGCCTGATCGACAGCCCGATCGCCGACATCAAGAATGTCGGTCCGCGCGAGGGCGGCTCGATCACCGCGGCCCAGTTCCTCCAGCGCTTCGTCGAGGAAGGCACCGACTGGGCCCACCTCGACATCGCCGGCACCGTCTGGTCGGACAAGCCCGGCACCACCTACGACAAGGGCGCGACCGGCTTCGGCGTCCGCCTGCTCGACCGCTGGGTGGAGACGGTCGCGGGGTGAGATCACGCTTCGAGAGGTCGTTCGCTTTGAGCGAAGTCGAAGGGCGCCTGTACCGGCGTTCTTCGACGTTGCTCAGCACGAACGAACGCTATTGCCTCCGCCCATGAAGGTCGACTTCTACCAGCTCGGGACCACCCCCCTCCACGAGGTCATCGCCGTCCTCGCCGGCAAGGTCCTCGACAGCGGCGAGCGCCTGCTCGTCGTCATGAACGAGGAGAATCAGCTCAGCCGCCTCGACCGCCTGCTGTGGGACGAGGGCGAGACGAGCTTCCTTGCCCACGGCCTTGCCGGCGGCGCCGACGACAGCCGCCAGCCGATCCTCCTCTCGACCACGCCCGAGCCGGCCAACCGCGCCCGCAACATCCTTCTCGCCGACGGCGAATGGCGCGAGGCGGCATTGAGCTACGACCGCGCCTTCCACCTGTTCGACGAGAGCAACCTCGCCGACGCGCGGCTCGCCTGGAAACTGCTCTCGGGCCGCGAGGGGGTCGAGCGGCGCTACTGGGCGCGCGAGGACGGGCGCTGGGTCAACAAGGGCTGAGCCTTGCCTGTTGGCCCCCCGCCCGCTAGGGGCGCGGCCAATTCCAACCCCATCAAGACAGGAGCCTCGCGACGCCATGGCGATTACGCGCACCTTTTCGATCATCAAGCCCGACGCCACCCGCCGCAACCTGACCGGCGCCGTCACCAAGATGCTTGAGGAAGCCGGCCTGCGCGTCGTCGCCTCCAAGCGCATCCAGATGACCAAGGAGCAGGCCGAAGGCTTCTACGGCGTCCACCGCGAGCGTCCCTTCTTCAACGACCTCGTCAGCTTCATGATCTCGGGCCCGGTCGTGGTCCAGGTGCTCGAGGGCGAGAATGCCGTCCAGCGCAACCGCGACATCATGGGCGCGACCAACCCCGAAAATGCCGACGCCGGCACCATCCGCAAGGAACTTGCGGAATCGATCGAAGCCAATTCGGTCCACG
Organism: Sphingomonas sp. SP2; assembly: GCF_058313385.1. Classification (NCBI taxonomy): domain Bacteria; kingdom Pseudomonadati; phylum Pseudomonadota; class Alphaproteobacteria; order Sphingomonadales; family Sphingomonadaceae; genus Sphingomonas; species Sphingomonas sp. SP2. The sequence goes on along the minus strand of NZ_JBZFLD010000002.1, from coordinate 246,794 downwards.
GCTCGGACTCGGACGAGAATGCCAAGATCGAGATCGACTATTTCTTCAAGCCCGAAGAGATCGTCGGCTAAGCCGATCACGCTTCCTCCGCGCGCGCGGAGAAGGTGAGCAAAGGGCCCGTCGGAGCGATCCGGCGGGCCCTTTTTCTTTTGTCAGAAGACGCTCAGCGCAACGCCCGCGCCGACCTGCACCGCGGCGATCAGCCACAGCCGGGTGGAGAAGGGCTTTTTGCGCGTCTTGTGCCGGAACCAGCGCCGGGCCGCGAACGCCCCGGGCGACCCGCCGAGGAGCGCGAGGGTGAGGAGATCGCGCTCTGGAATCCGCCGCGCGCCCGCTTCCGCGCGCTTCTTGTCGCTGCGAAAGCTGAGGATCGTCAGCAGGTTGACCAGCAGGATCCAGGTCGATCCGATCAGCAGGGGCGGGGACATCGGACCGCTCTAGCGCGCCATCGGTACGCGTCGAACATTTCACGGCGGCAAGTTCGTCGCGGAACCGCAACGCTTGGTCGTTCGTAGCGCGACCATGGCAGATCACGCTTTGCACCAGCCCGGCGATCGACCGCGCTCCACCGCCGCCATCTTCGGCCATCCGATCCACCCGATGCTGGTGCCGTTCCCCATCGTCTGCTGGGTCGGCGCGCTCGTCACCGACATCGCTTATTCGCGCACCGCCAACATCCAGTGGGTCAATTTCTCGGCCTGGCTGCTGCTCGCCGGCCTCGTCATGGGCGGGCTCGCGGCGCTGGTCGGGATCATCGACTATCTCGGCGACCGCCGGGTGCGCAGCCGGACCGCTTCGGTCCACGGCCTGCTCAACATCATCGTCTTCGTGATCCAGATCTTCAACAGCATGATCCATGCCCGCGACGGCTGGAATTCGGTCGTCCCGACCGGCCTCATCCTGTCCGCGATCGCCGTCCTCCTGCTGGCGGTAAGCGGCTGGCTCGGCGGGAGCCTCGTCTACAAGCAGGGCGTGGGGACTCCGCGATGAACCGCCGCCTGCTCGCTCCCCTGCTCCTCTCGGTCGCGCTTGCCGCCTGCGGCTCGGTCGAGCCCGGCAATCCCGACGAACTCGTCGGACCCAACCCCAAGCTGCCGCCGGTCCAGCAATATCTCTTCCCGCCGATGAAGATCAAAGAGCCGCAGGGCTGGAAGAACGGGCAGCATCCGACCGCGCCCGCCGGCTTCACGGTCCAGGCGATGGCGTCCAACCTCAAGAACCCGCGCTTCCTCTATCCTCTGCCCAATGGCGACGTGATCGTGGTCGAGAGCACGGGCCCGGGGCTCGAGGGCATCAACCGGCCCAAGGACCTCTTCATGGGCTATTTCTTCGGCCGGGCGCACGGCAACGTGCCGGGCGAAGGGCCCTCCAACCGGCTGGTCCTGCTGCGCGACGCCAATGGCGACGGGATCGCGGAAGGCAAGTCGGTCCTGATCGACCATGTCGATTCGCCCTTCGGCGTCGTCGTCGCCGACGGCAACCTCTACGTCGCGAGCCATGAATCGGTGCTTCGCTACCCCTTCACCCCGGGGCAGACGAAGATCACCGCGGCGCCGACCCTCCTGACCGACCTTCCCGGCGGGCCGATCGACCATCACTGGACCAAGAGCCTGACCATCAGCCCCGACGGCCAGCGACTATACGCCACCGTCGGCTCCAATTCGAACATCGTCGAGAATGGCTTCGAGGCCGAGCACAACCGCGCCGCGGTGTGGGAGATCGATCGCCAGACGGGCCGCTCGCGGGTCTTCGCGACCGGCCTTCGCAATCCCAACAGCCCGACCTTCTACCCCGGCACCAACACCTTCTGGGTGGTCGTCAACGAGCGTGACGAAATCGGCCAGAACCTCGTCCCCGACTATATGACGAGCGTGAAGGACGGCGGCTTCTACGGCTGGCCCTACAGCTATTACGGCCAGAACGTCGACCCGCGGGTCCGCCCGCAGCGGCCCGACCTCGTCGCCAAGGCGATCGCGCCCGATTATGCGCTGGGGCCCCACGTCGCCGCCTTGGGCCTCACCTTCTACACCGGCGCGAGCTTCCCGGCGACCTACCGCGGCGGGGCTTTCGTCGGCCTCCACGGAAGCTGGAACCGGACCCAGTTCAACGGCTACAAGGTCGGCTTCGTCCCCTTCGCGGGCGGGCGTCCCAACGGCAAGATGCAGGACTTCCTGACCGGCTTCACCGACGGCGAGAAGGTCTATGGCCGCCCGGTCGGGGTCGCGCAGGATCGCACTGGCGCGCTCCTCGTCGCCGACGACGCAGGCAACACCGTCTGGCGCGTCGCGCCCTCGGCCCAGGCCCCGGCCCAGGCACGAGTTGCCAGCCGCTAGAATTCGTCGGCGGCCCGCATCAGCTTCGTCAGGCGCGCGGGCGCGGCGGCGGCCCAGCTGCGCTCGAGCCACTCGCGCACCTGGCTCCAGTCGGTGTCGGGCCGATTGAGCTTGAGGCCGAGCCACCCGCTCGCGCCATAATATTTGGGCCAGTAATAAAGCTCGGGATCGGCCTCGATCAGCCCGCTCATCTCGTCCGCGCCGCTCGCCTTCACGAGCAGCCCGATCGCTTCCTCGCCATGGTGGCGGTCGGCGAGGATGGCGAACAGTTTCGCGCTCTTTTCCGCGCCCACCGACCAGCCGGGCGAGCCGTGACTGGTCTTGCGCCCGACCTCGGGGAGGCTCGCCGCAAGCGAGTCCACCTGCGCCTCGATCCAGCCGGCATCCTCGTGGCGCGAGACATAGGCCGAAAGCGTCGCCGGGTAGAGCTGATGCTCGGCCAGCCGCACCCGGGCGGCGAGCGTCTCGGGCGTGTCGTCGCTCCGCACCGCGACCGCGACCTGGCCGAGGATCGCGCCCTGGTCGACGTCCTCGGTGACGAGATGGACCGTGCAGCCCGCCTGTGCGTCGCCCGCCGCGATCGCCCGCTGGTGGGTGTCGAGCCCGGGATAGAGGGGAAGCAGCGACGGGTGGATATTGAGCAATCGGCCGCGCCACGCCGCGACGAATGAGGGGGTCAGGATCCGCATGTAGCCCGCCAGCGCGACCGCGTCGGGCCGGGCCGCGGCCAGCGCCGCGCCGAGCGCCGCATCGAAATCCTCGCGGCTCATGCCCCGGTGCGACTGCGCCCAGGTCGGGATGCCTTCGGCCTCGGCCAGCACCAGCCCCGGGGCTTCGGGATTGTTCGAGGCGACCAGCACCACCTCATAGGCTGATCCTGGCAGGCGGCTCGCATAGAGGAGGGCGGCCATGTTGCTGCCCTCGCCCGAAATGACGATGGCGACCCGGGATTTCGTCACGACGCAACAATCGTCGTTCGTGCTGAGCGAAGTCGAAGCACGTTCGCGCCGCGCCCGTCGACTTCGCTCAGGGCGAACGAGGGGCGAGGGCGATAAGATCTAGCCATGATTGTGCGTGGCGCTCCACACGCCGCGGGCACTCCACGTCTCGTTCGAGCCGCGCACGGTGCAGCCGCGCTGGCCCTCGCGGATCGTGCCGATCCGATGCACCGTCTCGCCCGCTTCCTTAAGCGCGGCGCTGACGGCGTCAGCCTCGTCGGCCGCGACCACCGCGACCATGCCGATCCCGCAATTGAAGGTGCGCGCCAGTTCCTCGGGCTCGATCCCGCCGCCGGCCTGGAGCCAGGCGAACAGCGGGGGGAGGGGCCAGGCGTCGGCGTCGATCTCGGCGTGGCAGCCCTCGGGCAGCACCCGCGGGACATTCTCCAGCAAGCCGCCGCCGGTGATGTGCGCGAGACCGTGGATCCGGCCGTCGCGGAGCAGCGGCAGCAGGCTCTTCACGTAGATTCGCGTCGGCTCGAGCAGCAGGTCGCCGAGCAGACGATCGGGGGCGAAGCGGGCCGGGCGGTCGAGCTTCCAGCCGTTCACCTCGATCAGCTTGCGGACCAGGCTGAAGCCGTTCGAATGGACCCCCGAGCTCGCCAGCCCGAGGACGACATCGCCGGGTGCGATCTTCTCGCCGGTCAGCTGCCGCCCGCGCTCGACCGCGCCGACGCAGAAGCCGGCCAGGTCATAGTCGCCCGCCGCATACATGCCCGGCATCTCGGCCGTCTCGCCGCCGATCAGCGCGCAGCCCGCCTGGCGGCAGCCCTCGGCGATCGAGGCGACCACGGCTTCGGCGACCCCATTGTCGAGCTTCCCGGTCGCGAAATAGTCGAGGAAGAAAAGCGGCTCGGCGCCCTGGACGATGAGGTCGTTGGCGCACATCGCGACGAGGTCGATTCCGACCCCGCGATGGTCGTTGCCGTCGATCGCCAGCTTGAGCTTGGTCCCGACCCCGTCATTGGCCGCGACCAGGATCGGGTCGGTGAAGCCCGCGGCCTTGAGGTCGAAGAAACCCCCGAAGCCGCCGAGATCGGCGTCGGCACCCGGCCGGCGGGTCGATTTGGCGAGCGGCGCAATCGCCTTCACCAGCGCGTTGCCGGCGGCGATGTTCACCCCGGCCTGTTCGTAGGTCAGCCCCATGGAAGAAGCGCCTAGCCCACAAGAGCCTTGGAAATCGAGCCCCAAGCTGCTTTGAGGAGCGCCATGTTGCGCCGCCGTCCTGGCCTCACGCTTGCCGTGCTGTCTGTCCTCGCCGTCGGGGCCGCCGGCACCGTCTTCGCCCAGCTTGAGAGCGGGGATCGCGGGATTCCGCCCATCGACAGCGCCAGCACGCTCGAAATCGGCGGGATCAAGGTCGATGTCGCGGCCAAGGATGCCGAGACCGCGCGGCTCGCCGGCTGGCGCATTTCCCAGCGCGAGGGATTCCGCAAATTGTGGGCGCAGCTTCATCGCCGCCCGGTCGGCGAAGCGCCGACCCTGCCCGATTCCACCCTCGACGACATCGTCAGCTCGATCGCGATCGAGCAGGAACGGATCGCGCCCGGCCGCTATATCGCCTCGCTCCAGATCCTGTTCGATCGCTCGCGCGCCGCCGGCCTGCTCGGCGCCGCCGGCCCGGTCCGCCGCTCGGCCCCGCTGCTGCTGATCCCGGTGATGGTCAGCGGCGGCACCGCGACCACGGTCGAACTGCGCAATCCCTGGCAGCGCGCCTGGGCCGAATATCGGACCAGCAACAGCGCGATCGACTATGTCCGAATCTCGGGCCAGGGGATCGACCCCTTGCTCGTCACCGCCGCCCAGACCCGCCGTCCGGGCCGCGCCATGTGGCGCAACCTCGTCGATTTCTACGGCGCCGCCGACGTTCTCGTCGCGACCGCGCAGGTTCGCCGCCTCTATCCGGGCGGTCCCGCCGTCGCGACCTTCAGCGGGACCTTCGGCGCCGACCGCAAGCCGCTCGGCAGCTTCACCCTCCGTGCCGAGGACAGCGCCGACGTGCCGCGGATGATGGCCGAGGGCGTGCGCCAGATGGACGCGCTCTATACCCGCTGGCTCGCCGCCGGCGCGCTCCGCCCCGACCCCAGCCTGCTTCCGCCGCCGCCGCCGCCGGTGGAGGAAGTGGAGGAAGTGGCCGACGAAGCACCGACCGAGCAGGTCATCCAGATCGCGGTCAGCTCGCCTTATTCGCCGGTCGGCTGGCTCCGCTCGATCCCCGGGGTCCGAACGGTCCAGGAGATTGGCGCGCAGGTGCTGGTGGTCCGCTACAAGGGTTCGGCCGCGCAGCTTGCGGGCGCGCTCAACGCCCGTGGCTGGCAGACCAGCAGTGCGAGCGGCGTCTTCACCATCACCGGCTATGCGCCGCCCCGGCCGCAGCAGCCGCAGCCGCCCGCGCCCGGCGCGCCACCGCCGGCGCAGGGCTCGGCACCGGCCCGTCCGGCGCCCGAGCCGCTGACCCCCGTCACCACCAATACGCAAGGGCGCTGATGCGGGCGCCCGACCAGTTCGCGCTCCCGCTCGACTGGCCCCAGGGAAGCGACGACAGCCGGTTCATCGTCAGCCCGGCGAACGAGGCCGCATTCGAGCATTTCCGCCGCTGGTCGAGCTGGCCGGTCAAGGCGACCATCCTGACCGGGCCGCGCCGCTCGGGCCGCTCCTTGCTCGCGCGCAATTTCGTCGCCCGGGTCGAGGGCCGGCTGTTCGACCGGGCCGAGGCGCATGACGAGGAAGCCCTGTTCCACGCCTGGAACCAGGCGCAGGAGACCGGCCGGCCGATGGTGATGATCGCCGACCGCGCGCCGCCCGAATGGGAGATACGGCTGCCCGACCTGCGCACCCGGCTCGCGGTCACCCCGGTGGTCCGGATCGAGCTTCCCGACGACGCCTTGTTCGGCTCGCTCATCCGCCGCCTGTTCGCCGATCGCGGCCTGCATCTTCCCGACGAGGCGCTGCGTTATATCGTCAGCCGGGTCACCCGCGATTATTGGACGGCGGAGCGCGTGGTCGACGCGATCGACCGCTTCGCCATCGCCAGCCAGGCGCGGCTGACCCTGCCGACCGTCCGCCGGGCGCTCGTCGCGGGCGGCCTGATCGATGGAGGAGGGGAGGAATGAACGCGCCGGCCGAGATCAAGCCGACCCGCCTTCGCGACGGCGAGAGCCGCTATTTCAACCGCGAACTGTCGTGGCTGGCCTTCAACCGCCGCGTGCTCGAGGAAGCCGCCAATCCCGCGCACCCCCTGCTCGAACGGCTGCGCTTCCTCTCGATCAGCGGCTCGAACCTCGACGAATTCTTCTCGGTCCGGGTCGCCGGCCTCAAGGAGCAGCAGCTCGAGGGCGTCGAGCAGCGCAGCTACGACGGCCTCTCGCCCGCCCAGCAGCTCGAACAGATCAGCCGCCACGCCGACCTCCTCATCGCCGACCAGCAAAGGATCGGCGAGGAGCTTCAGTCGCTGCTGGCCACCGTCGGCATGGAAGTGGTCGACGGCGAAGGGCTCGGCCCGGACGAGCGCGAGTGGCTCCGCACCTATCTCGCCGCCGAGGTCTTCCCGGTCCTCACCCCCCAGGCGATCGACCCCTCGCACCCGTTCCCCTTCGTGCCGCACCTCGGCTTCGCGCTCGTCTTCGCGATGGTCGATCCGTCCGACGGCGAGGCGGTCAACGAAGTGCTGATGATCCCGGCCTCGGTCCCGCGCTTCTTCAAGCTGCCGGGCGGGAACAGTCGCTACATCGCGATCGAGGAAGCCATTTCGGCCAATCTCGACATTCTCTTCCCGAGCTTCCGGCTGACCGGCGCGGGCGCCTTCCGCGTCCTGCGCGACACCGACATCGAGATCGAGGAAGATGCCGAGGACCTCGTCCGCCACTTCCGCTCGGCGATCAAGCAGCGCCGCCGCGGCCGAGTCATCCGCCTCGAATTCTCCAGCGGCACGCCGCTCGACATGGAGGAGATGGTCCGCGAGGGCCTGGGCGCCGAACATGCCCTGATCGCCGAATCCAGCGGCTTCATCGGGGTCGTCGACCTCGGCCTCCTGGTCGAAAGCGAGGACCGGCCCGAGCTCAAGTTCGCCCCCTATACGCCGCGCCTGCCCGAACGGATCAAGGAGCATGGCGGGGACTGTTTCGCCGCCATCCGGACCAAGGACATCGTCGTCCACCACCCCTACGAAAGCTTCGACGTGGTGGTCGCCTTCCTCCGCCAGGCCGCGAGTGACCCCGACGTGGTCGCGATCAAGCAGACGCTCTACCGCGCGGGCAAGCAGTCGGCGATCATCGACGCTTTGGTCGCCGCGGCCGAGAACGGCAAGTCGGTGACGGCGGTGGTCGAACTGAAAGCCCGCTTCGACGAGGAGCAGAACCTCCTCTGGGCCTCGCGGCTCGAGCGGGCAGGGGTCCAGGTCGTCTACGGCTTCACCCAGTGGAAGACCCACGCCAAGGTCTCGCTGGTGGTCCGCCGCGAAGGCGGCAACTTCCGCAGCTACTGCCATTTCGGAACGGGCAATTATCACCCGACCACCGCGCGCTTCTACACCGACCTCAGCTTCTTCACCGCCTCCAAGCGCGCCACCCGCGATGCGGCCAAACTGTTCAACTACATCTCGGGCTACGTCCCGCCCAAGGGCCTTGAGACGCTGGTGATGAGCCCCGTCAACCTGCGCGAGAAGCTGACCGGCTGGGTCGACAACGAGATCGCCAATGCCAAGGCCGGCAAGCCCGCCGCCATCTGGGCGAAGATGAACAGCCTGGTCGATCCGGCGATCATCGAGAAGCTCTACGAAGCGAGCGAGGCGGGGGTGAAGATCGACCTCGTGGTGCGCGGCATCTGCTGCCTCCGCCCGGGGCTTCCCGGCCTGTCCTCGAACATCCGGGTGAAGTCGATCGTCGGCCGCTTCCTCGAGCATAGCCGCGTCTGGTGCTTCGCCAACGGCGCCCGCCTGCCGCACGCCAAGGCGCGGGTTCTCATCTCCTCGGCCGACTGGATGCCGCGCAACCTCGACCGCCGTGTCGAGGTCGCCGTCCCGCTCGAGAATCCGACCGTCCACGCCCAGGTCCTCGACCAGGTGATGGTCGCCAACCTCATCGACAACGAGCAGAGCTGGAGCCTCGACAGCGGCGGCAAGTACAGCCGCGTGCCGACCGGCAAGAAGCCGTTCAACCTCCACACCTATTTCATGACCAATCCATCGCTTTCGGGTCGCGGCCAGGCGCTCGAAGGCCGCAAGGTGCCCAAGCTCAGGCTGGAACAGGGCGGCTAGCCGCGCATTCCCTTTCCGGTCCAGGCCGGCCTCCAGTAAGCGTGCCCCGCATCGCCTTTTCACCGGAACAACACAGACCCATGAAATCTTCCTTCGGCCCGGTGGGCATCATCGACATCGGCTCCAACTCGATCCGCTTCGTCGCCTATGCCGGGTCCGAGCGCGTCCCTTCGACCCTGTTCAACGAGAAGGTCTCGGCCGGCCTCGGGCGCGAGCTCGCGACCACCGGCCGTCTCCCCGACAAGGCGATGGACCAGGCGATCGCGGCGCTTGCCCGCTTTCGCCTGCTGGCCAAGGAAATGAAGCTGAAGCGCCTCGACGTGGTCGCCACCGCCGCGGTCCGCGACGCCGAAAATGGCGAGGACTTCCTCGCCCGCGCCCGCAAGGTCGGGATCGAGCCGACCCTCATCACCGGCGAGGAGGAAGCCCGGCTCGCCGCGCTCGGGGTCATTTCGGCCATTCCGACCGCCCGCGGGGTCGTCGCCGACCTCGGCGGCGGGAGCCTCGAGCTGACCCCGGTCAACGGCGGTCAGCCCGAGCCCGGCATCTCGCTGCCGCTCGGTGTGCTCCGGGTGGGCCCCGACGCCAGCGCCAAGCAGATCGCCACCATGCTCAAGAAGCAGGTGCCGCCCTCGATCCTCGCCGCCGCGGCCGAGCGCACCCTCTATCTCGTCGGCGGCTCCTTCCGCGCCTACGTCCAGCTCGACCAGCACAGCGCGGGCTATCCGCTCCACATCGTCCACGGCCACGCCCTCGACCAGGTCCGCGCGCGCGAGCTTCGCCAGCTGATCCGCTCGATGACGCCCGAGCAATTGAAGAGCCGCTTCGGCCTGTCCTCGACCCGTGCCCAGACGCTTCATGCCGCCGCCGCGGTGCTCGAGGCCCTGTTCCGCGTGCTCGAGCCCGCCCGCGCGGTCGCCTCGGCCTACGGGCTTCGCGAAGGGCTCCTTTTCGACCACCTTACCATCGACCGTCAGCACCAGGACCCGTTGCTGGTCGCCGCGCTCGAGGCTGGCGAGAAGCTCGGCCGCTTCGGCGATCATGGCGCCGAACTCGACAGCTGGATCGCACCGCTCTTCCCCGACGACGACGATGCCGCGCGGCGCCTGCGCCTCGCCGCCTGCCTCCTCGCCGACGTGGGCTGGGAAGCCCATCCCGACTTCCGCGCCTTGTGGGCAGTCGACATGGGCGTTCACGGCAATTGGGTTGGCATCGACGCCGAGGGCCGGACCATCATCGGCCGCACCCTGTGGGCGGCGTTCGGCGGCGACGGGCCTTTTTCGCCAAGCCTCGCCAACCTCGTCGAGGAACGCGTCCTCGAGCATGCCGGCCAGTGGGGCGCTGCAATCCGTCTCGCCCAGCGCCTGTCGGGCGGGACCGAGAAGGTGCTCGGCCGGTCGAGCATCGCGCTCGAGGAAGGCGCGGTGGTGCTCCGCCTCAAGCCCAAGGACCGCGCGCTCTACAGCGACGCCGTCGCCCGCCGCCACCGCCAGCTCGCCAACCTCATGGGCTGCGAGGCACGGTTGGAGGTGTGACTGTTCCCCTGCGAAGGCAGGGGCCCAGTGCCCTTCATCGATGAAGAAAACTGGGCTCCTGCGTGTGCAGGTGAACGCTCAACCGCAGCTGACGCGCTTCACCTTGTTCTGCTCGTCGAGATAGATGCGCACGCGGTCCTCGCGGAAGTCCATCGTCACCATCATCCCGGCGCCGACCCACTGCAGGGTCTTCGAGCCCGAGGCGCGGATCACCTCGTTGCCGAGCTCGGCGCTGGCCGGGCGGCCGACGAACTGCTCGAGCATCGTATTGCGGCAGACGTAGCGATCGGCGCTGTTGCCGCCCGGATAGGGCGAACCCGGCTGGGCGGTGGCGCAGGCCGCGAGCGCGAACGGCAAGGTGGTGAGCAACAGGCGGGTCATTCGGCATCCTCCAGGCTGCGGGTCATCTTCAACTTGCCCCCAACGGTTGCGAACGCCAGTCGGCCCTCGACGAGGTCCAGCGCGTCGCGGCCGAATTCCTCGAACCGCCAGCCCGACAGGATGGCGAGGTCCTTGCGGACCCCGGCGGCGAGCGCTTCCAGCTCGTCCGAGCGCGCGATCAGCTTGGCCGCGACGCCCGCTTCCTTGGCCTTGATCTTGAGGAGAAGCTTGAGGAGGTCGGCGACCAGCGCCCCGTCCTTGGTCAGCCCCGGGCGGCTCGGGCCGCGCTCGGGCAGTTCGTCGGGGCCGAGCGGCTCGGCCTCGGCCAGCGCCGCCATCAGCCGCCCGCCGATGTCGTTGTTCTTCCACCCGGCGGAGAGGCCGCGAACCTTGGCGAGATCCTCCTGCGCCTTGGGCGGATGGCCGGCGATGTCGGCCAGCGTGTCGTCCTTGACGATCCGCCCGCGCGGCAGATTCTTGCTCCGCGCCTCGCGCTCGCGCCATCCGGCCAGGGCGCGCAGCCGGCCGAGCACCTGCGGATTGCGGCTCGGCAGCTTGAGGCGCTTCCACGCGTCGGCGGGATCGAAGGCGAAACTCGACGGATCGGCCAGCCGCTCCATCTCCTCGTCGAGCCACAGCCCGCGCCCGGTCTTCTTCAGCTTGGCGACCATCCGCGGGAAGATGGTCGCGAGATGGGTGACGTCGCCGATCGCATAATCGATCTGGCGCTTGTCGAGCGGGCGGCGGCTCCAGTCGGTGAAGCGCGCGCCCTTGTCGAGCGCATGGCCGAGCATGCTCTCGATGAGGTTCGAGTATCCGACCTGCTCGCCATAGCCGAGGGCCATGGCCGCGATCTGGGTGTCGAACAGGGGGTGGGGCACCTTGCCGGTCATGTTGTGGACGATCTCGAGGTCCTGTCCGCCCGCGTGGAAGACCTTCAACACGTCCTCATTGTCGACCAGCAGGTCCCACAGGGGCTTGAGGTCGATGCCCTCGGCCTTGGGATCAATCGCGGCCGCTTCCTCGACGCTCGCGATCTGCAGCAGGCAGAGGTCGGGCCAGTAGCTGTTCTCGCGCATGAACTCGGTATCGACCGCGACGAAATCGTGGCTGCTCAGCCGCTCGACCAATGCGGCGAGGGTGGCGCTGTCGGTAATCAGGGGATGAATCTTCATGTCGGCAGCGCTGTAGCGAGGTGGCGCCGGGTTGACAAAAGGGAAGGGGATGGGGAAGCGCGCGCCATCCTATTATCGTCACCCCGGACTTGATCCGGGGTCTGCCTCCCTTCCTGCCTCACCCTGGCCGACGAAGGAAGGCGGATCCCGGATCAAGTCCGGGATGACGCTCATTCGCGAACGAGAACCAACATGCACGCCTATCGCACCCACCATTGCGGCCAGCTTCGCGGGACCGACGTCGGCAGCGACGTCCGCATCTCGGGCTGGATCCATCGCAAGCGCGATCATGGCGGCGTGCTGTTCGTCGACCTTCGCGACCATTACGGCATCACCCAGGTCGTCTGCGACAGCGACAGCCCGGCGCTCGCCGTCCTCGAGAAATTGCGCGCCGAGAGCGTCGTCACCATCGACGGCTCGGTCAAGGCGCGGGCCGAAGGCACGACCAACGCCAATCTCCCGACCGGCGAGATCGAGGTCTACGCCCGCAGCGTGACCGTCCAGTCGAGCGCGGCCGAGCTGCCCATGCCGGTCGCGGGCGAGCAGGAATATCCTGAGGAAATCCGCCTCAAATATCGCTACCTCGACCTTCGCCGCGAGCGTCTCCACGCCAACATCATGCTGCGCTCGAACGTCATCGCCTCGATTCGCCGCCGCATGGTCGAGCAGGGCTTCACCGAGTTTCAGACCCCGATCCTGACCGCCTCGAGCCCCGAGGGCGCGCGCGACTATCTCGTCCCCAGCCGCGTCCACCCGGGCAAGTTCTACGCGCTCCCGCAGGCGCCGCAGATGTTCAAGCAGCTGCTGATGGTCGCCGGCTTCGACCGCTATTTCCAGATCGCGCCCTGCTTCCGCGACGAGGACGCCCGCGCCGACCGCAGCCCCGGCGAATTCTACCAGCTCGACTTCGAGATGAGCTTCGTCACGCAGGACGACGTCTTCAACGCGATCGAGCCCGTCCTCGCCGGCGTGTTCCGCGAGTTTGCCAACGGCCGCCACGTCACCGAGGGCGCCTTCCCGCGCATCCCCTACAAGGAAGCGCTGCTGAAATACGGCTCGGACAAGCCGGACCTCCGCAACCCGATCCTCATCTCCGATGTCGGCCAGCACTTCACCGGCTCAGGCTTCGGCCTGTTCGCGTCCATCGTCGAGAAGGGCGGCTTCGTCCGCGCGGTGCCGGCGCCCAACACCGCCGACAAGAGCCGCAAGTTCTTCGACGAGATGAACGACTGGGCCCGCGGCGAGGGCTTCGCCGGCCTGGGCTACGCCACCCGCAAGGGCGGCGAATGGGGCGGCCCCATCGCCAAGAACCACGGCACCGAGGGCATGGACAAGCTCGCCGCCGAACTCGGCCTCGGCCCCGACGACGGCATCTTCTTCGCCGCTAGCGCCAAGGAAGCCGAAGCCGCCAAGCTCGCCGGCGCCGCCCGCACCCGCGTCGGCACCAGCCTCGGCCTCATCGACGAGAACCGCTTCGACTTCTGCTGGATCGTCGACTTCCCGATGTTCGAATATGACGAGGAAGCGAAGAAGATCGACTTCAGCCACAACCCCTTCTCGATGCCGCAGGGCGAACTCGAGGCGCTCGAGACCAAGGATCCCTTGGACATCCTCGCCTGGCAGTATGACATCGTCTGCAACGGCGTCGAACTGTCGTCGGGCGCGATCCGCAACCACCGTCCGGACATCATGTACAAGGCGTTCGAGATCGCCGGCTACAGCCGCGAGGAGGTCGACACCAACTTCCCGGGCATGATCGGCGCCTTCAAATATGGCGCGCCCCCCCACGGCGGCTCGGCGCCGGGCATCGACCGGATCGTCATGCTGCTCGCGGGCGAGCCCAACATCCGCGAAGTGGTGGTCTTCCCGATGAACCAGAAGGCCGAGGACCTGCTGATGAACGCCCCGGCGTTCGTCACCGCCAAGCAGCTCAAGGAACTGTCGATCAAGGTCGTCGGCGAAGCCGCCCAGCCGCCGCAGGGCTGAGGCTTTCAGGAGGGGGCAGGGGCGAAAGCTGCCTGCCTCCGCGCCTTTGCGGCGCGCGCACCACCGTTCGTCGCGTCCTTCCCCCGTTCGTCGCCGCGACGCTTGACCGGCGCTCTGCCCGAACCCATCGCCGCCGCACGCGGGCGGACGATCCGCCCTCCTGTCGAACCTTTGGGAAAGCCCCGACCCCATGCTGTCCATTCTCCTTGCCGCCGCGTCGCTGGCGGCCGCTCCGCCCGTCGCTTCGGACGGCGTCCTTGGCCTGTGGAAGACGCAAACGCGCAACGGCATCGTCGAGATCAGCCGCTGCGGCGCGTCGGTCTGCGGCCGCCTCGTCGCCTCGGACGGGCTCAAGGCCAGCCCCAACCTCAAGGACGTCAACAACAGCAATGCCGCGCTTCGCGGCCGCCCGCTCAAGGGCCTGCTGATCCTGTCCGGCTTCAAGCCCGACGGCGCTACCTGGAACGGGGGCAAGATCTACAATGCCGAGGACGGCAAGACCTACAGCGCGCGCCTGACGCCCAACGGCAACCAGCTCCAGGTCCGCGGCTGCATCTTCGTTCCGCTCTGCAAGACCCAGACCTGGACCCGCATTCGCTAATCACTGCTGAAAGACTGACCCCATGTTGAAGCGTAACTTCGCGGCCTTCGCCGCCACGACGACTCTCGCCCTCGCGTTCGGCGCGACCCCGGCCTTCGGCCAGGCCTTCTACCTTCAGGAACAGTCGGTGCGCGGCGCCGGCCGGGCCTTCTCGGGCGAAGCGGCCGACACCGGCTCGCAGAGCCTGTGGTGGAACCCCGCCGCGATCGGCGGCCAGACCGAGACCAGCGGCGCGCTCGGCGTCTCGCTGATCCTGCCCCATGGCCGCGTGGTCGATACCGGCACCCGGATCGTCCGCCCGGGCCAGGCCCCGGCGCCGGTCGGCGGCGAGCCGATCGCCCGCAATCCGATCAACAAGGGCGCGCTGCCCTCGGCCTCCTTTGCCATGCCGCTCAACGACCGCATCGCGGTCGGCATCGCGATCAGCTCGCCGTTCAGCTTCACCACCGACTATGACGCCAACAGCTGGACCCGCTACAGCGCCGACCGCACCAGCCTTCGGACCATCGACATCCAGCCCTCGATCGGGGTCGCGGTCACCGACAATCTGCGCATCGGCGGCGCGCTCAACATCGAGCATGCCAAGGCGACGCTCGGCAATGCGCTTCCCAACCTCTCGCCGTTGCTTCCGGACGGTGCGCAGCGCCTCAAGGGCGACGGCTGGGATCTCGGCTGGAGCGCCGGCCTCCAGTGGCACGACGACCGCGCCACGGTGGGCATCTCCTACAAGTCGGCGATCCGCCACAAGCTGAAGGGCGACCTTGAGGTGACGGGCCTCGTCGGTCCGCTCGCCGGCTCGAACCTTGCGCTGAGCGGCGTCACCGCCCGCTTCCGCACCCCCGACCAGTTCATCGTCGCGACCCGCTACCGGGCAACGGACCAGCTGACGCTCAATGCCCAGTTCGTCCGCTTCGGCTGGAAGAAGTTCGACGCCATCCGCCTCGGCGAGCCGGTCGACGAGGCCCTCCCGCAGAATTATCGCAACAGCTGGAGCCTGGCCGGCGGCGTCGACTATGCCGTCTCGCCCCAGCTCACGGTGCGGGCCGGCGTGCAGCGCGCGCTGACCCCGACCCGCGACGGCCAGCGCGACGCCCGCGTTCCGGACGCCAATCGCTGGAACCTCGGTCTCGGCGGCAGCTATGCCGTGTCGCGCGCCTTCACGGTCGACGCCGCGGCCAATTACGTCGACTTTGCCCGCGCCTCGATCGACCGCCCGACCGCGGCCTATGTCGGCACCCCGGCGCAGACCGTCATCCTGACCTCGGGCGAACTCCAGAACGCCCGCGCGCTGGTCCTCTCGCTCGGCGGGGCCGTCCGCTTCTGATGCACCGCAGGAGGGGCCGCCCCGACGCGGCCCCTCCTGTTCGCCTCCTCGGCGACATGGCGCTCCGTCGCCCCGCTGCCAGCGCGCGCCTCGGCAGATTTCCGACGCCGCTTGCGCTGTAGGACAATAAGTGGTCAACTCACCGGAGCGGTTCGCTGCGCGCTCTTTCTCTTCGTCGACCCCGTGCCTCGACTCACTGAGTCGCCGGCCAATTGTCACCTGTGATTGAAAAGAGGGATCGCAACCGGACCGCGGAGTGTGTCAACTTCGTCAACTTCGCCCGGCAGACGATTCGTCAAACCGGATAGGTGATTTCCATCACTTCCCAGCTCTTCTCGCCGGCGGGCAGTCGGACCACGCGCTCGTCCCCGACTCGGGCGCCGACTAGGGCGCGGGCCATCGGGCTGCCCCAGGCGATCCGGCCCTCGCCGGCATCGGCCTCGTCGTCGCCGACGATGGTGAAGGTGCGCCGTGCATCCTCCTCGTCGGCGAGCTCGACCGTCGCTCCGAAGCGGATGACGTCGCGGTCCGGCTGGGTCGCCGGATCGACCACCTTGGCGTTCTTCATGACCTTGGAAAGGTAGCCGAGCCGCCGGTCGATCTCGCGCAGCCTTTTGCGCCCGTAGATATAATCGCCATTCTCCGAGCGGTCGCCATTGCCCGCGGCCCAGCTGATCGTCTCGACCAGCTTGGGCCGTTCGGTCCCGAACAACTGCTCATATTCGGCCCTGATCCTGGCAAAGCCGGCGGGCGTGATGAAGCGGGGACGGTCATTCATCCCCGGCTCCTAGCCGAGGCGGGACTTGCCGAGGAAGTGGCTGAGCTGCCGCGGTGCCGAGGCGGTCGGGTTCATCCGGTCGTAGACCACCGTATTCTCGAGCACGCGCTGGACGTAGCCGCGGGTCTCGCTGAACGGGATGTCCTCGATCCAGGCGACGACGTCGGTGCCCGGATTGCGCGGGTCGCCGTTGCGGTTGACCCACTTGCGGACATTACCCGCCCCCGCATTATAGCTCGCCACCGCAAGGACGTAATTGCCGTTCCACTGGTCGAGCAGCCGGCGGAAATAGGAGGAGCCCAGCATCACGTTATAGGCCGGATCCGAGGTCAGCCGGCCGAAGTCGTAGCCGACCCCCATCTTGCCCGACTGCTCCTGCGCCGTGGCCGGCATCAGCTGCATCATGCCGCGCGCGCCGGCGCCGCTGACCGCGGTCCGGTCGAAGCTGCTCTCCTGCCGGGTGATGCCATGGGCGACGGCCCACAGATGGTCCTGGCTGAGGGTCGAGCCCGCGACCGTCGGGAAAGCCGCGCGATAATAGAAGGGCGCCCCGTCGTTGCGCGAGCTGCGCGCGGTCCAGACGGCGAGGTCCTGGCGGGCGATCTGCCCGGCGAGCTCGGTCGCAAGCAGGCGATCGCCGTCGCTGTTGAGATGCTCGGACAGCGCCCGGACGAACAGCGCCTGCTCGTCGCGGCGGCCCTGGCTTCCGAGGACACGCACCGCCCGCACCAGCGACTGGTTGGCGAAGGCGCTCCGCTGCATCGGCGTGATCGCCACCGGCGGGGCGGCATTGGGGGCGGGGACGGTCCGGCCCAGCCGCTCGTGGGCGAGCTGGCCGTAGAAGAGGTCGGGATAGGCCGCGGCGCGGGCGAAATGCGCGGTCGCATTCTGAAGCTGCCCGGCCTGCGCGGCGGCGCGGCCGGCCCAGTAGGCGCCCTTGGTCATGACCTGGAGCGAGCGGCCCCCGGTCGAATATTTGTCGAACAGGGTGACCGCCTCGGCCGGTCGCCCAAGCGCCCGGATCGCCATCGTGCCGGCAAGCCAGGTGAGGTTGGTATATTCGTCGCGGACGGTCAGCGACTGGCTGACGATGGTCTGCCCGGCCGGGATCGCGTCATCGACCTGCCGAGCGATGTCGTAGGCGAGCGTATATTGCCGGTCCGCCGCGGCTTCCTGGGCGACGATCCGCTTCAACTCGAGCCACTTGCCGGGATCGACCGGCAGGTAGGTGAAATTGTGCGGGCGGGCGAGGAGCTGGCGGGCGGCGGCCTGCCAGTTGGCTTCGCGCAGGTAGCGCGCCCGGTCCTGCATCAGCCCGGCGTCCGTCGTCACCTGCGCGAGGACGGCATTGTAAAGCGCCTCGGTATTGGGATCGCGCTTCTGCATCGCGATCCGAGCAGCGAAGGCGGGGCGGCGCGCGGCGCTGGTCGAGGCGAGCAGGCGCGCGGCATCGTCGGGGTCGCGGTCGATCAGCAGGCGGTCGACGCGCCGGTCATGGTCGGCGCTGGTGAAGCTCGCGCCGAAGCGCTGGTAGAGGGCGATCTCGTCGATGGCGGCGAGGTCCGACGCGCTCCACGCCTTGCGCGCCGCGGCCAGTGCCTCGGCCTGGCGCCCCTGCGCGGCATAGGCCTCGGCGAGGCGCGCGAAGCCATTGGCGCTGGTCGGTTCGTCGGTGCGGAAGAAGGCGATCACGGTCGCCGGATTCTCCCCGGCGCGCATCTGCCGCTCGGCCGCTCGCCGCATCGCGCTCTCGCCCGGCCAGCCGGGGTAGGCGGTGAGGAAGCGGGCATAGTCGGCGAACGCCCAGCCGGTGCTCGAGCGAAGCCGGCGCCAGTCGTTGAGGGCATAGCCGACGTCGTTGACTGGCGCATATTGCACCGCTGGCTGGCTGGTGCTGACCGGCACGAGCTGAGCCGAGCCCGCGTTCGGAGCGATCAGGGCCAGAGGAAGAAGATAAGCCACCCGTCTCATGCTGGACATACTCGTCGCAAAGTCCTTATCACCGCCTGAACGGACGGGCTGGCAGTCTAGCCCCCCACAAAAATAGAAATAGAGGAAGCGCCCATGTTCTCCGGGTCGATCCCCGCACTCGTGACACCGTTCACCGCAGGTGAGGTCGATCTCGCCGCCTTCCGCGATTTCGTCGACTGGCAGATCGCCGAAGGCTCGGGCGCGCTAGTGCCGTGCGGGACGACCGGCGAGGATCCGACGCTTGACGCCGACGAGCATGCCGCGGTGGTCCGGGCCACGGTCGAGGTCGCAAGGGGACGGATCCCGGTGATCGCGGGCTGCGGCAGCTTCTCGACCGCCGCCGCCCTCAAGAAGATGAAGGCCGCGAAGGATCTCGGCGCCGACGCCGCGCTGGTCGTCATTCCTTATTACAACAAGCCGAGCCAGGCCGGCATTCTCGCTCACTTCAAGGCGCTCGCCGAGGGCTGCGACCTTCCGATCGTCGTCTACAATGTGCCCGGCCGGACGGTCGCCGACATCTCGGTCGCGACGCTGGCCGAAGTGGCAAAGCTGCCGAGCGTGGTGGGCATCAAGGATGCGACCGGCAATCTCGCCCGCGTGACCGCCCAGCGGCTGACCTGCGGCGAGGACTTCTGCCAGCTCTCGGGCAATGACGACATGGCGCTCGGCTTCAACGCCATGGGCGGAGTCGGCTGCATCTCGGTCACCGCGAACGTCGCCCCGCGGCTCTGCGCCGACTTCCAGGCGGCGACGCTGGAGGGGCGCTGGGACGAAGCCAGGGCGCTCGCCGATCGGCTCTATCTGCTGAGCGACGCCATGTTCGCCGACAGCTCGCCGGGGCCGGCGAAATATGGGCTGTCGCGGGTCCGTCCCGGCTTCTCGCAGGAACTCCGCCTGCCGCTCACCCCTCCGAGCGAGGCGGCGCGGGCCGCGGTGGATGCCGGGCTTAAGGCGGCGGGGCTGCTCTAGGCGAGTTCGCCTAGGCCGCAGGCCTCGAGCAGGGCCGCGCGAGCGGCCTCGATGTCGCGGATCAGGGCAGGGTTAGCGAGATCCTCGACCGCAATCTGCTCGGGCCAGGTTCGGGCGATGATTTCGGCCAGCCGGTCGAGCCTGTCCTCGTCGACGAGGAATCGCGGGTCGACCGTTGCGGGATCGCAGACGACGCGGAGCCTGAGGCAAGCGGGGCCGCCACCATTGGCCATCGACTGGCGAACATCGACCACCCTCACGTCGCGGATCGCGCCATTGCCGGCGAGGTGGCGCTGGAGCCAGTTCCAGACCGATGGCGTTTCGCGCGCTTCCTCGGGCACGATCAGCGTCGGGCGGCCGTCGGGCGGAGTCACCAGCTGCGCGTTGAAGAGATAGGAGCGGATCGCGTCCTCGAGGCTCACCTCGCTTGCCGGGACTTCGACATAGTCGAGCTCGGGAAAAATGCCGCGAAGCTCGGCGAGGAAGCCGTCCTTGTCGGCGAAGGCCAGCTCATGCGCGAAGAGCACGCGCTCGTTGGCAACGGCAACCACGTCATTGTGGAAGGCGCCGGCGGCAATGGCTTCCTCGGACTGCTGGACGAACAGGGTCCGGGCGGGATCGAGCCGGTGGTGGCGGGCGATGGCGCGCCCGGCCTCGACATGCTGGCGGGCGGGGAAGGGACCGCCGGTCACGCCATAGACGAAGACTTCGACGCCCGGCTCCCCGTGGCCGCCAGCGAGCCGCATGTGGTTGGCCGCGCCCTCGTCGCCGAAGGTGGCGGGGACTGGTCCGTGGACCGCGAAAGCGGGGTCGGCAAAGGCGACACGAAGCTGCGCGAGCGTCGCCACCCACTCGTGGCTGCGGTGAACCATGGTGCGAAGGTTGGCGACGGTGAGGTGGGTGCGGCCGTCGACGGTGTCGGGCGCCGGGCTGACGGTCGCGGCATTGGCGGCCCACATGGCGCTCGCGCTCATCGCGTTGGCGAGAAGGGCGGGAGACGCCTCCTCGGGCGTAGTGCCGAGCTCGGCGAGCCAGGCGCGGGCCGGGCGCGGCTGGGGTAGGAAGATGCCTTGGGGCAGGCCCAGGCGCAGATTGGAACGCATCTTCTCCAGCCCCTGCAGCGCGGCGGCACGGGGCTGGCTGACGGCGCCAAAATTGCGCGCGGAGGCGAGATTGCCGAGGCTGAGCCCGCCATAATTGTGGCTGGGGCCGACGATCCCGTCGAAGTTGATCTCGACGAGGCTCATCGCGCCACCGCCAGCACCTCGGCGCCCTCGTCGATCTCGAGCAGCTCGGCGGTCTCGCGGCTGATCCCAAGCCCCTTGCGCCCGACCTTGCGGACCTCGGCGAGGACGCAGCGGAAATCGCGCAGGCGGCCCGCGGCGAGCAGCATCTTGACCTTGCCGCCTTCGCCGACCTCGGCGATTGTTTCCGCGACGCTCTCGCGGATGGTGCGGACATTGTCGGTCGGGGCGGTGACCGTGGGTCCGCCGTCGAAGATGTCGATGTAGCGGTCGAACACGAGGCCCTCCTCCTGCAACATCCGGAGCGCGGCGCGGCCGGTCGGGTGCGGCTGGCCCATCACCGCGCGCGCCGCCTCGGGCAGGAGCGAGACGTAGATCGGCGTCTTGGGCATGAGGTCGGCGATGAACTGGGTCCCGTTGACGGCATTGAAGCCGTCGGCCTCGGGGAAGGTCATGTCGAAGAAACGGCCCGCGAGCGCGTCCCAGAAGGGCGAATTGCCGGCTTCGTCCATGACTCCGCGGAGTTCGGCCAGCAGCCGGTCGCCGAAGCGCTGGCGATGCGCCTTGATGAAGAGGTAGCGGCTGCGCGCGAGCAGCATGCCGAGCCCCCCGGCCCGCATCTGCGGGTGGAGGAACAGCCCACCGACCTCGCTCGCCCCCTCAAGGTCGGTGGTCAGCGTCAGCATCTGGTTGCGGAAGGTCTTGCCGAGCTCGGGGCTCCACTGGGTGAGCGTGGAGAGATGGTAGGAATAGAAAGCCTGGGTGACCCCGACCTGGCCGAACACTTGGCAGGTGCCGCGGATGACCCCGGCCTTGGGATCCTCGAGGACGAAGATGAAGCAGTCGTTGCCCTGCTTCTCCTCGGTCTTGTCGAAGGCGAGCTCGGACTTGGCGAGCTTTCCGACCAAAGTGCCCTTGTCGGCGGGAAGATTGGTGAAGCCCCCGCCGGTCAGCTTGGCCATCTCGTAGATGGCGTCGAAATCGTTCGGCGTGGCGGGGCGGATCCGGAAGCTCATGCGTCCTCACTGGCGAGACGGGCAAGGACAAGTGTCGACAGCGCCGCGCGCTCGGCCAGGGACTCGGGGATCAGATATTCCTCCTCGCTGTGAATGGCGCCGCCGCGAACGCCCATGGTGTCGACCACGGGCACGCCGCAGGCCGCGATATTGTTGCCGTCGCAAACCCCGCCGCTGTCCTTGCGTCCGATAGTCTGGCCAAGGTCGCGGCCGGCATGCTGGACCAGCGCGAACAGTTGCTCGGCCTCGGGGGTGAGGGGCTTGGGCGGACGGCCGAAGCCGCCGTGGGCATGGATCTGGACGTCGCGCGCGGAAGCGACCGCGGCGACCATCCGCGCAATCTCCCGCTGCGCCTCGGCCTGGAGGTCGGGCGTCCGGGGGCGGAGGTTGACGCGCAGCACCGCATGGTCGGGCACGACATTGTTGGGACTGCCGCCCTCGATCCGCGCGACATTGACGCTGAGCCCCGGGCGACGAAGCGATTCGAGGAGCAGCGCGAGCTCGGCGGCGGCGGTGATGGCGTTCCGGCCATCCTCGGGATTGCGCCCCGCGTGGGCGGCGCGGCCGGTTATACGGAAGGAGAAATTGCCCGAGCCCGGGCGGGCGCCGGCGAGCGTTCCGTCGGGGAGCGCCGAGGGTTCGTAGGTGAGCGCGGCCCGCTTGCCGCGCGCGGCGGCCGCGAGCAGCGGGGCGGAGGAAGCCGAGCCGACTTCCTCGTCCGAATTGATGACGACTTCATAGCCGGTGGAGGCGGCGTCCGGGTGGCGCTCGAAGGCGGCGAGGGCGGCAATCATCACCGCGATCCCGCCCTTCATGTCGGCGACGCCGGGACCGTTGACTCGCCCATCGGCAAGGTCGCGAACGTCCTGGAACGGGTGGTCGGCCGGATAGACGGTGTCCATGTGCCCGGTCAGCAGAAGCTGGCGGCGGGCCTCGGGACGGACGATGAGATGAAGGTGGCGGCCATGGGCGATCTCGACCTCCCGGCCCTGGCTGTCGAGCAAGGTGACCGGCGCCGGGGTCACGAAGGCAAGTTCGCCCGGAAGGACCGCGAGCGCGTCGGCGAGGACATCGGCCATGGTGGCGAGCCCGGAAAGGTTGGTCGAGCCGCTGTTGATGCTGGCCCAGGCCCGCACCTCGTCGAGCCGGCAGGAATCGGCCGCATGATCGACCAGGCTGCGTTCGACGGACGAAAGTTCCCCCATGGCTGAGCCCTTAGCCGGGGGCCCGCCGGAAGGCGAGGGGGCGGCACGCACAAGAAAAAAGCCCCGGCGGTGAGGCCGGGGCTTTTCTATCTGTCTGGCTGAGGCCTGAGACTTAGACCGGGCTGACCGGGGTGATCTCGATGCCCTGGCTCTTGCCGCTGCTGGCGATGAGGGCGATGGCGCCGGCCAGAACCGCGAGGCCAGCGATCAGCGGAAGAACGCCGAGGCCGGTGCCGCCGACGGCTTCCGGAACGACCGCGACCGGCTCGTTGCCGACCGGAGCGACCGGGGCATCAGTGGCCGGAAGGACGCAGCCCGGGGTGCCAGCCTGCGCCGCAGTGGTCGCAGCAGCGCCGCAAAGCGCCTGGCTCGAGGACTGGCCAGCGAACGCCGACAGCGCAGCCCACGGGCTGTACGAAGCCGACTGCGCCTGCACGGCCGCCGACGCCGGAGCGCTGAGGGCAATGGTGGCGGCGCCGGTCATGGCGAGAACACGGGCTGCGACGCTCTTCATCAACTGACTTACTCCTGAATTTGTCGCCTCATGACCTAAATCTAGGTCATTGCCAAGGCCTAAACCGACTAGCTTGCCGCTCGTTCCACATACCATGGTGTCAACATGGTCACCTGGTTTTTACGCTCCTGTTTGGCGGCAAGTCGCCCCAGATCGAATTGTTCGTCGAACCGGACTCCGAACCGGTTCCGCTGTGCCCAGCGCACGAGACCGGTAACCGGGCCCACGCCGACGATGTCGATCGTCAAAGACTTACCGGGTGTTACCGGGGAAGCACACTCGACCAGGGCGCCCATCGCCGAGATGTTCCGCAGGCGGACCTCGGTGACCTTGCCTTCGAGCGCGACGAGGGCACGGCGCATCAGCCGCTGGCGCGGTTCGCGGACGAACTGGTGTCCGTCGGCCTCGACGCTGCGGCTGCGGGCAAGGGTGGTCGCGTCGATCAGGTCGGCGGGCCGGCCGAAGATGAAGCCCTGAATCTGGCTGACCCCGAGGTCGCGCATCAGCTGGAGGTCGTCATGGGTCTCGACGCCCTCGGCGACCGTATCCATGCCGAGGCTCTCGGCGAGGGTGACGATGGCGCGGATGATCGCCGCATTGCGGCTCGACCGCGACGCCGCGCCGCGGACGAAGCTCTGGTCGATCTTGATCTTGTCGAACGGCGCCTTCTTCAGATAGCCGAGCGACGAATAGCCGGTGCCGAAGTCGTCGAGCGCGAGGCGGACGCCGAGTTCCTTGAGCTTGGCGAAGGTACCGTCGGTGGCGTCGCTGTCGGCGAGGAACACGCCCTCGGTGATCTCCAGCTCGAGCCGCGCAGGCTTCACATTATGGACCTTGAGCGCGGCCTCGACGATCTCGACGATCTTGGGATCGTTGAACTGGATCGGCGACAGGTTGACCGCAATCCGGACGTCCTCGGGCCAGGTGCGGACCGCGGCGAGGGCGGCATTGAGCACCCATTCGCCGACCTTGCCGATCATTCCGCATTCCTCGGCCAGCGGAATGAAGTCGGCCGGGGAGATGGCGCCGCGCTTGGGATGCTGCCAGCGCACCAAAGCCTCGAAACCCGCCATTTCCTCGCCGGCGGCGCGGACGATCGGCTGGTAGACGACGCTCAGCTCATTGCGTTCGATCGCGCCACGCAGGTCGTTCTCGAGCATCTGGCGATTGCTCGCCTCGGAATGCATCGAGGCCTCGTAGAAGCAATGCTTGCCGCGGCCCTGCGCCTTGGCGGCGTAGAGGGCGAGGTCGGCGTTGCGGATCATCGAATCGGCGCACGAACGACCCGGATCGCCGATCGCGATCCCGACCGAGGCGCCGATGGTCACGCGATGCCCATCGAGCATGTAGGGCCGCGAAACCTGATCGATCAGCGTCTTGGCGAGGCTTTCGAGGAGGCCGATGTCGACCTGGCCCGGAAGCACCGCCTTGAACTCGTCGCCGCCGAGGCGGCCGATCTTGCCATGTTCGCCCATCACCGAGGTCAGGCGCTGCGCGACCTGCTTCAGCAGCGCGTCGCCGGCCGGATGGCCGAGCGTGTCGTTGACGTTCTTGAAGCGGTCGAGGTCGATGAGGAAGAGCGAGCAGCCCTTCTGGCGATGGGCGGCATTACGCAGGCCTTCGTCGAGCGTCTGGCGCATCATCGCCCGGTTGGGCAGGCCCGTCAGCGAATCGAAGCGGGCGAGGCGGCTGATCTCCTGCTCGGTGCGACGCTGTTCGGTGAGGTCGGTGCCGATGCCGCGGAAGCCGAGGAAGCGGCCATTGTCGTCGAAGATCGGATTGCCCGACAGCGACCAGTGGACGTCCTCGTCGCTGGCCGGGCGGACCACCACGTCCGAGAAGGGGAAGCGCGCCGAAAGGTGGAAGCCGAGCGTGCGCTCCTCGCGCAGTTCGTCGCCGCTGCCATTGTCGACAGACAGGAGGTCGGTGAACTGGCGGCCGAGCAGCGCCTCGGGCGAGGTCTTGAAGTCATCGGCCAGCTGCTGGCTGACGTAGGAGAGGGTGCCCGAGGCATTGGTCTCCCAGAACCAGCCGCGGCCGCTATTCTCGAATTCCTCGACGAAGTTCAGTGCCTTCTTGGCGGTCCAGTCGAGCAGCAGGCGGCGGCGCGAGCTTGCCAGCATCATGCGGGTGATGCCGATCGAATATATGGCGGTCGCCATGCCGAGCAGCGGGATCGCGGCCTTGAGCAGCGGATCGTTCGAGAAGAGATTGACCCCGACGGTAGCGAGCAGGGCATTGATGATGGCGGCCGGGGGCGAGCCGATGCTGAGCATCGCCTTGACCGCGAGCCCGGCGCCGAGCGCCAGGGGAAGGAAGCTCCGGTCGGCGAGCCCGCCGTAGGCGGCGCCCCCGAACAGCATCCAGAGAAGGCCGCTGGCGGCAAACCAGACCATCACCAGCCGGGCGGTCAGGACCGGCGACAGGTTGATGCGCTTGCGCAGCCCGAGCATCAGCGCCGCACCAAGGTCGAGCGCGATGGCGGCAATGATCGGCACGATTGCGAGCAGGAGCGACGAATAGGCCATGTGCGGCACGCCGCGCACGAGCAGGATCATGCCGATGATGCCGTGGGTGATCCCCAGCAGCCAGGGCGCATAGGCCCACATGGCCACGCGCTTGGACTGCAGGGTGAAGTCGTCGTCGGTTTCCGGTGGGAGGACGTCGAACGTCATCGCCTCGCGCGCGGACACGCGCACGTCACGGCGATTCTCGGTGCTGATGGTGACTCGTGTCCGACGCATGATGGTTCCTGCCCGATCCCCCCGAGCACGAACACATTATGCGTCGACGCGTTAACGGAATGTCACATTCGGAGCATTAAACAACCATCAACCCTGTTCGGGAAGGAAGTCCGGCACCGACAGGTAGCGCTCGCCCGTATCATAGTTAAAGCCGAGCACGCGCGGATTGGCGCCGAGCTCGGGAAGCTTCTGGGCAATGGCGGCGAGAGTCGCGCCCGAGCTGATCCCCACCAGCATGCCTTCCTCGCGCGCGGCACGGCGGGCCATTTCCTTGGCATCCTCCGGCGCGACCTGGATGACGCCGTCGAGGATCGACGTGTCGAGGTTCGACGGGATGAAGCCGGCGCCGATGCCCTGGATCGGGTGCGGCGCGGGGTCGCCGCCCGAGATGACCGGCGACAGCGTCGGCTCGACCGCGAACACCTTGAGGTTCGGCCAGCGCTTCTTGAGTTCGCGCCCGGCGGCGGTGATGTGCCCGCCCGTGCCGACGCCGGTGATCAGCGCGTCGAAACCGCGATCGTCGTCACCGAAGTCGGCGAGAATTTCGGGAACGGTCGTGTCGACATGGACTTGGATGTTGGCGGGATTGTCGAACTGCTGCGGCATCCACGCGCCGGGGGTCGCGGCGACGATTTCCTCGGCCCGCGCGATCGCGCCCTTCATGCCCTTTTCGCGCGGCGTCAGGTCGAAGGTCGCGCCGAAGGCCAGCATGAGGCGGCGCCGCTCGATGCTCATGCTGTCGGGCATGACGAGGATGAGCTTGTAGCCCTTGACCGCGGCGACCATCGCGAGGCCGACACCGGTGTTGCCGCTGGTCGGCTCGACGATCGTGCCGCCGGGTTTGAGGTGGCCGTCACGCTCGGCCGCTTCGATCATGGCAAGCGCGATGCGGTCCTTGACCGAGCCGGCCGGGTTCGACCGTTCGGACTTGATCCAGACCTCCGCATTGCCGCCGAACAGGCGATTGATGCGGATGTGGGGGGTTCCTCCGATGGTCTGAAGGATATTGTCGGCCTTCACGCTGGCTTCTCCTCTTGGATGGCGTTGGCGAGCACTTCGGGTGGCGGGTCGAAGGTCTTCGCCCGCTTCAGTTCGGGGAAGAGATAGGACCACGCCCCCGCAATACCAACCGCTGCCGCCCCGCCGGCGACCACGGCGCCCACCGGACCGAGCAAAGCGGCGGCGACGCCCGACTGCAATTCGCCCAGCTCATTGGACGCGCTGATGGCAAGCCCGCTTACCGCCGAAACGCGGCCGCGCATCATGTCGGGCGTGTGGAGCTGGACGAGGCTCGAGCGGACATAGACCGACAGCATGTCGGCCGCGCCGAGGAAAGCCAGGATGACGAGGCTGAGGAGGAAATTGCCCGACAGGCCGAACAGGATGGTGAGGAGGCCGAAGGCGGCGACGCTCCACAGCATCTTGATCCCGACATTGTTGCGGAGCGGCTGCCAAGCGAACCAGCCGGCGACCAGCGCCGCGCCGATCGCGGGTGCGCCGCGCATCAGCCCGAGGCCCTCGGTACCCACCTGGAGGATGTCGCGGGCGAAGACCGGAAGCATGGCCGTCGCCCCGCCGAGCAGGACCGCGAACAGGTCGAGGGTGATGGCGCCGAGCAGGAAGCGGTGACGGCGGACATAGGTAAGGCCGTCGACCATTTGTCGGATCGGGTGCGGATGGCCCTCGATCGGCGGAGGGACGATGCGCCGGACGGGGGTCAGGCAGAGGATCGCCACGAGCATCAGCGCGGCCGCGGTCCAGTAGGGAAGGGGGGCGCCTGCGGCATAGAGGAAGCCGCCGAGCGCGGGCCCCGCGACCGAGGCCGACTGCCAGGCGATCGACGACAAGGCGATCGCCTTCGGGAGCAGCTCGGGCGGCACGATATTGGGCGCGATCGACGACATGGAGGGGCCGACGAACACCCGCGCGACCCCGTGGAGCGCGGCGAAGGTGAAGAGCAAGGGGAGGTTGAGGACGTCGGCAGCGGTGGTAAGCGCGAGGCTGATTGCCACCAGCATGTCGACCGCATTGGCGCAGCGCGCCACCGTCCGCCGCTCGAAGCGGTCGGCGGTCCAGCCGGCGACCGGGGTCAAAAGCGCGAGCGGCACGAATTGCACCGCGCCGAGCAGGCCCAGCATCAGCGAGGCCTGACGGATGCTCATGCCGTAGTCGGCGCGGGCGACGTCATAGACCTGGTAGCCGATGATCACGACCATCCCCATGGTCGCGAGGACGGCGGCGAAGCGCGCGCACCAGTAGAGCTGGAAGTCGCGGATCTGGAGTGGCGAAGTGGGCATCGGGCTCAAGCGTTCGGACTCCGGTAAAGTGCCTCGGCGAAATAGAGGCCCTCGGCCGGGGCGTTGAGCCCGAGGGCGGCGCGGTCCCTGGCCTCGAGCGCCGCGCGCATCTGCTCGGGCGACCACTGGCCCATGCCAACCATGCCGAGGCAGCCGACCATCGAGCGAACCTGATGATGAAGGAAGGAGCGGGCGGCCGCGTCGACATGGATCTCGTCGCCGACCCGTTCGACGTCGAGCCGGTCGAGGGTCTTCACCGGACTGTCCGACTGGCAATGGACCGAGCGGAAGGTGGTGAAGTCATGGTGGCCGACGAGGTGCCGTGCGGCCTCGGCCATCCGTCCGGCATCGAGCGGCTTGGCAAGGCGCCAGGCCCGCCCGCGGTCGAGGGTCAGCGGAGCCCGGCGATTG
The DNA here is from genome assembly GCF_058313385.1 of Sphingomonas sp. SP2. Classification (NCBI taxonomy): domain Bacteria; kingdom Pseudomonadati; phylum Pseudomonadota; class Alphaproteobacteria; order Sphingomonadales; family Sphingomonadaceae; genus Sphingomonas; species Sphingomonas sp. SP2. The sequence continues at coordinate 218,058 of NZ_JBZFLD010000002.1, read as the reverse complement.
CTGATCCGGTAGAGGTAGCGGCGGCCGGTGCAGGAGAAGCGCGCATGCCAGTCGGGCGCGACCTCCTCGGCGGAAAGGATTGCGACGGGGTGCGGACGGAGGAGGGCGTTCAACCCTTCGGCCAGGCGATGGCCAGTCAGTTCCTTTTGCAGATCGAGGTGCGCCGCCATCGCCAGCGCATGGACCCCGGCGTCGGTCCGGCCCGCCGCGTGAGCGGTGACTTCTTCGCCCGTCATGCGCCGGGCCGCTTCCTCGAGCGCGCCCTGGACCGACGGACCATGGTCCTGGCGCTGCCAGCCCATGAACGGCGCTCCGTCCCATTCGAGGATCAGCTTCCAGCGGGTCACGCGAGGAGGGTTCCGGGCGGGATCGGAAAGCCGCGCAGGAAGTCGGGAACGCTCATCGGGCGCGAGCCGGCGCGCTGGACGAGGGTCGGGCGAAGCGCCGCCGTCCCGCAGGCGATGGTCAGTGCCTCGTCGAGCACCGTTCCCGGCGCCCCCTGGTCATGAGTGAGGGTCGCGGCGAGGAGCTTGATCCGCTCGCCGCCCGCCTCGAACCAGGCCCCGGGCGAGGGCGAGAAGGCGCGGACCTGGCGCTCGGTAAAGGCGCCCGCGCGGGTCCAGTCGATCCGTGCCTCGGCCTTGGCGATCTTGGGGGCGTGGGTGACGCCCTCGGCGGGCTGGACGACAGGGGTGGAAGGGTCGGCAAGTTCCTCGACCATCAGCCGGGCGCCCATCAGCGCCAGCTCCTCGGTAAGGTCGGCGACATTCTTGTCGGCGATGGCGGTGCGGCCGACGCGCAGCATGGGTCCGGTGTCGAGCCCGGCTTCCATCTGCATGATGGTGACTCCCGTCTCCTCGTCGCCGGCAAGGATTGCCCGATGGATCGGCGCGGCACCCCGCCAGCGGGGGAGTAGGCTCGCATGGACGTTGAGGCAGCCGCGGCGGGGCGCGTCGAGGATCGCCTGCGGCAGGAGGAGGCCGTAGGCGGCGACCACGGCGGCATCGGCGTCGAGCGCCGCGAACGCCTGCTGTTCCTCTTCGCCGCGAAGCCGCTCGGGCGAACGGACGGGCAGGCCGAGCGCCTCGGCCCGCAGCTGCACCGCGGTCGGCTGGAGCTTCTTGCCGCGCTGGGCAGGCCGCGGCGGCTGGCAATAGACGGCCGCAATCTCGTGCCCGGCGGCGACCAGGGCATCGAGCGTCGGCACGGCGAAGGCGGGCGAGCCCATGAAGACGAGGCGCATAGCCGCGCGCTATGGCCTAGCGGGCCGCAAATTCCTACATGGCACGGAAATGGCGAGCCAAGAGATCGAAGCCCTGGCCGGTGCGCTGTCCCGTCTTCCCGGCCTTGGGCCGCGATCGGCACGGCGTGCGGTGCTGCACCTGATGAAGCGGCGCGAGGGCGCGCTGATGCCGTTGCTCGCGGCGCTCCAGACCGTCGCCGAGCGGCTGTCGACCTGCTCGATCTGCGGCAATGTCGATACGCGCGACCCCTGCACCATCTGCGCCGACCCCCGCCGCGATGACAAGAGCCTTTGCGTGGTCGAGGAAGTGTCCGACCTGTGGGCGCTCGATCGCTCGCGGCTGTTTCCCGGACGCTTCCATGTGCTCGGCGGACGGCTCTCGGCGCTCGAGGGGGTGCGGCCCGAGGACCTGTCGGTCGAGCCCTTGCTGCGCCGCGTCGCGGCCGGGGGGATCGACGAGGTGGTGCTGGCGATGAACGCCACGCTTGAGGGCCAGACTACCGCTCATTACCTTGCCGAGCGGCTGGAGAAGTTTCCGGTGCGGCTGACCCAGCTGGCGCATGGGCTGCCCGTCGGCGGCGAGCTCGACTATCTCGACGAAGGCACGCTCGCGCAGGCCCTGAGGGCGCGCCGCCCGGTCGCATGAGGGACCGCGATCTCGTCCGGCTGCACTGGCCCGAATCGCGGCGGCCGGCCTTTGACACCGTGCTGGCGCTCGACGACCGGCTTGCCGACATCGCCCTCGGCGCGGCGCAGCCGGCGCTCGGCGCAATCAAAATCGCCTGGTGGCGCGATCAGCTGGCCGCGCTCGACACCCAGCCCGCGCCGCCCGAACCCCTCCTGATGCAGGTGGTGGCGGAGCTCCTTCCGCTCGGCCTCAAGGGCGGCGATCTGGCAGGGCTTGCCGAGGCCTGGCTGGCGCTGACCGAGGAGCAGCCCGACCCCGGGCCGCGCGGCTGGGCGCTGTTCGGCCTGCTGGGCAAGCTGCTCGGGACCGAGGTGCGCGGCGGCGAGGCCTTCTCGCGCGCGGACCTTGCGCGGCGGTCCGGCGACCCGGCCTGGCTGGAAAAATCGGCGCCGGTGACGAGTCCGCGGCCGGCGCGTCCGGTCAGCCTGCTCGACGCGCTCGGCCGGCGCGATTCGGCGCGCTTCTGGCCGCCCGAACCCGAGGCAACGCCGGGCCGGTCCTGGACGCTCATCCGGCACCGTCTGACGGGGCGTTGACGACCGCTCGCGAAGGGCAGAAAAGGGCGCTCGCCGGATCGATGTCTGTGGAGGTCACTGATGACCCGCCTCATCGCCGGTGGCATCGCCGCCGTCCTGCTCGCCTCGGGTGCCTTCGTCTATTTCACGGGCAGCGCCGCCCCGCCCAAGCTCGCCGAAGCCCCGCCGGTTGCGACCGCCGCACCGCTGGTCGCCATCCCGACGCCCGAGGTCCGCGCCCCGCTGCTCGCTTCGCCCAAGTCGCGGGAGGAGAAAAGGTTCGCGCGGGCCGACAAGGACGATGACGGGCGGATCACCGCCGCCGAACTGTTCGAGCCCCGGCGCAAGGCCTTCGCCAAGCTCGACAGGGACGGCAATGGCGCGCTTAGCTTCGAGGAATGGGCGGCGAAGACCGTCGACAAGTTCGCAAGCGCCGATCAGGACCGGTCGGGCTGGCTGACGCCGGCCGAATATGCCTCGACCGCGCCTCCTCCGCCAAAGCGCAAGGCAGTCTGTTCCTGCTGATTTGCCAATAGCTTAGCCGGGTGGTAGATCGTTACGGGGCCCTTCCGGTCCGGGAAGGGTTTCCCCTTGCAGTACAAGCGTCTCGCCTACACCAGCCTCGCCGCGCTCGATCTCAGCGTGGAACAGCTCTTCGACATCGGCCAAACCGCCCGCGACCTCAACGCGCTCGACGGCGTGACCGGCCTGCTGCTCTTCAACGGCACCCACTTCCTCCAGTGGATCGAGGGCGCGCCGGAGACGATCGACGAGCTGATGGAGCGTCTGCGCCGCGATCCCCGTCACAGCGCGGTCGAGATCCGCGAGACGCAGATGGCCGACACGCGGCTGTTCGCCGACTGGTCGATGAAGCTGGTGCGGGTCCGCGCGCAGTTCATGCAGGCGCACGAGGATGTGCTCGAGGCGCTCCCCAGGGGCCTGCCCAACACCATCCGCGAACGCATCGCCGACATGGTCGAGCTGATCTCGGTCGAGGTCTGAGCCTCAGGCGGCGACCAGCTCGGTCTGGGTCGCCGCCAGCCATTCGCCGAAGTCGCCGCGGGCGCGATCAGTGTAGGCCTTCTTGCGGTCTGCCTTCCGGAAGCGCTCGGGCAGCGGCGGCATCAGCCCGAAATTGACGTTCATCGGCTGGAAGGTCTCGGGATTGGCATCGCCGGTGATGTGCCCGAGGAGCGCGCCCAGCGCGCTCGTGTTTGGCGGCGGAGCGAGCATCTCGCCACGCGCCTCGGCCGCCGCGAAGCGGGCGGCGATGAGGCCGATGGCAGCGCTTTCGACATAGCCTTCGCAGCCGGTGATCTGGCCGGCGAAGCGGATATTGGGCTTGCTCTTCAGGCGAAGCTGCCGGTCGAGCAGTTCGGGCGAGCGGATGAAGCTGTTGCGGTGGATCCCGCCAAGCCGCGCGAATTCGGCATTCTCCAGCCCGGGAATGGTGCGGAAGATGCGAACCTGCTCGCCATGCTTCAGCTTGGTCTGGAAGCCGACCATGTTCCACAAGGTGCCGCTCGCATTGTCCTGGCGGAGCTGGACGCAGGCATGGGGCCAGCGGCCGGTCTTGGGATCGTCGAGGCCGACACCCTTCAACGGGCCGAAGCGCAGGGTCTGGACGCCGCGCTCGGCCATCACCTCGATCGGCATGCAGCCCTCGAAATAGGGCGTGTCCTTTTCCCACTCCTTGAATTCGGTCTTCTCGCCAGCGTTCAGCGCGGCGACGAATGCGTCATACTGTTCGCGGGTCAGCGGACAGTTGATATAGTCGTCGCCGCCCTTGCCCCAGCGCGCGGCCTTCCACGCGACCGACATGTCGATGCTGTCGCCGTGGACGATCGGCGCAATGGCGTCGAAGAAGGCGAGCGCATCCTTTCCGGTCTCGGCGGCGATCGCCTCGGCCAGCTTCGAGCCGGTCAAGGGGCCGGTCGCGATGATCGTCGGATGGTCGGGGAGGGCATCGACCCGTTCGCGCACGATGCTGATGTTGGGATGCGCCTCGAGCGCGGCAGTGACCTCGGCGGCGAAGCCCTCGCGATCGACCGCCAGCGCCGAGCCGGCGGGGACCTTGGTCGCGTCGGCGCAGCGCATGACAAGGCTGCCCATCCGCCGCATTTCCTGGTGGAGGAGGCCGACGGCGTTGTTGTCGGCATCATCCGAGCGGAAGCTGTTGGAGCAGACCATCTCGGCCAAGCGGTCGGTCTCGTGCGCCGGGGTCATGTCCCCGCCGCCGCGCATTTCGCTGATGCGGACCTTGAGCCCGGCCTCGGCGAGCTGCCAGGCGGCTTCGGATCCGGCAAGGCCGCCGCCGACGATGTGAATATCCTGCATGGGGAGCGCCTTAGCGCCGATCCGCCGCCGAGCGAAGGGCGCTTGAACAGGTCTTTCAGCCCTCCGCCCGCTTCGCCACCAGCGCGAGAAGGTTGTTGTGGAGGTCGCCGAGGAAAAGCTCGCCCCACAGCCGGGCATAGCCGTTCACCGGCGTCCGGATGCGATAGCGAGTGGTGAGGGTGAGGCGGGTGTGGCCGGCGTCCATGGGCTCCATCCGGTAGCTGCCGCTCACCACCTTGAAGGTCGGCGTGTCGGGGAGGAGGTGGCGGTCGGTCATGTCCCAACCGCGGAAATCGTCCAACTGGAAGCGCCAGCCGATCTCGCGGCCCGGCTGCCAGCGATCGATGGTCTCGCGAAAGGCGATGCCATCGTCCCAGCGCGCGCGCCGCTCGGCGCCGAGGCCGCTTCCGACCAGCGTCGCGCCGCGCGGGCGGGGGACTCCGATCACGTCCTGCGACAGATTCCATTGACCTTCGCCGGCACGGACGTCGGGGATGCCTTCGAGCAATGGCCAGAGCGTCGCGCTGCTGGCGGCAATGACGCGCGAGCGGGTGACGTCGACCTCCGCCACCGGCAGCGGGACCAGGGGTTCGATCAGCAAGGCGGCGAGGGGGAAGGTGACGAGGCCGGTGCAATAGACCCGCCCGTCGCCCCGGCGATGACGGAGTCGGTGGGTCAGATAGGCGCCGAGGTAGAGGCAGGGGATCCACAAAGGCATCAGCATCAGGATGCAGATTGTTCCTTCGCGCAGGACGATGACCGAGGAGAGGAGAACAAGTCCGGCGAAGATCCAGATGACTTTCTGATAATGGCCGAACGAGCGCGTGCCGCTGAGGTCGGCGAGGTAGCAGAGCAGGGCGGCAAGCGCGGTCGGCAGGATCAGCAGGAAGGTGAAGCTGATCAGCGCCTCCGACCTGGTCGAATCAAGCAGGAAGTAGATGGCCAGCGCGAAGCCGCCGACCAGCAACAGCGCGGAGAGCAGCTGGCGCGGTCCGGACTTTCGACCGCCTTCCTGCCGAACATCGTCGATCATGACTGCTCTCCTGCGCTTGCTGATGTTGTTCAGGCGGCGACCGGCTCCATGGCCAGCCACTGGTTAACTTTGCGACCGAAGCGGGCGATCGCCGACATGTTGAAGAAGTGCATGCCGCCGAGAACCAGCACGGCGAGGCCGACCTTGCTCGACAGGAAGCGGATCATCTCCGGCCAGGTCGTCGGTTCGCGGCCGAGGCTGAGGGTGAGGGCGATGAAGCCGATGTTGACGAGGTAGAAGCCGACGACGAGCAGATGGTTAGTCGAGGTGGCGAGCTCGTCGTTCTGGCCGAAGCACTGAACGAGGAAGACCTTGCCATTCTTCGACAGGGTGCGGGCGACCCAGACGGTGATCCCAAGCGAGATCGTCAGGTAGAGCAGATAGGCAATCTCGACCATGCTTGCTTCCTTTCCTTCAGTCGTTTCTGTTGAAACCGAAATTAAGTCGCGTGGATTTGCCGTGGGTATCTTCCTGGCGGTCAGGTCGGGGGGGTGGCGTCCTTGCCGCTGCCCGGAATGAAGCGGGCGACCTTGGCGCCGAGCTTCATCAGGGTGATCAGCGTCGGCTTGGGCAATTTACGCACCTGCTCGTACCAATTGCCGAGCGTGCCGATGAATTCGTGCATACGGGTGACCCGCTCGCGCACTTGCGGCGGGGCGGTGGGATCGTTCTTGAGCTTTGCCGCCAGTTCCTCGAGCAGCCGGACGGTCGGGTCAATCTCGCGCCGCTTCCGCTCAGCGGCGATCTTCATCAGCATGTCCCACAGGTCGGTGTCCGCGACGAAATGGTCACGGCGGTCGCCCTCGACATGCACCCGGCGGACAATGCCATAGCTTTGAAGCTCGCGGACGCCGGTCGAGACGTTGGAGCGGGCGATGCCCAATTGCTCGACGATCTCCTCCGCATGAAGTGGCCGGTCGGAGAGATAGAGAAGGGCATGAAGCTGCGCGACCGAGCGGTTGACCCCCCATTGCGTGCCCATCTCCCCCCAGTGGAGGATGAAGGCCTTGGCATCGGGATGATCGACGATTCTCATGACAGTCATTTCTGTATCGACAGAAATACGAGAATGCAAGCGAGTAGTGCGTGTGGCGGTGAATACGTGTGCACGGGCTGGCGGGTCGGGCGTGGCCATGCTTCACTCGGCCGATGAAGCGCCTTCTCCTTGCCGCCGCCCTCGCGACCGTCGCTCTTCCCGCCACCGCCGTCGCCGGCCCCTATGCGCCGAAGGATCTGAGCGGGGTCAGGCATCCCGAATGGACCAAGGACGCGGTCATCTACCAGATCAACACCCGGCAGTTCACGCCCGAGGGGACGTTCAGGGCCGCCGAGGCGCAGCTTCCGCGGCTGAAAGCCATGGGCGTCGACATCCTGTGGGTTATGCCGATCCATCCCATCGGGGTGAAGAATCGCAAGGGGACGCTAGGCTCGCCCTACAGCGTGAAGGACTATCGCGCGGTCAATCCCGAGCTCGGCACGATGGCCGACTTCCAGCGCTTCGTGCGGGCCGCGCACGGGCAGGGGATGAAGGTCATCATCGACTGGGTCGCCAACCACAGCGCCTGGGACAATCCGCTCGTGGCACAGCATCCCGACTGGTACGATCGGGACTGGAAGGGTGATTTCCGGCCGACGCCCTGGTGGGACTGGTCCGACATCATCGACTTCGACTTCAGCAAGGAGCCGCTGCGCCAATATATGGCGGACAGCATGCTCTACTGGGTGCGCGAAGCCGACATCGACGGCTTCCGGGCCGACGTCGCCGCCTACATTCCGCGCGACTTCTGGGAGCAGGTCCGCACCGACGCCGATCGTATCAAGCCGGTCTTCATGCTCGGCGAGGCGCAGATGCGCGACCTCCACGACAAGGCGTTCGACGCGACCTACGGCTGGGGCTGGTACAATGCGCTGGCCGAGGTGGCGCAGGGCAAGGCCGATACCGGCGCGCTGTTCGGCTATTTCAGCGAGAATGAAAGCGCCTGGCCCAAGGGCGCAATGCGTATGGTCTATGCCGAAAACCACGACCAGAACGCCTGGCACGGGACCGGCGAGGAAGTCTTCGGGCCGGCGCTCAAGAACGTTCACGTGCTCGCTTTCGCCGGCGAAGGCATCCCGCTCATCTACAATGGCGAGGAAGCGGGCAATCCGAAGCGGCTGAAATTCTTCGAGAAGGACCCGATCGCCTGGCGCGATCACCCGAACCTGGCGCTGTTCACGAAGCTCGCCGCCCTCAAGACCCGCAATCGGGCGATGTGGAACGCGCCGTGGGGCGGGCGGATGGTCGGCGTGGTGAACGACCGGCCGCAGAAAGTATTTTCCTTCGTCCGCAGCGCCGGCAACGCGAAGGTGTTCGGCGTCTTCAACTTCTCGAAGGAGCCGCAGACAGTGAAGTTCACCGAGCGGCTGGCCGACGGCACCTACAGGGATTTCGACAGCGGCCAGTCGGTCAGGGTGGATGCGGCGACGAGCTTCACCATGGCGCCATGGAGCTATCGCCTGCTGACGGTGGAGTAACCGCCTACCGGGCGCCGAAGCCCGTCAGCATCGTCCGCAGCGTCTTGAAGACGATCAGCAGGTCGAGGAACGGCGAGAAGTATTTGATATAGTAGAAATCATACTGCAGCTTGCGGTGGATCTCGTCGACTTCCGCGACATGGCCCTGGTTGGTCTGCGCCCAGCCAGTAATCCCCGGCTTCACCACATGGCGATAGCGGTAGAAGGGGATTTCGCCGACATACCAGTGGCTGAGCACCTCGGCCTCGGGGCGCGGGCCGATCCAGCTCATCTCGCCCTTGAGGATATTCCAGGCCTGCGGGAGCTCGTCGATGCGGCTCTTGCGGAGGAAGCCGCCAACCCGGGTAATGCGCGGATCGAGGTCGCCCGTCATGGCGGCGGCGCGCGCGTCCTTGCCGGGCTGATCGCTGACCCGCATCGTCCGGAATTTCAGCACATGGAAGACGTGCCCGCGGTGGCCGATGCGGCGCTGGCGGAAGAAGATCGGGCCGCCGTCGTCGAGCTTGATGGCCAAAGCGGCGCCCAGCATGATCGGCACGATCAGCGGCGCGGCGGCGATCACAGCGACGAAGTCGATGATCGTCTTCAGGTGGAAATAGCCGAGCGCCGGGACCAGCGAGCCGAAGCTGTTTTCCGACAGATGGTCGATCTCGACCCGGCCCGTCACCGATTCCGCAAGCGGCTTCACCTGGTAGACGATGAGCCCGTCGAGCGCGGCGTCGGCGAGGAAGCTTTCCCACTCGGGCGACAGGTCAGCATTGAAGTCGGCGACGATCGCGTCGCAGCGGCGGGCAAGCTCGAGGCTCGGCTCCTCGAGACTGATGAAATTGATCCGCTCCAGCTCCTTGAGCTGGTCGACCTCGCCCACGGGCACGACCCCGATCTGCATCACCGTCTGCCGCTGGACGAGAAAGTAGATGAAGTAGAACCAGACGACGTGGAGCAGGAAGCCCGCGAGGAAGGACGAGCGGTCGTAGGGCAGTCGGGAGAAGAAGAAGAAGGCCAGCACCGCGCCATGCGCGACCGCGCAGGTCGGGAGGATGACGAGACTTGAGCGGATGCCCGGATAGGGCTCGACGCTGAGCCGCAGCCACAGCGCGATTGCGACCGCCACCACGTTCGCGTAGAAGGCATTGAAGGTCGAGATCCACAGTTTCTCGGGCGTCAGCAGGAGCCGCGCGGCGAGCGGCAGCACGGCGGCGATAAGGATCGCGCCAAGAAGCTGCACGCGCCGGCGCGAAAGCCAGCCACTGCGGCGGACATGCTGGACGGGAGAAACTTGCAACATCATGCGGCTACTGCGGGATCAACCGTATCAGAGGGTCCAGACGGGTATGCCAGATGGCACCCGATCTTGCCACAAGCGCTTGAGATCGGCCAATTGTCCGCCGTCGCGGAGCAAGGCCGAGAGGGTCTCGGCCGACATTGAACGATAGTCGTCGTGGGCGACCGCGCCGACCACGAGGTCGAAGCCCTCGGTATCGGCTGCCGGATCGATCAGGGTCAGGCCGTATTCGTGCTCGGCCTCGGCCGGGCGCGCGAGCGGGTCGGCGACCTTCACCTCATGCCCGAGCCATTCGAGGCGGCGGATGACGTCGATCACCCGGCTGTTGCGCAGGTCGGGCACATTTTCCTTGAAGGTCAGGCCGAGGATCAGGACCCGCGAGCTCTTCTTGCCGAGCTGCTCGTGGAGGCGGTCGCCGATCCACTCGCCCATGCCGTCGTTGGTCTCGCGTCCGGCAAGGATGATCCGCGGCCAGTGGCCGAGCTCGCGCGCCCGGTGGGCAAGATAATAAGGGTCGACCCCGATGCAGTGGCCGCCGACGAGGCCGGGCTCGAAGGGGAGGAAGTTCCACTTCGTCCGGGCCGCGGCGAGCACGTCCCAGATCGACAGGTCGAGCTTGGCGAAGATTTGCGTGATCTCGTTGATGAAGGCGATGTTTATGTCGCGCTGGGCGTTCTCGATCACCTTGGCCGCTTCCGCCGCCTTGATCGAGGCCGCCTCGAAGATCCGGCCGCCGTTCATCCGGCCGTACATGGCCACCAGCGTTGCCGAGGTCTCGGCATCCTCGCCTGCGACCACCTTGGTGATCCGGTCGACCGTATGCTCGCGATCGCCCGGATTGATCCGCTCGGGGCTGTAGCCGAGGCGGAAATGAGTGCCGCGGACGAGGTTGCCCGCCTTTTCGAGCTCGGGGCCGCAGATGTCCTCGGTGACGCCCGGATAGACGGTGCTCTCGTAGACGACGATGGCCGGGCGCTCGGGATCGATCATCTGAGCGACCGTCCGCGTCGCCGAGATCAGCGGCCGCAGGTCCGGAAGGTTCGACTGGTCGACGGGGGTCGGCACGGTGACGATGTAGATGTCGGCGCCGCGCGCATCGGCGACGTCGGTAGTGAGCGCGAGCGGGGAGGCCGACAGGCGCTCGCTGGTCAGCTCATGGGTTCGGTCCTCGCCGCGGCGAAGCTCCTCGACCCGGCCTTCGTCGATGTCGAAGCCGATGACATTTCCGTGCTCGGCCAGGGCGACAGCCAGCGGCAGCCCCACGTAGCCGAGGCCGATAACCACAATTTTCTGATCTCGCACGCCAACCTCGTTGTCTTCCGGGGCTCCATAGGGTGCACTTCTGCCACTGCCTATGGGATAATCTTCCCGATGAAGTTCTGCTTGCAACCGGTTCGGCTTTCCGGGAGTTGCAATGTACCGGACTAGTTTTCGTTCAACCGAGGGGAATGCCGCATGACCAAGTTCACCATCGCCGCCGGCCTTGCCGCCGCAAGCCTGCTGTCGACCGCGGCAGCCGCTCAGTGGGTGCCCGGCTCCGAAATCGCCGGTCAGACCGTCCAGGTCGAGACCAATGGCGTCGTCAACAACATCACCTTCCAGCCGGGCGGCACCGCCACCATCACCACGCCGAGCGGCAATGCCATTCCGGCGAGCTGGACCGCCAACGCCGGCCAGCTGTGCCTGCGCACCGGCGGCGCGTCGGAGTGCTTCCCCTACAACCAGCCCTTCCAGGCCGGTCAGAGCGTGACCGCGACCAGCAGCTGTGGCGCGACCAGCCGCTGGCTGGCCAATGCCACCAACCAGCCGGCCCAGCCGGCCCGTTCGGCCGGCGAGCGCGGCTAAGCCCGCTCCCTAGCGGAACGGCGGTTCATCGAAACTCCTGAGCTTGCGGCTGTGGAGGGCGTCGCCCTCCTCACGCAGCAGGTTCAGGGTTTCGATGCCGATCCGCAGATGCTGACTGATGGCCCGCTCGTAGAAAGCGTTGGCTTGGCCCGGAAGTTTGAGCTCGCCGTGCAGCGGCTTGTCCGACACGCATAGCAAGGTCCCGTAGGGCACGCGGAAGCGATAGCCCTGGGCCGAAACCGTGGCGCTCTCCATGTCGATGGCGACCGCGCGGCTCTGATTGAAGCGCAGCGCCGAGTCGGTGTAGCGCAGCTCCCAGTTCCGGTCGTCGGTCGTCACGACCGTTCCCGTCCGAAGCCGTTTCTTGAGCGTCTCCTCTTCCTCACCGGTCACCTTTGCGGCGGCGTTGAACAGCGCCGTCTGGACTTCCGCGATCGCGGGGATCGGAATCTCCACCGGCAGGATGCCGTCCAGCACATGGTCGTCGCGCAGATAGGCGTGGGCGAGGACATAGTCGCCGATCGTCTGACTCGGGCGCAGGCCTCCGCAATGGCCGATCATCAGCCACACCTCAGGACGAAGCACCGCGATATGGTCGCAGATCGTCTTGGCGTTGCTCGGCCCCACGCCGATGTTGACGAGGGTGATGCCGTCGTCGCCATTGGGCCCGATCAGGTGATAGGCGGGCATCTGGAAGCGCCGCCACGAGCCCGACGCAATCTCCGCCTCGGCATTGTCGAGCATGCCCTTCTCGTAGCGCCCGCCCGGGACCGACAGCGCCTGGTAGGGGCTGCCCTCCTCGCGCAGCGCATCCGCGGCGAAGCGCACGAACTCGTCCACGTAACGGACGTAGTTGGTGAAGAGGATGAAGCGCTGGAAATGCTCGGTCGGCGTTCCGGTATAATGCTTCAGCCGGGCGAGGCTGAAGTCGGTCCGCGGCCCGTCGAAGAGCGCCAGCGGCCGGGTCGAATGACGCGACATGTCCCAGTCGCCGTCGGCGATCTCGTCGCCGATATGGACCAGCTCGGTGGTCGGGAACCAGCGCCCGAGCTCGGCCGACTGGATGCCCCCGAGCTGGAGGTCGTCGCTCCCGTCGAGGACATAAGGGTAGGGGATCTCGCTCGCCGAGCGGCCGACACTGACCTTCACGTCATAGTCGCGGCAGAGATGCTCGAGCTGGGTGCGGAGATATTCCCGGAACAGCGCCGGCCGGGCGATGCTCGCGACATAGATGCCGGGCTGGTTCAGCCGGGCGAAGGCGCGGGCGGGGAGGGGCGGCGGGGTCGACGGGTCATAATCGATCCGCAGCTCCGGATAGGCAAAGCAGCCGTCGGCCCGGGCCGAGGCCTCGGGGCGGATGCCTTCGCGCACATAAGCGATCAGGGCGCGGCGGAGATTACGGACGGAGCCGTCGAAAATGGTCTCGAGTTCGTCGAGGATCGTTTCGATGTCAGGCATGGCCTCCTGTAACCGAAAGCGGTCGCGGGGCAAGGGCCGGGCGCCGGGACTGGAGCGGGTAGCGGGAATCGAACCCGCGCGTTCAGCTTGGGAAGCTGACAGGCTACCATTACATCATACCCGCCCGCGTCGCCGTGGGCACGGCGGGCCGATGCCACAGCTTTCCCCATAAGAAAAGAGGCGCCGCGGTTGCCCGCGACGCCTCCCTTCGAACGAAGTCGGTCGACCTTAGAAGTCGAGGCCCAGCGTCGCCTGGAAGGTGCGCGGAGCACCGACCGAGAAGCGCGGGTTGCCGGCCAGGTTGTTCTGGGTGTTGATGTTCGCGAAGTAGAACTTGTTGAACAGGTTCACCACGCTGGCGCGGGCATAGAGGCCCGGGAGCAGCGCATCGAGCTTGGCGCGGACGTCACCGTCGACGAGGAAGAAGTCCTCGGTGCGGCCGTTGGTCGAGATCGGCAGGTTGCCGACATTGGCGAGCGCGCCGACGCGACCATTGTCGTCGGTCGAGTAGCGCTTGCCGGTCCACTTGGCCTGCAGGCTGAACGACAGGAAGCTGACGTCCTGCTGGACGCGGCCGCCCCAGCTCCACTTCGGCGTCTCGACGAACTGCGCGCCCTTGGTCAGGACGACGGCGCAGGTGTTGGCGACGGTGTCGGTGGTGCCGGTGATGCAGTTCGAGCCGCCCGCGCGACCAAGGACGTTCTCCTTGATCTTCGAGTCGATGTACGAAAGGTAGCCGTACAGCGTCGTGTTGCGGAGCGGACGGAAGCTCACCTGGCCGTCGAAGCCGTAGGCACGGGCATCGCCGACGTTACGATCGACGGTCGAACCGAAGGTCGGGCTGGCCGGATCGAGATCCTGCGCCGTGACGATGCGGTTCTTGTAGTCGACATAGTAGCTGGCGAGCTGCGCCTGCAGGTTGCCCGAGCGATAGCGGTAGCCGAACTCGTAGCTGTTGGTGGTTTCCGGCTTCGGATCCAGCACGACCGAACGATAGAGGTTGTCGGTCGACGGCGACGAGAAGTTCTTGCCGTAGCTGGCATAGAGGCTGTGGCCGCCCGAGAAGTCGTACGACACGCCGCCCGACGGAAGGATCGGGCTGTACTTCACCGTCCGCTCGAACGGCAGGAAGTAGGACGTGCCCGCACCCGCGAACGGGTTGGTCGGGGTCGCGCCCGGCAGGATCGGGGTCGGGTTGCTGGTGCAGTAGGGGTTGCCCGCGGTAACGCTGACGCCGCCCGTGCTGGTGCTGGCGCCGCCGAACACGAAGGTGCCGTTCGACGTGTAGCAGTTCTGGTTCAGCTCACGCTTGAACCACGGCGCGCGGATGCCCACGGTGGCAGTCAGACGGTTGTCCAGGAACTTGCCGAAATATTCGAAGCTCAGCTGCTGGAGCTGGGCGATCGAAAGACGGTCGCGGTTCTGGAGGACGGCACCGTTGGCGCCAAGGACGACGGCTTGGTCGTTATACTTGCCGCCGAACGGGCTGATCGGGTCGCCGTTGGTTTCGAGACGCCCGAACTCGCCGGTCTGCCGGTGACGGCCGCGGTCGAAGGTGTAGGCGAGACGGACGCGCTGGCTTTCCGACAGCTCGTACACCAGCGACGACAGCAGCGTGTAGCGCTTCGTGCGGGTGTTGCTCGGCTGATAGAGGCGGACGATGTCGATCGTGTCGCCGTCGCCGTTGAGGTCGAAGCCGGTGGCGGTCGAACCGACGCGCAGGCGAGCGTCGTTCTCGCGCACGGTGGCGGTGCCGCCGCCGTTGGCGAGGACGTGCTGGTAGCCCGGGTCGGCCGTGAAGATCAGGCCCGGAGCCAGGGTCAGCTTGATCGCACCGCGGAAGTTGCCCGTGTTCGACGGGTTGATGCGCAGGTTGTAATAGTTGGTGCAGGTCGACGGAGCGAGACCGACGACGTTCGAGTTCGCGGTCGAGCTCGAGCCGTCATCATCGGCAACGCCGGTGGTCGGAAGGTCGCGCGCGCACTGCTCGATGTTGTCGAAGTCGCGGTTGACCAGATAGTCGGCGACCGTGCCGTTGTTGTACGCGTTGTTGCGGTTGCGGTTGTAGTGCCAGGCGAGGCTGATGAAGTCGCCGTTGGTGCCGAGCGGCTTGTACAGGCGGGCATTGCCCTGCTGCTTGCGCAGTTCGCCCGGGCCCTTGAACTTGTCGTACTTCTGGTTCGAGCCCGAGATGAAGCCGCGGATGCCGGTGCCGGCGATGTCGCCGGTCTCGATCATGCCGAACACGCGGGTGTAGTCGTTCTCACCGATGGTGCCCTTCAGCAGGCCACCGAATTCCTTGCCCGGGACGCGGGTGCGGTAGCTGACGACGCCGCCGGCGGCCGACGGGGTCGGCGAATCGACGTCGGTGGTGCCGAGGTTCACCGACACCTGGTCGATGATTTCCTGGTCCATCTGCTGGTTGCCAAAGATGGCATAGTTGCCGGTGTCGTTCAGCGGCAGGCCGTCGAACAGCAGCGCGACGCGGTTACCCGGGAAGCCGCGGATGCGGAGGTTGCCGCCCGACGAACCATAGGGGTCGTTGTTGGTGTACTGGACACCCGGGATGAGGTTGATCGACTGCAGGACCGACTGGCCTTCCGACTGGCGGGCGAGGACGTCGCTGGTCAGGATCGAGCGGGTCTTGGGAACGTCGGGGACGACCACGCCGCTGATGCCGCGCGAGCGGGTGCCGGTGACGACGATCGCCTCGGCTTCCTTGTTGTTCTCGGTCGCGTCCGTACCGGTCGACTGAGCAAAGGCCGCGGTCGGCATGAAGGCCGCTGCGGTGGTGCAAAGCAGAAGTAGCTTTTTCACGTGTTGAACCCCGATGATGAAGAGTGACTGACGTGTGTTCGTGCAGTTCACCGGGGCCGCTAGGGCGAGATTAAGACAAAGAGGTGACGACCGGACCGGCCTCACCCTCTATCCCAACCTCTGTTGTCGAAAAACAACGCTGCCAGTCGCCACCCCCGCGACTCGGGGGCGCTAACAGCAAATTAAGCCGTCATTTTCAAGTGACCTACCGGTCCAAACGCCGCCCGAGCTTCACGAAGAGGACGATGAGTGGCGGAACGAACACAACCGAAAGCACGATCTTGGCCAGCATCTGGCCGCCCATCAGCGTGGCGATCGGGAAGACGCCGTAAAAGGCGACCGTGACGAAGATCAACGTGTCGACCGCCTGGCTGAGCGCGGAGGCGATCGCCGAGCGGACGACCAGCAGCCGCGAGCCCTCGCGGCCCTTCAGCGCCGAGAAGATGGTGACGTTGAGAAGCGTCGAGATGCCATAGGCGAGGATCCCGCCGAGCCAGATCCGCGGCGTGCCGCTCATCAGCAGCGTGAAGGCGTCGAGTCGCTTCGGATCCATCTCGGGGCTGGCGGGGAGGGCGAGGACGATCTCGCTCAGCACGAGGCTCACCAGCAGCGGGACGAAGCCCCAGATGACGAGCTTGTTGGCGATCGCCCGGCCGTGCAGCTCGGCGACCGACGAGCTCGTCACCACCAGCAGGAGGAAGGCGAAGATGCCGGCCTCGACCGCGAGCGGGCCAAGGCCGACCTGCTTGTTGCCGAGCACCCCGGCGATGCAGACCATGCCGCCATAGAAGATGCCGAACGCGAACAGGCTGGGCGCGATCAGCTTGGCGGGCGAAGCGGTGTCAGTCGTCATGGGCGGGGAGGCGTAACGCCTCGAAATCAAAGTGCAACATTGACCCTGTTGCGCGCACGCCCTAACCGCCCGCCCTCGTGACCTCCACCAGCCTCGACATCCTCGCCATGGGCGATGCCCTGGTCGATGTGATCGCGACCTGCGACGCCGACTTCCTTGAACGATTCGCCCTTCCCAAGGGGGCGATGCAGCTGCTTGGCGCCGACGAGGCGCTGGCGCTCTACGACGCCATGGGCACCGCCCGCGAGACGAGCGGCGGATCGGCCGCAAACTCGATGGCGGGCGCGGCGGCGATGGGCGCGAAGGTCGGCTTCGTCGGGCAGATCGCCAACGACCAGCTCGGCACCATCTTCACCCACGACATGCGCGCCCTCGGAGTCGACTTCGCTACTCCGCCGCTGGTCGACGGGCCGCCGACGGGTCGTTGCCTGATCCTCGTCACGCCCGATGGCGAGCGGACCATGAACACCTGCCCGGGCGCGGCACACTGCCTGCCACCGGCGGCGGTCGACGAGGCGGCCATCCGCGGCGCCTCGATCCTCTATCTTGAGGGCTATCTGTTCGGCCCCGAATTGCCGCGCCAGGCGATGTTCAAGGCGATCGACATCGCCCATGCCGCCCAGCGCACCGTCGCCTTCACGCTCAGCGAGAGCGTTTGCCTCCCGGGCCGCAAGGAGCCGCTCCAGCAACTGCTCGCGGGCGGGGGCGTCGACCTCATCTTCGCCAACGAATCCGAAGCCCTTCAGCTGGCCGATGCGCCCGATCTCGACACGGCGGTCGAGCGCCTGTCCAAGCAGGTCGGGACACTGGTCTTCACCCGCGGTCCCGCCGGCGCGCTCGCGTTCGAGAATGGCGAGAAGACCGAAGTGCCGGCGATCGGCGTTCGCGAGGTGGTCGACACCACCGGCGCGGGCGACCTCTTCGCCGCCGGCTTCCTCGCCGCGCGCTGCAAGGGTCACCCGATCGACCGCCAGCTGATGACCGGCGGGATTGCTGCGGCCGAGATCATCAGCCACTTCGGCGCTCGCCCGGTCGCCGATCTCAGCGAGCTGGTGAAGCTGTGAGCAATTCCATCCGCCGCATCGCCGTCTATTGCGGCTCCTCGCCCGGCAATGACGCTGCCTTCGCTGACGCGGCCGTCGCGCTCGTCCGGGCGATGGCGGCACGCGGGATCGACCTCGTCTACGGCGGGGGCAAGCTCGGCCTGATGGGCCTCATCGCCGACACGATGCTGGAGTCGGGCGGCAAGGTCTATGGCGTCATTCCGGCCGCCCTGGTCGACAAGGAAGTCGCCCATCTTGGCCTGACCGAACTGCATCAGGTCGCCGGCATGCACGAGCGCAAGGCCAAGATGACCGAGCTGTGCGACGCTTTCGTCTGCCTGCCGGGCGGCATCGGCACGCTCGACGAACTGTTCGAGGCCTGGACATGGAATGCGCTCGGCTATCACGCCAAGCCCTTCTGCCTGTTGAACGTCAACGGCTTCTGGAACGGCCTCGACCGCTTCATGGATCATGTTGCGGGTTCGGGCTTCCTGTCGCAGGCGCGCCGCGCGCAGCTGCTGCTCGCCGACACGCCCGAGGGCGCCATCAACAAACTGGACGAAGCTGCGGCAAACGCTACGCAGGGCATGGTCTGGTAATCGCCGGGGGGCGGGGAATAGAAATGAGTCACTGGTTCGGCCTGATCGGGATCGTCGCGATCCTGCTCGTCGCATTCCTCTTCTCGAGCGACCGCAAGGCGATCCGCCTGCGCGTCGTCGGCGCGGCCTTCGCGCTGCAGGCGGCGATCGCCTTCCTCGTGCTCTACACGCCGTGGGGCCGGGCCGGCATCGAGGGAATGGCGACCGGCGTTTCCAACCTTCTCGGCTATGCCGGCGAGGGCACGGCCTTCCTCTTCGGTGCCAAGGACAAGAATCCGGCGCTCTACAACACCTTCGCGCTCGGCGCGCTGCCGGTGATCATCTTCTTCGCCGCCCTCGTCTCGATCCTCTACTATCTCGGCATCATGCAGCGCGTGGTCCGCTGGGTCGGCGGCGCGATCGGCTGGATCACGGGGATCGGCCGGGTCGAGGCCCTCGGTTCGGCGGCGAACATCTTCGTCGGCCAGTCGGAAAGCCCGCTGGTGGTGCGGCCCTATCTCGCCAGCCTCGCCCCGGCGCAGCTCTTCACCCTGATGGTCGTCGGCATGGCGGGGGTCGCGGGGACCATCCTCGCCGCCTACGCCAGCCTGCTCGGCGAAACCTATCTGCCCTATCTCCTCGCCGCCGCCTTCATGTCGGCGCCGGGCGGCATCCTGATGGCCAAGATCATCATGCCCGACGCGCGCGACCTTGCGCCGCCGACCAATGCCGAAGCGCGCGCCGAAGCCGGTCCGCCGGCCGAGACGATCGAGATCGCCGAGACCTTCGAGGAAGGCGAGAAGCCCGCCAACATCATCATGGCCGCCGCCCAGGGCGCACAGACCGGGGTCAAGCTCGCGGTCGCGGTCGGCGCGATGGTGCTCGCCTTTGTCGCGCTTGTCGCGCTGGCCAACGGCATTCTTGGCGGGATTGGTGCCCGGCTCGGCTTCGCGGGCCTCAGCTTCCAGCAGCTGGTCGGCCTCGTCTTCCAGCCGATCATGTATCTCATCGGCGTTCCCTGGAGCGAGGCGGGTACGGCCGGCGGGCTGTTCGGGACCAAGATCGTCCTCAACGAATTTGTTGCCTTCATTGAGCTTGGCAATGCCGCCGGTCCGGCCGCCGCGCTGACCGACCGGAGCCGGGCGATCGTCACCTTCGCCCTGTGCGGCTTTGCCAATTTCTCGTCGATCGCGATCCAGATGGCGGTGACCGGCGGGCTCGCGCCCAACCAGCGCCCGGTGATCGCCCGCCTCGGCCTCAAGGCCCTGCTGGCGGGCAGCCTCGCCAATCTGATGAGCGCCGCGCTCGCCGGGATCATGCTGCCCTAGGACCGATTGATCTCAATCATTTGCGAGCGGGCGCCGAGCGGATTAAGGCGCCCGCATGACCACCGAGACTTTCGCCGCCGACAACATCGCCTCCGTTTCGCTGACCGAGGCTGACCGCGATCAGGATGCCTTTGCCCGCAAGCTCGGGCGGAGCTTCGAGGAATATGGCTTCGCCGTCCTCGCCGACCACGGCATCCCGGACGAGCTGATCGCGCGCGCCGAGGAGAAGGCCAGGGCCTTCTTCGCGCTGCCGGAGGTGGTGAAGCGCCGCTACGCGCTCGGAAGCGGCGGCGCGCGCGGCTACACGCCGTTCGGGATCGAGACCGCCAAGGGCGCCAAGGCGCACGACCTCAAGGAATTCTGGCATGTCGGGCGCGAGCTGACCCCGGGGCACAGCTTCCGCGACGTCATGGCCGACAATGTCTGGCCGGACGAAGTGCCGGGCTTCAAGGAAACCTTCCTCGAGCTCTACGACACCTTCGACCGCACGGGCGTCACGGTGCTGAAGGCGATCGCCCGCTATCTCGGGATCGACGAGGATTATTTCACCGACACCGTCCGCGACGGCAATTCGGTGCTCCGCCTGCTCCACTATCCCCCGCAGCAGGAAGCGACCGGCGAGCATATCCGCGCCGGCGCGCACGAGGACATCAACACCATCACCCTGCTGCTCGGCGCCGAGGAAGCGGGGCTTGAGCTCAAGACCCGCGACGGGCGCTGGATCCCGGTTTCGCCGAAGCCCGGCGAACTCGTCATCAACATCGGCGACATGCTGCAGCGGCTGACCAACGGCAAGCTGCGCTCAACTCCGCACCGGGTGGTCAATCCGACCCCCGACCGGGCCAGCAACGCCCGCTATTCGATGCCTTTCTTCCTCCATTTCCGCCCCGATTTCATGATCGAGGCGCTGCCCGGCACGGTGCCGGCGGGGGAGGAGCCGAAGTGGCCGCCGATCAGCAGCCACGACTATCTCATGGAGCGGCTGCGCGAGATCAAGCTCGCCTGACCTGACCCACTGACGCGGGCCGCGATCGGTCCGCTTCGGACCTTTGCTTAGACCACCGTTAGGCGGCGCCGTTCAATTGGCGCTGTCGAAGGGCGGTCAACATGCGAATTAACAAGCTTCTCGCGCCGGCGGTCTTCACGGTCCTGATGTGTGCCGCCGATGCGGCGCAGGCCGGGACCGCGACGACGACGATGAACGTCTCGGCGACGGTCCAGAACAGCTGCCTTGTCAGCGCCTCGGCCCTGGCCTTCGGCAATTACGATCCGGTCAGCGCCAGTCCGACCAACGCGACCAGCAGCATCACCGTGACCTGCACCACGGGGACGAGCTTCACCGTCGGCCTCGACGCGGGCTCGGCGGCGGGTGCGACGGTGACCACGCGCCAGATGAGCAACGCGGCCAATCGCCTGAGCTACAGCCTGTTCAGCGATTCCGCGCGGACCACCAACTGGGGCAATACCGCCGGGGTCAACACACCCGCCGCGATCACCGCCACCGCCTCCCCGTCGGTGCTGACCGTCTATGGCCAGATCGCAGCCCAGCAGAATCTCCCGGCCGGGAATTATTCCGACACCGTCATCGTCACGGTCACCTACTAGCCATGCCGGGAAAGCGCCTCGGCCCCGGGCGGTGGCTTGCGATCATGGTCCTCGCGGGCGTTGCGCTCTCCACGCCGGCCGCAGCGGGACGCATCGCCGTCGTCCCCATCCGGATCATGGTCGCGCCCGCGTCGAGCTTCTGCGCACTGAACGTCAGCAACCAGGGGGAGAAACCGGTTTCGGTCCAGGTTCGCGGCTTTCGCTGGCGGCAGGACCCGAACGGCTCGGACATTCTCGAGCCTGCCGGAATAGGGCTCAACCCCGCGATCCTGACCCTCTCGCCGCAGCAGAAGAGGTTGGTGCGCTGCAGCCTGCCGCCGCCGAGCGGTGCGGGCGAAGACAGCTTTCGGCTGATCGTCGACGAATTGCCCGAGGGCGAGCCGATGCCCGGCACCATGCGCACCTTGCTGCGCCTCAGCCTCCCGGTCCTTCGCACGCCAAAGACCGCGCGGCCGCTCGTCCGCTGGTCATCGGGACCGGACGGAGCGCCGCGCCTCCGCAACGACGGCAGCGCGAGTATTCTCGTTGCGCGGCTGGTGATCGGTCGCGCCGGCGCGGGGCCGATCACGCTCGACCGCTCCCTATACCTTTTGGCCGGATCGAGCCGATCGCTTTCCGGTGACCTCGCCGCAGGGGACATCCGCAGCATCGAGATCGTCGACGGCGCGGGCCAGCGCCACCCGGTCGAACGGTCGCGCGACTGAGCCGGCGTCCGGTCCGTGACGCCCTATGCCTCGCGCGCTGCCGTCATCGTCGCCCGTGCCTGCGTCACGGCCGCGATGCTGTTCGCCGCGGGCGCGCCGCCATCCCTTGCCAGCGTCATCGGCCGAAGTGAGGACGAAACGCTCGCGCTCGGCGGCGCCGCGGTCCGTCCTTACTCGCTCACGCTGAATGGCCTTCGCCTCGATGAACCGACACTGGCCGGCGCTTCCAGGGACGGCCTGTTCATCCTCCGCGATAGTCTCGTGAAGCTCGGCCTGCGGATCCCGCCGGCCGCCGTCTTCGCGCTCGATGGCGAGGAATTCGTCCGGGTCGCCGCCGTGCCGGGACTAACCCTCGTCGGCGATCTCGACGGCGAGGAACTGCGCCTTGCCGCGCCCGCAACGGCCTTCCGCGGCACCCGCTACGCCCGCCCGGCGGGAACGGGTCCGCCACCGCTGAGCCCGATCGTCCCCGCCGCCATCCTTGGCTACGACCTGACGCTTGCAGGCACTGGAAAAGAAGCCCGGCTCGGCGGCCTTTTCGATCTCGGCCTGTCGGGCGCATGGGGAGTCGCTTCGACCGCGGCGCTGCTCCGTCCGGGCGATCTTCGTCCGGTGCGGCTCGAGACGCGCTTCCACCGCGACTGGCCCGGACAGCGCGTGCGGATGATTGTCGGCGATGCCGAAACGCGCGTGGGCGAGAGCGGAAGGGCAGCGCGCTTTGCCGGTCTCTGGCTCGGTACCGACTTCACGCTCGATCCCACCGATCCCATCGCGCCGGCGCCCTTGCTCGAGGGCGATGCGCTCGTCCCTTCGGCGGTGGAATTGCTGAGCGCGGCCGGGCGGCAGCAGGTCGAGATTGCCGCTGGACCGTTCCAGATCGAGGCACCCCCGTCGATCAACGGGGCTGGCGAAGTGACGCTTGCCCTGCGCGATGCCACCGGCGCGGTGCGGCAATGGCGTCAGTCCATTTACAACAGCGAACGGTTGCTGAGGCCGGGTCTCCTGGATTTCTCGCTCGCAGCGGGGTTTCTCCGGCAGGATTTCGGCGTCCGCAGCTTCGCTTATGGCGAGGGCTTCGTCGCCGCCCGCGCGCGCCGCGGGCTGACGCCATGGCTGACGCTTGGCGGGCGCGGCGAGGCGAGCGGCTCGACCCTGCTCGGCGGCGCAAGCCTCGACCTCCTCGTGCCGCGCCTGTTCGAGGTCGGGCTCAGCGGTGCCGTCTCGACCAGTGAGGGTGAGCAGGGCACTTCCTGGCGCGTGCAGGCGCAGCGCATCGGCCCGGGCTTCTCGCTGACCGCAAGCTATGAACGGGCGAGCCGCAACTATGGCGAGATCGGCCTTCCGCGACCGGGCAGCGCCCGCCACGAACTGACGCTTGCGGGGTCGCTGTCGCTCGGGTCCGCGGGCGAACTTCGCGCAAGCTATATCGACGCGCGCCTGTCCGCCGACACGCGCTATCGCCTCGCGCTCCTCGGCTATTCCGCCACGTTGGCCGGGTTTAATCTTCTCGCCAGCCTTCGTCCGGACCTCGGCAGGGACAGCGACGGCGGCTTCTTCCTTTCGGTCAGCCGAGCACTCGGACCCCGCCGGAGCGCGTCGGTGGCGGTCGAGCGAAACATCGTCACTGCCGCCTTCCAGCAGCAAGGCGAGGAGGGCGGCGACCAGACCTTCGGCGTCGCCGCAAGCCATTGGAACGGGCGCTCGCGTGTCGACGGCTTCCTCCTCGCCCGGGGCCCCACTGGCGAGGTCGAATTCGCGGCGAGCATCGGGAATGCCGGCCTCGACTGGCGCGCCACTGCCCGTGGCGGCGTCATTGCGGTCGATGGCCGGCTGGTCGGAACCGCGCGGCTGCAGGACGGACTGGCATTGGTTGAGGTCGCAGGCGACGCGCCGATCGCGCTTTTCCAGGAGGGGCGGCGCCTTACATCCCTCGCGGGCGAGGGTCGGCAAATCCTCCTTTCCGACCTTCGGCCCTACAGCGCCAATCGGATCGGGATCGATCCGGCCATGCTCCCGCCCGAGGTCGCAATCGACAGCGACGAGGCGATGGTGGTGCCGGGCTACCGGCAGGTCGCACGCCTTTCGTTCGGGACGAGCGAAGCCGCGTCGCCGCGTACCTTGCGGCTGATCGACGAGGCGGGAAGGCCGCTGCCGCCCGGTCTTGCGGTGACGATGGATGGCGCGAACGTCGGTCCGACCGGGAACGGCGGGGAGGTTTTCCTCCCCGGCGGAACGACCGGCGGGCGTATGCTCATCCTCGGCGAGACCGTTCGCTGCAGTGCCGAGCTCCGTCCGGACACGCAGGCGCCGATCCGATGCATCCCCCTCACGAGCAAGACGGAGCCACCCCGATGAGAGCCGCCACCATCCTTCTCGCGCTCGGCCTCGCCTCCCTCGCGACACCGGCCACGGCCTGCACCTTGTGCAGTTGCACCGCCTCCACCACCGCCGTCAGCTTCGGCACCTACGACCCCGTCTCGGCCAGCGCGCGCGATGCGACGGGCGCGGTGCAGGTCGATTGCACGGGCGTGGTCTCGCTGTTCGGAACGGTCGACATCCGTGCCAGCGCGGGAGGCTCGGGCAATGTCCTCGAGCGGCGCCTGTCGCGAAGCGGGGCGACCCTGGCGTACAATCTGTACGCCGACGCCGCGCGGACCCGGATCTTCGGCGACGGAAGCAGCGGCACCAGCACGCTCTCGGCGCCGCTCAACGGCCTCCTCCTCTTCAGTACGAGCGTGCCCGTCTACGGACGCCTGCCGGCCGGTCAGTGGGTCGCAAGCGGGACCTACACCGACA
Source organism: Sphingomonas sp. SP2 (assembly GCF_058313385.1). Taxonomy (NCBI): domain Bacteria; kingdom Pseudomonadati; phylum Pseudomonadota; class Alphaproteobacteria; order Sphingomonadales; family Sphingomonadaceae; genus Sphingomonas; species Sphingomonas sp. SP2. The sequence goes on along the minus strand of NZ_JBZFLD010000002.1, from coordinate 193,416 downwards.
CGGTGGTGATCACCGTCGTCTACTGATCGTCGACCGGCGCGTCTGCCTTCGACACCAGCGCGCTGATCTTCGCCGCCAGCGTTTCGAGCGAAAAGGGCTTGGTGATGAGCGACATGCCCGGTCCGAGGAATTCGGTCAGCGTGGTCGCATGCTCGGCATAGCCGGTGATGAAGAGGATCGGCAGGTCGGGTCGGTGCTTGCGGGCCTGGTCGGCAAGATCGCGCCCGTTGATCCCGGGCATTCCGATGTCCGAGATCATGAGATCCAGCCGCTCGCCCGAGCCGAGATGGTCGAGCGCCGCGGCCGGATCCCCGATCTCGATCGCCTCATAATCCAGTTCCTGGAGCACCTCGCGCACCAGCATCCGGACCGCGTCCTCGTCCTCGACGATCAGCACCCGTTCGCCCGCCCCGCGGCGCACCGGTGCTGGCGTCGGCGCCGGCGCCGACAGATCTTCGCGGGTGGCGGGCAGGTAGAGACGCACCGTCGTCCCGCGCCCGACATGGCTCTCGATCCGTGCGCTGCCGCCGCTCTGCTGCGCAAAACCATAGACCATCGACAGCCCTAGGCCGGTGCCCTGGCCAGCGGGCTTGGTCGTGAAGAAGGGGTCGAACACTTTTGCAAGCGTCTCGGGCGGAATGCCCGTGCCGGTGTCCGACACCGAGATGACGACATGCTCGCCCGCGCTGCCCTCGGCCGGCTCCGCGCGCGCTTCGATACTGAGATCGCCGCCCTCGGGCATGGCGTCGCGCGCATTCACCGCAAGGTTCAGGATCGCATTCTCGAGCTGGTTGGCGTCGGCCAGCGCATGGGGAAGATCGGCGTCGCAGTCGACCTTGAGGCGCACCGTCTCGGGCAGGGCATGGGTCACGAGCTGCGCGACATTGGTGATGAGCTCGTTCACCGCGATCGGCTTGGGATCGAGCGGCTGGCGGCGCGAGAAGGCGAGCAGCCGGTGGGTCAATGAGGCCGCCCGCTCGGCCGAGCCAAGCGCGGTGTCGAGATAGCGCTGGAGCCCGTCGAAGCGGTCCTCTGCAATCCGCCGGCGCATCATGTCCAATGACCCGATGATGCCCGTCAGCATGTTGTTGAAGTCGTGCGCGATGCCGCCCGTGAGCTGTCCGACGGCTTCCATCTTCTGGCTCTGGCGAAGCGATTCCTCGGCGCGTTCGCGATCGGCGACCTCGGCCTTCAGTCGCGTCAGCGCCTCCTCAAGTTCGCCGGTTCGCGCGCGGACCTGCTCCTCGAGATGGTCGGCGGCATGGGCGAGCGCCTGACGCTGGCGATAGAGGTCGACGAAGACGCTGACCTTGCCGCGCAGAACGTCGGGCTCGATCGGCTTCTGGATAAAGTCGACGGCGCCCGCTTCATAGCCGCGGAAGCGCCGGTGCGTGTCGCCGCTACCGGCGGTCACGAAGATGATGGGAACGCGCCGGGACCGCTCGTTGCCGCGCATGAACTCGGCCAGTTCGAAGCCGTCCATGCCGGGCATCTGCACGTCGAGCAGCGCCAGTGCGACATCATTGGCGAGCAGCAGTTCGAGCGCTTCCTCGCCCGAGCGCGCGCGCAGGAAACGGATATCGTCCGACCGCAGCAGCGCCTCGAGCGCGAGGAGGTTCTCGTCGAGGTCGTCGACGATCAGCAACGGAATGGGGGCGGTCGGGTCGATCATCGGCTTCCAGATGTGAGCAGGTAGTCGCAGATGGCGTCGAGCGATAGCGCCCGGGCCGCGGAGCAGCGGGCAAGGGCGGCCGCCGGCATGGTCGAAACGAAGGCGGTGGCGGGATCCTCGACGATGACCGAGCCACCCGCCGCCTCCACCGCCGCCGCGCCGCGGGCGCCGTCTTCATTGGCGCCGGTCAGCACGATCGCGAGAAGACTCGGCCCGAAATGATCGGCCGCGCTTTCGAACAGGACATCGATAGACGGCCGCGAGAAGAGCACCGGCTCGTCCGCCGACAGCGCGATGCTTCCGTCGCTCTCGACCAGCAGGTGATAGGCCGGCGGAGCGAAATAAACGGTGCCGGGCGCGATCTTTTCCTTGTCGTCGGGCTCGACCACCGGGACCGCGCATTTGGCCGCAAACAGGGTGGTGAGGCCGGACGGGGCGGCCGGCACATGGACCACGATCAGGATCGGCAGGGCAAAATCGACCGGCAGGCGGGGAAGGATTTCGGACAGCGCCTGGACCGCGCCCGCCGACGCGCCGATCACGACGGCCGAAGGCGCGGTTGCGGTCACTTGTCGCTCCGCTGGTAGATTTTCTCTTCGCGGACGAACTCCGTGAAGGCGTCCGCATGGTCGGAGAAGCGCAGCGTCTCCTTCGAGCCAAGGCCGAGGAAACCGCGCCGGCTGAGCGAATCCCTGAACAGCCCGACCGCTCGGTCCTGAAGCGGCCGATCGAAATAGATCATGACGTTGCGGCAGGAAACGAACTGGCACTCGGCGAAGACTTCGTCGGTCACGAGGCTATGGTCGGAGAAGACCACCTGCGCGCGCAGCTTCTTGTCGAACACCGCCCGTCCGTAGGCGGTGGCATAATAATCGGCGAGCGACGACTTGCCGCCCGAACGCTGGTGATTGCGGGTAAAGGCCGCGATCCGGTCGAGCGAATAGATCCCGCTCTGCGCCGCCTCGATCGCGCCCGGATTGATGTCGGTCGCGTAGATGAGCGTCCGGTCGAGAAGCCCTTCCTCGTGGAGCAGGATGGCGAAGCTGTAGACTTCCTCGCCGTGGCTGCATCCCGCGATCCACAGCTTCAGGCTGGGATAGGTGCGAAGATGCGGCACGACCTTCTCGCGGATCGCGCGGAAATAGCCGGGATCGCGAAACATCTCGCTCACCTGCACCGTCAGATAGTCGAGCAGCCGCCCGATCAGTTCCTCGCGATGTAGCAGCGCCTCTTGCATCGCCGAGATGGTCGGAAAGCCAAGCTGCTCGCACGCCTGCCGCAACCGGCGCTTGATCGACGCCCGGGCATAATGGCGAAAGTCGTAATGATAGCGGAGGTACAGCGCGTCGAGCAGAAGCTGGATCTCGATGTCCTCGACCGGCTCGGCCGGATCATGCTTCATCGCGGCATCCAGACCCGGACCAGCGACAGCAATTTATCGACGTCGAGCGGCTTCGCCATATAGTCGTTCGCGCCCGCCGCGAGGCATTTTTCCTGGTCGTCGGGCATCGCCTTGGCGGTCAGCATGATGATCGGAAGCTTGTCCCAGCTGCGCTCCTGCCGGATCTTCCGGGTCGCCTCGAGCCCGTCCATCACGGGCATCATGACGTCCATCAGGACGAGATCGATCGGCGAACCGGCGTCGGCCTTGGCAAGCGCGTCGAGCGCTTCCTGCCCGTTGCGGGCGATCTTCACCTTGGCCCCGCGCGGCTCGAGGATGTTGGTCAGCGAATAGACGTTCCGGACGTCGTCCTCGACGACGAGGATCGTCCGGCCCTCGAGCAAGGCATCGCGATGCCGCGCCTGCTGGATCATCTTCTGCTGCTCGGGCGGAAGCTCGGACACCACCTGGTGGAGGAAGAGCGTCACCTCGTCGAGCAGTCGCTCGGGCGATTTCGCGCCCTTGATGATGATCGAGCTCGAATAGCGGCGCAGCCGTTGCTCGTCCTCCTGGCTGAGGTCGTGACCGGTATAGACGATCACCGGCGGGAAGCTGTGCTCGCCGTCGTCGCTCAGCGTCTCGAGCAGGGAATAGCCCGAGGCGTCGGGGAGGGTGAGGTCGAGGACCATGCAGTCGAAGGTCTGCTCGCTCAACAGCTCGAGGCATTCGGCGGCGGTGCCGACCCCGACGGTCTCGATCTCCGGTCCCGCCAGCAGCTTGCCCACCGCCTCGCGCTGGAGCGGGTCGTCCTCGACGATGAGCACGCGGCGCATCGTCCGGGTCAGCTGCGCCTCGAGCGTCTCCAGCGCGTGCGCGAGATCCTCGCGCTTCACCGGCTTCACCAGATAGCCCATCGCGCCAAGCGAGAAGGCCGTCTGCGTCTGGTCGCTCGCCGAGATGACGTGGATCGGGATGTGCCGCGTCGCGTCCTCGCGCTTCAGTCGGTCGAGCACGGCAAGGCCCGACTGGTCGGGAAGGCCGAGATCGAGCACGATCGCGCTCGGCTTGTGCTCGCGGGCAAGCTCGAGCGCTTCCTCGGCGGTTCCCGCGACCAGGGTCTGGAAAGACGCCTCGCGCGCGATGTCGCGGACAATTCCCGCGAAGGTCCGGTCGTCCTCGACGATCAGCAGCACCCGGCGGGCGCCGGCGAGCTTGTCGCGATCATCGTCGAGCGGCGCGGCGCGGACGGCGCGCTTCTTGGGCGACCGCTTCACCGGCATGGCGAGCGACGCCGTGGGGGAGGGCGAGGCCGCCCGCGGCTCGGCGCGGGCCGGGACCAGCGCCGGATCATATTCGAGCGGAATGGTGACGGTGAAGCGGCTGCCTTCGCCGGGCGTGCTCTCGAGCGTGATCGCCCCGCCGAGCAGCCGGGCCAGTTCGCGCGAAATGGAGAGCCCGAGCCCGGTCCCGCCGAACTTGCGATTGATGGCGCCATCGGCCTGGCGGAACGCCTCGAAGATCGCCTGCTGTTGCTCGGGCGCGATGCCGATGCCCGTGTCCGATACCGTAAGCGCGAGCCGATTGTCGGCCGCAGGCGCGATCGTCAGCGCGACCCTGCCTTCCTCGGTGAACTTGAAGGCGTTGGCGAGAAGGTTCTTGAGGATCTGCTCGAGTCGCTGGCGATCGGTCACGATGCCTCTGGGCGCGTCCTCGGCGAGCTCGATCTCGAATGGCAGGTCCTTCTGCGCCGCGATCGGGTCGAAGGTCCGCTGAAGGTCCTTCACCAGCCGCGACAGCGACAGCTCCTCGGCGCGCACGTCGACGTGCCCGGCCTCAATCTTGGAAAGGTCGAGGATGTCGTTGATGAGGTTGAGGAGATCATTGCCCGAGGCCTGGATCGTCCGCGCATATTGCTCCTGCTCCTCGGTAAGATTCCCCATCGGATTGTCGCCGAGGAGCTTCGAAAGGATCAGCAGCGAATTGAGCGGCGTGCGCAATTCGTGGCTCATGTTGGCGAGGAAGTCGGACTTGTACTGGCTCGCCTGCTCGAGCTCGCGGGCCTTCAGCTCGACCGCCGCGCTCGACCGGGCAAGGTCGTCGCGCTGCCGCTCGAGCAATTGCGACTGCTCCTCGAGCTGCGAATTGGTCTGCTCCAGTTCGACCTGCTGTTGCTCGAGCCGGACCGCCGATTCCTTCAGCGCCCTCCCTTGCTCCTCGAGTTCCTCGTTCGAGACCTTGAGCTCCTCGCTCTGGACCTGCAGCTCTTCCGACTGGCGCTGGGTTTCCTCGAGCAGGGTCTGGAGCTCGGTCCGGTATTTCGCCGAACGAAGCGCGATACCCGCCGGCGCGCTGATCTGGTCGAGGAGGTCGAGCACGCCCACATCGACATCTTTCAGGAAACCGAGCTCGACCACGGCATTGACCCGCCCGTCGGCGCGCAGCGGCGCGATGACGAGATGGCGCGGACGGTCGCTGCCGAGCGCCGACCCGATCGACAGATAGCCCTCGGGCACCTCGTCGAGGACCATCGCCTTGTCCTCGGCGGCGACCCGGCCGAGCATCCCTTCCTTGAGCTTGAAGGTGGTCGGCACCTTGGCTTCCTGCGGCACGCCGAGCATGGCCATCCGCTCGAACGAGCCATGCTCGCCCTTGAACAGGACGCTGGCCTGCGCCCCGACATAATTGGTCAGATAGTCGAGGATGTCGCCGCTCAGCTCCTTGACGCTCTTGTCGCCGAGCATGGCCTGGCCGAGCCCGACCTCGCCGGCCTGGAGCCATTGCTGGCGCTGCCGCGCGATCGCGCTGCGATGCGTGAGGAAGCCGATCGCAAGGGTCAGGATGACGCCGAGCAGGCCGGCGAGTATCGCGCTGAAGGTCGCGGTCGCAAACGCCGCGTCGCGCTCGGCGAGCCGCGCCTCGCGGGTCTGCCGCTCGTCGGTCCGGAGCTGCGCGATCTGCCCGCGGATCATGTCCATCTGCGCCTTGTCGCGATCGGTGCTGATGATCGCGAGCGCGGCCGGAAGGCCCTGCGAGCGGCGGACGACGATCGAGCGCGCAAGGTCGGCGAGCTTGGCTTCGAGCCGCGGCCGGAGCTGGCGGAGATTGGCCATCTGCGTTGCATCGCCGCGCTCGAGCTGTTCGAGCGAGCGCAGCGTCGCCATCGCCCGCGTCTCGGCGTCGCGATAGGGCTCGAGATAGCTATCGTTGCCGGTCAGCAGGTAGCCGCGCTGTCCGGTCTCGGCGTCCTGCATCGCCGAGAGGAGGTCGCCCAGCCCGGTGATGACTTCGTGGGTCCTGGTGACACGCTCGGTCTCGGCGCGGACCGCCTGGATATTCTGGTAGGTGAGCGTGCCCGTGATGAGGAAGAAGACCAAAGCGGCGACGACGCCGACGATGATGCCGAGGCTCGGTTTGGCCTCGAGGCCGTCGTCACGATTGAGCTTCATTGCTTGCGCCAGATCCCGTTTGATTACCGGTGGGCGTTCCCGCTTTCATGCTTGGGCGTCCAAGGCAACCCGGAACATTGACCCGTGTCATCCCAGCGCACGGCAACAGCACCCGCTGACGCGGTCAGATCTTGCATGATGTCGAAGGGAAGAATGGTGGACGCACTAGGGCTCGAACCTAGGACCCGCTGATTAAGAGTCAGCTGCTCTACCAACTGAGCTATGCGTCCATGCCGTGAGGCAAAGCGCTCGGCCGCCTCGTTGAAGCGGGGGCGCGGTCGGGCCTTTAGCGGTGGCTCGCGGACCGCGCAACCCCTTTAACTCAAGGTCGAGCGAGTTCTTTGCTGCCGCTCGAAGCTCATCAGCAGGCCAAGGCAGATCATCACGGTCATCACCGCCGATCCGCCGTAGCTGATGAGGGGCAGGGGAATGCCCACCACGGGGGCGAGGCCCATCACCATCAGGAGGTTGATCGCGAAATAGCTGAAGAGCACGGTGGTGAGGCCGGCGCAGGCGAGGCGGGCGAAGCGGGTGGTCGCATTGGCGGCGACGTTGAGGCACCAGCGGATCACCAGCAGGTAGGCAATGATCACGATCGTGCCGCCGAACATGCCCCATTCCTCGGCGAGGGTGGCGAAGGCGAAGTCGGTATGGCCCTCGGGCAGATACTGGAGGTGGCTCTGGCTGCCCTGGAGGTAGCCCTTGCCGAACAGCCCGCCCGAACCGATCGCGATCTTGCTCTGGGTGATGTGATAGCCCGCGCCGCGAAGATCGCTTTCGGGGTCGAGGAAGATGTCGATCCGCTTGCGCTGATAGTCGTGGAGCAGGAACTCGTAGATGACCGGGATAGAGGCCGCGACGAGGGTCCCGGGGATCAGGAACCACCGCAAGGGCACGCCCGCCAGGAACATCACCGTCACGCCGGCGAAAACGACCATCAGCCCGGTGCCGAGGTCGGGCTGGAGGATGACGAGCCCCGCCGGCACCCCGATCAGCGCCGCCGCGGGCCAGATCGCGCGCAGCGACCGCATGTCGCCCGCGGGCAGGAGGTCGTAGAAACGCGCCAGCATCAGCGCGATCGCCGGCTTCATGAATTCGGACGGCTGGAGGCGGATGAAGCCGAGGTCGAGCCAGCGCTGTGCGCCCTTGCCGACGAAGCCGAGCATGTCGACCAGCACCAGCATGATCACGATCGCGATGTAGATGGGGATGGTGAGCTGCTTGATTCGCTGCTCGCGGACGTTCGACAGCGCGACCGCCAGGGTCATGAAGACGCCGAAGGCCATGCCCTGGCGCAGCGCCCACGGCTCGATCGAGCCACCGGCCGCCGAATAGAGGTTGATGAGCCCGAACAGGCCGATCCCGCTGATCAGGAAGATCAGCCGCCAGGGCAGGCGGGCGAGGGGCTGGGGGATGATCGCGCTCGAGATCATGCGCTGGCCTTCTGCGCGGCGGCGACGGCGCGGATCATCTCGGCCTGCCGGGCAGTGCGCTCGGCAAGCGTTCCGCCCCAGCTCTTCTCGAGCGGCTCGAGCGCGGCCCAGGCCTTCTGCTGGTCGAACAGATAGGTCATCGTGTCACGCACGATGGGGGCCGCGGTGGCGGCGCCGAAGCCGCCATGCTCGATGATGCAGCCGATCGCGTAGCGCGGCTTGTCGGCCGGCGCGAAGGCGATGAACAGGGCGTGGTCGCGAAGCTTCCAGTTGCTGTTGGCGACCCCGCGCTCGGTCAGCCGAAAGACCTGCGCGGTGCCCGTCTTGCCGGCCATCTGGACCCCGTCGAGCGGAAGCTTGGAGGCGACCGCGGTGCCGCGACCGTTGACCACGGCGGCCATCGCGCTGCGGATAATCGCCAGCTGCTCGGGGTCGGCGCCGACTGGCTCGGCGGGCTTCCTCGGCGCATTCATCAGCAGCCGTGGCTGGACCAGCTTGCCCGAGGCGAGGCGCGCCGGCATCACCGCCAGCTGCAGCGGATTGATCAGCACATAGCCCTGACCGATCGAGGTGTTGGCCGAATCGAAGCCCTGCCACTTGCGCTTGTACTTGCGCATCAGCCACTCGGGATTGGGCATGGTGCCGAAACGCTGCGTCGTCAGCGGCAGGTCGAATTCCTGGCCGTAGCCGAGGATATTGACCATTTCGGTCGTCAGCTGCGGATCGGTGCGCAGGCCCATCGCCCAGAAATAGGTGTTGCAGCTGCGCTCGACCGCCGAGTGCATGTCCATCGAACCATGGACGGCGTCGCAGCGGAAGTAGCGGTTGCCGACCCGGAGCCCGCCCGGGCAATGGACCCGCTGGCGCGGATCGACGCCCTGCTTGAGGAAGGCCAGCGCCATTGCCGGCTTGATCGTCGATCCCGACGGATAGAGCCCCTGCGCGACCTTGTTGAGCAAGGGCAGGTGGTCGTTCTCCGACAGCATCTTCCACTCGGTGCGGCCGATCCCGCTCGAGAAGCTGTTGGGGTCGAAGGCGGGCATCGACACGAAGGCGAGGATGTCGCCGCTGTCGACGTCGAGCGCGACCAGCGCGCCCGATTCCTCGCCCATCCGCCGCGCCGCAAAGTCCTGCAGCCCGGCATCGATGGTAAGCTGGACCGCCTCGCCGCTGCGATCGGGCTTGGGGTCGAGCTCCTTGACCAGCCGGCCGCCGGCGGTGACTTCGATCCGCTGTCCGCCGGGCTCGCCGCGAAGATTGGGTTCGAGCACCTTTTCAAGACCCTGCTTGCCGATCTTGAAGCCGGGGGTGAGGAACAGCGGGTCCTTGTTCTTCTTGTAATCCTCGGCCGAGGGCGTTCCGACATAGCCGACGAGATGCGCGACGGCGGGGCCGGTCGGATAATAACGCGAGAAGCCGCGCGAGGCCTGGACACCGGGCAGCTCGGGCAGCCGCACGGTGATGGCGGCATAGCGCTCGTAGGGGACGTTCTCGGCGACCTGCACCGGCTGGTAGGTGCGCGCGGTCGCCAGCTCGCGACGGATCCGGTCGACCTCGTCGGGCTCGAGCGCGAGCAGTTCGGTCAGCAAGGTGACCGTCCTGTCCTTGTCGGTCACCTGCTCGGGAATGATGTCGACGCGAAAGTCGCTGCGGTTGATCGCGATCGGCTTGCCCGCGCGGTCGACGATCCAGCCGCGCCGCGGCGGCACGATGATCAGCTGGACGCGATTGTCCTCGCTGAGGAGGTTATATTTCTCATTCTCCTTGATCGCGAGCCAGCCCATCCGGCCGACCAGCGTCCCGGCGATGGCGATCTGGGCGCCGCCGACGACCAGCATCCGGCGCGAGAAGACGAGATCGGCCTGGACCTTGGTGAAGCGGTTCACAGCCCCAGCCTCCAGCGGTCGAGCCGGCTCGCGGTCCAGGCGGCGATGGGGAAGGCGAGGACCGAGATGGCGATGGCGGGGAGGATCACGACGAGGTCGTAGCGCGCGCCCATGGCGGCATCGACCTCGCGCCGCGCCAGCGCGGCCAGGGTGACCAGCGCCGCCGCGATCAGCCACTCCAGCCAATAGTCGCGCCACATGGTGCGCCGGTCGAGGAGGTCGATGATGATCATCGCCGCCGTCCAGGTCGCGACCGAGAGGCCGATCGGGAGACCGAGCACGAGGTCGTTCCACAGCCCGAGCGGCGCTGCCCACCAGGCCGGGATGACGTCGCCGCGAAGCAGGCGCCAGGCAAGCAGGAGGAGAAAGCCCGTCTCGGGCATCCAGCCGACTTCGGCGACGATCGGCAGCAGCGGCAGCAGCGAGGCCAGCGCCACCGAGATGGCGGGCAGGCCGCGCGCCATCCGCATCGGCCGACGGTCGAGCGGATTGGGCCGGCCAAGCGCGGAACGGACCATCGTCTAGCGCTCCGCCTCCGCCGCCGGGGCGGTCTCGGGCAGCGCCGCTTCCTCATAGGCGCGCTCGACCACGGCGAAGCTGACATTGGCGGGATCGGCCATCGGAATGGCGATCGCGCCATCGTCGTCGAGGCGGAGGACCCGCGCGACCGGAACGTTGGGCGGATAGAGGCCGCCGGTGCCCGAAGTGACGATGATGTCGCCCGGGCGGAAAGGATTGCGGCCGACCTCGAGCGGACGGACGTCGATGGTGCCGTCGCCGCGCCCGGTCGCGATCACCGGGAGATTGCCGCGAAGCAGGCGCGAGGGCACGATGTTGGCCCGGTCCGAGACCAGGAGCACGCGCGAGGCGAGGCGCCCGGCGTCGACCACCCGGCCGATCAGCCCGGCCGCGGCGCGGACCGGCATGCCGACCGCCACCCCGTCACCGCTCCCGGCCGAGATGACCGCGAAGCGCCGCTCGCTCTCGAGGCTCGAGCCGACGATCCGGCCGCTCGCGACTGCGACCACGGTCCGCTCGCGAAGCGCCAGCGCGGCCTTCAGCTGGGCATTTTCCTGGAAGATCGCACGGGCCTGGATCGACTGGCGGCGGAGCGCCTGATTTTCCTTGCGCAGCGCGCCATTCTGCCGTGCGGCGTCCCAGTAATTGCCGGCGCCGCTGATCAGCCCGCCGACCGTATCGGTGACGCTGCGCAGCCCGCCCGTCACCGGCGCGGTCACGTCGAGCGCCACTCCGCGCACGCTCGCATAGGTCGCCGGAGCGACCAGGCTCAGGGCCAGCAACCCGAGGCCAACCAGCAACCCGGCGATGGCCGCCAGGAAGCTGAAGAACAGGCCATATTGCGCCCGCCTCGACCAGCCCGGGCGCGCGCTTGTCGGCGGCGCCACTATCTACCTCCCGATCAGGCGGTCTGGAGAACGCCGCGGAACTGCTCTTCCTCCAGCGCGCGGCCGGTGCCGAGCGCGACGCAGGTCAGCGGATCCTCGGCGACCGTCACCGGCAGCCCGGTCTCGTCGCGCAGCACCTCGTCGAGGCCCTGCAGCAGCGCGCCCCCGCCGGTAAGCACGATGCCCTGGTCGCAGATGTCGGCGGCAAGCTCGGGCGCGGTATTCTCGAGCGCGATGCGGACGCCCTCGACGATCGTGCCGACCGGCTCCGACAGCGCTTCGGCGATCTGGCCCTGATTGATCGAGATTTCCTTGGGCACGCCGTTGACGAGGTCGCGGCCCTTGATGTGGACCGTCTTGCCGATACCGTCGACCGGCGGCTTGGCGATACCGACTTCCTGCTTGATCCGCTCGGCGGTGGCTTCGCCGATCAGGAGATTGTGGTTGCGGCGGACGTAGGAGGAGATCGCCTCGTCCATCTTATCGCCGCCGACGCGGACGCTGGTGGTGTAGGCGAGGCCGCGCAGCGAGAGGACCGCGACTTCGGTGGTGCCGCCGCCGATGTCGACGACCATCGAGCCGACCGGCTCGGTCACCGGCATGTCGGCGCCGATCGCGGCCGCCATCGGCTCCTCGATCAGGTAGACGGCCGAGGCGCCGGCGTTGCTCGCGGCGTCACGGATGGCGCGGCGCTCGACGCTGGTCGAGCCCGACGGAACGCAGATCACGATCTCCGGGAAGCGCAGGCTGCGCAGCTTGCCGCCGCCGTGCACCTTGTGGATGAAGTGCTTGATCATCTGCTCGGCGACATCGATGTCGGCGATGACGCCGTCGCGCAGCGGACGGATCGCCTCGATCTGGTCGGGGGTCTTGCCCATCATCAGCTTGGCGTCTTCGCCGACAGCCTTGACCTTCTTGATCCCGTTGATCGTTTCGATCGCGACCACCGACGGCTCGTTGAGAACGATACCCCGTCCGCGCACGTAGACGAGCGTATTCGCCGTCCCGAGGTCGATCGCCATGTCGTGGCTCATCCACTTGAACCAGCGCGTCCAGAACATCCCGCTCGCCACCTTCCGCCCAAAAAGTGTTCAATGTCAGCGGCGTAACAACTTATGAATCCGAGTGAAACGCAGTGCCTCGCCGCCGCCCGGCGATTGGGCTAGAGCCTCCGCCATGTCAATAAGAAGGCTGCCTTCGCATCTGGTGGACCGGATCGCCGCCGGCGAGGTGGTGGAACGTCCCGCGAGCGCGCTGAAGGAACTGGTCGAGAACAGCCTGGACGCCGGCGCGAGCCAGGTCGACATCCGCCTCGGCGGCGGCGGCCTCGACCTCGTCGAGGTGAGCGACGACGGAGCAGGAATGGCGCCCGAGGAGATGGCGCTGGCGATCGAGCGTCATGCGACGTCCAAGCTCCCCGACGAGGCGATCGAGCAGGTGTCGAGCTTCGGTTTTCGCGGCGAGGCGCTTCCCTCGATCGCGTCGGTTGCGCGCTTCACGCTCGACAGTCGGGTGCGGGGGCGCGACGGATGGCGGCTGGAAATCGACCATGGCGTCCGGATCGGCGAGGGGCCGGCGGCGCTTCCGCCCGGAACCCGGGTTCGGGTCGAGGGCCTGTTCGCCAAGGTCCCGGCCCGCCGCAAGTTCCTGCGCAGCCCGCGCTCCGAATATGCCGCCTGCCTCGACATCGTCCGGCGGCTGGCCATGGCCCGCCCGGACGTCGGCTTCACCTTCGAGCATGACGGCCGCCGGATCCTCTCGCTCCAGCCGAGTGGCCTTCCCCAGCGGGTCGCCGAGCTCCTCGACCGCGGGCTCGCCGAGCACGGCCTTCCGATCGATCTCGAGCGCGGCCCGCTGCAGCTTGGCGGGGTGGTCAGCCTGCCCACCTTCACCCGTGGCGCGGCCGACCAGCAATATCTCTTCGTCAATCGCCGCCCGGTGAAGGACCGGCTCCTGGTCGGGGCCCTTCGCGCCGCCTACCAGGACCTCATCGCCCGCGACCGCGCACCGATCGTCGCCCTGTTCCTCGAGCTTCCCGGGAGCGAGGTCGACATCAACGTGCACCCGGCCAAGACCGAGGTCCGCTTCGCCGATCCGCAGGCGGTCCGCGGGCTGATCGTCGGCGGCCTCCGCCAGGCGCTCGACCAGGCGGGCCACCGCAGCGCCGCCCGGACTCAGGCGGCGGCCCCGGTCCATTGGACGACCGAGCTCGACCAGCCTCCGCCTTCTCGGAAAGGCGGCGACCTTGGCGGCTATGCGTCGCACGCCTGGCCGGAGGCGCCTGCCTATGCGCCGACAGGCGTGCGGGAGGCGCAGCATCTCTTCAGCGCTGCGCCCGCTGGCCGCGCCGAGCCAGCTGTCGCGCCCGTCCCCGACCATCCGCTCGGGGTCGCTCGCGGCCAGGTCGCCAACACCTATATCGTCGCCGAAGCCGAGGACGGCCTCGTCATCGTCGACCAGCATGCCGCGCACGAACGGCTGGTGCTCGAACGGCTGAAGGGCGCGGCCGGGAAGGGCGGCGTCGCCGTCCAGGCACTGCTGCTCCCCGAAGTGGTCGAGCTCGACGAGCCCGATGCCGACCGGATCGAGGAAGCGGCGCACGAACTTCATCGCTTCGGACTGGAGGTCGAGCGTTTCGGTCCGGGCGCGATCCTCGTCCGCGGCACGCCCGCGCCGCTCGGCCGCTTCGACATTGCCGGGCTGGTCCGCGACCTCGCCGCCGAGATCGCCGAACTTGGCGGGCCGCAGGCGCTCAAAGCCCGCCTCGACCTCCTCGCCGCGACCTTCGCCTGCCACCATAGCGTCCGCGCCGGGCGAACCCTTTCGGTGGCGGAAATGAACGCTCTCCTGCGCGAAATGGAGGTCACGCCCCACAGTGGCCATTGCAACCATGGTCGCCCGACCTGGGTGAAGCTTGCGCACGGCGATATCGAGCGCCTGTTCGGCCGCCGCTAAGCTCTTGAAATCACGTCGGACGAGGCCACCTTCTTCGCTATCGTCAACAAGTGAAAGGAGGTGGTCAGATGTCTCATTGCTCCAAGTCGGTGAGCCCTGCCTCCAGTCGTGAGGTTCTCGGCCTGTAGGGCTCGGTTCACCGAGCAAGGCAATGCGGAAAGGCCGTCGGAGCTTAGGCTTCGGCGGCCTTTCTCTTGTCGAGCTGCGGCGTTCCGACGGTCAGCCAGGCCGCCGCGCCCGCCGCGACGCAGATCACCGCGGCGATGAGCAAGGCGGTATGGAACGCGCTGACCAGTGCCTCGCCCTCCGCCGCCAGCACCGCGCCGAGCAGTGCCGTCGCGATCAGCCCGCCCGTCCGCGCCACCGCGCTGTTGAGCCCGCTGGCGGTACCCGCGTGGCGCTGGTCGACCGAGGACAGGACCGTGCTCGTCAGCGGCGCGACCGCGAGCGCCATGCCGCTTGCCAGCACGAGAACCGACGGAAGCACGTCGACGACATAGCTTCCTTCCGCGCCGATCCTCCGGGCAAGGATCAGCCCGGCGGCGACCACGAGCGGGCCGGCGCTTAAGGGCAGGCGTCCGCCGATCCGCGCCGCGACCTTGCCCATGATCGGCGACAGGACGGCGATCACCACGGCGAGCGGGGTCAGCGCGAGGCCCGCCTGGAGCGGCGAATAGCCGGCCGCCTCGATCAGCACGTAGGGTAGGAGCAGCATCACCGCGCCGAAGGCCCCATAGAGGAGGAAGGTCAGGAGATTGGTGCCGACGAAGCAGCGATTGCCGAACATGGCGAGCGGCATCATCGCCCCGTCGCCGCGGCGCGCCTCGACCCACAGGAACAAGGCGAGCATGGCGATCCCTGCCAGCATTAGTCCGGTGATGACGGGATCAAAGGCGAGCTTCACCGACCACAGGGTGAGGCCGTAGGTGATTCCGAGGAGCCCGAGCGTGGCGAGCAGCGCGCCCGGATAGTCGGTCCGCGCGGCGTCCTCGTTGCGGCTCTCGGCGGCGAACCTGGCGCCGATGAGGATCGCGCCGCCGGCGAGCGGCAGGTTGATGTAGAAGATGGCGGGCCAGCCGACATGGTCCACCAGCCAGCCGCCGATCAGCGGGGCGATGGCGGCGGCGCCGGCACCGGCCGCGGCCCAGATGCCGATCGCCTGCCCGCGCTTCTCGCCCTCGAAGGTGGCGTTGAGGAGGGCAAGGCTGTTGGGAAGCAGCAGCGCCGCGCCAATCCCCTGCAGCACGCGTCCGGCGAGCAGCAGGCCAAGGCCCGGCGCCAGCGCGCAGAGAAGGGAGGCAGCGGCGAAGATGGCGGTCCCGCTGATCAGCAGGCGCTTGCGGCCGTAGCGGTCGCCAAGCGCGCCGCCGAGCAGGAGCAAAGCGGAGAGCGGGAGGAGATAGGCGTTCACCACCCACTGCACCTCGCTCGCACCGGCGCCGAAGCTGCTCCGGATCGCGGGCAGGGCGACATTGAGGACCGAGCCCTCGACGAAGCTCAGGCTGGAGGCGAGGATGCAGGCGACGAGCGTCCAGCGCGCGTGCGCCGGATGGGTGCGGGAATGATCGTCGGCGGCCTCGCGATGGTCGGTCATCCCCCCGCAACCCTCAAGAGGCGCTTCGGTTCAGTAGCCGGCCGACCGCGCGGCGGGCGGCGAGGATCAGCCACAGGCTGAGGAGGACCAGGATCAGCGCGACCAGTGCGGCGGCGATGGGATTGGCGATGGCGAGCGCGAGGAGGCCGGCGGTGGCGACGTCCTCGCCGGCCGAGACGGCGATGTTGCTGAACGGCTCGGGGCTGGCGTTGACCATCGCCCGGGCGCCCGCCTTGCCGGCATGGGCGACGAAGGCCGCGCCGCCGCCCAGGAGGAAGGCCGCGACCTGCCAGGCGGGGTCGCCGGGGTCGACGATGGCGAGCGCGAGGAGGGCGCCGCCGAGCGGCCGGATCGCGCTGTTGATGCCGTCCCACAGGCTGTCGATGAAGGCGATCTTGTCGGCGAAGAATTCGAACAGAGCGGCGGCACCGGCGATCACCAGCACCCAGGGGTTGGCGAGCACGTCCAGCGCGGCGAGCTTGTCGGGGAGGTCGATCCACCCCAGCCGCATCGACAGGCCGGTGACGAAGGTCACCAGATAGAGCCGCCACCCCGCCAGCAGGCTGGTCGAGGCGGCGAGCGCGAGCAGTTCGACCCCGGTCATGGACAAGGAGGCTAGGCCGCCCCGCGCCCCCCGTCCACCGGCAGCGAAGTTGACGAAGTTGACACACTCCGCGCCCTCGCGCCGCCCGGCCTTCCCGAAGCGCCCAGGCCGGGCGCAAAGGAAGATACGAACCGTTCCGGTTCCTTATGTCAAGCGCTATCCTACATTTCAAGCCGCCCGAAGAAGGCTCAGTCGGCGCGCTCGTCCCGGACGTCGGCCGCCGCGCCCTTGCGGAGGCCGTCGCGCATCTTGTGGAAGGCGATCGCGATCAGCACCAGCATGACGAAGCCGGTGAAGGCGTGGGCGAGGATCGCCTCGACATAGGCGCCATAATCCTCGTCGGCGCGGACGACCCCGCTGTAGCGGCGAAGCGGCGGCACGACCCCACTGGTGATCCCGTCCCAGGCATCCTGGAAGCTCGACGCGGCAATGGCGAAGAGAAGCAGCATGACGCCGATGGTCAGGTAGAATTGCTTGCGGCCGCCCTTGGGCGCTGCGGGACGATCGGGCCTTGCGTCGCGTGACATGGAGACGTCCCTAGCACGGGCGCGTTAAGGAGCGGTAAGGCGCGGCAGGCGCGGTGAGGTGGAGGGATCAGCGATGGACGCAGAAGCGGACGGACGGCCGATGCCGGCCCTGTTCATCGGTCACGGAAGCCCGATGAACACGCTCGAGGAGAATGACTTCACGCGGGCCTGGCGGGCGCTGGGGCGGGCGTTGCCGCGGCCGCGGGCGGTGCTGTGCGTCTCGGCGCACTGGTATATCGGCGCGACGGCGGTGACCGCCATGGCGCGGCCGCGAACCATCCACGATTTCTATGGCTTCACGCCCGAATTGAACGCCTTCCAATATCCCGCGCCCGGCGATCCGGAAGTGGCGGGGGAGGTGGTCGAGGCGCTGAAACCCACCTGGGCCGGGCTCGACAACGACCAGTGGGGGCTCGACCACGGGACGTGGAGCGTGCTCGCGCATCTCTATCCCGAGGCCGACGTGCCGGTGCTCCAGCTCTCGATCAATGCGCTGAAGCCGATGGACTATCACCTCAATCTGGGCGCGCAGCTCGCCGCCTTGCGCGAACAGGGGGTGATGGTCGTCGCCAGCGGCAATGTCGTCCACAACCTCCGGATGATGCAGCGGCACATGCCCGACGGCACGTTCGACTGGAATGCGAGGTTCGACGCGGCGGTGGAGGCGCAACTGGCCGAAGATCCGGGCGCGATCCTGAAGCTCACCGAGCATCCCGACTATGACAAGGCGGTGCCGACGCCCGATCATTTCCTGCCCTTGCTGTACCTCGCCGGCATGGCGCGCGGGGAGGGGGGCCTGAACGCGCTGGTCCACGGCCACGCCATGGGGTCGCTGTCGATGACCTGCTATGGGCTGGGCGTCGAGGCGGCGCGCGCTATCGAGGCCGAGGGCGCGGCGACGGTGCCGGACGGGGTGCCGGCGGACCAGTCGAACATCTGATCCGCCGCACCCGCTTCTACATCGCCGGCCAGGGCTCGACGCGGAGAAAGCTGCCGGCCTTGGGGCGCCAGTCGCGGATCGCGGTGCCATCGGCCTTGCGGTAATTGTCGGCCAGCTGGGCGCGATACCAGCGGAAGGCGCGCTCCTTTTCGGTCGTGACCCAGCAGATGGCATGGATGTCGCCTTTTTCCGTGGCGAAATCCTTGAACTGGCCGACCAGGCTGGACGGGTAATAGCTGCCGATGGGGCGGACATCGTTGGGCATGTCGGCGGCCATCAGTGCCTCCCATGCCTTGTTCTTGTCGTAGCTATATTCGCCGTAACCGTCCTTCAGTGCATAGGCATCGACGACGAAGAGCGCGGTGAAGGGGTTAATCCCCGTATTGCCGTCCTGATACTGGCAGGCCGAATAGAGAATGTCCTTGTCGGCGGCGGCGGCGGGCGCGGTGACGGACACGGCCGCAAGCGCGGCAACAATGGCTAGACGCATGGACGATCCCCCTGTGGAGCCGCAATGATCGCGGCGGATGGGGCTGTTGGCAAGGGCCGAGGGCGGCGGCACCGACGCCTTCGTGCACATCAGCGCGGTCGAAGCGGCCGGCATGCGCACGCTCGATCGCGACCAGCGCGTCCAGTATGAAGTGCAGGCCGGCCGCGACGGCCGCATGAGCGCGGTCAACCTCCAGTCGGCCTGACCGGGCGACCCGGCCCGTCCGTGACCCTCACGGGCGGGCCTTCACCCCAGCCAGGAGCCCTTCGAATATCGAGTGTCGAATATTTTGAAGAGCAGGCCGCGCGGTGCCGCAAGGACGCCGAGGCCGCGAGCCTCGCTAACGTGCGCGACCGCCTGCTCCAGTCCGCCATCACCTGGGAAGCCATGGCCGCCCGCATGACCCGCACGCTGGCGCAGCGCGATGTGAACGAGGCGGCGAAGGCGGCGCGAGAGGGGTAGCGAAATCTTGGCTGTTTGTGAGAAAGTAGTTAATCGCGCGATCGAACTTAGCTCTCTTCAATTTCTGAAGACTTGACCTTTAGCGAACGATTTATTCACAATGGGCCTGAAGGAGCGCCAACGTGAGCAAGTCATTCGATGAGAGGCCAGACCTCTATATTGGGTTGGTCTGTGCGGCAGGGACGGATCTAACCGACCTTAAGGACCAACTCTCTGCTCAACTAAGTGTTGTTGGCTATAAGACCGAAATTATAAAAGTCAGCGACCTGCTTTCGGAGCTGCTCAGAATCCCCGCTATTGAGGACGAATACGAGCGGATTAAGAGCCTTATGGCCGCTGGCGACAAGCTGAGGCAAAATTCCACTAAGGGCGAGGGCGTAGCCGCTGCCATAATTGCCGAAACTAGACGTCGTCGTGGAGGGTCTGAGAATCCATCTTCGACTGCTTATGTAATTGATTCATTGAAGAATCCCGCAGAAGTCGGCCTGCTTGATCAAATATATGGTCGGAACTACTACACAATTTCGGTATTCTTTCCAAAAGAAAGCCGTCTATCAACGCTTACTAATCTAATTGCTCGCAAGCAGAAAATTCCTCCCAACGATAGTCATATCAAACTTGCGAAAGAGTTGGTTAAGGAGGACGAGCGCGGAGCAGGAAAGCTCTGCCAAAATGTGCAAGACACATTTCCCAAGGCTGATTTCTTTATCGACGGCGAGAGAAATATCGTCGAGCAGGCTCAACGATTTGTGCAGCTTGTGTTCCGAGAGCCATTCACGACGCCAACTCCTGACGAGTTTAATATGTTTGTCGCCAAGGCTGCTGCTTTGCGGTCGTGTGACCTGTCCAAGCTTGTTGGTGCCGCTATAGTCGATGAACGCGGCTGTATCGTAGCGACCGGGAGCAATGAAGTGCCTTATCCGGGCGGTTCAATATATTACGAGGGTCGTACCGATGGGATCGGCGACAATCGCGATAAAGAAGAGGGGCATGACCCCAATTACTTCGAGATACACCGAACGATCATTGAGTTGATCGGCCTTCTTAAGGAAACCGGCCACGTTCAAACCAATCGTACCGAAGGCGACATCGCCGACGATCTGCTACACGGCGAGCATAAAGAACGCATAAAGGGGGCGCGAATTCGAAATCTTATCGAGTTTGGGCGTGTGGTTCATGCGGAAATGCATGCAATCACTCAAGCAGCTTCGGTCGGGCGACCGGTCGGAGGGAGTACTCTCTATTGCACCACTTTTCCGTGTCATGGCTGCGCCAGGCACATCATCTCATCCGGCATTGCTGAGGTCGTTTACATCGAGCCCTACCCAAAGAGCCTGACTGGGACGCTTTACGGGCGAGAAATCGAGATGAGCAATGAACCTCTAACGCGTGAGCAGCGCCATAATATCTCCCGGGTCCGTTTCCGTCCATTCCACGGCGTCTCACCCACTTTGTACTCGAGGGTTTTTCAAATGCGAGACCGGAAGGATGATCGTGGCGTTATTGCAACATGGAAGCCGAAGAAGGCGATCCCTGTCGGAGCGGTCTTCGGTGTAGAGCGCCCGAAGCTCGAAATTGCCGCGTCAAACTCTGTTGCGGAGGTTCTCGAGAAGATTAGTGTGGCTTCACCGAATCAAGCAGGGGAGATCATTGATGCCGCGCCCGACACTCCTCCAGCAGATCAGTAGCGACCGACAGACTTACCGGACTTTTCAGCCTGCTGAAAAGTCGTCGTCATCACGCGAAATCAGGTATGCAAACGGTTGTTCGCCGTCCTCCTCCTTTTCGGAAGCCCCGCGCTCAAATCGTTTGAAGTAATTTCCGCGTTCGCGCTCGGAACAAAACGGGAACGTTGGCGTTCGTTTTGCTGGAAAGTGAGGCTGTCATGGCCAAGAAAACTACGGGCATTAAGGCAGCTAAAGCTGCTTCGAAAACGCTACGCGATGATCGAACCGCGTCCGCATCTAAAACTGCGGCCGGATCCGCACTGAGTCAGGTCGAGCGGAAGAAGACAAAGAAAAAATAATCTATCCCAGTGCTATCTGGAATGCTCCGGTGGCAGCCTCTCTCCGAATTGAGAGAGGCAACTTATTACTGATCTAGGAAGCTCCGCATCTTCCTCGAGCGGCTCGGGTGCTTGAGCTTCCGGAGCGCCTTGGCCTCGATCTGGCGGATACGTTCGCGCGTCACGCTGAACTGCTGGCCGACTTCCTCGAGGGTGTGGTCGGTGTTCATGCCGATGCCGAAGCGCATGCGCAGGACTCGCTCCTCGCGCGGCGTCAGTGACGCGAGGACCCGGGTGACCGTTTCCTTGAGGTTGGCCTGGATCGCGGCGTCGACCGGGATGACGGCATTCTTGTCCTCGATGAAGTCGCCGAGGTGGCTGTCTTCCTCGTCGCCGATCGGCGTCTCGAGGCTGATCGGCTCCTTGGCGATCTTCATCACCTTGCGGACCTTCTCCAGCGGCATGGAGAGGCGCTCGGCAAGCTCTTCCGGGGTCGGCTCGCGGCCGGTCTCGTGGAGGAACTGGCGGCTGGTGCGGACGAGCTTGTTGATCGTCTCGATCATGTGGACCGGGATTCGGATGGTCCGCGCCTGGTCGGCGATCGAGCGGGTGATGGCCTGCCGGATCCACCAGGTGGCGTAGGTCGAGAATTTGTAGCCGCGGCGATACTCGAACTTGTCGACCGCCTTCATCAGGCCGATGTTGCCTTCCTGGATGAGGTCCAGGAACTGCAGCCCGCGGTTGGTGTATTTCTTGGCGATCGAGATGACGAGGCGGAGGTTCGCCTCGACCATTTCCTTCTTGGCGATGCGCGCTTCGCGCTCCGCCTTCTGGACCTGGTTGACGATGCGCCGGAACTCGCTGAGCGCCATGCCGGTGCCCTGGGCGATCTCGCCGATCTCGGTGCGGATGCGGTCGACGGTCGGACGCTCGGCCGCGGCGAAGGCGGCGAACTTCTTGTCGATGGTGGCGACGCGGTCGAGCCAGCCGTCGTCGAGCTCATGGCCCATGTAGCTGTCGAGGAAGGCCTTGCGCGGCACGCGGTGGCGCTCGGCAAGGCGCAGCATCTGGCCACCGAGCGCGGTCAGGCGCCGATTGTAGCTGTAGAGCTGCTCGACCAGATATTCGATCTTGGCGTTGTGGAACTGGACGCTCTCGACCTCGGCCGTGAGCTGTTCGCGCAGCTTTTGGTATTCCTTCTCCTTGGCGGGGGAGAAGGGCGTGCCGGCGGCCATGCAGGCGAGGCGCGCGTCCTGGAGCTTGGCGAACTTCTTGTAATGGTCGGTGATGGCGGCGAACCGCTCGAGCGCCTGCGGCTTGAGCGTCTCCTCCATCTGGGCGAGGCTGAGGGTGTTGTCCTCCTCTTCCTCTTCGGCGGGCTTGGGCGCGCGGTTCTCGCGCAGCTCGTCCTCGTCGTCGCCGTCGGCGGGGGCCGATTCGGGCTCTTCCTCGTCCTTGAGGGTCGGGCCAGCGGCCGCAGCGGTGACTTCGCCGTCGCCGTCCTCGTCATTTTCCGCGGCGTTGAGCTGTTCGGCCGAGGGGCCCTTCGACAGCATCGCCTCGAGATCGAGGATCTCGCGCAGCTGCATCCGGCCTTCGTTGAGGGCCGTCGACCATTCGATGATGGCGTTGAAGGTGATCGGGCTTTCGCACAGGCCCCAGATCATCGTGTCGCGGCCGGCCTCGATGCGCTTGGCGATGGCGATCTCGCCCTCGCGGCTGAGAAGCTCGACCGCGCCCATCTCACGCAGGTACATGCGGACGGGATCGTCGGTGCGATCGACCGTCTCCTTCTTGACCGCCGCCGCGGGGCGCGGACCGCCGTCGTCGAGCGGATCGACCTCGTCGTCGGAGGAGTCGTCCTTGTCCTGCTCCTCCTCGTCGTCGGAGCCTTCTTCCTTCTCGACGATCTGGACGCCCATGTCGTTCAGCGCCGACATGATGTCCTCGATCTGCTCGCTGGACATCTGGTCCTGCGGCAAAGCTTCGTTGAGCTCGTCAATGGTGATCGTCCCGCGCTTCTTGGCGCGGGCGATGAGCTTTTTGACGGACGCGTCGTTGAGATCGATCAGCGGGGCGTCGCCGCCATCCTGATCTTCGCTGTCCTGAGGTTCGACTTTGGCCATGGTTGGGTGCTGCGCTTAATCGCTGGCGTTCAATTCTGCCAGCCTCTTGGTGAGTTCCTGATTCGTAAGGCTGAGCCGGTGCTGCTCTGCCACAGCCGACTCATCTTCCGATGCCCGCTTGGTCGCCTCCGCGAGCGCCGTCGCAATCTCCCTCTGCATCGCAAGCAGTTCGATGACCGCGCGCAGGTCGCGGCGGGCATGATCGGGATCGCTGTCAGCGCGGTTGAAGGTGAACCCTTTGCCGAAGCCCCCACGCACCTCGCGGAGCAGACGGGAAATCTCGGCATCGGCGAAGATGGGAGCAAGTTGCTGCGAATCAAGGGCGGGGAGGGTGAAGGCGAGGTCGAGCAGCCGGCGCTTCAATGTCTCGGCCGCCACGTCGGCGAAGGGCAGGGAGGCGAGCGCGTCGGTTTCTTCCTGAAGGACGTCGGGGAAAGCGGCGAGCCCGGCGACGATCGCGCGCGAGGTCCAGCGGTCGATGCCTTCGCTGGCGATGGCGCGGGCGGCCGGCGAGGCGGGCGGCTCGGCGGGGAGGAAGCCCTTGCCCTTGACCCAGGTCCCGCGGCGCTGGGCCGGTCCCTGCTGCGGGCCGCGGTGACCAGGGGAGGCGGGCGCCCGGTCGCGGCGGTTGAGCGCGAAGAAGCGGTCCATCCACTCCTCGCGGTAGAGCTGCGACAGCGAGCGGTCGGCAATCGCCGCGGCATGGTCGATGAGACGCTGCTTGAGGCCCGCGCGCTGCTCTGGCGTGGTGAGCGGCGAGGCCTCCACCTCGTGGCGCCAGAGCCGGTCGACCAAGGGCTCGGGCCGGGCCAGGAGCGCCTCGACCGCGTCGCGGCCCCCAGTGTTGACCAGATCGTCGGGGTCCTGGCCTTCGGGCAAGGTGACGAAGGAGAGGGTGCGCTCGGGTCCCAGCAGCGGGAGCGCGCGCGTTGCGGCGCGGATCGCGGCCTTCACGCCCGCCTTGTCGCCGTCGAAGCAGAGGATCGGCGAGGGGTCCATCCGCCAGAGGAGTTCGAGTTGCCGCTCGGTGAGCGCGGTCCCGTTGGGCGCGACGACTTCGGCGATGTTGGCGCGGTCGAGCCCGATCACGTCCATATAGCCCTCGACCACGATCAGGCGCTTGGCTTGGCGCGCGGCGGGCGAGGCGCGGTCGATGTGATAGAGGGTCGAGCCCTTGTCGAAGAGCACGGTCTCGGGGCTGTTGAGATATTTGGGTTCGCCCGCGCCGAGGATCCGTCCGCCGAAGCCGATCACCCGCCCGCGAGGATCGCGGATAGGAATCATCAGCCGCCCGCGGAACCGGTCGTAGGGCTCCTTCCTGGGCTCGTCCTCGACCCTGATGAGAAGGCCGCAGTCGACGAGTTTGTCGTCGCCGTGCCGTTCGAGGGCTTTCCTGAGGCCGTTGCGGCGGTCGGGGGCGAAGCCGATTCCGAAGCGCTTGATCGCCGCCGCGCCGATCCCGCGCTTTTGGCAATAAGCGCGCGCTTCCGCGCCTTCGATCCCGTCGAGCTGCTCGGCGAACCAAGCCTGGGCGTCGGCCATGACGTCGTGGAGCGTCGCCTGGCGCTTGGCGCGTTCCTGGGCACGCGGGTCCGCGGCGGGGACCTCGAGCCCGGCGGCGGAGGCGAGTTCCTTGACCGCGTCCATGAAGGGCAGCCCGCGGTTCTCGGTCAGGAAGCGGATCGCATCGCCATGCGCGCCGCAGCCGAAGCAATGGTAGAAATGCTTCTCGTCGTTGACCGTGAAGCTGGGCGTCTTCTCGTTGTGGAACGGGCAGCAGGCCTTCCACTCGCGGCCCGCGCGGGTGAGCTTCACGTGCGGCGCGATGACGCTGCTGAGCGTCGTGCGGGCGCGGAGCTCGTCGAGGAAGGCGGGGGTCAGCATGGGGCGGTGAGGGCGTCCTTCGACTTCGCTCAGGACGAACGAGGATTCGGGCTCATCTTACACGGTTCGTTCGTGCTGAGCGAAGTCGAAGCACGTTCGTGCGGCGGTTTCGAAAGCAGCTTTATGGTCTCCCAATTCCCCGCGATCAGCGCCTCTTTCTTTGCGCGCGTCCAGCCCTTGATGCGGCGCTCGAAAGCCAGCGCATCGTCGCGACTGCCCGTGGCTTCGGACCAGACAAGCCGGACAGGTCGTCGACGACGCGTATAGCCTTCATGCGAGCCGTACTGATGCTCGGCCAGCCGCTTCTCGAGGTCGTCGGTATGCCCGACATAATAAGAGCCGTCCGAACAGCGCAGCATGTAGACCCAGAAGTGCAAGTGCATGTGGAGGCGTTCGCGCCCGCGCCCTTCGACTTCGCTCAGGGCGAACGATGAGGGGATGGACGGTTTGGCGCAAGCGGCCTTCGACTTCGCTCAGGGCGAGGTTTATTTTCGCCCAAGTTCTCGTTCGTGCTGAGCGAAGTCGAAGCACATCGATGCGTGCGCTAGGCGCCGCTCAACGCCCCCTCCCCCAGCCCCTCCCGCAAGCGGGAGGGGAGTTGTGGGGTACGACCCTCAGCCCGCCAGCGCCCCCTTCACCAGCCCGCTCGCGCGGGCCGGTTCGATGCTGGTGCCGAGCTGTTCCTTCACGGCGGCCATGACCCGGCCCATGTCCTTCATGCTCGATGCGCCCAGTTCGGCGATGATGGCGCGGACCTTGGCCGACGCTTCCTCGTCGCTGAGCTGCGCGGGCAGGAAGGTTTCGATGACGGCGATCTCGCTTTCCTCCTGAGCGGCGAGTTCCTCGCGGTTGCCCTGGCGGTACATGGTGACCGATTCGCGGCGCTGCTTGATCATCTTCTGGAGGACCTCGGTGACCAAGGCGTCGTCGTTGACAGGGGCGGCGGCGGTGCGCAGCTCGATGTCGCGATTCTTGATCGCGCTCTGGATGAGGCGGATGGTGGCGGTGGCCTGCTTGTCGCCGCCCTTCATGGCGGTGACGAGGGCGGTCTTGATGGTGTCGCGGATCATGGGGCGGGCTGTTAAATGCTATGGCCTCGGTTGACCAGCGCATCGCTTTTCCCTAGCGGCGGCGGCTTAGCGACATCGTTGTCCCAACCTTCAAAGGAGCCCTCGCCCCGATGGCCAATCCTGCGCCCATGTCCGCGCCCCCGGGAGCCACCGGCGCCCTCGTTTTCGCCGATGGACGGGTCGTTTGGGGCAGGGGGTTCGGCGCGCAAGGGGCCGAGGTGGCCGAGCTCTGCTTCCACACGGCGATGACCGGCTACCAGGAAGTGATGACCGATCCGTCCTTCGCGCGGCAGGTGGTCTGCTTCACCTTTCCGCACATCGGCAATGTCGGCGCGAACGACGAGGACGTCGAGGCGGACGATCCCCATGCGGTCGGCGCGATCGTCCGCGAGAGCGTGACCGGGCCGTCGAACTTCCGGGCGAAGAGCGACTTTCCGGCGTGGATGGCGAAGCACGGCCGGATCGGCCTGTCGGGGGTCGACACCCGCGCGCTGACCAAGCTGGTGCGGCGCGAGGGGCCGCCGACGGTGGTCATCGCGCATGACGCGGAAGGGCGGTTCGACATTCCCGCGCTGGTGAAAATGGCCGCCGAATGGCCGGGGCTGGAAGGCATGGACCTCGCGAAGGAGGTGTCAGCCAAGCAGCTCCGGGTGTGGAGCGGCGGCAAGTGGACGATCGAGCTGGGCTATGCGGGGGAGGAGCGTCAGCGTGCTTCGACTTCGCTCAGCACGAACGATGTTGGGAATGCGTCCACCGGTTCGTTCGCCCTGAGCGAAGTCGAAGGGCCGCAGACCAGGCCCCACGTCGTCGCGATCGACTATGGCGCCAAGCGCAATATCTTCCGCAACCTGGTTGAGGCCGGCGCGCGCGTCACGATCCTGCCGGCGACCGCCAGCTTCGAGGAGGTGATGGCGCACGAGCCCGACGGCTTCTTCCTCTCGAACGGGCCGGGCGATCCGGCGGCGACGGGGGAATATGCGATTCCGGTCATTCAGGCGATGCTGGAAACGAAGCGGCCGCTGTTCGGCATCTGCCTCGGTCACCAGCTTCTCGCGCTCGCGGTGGGGGGCAAGACGAGCAAGATGTTCCAGGGCCACCGCGGCGCCAACCACCCAGTCAAGCGCCTCGCCGACGGGGCGGTCGAGATCACCAGCATGAATCACGGCTTCGCCGTCGAGCGGGAGGGAATGCCGGCGAACGTGCGCGAAACGCACGTCTCGCTGTTCGACGGGAGCAATTGCGGGCTCGAGCTCACCGACCGGCCGGCGTTCAGCGTGCAATATCACCCCGAGGCGAGCCCGGGACCGCAGGACAGTTTCTATCTGTTCCAGCGGTTCGTGGGGATGATGCGGTGAGGCAGCCCGCAGCACTGCTGATCGCATCGCTGCTGACTGCATGCGCAACGCAGCGAAGCCCGGATCTGCTGATCACCCAGCAGAGTTGGTCCAGCATGTCCCTTAAGGAGAAGCAGGCCAGTCTGGATCAGCTGTCCGCAACCTGCGGATTACGTCCATACACACTAAGAGCGCTCGGCGGTGATCAAGTGACTTTGCGACCAGATCCTAATTCATCCTTCGAAAGCGTCGACTGTCTTCTCAAGAAGGTGAAACCACTTGGGTCGTTCGTGAAGCTCGGCTTCGTCGGCAACGAAGCATACGCAGAAGAGAAGAAGTAAGATGCCCCGCCGCACCGACATCTCCTCCATCCTCATCATCGGCGCCGGCCCGATCGTCATCGGGCAGGCGGCGGAGTTCGATTATTCGGGCAGCCAGGCGGTCAAGGCGCTTCGGGCCGAGGGCTATCGCGTGATCGTGGTCAATTCGAACCCGGCGACGATCATGACCGATCCCGAGCTCGCCGACGCGACCTATATCGAGCCGATCACGCCCGAAGTGGTGGCGCGGATCATCGAGGCGGAGAAGCCCGACGCGCTGCTCCCGACCATGGGCGGGCAGACCGCGCTCAATACGGCTCTGGCGCTCTATAAGGACGGGACGCTCGACCGGCTCGGCGTCGAGCTGATCGGGGCCAATGCGGCGGCGATCGAGAAGGCCGAGGACCGGCAGAAGTTCCGCGACGCGATGGACGCGATCGGGCTGGAAAGTCCGCGCTCGGCGATCGTCCACTCGATCGAGGAGGCGATGGCGGCGCTCGACGAGGTGGGCTTGCCGGCGGTGATCCGGCCGAGCTTCACGCTCGGCGGCACCGGCGGGGGCATCGCCTACAATCGCGAGGAATATCTCGAGATCGTGAAGTCGGGGCTCGAGGCCTCGCCGACGACCGAGGTGCTGATCGACGAGAGCCTCGTCGGGTGGAAGGAATATGAGATGGAAGTCGTGCGCGACCGCGCCGACAATGCCATCATCATCTGTTCGATCGAGAATGTCGATCCGATGGGGGTGCATACGGGGGATTCGATCACCGTCGCCCCGGCGCTGACGCTGACCGACAAGGAATATCAAAGGATGCGCTCGGCGAGCATCGCCGTGCTCCGCGAAATCGGCGTCGAAACAGGCGGTTCCAACGTCCAGTTCGCGGTCGATCCGAAGACCGGGCGGATGGTCGTGATCGAGATGAACCCGCGTGTGTCGCGTTCCTCGGCGCTGGCGTCGAAGGCGACCGGCTTCCCGATCGCCAAGGTCGCGGCGAAGCTCGCGGTCGGCTACACATTGGACGAGATCGCCAACGACATCACCGGCGGCGCGACCCCGGCGAGCTTCGAGCCGACGATCGATTATGTCGTCACCAAGATCCCGCGTTTCACCTTCGAGAAGTTCGCCGGGAGCCCGGCCGAGCTGTCGACCGCGATGAAGTCTGTCGGCGAGGTGATGGCGATCGGGCGGAGCTTCGGCGAAAGCCTCCAGAAGGCGCTGCGCGGGCTCGAGATCGGGCTGTGCGGGCTCGACCGGGTGCGGCACCTCGAGACTGCGGCGCCCGACGAGGTCGAGGCGGCGCTGGCCAAGGCGACCCCCGACCGGCTTCTGGTCGCGGCCGAGGCGCTTCGCCACGGCCTCAGCGTCGAGCGGATCAACGCCATCGCCGGCTTCGATCCCTGGTTCCTGGAGCGGCTGGCGGAGATCGTCCGGGCCGAGGGACAGGTCCGCGCTTATGGCCTGCCCAACGATGCGGCGGGGCTTCGCCGGCTGAAGGCGATGGGCTTCTCGGACGCGCGGCTGGCGCAGCTGTCGCTCCGCTCGACCGGCATGAACCGCGAGATGAGCGAGCTTCAGGCGCGGGGCGGGGGCGTGGTCCATGCCGCGATGCGGGCGATGACCGGCGGCGTCACCGAGGCCGAGGTGCGCAAGCACCGGATGAAGCTCGGCGTGCGGCCGGTCTACAAGCGCATCGACAGCTGCGCGGCCGAGTTCGATGCCTCGACGCCCTATCTCTATTCGACCTACGAGGCGCCCCTGTTCGGCGAGCCCGAGGACGAGGCGGAGATTTCCGACCGCCGCAAGGTGGTCATCCTGGGTGGCGGCCCGAACCGGATCGGGCAGGGGATCGAGTTCGATTATTGCTGCTGCCATGCCGCCTTCGCGCTTCGCGACGCGGGCTATGAGACGGTGATGGTCAACTGCAATCCGGAGACGGTCTCGACCGATCCGGAGACCAGCGACCGGCTCTATTTCGAGCCGCTGACCCGCGAGGACGTGCTCGAGATCGTCACCCGCGAAAGCGAGAAGGGCGAGCTTGCCGGCGTGGTGGTCCAGCTTGGCGGGCAGACCCCGCTCAAGCTCGCGGCCGGGCTGCAGGCGGCGGGGATCCCGATCCTCGGCACCAGCCCCGACAGCATCGACCTGGCCGAGGACCGCGAGCGGTTCGCGGCCTTGGTCAACCGGCTTGGGCTGATGCAGCCCGAGAACGGGATCGCGCGCAGCCGCGAGGAAGCCCTCAAGGTCGCCGAGCGGATCGGCTATCCGGTGCTGCTCCGCCCGAGCTACGTGCTCGGCGGGCGGGCGATGGAGATCGTCGACGGCCCGGCGCAGCTCGACCATTATGTCGCGACCGCGGTTCAGGTGTCGGGCGAGAGCCCGGTGCTGGTCGACCGCTACCTGCGCGACGCGACCGAGGTGGACGTCGACGCCATCTGCGACGGGACCGACGTGGTCATCGCCGGCGTGCTCGAACATATCGAGGAAGCCGGGGTCCATTCGGGCGACAGCGCCTGCTCGATCCCGCCGCACAGCCTGTCGGCCGAAATTGTCGCCGAGATCGAGCGGCAGACCCGCGCGCTCGCGCTTGAGCTCAAGGTCCAGGGGCTGATGAACGTCCAATATGCGGTCAAGGACGGGCAGCTCTACCTGATCGAGGTCAATCCGCGCGCCAGCCGGACGGTGCCCTTTACCGCCAAGGCGATCGGGACCCCGGTCGCGAAGATCGCGGCCCGGGTGATGGCGGGCGAGCAGCTTGCCGATCTTCCCGCGATCGACCGCTCGATCGGCCATGTCGCGGTCAAGGAGAGCGTGTTCCCGTTCGCGCGCTTCCCCGGCACCGACCCGGTCCTCGGACCCGAGATGAAGTCGACCGGCGAAGTCATGGGGATCGCTGGCGATTTCGAGATGGCCTTCGCCAAGAGCCAGATCGGCGCGGGCACGGTGATGCCGCAGGAAGGCACCCTGTTCGTGTCGGTCAAGGACAGCGACAAGGAAGCGATCGTGCCGGCGATCGAGGCGATGCTCGACCTCGGTTTCGACGTGATCGCGACCGGCGGGACCCACGACCATCTGGCCGCGCGGGGGCTTGCCGTGACCAAGGTCAACAAGGTGGCCCAGGGGCGGCCGCACATCGTCGACCGGATCGTCGACGGCGGGGTCCAGCTCATCTTCAACACGACCGAAGGCTGGCAGAGCCTCAAGGACAGCCAGTCGATCCGGGCGACGGCGCTCAACCGCAAGGTGCCCTATGTCACCACGGTGGCGGCGGCACTGGCGATGGCGCGGGCGATCCGGGCCGCGCGGGGCCGCTCGCTTGAAGTCCGCTCCTTGCAGTCCTATTATTCCGCTCGCGCAATCTGAAGCTCCCCCGCCAGACATGTTCGTCCGGTCCCGCCGCGAGGCGGGAGGAGCCAGCTTTGAATAGAAGGACAAGGGGCATCCATGGCGAGTGAAAAGGTGCCGATGCTGGCCGAAGGCTATCGTCTGCTCGAGGAAGAACTGAAGCGCCTGAAGACCGAGCGTCCCGAGATCGTCGATGCGATCGAGGAAGCGCGCGCGCATGGCGACCTCAGCGAGAATGCCGAATATCATGCCGCCAAGGAGCGCCAGGGCCAGGTCGAGGCGCAGATCAGCGACATCGAGGACCGGCTCGCCCGCGCGCTGGTGATCGATCCGACGACGCTGTCGGGCGACAAGGTCGTGTTCGGGGCGACGGTCAATCTCGTCGACGAGGACGACAAGCCGGTCCGCTACCAGCTGGTCGGCCAGCAGGAAGCCGACGCCAAGGTCGGCCGGATCAGCTACAATTCGCCGCTCGGCCGCGCGCTGATCGGCCGCCAGGTCGGCGAGGAGGTCGAAGTGTCGACCCCGTCGGGCGACCGTTATTACGAGATCGCGAAGATCGAGTTCATCTGATGCATCGTTCGGGCGCTCTCCTGCGCAAGTTGGCGGAGCGCTCCTGATGCCGGCGATCACCCGCACCGCGACCTTCTGGATCGCGGTGGTGACCGCGCTGGTGAGCTTCCTCGTCTCGGCCGGATTGTTCGGGCCGCACGGCGTGCTCGAGCTGGCCTTCGTTCCGGCGCGCATCGCCGGGGTGGCGGTCCCGTTCGACGCGGTGCCGGCGATCCTCACCCCCCTGACGGCGACGCTCGTCCATGGCGGGACGCTCCACCTCGGGTTCAACCTGCTGATGCTGGTCTGGTGCGGGCTGGCGGTCGAGCGCGTGCTCGGGCGCGGCGCGCTCGTCCTGCTCTATGTGGTCAGCGCCTACGTCGCCATGGCCGCGCAATATGCGATGAACCCGCTCGAAGTGGCGCCGGTGATCGGCGCGAGCGGGGCGATCAGCGGGCTGATCGGCGCTTATGCGCTGAGCTTCGGCCGGGCCAAGATGATCACCCGCAACATTCGCCTCAACCGCTGGATCAACATTGCCTGGCTGGCGGCGGCCTGGACCGTGCTGCAGGTGGTGGTCGGCTGGTCGGCCGGGCAGCAGGGGACCCTGCTGGCGACGCCGGCGCATGTCGGCGGCTTTCTCGCGGGGCTGCTGATGCAGCGCCCGCTGCTGCTCTGGCGCTATCGCAAGGCCTAGAGGGAAGGTCGGCCGGTTCGGTAGGCAGTCAGCAGGATCGCGCCGATACCGACGAGGGTCGGCACGAAGCCCGCAATAACCCGGATTGCCGGAGGCTGATCTTCGGCGAGGGTCATGGCGACGATCGTCGCGGCCGTCGTCAGCGCGATGCCGCCGATGAGGACGGTCCAGCCCTGCCACGACGTCGGCGCGGCGCGGAAGCGGCCCCGTTCACTCCTGTAGATGAACCAGGGCTCGCGGGGCAGGGTCATGGCCTCCCGTTCAGGCCTCGGGCTCGAGCAGGCGGTGGAGGTGCACCACCACATATTTCATCTCGGCATCGTCGACCGTGCGCTGGGCCTGGGCGCGCCAGGCGTCTTCCGCATCGGCATAATTGTCGAACATGCCGACGATGTGGAGGTTGGGAAGGTCCGTGAAGTCGAGGCCCTGCGGGTCCTTGACCTTCCCGCCGAAGACGAGGTGAAGTCTGCTCATGCGCGGGCCGGTAGCATGGGGACCGCCCGCGATAAATAGCATCGTCCCGGCGCCGGCCGGGACCTCAGGCAAGTGGCCTCAAGCCTCCCGAGGTCCGGCCGACGCCGGGACGAGGTCATCGCATTACGCGTTCGACGTGGTCGAGCTCGCGCCGAGGAAATCGCGCAGCTTGTCGCCGGCCATTTCGTCGAACTTCTGCTTGGCCATGCCGCGGCCGCGATCGATCGCGCCGGTGCCGGCCTGGTTGAGCTTGCTGCCGAGCGGGCCGAGGAGCTCGCGCTCCTTGCTGCTGGCCGGGAGCACCGCGCCGAGCACCGCGCCGAGCGCGAGGCCCGCGCCGAGCGCGATCAGCGGGCTGTTATCGATCTGGGTCGAGGCGCTTTCGCCGAGGCCGGCGAAGCGCTCCGAGAGCCCGCCCTGGTCGGTCGTGTCGAAGTCGTTCTGATACGCGTCGTTCTTCGCCATCTTGTCACTCCTTGTCCGCGCTGAAGGGCGCGTTCTGTCTGTTGTCCTGATCGTCCTCGTCCCCGCCGAGCCAGCGCCCGACCGCCGCGACCAGCGGCTTGCGGGCGATGAAGGCGGCCGCCGCGGCGGCAATTCCGGCCGCCATCAGCGGACGGTCCTTGACCGCGGTGACCGTGTCGTCGGCGACGACGATTGCATTGTTCTTGGCGCTCTGGACCGCGTCCGAGGCGAGCTTGCCCGGGGCGAGCCGGAGCTTCACCTGGTCGAGCGTCGCCATCAGCCGGGCCTTGGCGGCATCGGCATCCCCGCGGGCGCGGGCGATCCTGATGTCGTTGGCATGGCTCATGGCGCCGGCTCCTTCGTGGTCGGGAGCCGGGCATAGGCAAGGTAGCCGAACATGCCCGCGATGCCGCCGAGGACGAACACCGTGACCAGGCCGGCAAGCGCCGGGTTCATGATCTGCGCGAGGGCGACCCACACCAGGGCACACACCGCCAGGAAGGTGGCGTGCGCGAAGAGGAGGGCCGCAACTCCGAAGACGAGCGGCTGCTTGAACGCTGCCGCCTTCTCGGTGCCGAGGGTCTTGTAATAAGAGACCTCGGCCTGCGCATAAGCCTTGCCGTCCGCGACCAGGCGGTGGAGGAGATCGCCGATCCCCTCCGCTTCGCCGCCCTTGATGGTCTCGGTCCGCCTCAGCATCGGATCACCGGCTGGTGCTGGTCCGGTTGCCCTTACGGTCGCCGTTTCCATGACCATTCTCCTCCGGCATGCCGGCCTTCAGAAGTCGAACGAGGCCGAAGCCAATGATCGCCGCGCCGGCGAGGGCGACGCCCGGGCTCTTGCGGATGAGCTCGCGCGCGTCGTCGACCAGCTCGTCGGGGTCCTTGTTCTCGAGCGTGGTCGCATAGCGCTGGATCGAGTCGCTCGCGGTGCGGGCGTAGCCGGCATATTGCGGCCCGAGCTTCTCCTCGATCTGGGCGACGGTGTCACCGATCAGGGTCGAGATGTTGCCGAGGGTCGCCGAACCGCTCTTGAGGCCGTCGCCGACGAAGCCGCGGGCGCGGCCGGTGGCCTCGTCACGGGCCTTGGTGGTGACGTTGCTGAGCATGCCGCGGATCCCGCCGCCGCTGCTGGCGTCGCCGGTGCCGTCGTCGCTGGCGGTCGTGCCGGTGATCAGCGCATCGGTCTGCGAATCCGAGGCGGTGGTGCCGGTGCGGGCGCCGGTCGAATTGCCGGCCGTCGAGGCGCCGCCCGCGCTGCCGATGGTGCCGCTGCGGCCCGCGCCGCCCGACGTGCCGCCGGTTCCGCCGGCCTCGATCACCGTGTCGGTGCCCTCGGGCATCTTGTTGGTCGTATCGGCCATGAGCCTCTCCCTTTCCTTCTTACGCTGGAAAACTGACGTGTGGGCCGATAACGAGCCGTCTCGGGCGCCGTTCCGGCCTTTATCGGCAGATTGGCGTCCGGGCCGGACCGTTCAAGTCCGCGACGCTACCGTAACGATTTTCCCGCTGGAGTGCATTCCCCCATGACCGCGATCCTCGACATCCACGCCCGTGCCATCCTCGACAGCCGCGGCAATCCGACGGTGGAGGTGGACGTGACGCTCGAGGACGGGAGCTTCGGCCGGGCGGCGGTGCCGTCGGGCGCCTCGACCGGCGCGCACGAGGCGGTCGAACTGCGCGACGGCGACAAGTCGCTGTGGGGCGGGAAGGGTGTCAGCAAGGCGGTCGAGGCAGTGAACGGCGAGATCGCCGACGCGCTGCTCGGCTTCGAAGCCGAGGACCAGGCCGAACTCGACGCCGAGATGATCGCGCTCGACGGGACCGAGAACAAGGGCCGGCTCGGCGCCAATGCGATCCTCGGGGTCAGCCTGGCGGCAGCCAAGGCGGCGGCCGACGCGCGCGGCCTTCCGCTCTACCGCTATGTCGGCGGGGTCGCGGCGGACACGCTGCCGGTGCCGATGATGAACATTTTGAACGGCGGCGCGCATGCCGACAATCCGATCGACTTCCAGGAATTCATGATCATGCCGGTCGGCGCCGAGACCTTTGCCGAGGGGCTGCGCTGCGGGGCCGAGATCTTCCATGCGCTGAAGGGCAAGCTCCACGCCGCGGGCCTGTCGACCGCGGTCGGCGACGAGGGCGGCTTCGCGCCCAACATCGCCAGCGCCCGTGCCGCGCTCGACTTCATCGGCGAGGCGGTCAATTCGGCGGGCTACACGCTCGGCGAGGACGTGCTGATCGCGCTCGACTGCGCCGCGACCGAATTCTTCAAGGATGGCCGTTACGCCATGGTCGGCGAGGGCCAGTCGCTCGGCGGCGAGGAAATGGCCCGCTTCCTCGAAGGCCTCGTCAACGATTATCCGATCGCCTCGATCGAGGACGGCATGGGCGAGGACGACATGGCCGGGTGGAAGTCGCTGACCGACCTCGTCGGCAATCGCGTCCAGCTGGTCGGCGACGACCTCTTCGTCACCAATGAGGACCGGCTCCGCCAGGGGATCGAGGCGGGCATCGCCAATTCGATCCTGATCAAGGTCAACCAGATCGGCACGCTGACCGAGACGATCGATGCGGTCCGCCTGGCGCAGACCTGCGGCTACACGGCGGTGATGAGCCACCGGTCGGGCGAGACCGAGGATTCGACCATCGCCGACCTCGCCGTCGCTTTGAGCTGCGGCCAGATCAAGACCGGGAGCCTGGCCCGGTCGGACCGCACCGCCAAGTACAACCAGCTGCTGCGGATCGAGGAAGAACTGGGCGATGTCGCCCGCTATCCGGGCCGCGCGGCGGTGAAGGCCTATCGCTGAGGCCTTGAAGCGCCCCGCCAGCCGCTGGCGGGGCGTTTTTATTTGCATTTTTGTTGCTTTGCCGTCCCGAACCCCTTGCGCCGCTGACTCACTTCTGATTCTGTCCCCTTATGGGAAGGGGAGCCGTCAGTCAGGCACGTGGGCTTATCCGCCGGGCAGTGTGGCCGGCGGTGTCGCTTGTCATCATCGGCACCTTTGCCGGTCATGCGGTGGCCGGTCCCAACGGCCTGCTCGCCTGGGGCGGCTATCATCGCGACCTCGCCGAAAAGCGGACCGAACTCGCCAAGCTCGAGGCCGAGCGCCAGCAGCTCAAGCACCGGTCGGCATTGCTCGACCCGCGCAAGGCCGATCCCGACATGGCCGACGAACTGGTCCGCAAGGATCTCGGCCTCGTCCGCCCGGACGAAGTGATCGTCAGCCTCGAGGACTGAGCCTTCGGGGCTGAAGACGTATGCGCGAGGTTGCCCTCGCCCCAACCGCGCTCCTATAGGGTCGCGACCAATCAGACGAAGAGGTTGTAGTAGTGGCGCGTTCGCCCAAGACGGCGGCTCCGGCCGTCCCGCTGACTCCGAACCGGGAGCGCCCGCAGCAGCCGCAGCGCTATTCCGCGAGCAAGGAAGAGCTGCTCGACTTCTACAAGCAGATGCTGCTGATCCGCCGCTTCGAGGAGCGCGCGGGCCAGCTCTACGGCCTCGGCTTCATCGGCGGCTTCTGCCATCTCTACATCGGCCAGGAAGCGGTCGCGGTGGGCCTGCAGAGCGCGATGACCGTCGGCAAGGACAGTGTCATCACCGGCTATCGCGACCATGGCCACATGCTTGCCTACGGGATCGACCCCAAGGTGATCATGGCCGAGCTGACCGGGCGCGCCGCGGGCATCTCGCGCGGCAAGGGGGGCTCGATGCACATGTTCTCGGTCGAGCATGGCTTCTACGGCGGCCACGGCATCGTCGGCGCGCAGGTGAGCCTCGGCACCGGCCTTGCGTTCAAGCACCAGTATAGCGGCGACGGCGGGGTCAACCTCGCCTATTTCGGCGACGGCGCGGCCAACCAGGGCCAGGTCTATGAAAGCTTCAACATGGCGAAGCTGTGGAACCTGCCGGTCATCTACGCGATCGAGAATAATCATTATGCCATGGGCACGAGCGTCGAGCGGTCGGCGTCCGAGCCCGATTTTTACAAGCGCGGCGAGAGCCACCAGATTCCCGGCATCCAGGTCGACGGCATGGACGTGCTCGCGGTGCGCGGCGCCGCCGAGGTCGCGCTCGAATGGACCCGGTCGGGCAAGGGCCCGATCATCCTCGAGCTCAAGACCTATCGCTATCGCGGCCACTCGATGAGCGATCCGGCGAAATATCGGACCCGCGAGGAAGTGCAGAGCTATCGCGAGAACCAGGACCCGATCCAGCGCGCCGAGAAGGAGCTGATCGAGATGGGCGTCGCCGAGGAAGAGCTGAAGGCGCTCGACAAGGAGATCAAGGACATCGTGGTGGACGCTGCCAAGTTCGCGGAAGAGGCGCCCGAGCCCGAGGCGGGCGAGCTCTACACCGACGTGCTGGTGGAGAATTACTGATGGGCGTCGAACTGAAGATGCCGGCCCTGTCCCCGACGATGGAGGAGGGGACTCTGGCCAAGTGGCTGGTCAAGGAAGGCGATACCGTGTCGAGCGGCGACATCCTGGCCGAGATCGAGACCGACAAGGCGACGATGGAATTCGAGGCGGTCGACGAGGGCGTCATCTCGAAGATCCTCGTTCCCGAAGGCACCGACGGCGTGAAGGTCGGCACCGCGATCGCGCTGATGGGCGGCGAGGGTGAAGAACCCGCCGTTCCCGCGCAGGCCGGAGCCGCCGGCGAAAGCGCTCCCTCGACCGAGGCTCCGGCCTCCGTCGGGGCGACGGACGGTGGCGCTGCCCCGACCCCGTCGGACCAGAAGACCGAGACTAATGCGCCGACGCAGAAGGCCGACACCGGCACGACCCAGCTTGCGGCCAAGGTCCGTCCGGCCGACCCGCAGGTGCCTGAAGGCACGCCGATGCAGAAGCTGACGCTGCGCGAGGCGCTTCGCGACGCGATGGCCGAGGAAATGCGCCGCGACGAACGCGTGTTCGTGATGGGCGAGGAAGTCGCGCAATATCAGGGCGCGTACAAGGTCACGCAGGGGCTGCTCGACGAGTTCGGCGCCAAGCGCGTGGTCGACACGCCGATCACCGAATATGGCTTCGCCGGGCTCGGCGCGGGCGCGGCGATGGGCGGCCTGAAGCCGGTCATCGAGTTCATGACCTTCAACTTCGCCATGCAGGCGATCGATCACATCATCAATTCGGCGGCCAAGACCAACTACATGTCGGGCGGCCAGATGCGCTGCCCGATCGTGTTCCGCGGCCCCAACGGCGCCGCCAGCCGGGTCGGCGCGCAGCACAGCCAGAATTACGGGCCCTGGTATGCCAGCGTCCCCGGCCTGATCGTGATCGCGCCTTATGACGCGGCCGACGCCAAGGGATTGCTCAAGGCCGCCATCCGCAGCGAGGATCCGGTGGTCTTCCTCGAGAACGAATTGCTCTACGGCCATTCGTTCGAGTTGCCGCAGGTCGACGACTGGGTGCTTCCGATCGGCAAGGCCCGGACCATGCGCGAGGGCAAGGACGTCACCATCGTCAGCTATTCGATCGGGGTCGGAGTCGCGCTCGAAGCCGCCGAGACGCTGGCGGGCGAGGGGATCGACGCCGAGGTGATCGACCTTCGCACGCTGCGTCCGCTCGACAAGCAGGCGGTGCTCGAGAGCCTCAAGAAGACCAACCGTCTGGTGGTGGTCGAGGAAGGCTGGCCGACCTGCTCCATCTCGTCCGAGATCATGGCGATCTGCATGGAGGAGGGCTTCGATGACCTCGACGCGCCGGTGCTGCGCGTGACCGACGCCGACGTTCCGCTGCCTTATGCGGCAAACCTCGAGAAGGCGGCGCTGATCAAGGCCGCCGACGTGGTCGCGGCGGTGAAGAAGGTGACGTACAAGGGCTGAACGCCTCCGTGCTTCGACTTCGCTCAGCACGAACGATGATGGTGAGAACCTCTCGTTAGCCCTGAGCGAAGTCGAAGGGCGGGCGCGTTGCGAGCGGCTTTCGCCCGAGCGCAAATCGCACTATCTGGCCCCGCATGGCCATTCTTCCCATCGTCTGCATTCCCGATCCGATCCTTCGCGAGACCTCGACTCCGGTCGAGACCTTCGATGCCGAGCTGAAGCAGCTCGTCGCCGACATGTTCGAGACGATGTACGACGCGCCGGGCATCGGGCTTGCCGCGGTGCAGGTCGGGGTGCCCAAGCGGCTGCTGGTGATCGACCTCCAGGAAGAGGAGGATGACGAGGGCAAGCCGGTCAAGGACCCGCGCGTCTTCATCAATCCCGAGATCCTCGAGGAAAGCGACAGCTTCGTCCCCTACAAGGAGGGCTGCCTCTCCATCCCCGACCAATATGCCGAGGTGATGCGCCCCGACCGGGTCAAGGCCAAGTGGCAGGACGAGGACGGCGGCTGGCATGAGGAGGAGATGGACGGGCTGCTCGCAGTCTGCCTCCAGCACGAGATGGACCATCTGAACGGCGTGCTGTTCATCGACCATCTGTCGCGGCTGAAGCGCGAAATGCTGCTCAAGAAGCTCGCCAAGGGGCGCAAGGACGGCACGATCACGATGTGACCCGGTTCCCGGCGAAGGCCGGGGGCCGAGTGCCTTGGCTGCAACTGGGCCCCTGCGCTCGCAGGGGAAGAGTTAGCCGACGGCCTTCAGCTTCAGCCCGCTTTCCTCGGCCTTCTTCTCGGTGAGGTCGGTAAGGCGGGTGGGGTAGTCGCCGGTGAAGCAGGCGTCGCAGCGCTGCGGAACGGCGGGATCGCGGTGGTCGCCCAGCGCCCGGTAGAGGCCGTCGATCGAGATGAAGGCAAGGCTGTCGGCGTTGATATACTTGGCCATCGCCGCGACATCCATCTGCGCCGCGAGCAGCTTGGCGCGCTCGGGCGTGTCTACCCCGTAGAAGCAGCTGTGGCGCGTCGGGGGCGAGGCAATCCGCATGTGGACCTCGCGGGCGCCGGCGTCGCGCATCATCTGGACGATCTTCACGCTGGTGGTGCCGCGGACGATCGAATCGTCGATCAGCACCACGCGCTTGCCCTTGATCAGCGCGCTGTTGGCATTGTGCTTGAGCTTGACGCCGAGATGGCGGACTTCCTGGCTCGGCTGGATGAAGGTCCGGCCGACATAGTGCGAGCGGATGATCCCGAGCTCGAACGGGATGCCGCTTGCCTGGGCATAGCCGATCGCCGCGGGGACGCCGCTGTCGGGCACCGGCACGACGATATCGGCCTCGACCCCGGCCTCGCGGGCGAGCTCGGCGCCGATGTTCTTGCGGCTTTCGTAGACGCTAATCCCGTCGACCACGCTGTCGGGGCGCGAGAAATAGACATGCTCGAAGATGCAGGGCCGCGGCGCGGCGGCTTCGAACGGGCGGAAGCTGCGCAGGCCGTCGGCGTTGACGAGGATCATCTCGCCCGGCTGGACCTCGCGCTCGTAGCGGGCGCCGATCACGTCGAGGGCGACGGTCTCGCTGGCGAAGATGACCGTGTCGCCGATCCGGCCCATCACCAGCGGGCGGATGCCAAGCGGATCGCGGCAGGCGATCAGGCCCTGCTCGGTCAGCATGAGGAGCGAATAGGCGCCCTCGACCTGCTGGAGCGCGTCGACGATCCGGTCGAGCAGGGCCTCCTGCGTCGAGGTCGCGACGAGGTGGATGATGACCTCGGTGTCGGAGGTCGACTGGAAGATCGAGCCGCGGCGGTTGAGCGTCCGCCGGAGCTTCATCGCGTTGGAGATGTTGCCGTTGTGGGCGACCGCGAAGCCCCCTTGGGCGAGTTCGGCGAACAAGGGCTGGACGTTGCGCATCGCGCTCGAGCCGGTGGTCGAATAGCGGACATGGCCGATGGCGGTGCGGCCGGGGAGGGCGCGGATCACCTCGTCCTTGTCGAAGTTGCCGGCGACATGGCCCGCGGCGCGGTGCGAATGGAACCCACCGCTTTGGTCCATCGAGCTGATCCCGGCCGCTTCCTGGCCGCGGTGCTGGAGCGCGTGGAGGCCAAGGGCGACGAAGCTCGCGGCGCTGTCGGCGTTCCAGGCGCCGAAGATGCCGCACTCCTCGCGGAGCTTGTCGTCGTCGAAGGGATTCGTCGTCAGCATGGGAATCTGCCCGCTTTCGAAAAGTTGCCGCGCCTATAGGGGAGGGCCGGCCCTTTGTCGCCGCCCAAGTGAACGAGGCTTGAAGGGGCGATGCCGGCCAAAGGCCAGCGGGCGCCCGCTTCCGCCCGCCGACAAGGGGCGCTAACGCATCATCCATGCGCTT
Source organism: Sphingomonas sp. SP2 (assembly GCF_058313385.1). NCBI lineage: Bacteria > Pseudomonadati > Pseudomonadota > Alphaproteobacteria > Sphingomonadales > Sphingomonadaceae > Sphingomonas > Sphingomonas sp. SP2. Next base: position 152,162 of record NZ_JBZFLD010000002.1, on the reverse strand, counting down.
GCTCGTCGTCCCGCTGCTGCTCGTGACTGCCGCCTGCAGGCAGGAGGAAACTTCGGCCGAAGCGCCCACCTCGCCCGCGACGAGCGACGTGGACGTCTATGCGTCGGGTCCGCGCGAACGGCTTTGCTTGAAGCCCGGCGAGCAGCGAGTCGGGGTCATCACCTACGCCGCCAGCGGGGACGGAAATTGCGCGCTCCGCGGCCGCACGGCCGATCCGTTTCTCATCCGGCCCGACGGCGACGACAAATGCGAAATCACTTATCGTCGAGACGCGAAAGGGATCACGCTGTCCGAGGTCGGCGCGGCCTGCGCTTATTATTGCGGGCCCGGCGCGAGCCTTGCGGGCAAGAGCTTCAGCAAGGTTGACGGTGAGGCGGCGGCCACCGATCTCGCCGGTGATCCGCTCTGCTGACATTTTTGTTGATTAAGGGCTGCTCGCCCACCTAGAGCTTTGACAACAGGTTCTTTTGGAGACGCCTCGATGCCCGTCTACACTGCTCCCGTCCGCGACACGCGTTACATCCTCGATCACATCGTCCAGATGCAGAATTTCGGCAATCTGCCGGGCTTCTCCGATGCTTCGCCCGATCTCGTCGAGGCAATCCTCAACGAGGGCGCGCGCTTCACCCAGGAAGTGTTGATGCCGCTCAACCGCGTCGGCGACGAGGAAGGCTGCACCCGCCATGAGGACGGTTCGGTCACGACTCCGAAGGGCTTCAAGGAAGCCTACAAGCAGTTCTGCGAGCTCGGCTTCACCAGCCTTTCGGCCCCGACCGAGTTCGGCGGCCAGGGCCTTCCGCACGTGCTTGCGACCGCGCTCAGCGAATATGTGCTGTCGGCCAACCAGAGCTTCGAGATGTATCATGGCCTGACCGCGGGCGCGATCGCCTCGCTGCTGGTCAAGGGCAGCCCCGAGCAGCAGCAGACCTATGTGCCCAAGATGGTCTCGGGCGAGTGGACCGGCACGATGAACCTGACCGAGCCGCATTGCGGAACCGACCTCGGGCTGATCAAGACCAAGGCCGAACCGCAGGCCGACGGCAGCTACAAGATCTCGGGCACCAAGATCTTCATCTCCTCGGGCGAGCACGACATGTCCGAGAACATCATCCACCTGGTGCTGGCCAAGATCACCGGCGCGCCCGACAATGTGAAGGGCATCAGCCTGTTCGTCGTGCCCAAGTTCCTCGTCAACGAGGACGGCACCCCGGGTGAGCGCAACAGCCTCGCCTGCGGCTCGATCGAGCACAAGATGGGCATCCACGGCAATTCGACCTGCGTCATGAACTATGACGGGGCGACCGGCTATCTGGTCGGCGAGCCGGAGAAGGGCCTCGCCGCCATGTTCATCATGATGAACGCGGCGCGCCTCGGGGTGGGCCTCCAGGGCCTCGCCCAGGGCGAGATCGCCTATCAGAATGCCGTGGCTTACGCGAAGGACCGCCGCCAGGGCCGGGCGCTTCGCCCCGACCAGCGCGATGCCGAGCAGAAGGCCGACAATCTGTTCGTCCACCCCGACGTCCGCCGCATGCTGCTCGAGGCCAAGGCCTTCAACGAGGCGGCGCGCGCGCTGATCCTGTGGGGCAGCCTCCAGGTCGATCTTTCCCGCAAGGGCGCGACCGAGGAGGAGCGGCAGAAGGCCGACGACCTCATCAGCCTGCTGACCCCGGTCATCAAGGGCTATCTCACCGACAAGGGCTTCGAGGCCACGGTGAACATGCAGCAGGTGTTCGGCGGCCACGGCTACATCCGCGAATGGGGAATGGAGCAGTTCGTCCGCGACGCCCGCATCGCCCAGATCTACGAGGGCACCAACGGCGTCCAGGCGATGGACCTCGTCGGCCGCAAGCTCGCCAAGGACGGCGGCCGCGGCGTGCGCCTGTTCTTCGAGACGGTCGCGGCGGACATTGCCGAGGCGAGCAAGAATGGTGACCCCGCGGGCGTCGCCAAGCCGCTCGGCGAGGCGCTCCAGCACCTCCAGGCCTCGACCATGTGGCTGGCCCAGCACGGGATGCAGGACCCCAACCACGCCGGCGCCGGCGCGGTGCCCTACATGCACCTGATGGGCCTGGTGACCTTGGGCTGGATGTGGCTCAAGATGGCCGACGTCTCGGCCCGGCTCGAGAATGAGGCCGGCGAGGACGCCGGCTTCCACCAGACCAAGCTCGCCACCGCCCGCTTCTACGCCCAGCGCGAACTGCCCAAGGCGAGCGCCTATCGTGGGCAGATCGAGGCTGGCGGCGACACGCTGATGGCGCTCGACGAAGCGGCCTTCTGATGAACTAAGCGTCGTCCCCGCCGGCGCGGGGACGACGCTTAGGTGAGCCGCACCTCCAGCACTTCCTCATAATGCGGCCCGGCCTTGCCGAGGTGGCTTTCGAACAGGACCAGCCGGTCGGCGCGCCACTCGGGCGAGGCGATGGCGCCATGGCGGGCGAGCCAGGGCCCAAGCGGCGGCACCGGGCCGCTCCAGCGCGCGATCGTGACATGGGGGACGAAGGCGCGGGTCTCGGGCGGCTGGCCGGCGGCCTGGACCGCCCTATCGACCTTGGCGGCGAGCGCGGCGACGGGCTCGCGCGGGGCGACACCCGCCCACAGGGCACCGGACTTGCGATGATGAAATTGCCCGCTGCCGTGAAGCCGGAGCGGGAAGGCGGGCGCGTGCAGCGAGGCGAGCGCGGTGGCGACATCCTCGGCGGCATGGCCGTCCACCTCGCCGATGAAGCGGAGCGTCAGGTGGAGCGCGTCGGGCTCGACCCAGCGCAGGCCCTCGCTGTCGTCCATCACGTCGAGCAGCAGGTCGGCGATCGCGGGCGGCAGGGGCAGGGCGACGAACAGGCGGTGCATGGCGCCTGACTGTAGCCCCAAGGGACAATCGTTGCGCGTCGGATATTTCTTGAAAGCCGCGGGTTGGTCTACGATATAAGGTCACGTGGACGGGCCATCTTGGTCCGCCGACAATGGAGCTTGAGATGCAGAACTGGTCTGACCCGCGAACGACGACCGCTTACGAGCCGGCCGCCTCGGTCGGCGTGCCTCGCGTCGCACGCGACGCGGGCCTTCGGTCCTACATGCTGTCGGTCTACAATTACATGGCTTCGGGCGTGCTGCTCACGGGCATCGTCGCCCTGCTGTTCGCCTCGAGCGGAATGGCGGCGCAGGTGCTGTCGACGCCGCTGCGCTGGGTGATCATCTTCGCCCCGCTGGCCTTCGTCATGGCGATGAGCTTCGGCCTCAACCGGATGAAGACCTCGACGCTGCAGGCGCTCTACTGGGCGTTCGCGGTGGTGATGGGCCTGTCGATGAGCTCGATCTTCCTGGTCTACACCGGGACGAGCATCGCCACGACCTTCTTCGCGGTCGCCGCGGCCTTCGCCGGCCTCAGCCTCTGGGGCTACACCACCAAGCGTGATCTGTCGGGCTTCGGCACCTTCCTGATCATGGGCGTGGTCGGCCTGTTCGTCGCGATGCTGATCAACCTGTTCCTGCAGTCGAGTGCGCTGCAGATGGCGATCAGCGCGATCGGCGTCCTGCTGTTCGCGGGCCTCACCGCCTACGACACGCAGAAGATCAAGAGCATGTACGCCTATGTCGCCGGCACCGACATGATGGGCAAGGTCGTGATCATGGGGGCGCTGAACCTCTACCTCGACTTCATCAACATGTTCACCTTCCTGCTGCAGTTCCTCGGCGACCGCCGCTAACTGAGCTGAGCCGTTCGGCGGCACGCTTCACGCGTGTCGTCGAAGGCATCGAAACGGGAAGGGCCCGGCAGGCGACTGCCGGGCCCTTTTTCGTGTCAGCCGAGGTGGCGCTTGAAGAAGGCGAGGGTGCGCTTCCAGCTGAGGTCCGCAGCGGCCTTGTCATAGCGTTCGGCCGAGGTGTCGTTGTGGAAGGCATGGTTGACGCCGTCGTAGAGCTGGAAGGTGACCGTCTTGCCCGCGGCGCGCAGCGCCTCGACCCAGGGGAAGGCGGTCCGGTTGACCCTTTCGTCGAGGCCCGCGCACTGGATCAGCAGCGGGGCCTGGACCTTCGCGGCCTGGCTGGGGTCGGGCGCGGTGCCGTAATAGACGACCCCGGCGTCGAGGTCGGCCCCGGCATCGACCGCCAGGCGGTTCACATAGGCGCCGCCCCAGCAGAAGCCGACCGCGCCGACCTTGCCGCCACGGCTGCTCTTCGCCAGCTCGCGGGCCATGGCGACCCCGGCGGCGGACGCCTGGGCGAGGTCGAGTTTGCCGATCAGCTCGCGCGCCTGGTCCTCGTTCGCGGGCGTGCCGCCGAGCGGGGTCAGGAAGTCGGGCGCGACCGCGCGATAGCCGGCCAGCGCCGCGCGGCGGGCGACGTCGCGGATATGGTCGTTGAGGCCGCGATTCTCGTGGATGACGATGACCGTCGGCTTGAGGCTGCGGCTGCGCGGTTCGGCGACATAGGCCCTGGTCCCGGCGATGGTCTGGTCGCGGGTGGTGAGGCGCTTGTCGTCGGCGGGAACGATGGCGGCGGCGGCCGGGGAGGCGGCGATCGCGCCGATCAGCGCCTCGGCGGCGGCGACGCTTCCCGCAAGCGCGACCATGCGGGCCATGAAGCTGCGCCGTTCCATGCCCTCATGGGTGAAGCGGTCGTAGAGTTCGATCGCCTGCGCCTTGAGTTCGTCGTTCATCCGAAATCCTCCTCGATGCCTTCCCCGACCCTAGGCGCAGCAAAGCCGAGGTGGGACCCCGGGACAAGGCCGGGGTCGGGCGGTCAGGCCGAGGCCTTGATCGCCTCGGCCGCTTCCGAGTCGATCTGCTTGGCCCGGCGATAAGCGTCGCGATCGGTACAGCGCGCGACATAGGCCTTGAGGGTGGGCGAACCCTCGATCATCCCGAACATCATCATGAAGCCGAGCTGCGAGGCGAGATAGACGTCGGCGGCGGAGAAGCGGCCCGTGACATAGTCCCGGTCGCCGAGCATCCGGTCGAGCGCCTCAAACACCAAAGCTTCGTTGCCGTGGCCGAACATCCGCTGGCGTTCGGCGGGCGGCTCATATTGGATGGCCTTGAGGCTGAAGGTCATCTCGAGTGGGCCGGCGGCGAAGAAAAGATAGCGGTAATAATCCGCCCGCTCGGTCGTGGCGGGGGCGAGCCCGGCGTCGGGGAAGGCATCAGCGAGATAGGCGCAGATGGCGGCGACCTCGGTCACCACCTTGTCGCCGTGGCGGATCGCCGGAATCTTCATCATCGGATTGATCGCGCGATAGGCGTCGCCCTTGAGGGTCGTCGCATAGTCGAGGATCTCGGTGGTGTAGGGCGCGCCCACTTCCTCGAGCATCCACCGGACCATCTGCCCGCGCGATTGCGGATTGGTGTAGAAAATCAGGTCGGCCATGTTTCTTCCCCTGCAGAACGCAACGGGAACATAGGCCCCGCCGCAGGGCGATGGCAAGGCGGCCGGGGATGAAGCCGGCCGCCTTGCCGATCGATCAGCCGCGTTCGCCGGCGGTGGTGGTCGCCGGGGCCGCCGCGCCGCCGCGATCGCTGGCGCTGGTGTCGCGGGCGCCGCGGAATTCGCTGTCCTCGCTCCAGTTCGGCCAGGCGTTGCTGTTGGCGAGGTCGCGGCCGACGTTGTGGAGCAGCTGCGCATCCTGCGCGAGGCCGGTGAAATCCCAGCTCGGATCGAACTCGTCGTCGGGCTGGTGGTAGCGCTTCACGGTATAGTCCTCGTTGAGGGCGAGGCCGCGGGCCTTGCCGCCATTGACGAGGTCGGCACCGCCGCGCCAGCTGATCGCCGGAACGCCGCGCTTGGCGAACGGGAAGTGGTCGGAGCGGAAGAAATAGCCCGCCTCGACCTTCTCGTCGGGCGAATAGGTGCGGTTCTGCTTGGCCCCTTCGGCGACCAGCATGTCGAGCAGGCCGAGCTTGGCCGACCCCGACATGGAGAAGTCGCGCGCCCGGCCGTAGAGCGCGCCGCCGTCGGTGTTGAGGACGCCGGCGGTCTTGCTCAGCGGATAGAGCGGGTTGGAGACATAATATTCGGAGCCGAGCAGGCCCTTCTCCTCGGCGGTGACGAACAGGAAGACGAGGCTTCGCGCCGTGCGCGGCTGCTTGGCGAACCAGCGCGCCTGCTCGAGCACGTGGGCGGTGCCCGTCGCATTGTCGAGCGCGCCATTGTAGATCCGGTCGCCGTTGGCGTCGGGGAGGCCGATGCCGAGATGGTCCCAGTGGGCCGAATAGATGACCGTCTCGTCGGGGCGCTTTGTGCCGGGCAGCAGGCCAACGACATTGTAGCTGGTGATGGTCTTGGCGGTGGCATTGCCGGTCGCGCTGAAGCGGACGGGCAGGTCGACCGGCTTGAAGTCGCGGCGGCGGGCCATGGCCTTGGCCTGCGCGAGGGTCATTCCGGCCGAGGCGAAGATCTTCTCGGCGGTCGCCTTGGTGATCCAGCTTTCCATCGCCGGGTGCGACGCGCCCGGGTTCTGGCGGACCACGTCGAACATGGTGTTGGTGTTCGAATTCTTGACCGTGTTCCAGCCGTAGGAAGCGGGGGCGTCCTCGTGGACGATCATCACGCCGGCGGCGCCGAGCTTGGCGGCCTGCTCATACTTGTAGGTCCAGCGGCCGTAATAGGTCATCGCCTTGCCGCCGAAGTCGGGGCCGCCATCGCCGATCGGGCCATCGAAGTCGGCGTCGTTGATGAAGACGACGAGGATCTTGCCGCGGACGTCCTGGCCCTTGAAGTCGTCCCACTGGCGCTCGGGTGCCTGCGTGCCGTAGCCGGCGAAGACCAGCGGCACATTGTCCATCCGAAGCTGGGCCTGGCCGTTGAGCGGCGCGCGGACGGCAATGTCGGTGCCCTGCGCAAGCCGGCCGGCAGCGGCGCCGCCCTGCAGCGTCAGCACCGGATCGCTGCTCCAGTCGGACTGGAGGAGGGGCACGCGCTGGGTATATTGGCGCTTGCCGTCGATCACTTCGCCGCCCGGCTGGACCCCGGCGGCGCGAAGCTGCTGGACGAGATAGGCGACGGTCTTGGCCTCGCCCGCGGTGGCCGGGCCGCGACCCTCATAGGCATCGCTCGACAGGGTCTTGATGTCCTGCGCGACACGCGTGGTCGAGAAGGTCTGCGCGGCGAGCGGGGTCGCGGCGAGCGCGGTGGCAGCAAGGAGGAAGGCGGGACGGATCACTGGCGAACTCCAAGTGGTGGAATCGAACGAGTGGCGGTTTCATGCGCCGCCGCGGAGGCCGTGAAAAGGGGGCGCGCGCAGGTTCGCGCCTTGGGCGGGCTCAGTTCGCACTTGCAACAAATGTTGGTTTTCGGCGTATATGGCTTCGAATCGAGGCCGCCGCCCGCAAGACGACGACCCCTGATCCAGGGTTCAACAGGCACAGGTTTCCCAAGCTTCCCATGACCGATGACACGACGGCCGGGTCGCCCGGCCAGCCCGCCGACGCCCATGCGCCGCGCGGCTCGACCCCCTTGCTCACCCTCGGCGCGATCGGCGTCGTGTTCGGCGACATCGGCACCTCGCCGCTCTACGCGCTGAAGGAAAGCTTCGTCGGCCACCATCCGATGCCGGTGATGGAGGAGCGCGTGCTCGGCGTGCTCAGCATCATCTTCTGGACCTTCATGGTCGTGGTGACGCTCAAATATGTGATCATCATGATGCGGGCCGACAACAAGGGCGAGGGCGGGAGCCTCGCGCTGCTCGCGCTGCTGTCGCGCCACGGCGACAAGCGCCGCTGGACCGCGGGGCTCACCATCCTCGGCGTGTTCGCGACCGCGCTCTTCTTCGGCGACGCGATGATCACTCCGGCCATCTCGGTCCTCTCGGCGGTCGAGGGCGTGGGGACCATCAACCCCGCTTTCCTCCCTTATGCGATGCCGAGCGCGCTCCTGATCATCCTACTGTTGTTCGCGGTGCAGCGGCACGGGACGGCCTCGGTCGGCGCCATCTTCGGGCCGATCATGCTGGTCTATTTCCTGGTGCTGACCCTGCTGGGGCTATTGTCCGTGATCGAGCGGCCCGACGTGCTCCGCGCGCTGTCGCCGGTCTGGGGAATGCGCTTCATCCTCCACGATCCCTGGTTCGCCTTCCTCGCGCTCGGCTCGGTGGTGCTGGCGGTGACGGGCGCCGAGGCGCTCTATGCCGACCTCGGCCATTACGGGAAGACGCCGATCAGGCTGGCCTGGCTGCTGGTCGCCTTCCCCGCGCTGATGACCAATTATCTCGGCCAGGGGTCGCTGCTGCTGCGCGATCCGACCGCGGTCGCCAATCCCTTCTACCTGCTGGCGAGCGAGGAATGGCGGCTGCCCCTGATCATCCTCGCAGTGGTCGCGACGGTGATCGCCAGCCAGGCGGTCATCACCGGCGCCTTCAGCGTGGTCCGCCAGGCGGTCCAGCTCGGCCTCATGCCGCGCCTGACCATCCGCCACACCAGCCGCACCGCCGAGGGGCAGATCTACGTGCCGCTGATCAACTGGGCGCTGTTCCTGTCGGTGGTCGTGCTGGTGCTGGTCTTCCGCAACAGCTCCAACCTCGCCAGCGCCTACGGGATCGCGGTGACGGGGACGATGGCGATCACCACGCTGATGCTGGCGGTGCTGCTGACCCAGCACTGGCAGTGGCCGCGCTGGGTGAGCATCCCGCTGCTGTTGCTGCTGGCTGGCGTCGACCTCACCTATTTCGCGTCCAACCTCACCAAGTTCATGGACGGGGGCTGGTTCCCGGTGGTGGTCGCGCTGGCGAGCTTCACCCTTTTGACGACCTGGGCACGCGGGCGGCAGCTGGTCCGGGCGCAGCTCGCCGAAGCGGCGATGCCATTCGAGGTGTTCGTGAAATCGGTCGGCAAGGGCGTCCACCGGATCCGCGGGACGGCGGTCTATCTGACCAGCGCCGCGGTCGGGATCCCGCCGGCGCTGCTGCACAATCTCAAGCACAATCAGGTGCTCCACGAGAAGGTGCTGCTGACCACCGTGAAGGTGCTCGACGTGCCGTTCGTCGCCGAGGACAAGAGGGTCAGCGTCGAGCAGCTCGGCGCCGGGCTGGCGCGGGTGGTGGTCCGCTACGGCTTCTCGGAAGATCCCGACATTCCCGCCGCGCTTGGCTCGGCGAAGGCGAGCATCGGCGTTTGCGACGCGATGACCACCAGCTATTTCCTGTCGCGCCAGACGATCCTGCCGTCGGCGCGGCCGGGCATGATGCGGTGGCGCGAGCGGCTGTTCGGCTGGATGATGCGCAATTCGGCGACCGCGATGGACTTCTTCAAGCTGCCGCCCAACCGCGTGGTCGAACTCGGAAGCCAAGTCGCCATCTGAGGCATTGACGGGCCTTGCTGTCCCGCTGTATTGCTATGGCAACACAGTTGGAGTGTCGTCCATGAAGTCCCTGATGCTGCTTCCCGTCCTCGTCGGCCTCGCCGCCTGCGACGTCAACTTCGATACCGACAAGCCGGCCAAGGGCCCCGAGAAAGTGGCCGTGGCAGGGACGGCCGACGGCCAGGTGAAGTTCGACCTGCCCTTCGCCAACGGCACGATCAAACTGCCCGAGGGCATGATGAAGAATGCCAATTTCGATATCGACGGGGTGAAGATGTACCCGGGCGCCGACGTCACCGGCTTCAACTTCGACGCCGAGGACGGCAAGGCGCTGGTCGACATGAGCTTCACCGCCCCGGCCGCGCCCGACGCGGTGCGCGGCTATTTCCTCGAGCAGTTCAAGGCCAAGGGCGTCGAGGCGGTGGCCGAGGGCGAGGGGGTCCAGGGTACGTCGAAGAATGGCGACCGCTTCACCATGAGCTTCGCGCCCGGCGGAAGCGGGACGCAGGGGCAGATCAAGATCGACAGCAGCAGGCCCTAGAAGGGGAAGAAGAGGGGGATGACCGCGATCGCCGTCGCCGCGGTGACGAGGTTGAGCGGCATCCCCAGCTTGACGAAGTCGAGATAGCGGTAGCGCCCGAGCTGATAGACGAGGGCGTTGGTCTGGTAGCCGAACGGGGTGGCGAAGGCGGCGCTGGCGGCGAGCATGGTCGCGACGAGGAAGGGGCGGGGGCTGACCGACAGCGCCTCGCCCATCGACACCGCGATCGGGGTGAACAGCACCGCCACCGTGGCGTTCGACAAAATCTCGGTCAGGAACAGCACCGCGACGTAGAGCAGGGCGAGCGCGGCGAGTGGGGGAAGGCCGTCGACGCTTCCGATCAAGGCCTCGGCGATGGTCTCGGCGACGCCCGAGGTGCGCAGCGCGATGCCGAGGACGAGCATCCCCGCGATTAGCATCAGCACGTCGGGCCGGAGCCCCGAATAAGCCTCGTCGGCGGTGAGCACGCGCAGCAGGATGAGGAGGATCGCGCCGGCGAAGGCGCAGGCGGCGATGGGGGCGATCCCGACCGCCGCGGCGACGATCACCGCGACGAACACTAGCAATGATACGATCGCCTTCAGCGGCTGGAGCGGGCGTTCCTCGGCGAAGGCGGAGGCGTCGCCCGGCAATCCCCCCGCGGCATTGGTCGCGCCGACCCGGGGTGGCTCGGGGGCATCGGGCGCATCCGACGTGTCGATCAGGCGGCTGCTGAAGAGCAGGAGATAGAGGCCGCCCGCAAGCGCCACGGCAAGGCCGACGGGGGTGATCTCGAAGATCCCGAACTTGGTCTGCCCGGCCGCTCCTGCGACATCGTTGACGAGGAGGTTGGTCGAGGTGCCGATGAGGGTGCAGCCCCCGCCGAGGATGGTCGCGTAGGAGAGGGGGATGAGGAAGGGCTTGGCCGAAATCCCCATCCGCTCGGCCGAATCCTTGATGACCGGCGCGAGGAGGACGACGATCGGCGTGTTGTTGAGCACCGAGGAGGCGGCCCCGCCGACCGCGATCAGCAGCCACAGGCCGGCGCGGCCGATCCGCCGGCACAAGGCGACAAGCGCGCGGATGCCGGAATCGAGCAGTCCCGCCACCTCCATCGCGAAGGCGATGACGAACAGCGAGGCGAGGGTGATCACCGCCGGGCTGGCGAACGCACTCTGGACCTGGATCGGGCGGACCACGCCGGTCATCAGCAGCACCGCCGCACCCGACAAGGCGATGACGTCGGACCGGCCCTTGTCGAGGATCAGCGCGGCGACCACCGCGACCAGCACGGCGAGCGTGATCACCTGCGGCGTCAGCAGCGGGATCAGGTCCGGCAAGGTTCGAGGGCCGGGTTCCGGCAGCACGCAATGATCATTGCAGGACAAACGAAACAGGGCGCGGAAGGTCCCTCCCGCGCCCTGTCTCGTGTCAGGCGATGCTGCCCGCGCCTTTATTCGGCGGCGGGCGGCGTCTCCCCGGCAGGAGCGCTCGGCTTGGCCTTGCGCGCCTTGCCGCCGCTCTTCTTCGCCGCCTTGGCCGGAGCCGCGGGGGTGATCTCGAACACGGGCTGATTGTCCTTCAATCGGACCTTCACCTCGCCGCCATGGACGAGCTTGCCGAAGAGCAGCTCCTCGGCGAGCGGCTGCTTGATCTTCTCCTGGACCAGGCGGCCCATCGGCCGTGCGCCGTAGAGCTTGTCATAGCCCTTGGCGGTCAGCCATTCGCGCGCCTCGTCGTCGAGCTCGATATGGACGCCGCGGTCCGCCAGCTGCAACTCCAGCTGGAGGATGAACTTGTCCACGACCCGCGCGACCACCGCCGGCGGCAGGTAGCCGAACGGCACCACCGCATCGAGGCGGTTGCGGAACTCGGGCGTGAACATCTTGCGGATCGCATCTTCCTGCACGTCCTCGCGGGAGGCCGCGCCGAAGCCGATCGATTCCCGGGCCATGTCCGACGCGCCGGCATTGGTGGTCATGATCAGGATCGTGTTGCGGAAGTCGACGGTCTTGCCGTGGTGATCGGTCAGCTTGCCGTTGTCCATCACCTGAAGAAGGATGTTGAACAGGTCCGGGTGCGCCTTCTCGATCTCGTCGAGCAGGAGCACGCTGTGCGGCTGCTGGTCGACCGCGTCGGTCAGGAGACCGCCCTGGTCGTAGCCGACATAGCCCGGAGGCGCGCCGATCAGCCGGCTGACCGAGTGGCGCTCCATATATTCGGACATGTCGAACCGCTGCAGCGGAATGCCGAGGATCGAGGCGAGCTGGCGCGCGACCTCGGTCTTGCCGACGCCGGTCGGCCCCGAGAAGAGATAGTTGCCGATCGGCTTGTCGGGATCGCGCAGGCCCGCCCGGCTGAGCTTGATGGCCGACGCCAGCCGCTCGACCGCGAGGTCCTGCCCGAACACGACCCGCTTGAGGTCGGCTTCGAGGTTCTGGAGCGTCTTCTTGTCGTCGGTCGACACGCTCTTCGGCGGGATCCGCGCCATGGTCGCGACCACGGCCTCGACCTCCTTGGGCGTGATCACCTTCTTCCGCTTGGTCGGCGGCACCAGCATCTGCATCGCGCCGACTTCGTCGATCACGTCGATCGCCTTGTCCGGCAGCTTGCGGTCATGGATGTAGCGCGCCGATAGCTCCACCGCCGACTTGATCGCGTCGGGGGTGTAGCGGACCTTGTGATGCTCCTCGAAGGAGGAGCGCAGGCCGGCGATGATCTTGATCGTGTCCTCGACCGTTGGCTCGTTGACGTCGATCTTCTGGAAGCGCCGGAGCAGCGCCCGGTCCTTCTCGAAGTGGTTGCGGAACTCCTTGTAGGTGGTCGAGCCGATGCAGCGGATCGCGCCGCTCGAGAGCGCGGGCTTCAGGAGGTTGGACGCATCCATCGCCCCGCCGCTGGTCGCGCCGGCGCCGATCACGGTGTGGATCTCGTCGATGAAGAGGATCGCGTGCGGCAGCTTCTCGAGCTCCGACACGACCGACTTCAGCCTTTCCTCGAAGTCACCGCGATAGCGGGTACCCGCCAGGAGCGCGCCCATGTCGAGCGAATAGATGACCGCGGGCTTCAGCACCTCGGGCACGTCGCCCTCGACGATCTTGCGCGCGAGGCCCTCGGCGATGGCGGTCTTGCCGACGCCCGGGTCGCCCACATAGAGCGGATTGTTCTTCGAGCGGCGGCAGAGGATCTGCACCGTCCGGTCGACCTCGGCCATGCGGCCGATCAGCGGATCGACCTTGCCGATCTTGGCCTTCTCGTTGAGGTCGACGGTGAACTGCTTGAGCGCACTTTCCTTCTTGTCGCCGGTCGACTTGTCGGACTTGGTCTCGGGCGCGTCGGCGCCGGCCGGGGGCTGCTGCCCATCGGCGCTCTCGCCCTTGCCGACCCCGTGGCTGATGTAGGTGACCGCATCGAGGCGGCTCATGTCCTGCTGCTGCAGGAAATAGACCGCATAGCTCTCGCGTTCGGAGAAGAGGGCGACCAGCACGTTGGCGCCGGTGACCTCGTCGCGGCCCGACGACTGGACGTGAAGGATCGCGCGCTGGACCACGCGCTGAAAGCCGCTCGTCGGCGTCGGGTCGGTGCCGCTGTCGGCGACGAGCGCGCCGAGCTCGCCGTCGAGATACTGCTTGACCGTCGCCTTCAGCTCGTCGCGGTTGACCCCGCAGGCGGTCATCACCTTGGAGGCGTGGGCATCGTCGATCAGCGCCATCAGCAGATGCTCGAGGGTCGCATATTCGTGGCGGCGGCGGCTCGCCTCCCCAAGCGCATTGTGCAGGGTCTGTTCGAGCTCGCGGGCGAAACTGGGCATTCGGAAACTCCTTGGCCGGGAACAGCAAGCTCCCGGCTTCCTTAACTTCTTATTTCGTGAGGCGTTGCGGCCGCTGCAAGGGCGGCGAAATGAATGAAGAGGGCCGGGCTAGCGCTTGAACAGCGCATCGGCGGCCGAGCGGTGCTGCGACGCCGCTTCCTGGTGAGCGCGGACCCGCGCGATCTCGGCCTCGAGCGCCACGATCCGCTCGTCGAGCTCATGCTGGCTCAGCGGATCGAGGTCCTGGCGGGCCAGCAGGACCAAGGGATCGTCGGGGCGTGACGAGAAGAAATCATCGTCCATGCGCCAAAGGTCGGGTGAGAAACCCTCCAAGTCAACGGGCCTCGGGGCCACCATCCCCAACTTTTCGCTTTGCCGGTGCGCGGCAGCGACTAAGGCAGGGCCGGAACGTGGATTCAGGGGACTACCAGCCGATGGATTTGCCTGACGTCATGACGGTGATCGAGGTGCGCACGCCCGGCGGACCGGAGGCCCTCGTCGCGGGGGTCCGCCCGGTGCCGGAGCCGGGTCCGGGCGAACTGCTCGTCCGGGTCGCCGCCGCCGGCGTCAATCGTCCCGACGTCCTCCAGCGCCGCGGCTTCTATCCGCCGCCACCGGGCGCATCGGACATTCCCGGCCTCGAGATCGCGGGCGAAGTCGTCGCGGCCGGGCAGGGGGCGACCCACCTCATCGGCACCAATGTCTGCGCGCTGGTCGCGGGCGGTGGCTATGCCGAATATGCGATCGCGCCTTCCGGCACCGCGCTCCCCGTGCCCGAGGGGCTGCCCTTGGCCGAGGCCGCGGCGCTGCCCGAGACGCTCTTCACCGTCTGGATCAACCTGTTCGAGCGCGGCTTCGCGGCCGAGGGCGAGTGGGCTTTGATCCATGGCGGGACCAGCGGGATCGGGACCATGGCGATCGCGCTCTGCTCCCTCTTCGGGGTCAAGGCCGTGGTCACCTGCGGCAGCGACGACAAATGCGCCGCGGCGCTGAAGCTCGGCGCGGCGGCGGCGATCAACTACAAGAGCCAGGACTTCGTCGCCGAGGTGAAGCGGCTGACCGGCGGGGCCGGGGTCAATGTCGTGCTCGACATGGTCGGCGGCGACTATGTCCCGCGCAACCTCGCCGCGCTGGCCGAGGACGGGCGCCACGTCTCGATCGCCACCCAGCGCGGGGTCTCGGCCGAGGTGAGCTTCCTCGACATCATGCGGCGGCGGCTGACGCTCACGGGCTCGACCCTGCGGCCGCGCAGCCTCGCCTTCAAGACGCTCGTCGCCGAGGAACTGCGGCGGACGGTCTGGCCGTTCGTCGAGAGCGGGCAGCTGCGCCCGGTGATGGACCGGACCTTCAAGCTTGCCGACGCCAGCGCCGCCCATGCCCGGATGGAAGCGGGCGATCATGTCGGCAAGATCGTGCTGACCACACAAGCCTTGCCCTGACGCGCGCCGCGCTGTAATCGCAAATCCATGCTCGGCCGCTCCTCACGGGGCGGCCCTTTTTGTGTCCGGAGACCAAGGATCATGGCCCAAGCCCCGCAGGCAACCCCGCTCATGCCGCACGCGACCGCCGCCTGGCTGGTCGACAATAGCGCGCTGACCTTCGAGCAGATCGCCGATTTCTGCGGTCTTCACATCCTCGAGGTGCAGGCGATCGCCGACGACACCGCGGCGACCAAGCTGACCGGGCGCGACCCGCTCCGGTCGGGCGAACTGACCCACGAAGAGATCGAGAAGGGCCAGGCCGACCCCGACTATCGCCTGCAGATGCACAAGGCGCCCGAGGCCGTCACCCGCACCAAGGGTCCGCGCTACACGCCGGTCTCGAAGCGCCAGGACAAGCCTGACGGAATCGCCTGGATCATCAAGAACCATCCGGAAGTGACGGACGGCGCGATCGGCAAGCTGATCGGCACCACCCGCACGACCATCGCCGCGATCCGCGACCGCAGCCACTGGAACATCGCCAACATCCAGCCCAAGGATCCGGTGACGCTCGGCCTCACCAGCCAGCGCGAGCTCGATGCCGCGGTGGCCAAGGCACAGAAGGCCGCCGGTATCGAGCAGGTCGACGACGGCCGCCTCGACACCGATCGCGCGAGCCTGATCGAGCAGCTCCGCGCCGAGCGCGAGCAGCATGCCCGTGACGCCGAGGCCGCGGCGCTCGACGCCCAGCGCGACGAGCGTGGCCTTGCCCCGGGCGAGATCGTGCCCGGCATCGCCGACCCGTTCCGCAAGATCTCGGAGTAAGGCGCTCCCACCCCTCGTCACCCCGGGCTCGACCCGGGGTCCCGCTTCCTGGCCGTGAAAGGAAAGAAGCGGGATGCCGGATCAAGCCCGGCATGACGGCTTTGGGGTGTTGCCAAACGACGTCCGCCAGCTAATCCCTAGCCATGGCCTCTGCCCCCGAACACATGACCTTCGAAGCCGCGCTTCAGCGGCTCGAGGAAATCGTCCGCCTGCTGGAACGTGGCGAAGCGCCGCTCGACCAGTCGATCGACCTCTATCAGGAGGGTGACCGGCTGAAGCGCCTGTGCGAGGAGCGGCTGAAGTCGGCCCAGGCCCGGATCGACGCGATCGCGCTCGGCCCTGACGGCAAGCCGGCCGGGACGCGCCCGTTCGAGGCGCAATGATGGCCAGCGTGGCCGAAGCCACCGACCTTCTCGGCGAAGCCAAACGCATCGCCGCCGGGGTCGACCGCCTGTTCGAGGATGCGCTTGCCGATCGCTGCGACGGGCGCGACCGGCTGTGCGCCGCGATGCGCCACGCCGGGATCGGCGGGGGCAAGCGCCTGCGGCCGCTGATCACCGTCGCCGCCGCGCGCCTGTTCGGGATCGACGAGGACCGCGCGCTCCGCGCCGGGGCGGCCATCGAGGCAATCCACGTCTACAGCCTGATCCACGACGATCTTCCTTGCATGGACGACGACGACCTTCGCCGGGGCAAGCCGACCGTCCACAAGGCGTTTGACGAGGCGACCGCGGTGCTCGCGGGCGACTGCTATCACGCGCTGGCCTTCGAACTGCTCGCCGACGAGGCGACCCACGAGGATCCGTTCGTCCGCTCCGAGCTCGTGCTCGAGCTGGCCAAGGCGAGCGGGATCGACGGCATGGGCGGGGGGCAGGCAATGGACCTCGCGGCGGAGGGCGAGACGCTCGACCTCAACGCCATCACCCGGCTCCAGCAGCTCAAGACCGGCGCGCTGATCGAATATGCGGTCGAGGCGGCGGTGATCATGGGCCGCGTCGCCCCCGAGGGCCGCGCCCGCTATCGCGGTTATGCCCGCAACGTCGGGCTCGCCTTCCAGATCGCCGACGACCTCCTCGATACGCAGGGCGACGAGGAAGCCGCCGGCAAGAAGCTGCGCAAGGATGAGGAGGCCGGCAAGGCGACCTTCGTCTCGCTGCTCGGTGCCGACCGCGCGCGCCAGCAGGCGAGCATGCTGGTCGAGCAGGCGATCGAGCATCTCCACGGCCATGGCGAGGAAGCCGATCTCCTTCGCGCCATCGCCCGCTACGCCGTCGAGCGGGACCGCTGACGATGGAGCGCACCGGAGTCTATCCCGGGACCTTCGATCCCATCACGCTCGGGCATCTCGACATCATCCGGCGCGGCAGCCGGCTGGTTGACCGGCTGGTGATCGGGGTCACGACCAATCCTTCCAAGCAGCCGATGTTCACCACCGAGGAGCGGATGGCGATGGTCGAGCGGGAGACCGCCGACCTCGCCAATGTCAGCGTCGTCGCCTTCGACAGCCTGCTGATGGACTTTGCCGAAAGCCAGAGCGCGGCGATGATCCTGCGCGGGCTGCGCGCCGTTGCCGATTTCGAATACGAATATCAGATGGCCGGCATGAACCAGCAACTGAACGACCGGATCGAGACGGTCTTCCTGATGGCCGACGTCTGCCTCCAGCCGATCGCGTCAAGGCTGGTGAAAGAAATCGCCCGCTACGGGGGCGCCATCGACAAATTCGTCACGCCCGCGGTGGCCGCGGACGTCGCTGCCCGGATCGGGCAAGAGGGGAAGAAATGAAGCTGAAGTTCGCGTTGCCGCTCCTGGCGCTGGTCGCCGCTCCGGCCCTTGCCGCCAAGACGCAGCCCGTGGCCGCTCCGGCGGTGCTCCCGATCAATGCCCCGGCCGAGGTCGCGGCCGACCTGTCCAACCGCTGGACGCTCGAGCTGTCGACCGGCGGAAGCGTGGTCATCCAGCTCCGCCCCGACGCCGCGCCGCTGGCGGTCGAGCGGATCAAGACGCTGACCCGGCAGGGCTTCTACAACGGGCTGACCTTCCACCGGGTGATTCCCGGCTTCATGGCGCAGGGCGGCGATCCCAAGGGCGACGGCACGGGCGGTTCGCCGCTCCCCGACGTCAAAGCCGAGTTCAACACGCTTCCGCATCTTCGCGGCACCGTCGCCGCAGCCCGCTCGAGCGAGCCCGACAGCGCCAACAGCCAGTTCTACATCATGTTCGTCCCGCGCGTGTCGCTTGACGGCAAATATACCGTTTTCGGGCGCGTGATCAGCGGCATGGACAATGTCGACAAGATCACCCCGGGCGAGCCGCCGGCGGAGCCCGCCAAGATCGTCCGCGCGACGCTGGGCGGCTGATCCAGTCCCCCGTCGTCCGGGGGGAGCGCCGTATCTGTTCCTCCCCCAGGCCCTTGGGGGAGGTGGCCCGGAGGGCCGGAGGGGGCTAAGCGCGCCTCCCATGAAAGTAGACCTCTTCGACTTCGACCTCCCCGAAGCGAATATCGCGCTGCGTCCCGCGCGGCCGCGGGATTCGGCGCGGCTGCTGCTGGTCGAGGGCGAGGCCATGTCCGACCGGACGGTCCTCGACCTTCCCGACCTGCTCCAGCCCGGCGACGTCCTCGTCTTCAACGACACGCGCGTCATCCCGGCCCAGCTCGAAGGGCGGCGGGGCGAGGCCAAGATCGGCGCGACCCTTCACAAGCGCCATGACCTGCGGCGCTGGTGGGCCTTCGTGCGCAACGCAAAGAGGGTACGGATCGGCGACACGGTCACCTTCGGCGGCGGGGTCGAGGCGATCGCCGAGGATAAGGGCGAGGATGGCGCGCTGCTGCTCCATTTCACCGGGGAGGAGCCGGTCGAGCTACTGCTTCACCGCGCCGGGACCATGCCGCTGCCGCCCTATATCGCGTCCAAGCGCGCCATCGACGAGGCCGACGCGGCCGATTACCAGACCATGTTCGCGGCGCGCGACGGGGCGGTCGCCGCGCCGACCGCCTCGCTCCATTTCACCGAGCGACTGATCGCGGCGATCGAGGCGCGGGGCATCGCCCGCGAGACGCTGACGCTCCACGTCGGGGCGGGGACCTTCCTCCCGGTCAAGGCCGACGATACCGCCGACCACCGGATGCATGCCGAATGGGGCCGGATCGACGTGGCCACCGCCGAGCGCCTGAACGCGGCGCGGGATGCGGGCGGGCGGATCATCGCGGTCGGGACGACGGTGCTTCGGCTGCTCGAAAGCGCGGCCGACGACGACGGGCGCATCCAGCCCTTCGAGGGCGATACGGCGATCTTCATCACGCCGGGCACGAAGGTGAAGGCGGTCGACGGGCTGATGACCAACTTCCACCTGCCGCGCTCGACCTTGTTCATGCTGGTTTCGGCGCTGATGGGGCTCGACGTGATGAAGGCGGCCTACGCCCACGCCATCGCCAATGGCTATCGCTTCTACAGCTACGGCGACTCGAGTCTGTTGCTGCCGGCTCGCTAGCCCGCGGCGCGGCGGTCGGCTTCCGCTCGGCTGAGGATCTGCTTGACATAATCGGCAGCGCGCGGCGTGCCGCCGGCGTTCGTCAGCGCCTTTCCGACCGCCGCGCACCGCTCGTGCATCGCCGTATCGGCGAGGACCCGGCGGATCTGCGCCGCCATCCGCGCCGGGCGATGCAGGCTTTCGAGCTTCTCCCCAAGGCGGTGATGACGGATCCGGGCGAGGTTGCCCGGCTGGTCGAAGCCGACCGGGCGGACCAGTAGCGGCGTACCCGCCGCCAGCGCATCGAGGACGGTGTTGCTCCCGCCATGGGTGATGACGAGGTCCGCCACGGCCATCGTCTCGGCATAGGGCAGGAAGGACGCGACATGGTGCGCGTGGAGCGACGCCGCCTCGGCGTCACCCAGCTTTCCGCCATGCGCGACGACGAGCGCGGCGCCGGCTTCGCGGCAGGCCCGGGCGATCACGCGCCAGAGTTTCAGGTTGCCGCCGAGCAGCGTCCCCATGGTCGCGAAGACGAGCGGCCGGTCCGTCGGCGGCGCGAAGGGCAAGGAACGCGGTTCGCCCGCCGCCCGGATCGGGCCGACGGCAAGGAAGGGCGCGGGCCCGGGCCGGGGAAAGTCGAACGCCGGGACCATCTGCGCGACCTGGTGCGCCCCGAGGCAGTCGGCGAGGCGGCGGCGCGGCGCGATCCCGAACCGCTTGCTCCAGCGTGCGAGCGTTTCGTTCTGCTTGCGGCTGAGGAGATCGCCGATGGCGGCGGTGCGGCGGAGCTTGGCCTCGGCCTGCGGCTGGTAGGGCCAGTCGAGGAAGGGCAAGGGCACGCCCGGCGCGGGATCGATCGGCACCGCGCAGGCGACCCCGAGGAAGGGCAGGCCGAGCGCCTCGGCAAGGAGGAAGGCGGCGGGCTCCATCTGGTCGCCGATAATCATTTCGGCGCCCTGCTCGCGAAGCCGGGCCGGGCCGCCGTCGCACAATTGGTCGGTCAGCGCCGCGCTGTCGGCGATGGTCTGGAAGATGGCTCCGATCCCGCCGGGCTGCTCGGCCCGGTCGAGCACGTCGGCGATGTCGGGATCGCCCGGCCGCTCCGCGACTTGGTGGGCGGGGAAGCGCCGGGTCGGCACGCCGGCGCCGGCATTGAGGAGGAAGAAAGGCTGGTGGCCGCGGGCGAGGAGTTCCCGGCCGAGCGCCTCGAAGCAGGCGAGGTGCGCCGCGAACGGCGGGCAGATGAGCGCGATCCGGGCCATGCGCTCAGGCGGAGAGCGCCAGCTCGCGGCGCGCGCGGGGAAGCGCCCACCAGGGCGTGCCGGGGCTCAGGTGATGCTCGCGGTGATAGCCGAAGTGGAAGCAGGTCAGGAGCGACAGCCAGGCCGGATAGTCGTTGCTGCGTGCATTATGCTCGTCGGCGAAGGCGACTTCCTCGTGGCGGTGCGGCAGATAGGTGCCGAAATAGAAGAGCTGGAGCGAGGAGAGGATCGCCGGCAGCGCCCAGAAGAGGAGGAGGTTGGGCAGCGGCGCCTTCAGCACCAGCACATAGGTCCAGACGAGGACGCTGAGGATCAGGAATTCGCGAAGCCCGAAATAGCGCTTCATGAAGCCCAGATACCAGGGCCAAAAGCGGGTCGGATGGTCGGCCGAGAAATCGGGATCTTGCGCGGTCCCGACATGGCGGTGATGGTCGAAATGCTTGGGCCGAAGGCGGTCCATCCAGAAGCCCGCATAGAGGAGCAGGGTCAGCCGCCCCCAGAAGAGGTTGGTGCCCGGCCGGCCGGGAGCGAGGCTGCCGTGCATCGCGTCATGGGCGATGATGAACAGCCCGACGCTAAGCCAGGTCAGCGCCGCGACCAGCACCGGCGCCATGAGGAGGACCGGCGCGCTCAGCGGCAGGACGAAGACCGACAGGATGTGGAGCGAAAGAAAGGCGGCAATGATCAGCCCGGCAAGGCCGAGCCCGATCATCGTCTGTCGCCGGTCCTGCGCCTCGGTTCGCATAGAGGCCATATAGGCGCGTTGCCTGTCCGCCGCCATGCTGGACCTTGGACGAAAGCCGCGCCAGACTGGTGGGCCACGACAGGGGAGGATCACAGAGGATGCTGAGCGATTTCCGCGCCTTCATCAGCAAGGGCAATGTCCTTGGCCTTGCGGTCGGCGTCATCATCGGCGCTGCCTTCGGAACCATCGTCACCAGCCTGACCGACGACATCCTGATGCCGATCATCGGGGCGGTCACCGGCGGGATCGACTTTTCGAGCCATTTCGTCCGGCTGGGCGAGATCCCGGCAAGCTACACCGGTTCGCCGACCGACTATGCGGCGCTCAAGAAGGCGGGCGTGCCGCTGATCGGCTGGGGCCAGTTTCTGACCACGGTGGTCAGCTTCGTGATCCTCGCCTTCATCGTCTTCCTCATCGTCCGCGCCGCGGCGAAGGTCATGCGCGAGGAGGAAGCCGCCGCGCCGGCCGAGGACGTCCTGCTGCTGCGCGAAATCCGGGACTCGCTCCGCGCGCGTCCCTGATCGCCTAGAGCGTCGCCGGGTCCCACAGGGTCGATAGCGCGAGGCTCCCCGCGAACACCGCCTCGCGGTGGCCGCCCGCCGGAGGCGCGTGGACGATCTTGGTGTTTCCGTTGAGGTCGATCGCGCCGACCGCCCGGCCCTTGTCCTCGAAGCGATAGCCGAGCGGGGTCGAGGTCGGCAGCCCGCCGCCTGCCATCCGCTGGATCGAGCGGATCTCGAGCCGCACCCCGTTGAGGGTCAGGAAGCCGGTCCGTTCGTCACGGAAGGCGGCGCCGCCGTCGCGGATCACCAGCTCGCCCGCATCGACCCCGCCGCGGCCAAGGCGGCAGCGATAGGCGAAGGGACGGGTGGTGGCGGTCGCGACGCCGAGGTCCACCGCATCCTCCGCATAGGCACAGGTGCCGCTGAGGTCGGGCGAGCCGGCCGCCGCGATATACTGGAAGCGCGCGCCGCCCTGGCTGCGCTGGATGGCTCCGACCGACCAGCGATCGGCGCCGCGGGTGAAGTCGCCGTGCCCGCCGGCGAACTGGAAACTGCCCGAGCGGCCATAGCCCAGGCCGCGCAGCTCGAAGATCTCGGTCCCGGGCGCGAGGTCGGCCGGAGTCGCGATCCGCGCCGCTTCGCAGCCGGAGAGCATCAGCGCGAGCAGCGCAAAGCCGCCGCTCCTCATCAAGGTCGTCATGGTCTTTCCCCACTCGTTCGTGTCGCGAAACGAGCGTTAGGAATGGCTTCATGCCCTTTGCCTGAACGCAATGTTGTGCGCCGTTCAGCTTGGCTCAGGCGAACCAGCCCCAGAGGAGGCGGGCGGTGAGACCGAGGCTCGCGACCACCAGGAGGGGGCGGATCAGCCGCGCACCGAAGCGCATCGCGGTATGGCTTCCGAGCCAGCCGCCGAGCATTGCGCCGGCGGCCATGCTGAAGCCGAGCAGCCAGATGATCTTGCCGCCCAGCGCGAACAGCAGCACCGAGGCGATATTGCTCGTCCAGTTGAGGAATTTGGTGAGCGCGGTGGCCCTGGTCAGGCCATAGCCGCGCAGGGCGACGAGGCTCGAGGTGAAGAAGCTGCCGGTGCCTGGACCGAAGAAACCGTCGTAGAAGCCGATCGCCCCGCCGACCGGGGCATAGCCGCGGCTGCTGATGCGCTGGTGGGCATCATCGTCGGTCATCCGCGGCGAGAGGAGGACATAGGCCGCATTGCCGAGGAGGAGCAGCGGGATGACGAGGGCCAGCACCGAGGGGTCGATCCGCTGGACGAGGAGCGCGCCCGCGACCGCGCCGGCGAAGACCGCAACAGCGGTCGGGAGGTTCGGCCGCCACTCGATCAGCCCCTTGCGGCCGTAATTGCCCATCGCGACCAAGGTCCCGAACATCGACTGCAGCTTGTTGGTGCCGAGCGCGAAGAGGGGCGGGATGCCGCTGACCAGCAGCGCCGGCATCATGATCAGCCCGCCACCGCCCGCGATTGCGTCGATGAAGCCGGTCAGCACCGCGACGCCGGTAAGGACGGGATAGAGCCAGGGGTCGATCATGTCGCATCACCCGTAGCCGTTCGGTTCGAGCCAAGTCGAGGACCGCCCCTCGACTTGGCTCGGGGCTAGCGGATAGGGAGCGCGGCACATGACCGATCCCCGCTTCTCCTTCACCATTCACGCCACCGACGGCCGCGCCCGCCTCGGGACCATCGCCATGCGCCGGGGCGAGATCCGCACGCCCGCCTTCATGCCGGTCGGTACCGCCGCCACCGTCAAGGCGGTGAAGCCCGAGGGCGTGCGGGCTGCGGGCGCCGACATCATCCTCGGCAACACCTATCATTTGATGCTCCGTCCCGGCGCCGAGCGGGTCGCGCGGCTGGGCGGGCTGCACAAGTTCATGAACTGGGACCGGCCGATCCTCACCGACAGCGGGGGCTACCAGGTGATGAGCCTTTCGGACCTCAACAAGGTCACCGAGGAAGGGGTCACCTTCAAGAGCCACCTCGACGGCTCACGTCACCTCCTCAGCCCCGAGCGATCGATCGAGGTTCAGCGGCTGCTGGGCTCCTCGATCGTGATGCAGTTCGACGAGCTCGTCCGTCCCGACGTCAAGCCGGCCAAGCAGCGCGAGGCGATGGATCGCTCGATCCGCTGGGCCCGCCGCAGCCGCGAGGAATTCGACCGCGGCGAAGCCCATGCCGAGGCGAATGCCATCTTCGGCATCCAGCAGGGCGTGCTCGACGAGAAGCTCCGCAAGGAAAGCGCCGACGCGCTGATCGACATCGGGTTCGACGGCTATGCCGTCGGCGGGCTGGCGGTGGGCGAGGGGCAGGAAGCGATGCTCGGCTGCCTCGACTTCGCGCCCGGCCAATTGCCCCAGGACAAGCCGCGCTACCTGATGGGCGTCGGCAAGCCCGACGACATCGTCGAGGCGGTGGTGCGCGGCATCGACATGTTCGACTGCGTGCTGCCCACCCGCTCGGGCCGCACCGGGCAAGCCTTCACCGCCGACGGGCCGCTCAACATCCGCAACGCCCGCCACGCCGAGGACCAGGAGCCGCTCGAGGCCGGATGCCCGTGCCCGGCCTGTTCGAACTACAGCCGCGCCTATCTCCACCACCTCGTCCGCTCGGGCGAGATCCTCGGCGCGATGCTGATGACCGAGCATAATCTGTGGTTCTACCAGAGAATGATGGCGGGCCTTCGCGACGCCATCGGCGAAGGGCGTCTCGCGGAGCATGCGCGCCGCTTCCTCGACCGCTATCGTGCGGGCACGAGGCGCGGCTGAATAAAGCCGTTGTCCGTGCGGCAATGCGCAATAGGGTTGGGGGAACCGGGGGGAGCCGACAGGATGACTGACGAAGTGCCGACGCTGCAGCATGCGCCGCAGCCGATTGTCGAGGGCACGGGCCGCGCGACGGGGCTGCGCGAGCCGGCGCTCGCCTACGACTATTTCAAGAGCATGGCCTCGGTCAGCATCGCGACGCTCGGCGGCGTGCTGACGCTCGGCGAGACGGTGTTCGGGACGCGGATCGCGCCGTGGCAGATGGGCATTGCCGCCGCGCTGGTGGCGCTGTCGGGCGTGCTCGCGCTCCAGGCCAAGACCGACGTCATGCAGATGTGCCAGGGCATCAAGCCGCCAATGGACAGCTCGCGCGCGGCGATCCGTCTGGTGCCCGGGCTCTACGGCATGGGCCTCGGCATCTTTCTCGCCTTCCTCGCCTTGTCCTACCTCGCGCCGGAGCTCTCGAAGGAGCTTCGCTGAGGCGGCTCAGCTCGCCGCGGCAAGCTCGTCGGCGGTGTCGAGGATGTCGAGTTCGCGCAGCAGATGGTCGACGCTCCGGGTCATCTCCGGGAGGAAGGTGATCTGGTGCCGGGCGCCGCGATAGGCCTCGACCATCAGGATCGCGTCGAGCAGCACCCGGACGACGTCGCTTTCGGCGTCGTCGAGTTCCGCCAGGCGGCGCAGTTTCGCCAGCACCTTCAGGCGCGCGGCATTGGGATCGGCCAGTGCCTCCGACCGGGCGATCTTCCAGACCATCTCGTTTCTCCTCTTGGGGCGGGAGGATAGACGAATGGGCGACTGCGGGAAGCTCGACCCGGCGCGGCAGGGAGTCGGACCGGCGTTGGCCGCTTGTTAATGCTTAAAGAAGGTCAAGCACGCGTTCCTTGGGCCGGCACAAAGCGACGCCCTTGTCGGTCACCACGATCGGCCGGTTGAGGAGGATCGGATGCTGCTCGATCGCGTCGAGGAGCTGGTCGTCGCTGAGCGAAGGATCGCCGAGGCCGAGTTCCTCATAGGGCGTGCCGCGTTCGCGCAGGAAGTCGCGCAGGGGCACGCCGGCCCGGCTGGCAAGATCGCGAATCTCGTCGCGGCTGGGCGGCGTCTTCAGATATTCGACGACCTGCGGCTCGATCCCGCGCTCGCGCAGGATGGCGAGCGTGTTGCGCGACGTGCCGCAGGCCGGATTGTGATAGATGGTGACCCCGGCCATCGGCCCCGCCCCTTATTGCGGCGCGGTCGGCGTGGTCGCGCCGTTCGGGCGGTCGACGTCGAGCTGGCGTCCGGCGACGAAATCCTCGGCCTGCTGGCGATCGCGGGCCCAGTCCTCGGCGGTCTTGCAGACCCGGTTGCGGCTCATCCGCGTGCCCGTATCCTCGACCGTGCGGCAGATCTTCTTGGGCTTGGTCACCACCACCGTCGGCGGTGTGGCCGGCGCGGCCTGAAGGCTCAGCAAGAGCGTCGCGGCGAAGATCATACGCTTGTACCCCCGGATGAAGAGGGCCGAGCCTAGTCAGCCGGACGGGCGCCGTAAAGCGCCCGCCGGACGCCTAGCCGAGCGAGACCGAGAGGAAGCTCGGCAGCGGCCCGTTCCAGCCATCCTCGTCCGCCGTGACCGGCTCGGGCGCGCGGCGCTGCGGCGCCGGTTCGGCGCGCGGTGCGCGGGCAGGGGCGGGAGCCTCGGTCCTGGGCGCCTTCGGCTCGGCGCGCTCGCGCGGCTCGGCCTTGGCCCGCGGTTCGGCCTTGTCGCGCGAAGCGCCACGGCCGCGGCGCTCGGCCTTGGGCTTCTCGGTCGGGACCACATCGTCCTCGGACGCGACGGCCTTGCCGCCGTCGATGCGCGGGATCTTGGTGCCGGTCAGCTTCTCGATGTTGGCGACCGCCTCGCCATCCTCGCGGGTGATGAGGCTGAAGGCCTTGCCCTTGGCGCCGGCACGGCCGGTGCGGCCGACCCGGTGGACATAGTCATCGGGCTGCCAGGGAATGTCGAAGTTGAAGACGTGGCTGACGCCCTTGATGTCGAGCCCGCGGGCGGCGACGTCGGAGGCGACCAGGATGTTGATCTCGCCACCCTTGAAACGGTCGAGTTCGGCGATGCGCGCCGCCTGCTCCATGTCGCCATGGATCTGGCCGACCGCGAAGCCCGAGCGCTTGAGGCTGGTCGCAAGCTCGCGGACCGTGGTCTTGCGATTGCAGAAGATGATCGCGGTGGCGACGTCCTCGGCGCGGAGGAGGTCGCGAAGGACCTCGCGCTTCTTGTCCGAGCGCGTCTCGACCAGCTTGGCGTCGATATTGAGGTTGGCCGACGCCGGCCGGGCGACCTCGACCTTGCGCGGATCGGTCAGGAACTTGGAGGCGAGCTTCTGGATCGGCGGCGGCATGGTCGCCGAGAAGAGCAACGTCTGCCGGTTCTTCGGCAGCTTGGAGCAGATTTCCTCGATGTCGGGGATGAAGCCCATGTCGAGCATGCGGTCGGCCTCGTCGATGACGAGGAGGTCGCAGCCGGTCAGCAGGATCTTGCCGCGTCTGAACAGGTCCATCAGGCGGCCCGGAGTCGCGATCAGCACGTCGACGCCCTTTTCGAGCGCCTTGATCTGGTCGCCCATCTGAACGCCGCCGATCAGCAGGGCCATCGAGAGCTTGTGGTTCTTGCCGTATTTCTCGAAATTCTCGGCGACCTGGGCAGCGAGCTCGCGGGTCGGTTCGAGGATCAGCGAGCGCGGCATCCGGGCGCGGCTGCGGCCCTCGCCGAGGATGTCGATCATCGGCAGGACGAAGGCGGCGGTCTTGCCCGTGCCCGTCTGGGCGATGCCGATCAGGTCCTTGCCCATGAGCACGGGCGGGATCGCGCCGGCCTGGATCGGGGTCGGCTCGGTGTAGCCGCTATCGCCAATGGCGCGCAGCAGGTCGTCGGAAAGGCCGAGATCGGCAAAAGGCATCAAGTCATCCGGATAAGAGAAAAGGCCGGCCCTGCCATGAGGCATGCCAGGCGCTTCGCGCCGTGCGCCAGGAGGGCGCTCAAGTCAAGGAAAGCTCAGTTTCGGGCGAGCTTGGGGACCATCCGCTTGAACTTCTCGATCCGGCACGAGCCGCCGATCCGGCTGCGGATTTCCTCGCGCTTGGCGCAGATGCGCTCGTCGCGCGGGGTCACGTAGAAATTGCCGTAGAAGTCGAGCGTCGGGCAGTCGTCGTCCATCTTGGCGCGGATCCGGGTGCGGTCGCGAAGGAGGAAGTCGACCGACCGTTCGTCGGCCAGCGCCGCCCCGATGATGTCGTCGGCGCCGATGCATTTGGGTCCCTTCTTCTCCTCCCAGCGCAGCACCCGCACCGGGCGCGGGCGGAGCACGGGGACGCGCAGGATCACTTCTTCCCGGACGACCATCCGGCTGACGGTGGCGGGTCCGATGCCCTGAATCCCGATGATGGCGGCAAGCCAGGTCAGGAGGGGCAATGCGCTCAGCATGACGGGAGGGAGGACCTTCGCGGAGGAGAGAAACGACGGGAAGCCGGTAAGTGGGGGCCGGGGCTTGAACTCTAGCTGAACTCCTGATGCGTTTGTGCAACGCCCGGTGCCACACTTGCAAGCGGTCCAAAGCCCGCATAGAGGCGCGGCGCACAAGCGTTTTCTTGGCCGGCCGGCGGGCCGCCATCATCCATCAGGAGAGAGTTTCCCATGGCTTCCGCGGCGCCGAACAACGGCCTTCCGATGCTCTACAACCAGCTCGAACCGATCAGCAGCCAGCAGCATGGCGCGCTCAAGGTTCGCGGGATCGGGACGCTGCCGGCGCTGGCCCAGCTGCACGCCATTCCGGTGACCGTCGACGAGTTCGCGCTCGCGCAGCGCCACTATCCGATCATCTTCTCGGTCGGCGACGAGCCGGTGCCGCTGGCGCTGATGGGCCTCAACGAGGGCGTCAACACCTTCGTCGACAGCGAGGGCAAGCCGCTCGAGGGCGACGTCTACATGCCGGCCTACCTGCGCCGCTATCCGTTCCTCCTCGCCCGCCTCAACGAGGGCAGCGACGAATTGTCGCTGTGCGTCGACCCGACCGCCAACGCGATCGGCGAGTTCGAGGACGGCCAGCCCTTGTTCGAGAACGACCAGCCGAGCGAAGCGACCAAGGCGATCCTCCAGTTCTGCGAGCAGTTCGAGGAAGCCGGCCAGCGCACCGGCATGTTCATGGCGGAGCTGAAGAAGCTCGGCCTGCTGATGGACGGTGAAGTCGCGATCCAGCCCGAAGGCGCCCAGCAGCCCTTCATCTACCGCGGCTTCATGATGGTCGACGAGGAGAAGCTGCGCGAGCTTCGCGGCGACGAACTGCGCAAGATGAACCAGAACGGCCTGCTGCCGCTGATCTATGCCCACCTCTTCAGCCTGGGTCAGGCGCGCGACATCTTCGCCCGCCAGGTCCAGCAGGGCAAGGGTCCGCTTCCGGCCCCGCAGGCAGTCGAGGCGTGAGGCTCCTGCGACGGGCCGAGGGAAACCGAGGCTTGTCGCGATTAACCGGCCTGCCCACTTAAAGGGGGCATTGCCGCGGTTGTTTCGCGGTTCATGCGTTCCCCTAGACTAACGCCCCTGGCTGTCCGGCCGGGGGCGTTTTTTTATTCCGCCGCCAGCGGCAGCGGTGCCCGCCCGAGCAGATGCTCGCCGAGCGTCCGCGCCAGTTCCTCGAAGAGATGCGAGGCCCGGTCGAAGCCGGGGCCGGGAGCGCGGCCGGCGCCGTCGAGATAGGCGCGTCGATCGATCTCGATCTGGAGCGCGTGGCGGCCCCGGTGCGGCGCGCCGTGGGCGGCGACGATGTGGCCGCCGGCATAGGGATGGTTGGCCGCGCCGCGATAGCCTTGCGCCCCGGCGACATCGAGGGCGAGGGCGGCCAGCGCGCTGTCGGCGGTGGCGCCATGGCGGTCGCCGACCGCGACCTCGGGCTGGCCCGCCCGCCACGGCATCGAATGACAGTCGAGCAGCAGCACCTCGGGGTGGCGCTGCTGGAGCAGGTCGAGCTGCGTGCCGATCAGGCGGTGGTAAGGCCGCCAGGCGGAAGCGAGGCGCTGCTCGAGCTCGGTCGGGCCGATGCGGCGGCGCCAGATCTCGCCGGCGCCCGACAGGCGGGCCGGGACGAGGCCGAGGCCGGCGCGGACCCGCCAGCCGTTATGGCCCGCGCCCGGCGGCAAGTGGATGGCGGCAGGGTCGAGCTCGTCCTCGGCGCGGTTGCAGTCGATCGCGGCGCGGGGGGCGTCGGCGACCACGCAGGCGATGCCGAGCGCCTGGGCACGCCAGACGAGACGATCGACGAGCGGATCCTCGAGCGGTGCCAGGCTGTCGCGGCCGCGGCGGCTCAGCCGGACCAGCCAGTCGGGATAGAGCCGCCCCGAATGCGGCACCGACAGGAGGACCGGAAGCCGGCCGCTGCCGGGGATCAGCCGGGGCGGGGCGAGCAGTCCAAGCGGGGTCGGGGCCGGTGGCAAGGAGCGGTGATCCGGGCGCTATCGGGGAGAAACTTGCTCAACGTGGAGCAGAGAAACCGCGTTCCGCCTAGAAAATGTTAAAGCTTGCGCGCATAAGAGAAGACCCGATGATCAAGATCCTCCTTGCCGAAGACGATGCTTCGATGCGCGAATATCTCGCGCGTGCGCTCGAGCGCGTGGGCTATTCGGTCAAGGCGGTGGGCTGCGGCACCGAGGCCATGCCGCTGCTCGAGGCCGAGTCGTTCGACCTCCTCCTGACCGACATCGTCATGCCCGAGATGGACGGGATCGAACTCGCCCAGAAGGCCGGCGTGCTCGATCCGTCGATCCGGGTGATGTTCATCACCGGCTTCGCTGCCGTCGCGCTGCAGAGCGGCCGGACGGCGCCGGAAGCGAAGATGCTGAGCAAGCCCTTCCACCTCAAGGACCTGGTCGCCGAAGTCGACCGGATGTTCCAGACTGAGGACCAGCACGGCCGGCTCTGACCGGACCGCAAGCACTTACGACCGCCCGGAACCCTTTCCGGCTCCGTTCCGTTCATCGGCGCGATAAGCAGCCAGATTTACGGACGGATTCATGCGCAAGACCCTTTTCCTCGTCGGTGCCGCCGCGGTCGTCGCGACCCCGGTCGCGCTCTCGGCCCAGACGGCCTACCGCAACCTCAACCCCCGCTACGTGCAGGAAGCCCAGCAGCAGAATGCGGCGGTGGTGCAGGAGTTCGGCGGCGCCGAGACCGGCGCGCGCGGCGCCTATGTCGAATCGATCGGCCGCCGCGTCGCGGCCTATTCGGGCGTCAATCCGGGCGCCTTCCGCTACACCACGCTCAACAGCGCGGTCGAGAATGCCTTCGCGGTTCCGGGCGGCTACATCTACATCACCCGCCAGCTGATGGGGCTGATGAACGACGAGGCCGAGCTTGCCTTCGTCCTTGGCCACGAGACCGGCCACGTCGCCGCCAACCACGCCCAGGCGCGCCAGACGGCGAGCCAGCGCAACGCGATCGGCGGCATCCTCGGGACCATTCTCGGCTCGATCGTCGGCGGCGGGATCGGCAACGTCATCGGTCAGCTCGCGCAGACCGGCTCGCAGCTCAACACGCTGCAGTTCAGCCGCGCCCAGGAATATGACGCCGATCGCCTCGGCATCAGCTACATCAGCCGTGCCGGCTACGACCCGGCCGCCTCGTCGAGCATGCTCGCCGCGCTGAGCCGCGCGACCGCGCTCGAGGCCCGGGTCCAGGGCCGTGACAGCCGCTCGACCCCGGAATGGGCGAGCACCCACCCGCTGTCGGAAAATCGCGTGGTCCAGGCCGCGCAGCTCGCGCGCCAGACCGGCCGCGCCGGCACCGGGCTTCGCAACCGCGACGCCTTCCTCAACCAGCTCGACGGCGTGTTCGTCGACGATGATCCCGCGCAGGGCGTGATCGAGGGCCGCACCTTCGTTCATCCTGACCTGCGCCTCGCCTTCACCGTGCCGACCGGCTACCTGATGCAGAACAGCACCGACGCGGTCAGCATCCAGGGTTCGGCCGGCCAGGCGCAGTTCAAGGGCGGGCGCTATTCGGGGTCGCTCCAGACCTATATTGCCCAGCGCCTCCAGGAGCTGACCGGCGGTCGCACCCAGATCCAGATCGTCGAGCGCAACCGCACGCAGGTGAACGGCATCCCGGTCGAATATGTGATCGGCCGCGCGCAGACCTCGAGCGGGGTCGTCGACGTCAGCGTCTTCGCCTACGCCTTCGACCAGAACAGCGCTTATGATTTCACCATGCTGACGCGGGGCGGGCAGGGCGTCGGGCCCTTCTCGTCGATGGTCAACAGCCTGCGCCGGATCGGCGCGCAGGAAGCCGCCGCGATCCGCCCGCGCGTGATCGACATCTATACGGTGCGTGCCGGGGATACGGTCCAGTCGCTGAGCAGCCGCATGGCCTATCCCAGCTTCCAGACCGAGCGGTTCCTCTCGCTGAACGGGCTCGCCGCCAATGCGCGGCTGGTCTCGGGTCAGCGGGTCAAGCTGGTCGTCCTGGGTCAGCGTCGCTAGCCGGGGTCCACTCCGGCAGGGTCGGCAATGAGAGTGAGGGTCGGTCTGGTACCGGCCCTTACTTGTTCATCGCGTCTTCGACCTTGATCCCGATCTTGCCCCACATGCCGTTGCTGCCGCCACCGAGCGCACTCATGCCGCTGATGCAGGCAACCGCGATAAGAGCGGCAATCAATCCATATTCGATCGCCGTTGCTCCGTCGTCATGACGGCGCAACCTGCGCAACATCGTTCGGATAGCGTCCAAGCCACCCTCCTCTGGTCCACGTCCACACTCCGGAGCCTAATTACGCAGGGTTAACGCTTCCTACCGGTCACATCGTTGCGAAGCCGTTAAGAACGAATATCCCGGTCAGGGGCCCAGGCGGTGAAGTGGACGAGCTCGATAAGCTCATCGGTCGCCCCGTCGCGGGCGGCGTCGGCGAAGGCCGCCTGCGCCCGCGTCCAGCGCTGCCGGCCGAACGACGCGCGGGCGCGGGCACGAAGGACATTGGTCGCGCCATGGTCGCGAAGGTCGCCGACAAGGCGGGTGAGGGCGCGGTAGCGCAGCCGCACGCGGTCGATGTCGACCACCGGCTCGACCAGCCCCGCCTCGGACAGGAGGTGAGCAAAGGCGCCCGGTTCGATCCGCGGGTGGGTCCGGGCGGTGAAGGCGCCGGCTTCCTGGTCGGCGGCGTGGAGCGCGGCGCGCAGGGCGGGCAGGCTCTGGCCGCCGGGGAAGGCGCCGACCAGCAGCCCGCGTGGTGCGAGCCTGGAGCGGGCGACGGCGAGCAGGGTCGGAAGCGCGTCGCGGCCGTCGAGCTCGCCCATGATCATGATGAGGTCGAGGCTTTCGGGGGCTTCCTCCGCGAGGGCGTCGAGCGAATCGGCGAAGCGCAGGCTCCCAGCGATCCCTTCGAGATCGGCGGCGAGCGCCGGGGGGCAGCCGGTGACGAGGCCGCGCTCGAAGCTCCGTGCGATCGGGATCAGCCGCTCGCGCCATTCCTCGACGATCCGCTCGGCAAGGAAGGGGCGGTCGGTGCGCGACAAAGCGCGGCGCCGGCGCAGGATGCGCGCCGGATCGTCGAACAGGGGATCGGCCATGCCCCTCTTGTGGGAGCGCGCCGATGAGCGGACAAGGGGGCATGGGTGCGGCAGCAGCCTTGGTTATGGTGCGGGCGGCGGGGGCCGGGACGGGCCGCTGGCTGCTCGACTTCGCGCTTCCTCCGCGCTGCCCCGGCTGCGGCGAGATCGGCACCGCGGTCGACCTCTTCTGTACCAATTGCTGGAGCGCGCTCGAATTCCTCTCGGGCGGCTGCGCCGCATGCGGCCTTGCGCTCGCGCCGGGCGAGGAGGGGAAGTGCACGGCCTGTACCGCAAGTCCGGGGCCGCTCCACAAGATCCGGGCCGCGCTTGCCTATGGTGACATCCCCCGAGGCATTGCGATGCGGCTCAAATATGGGCGCAAGATCGCGCTCGCCCGGACCATGGCCGGGTTGATGCGCCGTCCGCTTGGCGATCTTTCGCAAGACGCCCTGCTGGTCCCGGTGCCACTCCACCGCTGGCGGCTGTGGAGCCGGGGCTTCAACCAGTCGCTGCTGATCGCCCGCGCGCTCGGCCGGCCGGTCGCGCCCGACCTCCTTCGCCGGATCCGGGCGACTCCGCGGCTCAAGGGGCTGAACCCGGCCGAGCGGCGGCGAACGGTCAAGAACGCCTTCGCCGTCCGCAATCCCGCCGCGGTCAAGGGCCGCGACATCATCCTCGTCGACGACGTCCTCACCACCGGCGCCACCGCCGAGGCCTGCGCCCGGGCTTTGAAACAGGCTGGCGCGCGCCGGGTGGAATTGATCGCCTTCGCCCGCGTGCTGCGGTGAGCGGACGGCTGGCGAAAGCCGCCTCATCGCCTATCTAGGGACAAAGCAAAGAGGAGACAGCGCTTCGTGGCCAATGTTGAAATGTACCTCAAGACGACCTGCCCCTACTGCATCCGCGCCGGCGAACTGCTGCGCGCCAAGGGGATCGAGCCGGTCACCTACAATCTCGATTCGGGCGGTCCCAAGCGCGAGGAGATGATCCAGCGCTCTGGCCGGATGACGGTGCCGCAGATCTTCATCGACGGTCGCCACATCGGCGGCTGCGACGACCTCTTCGCGCTCGAGCGCGACGGGCGGCTGGACCCGATGCTCGCCGCCGCATGAGCCGGATTGCGCTCTTTCAGGCGCAGACCGGGATCGACCCCGCCGCCAATGCCGCCGCGCTGATCGAGGCGATTCGCGCGGCCCGGGCCGGCGGGGCTGCCATGCTCTTCACGCCCGAGATGAGCGGCCTCCTCGACCGGGACCGCGAACGCGCGGCGGCGCACTACCGGTCGCAGGACGAGGATCGCGTGCTCGCCGCGGTGCGCGAGGAAGCGGCGAGGGCGGGGCTCTGGGTCCACCTCGGCAGCCTTGCGGTCCGCCGGCCCGACGGGCGCCTCGCCAATCGCGCCTTCGTGATCGACCCCGTGGGGGCGATCCGCGGGACTTACGACAAGATCCACCTGTTCGACGTCGACCTTCCGACCGGCGAAAGCTGGCGCGAATCCGCCAGCTATGCGCCGGGCGAGCAGACCCTCGTGGTAAGCGGGACCCCGGTCGGGAAGCTCGGCCTCGCCATCTGCTACGACATCCGCTTTCCGGCGCTGTTCGCCGCGCTTGCCGAAGCCGGGGCGGAGACGATCGCGGTCCCCGCCGCCTTCACCGTTCCGACCGGCCAGGCGCACTGGCAGGTGCTGCTTCGCGCCCGGGCGATCGAGGCCGGGCTGTTCGTCGTCGCCGCGGCGCAGGCCGGCAGACACGAGGACGGCCGCGAGACCTATGGCCACAGCATGGTCGTCGGTCCGTGGGGCGAGCCCCTGCTCGAGATGGACGGCGCGCCGGGTCTCGGCTTCGCCGAGCTCGACCTCGGCCGGATCGCCGAGGTCCGCGGCCGCGTTCCGGCGCTCGACCACCGTCGTCCGATCCCCCGTCCGACCCTCGTCGATTGATTTGCCCCGCCGCCCTCGGGTAGGGCGTCCCCCAAGGCCCCGTAGCTCAGCAGGATAGAGCGCCAGATTCCTAATCTGTAGGCCACTGGTTCGAATCCAGTCGGGGTCACCAGTTTGTGTCACGGGCCGAGGGAGGGCTGCGACGATATGAAACGGCTGTTCCTCGATCACCCGCGCTCGCTCGGCATGAGCTGGGCGGGGCATGGCATCGGCGCGGTCAAGATCGGCGTGCGGATGATCGGCGCGGGCACCGCCTGCCTCGTCCATGCCCTGGTCCCTTCGCTCTTCACCGAGACCGCCGGACGGACCGTGACCGACCTTCACGCCTACATGCACAAAAGGCGCGCCGGCGCGCCCGACCCCCAGGCCTGGCCCGATTATGAGATCTGACGCCGCCATCCCGGTGGCGGTCGTCGGCGGGGGGTTTTCGGGAGTGATGACGGCGGTGCAGCTTGCCCGCCGCGGGGTGCCGTCGACCATCTTCGACGGCGGCGCCATCCCCGGCCGCGGGGTCGCCTACAGCACCCGCGATCCCAATCACCTGCTGAACGTGCCGGCGGCCAAGATGAGCGCCTTTCCGGCCGATCCCGACGACTTCCAGCGCTGGAGCGGCGAGACGGCGGGCACCTTCGTCCCGCGGATGGAGTTCGGGCGTTATCTCGACGACATCCGCGCCGCCCATGGCGACGTGACGCTCGATCCGGTCGCGGTGACCCGCATCGACCGCGACGGCGATGCCTGGCGGCTGGCGCTCGGCGACGGGCGTCAGGTCACGGCCGGTGCCGTCGTGCTTGCGCTTGGCAACGAGGCGCCGGCGCTTCCCCGCGGCTGGGAAGGCGTGCCGATCCTCGCCAATCCGTGGAGCCCCGAAGCCCCCGAACTCCTCGCCAAGGTCGTGGAAGAGAATGGCGAGCTTCTCTTCATCGGGACCGGCCTCACCATGGTCGATCTCATCCTGACGATGGACGGCCTTGGCTATGAGGGCCGGATCACCGCGGTCAGCCGGCGCGGCCTGATGCCGCGCGCCCATGCGCCGCACGATCCCGCGCCGGTGTCGCTCGACGAGCTGCCGCAGGGCGATCTTGGCGCGCTCTGGTCGTGGCTTCGCCGGCGCAGCGGCGACGTCGGTTTCCGCGCCGCGGTGGATTCGCTCCGGCCGCATACCGGCGCTCTGTGGCAGGCGCTCCCGCTCGAGCAGCGCGAGCGCTTCCTGCGCCATGCCCGCCCGTGGTGGGACGTCCATCGCCACCGGATCGCGCCGCAGGTCGCCGAGCGTCTTCGCGCGCTGATCGGGGAAGGGCGGCTCGAGATCGTCGCCGGTCGCCTCGCCGAGCGGAAGGAGGGCGTCGTCACCATCGCCAGGCGCGGCGGCGGGACCCGCACGGTCCGCCCTTCGCTGGTGGTCAATTGCACCGGCCCGCTCGGCGACGTGCGGGGGAGCCGGAACCCGCTTCTTCGCCAGCTGCTCGAGGACAGGCTGGTCCGCCCGGACCCGCTGAACCTCGGCCTCGCGGGCGATGCGCAGGACCGGGTCGCGCCCGCCATGTGGGCGGCCGGTCCGCTGACCAAAGGCATGTATTGGGAAATGATCGCCGTTCCCGATATCCGCCACCAGGCCGAGCGCGTCGCCTCGGCCATCACGGAGGAACTCGCCACTCATGGCTGACACGCCCGATGACGGCGACCTCGTCGCTCCGTCGCCGAAGATCCCTGTGCCCGACGATGTCGCCGAGGCGGTCCGGACGCTGATCCGCTGGGCCGGCGACGATCCCGAGCGCGAGGGCCTGCTCGACACCCCGCAGCGCGTCGCGCGGGCGTGGAAGGAATATGCCCGCGGCTATGACGAGGATCCTGCCGCGCACCTCTACCGCACCTTCAAGGAAGTGGGCGGCTATGACGAGATCGTGCTGCTGCGCGATATTCCGTTCCAGTCGCATTGCGAGCATCACATGGCACCGATCATCGGCAAGGCGCACATCGCCTATCTGCCGAGCACGCGCGTCGTCGGCATCTCCAAGCTCGCCCGCGTGCTCCACGGCTTCGCCCGCCGGCTCCAGGTCCAGGAGCGCCTCACCGCCGAGGTCGCCGACTGCATCTGGGAGCATCTCCAGCCCAAGGGCGTCGCGGTGGTGGTGGAGGCGACCCACGCCTGCATGACCGCGCGCGGGGTCAACACGCCCGGCGTGCTGATGACCACCAGCCGGATGATGGGCACCTTCCGCGAGGACGAACGCAGCCGCAAGGAAGTCCTCGCGCTGATGGGCAAGGGGTGAGTCCTTTCGCCGCTCCCCTTCAGGGGAGCTGTCAGCGCAGCTGACTGAGGGGTTCTCGCCGCCCGCGCCAACCCATCCGTCAGCCTTCGGCTGCCACCTTCCCTGAAGGGAAGGGGCGGGCTAGTCTCCCTTCATGGCGACCCAGCTCCGCTCCCTCTCCGATCCGCTCGACGACCTCAGCCTGCCGGGCTGGCTCTACTGGCACGAGGGCTTCTTCGCGGCCGAGAAGACCGCCTTCCTCCGCGCCGCGCCGCAGGTGGTGTGCCACGACAGCGATATTCCCGCGCCCGGCGACTGGCAGACACTCGACTATCTCGGCGAGAGCATCATCGTCATTCGCGGCGACGACGGCGAGGCCCGTGCCTTCACCAACGTCTGCCGCCACCGAGGGTCGCGGCTGGTCGACGGGCCGAGCGGCTGCGCCAAGGTCCTGACCTGTCCCTATCATGCCTGGAGCTATGCCCGCGACGGCCGCCTCGTCGGGGTTCCGCACCGGTCCGAATATCCGGGCCTGAACCCCGCCGAACTCGGGCTCAAGCCGGTTGCGCTCGAACGCTGGCACGGCTTCCTGTTCGTGACGCTCGAGCCCGGCGCACCATCCGTCGCGACGATGATGGCGCCTTACGAGGCCGAGGTCGCGCCCTATCGCTTCGAGGAATTGCGCGCGATCGGCCGGGTGACGCTGCGCCCGCGCGCGCTCAACTGGAAGACGATCGCCGACAATTATTCGGACGGCCTCCACATTCCCGTCGGCCATCCCGGTCTCACCCGCCTGTTCGGGCGTGGCTACCGGATCGAGGCCGACGAGCATGTCGACCGGATGGAGGGCGACCTCGTCGAGCAGCCCTCGGCCAATCCGTCCGAGCGGCTCTACCAGCATCACCTGCCCGACGCCGCGCACCTGCCCGAGAGCCACCGCCGCAAGTGGCTCTATTACAAGCTCTGGCCCAACGTTGCCTTCGACATCTATCCCGACCAGGTCGACTTCATGCAGTTCCTGCCCGTCTCCGCCACCGAGACGGTGATCCGCGAGATCAGCTACGCGCTACCCGACGACCGGCGCGAGATGCGCGCGGTTCGCTACCTCAACTGGCGGATCAACCGCCGCGTCAACGCCGAGGATACCGAGCTCATCGCCCGGGTGCAGGAAGGCATGCGCTCGCCGTCCTACGAACCGGGTCCGCTGGGAACGAGCGAGGTCTGCCTGCGCGCCTTCGCGCAGAAGCTCAGGCGTCTGGTGCCCGAGGCGCGGCTGCCGCACCCGCCGGCGGCCTGAGCCGCCGCGACAGCGCGCGGACCGGGAAGCCCACGAGCCCGAGCGCGATGCTCCACAGCAAGGCGTCCGCGCCCGCGCCGACGAACATGGCGACGGTGTAGATGAGCCCGAGCACCACCACCCACGTCCACTGGCCCGCGACCTTGAGCTTCAGCGCGGCCACCGCGACCACCGCGTAGAGGACGAGGCTCA
Organism: Sphingomonas sp. SP2; assembly: GCF_058313385.1. Classification (NCBI taxonomy): domain Bacteria; kingdom Pseudomonadati; phylum Pseudomonadota; class Alphaproteobacteria; order Sphingomonadales; family Sphingomonadaceae; genus Sphingomonas; species Sphingomonas sp. SP2. Next base: position 113,290 of record NZ_JBZFLD010000002.1, on the reverse strand, counting down.
GCAGCGTCGAGACGAGCGTGATCAGCACATAGACGCTGACGAAATCCTTGGACGCGCTCGCCAGCACCAGCAGCGCGGCAATGCCCGCGCAGATCACCAGCGCGCCGGCTGGGGCGCCGATCCGGTTGGCCCGCCCAAACACCGCCGGAAGGTCGCGCGCACTCGCCATGGTCCGAGCGCTTTCGGCGGCGATCAGCAGCAGCGCATTGCCGGTCCCGAAGGCGCTGATCGCGGCGATCACTGCCACCAGCGCGCCCGCCGCGGCGCCGAGCAGGGGCGCGATCGCGTCGGCGAAGGGCGCGCCGCTCTTCATCGCCACCGAACTCGGCAGCAGCCACAGCACCGCAACGGTCGCGAGGAGATAGATGATCGCGGTGAAGCCCGTGCCGGTGATGGTCGCGCGCGGCACCGTGCTGGTCGAATCCTTGGTGACGTTGGCGGTCATTACCGCCGCCTCGAACCCGGTCAGCGAGAAGAGGATCAGCGCCGCCGCCGCGGTCACGCCAGCGAGCGTGATTGGAGTGGGACTGAGCGCTTCCAAGGGCTGGCCCGTGGCGCCGCGCCCGGCGACCAGCAGCACGGCGGCGATCAGCGGCGACAGCTTGATCAGCGTCGTCACCACCTGCAGCACGCCCGCCGAACGGGTCCCGCGAAGATTGACCAGCAGCAGCGCGAGGATCGCGACGATCGCGGTCAGGGTCAGCCCCATGCCCGCCTGCGCCGCCGGGAAGACGTGACCGAGCGCGCCCGCGACCGCGATCGCGACGCCCGCCACCGCGGTCACCTGCGACAGGGTGTAGCACCATAAGGTGAGGAAGGCGGTCCGCTCGTCGAAGGCGTTGGCGATATAGGCGAAGGGGCCGCCGGGGATGCGCGCCGCCAGCCGCGCCATCGCAAAGGCGAGGCACATGGTGCCGAGCCCCGTCAGCACGAAGGCGAGCACGAGATTGGGCCCGAACGGCGCCAGTGTCGTCGGCAGGAGGTAGATGCCCGAGCCGACCATCGTCCCGATCACCATCGCCGCGCTCATCCACTTGCCGAGCATCCGCGAGGGCGGCTCGGGCTGCGTGTCGATCGCGGTGTCGGTGTCGCTCATTCACATTCCTCAGCTTGGCAATCGGGCCCGTGCGGCCTAGTCGGCGCGGCACGTCATATCAGGGGTTCGCATGCGCGCATTCATTTTTCCGGGGCAGGGCAGTCAGTCGGTCGGCATGGGCACCGCGCTGGCCGAGGCAAGCAGCGTCGCGCGCGATGTCTTCGCCGAAGTCGACGAGGCGCTGGGCCAGAACCTCTTCCGGCTGATGCGCGAAGGGCCCGAGGCCGATCTTACGCTGACGGAGAACGCGCAGCCGGCGATCATGGCGCACGCCATCGCCGTCTTCCGCACGCTCGGCCTGCCGGTGACCAAGGCCGACTTCGTCGCGGGTCACAGCCTCGGCGAATATAGCGCGCTCTGCGCCGCCGGCAGCTTCGACCTCGCCACCACCTCGCGGCTTTTGAAGAAGCGCGGGCAGGCGATGCAGGCCGCCGTGCCGGTCGGCGTCGGCGCGATGGCCGCGCTCCTCGGCGCCGACCTCGACAAGGCGCAGGCGATCGCCTCCGCCGCGGCGGAAGGCGAGGTCTGCACCGTTGCCAACGACAATGATCCTTCGCAGGTCGTCATCTCGGGCCACCGCAGCGCGATCGAGCGCGCCATCGCCATCGCCAAGGACCATGGCGCCAAGCGCGCGGTCCTGCTGCCGGTCTCGGCGCCCTTCCACTGCCCGCTGATGCAGCCCGCCGCCGACGTCATGGCCGAGGCGCTGGGCGATACGGACATCAAGGCGCCAGCCGTGCCCGTCTTCGCCAACGTCATCGCCGCGCCCGCGAGCGACCCCGCCCGCATACGCGAGCTCCTCGTCGAGCAGGTCACCGGCATGGTCCGCTGGCGCGAGAGCGTCGCCGAAATGGCCGCTGCCGGCGTCCGTGAATTCGTCGAGTTCGGCGGCAAGGTCCTCGGCCCCATGGTCAAGCGCATCGCGCCCGATGCCAAGGTGACGAGCGTCATCTCGATGGACGACATCGAAGCGCTCGCGAAGGAATTCTAAGACCGTCACCCTGAACTTGTTTCAGGGTCCACGGTGCCGCACGAACCGACGTTCGAATTTGAAGCATGGATGCTGAAACAAGTTCAGCATGACGAGGAAGTAAGAAGCATGTTCGACCTCACCGGAATGACCGCCCTCGTGACCGGCGCCAGCGGCGGCCTCGGCAGCGCCATCGCCAAGGCGCTCGCGGCGCAGGGCGCCCGCCTCGCGGTCAGCGGCAGCAATGCCGAGAAATTGAACGCCTTCCGCGATACCCTCGGCGGCGACCATGTCGCATTGCCCTGCAACCTCTCGGACGGCGCGGCGGTCGACGCGCTCGTGCCGGCGGCGGTCGAGGCCCTCGGCGGCAAGCTCGATATCCTCGTCAACAATGCCGGCGTCACCCGCGACAACCTCCTCATGCGGATGAAGGACGAGGAGTTCGAAAGCGTCATTTCGATCAACCTCGAGGCCGCCTTCCGCCTGATGCGCGCCGCCGCCAAGCCGATGATGAAGGCACGCTTCGGCCGCATCGTCTCGGTGACCAGCGTCGTCGGCCAGACCGGCAATCCCGGCCAGGCCAATTATGTCGCGTCGAAGGCCGGCCTTGTCGGCATGTCGAAAGCCGTCGCGCAGGAACTCGCGTCCCGCAACATCACCGTCAATTGCGTCGCGCCGGGCTTCATGACCTCGGCCATGACCGATGCGCTGAACGACGCGCAGCGCGCCGCCATCCTCGCCAAGATCCCGTCGGGCGCGATGGGCACCGGCGAGGACGTCGCCGCGGCGATCGTCTTCCTCGCCAGCCGCGAGGCGGGCTACGTCACCGGCCAGACGCTGCACGTCAACGGCGGCATGGCGATGGTCTAGCCGGTCCGTGCCGCCGTCATTCCTTGCGTCGCGGCCATGCGGCGGAGGGTGACGGCGGCGACCGCCACCACGCTCAGCAGCCCCAGCGGCACGAACAGATATTCGGCGACCGCGCGCGCGAAGAGCGGCGCGGCCCAGGCGGCGGCGAGCAGGCTCCTGTCCCAACGGTTCCAGCCCGACACTTCGCCGTCCCGCCACAGGAAGGCGAGGGCGGGGAGCAGCACCACGAAATCATAGTCGAGCGCATAAGGCGTCGAGAGCAGCACCGCGGCGCAGGTCCAGGCCCCGCGCCGGTCGTTCGACCGCTCGCGCCAGCCGACCCATAAGGTCAGCGCGACCACCGCCAGCGTCATCAGGCTCTGCACCGCATAGGCGAGCGGGATCGCGCCGCCCCAGCCGCGCACCGCGCCGAACGGCGTCATGATCTTGTGGAAGCCGGTCGCGCCCTGCTCGATCACCACCGAGCGGGTGAGGGGGAGGCTGTCGAGGAAGGCCGCCCAGACCGGCCAGCCCCACAGGGCCATGGTGACGGCCACCAGCAGCCCCGCCGACAGGCAAGCGCCGAGGATCGCGCGCCACTGCCGCGCGGCCAGCAGCATCACCGGAATGACGAGGGCGAACTGCGGCTTGTAGATGAGGCAGCCGAGCAACAGCCCGGCGGCAAGCGGCCGGCGCTCGAGCAGGAACAGCCCGCCGCCGAGGAGCAGCGCGGTGAGGAAGCCGTTATGCCCGTGGAGCAGGCAGATCATCGTCACCGGCGCAGCGAGCGCGAGGAGGATGGTCTCGTGCCGCGGCACCATGCGGTGGAGCAGCCAGAGGAAGGGCAGCAGCGTCGCCAGCTGCCAGACGATCAGCGCGGTCACATAGGGCATGGTTGCAAGCGCGGTCGCGACCAGCAGGAAGGGCGGCGGATAATGCCAGCCGAACAGGTCGACGTCGGGCTTGCCGTGTACCGCCCGCTGGACCGCGAAATGGTCGGGCCACGACCAGACCGCGGGCGCGCGTTCGTCGAGCACCATCCGCCCCGCCGTCCAGACATTGGAGAAATCGGTCCCGAGCGGACGCCCCCGCGCGTCGAGCGTCCCGTGCGCGGTCAGCAGGGTCCAGCCGATCATCACCGCCGAGGCGAGCAGGCAGAGAAGACCGATCCGGACGATGCGCGCGCGGTCGAGCCAGCGGCCTGATGCAAGACTTTCCACGGCCACGCTCATGGCCGGATCGCGGTTAAGAAAAAGGTCACCATGGCGCGCCCGAGAGGATGCGCGATGCAACGGCACTCGTGCTGTATTGCAATTGCGCCACACCGACTCCTTGTCGCCGCTTTCACCCTCCCTATATCGCCGCCGAAACATGGAAACGGATGGTCCGGAAAACCGGGCGTCCGGGGGCGAGTGAAAGGGTAGAAGAACAATGGCGAAAGTGATCGGGATCGATCTCGGCACGACCAACAGCTGTGTTGCGGTGATGGAGGGCGGCAAGCCCAAGGTCATCGAGAATGCGGAAGGCGCGCGCACCACTCCGTCGGTGGTCGCCTTCACCAAGGATGGCGAGCGCCTCATCGGCCAGCCGGCCAAGCGCCAGGCCGTCACCAACCCGGACAATACGATCTTCGCGGTGAAGCGCCTGATCGGCCGCCGCTTCGACGACCCGGTGACCAAGAAGGACACCGAGCTGGTCCCCTACAAGATCGTCAAGGGCCAGAATGGCGACGCCTGGGTCAATGCCGGGGGGCAGGACTACAGCCCGTCGCAGATCTCGGCCTTCATCCTCCAGAAGATGAAGGAATCGGCCGAGGCCTATCTCGGCGAGACGGTCACCCAGGCGGTGATTACCGTCCCGGCCTACTTCAACGACGCGCAGCGCCAGGCGACCAAGGACGCCGGCCAGATCGCGGGCCTCGAAGTGCTGCGCATCATCAACGAGCCGACCGCGGCGGCGCTCGCCTACGGCCTCGAGAAGAACGACGGCAAGACGATCGCGGTCTATGACCTTGGCGGCGGCACCTTCGACGTCTCGGTCCTCGAGATCGGCGACGGCGTGTTCGAGGTGAAGTCGACCAACGGCGACACCTTCCTCGGCGGCGAGGATTTCGACGCCAAGATCGTCGAGCATCTGGCGGCCAAGTTCCAGGCCAAGGAAGGCATCGACCTGCGCAAGGACCGTCTTGCGCTGCAGCGCCTCAAGGAAGCCGCGGAGAAGGCCAAGATCGAGTTGTCGTCGGCCCAGACGACCGAGATCAACCAGCCGTTCATCACCGCCCGCATGGAAGGCGGCGCGACCACCCCGCTGCACCTCGTCGAGACGATCACCCGCTCGGATCTCGAGAAGCTGGTGGCCGACCTCATCGACCGCACCCTCGAGCCCTGCAAGAAGGCGCTCAAGGATGCCGGGCTCGACGCCTCGGCGATCGACGAGGTGGTCCTCGTCGGCGGCATGACCCGCATGCCGCGCGTGCGTGAAGTCGTGAAGGAGTTCTTCGGCAAGGAGCCGCACACCGGCGTCAATCCGGACGAGGTCGTCGCCATCGGCGCCGCGATCCAGGCCGGCGTGCTCCAGGGCGACGTCAAGGACGTGCTGCTGCTCGACGTGACCCCGCTGTCGCTCGGCATCGAGACCCTCGGCGGCGTCTTCACCCGGATGATCGATCGCAACACGACGATCCCGACCAAGAAGAGCCAGGTCTTCTCGACCGCCGACGACAACCAGAATGCGGTCACCATCCGGGTCTTCCAGGGTGAGCGCGAGATGGCGGCCGACAACAAGATGCTGGGTCAGTTCGACCTGGTCGGAATCCCCCCGGCGCCGCGTGGCGTGCCGCAGATCGAGGTCACCTTCGACATCGACGCCAACGGCATCGTCAACGTCTCGGCCAAGGACAAGGGCACCGGCAAGGAGCAGCAGATCCGCATCCAGGCGTCGGGCGGTCTTTCGGACGCCGACATCGACAACATGGTCAAGCAGGCCGAGCAGTTCGCCGAGGACGACAAGAAGCGTCGTGCGGCGGCCGAGGCGAAGAACCAGGCCGAGAGCCTCGTTCATTCGACCGAGAAGCAGCTCGCCGAGCATGGCGACAAGGTGTCGGCCGAGGTGAAGACCGAGATCGAGACCGCGATCGCCGAGACCAAGACGGCGATCGAGAGCGGCGACGGCGAGGCGATGACCGCCAAGTCGAACGCGCTCACCCAGGTCGCGATGAAGCTCGGCCAGGCGATCTACGAGAGCCAGCAGGCGCAGGGCCAGGCCGGCACCGCCGACACCGAGGCCCAGCCGCAACAGGCGGACGAGGAAGTGGTCGACGCGGAATTCTCCGAAGTCGACGACGAGAAGAAGGCGTAACTAGATGACCGACGTCGTCCCGGCGAAGGCCGGGACCTCAGGGGGGTGGGCGAAAAGCTCGTTCGCTGAGGTCCCGGCGTGCGCCGGGACGACGGTTGTTGGGAAGCGTCAATGACCGTTCACACCGACTATTACGAGCTGCTCGGAGTCCAGCGCGGCGCCGACGATCGGACCATCAAGGCCGCCTATCGCAAGCTCGCGATGGAATGCCATCCGGATCGCCACGGCGGCTGCACCGAGCAGGAAGCCAAGTTCAAGCAGTTGAACGAGGCCTATGACTGCCTCAAGGACCCGCAGAAGCGCGCCGCCTACGACCGCTTCGGCCATGCCGCCTATCAGCAGGGCGGCTTCAGCGGGGGCGGGGGCGCGGGTGCCGGCCCCGACTTCTCCGACATCTTCTCGTCGATCTTCGGCGAGTTCATGGATCCGCGCGGCGGTGGCCGCCAGAATGCCGCGCGCGGCTCGGACCTTCGCTACGATCTCGAACTGACGCTCGAGGAAAGCTTTGGCGGCAAGTCGGCGACGATCGACATCGAGACCATGGCCGCGTGCGAGCCGTGCGAGGGCGACGGCGCGCGCGGCACCAGCGTGCCCGAGCGCTGCAACACCTGCGGCGGCGCCGGCAAGGTCCGCGCCCAGCAGGGCTTCTTCGTGGTCGAGCGCGCCTGCCCGACCTGCTACGGCCATGGCGTCACCATCGCCGACCCGTGCCCGGTCTGCCAGGGCGAGGGCCGGGCGCTCAAGCGTCGCACCCTCACCATCCAGGTCCCGGCCGGAGTCGACGAGGGCACCCGGATCCGCGTCGCCGGCGAAGGCGAGGCGGGCGTGCGCGGCGCCCCGGCGGGCGACCTCTACCTCTTCGTCCACCTCAAGCGGCACGCCCTCTACGAGCGCGAGGGCACGACCCTCATCGCCGAATGCCCGGTCAGCTTCACCACCGCCGCGCTCGGCGGGTCGATCACCGTCCCCGGGATCGACGGCGAGAAGATCGAGGTGAAGATCCCGTCGGGCATCCAGTCGGGCGAGACGCTGCGGATGCGCGGCAAGGGCATGGCGGTGCTGAACGGCCGCGGCCGCGGCGACCTCGTCGCGCGCATCCTGGTCGAGACCCCGACCAAGCTCAGCGCCAAGCAGAAGGAATTGCTCTGCCAGTTCCGCGAGACCGAGACCGGCGAGGAATGCCCGGCGAGCAAGAGTTTCTTCTCGCGCATCAAGGACGCGCTCGGCTAGGCTGCGGACATTGTTCCGCTTTCTTCCCGAGGCACGATGACTGAACTCACCCGGCGCTCCTTCGTGGGCGCCGTCGCCGCCGTGCCGATCCTCTCCGCGGCGCGGCCCGCGTCGGCCGCGGCCACCCTGCCGCCGGGCGCCGCGGCGCTGGTCGACCGTTTCATCGCCGAGCAGGGCCTCAGCGGCTCGGTTGCCTTCGGGCGGCAGGGGCGGGTGACCGCCTTCCGCGCCTTCGGCCTCGCCGACCGCGAGCGCGGAATTCCCTTCACCGCCGCGACCACGGTCCGGATCGGGTCGGTCTCCAAATGGCTGACGAGCGTCGCCGTGCTGCGCCTCGCCGAACGCGGCCTCCTCTCGCTCGACGCGCCGCTCCGCGCCGCGCTGCCAGAGCTCACCGGCCCCTATGGCGGCGTGCCGCTGGTGCAGCTCCTCGCCAACAGCAGCGGCATTCCCGACCGCGTGACCCAGGCGATCGGGGCCGAGCCGTCGCTTCGCTCGTCGCGCGCCGGCTCGCGCGAGATGGTTGCCCGCTTCGGCAGCGGCGACCTCGCCTTCGCGCCCGGCACCCGCTTCGACTATGCCTTCCACAATTGGGTGCTGGTCCATGCCGCGATCGAGCGGGTGGCCGGCGCGCGCTTCGAGGAGGTGCTCGCCCGCGAGGTCTTCCGCCCCGCGGGCCTTCGCCGGACGGGCTTCGCCGACACCGTGACCGGCCCCCTGCCGGGCTCGGCCCGCGCCTATGACAAGGCCGGCACTCCGAAGGAGGCGCTGGTCCCGCCCTTCGGCGGCGCCAGCGGCAATATCGTCAGCGGGGCGGCCGACCTCGTCCGCGCCGCGCACCTCATCTTCGATACCTCCCGCCTGCTCCGGCCCGCATCACGCGCGCGGCTGGTGACGGTGCGGATGGCCGACGACCATTATGCGCTCGGGGGCCGGGTCCGCGAGATCGCCGGGCGACGGATCGCGTGGGAGACGGGCAAGGTCCAGGCCTATCGCACCCACCTCGCGCACGACCTCGGGAACGGGCGCTCGGTTGTCTTGCTGTCCACCTCCGACACCAGCCAGGACGACATGACCGCTTTGGTCGAGCGCCTCCTGCCGCTCGCCTGACCCCAAGGGCGGTCTTCCCGCCGGGCGCCAAGGCGACTAGCCTTCGTGCCGACACAGGGGAGAAACTGATGCGCCGTCTTGCCGCCCTCATGCTGGTGGGCCTCGCCACGCCCGCCGCCGCCACCGCCGCCGTCCAGCAGGACGACATGAGCAAGGTCGAAGTCCGGCTCGAGCAGCTCGCGCCCGGGGTCGCGGTCCTGTTCGGCGCGGGCGGCAACATCGGCCTCAGCTATGGCGCGGACGGCAACATCATCATCGACGACCAGTTCGCCCCGCTCGCGCCCAGGATCGTCGCCGCCATCCGGACGGTCGATCCCGATCCGGTCAAGTTCGTCATCAACACCCACTGGCACGGCGACCATACCGGCGGGAACGAGGCGATGGGCAATGCCGGCGCGGTGATCGTCGCCCACGACAATGTCCGCCGCCGGATGAGCGTCGACACCTTCTCCAAGCAGATGAACCAGACGATCAAGGCCAGCCCCAGGGCCGGGCTCCCGGTCGTGACCTTCGCGCAGGGCGTCAACCTCAACCTCAACGGCGATCGCCTCGAGGTGACCCATGTCCGCAACGCCCACACCGACGGCGATGCGCTCGTCTACTGGCGGAACGCGAACGTCATCCACATGGGCGATACCTTCTTCTTCAAGGCGACCTATCCCTTCATCGACCGCGAGAGCGGCGGCTCGATCGACGGCATGATTGCGGCGGCGAGGATCGGCCTCGGCATCGTGAAACCCGGCGGCAAGGTCATCCCCGGCCACGGCCCCGTCGCGGCCCGCGAGGACTTGGCTGCCTATCACGCCATGCTGGTCGACGTCCGCGCCAAGGTCGCCGCGGGCATCCGCGCCGGCCGCACCAAGGCGCAAGTCCTCGCCTCCCGCCCGACCGCCGCCTACGACGGCAAGGTCGCCACCAACGGCTTCATCACCCCGACCCGCTTCGTCGAGACGATGTATGACGAGCTGAAGGCAAAGGCGAAAAGATAGCGACCCGGGTGAAGGCGCGGGCGCCCGCCACGTCCGCTTCCGACCCATTGCGGACGTTAAATTTCAATGCGAGCTTGGGGAAATGGTCCTGCACGACACCGAAGCTGAGAAGTCCTTCACTGCACCTTTTGACTGCCGTTTCCCGTATGACGACCCGTCGGCCTCCGCGCTCATCAGGCAGGGCTGGGGAATCTCTCTGAATGCGGCCTTTTGCGTCTTGCATGAGCTATGCCGCCCACCTCAGCATGGCGTCGTGACCAAAGATCGGCTTCGGGAACTCGTCGCCGAATGGGCGGCGGGTCCCGACCATCCCATCAAGGCTCCCATCCTTGATGCTGCTCATGCCCTTATCGATGGCACAGCTCTTCCTTGGCCTGAGGGCGTCCGATTGATGAAGCGTGTGGCGGACTATGATGGCCAGCGTGCCGCTCTCGCCATCGCCTATTTTGCCTCGGACTGCGACAAACCCGAAGGTGACGATGCGCTCACTCAAACGGACATGGAGATACGCCAGAAGTGGTATGCGAAAGGCGTCTGACGCAATTTCTGCTTCCGACCCATTGCGGACATTCGAGCCACGTCGCATTCTCGGCAGATGACCGACGAGGGCAGAATAGTAGAGACGGCTGTCAGCATCGACGCTGAGCGCCGATGGGCGCTCCGCGAAAGAGCAGACGGTCGGTTCGACTACGCTGAATACCTGTATGTAGATTTGCGGCCTGATGGAGCGATCGAGGGCTACTGGATCCAGAGTTACACTTCGGGTCTTTTCGAGAGTGCTCGCACGGCACGCGATGATGCGCTTGACGCCATCGAGTGGTTGCCGGGCCAGCTTTAGAGCCGATGCAAGGAACGTCTGCAATCCACCCAAAGCAGACCTCCGCCGTTGCCATTGCAAAGTAGGATTTGCCCTGCTCTACTAACCGGAGCGGTTAAACGCTAGGCTCTTTCCATCCATCGATCAGCATATTTGCCCACAAGCGCGGGCAAGGTCACGGCATGTCGCCTTCGTACTTTTCTGAGGAACGGCGGATTTCAGAGACAAAGGGCCGGATCCGGCGCTGCAGCGCCACCCCGGCCTGTGTCACCTTCGTGACCTCTCAGGCCGAGCGGCCGAACACCCGCTGGAAGATCGTGTCGATCTGGCGGAAGTGATAGCCGAGGTCGAAGCTCGCCTCGAGCTGCTCGGGGCTGAGCTTGGCGGTCACCTCGGGATCGGCCTTCAACAGATCGAGCAGCGACAGCGCTCCGTCCGATTCCCACACCTTCATCGCGTTGCGCTGGACCTTGGCATAGGCTTCCTCGCGACTGAGCCCGGCCTGGGTCAGCGCCAGCAGCACGCGCTGCGAGTGGACCAGCCCGCCCATACGGTCGAGGTTCTTCTGCATCCGCTCCGGATAGACCAGCAACTTGTCCATGACGCCGGTCAGCCGGGCGAGGGCGAAGTCGAGGGTGATGGTCGCGTCGGGGCCGATGAAGCGCTCGACCGAGCTGTGGCTGATGTCGCGCTCGTGCCAGAGGGCGACATTCTCCATCGCCGGGACGACCGCCGAGCGGACCATCCGGGCAAGGCCGGTCAGATTCTCGGTCAGCACCGGGTTGCGCTTGTGCGGCATCGCGCTCGAGCCCTTCTGGCCGGGCGAGAAATATTCCTCGGCCTCGAGCACTTCGGTGCGCTGGAGGTGGCGGACCTCGACCGCCAGCCGCTCGATCGACGAGGCGATGACGCCGAGCACCGCGAAGAACATCGCGTGGCGGTCGCGGGGGATGACCTGAGTCGAGGTCGTCTCGGGCGTGAGGCCGAGGCGCTTGGCCACATGCTCCTCGACCCGCGGGTCGATATTGGCGAAGGTCCCGACCGCGCCCGAGATGGCGCAGGTGGCGATCTCCTCGCGGGCGGCCTCGAGCCGCTTCAAATTGCGGGCGAATTCGGCGTGCGCCTGCGCGAGCTTGAGGCCGAAGGTGACCGGCTCGGCATGAATTCCGTGGCTGCGCCCGATGGTCGGGGTCAGCTTGTGCTCGAAGGCGCGCCGCTCGAGCACCGCGAGCAGGGCCTTCAGGTCCTCGATCAGGATGTCGGCGGCCTGGCTCAGCTGGACGTTGAGCGCCGTGTCGAGCACGTCCGAGCTGGTCATGCCCTGGTGGAGCCAGCGCCGCTCGGAGCCAAGCTTCTCGCCGGCCCAGGTCAGGAAGGCGATGACGTCATGCTTGGTGACCGCCTCGATCGCGTCGATCGCGGGGACGTCGACCGGCTCGATCACGTTGCGGCCATGCGCGGCGACGATGGTCCGGGCGTCCTCGGCCGGGATCATCCCGATCTCGCCCATCGCCTCCGCGGCGTAGACTTCGATGTCCCACCAGATCTTGAAGCGGTTTTCGGGCTCCCAGATGGAAGCCATGGCGGGACGGGAATAGCGCGGGACCATGGCGCGGGCGGCTAGCAGGAGAGGGCGGTTGCCGCAATCAGGCGGCTTGCATCTCCAGCTGTTCGCTCAGCTCCATCCAGCGCGCTTCGGCCGCTTCGAGCGCGGCGGCGACCTTGGCCCGGCGCTGCGACAATTCGCTCATCGACAGCCTGGCCAGCGCTGGCTCGGCGCCCGAGGGGTCGAACATCGCCTTGTCGAGCGCGCTGCGCTGCTCGGCGAGGCGGGCGCTTTCCTTCTCGGCCTCGGCCGCCGCCTTCTTCAGTTCGCGCTGCTCGTCGCGGGCCTTCTTGTCGTTCTTGCCCTTGGCCTTCGTCTCCGACTTGGGCTGATTCCGGCCGAGGACGAAGTCGATGTAATCCTCGATGCTGCCGTTATAATCGACCGCGCGGCCGTCATCGACCAGCACCAGCCGGTCGGCGGTGAGCTCGACCATGTGGCGGTCGTGGCTGATCAGGATGACCGCGCCGTCATAGTCGTTCAGGGCCTGGACCAGCGCTTCGCGGGCGTCGACGTCGAGGTGGTTGGTCGGCTCGTCGAGGATCAGGAGGTGCGGGGCCTCGCGGGTGATCAGCGCCAGCGCCAGCCGCGCGCGCTCGCCGCCCGACAATTTGTTGGTGACGGTGGTCGCCTTGTCGCCCGAGAAGCCGAACCGGCCGAGCTGGGCACGGACCGCGGCGGGGCTCATGCCCTCCATCGCCCGGCTCATGTGCTGGAGCGGTGTGTCGTCGCCGTGCAGCTCTTCGACCTGATACTGGGTGAAATAGCCGACCCGCATCTTGCCGGTCGCGACCATGCCGCCCTCCATCGGCGTCAGCTGCGCGGCGAGCAGGCGGGCGAGCGTCGTCTTGCCATTGCCGTTGCGGCCGAGCAGCGCGACCCGGTCGTCGGGGTCGATCCGGAGGTTGAGCTTCCTGAGGATCGGCTTGTCGTCATAGCCGACGCTGGCCATTTCGAGCGTGATCAGCGGGGGCTTGAGTTCGCTCGGGCTCGGGAAGGCGAAGCTCAAGGAGGGATCGTCGGCCATCGCCGCGATCGGCTGCATCTTCGCTAGCATCTTGGCGCGGCTCTGCGCCTGCTTGGCGGTCGAGGCGCGGGCCGAGTTGCGGGCGATGTAGTCCTGGAGCCGGGCGCGCTGGGCTTCCTGGCTGGCGCGGGCGGCGGCAAGCTGGGCGGCGCGTTCGGCCCGCTGCCGCTCGAAATCGTCATAGCCGCCCGAATAAGCGGTCAGCGTGCCCCGCTCGACGTGAAGGATGGTGTCGACGACATTGTTGAGGAGGTCGCGCTCGTGGCTGATCACCACCAGCGTCCCGGCATAATCCTTGAGGAAATTCTCGAGCCACAAGGTCGCTTCGAGGTCGAGGTGGTTCGACGGCTCGTCGAGCAACAGGACGTCGGGCTCGGAGAAGAGCAGGGCGGCGAGCGCGACGCGCATCTTCCAGCCACCCGAGAAACTGTCGAGCGGCCGCTGCTGCATCGCCTCGTCGAAGCCGAGGCCGAGGAGAATCCGCGCGGCCCGCGACGGAGCCCCATAAGCGTCGATCGCGAGCAGCCGCTCGTGAACCTCGCCGAGGCGGTCCATGTCGCTGTAATCCTCGGCGGCGAGCATCAGCTCGGCCCGCTCGGTATCGGCGGCGAGCACCGTGTCGAACGGGGTCGCATCCCCGCTCGGAGCTTCCTGCGCGATATAGCCGAGGCGCGTGCGCTTGGGCATTTCGATCTCGCCCTCGTCCGCCTCGAGCTGGCCGATCATGACCTTCATCAGGGTCGACTTGCCCGCGCCGTTGCGGCCGATCAGCCCGACGCGGCTCTTCGGGCGGATGGTCGCGGTGGCGCGGTCGAGGATCGTCCGCCCGCCAAGGCGCACCGTGATTCCATTGATGGTCAGCATGAGGCGCCGCTTACACGGCTTTCATGGCGAACTGAAGGCGGGCACGAACGCCCTCCTAATCGGCTGCCGCGGTGTCATCGCGGCGCCTCCGCTGCCGCGTCGCGGTCGCGCTTTCAGTCGACCGATAGTCCTTGCCCAGCAGCGGCCGGAGGGTCCGGTCGTAGGCACGGTCACCGCGAATGGCCGACGCCTTCATCATCCGGAAAGCGCGCCAGACCGTGAAGCCCATCCACGGCACGGCAAGCGCTAGCCCAGTCCACAAGCGCCACGGTTCGGCCAACGTCAGCCATGGCAGCAGGAACAGCCCACACCCGATGAGGAGCGAGAGGCTTCCCGCCCGCACACCGTCGCCAAGGTCCCAGTCGACGAACGCGCGAAGACGGCGATAGGTCGAACGTTCACGGATCTTCACATCAGCCCCATCGCGCGCAGGCTCGAGCGGCCCTGCGCGCCGACGATGACATGGTCGTGGACGGTGATCTTCATGTGCCGCCCGGCGTCGATGAGGTCGCGGGTGAGGCGGATATCCTGCTTGGAAGGGGTCGGGTCGCCGCTTGGATGATTGTGGACAATGATCAGCGCGGTGGCGCCGAGCGCGATCGCACGGGCGATGACCTCGCGGACATGGACCGCCGCCTCGTCGACCGAACCGCGCCACATCGCCTCGTTGGCGACCAGCGTGTTCTTGGCGTTGAGAAAGAGGACGCGGACCTCCTCCACCCGCATGTGCCCCATCGCCGCCTGCAGATAGTCGCCGAGCGCGTCCCAGCTCGACAGCAAAGGCCGCGCTTCCATCCGCGTCTCGAGCAGGCGCAGCGCCGTCGCCCGGGCGATCGCAAGCGCACCGATCACGCTTTCGCTGAGGCCTTCGCGCCGGAGCACCTCCGGGGGTGCGTCGAGCAGTGGTCCGAGCCCGCCAAAGTGCGAAATCAGCTGCTTTGCCAAAGGCTTGGTGTCGCGGCGGGGAATTGCGAGAGTCAGCAGATATTCAACCAGCTCATGGTCGAGCAAAGCGTCGCCACCGCCGTCCAGCAGCCGATGCCGAAGGCGCGCGCGATGCCCATCGGCGCCATTCGGCTTGTCGCCCATGGGAAGAAGGCTATGCCGTCGCTCCGCTTTAGGCAACATGTCGGACGCGGAACGGTCGCGGACACCAAGGGTTAGAAGCGGTTAGTGACAGAAGAGACGACGGCCAGTCAGACGGGTGGGGAAACGGTGGCCGTGGTTCGCCGTCGCCGTCGAATCGCGCGCCTGTTCGGCTATGCCGTCATCGCTCTCCTGGTCATCCTCGTCGTGGTGGCGATCGTTCTCTGGTCGCAGCGCCGCCCAATCGCCTCGAATATTCTCGAACGCGAGCTTACTCGCCGCGGGGTGCAGGCGAGTTTCACGCTCGACCGGATCGGGCTCCGCACCCAGCAGGTATCGAACCTCGTCATCGGCGACCCGCGCAACCCGGACCTCACCGCCAGGGTCGCGCAGATCCAGATGCGGATTCGCTGGAACGGGCAGGTCGAATTCTACCGGGTCGTCGCGCGCGGCGTCCGGCTTCGCGGCAAGGTGATCGGCCGCCGGGTGAGCTGGGGCCAGGTCGACAAATTGCTCCCGCCGCCCTCGGGAAAGCCCTTTTCGCTCCCCGATATCAGCGTCGACCTCGCCGACACGTCGATCGCGGTGGCGACGCCCTACGGTCCGATCGGCGTCGCGATCGAAGGCGCGGGCAATCTCACCGGCGGGTTCAAGGGCAGGCTTGCCGCGGCCTCGCCGACGCTGGACGCGGGCCGCTGCACACTTGGCGGGCTTCGCGCGCAGCTTGCGGTTTCGGTCACCGCCCGCCGGCCCCTGGTCAGCGGGCCGCTCAGCGCCAGCCGCTTCGCGTGCCCGACCAGCAACATCGCCATCGCCGACCCCAGGCTCGATATCGAGAGCCAGTTCTCCGAAGGCTTCGACCGTTTCACCGGCAAGGGCCGGATGAGCGCAATGGCACTGGCGGCGGGGGTCAACCAGCTCGACCGCTTCAACGCGGAGCTGAGCTTCGGCGGCGACCCGACCCGTGTGCTCGGCAAGGTCCGCCTGTCCGCTGCCGGCGCGCGCATGGCGCAGCTGACCGCCGACCGGACCCGGCTCGAGGGGAGCTACCTTCTCAACGCCGCCAGGGGGCATATCGCGCTCGTCGCCGATTATGCCGCGCAGGGCGTCGACCTTGATGCGGGACTGACCCGCGGCCTCACCGGTGCGCTCGCCGGGGCTGACGGCACGCCGCTCGCGCCGATCGCCGCCGAGCTCCGCCAGGGGATCGAACGCGCGACCCGGCGGATGAACGCGCAAGGCGCGCTGCGACTGGTCAATTTCGCCGGGGGCGGGGCGGTGCGGGTCGAGAGGGCCGACGTCCGCAGCGCGTCGGGCGCCCGGATCCTGGTCGGCGGCAATGGCGACGGCATCACTTATTACTGGCCGGGCAACCGGCTCCGTCTCGACGGCCGGATCCGTACCGCCGGCGGCGGGCTTCCGACCGCCGACCTTGCGCTGTCGATGCCGCGCGGCGGCGGCCCGGTCAGCGGCACGCTCGTGATGCAGCCCTATGCCGCGGGCGGCGCGCGGCTCGCCCTTGCGCCGGTCCGCTTCGGTGCGCTCGCCAATGGCGCGACCCGGATCGACACGGTGGCGCTGCTCGACGGCCCGCTGTCGGGCGGCCGGGTCACCGGGCTTCGGGTGCCGGTCAATGGCACGGTCGGGCCGGGCGGGGCGCTCGCCTTCGGCCGCGGCTGCGTCACCCTGTCGGCGAACAGCCTCCGCCTCGGAGCGCTGCAGCTCGGGCGGACCCAGCTGCCGGTCTGCGCGACCGGGCAGGCGATCGTCTTCCGCCAGCCCGATGGCGATCTCGCGGTGCGCGCCTTCAGCCGCAACGTGGCGCTCAACGGGCGGCTCGGCTCGTCGCCCTTCGCGCTTCGGGCAGAGCGCGCCGCGCTGGTGGGGTCGCGCGGGTTCGACCTCGTCGGGGTCCGGGCACGGATGGGCAATCCCGACGCCCCGATCCTGCTCAACGCGCGGACGCTCGAGGGCACCTTCGCCGGAAGCGGGATCAACGGGACCTTCGCCAATGCCGACGCGACCATCGGCCGGGTTCCGATCAAGCTGACCGATGCCGCCGGCCGCTGGCTCTACTATCGTGATCGCCTGTCGGTGAATGCCGCGGCGACTGCCAGCGATATCGGCGCCGAACCGCCGCGCTTCTATCCGTTGCGCTCCGACGACCTCAGCTTCACGCTTGCCGGCAATGCCATTCGCGCCGGTGGTTCGCTTCGTCATCCGACGACGGGCGCGCTGGTAACCAACGTCGCCATCCGCCACGATCTCGGCAACGGCCGCGGCGATGCGACGCTCGACGTGCCCGGGCTGGTCTTCCGCCAGAACGGCCTCCAGCCCGAGATGATCACCCGCCTGACCGAAGGCGTCATCGCGCTCGTCAACGGGACGATCACGGGGCAGGGACGGATCGCCTGGAACGGCAATGGCGAGGTCACTTCGACCGGCGAGTTCGGGACGGAGGGCATGGACCTCGCCGCGGCCTTCGGTCCGGTTACGGGCCTCAAGGGCACGATCCGGTTCAACGACCTCCTCGGCCTCACGACCGAGCCCGGGCAGACCATCCAGGTCGCGACCATCAACCCCGGCATCCTCGTCGAGAACGGGGTCATTACCTATCAGTTGCTGCCCGACCAGCTGGTCCGGATCCAGGCCGGGCGCTGGCCCTTCATGGGCGGCGAGCTGATCCTTCGCGAGACCGTCCTCAACCTCGGCCGGCCGAGCCCGAAGCGGCTGACCTTCGAGGTCCGCGGCCTCGACGCCAACCGGTTCGTCAGCAGCTTCGGCTTCGCCGACATCAGCGCCGAGGGCACGTTCGACGGCGTGCTGCCGATGATCTTCGACGAGAATGGCGGACGGATCGTCGGCGGGCGGCTCGACAGCCGCGAGCCGGGCGGGCGCCTGTCGTACAATGGCGCGGTCAACAAGGCGAACCTCGGCACCGCCGGCAACCTCGCCTTCAATGCGCTAAAGGACCTGCGCTTCCGCTCCATGATCATCCGCCTCGACGGGGACCTCGCGGGCGAATTCGGCACCACGCTGGTCATCGACGGGGTGGGCCTTGCCGGCACCAACGGCACGCAGCGGCTGATCAGCCGCTTCGTCAGCCGCCTTCCGCTCAAGTTCAACGTCTCGATCCGCGGACCCTTCCGTGCGCTGATCGGCACCGCCAAGTCGCTCCGCGATCCGCGCGCGCTCATCGACACCACCCTCGACCGGCCGCTCGAGGGCCGTCCGGGGATCGTGACCGAGGTCCGCCGGCGCGAGGAAGAAAGCACCCAGACCCAGACGCCCGTCGTCGAACAGATCACCCCCGCGAGGTAGAAGCATGAACAAGCGCCCCCTCCTGATCGCCGTGCCGTTCGCCGCCGCTGCCCTTGGCGGCTGCGTCAACGTCCGCACGCCGGAGAAGCCGATCGAGATCAACCTCAACGTCGTCATCCGCCAGGAAGTGCTGGTGCGGATGCAGCGCGACGTCGATCAGCTGATCAACCAGAATCCCGAAGCCTTCCCGCAGCGGCCTGCCGGGACCACGCCGCAGGGGCAGCGATGATCCGCCTCGCGCTGGGCCTTGCGCTGGCGCTGACCGCGGGCGCCGCAGCGGCGCAGCAGAGCGCCCTGTTCGACGCCATCGCGGCGGGGCAGGTGGGCGAGCGCTATGACGGCTATCTGGGCTATGCGGGGCCGGCGACGGGGGCGGTCCGGGCGCAGACCGAAGCGATCAACATCCGCCGTCGCGCGCTCTACAGCGACCTTGCGCAGCGCAAGCCCGTCAGTCCGCAGGAAGTGGGGATCACCGCCGGCTGCACCCTGCTCGGCCGGGTCCGCGTGGGCGAAGCCTATATGCTGAGCGACGGCCAGTGGCGCCGCCGCGCGCCCGGTCAGCCCGCACCGGTCCCCGATTACTGCACCGGCGGCTGAGGCTCGAAGTCGGCCCGGTAGGCGGGCTTGAGGCGGGCCAGCATGGTCGCGGTCAACGGCAGGCTCACCTCATAGGCGCCTTCGGCATAGGAACCCGCGACATAGGCGTCGGCGGTAAGGTCGAGATGGTCGAAGCGCCCGTCGCGGTCATGGTCGGCGAGCGCGATGGTGAGCTCCTTGAGCGCCGGGCATTGGTTCGGCCATTCGCCGCTCTTGACCGGTTCCTGCCGCCGCTTGGTGCGCTCGCGGTCGAGCAAGATGCAGAAGGGCTGGCGGATCGCGCCGCCCCAGCTCTTGCCCGGCTGGAGCAGGCCGGCGAGCGTGACCTCGCGGCTTAGCGCGCGCTCCCACAGCAAGGCGGTCGTCCCGCCATTGGAATGGGCGCCGCCGGTATAGGCGCTGGTGGCGCCGACCAGCGACAGCAGCCGCCGGCTTTGTCCCGAGGTCGTCCAGGCCCGCGAGAATTGGAGCCCGTTGAAGTCGAGCTTCATCTTTTTGCGCATTGCCTTTTCGGTTGCCACCATGGCCATCATGTCGCGCTTCTGGCGGGCGGCATCGGCACGGAAGCGGCGGGCGAGGGCGGGGACCGCCTCGGCCTCCCTTGACCAGCTGTAAGAGAAGTCGAGGCCGTCACGGTCCGAGGCGATCGAGACCGGCGCGGCGGCGAGGAGTAGCGGCAGGAGGGCAACAGGCATGGGCCAAGGCTAGGATCCCCGCCGGTCGACCGCAAGGCGCCAGGGATGCACGGTTGACCTCATCACCGGCCCTGCTAAAGGGGCGGCGCCTTGGCGAGCTCGACGCCGCCATGTTCCTTGCCTGAACCGCGTGAGATGCTCTTTTCGGAGTGTCGCCACGCACATGAGGAAGAGTGAGAACATGGGGGAAGACGGGCTCGGGCAGGACGACAGGCTTCCCGCCGACGCGCGGCTCGACCACCTCGAACAGAGGGTGGCCGAAGCGCAGCGGAAGGAAGCGGTCAGGACCGGCAAGGGACCGGCCCCGGATGCGAATGAGCAGCTGGGGCAGCGGGTCCTCGCCACCCTGATCGGCGGTCTGCTTGGCGGCACGTTGATTGGCTGGGCGCTCGATCGCCTGCTGGGCACGTGGCCGATGCTCTTTATCACGCTGATGGTGCTCGGCACCGCCAGCGGCTTTTGGAGCATCATCAAGATGTCGAACGCACGAGCCAAAAGGGACCAATAGTGGCGGCCGAATCGGGCAAGATCGATCCGATGCACCAGTTCCAGGTCGAACCCCTGTTCGGCCATGACTGGCAGATTGCAGGGCATTCGATCGCCTTCACCAACAGCTCGCTGTGGATGCTGTTCACGCTCGTCGTCATCTGGATGTTCATGCTGGGCGGCATGAAGCGCGAGCTGGTGCCCGGCCGCTGGCAGGTCGCCGTCGAAGGCGTCACCGGCTTCATCACCAACATGATGGAGACCAACATCGGCCCGGCCGGCAAGAAGTTCGTGCCCTACGTCTTCTCGCTGTTCATGTTCATCCTCGTCGCCAACATCCTCGGCCTGCTGCCGTTCGGGATCATTCCTGGCGTCCACCCCTTCACCGTCACCAGCCACCTCAGCGTCACCGCGGTGCTGGCGATCGTGTCCTTCTCGATCGTGCTGATCGTCGGCTTCGCGAAGCATGGCTTCCACTTCTTCAGCCTGTTCGTGCCGCACGGCGCGCCCTGGTGGATGATGCCGATCCTGATCCCGGTCGAGTTCGTCTCCTTCATGGTCCGCCCCTTCAGCCTGGCGCTGCGACTGTTCGTCGCGATGACCGCCGGCCACATCCTGCTGAAGGTGCTCGCGGGCTTCGTGATCAACGGCCTCAATGCCGAGGCCCTGTGGGTCGCCCCGGTGGTGAGCGTTCCCAGTCTGATCCTGATGATCGGCATCAGCGCCCTCGAGCTGCTGGTCGCCGCCATCCAGGCCTATGTCTTCGCGCTACTGACGAGCCTGTATCTCAACGACGCGATCAATCTTCACTAAGCCTTACAACAAGATACAAAAGGGAGTTTGAACATGGACGCAGAAGCCGCAAAGCTGCTCGGTGCTGGTCTCGCCGCCATCGGCGTCGGCATGGCCGCCCTCGGCGTGGGTAACGTCTTCGGCTCGTTCCTCGAGAGCGCGCTGCGCAACCCGGCCGCGGCCGACAGCCAGCAGGGCCGTCTCTTCATCGGCTTCGCGGCCGCCGAGCTTCTCGGTCTGCTCGCGTTCGTCGTTGCGATGATCCTCCTGTTCGTCGCGTAAGCGCCGGACAACCTTCAAGACTAGAGGTCGGCCAGTGCCGCAAATCGCGCAACTTTCGGAGATTTTTGCATCCCAGCTGTTCTGGCTGGTGATCACCTTCGGATTGATCTTCGTCGTCGTGGGTCTGGGCATGGTGCCCAAGATCCAGGGCACCGTGGATCTGCGTGACAGCAAGATCGCGGCCGACCTCCAGACCGCCGCCAGCGCCCGCGACACCGCGGACAGGCTCGAGGCGGATTATCGGGCCACCCTCGATCGCAGCCGGGCCGAAGCGGCCAAGGTCGCGGCCGAGGCCAAGGCGGCGGCCGCGCAGGCGACCGAAGCCCGGGTCAAGGCGGCCGACAGCGCTGCCCAGACCAAGCTCGAGGAAGCGTCGCGGCGGATCGCCGAGGCGCGCACCTCGGCCCAGTCCGAGATCGAATCGGTGGCCGCCGAGGCTGCCGCCGCGATGGTCAGCCGGGTGGCTGGCCTGACGGTCGACGAGGGCACCGCCCGCGCCGCCGTCCAGCAGGAGCTCGTCCGTGGCTGACGAACTGCAGAACAAGACCCACACCGAAGTCGAGGCCGGGAGCGAAGTCCACACCGACCCGCGCGCGCTCGGTTTCGATGCGACCATGCTGGTCGGCCTCGCGATGGCGATCGTCGTTGCGCTGATGCTGTGGAAGAAGGTCCCGGCCGCGATCGGCAAGGCGCTCGACGGCAAGATCGCGGGGATCCGCGCCCAGCTCGACGAGGCTGCCGCGCTCCGCGCCGAGGCCGAGAAGATCAAGGCCGAATATGAGCAGCGCGCCGCTGCGTCCGAGAGCGAGGCCGCGGCCATGCTCGAGCGCGCCCGGCACGAGGCCGATTCGATCCGCGCCAAGGCCGAGACCGACGCCGCCGCGCTGGTCGAGCGCCGGACCCGCATGGCCGAGGACAAGATCGCCGCCGAGGAGCGCGCCGCGCTCCAGCAGCTTCGCGCCACCGCCGCTGATGCTGCCGCCAAGGCCGCCGCCCGGATCATCGCCGACAAGCATGACGCCGGTGCCGACAAGGCGCTGATCGACCAGGCGATCGCCGGCATCCGCTAAGCGCTTCGCCTCGGGACGGGAAACAGGCCGCTGGAGCGATCCGGCGGCCTTTTTCGTGCGCGCGAGGATCACGAAGGTGACACAGGAACGGGTGTCGGCGCGAGGGCGGCCCCGAGCGTTTCACGAGAGAAAGCAACAGCTTGGCGGAAAGCACCAAGGTGACATGCCGTGACCCGCGCGGGTGCGGGAGGGATGAGAATCCAACAGGTTCAAAGAACTCGTGAAGAAACCGCTCCGGTTATTCGAGCAGGCGAAATCCTACTTTGCAAGCTCTCGCGCTCAAGAAGGCTGCCGAAGGGCCGACGCCTGGGCGGGGCAATTCGCATCCGGGCGTCGGTCGGTGCGTTGTGGGATCATGTCGGACACGATCGAGAGCCTGCGCGAGCGGATGGAGCGGGCGGCGCTTGCGCTGGATTATGAGGAAGCCAAGCGCTGCCGCGACCAGATCGCGATGCTGCGTGGGGGCGCGACTCCGGACGAGGCGAAGGAGGCCGATTTCGCGGGGCTGGAACGGCAGGAGCCCGGCGCGATGGGGCTCGGCACCAGCCAGCAGCGCCTCACCCCGCCGCCGGGGTGGAAGCGCCCGGCCAAGCCCGATCCGATGACCTCCGGGCGGACAACGCGGGGGCGGCGTCGCCGACCGTGAGTTGCGCTGCGCGCCAGGCGATACTGACCCTGCTCGCGTCCCGTTCTCCAGGCGGCTCGATCTGCCCGAGCGAGGTGGCGCGGGCGACGACGTCGGGGGAGGAGTGGCGCGCGGCGATGCCGGCGGTCCACGCCGCGGTCGATGGCCTCCTCGCCGAAGGAGCGATCCGGCTGAGCTGGAAAGGGCAGCAGCTCGTGTCGCGCGCCGGGCCTTACCGGATCAGCCCCGGCGCGCCGGACGAAGGGGGAGGGGGGGGCGCCCTGAGGGCCAAGGTGCCGCCTGAGCTCAATCGACCTGCTCCTTGCCGGGCTCGTCTTCGCCGACACGCTTCAAGGGGGTCACGAACCACAAAGTCGCGACGGTCACGACCGACAGCATGAGCGCAACGTCGAGGCGGCCAAGTCCGACCGACACGCCGATGGCGCCCGTCACCCACAGGCTCGCCGCCGTGGCGGTGCCCTTGACCGAATCCTCCCGGCGCAGGATCGCGCCGCCGCCGATGAAGCCCATACCCGTAATCAGGCCTTCGATGATCCGCGCCATCGCTTCGGGCGATTCCGCCGTCAGCGATTCCGATGCCTGGATGAAGCCGCAGGTGGCCACGGCCACGAGGGGAAAGGTGCGAAGGCCCGCGCTCCGTCCCGAATGCTCGCGGTTCCAGCCGATCGGCAGGGCGAGCAGATAGGCGACGGCTAGGGCCACCAGATGCGGCATGATGTCGAAATGGTCGGCGCCGAGGAACTGATCGAACAAGGCATACTCCACGAGATAGCCGGGCGGCTGCCCGACCCTTGCGCCTAACGAGCTATCCCGCCGTAGGATGCGTGCTTCCACCGTGGGGTGGCATGCGGCGACGGCCAAGGATGGCGCCGTCGACGTGGCGCGCTACCGGCCTGACATGACGGCCGCGCCGGCCATGCCGCTGAGCTCGAGCCGGCCCTTGCTCGGCCTCTTTTATCTCGGCTCGCCGGATAGCTTCGGCGGCACGCTCTCCATGGCGCAGCGCCTCGGGCCGGGTCATGTCCGGCTGATCTCGATGGCGTGGAGCGAGGAGGGCCTCCGGAGCCGCTAGGGCCCCGGGGCAAGGCGCCGCCGCTGACACGCCCTCAGGGCACGTTTTCGGTCAGGAGATCGTAGGTCGCGACCAGTTCGTCCTTCTGGTTGAAGATCTCGACCGCCCAGCGGACCACGCCGGTCTCCTCGTTCTTGAGGCTCTTCGAGCGGACGGTCAGCTCGACCCGCATCGAATCGCCCGGATAGAGGGGGGTCAGGAAGCGCAGATTCTCGAGGCCGGTATTGGCGAGGACGGGGCCGGGATCGGGGTCGACGAACAGGCCCGCGGCGAAGCTCAGGATGAGATAGCCGTGGGCGACGCGGCCTTCGAAGATGGGCGAGGCCTTGGCCGCTTCCTCGTCCATGTGGGCGTAGAAGGTGTCACCCGTGAAATGGGCGAAATGCTCGATGTCCTCGATGGTCACGGTGCGGCTTGCCGTCTTGAGCGTGTCGCCGATGTGGAGCTCGCTCATCCGCTTGCGGAAAGGATGGGCGGCAAGGACATTCTTGGGACCACCGGGGATATATTGGCGGGTGATGGCGGCGATCATCGCGGGCGAGCCCTGCAATGCGGTCCGCTGCATGTAGTGGCTGACGCCGCGGACCCCGCCCATCTCCTCGCCGCCGCCGGCGCGGCCCGGGCCGCCGTGGACGAGGACGGGGAGGGGCGAGCCGTGGCCGGTCGAGTGGCTGCCGTTGGTGCGGTCGATGACCAGCATCCGCCCGTGGAAAGCGCCCGCGCCGAGGACGAAGTCGCGCGCGGCCTCGGGCGAATGGGTGAAGAGCGAGAGGGCGAGGCTGCCCTTGCCGCGGTTGGCGAGGCGGACCGCATCGCCGAGATCGGCATAGGGCATGAGCGTCGCGACCGGGCCGAAGGGCTCGACGTCGTGCGCGGCCTCGCACGCCCAGGGATCGTCGGCGCGGAGCAGGACAGGGGGCATGAAGGCGCCGCCGTCAGGGCCGGGGCGCTGGTCGGGATCGCCGGAAGCGATGCGGGCACCGCCGGCGGTGATGGCGGCAATGGCCTCGCGGACGCTGCTCCGCTGCGCCTCGCTGACGAGCGCGCCCATGCGGGTCTCGGCCGCGCGCGGGTCGCCGACGGGGAGGGCCGCGAGCTGTGCGGCGATTGCCTGCTCGGTCGCGTCGAGATAGGCCGCGGGGACCATCGCCCGGCGGATGGCGGTGCACTTCTGGCCCGCCTTCACCGTCATCTCGTTGACCACCTCGGCGACGAACAGGTCGAATTCGGGCGTGCCGGGAGCGGCGTCGGGGCCGAGCAAAGAGGCGTTGAGGCTGTCCTGCTCGGCGATGAAGCGGACGCTCTCGCGCTGGATGTTGGGGTGGGTGCGAAGCTTCAACGCGGTCGCGGCCGAGCCGGTGAAGCTGACCACGTCCTGCCCGCCGAGATGGTCGAACAGGTCACCGACCCCGCCGACGACGAGCTGCACCGCGCCGGGCGGAAGGACGCCGGCCTCGATCATCACTCGGAAGGCGGCCTCGGTCAGCCAGGCGGTGGCGCTGGCGGGCTTCACGATCGCGGGGACGCCGGCGAGCAGGGTCGGGGCAAGCTTCTCGAGCATGCCCCAGACGGGGAAGTTGAAGGCGTTGATGTGGACCGCGACGCCCTGCAGCGAAGTGTAGACGTGCTGGCCGATGAAGTCGGGCGACTTTGACAGCGGCTCGACCCCGCCGTCGAGGAGAACATGCGCGTCGGGCAGCTCGCGGCGGCCCTTGGAGGAGAAGGAGAGCAAGGTGCCCGCGCCGCCCTCGATGTCGATCCAGCCGTCCTTGCGGGTCGCGCCGGTGGCGAAGTTGAGGGCGTAGAGCTCCTCCTTGCGGGCCATGATGGCAAGGCCGAGCGCCTTCAGCATCCGCGCGCGCTCGTGGAAGGTCATGGCGCGCAGGGCCGGGCCGCCGACCTCGCGGGCGAAGCGGGCCATGGCGCCGAAGTCGAGCCCGCCCGAGCCGGTCAGCGCGACCGGGGAGCCGTCGATTGCGCTCGGCAGTTCGACGAGGCTGGAGGCGGCGCCCGGGGTCCATTCGCCGCGGGCAAAGTTGAGCAGTTGCGCAGTCTTCATGGCCACTTCTCTAGGCATGTGCGGACGGGCCGTCATCCCTGGGCGTGGCCGGTTAACCATCTCGGGCAACGGCTCGGCAAGCGGGGCGGGGTCATGCTCGGCGCATGCCGCTCGGCCTTGCCCTCGCCGCCGCGCTCAGCGCCGCCGTTCCGACCCTCCCGCCGCGCCAGACGGACGGCATCGCGGGGCGGCTGCTGGCGGTGCACAATGCGGCGCGGGCCGAGGTCGGGGCGCCGCCGCTCGTCTGGGACGAGGAGCTGGCGCGGAGCGCGGCGAGCTACGGGCCGCGGCTGGCGGCGCTGAAGCGGCTGGTCCATTCCCCGCGCGAGGAGCGCCCCGGGCAGCGCGAGAATCTCGCCATGGACCTCGACTGGCGCGGCACGCCCGAGAGCCTCGCCACCATGTGGGTCGAGGAGAAGAGGCTGTTCGTCCCCGGGCTGTTTCCGGCGGTGACTCGCACCGGCAAGTGGGAAGACGTCGCGCATTACACGCAGATGATCTGGAAGGGCACGACTCACGTCGGTTGCGCGATCCACGACGAGGGCGGCTGGCGCTACCTCATCTGCCGCTATTCGCCGCCGGGGAACCGGGACGGCAAGCCGGTCCCCTGATGCTGTTCCCCGGCGAAGGCCGGGGTCCAGTGCCTTCGCGATCCAAGAAAACTGGGCCCCGGCTTTCGCCGGGGAACAATCATTTGCCCCTGTAGACCGCCGGCCTTTTCTCGAGGAAGGCGGTTACGCCTTCGCGATAGTCTTCGGTGAATCCGAGGCGGCGCATCTCGTCGCGCTGGAGGTCGAGTTCCTGCGGAAGCGTGCGCTCGCCGGTCGTGCGGATGATGTGCTTGATCGCGGCAAGGCCGAGCGGGGGGAGGGACGCAAGCCTCTTCGCGAGCGCGTCGACCTCGGTGTCGAGCGCATCGTCGTCGACGCATTTCCAGATGAGGCCCCAGTCGGCGGCCTTGTCGGCGGGCAAGGGCTCGGCGGTCAGGGCGAGGCCGAGCGCGCGGGCCTGGCCGACCATTCTTGGCAGGTGCCAGCTGCCGCCGCTGTCGGGAATGAGTCCGAGGTTGGCGAAGCTCTGGATGAACTTGGCCGAGCGGCCCGCCACCACCAGGTCGCAGGCGAGCGCGATATTCGCGCCGGCCCCCGCCGCGACGCCATTGACGCGGGCGATGACCGGCTGGTCGAGCGTCGCGAGGCGGCGGATGAGCGGGTTCCAGCTCGCCTCGACCGTCTCGCCGAGATCGACGGCCTGGCCCGGGGTGACCGCACGGTCGTTGAGGTCCTGCCCGGCGCAGAAGCCGCGTCCGGCGCCGGTG
Source organism: Sphingomonas sp. SP2 (assembly GCF_058313385.1). Classification (NCBI taxonomy): domain Bacteria; kingdom Pseudomonadati; phylum Pseudomonadota; class Alphaproteobacteria; order Sphingomonadales; family Sphingomonadaceae; genus Sphingomonas; species Sphingomonas sp. SP2. The sequence goes on along the minus strand of NZ_JBZFLD010000002.1, from coordinate 85,951 downwards.
AGGATGATGACCCGCGTGCTTCCGGCGGCGGCGTCGAGCGCGTCGCGAAGCTCGGCGTGCATCGCGGCCGTGAAGCTGTTGAGGCGATCGGGGCGGTTGAGGGTGATCCGAGCGACGCCCTGGTCCTCGCTGACGATCAGTGTCTCGTACGTCATTCGGTCACGTCCTCGATCAGGCCTTCGTCGCGCAGCTTGGCCATCAGTTCGGCGACATCGGCGCGGCATTCGCCTTCCGCCACGTCGTAGTCGGCAAGCAAGGCGGCGACGATCTCGTCTTCGCTGCGCGGCTGGTCGAGCAACTGCCAGACGGCGGCGGTGACGCCTTCCATGCCGAAGGCGAAGCCGCGCTCGGCCTGGAGGGCGACGATATCGTCGCCGACTTCAGCCGACAGCGCCTGCGGGGAGCGGCGATAGCGGGTCATGCGGCGACGTCGAACTGGAGGCGGGCAAGGCGGGCGTAGAGGCCGCCGCGCGCGGTCAGGCTGGCATGATTGCCTTCCTCGACGATCCGGCCCTCGTCCATGACGATGATCCGGTCGGCGGCGCGGACCGTGGCGAGGCGGTGGGCGATGACCACCGTGGTCCGGCTTTCCATGAGGCGTTCGAGCGCTTCCTGGACCGAGGCTTCGCTCTCGGCGTCGAGCGCGCTGGTCGCTTCGTCGAGGAGCAGCAAAGGCGCGTCGCGAAGCAGCGCGCGGGCGATGGCGATGCGCTGGCGCTGGCCGCCCGAGAGGCGCGCGCCGCCTTCGCCGAGATAGGTGTCGTAGCCCTCGGGCATGGCGGCGAGGAAGTCGTGCGCATTGGCGGCGCGGGCGGCCGCTTCGATCTCGGCCTCGCTCGCGTCCCAGCGACCGTAGCGGAGGTTGTCGCGGGCGCTGGCGGCGAAGATCACCGTCTCCTGCGGCACGAGCGCGATGCGATGGCGAAGGTCGGCAGGGTCGCAGTCGCGAAGGTCGACGCCGTCGAACGAGACAATGCCTTCCTGCGGATCGTAGAAACGCAGCGCGAGCTGGAAGAGGGTGGACTTGCCCGCGCCCGAAGGCCCGACCACCGCCACCGTCTCGCCCGGCGCGACCGACAAGGTAAGGCCGTGCAGCGCCTTGGCGTCGGGCCGGGTCGGGTAGCGGAATTCGACATTGTCGAAGGAGAGCGCGCCGCGGGCAGGGAGGGGCAAGGCGACCGGCTGGGCGGGGGCGCTGATCTCGGCCCGGGCGGCGATCAGCTCGGCGATCCGCGCCGCCGCGCCCGACGCGCGGAGGAGATCGCCGTAGATTTCGGACAGGGCCCCGAAGGCGCCGCCGACGAGCAGGCCGGTGAAGACGAAAGCCGCGATGTCGCCACCGGTCATGCGGCCCGCGGCGACGTCGATTGCGCCTTCCCAGATGACCAGCACGATCGCGCTGGTGAACATGGCGATGAGCAGCACGGTCATCACCGCGCGCAGCCGCATCCGCATCTTGGCGGTGGCGAAGGCGCGCTCGACCGTGTCGGCGAAGCGCTGTTCCTCGCGCCCTTCCTGCCCGAAGGCCTGGACGATCTTCATCGCGCCAAGCACTTCGCTGACGTTGCTGCCGACGTCGGCGATGCGATCCTGGCTGGCGCGGCTCAACGTCCGGACCTTGCGCCCGAACAGGATGATCGGCCCGAACAGGAGCGGGATGGCGATCAGCAGCATGCCGGCGAGCTTGGGGCTCAGGACGAACAGGTAGATGATCCCGCCGACGCCGGTGACGAAGTTGCGAAGCGCGAAGGAGATGGAGCTTCCGACGACTTGCTCGAGGATCGCCGTGTCGGCGGTGAGGCGCGAGGCGATCTCGCTCGGGCGGTTTTCCTCGAAGAAGCGCGGCGGCAGGGTGAGGAGGTTGCGCTGCACCTGGCGACGGAGGTCGGCGACGGTCCGCTCGCCGAGCCAGGAGACGAAGTAGAAGCGAAGGCCGGTCGCGAGCGCGAGCACCAGCACGATCATCAACAGATAGTGGAAGGCCTGAGTCACCGCGGCGGTGCTGATGGTGCCGCTGGTGAAGCCGCGGTCGATCACTTCCTTGAAGCCGCGCGGGATCGCCAGCGTCGCCGCCGAGCTGATCGCGAGGAAGAAGAGCGCCGCCGCGATCCGCGCCGGGTAGCGGGCGGCGGCGCGATAGACGAGGGCGAGATTGCCGAGGCTGCGGCCCTCGGGCTTGTCGTCGGAGGCGGATCGGGAAGCCATGAGCGCGGGAGGTAGCAGCGCGGGGCGGTGAAACAAAGGGGAGGTGCGGGCGCTGCCCCGCACGGGGATGGCGGGCCCATGCCGCTTGCGTTCGGACCCTTTCGGTCCCATGCCGGTTGATGGGCAAAAGGATAAGATCAAACGCATGCTTTATGATGCCTATGAGGTGCAGCGCTCCTGGCTTGCGGGGGCGAGCCAATGGGCCAACCTCTCGTCCGACTGGCTGACCAGCACCGCCAATCCGCTGAGCTACAACGGGATGAGCGGGATCGTCGCGGCGAGCCTCGACGTCTTCGCCCATGCCGCCGCGCCGCGCGGCAAGCCGGCGTTCGGGATCGAGACCACCCTCGTCGAGGGGCGGTCGGTAACGGTCCGCGAGGAGATCGTCGACCGGCTGCCGTTCGGGCAGCTCAAGCATTTCGTGAAGGAAGGCGGGCCCGAGGGCCAGCCGCGGCTGCTGATCGTCGCGCCGATGTCGGGTCATTTCGCGACCCTCTTGCGCGGCACGGTCGAGCGGCTGCTGCCGGGGCATGAGGTGTTCATCACCGACTGGCGCGACGCCAAATATGTCCCCACCCGCGACGGCGGCTTCGATCTCGACGATTATATCGACTATCTCGTCCGCTGGCTGGAGAAGATCGGGCCGGGTGCACACATGCTCGCGGTCTGCCAGCCGAGCGTCCCGGCCTATGCGGCGGTGGCGCTGATGAATGCCGACGACCATCCCGCGACACCCAGGAGCCTGACCATGATGGGCGGGCCGATCGACACGCGCGAGGCGCCGACCGCGGTCAACACGCTGGCGACCGAGCGGCCGCATGCCTGGTTCCAGCAGAATGTCGTCTGCACCGTTCCGGGCATGTATCCGGGCGGCGGACGGCGGGTCTATCCGGGCTTCCTCCAGCTCGCCGGCTTCATGACCATGAACCTCGGCAACCACCTCATCAGCCACTGGGAGATGTTCAAGCATCTGGTCGAGGGCGACGAGGAAAGCGCTGAGGCGACGCGCAACTTCTACGACGAATATCGCTCGGTCGCCGACATGACCGCCGAATTCTATCTCCAGACCGTCGACGTGGTGTTCCAGCGCCATCTCCTTCCCAAGGGCGAGATGACCCATCGCGGCCGCCCGGTGCTGCCGGGGGCGATCACGAAGACCGCGCTGCTGGCGATCGAGGGCGAGCGGGACGATATTTCGGGGGTTGGCCAGACCAAGGCCGCGCTCAAGCTCGCGACCGCGCTTCCGGCCGGCGACAAGAAGTACCACCTCGCCAAGGGTGCCGGCCATTACGGTATCTTCAACGGGCGCAAGTGGCGCGAGACCATCGCGCCGGTGGTCGAGAAATTCATCGCGGAGCACGACTAGACCCGAAGCGGGAGGATCAAGCGCCCTTGCATGCTGGCGCGGCGGCCTTAAGCGGCGGGGCGAATGTCCGACCGGCCCATCCTCCTCGTCGCCAACAGTAGCTGGAACCTGTCGCACCAGCGTTTCGGGCTGATCAAGGGCCTGAAGGGCAAGTGGCCGCTCGAGGCCGTGGTGCCGATGGGCGACAAGCCGGTGCTGCTGCTCCCGACCTATCAGGTGCCGCTGGTCGCCGACGGGACGGCGCCGGTGCAGGAGCTGAAGAGTCTGCTCGGCCTGATCCGGCTGTTCCGCGCGGTGAAGCCGGCAGCGGTGATGAGCTGGACGCCCAAGGGCAATATCTATGCGGGCCTCGCGGCGCGGGCGACCGGCGTGCCGTTCCTGCCCAACGTGTCGGGGCTCGGCACCGCCTTCATCAAGGGCGGGCTGTTGCTCAAGATCCAGGCGGCGATGTACCGCGAGGCCTTCCGCAACCTCCCCACCGTCTTCTTCCAGAACCGCGACGATGCGGCGCTGTTTGAGAAGATGGGACTGGTGACGACGGACCAGGTCAGCTTCCTCCCGGGCTCGGGGGTCGACTGCAAGGCTTATGCCGCGACCCCGCTCAAGAAGCGCAAGGACAATGGGGTCGAGCTGCTGTTCATCGGGCGGCTGCTCGGCGACAAGGGCGTGCGCGAGCTGGCCGAGGCGATGCGCCTGCTTCGCCCGCGCTTCCCGAACCTGCGCGTGACCTTGCTGGGCGAGCTTGGCGCGGCCAACCGCACCGCCATTTCGGCCGAGGAGGTGGCGGGCTGGGTCGCGGACGGGCTGGTGGTCCATGCCGGGCGGACCGACGACGTGCGGCCGTTCATCCGCGCGTCCGACGGGGTGATCCTTCCCTCCTATCGCGAGGGCATGCCCAAGTCGCTGCTCGAGGCGGCGGCCTGCGGGCGGCCGTTGGTCGCGTCCGACGTTCCCGGCTGCCGCGAGATCGTCCGCCACGGCGAAAACGGCCTCCTGTTCGAGGTCCGCTCGGCCGAGGCGATGGCGGCGGCGATCGCCGAGTTCGTCGAGGCAGGGCCCGAGCGGCGGCAGGAGTGGGGCCGCAACGCCCGCGCCATCGCCGAACGCGAATATGACGAACGACTGGTCGTCGCGGCCTATGATGAAGCAGTCATGAGACTGACAGGGAAGGCAGCCTAGGGCGCCCCATGCCTTTGAATTTCTTCTCTTCCCCCGCGGCCCGGACGCGCGGACTCGCAGGCTGGCGGGCCTATGTGATCGGCGACGTGCACGGCTGCCTGACCGAGCTCGACGATCTCCTCAAGCGGATCATCGCCGACCATGAGGGGCGGCCGCGCGCCAAGGGGCTGATCGTGCTGCTCGGCGACCTCATCGACCGCGGCCCGGCCTCGGCCGAGGTGATCGAACTGCTCGCGACCGTGAAGCTGCCGGGTTTCCGGATCGTGTCGATCGCCGGCAATCACGAGGAAGTGCTGCAGCGGATTCTCGAGGGCGACACCAGCCGGATCGAGGGCTGGCTCCGGTTCGGCGGGAGCGAGACGCTGCGCAGCTATTCGGCCGACGCCGAGCAGATCGCGCTCCAGAACCCGCGCGAGGCGCAGGCCAGCGTCGCCGCCGCCATTCCCGCCTCGCACCGCGACTTCCTGCTCGGCCTCGCCGACAGCCTGCGCTTTGGCGATTATCTGTTCGTGCATGCGGGGATCCGCCCCGGCGTTCCGCTCGAACAGCAGAGCCTCACCGACCTGCGCTGGATCCGCGAGCCCTTTCTGTCGGACCGGCGCGACCATGGCGCGATGATCGTCCATGGCCACACGATCAGCGAGCGGGTCGAACAATCGGGTTGGCGGATCGGGATCGATACCGGCGCCTATGCGAGCGGCCGGCTGTCGGCCCTCTGCCTCGAAGACGAACGGCGCTGGCTGATCGACACGGTCGACGGCTATCGCGACTGGGAGAGCGTGAATGTTTGAGAAGTTGTTCGCCGCGCCCGGTCTTGCCGCGCATGAAGCGGACTTGCGGGCAAATCCGCGCCGCTGGCTTGTGACGGGCGCCGCGGGGTTCATCGGGTCGAACCTCGTCGAGACCTTGCTCCGGCTCGACCAGGACGTGGTCGGGCTCGACAATTTCGCGACCGGTCACCAGCGCAACCTCGACGAGCTGCTGGCGGCGGTGACCCCGGCGCAGGCGGCACGCTTCCACATGATCGTCGGCGACATCCGCGATGGCGAGATCTGCGCGGCGGCCTGCGCCGGCCGCGACATCGTGCTTCATCAGGCCGCGCTCGGCTCGGTGCCGCGCTCGATTGCCGACCCGCTGACCAGCCACGAGGTCAATGTCACGGGCTTCGTCCAGATGCTCGAGGCGGCGCGCAAGGCCGGGGTGGGGCGCTTCGTCTACGCCGCCTCGTCGAGCACCTATGGCGATGAGCCCAATCTGCCCAAGGTCGAGGACCGGATCGGCAATCCGCTCTCGCCTTATGCGGTGACCAAGCTCGCCAACGAGTTGTACGCCGCCGTCTATGCGCGCTCGTACGGCTTCCGCGCGACCGGGCTTCGCTATTTCAATGTCTTCGGTCCGCGCCAGGACCCGCACGGCCCCTATGCCGCCGTCATCCCCAAGTGGATCGATGCCTTGCTCACCGACACCAAGGTGATGATCAACGGCGACGGCGAGACCAGCCGCGACTTCTGCTTCGTCGCCAATGCGGTGCAGGCCAATCTGCTGGCCGCGCTCGCGCCCGACGAGGCGCAGGGCGAGGTCTACAATGTCGCGGTCGGCGAGCGGACCACGCTCAATCAGCTGTTCGGACTGCTCAAGGAGAGCCTCGCGAGCCACGGTTCGCCGGTCGATGCCGAGCCCGACCACGGTCCGTTCCGGGCTGGCGACGTGCGCCACAGCGAAGCCGATGTCGGCAAGGCCGGACGCCTTCTCGGCTATCGTCCGACGCATGACATCGTGGCGGGGATCGCCGCCGCAATGCCTTGGTATTTGGCGCAAAGGCAGTCACAGGCCTAAAATCGACGCTGTTGATTCGTTTCGGCTTGCGCTATCGCTCCCCGCAGGGGGAGCTGCATTTGTCTTGGGAAGAGTATGAGCCGCAAATCGCAACTCCATAAGCTCGCCGTCATTTCCGCTGCCGTCCTGGTCGCCTCCTGCGCTGACAAGCCGGGTGGCCCGATCCCGTACAATGTCGCGCTCGGCGCGCCGGATCAGCCCAAGACGGTCAGCCTCGAGGACAATTACCGGATCTCGCCGCTCGACACGCTGACGGTGAACATCTTCCGCCAGAAGGATTTGTCGGGCGACTATGAGGTCGACCTGACCGGGCGCATCAACCTGCCGCTCATCGGCAGCGTCGAGGCGGCCGACCTCACCACCGCCGAACTCGACCAGCGCCTGACCACGGCCTACAGCCGCAAGTATCTGGTCAATCCCGACATCGCCGTCGGCGTGAAATCCTCGACCCGTCGCCTCGTGACGGTCGACGGCGCGGTCAAGCAGAGCGGGTCCTTCCCGATCAATGCGCCGCTGACCCTGATGCAGGCAGTCGCTCTCTCGGGCGGCACCACCGAGGATGCCAACCTTCGCCGCGTCGCGGTCTTCCGGACCATATCGGGCCAGCGCCAGGCCGCGGCCTTCGATCTCCAGGAGATCCGCCGCGGCCAGGCGGTCGATCCGCCCGTCTATCCGGGGGACATCATCGTCGTCGACGGATCGAGCGTGAAGAAGACGCAGAAGCAGATCCTCAACAACATTCCCATCCTGTCGATCTTCCGCCCGTTCTAAGCCGAACGCGCGGCTGCGGCCTGCAAGGATTATCCACTCGTGAATCGTGATCTCGCCTTCCGTCCTGAAGGCCGTCTCCCGGCCGCCCCCGGCGACATTCCCGCGACCGCGCCGCAGGCGGGGCAGTCGCGCGCCGCGGTGCATGGCACGCAGCTCGACATCACCAGCCTCATCCGGATCGTCAAGGAATGGCGCTGGCTGATCCTGGCGGCGATGGTGCTCGGGATCGCGGGCGGGATCATCGTCTCGATGCTGACCACGCCGCTCTATCGCAGCTGGGTGACGCTCGAGGTCAATCCGCCGCGCTTCGAGGTCCTCGGCGAGAGCAAGGATTATCAGAACGACGGCCAGCAGGCGTGGGACTTCATCGCGACCCAGGTCGGCCTGCTGCAGAGCCGCGCGGTCGCCGAGCGCACCGCGCAGGACCTCAACCTCGTCAGCAATCCGGCAGTGGCCGGGACCGAGGGCTCGGTCGAGGACCGCCTGCGCGAAGCGGGCAGCGTCGTCGCCGACGGGCTCGAGGTCGAGGCGCCTAAGGAAGGCACGCTCGTCCGCTACAGCTTCACCTCGCCCGATCCGCGCCTTGCCGCCCAGATCGCCAACGGGGTCGCCGACAGCTTCATCAATGCCGGCCTCCAGCGCCGGTTCGAAAGCTCGGCCTATGCCCGCCAGTTCCTCGAGCGGCAGATCGCCAAGACCCGCTCGGACCTCGAGAAGAGCGAGCGGCAGCTGGCGCAATATGCGCAGGCCGAAGGCATCATCACGCTCAATTCGGGCGGGCAGGGCGGGTCCAACTCGCCCGAGGCCGGCAACAGCCTCCAGGGCGAAAGCCTCGCCGCGCTGAACGAGGCGCTCGCCCAGGCGACCGCCCGCCGCGTCGCCGCCGAGGGTGCCTATCGCGCCGCCGCGGCGTCGGGTCCGACCAGTGACGTCAATGCCTCGACCCAGGCGCTCCGCCAGCAGCGCGCCGCGCTCGAAGCGGAATATAGCGACAAACGCACCGAGCTTCAGCCCGAGCATCCCGAGATGATCAGCCTGCGCTCGCGGATCGACGCGCTGGCGCAGCAGATCAATCGCGAGGGCGCTCAGGTCACGGCCGGCCGCACCAACACGCTGGCGCAGGAATATCGCGCCGCCGCCGCCGCCGAGCGCGCGCTCCAAGGCCGCGTTTCGGGCCTCAAGGGCGAAGTGCTGAACCTGCGCGGCCGCAGCGTCCGCTACGCCATCCTGCAGCGCGACGTCGACACCAACCGCAGCCTCTACGACGCGCTGCTCGGCCGCTACAAGGAAATCGGCGTCGCCGGCGGGGTCGGCAACAGCCCGGTCTCGATCGTCGACCGCGCCGAGGTCCCGACCACGCCGTTCAAGCCGCGCCTGCCGCTGAACCTGCTTGCCGGCCTGACGCTCGGCCTGATCGCCGGCCTCGGCGCCGCCATCGGCCTCGACATGCTGCGCGACACGATCCGCACCCGCGAGGACATGCGCAACAAGCTCGGCATCCCGTGCCTCGGCATGATTCCGAAGCGCCTGACCAAGGGCGACTTCATCGACGACCTGAAGGATCCGGGGTCGGCGGTGTCCGAAGCCTATAGCGCCGCCGCCGCGGCGCTGCGCTTCACCACCGAACATGGCGCGCCGCGGACGATGATGGTCACCTCGACCTCGCCGGCCGAGGGCAAGTCCTCGTCGGCGCTGTCGCTGGCCCAGAATTTCGCTCGCCGCGGGATTTCGGTGCTGCTGATCGACGCCGACCTGCGCAAGCCCGCCTTCCGCGCGGCGAGCGACGAGATCGGCCTGACCAAGCTGCTGACCAACGACGACGACGTGCTACAGCATGTCGCGCCGACGCAGTTCGACAATCTGTCGCTGCTGCCGTGCGGGGCGCTTCCGCCCAATCCGGCCGACCTGCTCGGCTCGGGCCGCTTCGGCATGATCATCGAGGAAGCGCTGATGCACTTCCAGATGGTGATCGTCGACTCGCCGCCGGTGATGGGCCTCGCCGACGCGCCGCTGATCGCGCACACCTGCCGCAACGTGCTGTTCGCGGTCGAGGCGGGCCGGACCCGTACCCGCCAGGCGGCCGAGGCGCTCAACAACCTCGAGGCGTCGGGCGCGCACCTCTTGGGCGGCCTGCTGACCAAGGCGACCGAAACCACCGCTGGCTACAGCTATTATAACTATCGCTACGGCGATCTCGACGACCGGCGCGAGCGGATCGCGCTCATCCCGCACCACCAGGAGGGCTGATGCCGGACTTGGGGGGCGGGCCGGGCTCACATCGCTGGGGCCGCTGGCTGGCGGTGGCTGGGCTTGCGGTCCTCGCCGCCCATGCCGGACGGACGGCGATCGTCGCGGCCAAGGCGGAGCAAAGGCCGGCGATCGCCCATGCGGCCTGGCCGTCGCACCCCCAGCCGCTGCTCAACCTCGCCTTCGCAGAGATCGGCGCGGCCGCAGCCCGGGGCCAGACTCCGCCCGCCGCCGCGGTGGCGATGGTCGGCGAGGCCGCGCGGTCCGAACCGCTCGCCTCCGAGCCGCTCCTGGTCGCCGCCACCGACAGTCTCGCCAGGGGTGACGGCAAGCGCGCCGAGCAATTGCTGAGCGCGGCGCTGCGCCGCGACCCGCGCTCGACCGCAGGGCATTTCCTCTTCGCCGACCTCCTCATCCGCCAGCAGCGGCTGGGCGAGGCGATGGTCCATATCTCGGTGCTCGGCCGCCGCCTCGGCGCCGCCACCGCGGGCTTCGCGGGTGCGCTCGCCACCTACATTCGCCAGCCGGCGGCACTGGCCAAGGTCGCGCCGGTGCTGGGCGAGGATCCGGCGCTTCGGACCGAAGTGCTCAAGCAGCTTTCTCTCGATCCGGCCGCGACCATGATCATGGCGCGCCTCGCGACGCCGCGCGACCGGGGCGAGGACTGGCTGCGCCGCGCGGTCGACGTGCAGCTCGGCGCCGGCAAGGTCGACGGGGCGCGGCTGCTGCTCGCCCGGACCGGGGTGTCGGCGACGGGCGGGCTCGGCAGCTGGAACCAGGGCGCGGCCGCGGGGCCGCTCGCCTGGCGCTATCCCTCGGCCACGGGCGGGGTCGCCGAAGCGGTCGCCAACGGGCCGATGCGGCTGGTCTCCTACGGACGCGAGGACGCGTCGCTCGCCGAGCATGTCCTGCTCCTTCCGCCGGGCCGCTACCGTTTTTCCTTCGCCTTTGGCGCGGCCGTCCCGGCGGGCACGTTCGAGTGGCGCCTGACCTGCCCGGCGAGCTCGGTCCCGCCGGTCATCATCCCGATCAGCGGACAGACGCAGGACAGCATGATCACCATTCCCCCTGGCTGTCCCTCGCAGAAGCTGGCCGTGTGGGCGCGCATCGGCGACTTCCCGCGGACCACCTCGGCGGACCTCGTTCGGATCGACCTCAAGCCGGTCGGAGGCGCGGCATGAGCCCGGCGCTGCGCCAGGCGGTGGTGCCCGCCTATCTCTTCCTTTGCCTGCTGCTCGGCGGAAGCACGCAGGGCATCTGGTTCAACCTCACGCTCCAGCTCGGCGGGATCCTCCTCCTCGTCTGGGCGATGCTCGCCGAGCAGCGCAGCCACGTGACGCCGCCGGCGCGGATGCTGATCTGGCTCGGGGTCGCCTGGCTTGCGCTGGCGCTCGCCCAGATCATTCCCCTGCCGCCCGAAATCTGGTCAGCGCTTCCCGGCCGCCAGGCCGCGGCGGAAAGCTTCACCCTGCGCGGCGAACCGCTGCCGTGGCTGGAGTGGTCGCTGTCGCCGAGCGCGACCGCGGCGATCCTCCCGATCATTGCCGTCCCCCTCGGCGTCATCGCCGCGATGTTGATGCTCGGCGCGTTCAAGGCCCGCTGGTGCATCGCCGCATTGGGGCTCGGCACGACCATCTCGGTCCTCCTCGGCGCGGTCCAGCTCGCGCAGGGCGGGCCCTATCTCTATCCGATCAGCAACACCGGCACCGCCGCCGGGCTGTTCGCCAATTCCAACCATCAGGCGACCCTGCTGCTGGTGACCATTCCCTTCCTCGCCGCGGTGATCGGCCGGGCGCAGCGCAAGTCGCGCCGCTCGGACGCCAAGGCACGGATGGGGCGGATCACCATCGCGCTCGGCGCGCTGGCGGTGGTCGTCATGGGGATCGTGCTCAACGGCTCGATGGCGGCGCTCGCCCTGTCGGGGCCGGTGATCCTCGCCAGCATCGGCCTCGCGCTGCCCGGCGCGGCGCGGCACGTCCGCTGGCTCGGCGGGCTCGCGCTGGCGCTCCTGATGGCGGGCGCGGCGGTGCTGGCGATCTTCACCGATGCCGGAAGCAGCAGCTCGGTCGCGAGCCGCAGCGAAATCTACCGCAACACCATCCCCGCGATCGCCGAGACCTTCCCGGTCGGCACCGGCCTCGGCACGTTCGAGCGTGTCTACCGCCTGCGCGAAGACCCGGCCAAGGTCGACAGCTTCTACATCAACCACGCCCACAGCGATCCGCTCGAGTGGCTGCTCGAGACCGGGCTTCCCGGGCTCCTGCTGCTGGTCGCCCTGCTTGCCTGGTGGGCGACGCAGGCGGTGCGGCTGTGGCGGTCGGAGCAGAAGGACGGGGTGGCGCTGGCCGCGACCATCGCCTCGGCCGCGATCCTTGGCCACAGCCTGGTCGACTATCCGCTGCGCGATGCCTCGATCCAGGCGATCTTCGCGCTCTGCCTCGCCTTCATGGCCGAGCCGCGCAGCCGCAAGGCCGCGAGCGTGCCGAGCGACGGCGCGCCCGAGCGGGCGCCGCGCCACCTCGTCCTGACGGACGATGGCTTCGTCAGCGCGTGAGCACGGCGCCGAACTGGCGCAGCGCTTCGCCCATATAGAAATGCGAGCCCGGCAGCAGGATCAGCTGCGCCCGGTGCATGGGCATGGTCCCGAAGGCATGTTCGGTCGGTTCGCGCGGGTCGGACAGCGCCTTGATCGCGAGGTCGACCAGTTTCTGACTGCCCTTGTCGAAGACGAGCTCGGGCGGGAGCCGGGTGCCGAGCAGGCGATTGGCGGTAACCAGCCCGGCGGCGACCGCGCGCCCCGCGCCGAGGCGCGGCGCTTCCTCGGCGATGGCAGCGAGTTCCTGTGCCGGCAGGCGGCTGACGATGGCCGCGAAGTCGGCCAGCCATTTCAGCCGGAACCAGGCGCTCGTCACGCCATGCACCGCGAGATAGGGGACGAGGAGCCGCGTCGGCAGGGTCGGAAGCGCGATGCTGCCAGTGATCTCGACCATCCGGCTCGGGCCCGTCGCGGTGACGGTCGGGAGCACCGCCTTGTTGTCGGCGACCCGGCTGTGAAGGTCGAGCAGGATCCCGTCGTCGCTGCGCCAGACGCTTTCCTTGCGGCTGCGATGCCAGTCGGCGGGGTCGACCGAGGGTTCGGGCACCTGCTGGACATAGCCGAGGCCCGACAGCAGCGCCGCCGCCTTGCCGATCGCGCCCGGGGGGACGAGCAGGTCGATGTCGAGCTGGCGCTTGAGCATGGGATTGTCCCACGCCAGCACGCCCACCGTCTGTCCCTTGAGGAAGAGATGGGGGAGCGAGGCCGCGCCGAACACGCGGTGGATGCGGGCCGCCTCGACCGCCATCAGCAGTCCGTCGGCGGCGATCTGCCGCGCGTCCTTGCCAAGCTTGCCCGCCCAGACCGGCGTGACGCCCGCGCGCTGCAGCGTCCGCCACACCAGCCCTTCAACGCGGTGGCGGCGGGCGAGGGCGACCAATGCCTTGCCGTCGGCGGAAGCGAGGCGATTGCCGATGAGCGTCAGCTCGGCATCGCTCAGCCGGGGGCGGCAGCTGTCGAGCAGCAGGCGAAGGGTGGGATCCATTTGCCAGTCCATAGCGAAGCCGCCGCCCTTGTGAACGCCAGCGGGCCACGATGAGGCTTTTTCGCCAGTCGCCGGCGCGCCTTCGCCTCGCGGCCGAGGCCGGGCCTTTGCTCGTCCGGGCCGCGCTTGCGATCAAGCGCCGGAGCTTCGCGGAAACGGTCGGGTTCGGGACGGTGCCGCTCGGCCCCGTCCGCCCGGTCGACGTGACGGAGCTCTCGCGCACCGTCGCCGCGGTCGCGCGGCGGATGCCCTTTCGCGCACTCTGCTTCGAGCAGGGGCTGACGGTCCAGCGGATGCTCCGGCGGCGCGGGCTTCCTGCCGTCCTCCATTATGGCGTGGCGCTCGGCGAGGAGATTGCGGCGCATGTCTGGGTCAGCCTCGATCGCCGGATCGTCCATGGCGGCGAGACGGCGGCGAACTTCACCGAGGTCGGGCAATGGCCATGACCCGGGTGCGCCTGTTCGGCCTCACCATCGACAGCGAGATCGTGCTTCCGGGGCTGCCGGCGGTGACGACGGGGGGCGAGGCCGATGTTGTCGTTCGCCGCGCCGACCTTAGCGGGATGGCCGATCTCGTCGTCGAGGAGGCGGGCGCCTTCGCGGTCCGCGACGGCCGCGAGATACTGGTCGACGCGCCGCCCGGCATGCCCGAGCGCAATGTCCGCCTCTATCTTCTCGGCAGCGCGATGGGGATGCTCCTCCACCAGCGCGGCCTGCTTCCGCTACACGCCAATGCGATCGCGCTCGAGGGCGGGGGAATCGCGGTGGCGGGGCCGTCGGGAGCGGGCAAGTCGACGCTCGCGGCCTGGCTCACGCATCACGGGCAGAAACTGATCGGCGACGATGTGGTCGCGATCCGGATCGAGGGCGGGCAGGCGCTGGCCTTCCCCGGGGTGCCGCGCTTCCGGCTGTGGCGCGATGCGATCGACACGCTCGGCCTCTCGGCGGACGGGCTCCAGCGTTCCTATGTCGACGAGGATTTCGACAAATGGGACGTGCCCGCGTCCAGCGGCGATCTCGCGCCCGAGGGACTCGCCTTACGCGCGCTCTATGTCCTCGAGGACGGGCCGGAGATCGCAATCACGCCGCTCGCCGGGGCGGCGGCGGTCGAGGCGCTGTTCGACCACACCTATCGCGGCGAATATGTCGCGCGCACCGGCAGCGCGGCGAAGCACTGGCTCGAGGTGACCGCGCTTGCCCGGATCATGCCCGTCTTCCGGCTGGCGCGACCGCGCGACCTTACTCGGCTGGCGCAGCTCGGGCAGGCGGTGCTTGATCACGGTCGGGCGTGCGTCGCTCGAACATCCGCCTAGGCTCGGTCGCGACGATCAGCGCGAGGCCGAAGGCACCGCACAAGGACAGGCCCCACAGGAAGGGCAGCTGGGTCCCGTCGAAGGCCTGGCCGATCATGAACCCGCCGATTGCGGCGAAGATGGTCCCGATCACGCCCTGGATCGACGAGGCCATGCCCGCGATCGGTGCCATCTTCTCCATCGCCAGCGTGTTGAGGTTGGCCGAGCAGAAGGCGAAGCTCGCCATCACCAGCCCCTGGAACAGGACAAAGCCGGTCAGGCTCTCGCCGACGACGGTCCCGACGAGGGCGTGGGCGAGGGTCAGGGTGGCGAAGGCCGCGGCGCCCGAATGGCCGACCCGGCGCAGGCCGAACCGGCCGACCATCCGGCTGTTGAGCCAGCTCGCGAGCGCCATCGGCGCGGCGATGACGCCAAACACAAGCCCGATCGATTCCGGCCGCTGGAAGGCGTCGAAGATGATCTGCTGGATCGAGCTGATGTAGGCGATCAAGCCGGCGAAGATGGCGGTCTGCGCGACCGTATAGCCGAGCGACTGGCGCTCCGTCAGGACGGTCCGCGCGGCGCCGAGGAGCTCGCCGAAATGCAGCGAGCGGCGATATTCGGGGTGCAATGTTTCGGGGAGGCGGAAGAAGCTCCACAGGCCGATCAGCAGGCCGTAGCCGCCGAGCACCCAGAAGATCGCCTGCCACGGGCCCACGAGCAGGATCGCCTGGCCAAGGCTGGGCGCGAGCACGGGGACCAGCATGAAGACCATGAAGACCAGGCTCATCACCCGCGCCATCGCCTCGCCTTCGAACAGGTCGCGGACCATCGCCACGACCAGCACCCGGGTCACCGCCGCCGACGCTCCCTGGAGCAGGCGTGCGCCGACGAGGAAGGCGAAGCTCGGCGCGGCCGAGCAGGCGAGGGCGAAGACGACATAGGCGCTGATTCCGGCGACCAGGATCGGCTTGCGCCCGAAGCGGTCGGCAAGCGGGCCCCAGAGCAATTGCCCGAGCCCGAAGCCGAAGGTGTAGGCGACGATGATCAGCTGCCGGCGATTCTCCTCGGTGATCCCGAGATGCGCGCCGATGTCGGGGAGCGCGGGGATCATCGCGTCGATCGCGAAGGCGTTCATCGCCATCAAGGCGGCGAGCAGCGCGATCGTCTCGCGCGTGCCGGGGCGCGGCCCGGTGCCGTGCGCGGAGGAGTGAAGGGAAACCATGGGGAGTGCGCCCTACGTTCGAGCGCCGACCGGGGTTCCGAGCTGCGTCACGGTCCCGACCGGCCGCCAGCCGTCGGGGAAGAGCGGCGCCTCGCCGGCATGGATGCCGCCGCTGACGAAGAGGGCGTCGATGCCATAGGCCGCCGCGCCCGCCATGTCGGTCTGGAGCCCGTCGCCGATGGCGAGGACCGCGCTCCGGTCGGCGAGGCCGGCGAGCGCCAGCGCGTGGTCGTAGACCGCCGGATAGGGCTTGCCGTACCAGATGACCCGCCCGCCGAGTGCTTCATATTCGTCGGCAAGCGCGCCCGCGCAGACCATCACCTCGCCCTGGTGGTGCACGATCCGGTCGGGGTTGAGGCAATGGAGGAGGACGTCGGCGTCGCGCCATTCCCGCAGCCGACGGTCATAGTCCGCCACCGTCTCGCCCGCGGCGAGGCCGGCGCAGGCGAGCTCGGTAAATCCCTCGGCGACGAAGGCGAGCCCGCGCTCCTCGAGGTCGCGCCGGTCCTCCGGGGTCCCGCAAAAGCCGACCGGGCGGCCGAGAAGCGCCGCCGCGCCCGCTTCGCCGGCGGTGACGATGCCGTCGTCGAGCGCGGGATCGAGGCCGAGCGCGAGGAGTTGCGCGCGGATCGCCCTCGCGGTGCGCGGCGCGTTGGTGAGGAAAAGGATCGTCCGCCCCTGCGCCTTCCAGCGCGCCAGCGTCGCGGTCACACCGGGGAAGATCCGCCACCCGTCATGGACGCAGCCCCACAGGTCGCAGAGGATCAGCCGGTAGCGGTCCGGCAGCGCTTCAAGGTCCACGTCAGACGGTGGGCGGCGGCGGGGGCACGTGGCTCGGCGCGTGCGGATGCTCGATGATCGGGCTCTCCTCGACGTCGAGCGGGCCTTCCCACTTGGCGACCAGCACGCTCGCCACCGCATTGCCGACGACGTTGGTCGCCGAGCGGCCCATGTCGAGGAAATGGTCGACCGCGAGGATCAGGAGCAGCCCGGCCTCGGGGATGTTGAACATCGCGAGGCTCCCCGCGATCACCACCAGGCTCGCGCGCGGCACGCCGGCGATGCCCTTGCTGGTGATCATCAGGGTGAGGAGCAGCAGGATCTCCTGCCCGATCGACAGGTCGATGCCGTAGGCCTGCGCGATGAAGATCGTCGCGAAGGTCATGTACATCATCGAGCCGTCGAGATTGAACGAATAGCCCAGGGGCAACACGAAGCTGGCGATGCGCGGCGGCACGCCGAACTTGTCGAGCGCCTCGAGGGTGCGGGGATAGGCGGCTTCCGACGAGGCGGTCGAGAAGGCCAGCACCAACGGATCGCGGATGTAGCGGGTGAGGTGCGTCACGCGCTTGCCGACGGCGAGGAAGGCGATCCCGAACAGGAACAGCCAGAGGATCACCAGCCCAAGGTAGAAGCTGCCGATGAACTGGCCGAAGGTGAGGATGACGCTCGGCCCGTTCTCGGCAATCGAGGCAGCGACTGCGGCAAAGACGGCCAGCGGGGCGAGCCGCATGACATAGCCGGTGACGGTCAGCATGACCTCGACCAGCCCCTCGACCGCACGGACCAGCGGCTTGGCTTTTTCGCCGACCGCGGTGATCGCGACGCCGATGAACAGCGAGAAGACGACGATCTGCAGGATCTCGTTCTCGGCCATCGCCTGGATGCCCGAGGCGGGGACGACGTGGGTGACGAACTTGGCGAGGTCGAAGTTCGACGTATCGACCCCGCTCGCCGCATTGGCCGGGGGCAGGGGAAGGTTGAGCCCGACGCCCGGCTGGAGGAGATTGACGAGCACCAGCCCGAGGGTCAGCGAGACGAGGCTCGCGGTGATGAACCAGGCCATCGTCCGCGCGCCGACGCGGCCGAGCGCGGCGGTGTCACCCATGTGCGCGACGCCAGCGACCAGGGTCGCGAAGACGAGCGGGGCGATGATCATCTTGATTAGGCGGAGGAAGAGGGTGGTGACGATCCCGAAATAGCCGGCGATCGCCTCGAGCTGCGCCTTTCCTTCGGGAGTGGAGTCGCCGACACCCGAATTGATCGCCCAGCCGGCCAGCAGGCCAAGCACGAGGGCGAGAAGGATGTACCAGGTCAGGCGCTTACCCACGTGTCACTCCGTATCGACAAGTGCCAAGCGGGGTCGCGGCGCGGGCGCGGGTTGTCAAGCCGCGAGAGGGCGTCGTCCCTGCGCGGGCAGAGACCTCGGAAGCCGATGCCGACCGTCCGGAGTCTCCGCCTCCGCGGGGACGACGCGGCTCAGGCGTGCTCGGGCTCGCCGGCCTTCACCACCTTGTCGGCAAGTGCGCCATTGAGTTCGGCGAGATGGTCGAAGCTTGCCTCGTAGGTTGCCAGCCCCTGGCTCAGCGAGCGCAATTCGCCCTCGAGCCCATGAAGCTCGGCCTCGGGCACCATCGCCTCGACCCGGTCCCAGCCGGCCCAGCCGTCGCGCGGGGCGAGGCCGAGGACCTGGCCGCGCCTCGCGGCGAGGGCCGAACTCACCTTGCTGGTCGCCATATTCGGGGAGACCACCACCACGCGGTGGACGGGTTCGAGGAGGTGCGGCTGCGCGCTGCCGAGCGCTTCCTGCATCGCCATCCGCCCCGCCGTCCGGAAGGCGAGCTCACTCGAATCGACGCTATGATAGCTGCCGTCCAGCAAGGTCACCGCGACATCGACCACCGGGAAGCCGAGCGCGCCCCTGGCGCAGGCGTCGCGCACGCCCTGCTCGACCGCGGGGATATATTGGCGCGGGATCGCGCCGCCGTGGATCTGCTCGGCAAAACTGATCCCGGCGCCGCGCTCCTGCGGGCGGATCTCGATCACCACGTCGCCGAACTGGCCGTGGCCGCCCGACTGCTTCTTGTGGCGGCCACGCTGGGTGACGCTGCGGCGGACGCTCTCGCGATAGCCGACGCGCGGGCGGCGCTGGGTGACGCTGACGCCATGACGCCGCTTCAGTTTGGCGAGAACATTGGCGAGCTGCTCCTCGTTGACCCCGGACATGACCAGCGAATGATCCTCCTCGTCATGCTCAACGAGCAGGGTCGGATCCTCTTCCGCAAGCTTGTGGAGGGCGCCCGACAATTTGACATCGTCCTTGCGATCGGCGGGCTGGATCGCGACCCGGACGTTGCGCGAGGGCAGCGGAAGATCGGGAAGCGGAGGCAGTATCCCGCGCGAGAGCCATTCGCCCGCGCGCAGGCTGTCGGCCTTGGCGAGGGCGACGACTTCGCCGTCGCGGGCAGCGGGCAGGCGCTGGTTGCGCTCGCCCTGCAGCGCGAACATCGCGCCGACCTTGACCGAGCGGCCTTCGGCGCCGGTCAGCTCCTGGCCTTCCCTGAGGTCGCCGCCGATCGCACGGGCGAGCACCAGCCGGCCGAGGGCATGGCCGTGGCTGACCTTGAAGGCGAACAGCGCGGGGTCGGTGACTCCGAGCCGTCCGGCGGTCGCGGCCGGGGAAGGGGCCTCGTGCCTGATCGCCTTCATCAGGCGGCGGATGCCGAAGCCGTTGGAGGCCGAGCCGAACAGGACCGAGACGCCGAGATTCTCGCTGGTTTCGCGGGCAAGGTCGTCAAGGACGGTGTCGAGCGGCGGGGTCTCGTCCATCAGCAGTTGCTCGAGCAGCGCATCGTCATGGTCGGCGAGCTGTTCGAGGAGGCGGGTGCGAGCCTGTGCCTCGACCGCATCGAGCTCGGCCGGCATGGCGATGGGTTCGGACGGCTGGCCGGGGCGATAGTGGAAGGCGCGTTCGAGCGCGACGTCGACGAAGCCGCTGATCGTGTCGCCGCTGCTGATCGGGATCTGTCGGGCGATCAGGGGCGAGACGCTGAGGGGCTGGAGCGCCTCGAGCACCTCGCCGATCGAGCCGCGCGCGCCGTCGATCCGGTTGACGAAGATGAGGTGGGGGATGCCGAGCTCGTCGAGCAGCCGCAGCGTCGGCGCGGCGAGCGGCGCGCGGGCGGGGTCGGGATCCACCACTACCACCGCGAGGTCGGCGACCGCGAGGGCCCGGGCGCCATCGGCCTGGAAGCCGGTCCCGCCGGGCACGTCGATCAGGGCGAAACGCTCGCCCAGCCAGTCGAAGTGCATGAGGTTGAGCTCGGTGGAGCCGCCGCGGGCACGGGCCTCGGGGCTCGGATCCCCGACGCTGGTCCCGCTCGCCGTATCACCCTGCCGGTCGATCGTGCCGCTGGCGAACAGCATCGCTTCCGCAAGGCAGGTCTTGCCTGCGCCTGCGGGACCGACCAGCGCAATGGCTCTCGTGCCGGGGACATGCTCATGCATTGCAGCTCTCCTTCGTCCTGGAACCAGGGCGTCGCGAGTCGCTGCCGGGCGCCTCACGCGCCAATTGGAGGAGAAGGCTCTACCTCTCGGGCACGGCTGGCAAGGGGGAACGGCGCGTGCGGGCGTCGGTTGGGCGCAGCATGACCAGTCCCGTGTCTTCCGCTTCCGCTTCCGCTCCCGACCGACCGACCGACATCCCTGCGCCGGGGTGGAAGGCGATCGCGAGGCGGACCTGGGGGGAGAGCCAGAAGGACAATGTCGGGATCGTCGCGGCGGGCGTCGCTTTCTATTTCTTCCTTGCGCTGGTGCCCCTGCTCGGCGCGACGGTGCTGACCTACGGCTTGTTCGTCTCGCCCGACGCGGTCGCGCGGCAGGCGGCGAGCCTGACCAAGGTCCTGCCCGGCGAGGCGGCGAAGCTGATTGGCGACCAGCTCGAGCAGGTGGTCTACACCTCGGGCGGGAAGAAGGGTTTCGGCCTCGCGGCGGCGATTCTGCTCGCTTTCTGGGGCGCCCGGAGCGCGGCGGGCGCGATCGTCACCGCGCTCAACATCGCCTATGAGGAAAAGGAGACGCGGGGGTTCGTGAAGACGACCCTCCTGGCCCTGGCGATGACCGCGGGCGCGGTGCTGATGGCGGGCGTGGTCGCGGCGGTGACCGGGCTCCTTGCCTCGCTCGAGAAGCTGCTCCCCGACATGGGGGTAGTGGGCAAGGTCGCGATCTCCCTTGTCACCTATGCCATCCTCGGCGGGATCGCGGCGGCGGCGGCGGCGACGCTCTATCGCTATGGACCGAGCCGGGCGAAGGCGCGGTGGGTGTGGCTGACGCCGGGCTCGATCTTCTTCGCCGCGGTGTGGCTGGTGCTGACCCTGGGGTTTGGCTTCTACGTGCGCAATTTCGGCAATTACGGCGCGACCTACGGATCGCTGTCGGCGCCGATCGTGCTGCTGACCTGGCTCTACCTGTCGAGCTACGTCCTCCTGTTCGGAGCCGAGGTGAACAGCGAGGTGGAGCGGCAGGCGCGGACCCAGAAAGCGGTGGCCGCCGAACCCGAGACGGTCCCCGCGGCGCAGAAGGCTCGGACGGTGGAGGTGACTGCGCCGGCGAAACCCCGGCCGCTCCCGGTGCTACTTCGCGCCGGGGTCGGGCTGGTGGTTGCGGCGAGCCTCGTCAAACGGCTCTTCCGCCGCTGACCCCGAAGGATCAGGCGGCGGGGAGGAGGCGCTGCTCGGTAGCCGACTTCATCAGCGCGGCCTGGAGCTTTTCGAACGCCCGGACCTCGATCTGCCGGATCCGCTCACGGCTGACACCATAGACCTGCGAGAGCTCCTCGAGGGTCTTGGGATCATCGACCAGCCGTCGCTCGACCAGGATGTGCTTCTCGCGGTCGTTCAGCGACTGCATGGCGGTGTTGAGGAGCGCATGGCGGACCTGCTTCTCCTCCTCGTCCGCGACCAGCTCGTCCTGGAGCGGGCCGTTGTCGACCAGGAAATCCTGCCACTGGCTTTCACCGCCCTCATCGCCCTTCAGGGGCGCGTTGAGCGAGGTGTCGCCACCCATGCCCATGCGGCGGTTCATCGAGATGACCTCTTCCTCGGTGACGCCGAGATCGGTCGCGATCTTGGTCACGTCGGCAGGCTTGAGGTCGCCTTCCTCGAAGGCGTCGATCTGGTTCTTCATCCGCCGCAGGTTGAAGAAGAGCTTCTTCTGGGCGGCGGTGGTGCCCATCTTCACCAGGCTCCACGAGCGGAGGATGAATTCCTGGATCGAGGCCCGGATCCACCACATGGCGTAGGTCGCGAGGCGGAAGCCCCGGTCGGGCTCGAACTTCTTGACGCCCTGCATCAGCCCGATGTTGCCCTCGGAGATCAGCTCCGAGACGGGCAGGCCGTAGCCGCGATAGCCCATGGCGATCTTGGCGACGAGGCGCAGGTGCGAATTGACCAGGCGCGCGGCGGCGTCGGTGTCACCATGCTCCCGCCAGGCCTTGGCGAGCATATATTCCTCTTCCGGGGCGAGGATCGGAAACTTCTTGATCTCGCTCAGGTAGCGGTTGAGCCCGGCTTCGCCGGACGCCGCAGGAATGGAAAGTGCCTTCGCCTGTGCCATGAGAATATTCGGTCCTTCTTCTGGCAGAGCACGCCACAGCCGCCCTGCCATCTCCCTTCTTATACACCAAGTGCCTTGAACAGTTCCTGCATGTCCTTTGGGACAGGGCTGTCGAACGACAAACGGTGCTTCGTCACCGGATGAGTGAAGCCGAGGCGTGCCGCGTGGAGCGCCTGCCGCTTGAATTCCAACGCCTTACAAACGGCTGCGACCGCCTTGTTGTTGCGTCCGTAGACCGGATCGCCGACCAGGGGGTGTCCGAGGCTGGCCATGTGGACCCGTACCTGATGGGTCCGTCCGGTCTCCAGACGGCATTCGACGAGCGCCGAGTCGCGCCCGACGGACAGGCGGGTCCAGTGGGTCACCGCGCGCTTGCCGCGGCCTTCGCCGACGATCGCGATCTTCTTGCGGTCGTGGACCGAGCGGGCGAGCGGCGCGTCGACCGTGCCCTGCGGCGCCATCGGCACCCCGTTGACCGCGAGGCGGTACCGCCGGTCGATGCTGTGGGCGGCAAATTGCCTGGCCAGCCCCTCGTGGGCGACGTCGGTCTTGGCGACGACCATCAGCCCCGATGTATCCTTGTCGATCCGGTGGACGATGCCCGGGCGGGCGACCCCGCCGATGCCGCTCAGGCGACCGGCGCAATGGTGGAGGAGCGCGTTGACGAGCGTCCCGTCGAGATTGCCCGCCGCAGGATGCACCACCAGCCCGGCCTGCTTGTCGACGACGAGGAGATGATCGTCCTCGAAGACGATGTGGAGCGGAATGTCCTGCGCCTCGGCCTCGGCCGGCGCGGCCTGGGGAACGGTGAGGCGGAAGGTCTCGGTACCGCTGACCTTGAGCGCGGGGTCGCGGACCGCGGTCCCGGCTCGATCGAGCGCGCCCGACTTGACGAGGCTCTTGAGCCGCTCGCGCGACAGGGTCGGGACGGCATCGGCCAGCGCACGGTCGAGCCGCCAGCCAGCGTGACCGGACCCAAGCGCGATGTCGATGATGTCGGACCCCCCGGTCATGAACAAAGGAGATGGGAAGGGGGCAGCGCCTTTTCAAGGCGCGGACGTCGAGTCGGACGGGTCTTTGTTCCGCGCGGCAAGGTCACGAGGGTGACACAGGGCGGGGGGGCGGCGCTTCTCCGGGATGTGACCCCGGTTGCGAGGGGAAAAGGGTCACGGATCGTCCGGCAGCGAAGGCGACATGCCGTGACCTTCGGCGGCCGGGTGCGAGGCTGGAGCGGCGGCGGCAATCGGTGGGAAGGGCAGGATCGAACCCGCATCGCCCTCCACTCATCATGCGAAATCCTACTTTGCAAGCCGCCGCGGATGGATCGCTCCTTGCGCCGGGACCCGGCATGAGCCACTTCCCGAACCATGAATGCGATCGAACTCGCCAGTCTGCTTTGCTCGCGGCTGTGCCACGACCTGCTCTCGCCCGTCGGCGCGCTCAACAACGGCCTCGAACTGATGGCCGACGAGCAGGACCCCGAGATGCGCGAGCGCTGCCTCGAGCTGCTCGCCGAGAGCGCCCGGGCGAGCGCCGCCAAGCTGAAGTTCTTCCGCCTCGCGTTCGGCGCCGGCGGCGGCTTCGGCGAGGAGATCGAGACCCGCGAGGCGCGGACCGCGCTCGAGGGGCTGTTCGGGGCCGAGAAGAAGATCACGCTGGGCTGGATGGTCAGCGACGACAAATTGCCCAAGGACGTGGTGAAGGTGCTGCTGAACCTCGCGTTGGTCGCGGGCGATGCGCTGGTCCGCGGCGGGCAGCTCGACATCGGCGCCGAGCGCGGACCGAGCGGGACCGAGATCGTGATCCGCGCCGAAGGGCCGCGGCTGCTGCTCGACCCCAACCTTCGCGCCACGCTCGAACGCGGCGCCGCGGGCACCGTCGAACCCCGCGCGGCGGGGGCGTGGCTGGCGCATGCGCTGATCAGCGAAGCGGGCGGCAAGCTGCGCCTGTCGCCGGCGGACCATCCGGTGCTGCTGATGGGCGCGACGTTCTAGGGCCTTGTTCCCCTGCGAAGGCAGGGGCCCAGTGCCTTTCCGGCTTCGTCGTAATGGGATGAGCGCGAGAAGTTTACTGGGCCCCTGCCTTCGCAGGGGGACAGTCAGGCGAGGATCATCGGGTAGAGGTCGCGCCAGTCGGGATTGTCGCGCTCGATCAGGCTCAGCTTCCAGTCCCGTTTCCAGCGCTTGATCTGCAGTTCTCGGGTCCGAGCGACCTGGAGGTCGTCGTGGGCTTCGAACCAGACGAGCAATCTACATCCGTAGCGGGCGGTGAAGCCGGGAAGCGCGCCGGTCCGGTGCTGGTGGGCGCGCTGGACGAGATTGCTGGTCACGCCGGTGTAGAGGGTGCCGTTGAGCCGACTGGCCATGATGTAGACGAAGCCCGGTTTCATGGAGGGTCCCTCCGACCGAGCGCTGGGAGCGTAACCTAGGCTGTTGTCCTGCGAAAGCAGGAGCCCAGGGCCTTCTTCACTTCTGCTCGGAGAAAGGGAACTGGGCCCCTGCTTTCGCAGGGGGACAGTATGTTCAGCGTTGGCGCTGTCCCTCAGTCTTCCCCGACTTCGATACGCTCGCGCTCGGTTTCGCCCTTGGCCGGGACGGCGGGTTGGCGCAGCATTGGGGTCTTGGCGGCGAGGTCGTTGCGGATGGTGGTGGCGGCTTGCCCGCCTTCGCCCATGGCGTGGCTGATCTGGTCGAGGCCGTGGACCACGTCGCCCGCGGCGTAGAGGCCCTCGACGCTGGTGCGCATCTTTTCGTCGCAGACGATGCAGCCGTCCTCGGGGCTGATCCTGGCGCCGAGCATCTCGGCGAGCTGGATGTGGGTGTCGCTGCCGAGCGCCGGATAGATGCTGTCGAAGGTGAGGAGCCCGTCGGCGGTGTCGATGGTGATGCAATTCTCGACGCAGCCGATCGCCTCGGCCGGGCCGTCGACAAGGGTCACGCCGGCGGCTTCGAGGCGGGTCCGGTCGTCTTCGTCGATGTCGAGCTTGCGGTCGGGGGCGATGAGGGTGACGTCGGCGGTGTAGCTGCGCAGGAAGATCGCCTCGCCGACCCCGCCGCTGCCCGAGCCGATCACGCCGACGCGCTTGTCGGTGACTTCGAAGCCGTCGCAGATCGGGCAATAGCGGATGAGGCCGCGGGCCATGGCGACGTCGTGGAGCTCGGGGTCCATCGGCGGCTTGCGGTTGGTGAGCCCGGTGGCGAGGAGGATCGCGCGGGCCTGGCGCGGGCCGGCTCCCCAGTCGGCGGCGAACAGGCCGTCCTCCTCCTTGTCGAGGCGGTGGACCCGGCCGGTCTCGATGCTGGTGCCATATTTCTGCGCCTGCGCGCGCATCCGCTCCAAGAGCTCCTTGCCGTTGATCCCGTCGGGATAGCCGGCATGGTTGTGGCTGCACGGGATCCAGCTCGCGCGGCTCTTGCCCTCGTCGATCACGAGGATGTCGAGATGGAAGCGCGCGAGATAGATGGCGGCGGTGAGGCCGGCGGGCCCGCCGCCGATGATGAGGACGTCGTGAATCTGTTCGTTGGCCATGACGCGGGCGTAATGAGCGGCGCGGCTTGGCGGTTCCCGCCGGCTGGGGCTAAGAGCCCGGCATGACCTTTTTCGTCGTAGTGCGCTGGTGGGTGTGGATGGCGGTCGCCCTCGCCGGGCTGATCGCGGGCTTCGTCGGCGACGGGCTGTTCGAGCGGCGGCGGCCGGCGTGGAGCGGTGTGAAGCGGAGGCTGGCGGCGGCGAGCCTCGCGCCGGGACTGATCCTCGCCGGGACGATCGCGGGCATGGCCTATGTCGCCGCGGCCTGGCCGAAGGACGGGTGGGACGATCTGGCGCTGATGGCGATGCTGACGATGGGCGGGATGGTTGCGCTGGTGGCGTTCGTGGCCGGGCTCGCGGGAGCCTGGCTCGGCGGACGGGCGGCGGCGGCATGACCTTCCGCGCGAGTGTCCTCACCCTCTATCCCGACATGTTTCCGGGGCCGCTCGGCACCAGCCTTGCCGGCCGCGCGCTCGAGGCGGGGACGTGGAGCCTCGAGACGACCAATATCCGCGACTTCGCGATCGACCGGCACCGGACCGTCGACGACACGCCGGCGGGCGGCGGCGCGGGGATGGTGCTACGCTGCGACGTGCTGGCGAGCGCCATCGATCATGTCGCGGACGGGCGGCCGGTCCTGGCGATGAGCCCGCGCGGGGCTCCGCTGACGCAGGAGCGCGTGCGCGACTTGGTGGCGGGCGAGGGGGCGATCATCCTCTGCGGCCGGTTCGAGGGCTTCGACGAGCGGATCTTCGAGGCGCGCGACGTCGAGCCGGTCTCGATCGGCGACTATATCCTGTCGGGGGGCGAGCTCGGGGCGATGGTGCTGCTCGATGCTTGCGTTCGGCTGCTTCCCGGCGTAATGGGCGCCCCCGATAGCGGTGTGGACGAGAGCTTCGAAACGGGGCTGCTCGAACATCCGCATTATACCCGACCAGTGACATGGGAAGGGCGCACGATCCCCGAAGTGCTGCGATCGGGGGATCATGCGAAGATCGCTGCATGGCGCAAGTCGCGCGCGATCGAGGATACACGGCTACGGCGGCCGGACCTGTACGAGCGCCATGGGGGCGTCTCGCAGGCGTCGCCCTCTGGTGCGCGGCAACGAGACGAAGGCAAGAACAAGTGAACCTGATTCAGACCCTCGAGCGCGAGCAGATCGACGAACTGACCGCCAAGCGCGCCATCCCCGACTTCCGTCCGGGCGACACGCTCCGCGTCGGCGTCCGCGTCGTCGAAGGCGAGCGCACCCGCGTCCAGAATTACGAGGGCGTCTGCATCGCCCGCTCGAACAAGGGCATCGGCTCGAACTTCACCGTTCGCAAGATCAGCTTTGGCGAAGGCGTCGAGCGCGTCTTCCCGCTCTATTCGCCGTCGATCGAAGAGATTGCCGTCGTCCGCCGTGGTGTCGTCCGCCGCGCCAAGCTCTATTACCTGCGTGGCCGCACCGGTAAGTCGGCGCGTATCGCCGAGCGCCGCGACGTGCGTCCGGCCAAGGCGACCGCCCAGGCCGAGGGTTCGACCGAAGCCTAAGCTTCGCGAACCAGCGCAAAGGAAACAGGGGCTCGACCGCAAGGTCGGGCCCTTTTTCTTTGGCTCAGAGCTTCAGGCGGCTGACGAGGATGGTCGCGTCGGGAAGATATTGGGGGCGGGCGAAGCGGGGCCGTGCGGCGGCGATGGGCGCGGCGGCCGGCGGAAGGCGCCAGTGGGTGGCGGTGAGCTGGACGCTGACGGGCGCGAGGCCGAGATCGAGCTGGAGCACCGCGCCGTCGCAGCTGCGGCCGGTGCAGGTCAGGCTGTAGGGGGCCTTGGTCCCGGATTTGAGCAGCACCGCGCGGCCGTTGAAGCCGCCGCCGATGAGTGCGCCTTGCTTGTCGATGGTCAGCGCCACGCTGTCGGCGCCGTTGGTGCGAAGGCGGAAGAGCTGGGATCGACCGATCGGCGTGCCGGGACCGCCCGAGACCGGCGCGCTGAGGATCGGAATGTCGCCGACGGGTTCGAGCGACGGCGCGGCAAAGCCAGGCTGGATGGGCGCGGGGGCGATCCAGCGCTGTCGTTTGCCCAGTGGGAGCAGGCCCTGGCGCCATTGACCGAGCTTGTGAACTTTCGCGGGCAAGGGCTTGCGATCGTTGACGATCGACCAGACCGGCGGCTTGCCGGCCTCGAGCACATATTGGAGAGTCCACTGCTGCTGGCGGTCGGCGCTGTAGGCGGGGGCGAAGGCGGCGGGGAGCCAGGCAAGCGCGGCAAGGGCGATGGCCGCCGGGAGCGCCCGGCGGAGCCCAAAGTCCTCTACAAGCGGCCGCGCTTCGATCAGCCAGGGCATGAGGACGAGCGCACCGAGGATGGCGAAGATCCACAAGGGGCCGCTGTTGGCGAGGTCCTGCAGGAGCCCGAGCATCGCGCCCAGCGTCACGAAGGTGAAGAAGGTGGCGGCAAGGCTGCCGGCAAGCTCGGCATGGCGCCAGCGTTGCTGGTTCATGGCCCCAATGAGGAAGAGCAAAGGCGGCACGAAGAAATAGACCAGGGCGCCCGGCGCGAAGAAGGTCAGCAGCAGCCCGAGTAGCAGGTAGAGCGTCCACCAGGCGCGGCGCAGCGCGGACTGGCTGGCGCGACTGACGGAAAGGACGAGGAGGCCCGCGGCGATGACCCCGGCGTAGATGGCGAGCTCGCTCGCCTGCGGGACCGCGCGCCAGAACTGGCCATCGCGGAGCGTCCCGACGCCTGCCAGCCCGAGCCAGGCGAAGGCGGGGGCGAGGAGGGGGACGCAGAGCAGCAGCGGAACGGTCACGAGCCAGCGCAGGTCGGTCCCGCCCTTGCGCGCGGCACGGATGCCAAGGCCGGCGAGATAGGCGGCGCCGAGCCCGAGCGCGAGGCTGAAGGGGAAAGTGAAGAGCCAGCGCGTGCCGATGTTCATGAAGAGGAGGTTGTCGAAGGTACGCGATGTCGGCGGCGGCCCGGCGGCGAGCGCGGTCGTGGTCGCCTGCAGCTGGTCGCCCATGTGCTGTAGCGTCGCGACATCCATCGCCTGCAGATTGTCGCCCGGCGAATGGTAGCGGGTCTCGTTGCCGATGGGCGCGAAGTTGAGCGTCAGCCATTTCCGGCTCTCGGCGAAGCTGTTGACGTCGGTGTAGTTGGGGATGAGCCGGTAGGCGCTGACGGCGAGGCTGTTGGCGACGGGGTGAGCGACGCTATTTCCGAACAGGCGCACCGCCGCGCCGTTGGGGACCGAGGTCTCGAACATGTTGACCGGGCCGGTCGTCCCGCGCGCCTCGAGGTTGATCAGCGCGTCGACCCGGTCGCGCAACGGATCGCCGTCGAGAAAGGCGCGGGCGCCGACCAGGCCCAGTTCCTCGCCCTCATTGAAGAGGAAGGTGACGGGGCGGGGAAGCGCGCGATCCTTCAGCAGGAAGGCCGTTTCCAGCATGCTCGCTACGCCGAGCCCTGCGTCGCTCGCGCCGGGACCGACGGGGACGCTGTCATAATGCGAGTTGATGAGGACATGCTTCGCGCCCGGCCGCTCGCCCAGCGTGACGAGAATGTTGCGGACCCGGGCGCAGGCGACGCCCGACTGCTTGTGGAGGTTGTTGCAGGCGAAGCGGTCGTCGATGCGGGGGCTGAGCCCCATGCCGCGAAGCTCGGCGATGAGACGGTCGCGGACGCCGTCGCTCGCGGCGCTGTCGGCGGGGTGGGGGGCCTCGTCGCCGAGCAGGCGGGCAAGCCGGGCCTTGGCGCGGACGGCGTCGAACTGGTCAGGGGCGCTGGCGGTGCGGACGGGCGGGGGCAGGGTCAGCCAGCGGGTCGCGGCCATCAGGCCGAGCAGCCCAGCGACGACCAGTCCGAGCCACAGCATCTTGCGCATCGCTTCCCCCTCGCCACATGGCCAGCCGGACGATAGAGGCGCGTCCAAGGAGAACAAGCATGGGTTATCGGGTCGTCGTGGTCGGCGCGACGGGCAATGTCGGGCGCGAGATGCTGCAGATCCTGTCGGAGCGGCAGTTTCCGATCGACGCGGTGGCGGCGGTCGCCTCGGCGCGCAGCCAGGGCGACATCATCGACTTCGGCGACAATGGCGAGGAGCTCAAGGTCACCAACCTCGAGCATTTCGACTTTGCCGGCTGGGACATCGCGCTGTTCGCGGCGGGTTCGGCGGTCAGCAAGGTCCATGCTCCGCGCGCGGCGGCGGCAGGCTGCATCGTGATCGACAACAGCTCCTATTTCCGGATGGACCCGGACGTGCCGCTGATCGTGCCCGAGGTGAATGCCGAGGCGCTGGCCGGCTACAAGGCGAAGAACATCATCGCCAATCCCAATTGCTCGACCGCGCAGATGGTCGTGGCGCTGAAGCCGCTCCACGATGCGGCCGGGATCAAGCGGGTGGTGGTCTCGACCTATCAGTCGGTATCGGGCTCGGGCAAGCAGGGCATGGACGAGCTGTTCAACCAGTCGCGCAACATCTTCGTCGGCGACAGCGTCGAGCCTGGCTTCTATCCCAAGCAGATTGCCTTCAACGTCATCCCGCACATCGACGACTTCCTCGACGACGGCTCGACCAAGGAAGAGTGGAAGATGGTCGTCGAGACCAAGAAGATCCTCGATTCCAGGATCAAGGTGACCTCGACCTGCGTCCGGGTGCCGGTGTTCGTCGGCCATTCGGAAAGCGTGAACGTCGAGTTCGAACGCGAGATTTCGGCCAAGGAAGCGCAGGACATATTGCGCGAGGCGCCGGGCGTGATGCTGATCGATAAGCGCGAGCCGGGCGGCTATGTGACGCCGGTCGAGTGCGTGGGCGATTATGCGACCTTCGTGTCCCGCGTGCGCGAGGATCCGACGGTCGAGAACGGCCTCAACCTGTGGGTGGTGAGTGACAACCTCCGCAAGGGCGCGGCGCTGAACGCGGTGCAGATCGCCGAGCTGTTGGGGCGCAAGCACCTGCAGAAGGCGTGATCGTCATCCCGGGCTTGACCCGGGAGCCCGCTTCTTTCCTCTATGCCGTGCGTAGTATGCGGGACTCCGGATCAGGTCCGGGGTGACGGAGGAGGCAGGAAGTGACCCAGATGACCGGCGGGTGCGCGTGCGGGGCGAAACGGTTCACGGTGGACCTGCCGGACGATCACCACGCCTATCTCTGCCACTGCCGGATGTGCCAGCGGGCGAGCGGCAATGTCAGCCTGGCAATGGTCGGGGTGCGCCAAGACGCCGTGACATGGGAAAGCGAGCCCGACTGGTATCGCAGCTCAGCGATCGCCGAGCGGCCCTTCTGTGCGGCCTGCGGGACGAGCCTTGGCTTTCGCTATCTCGAGGGCACCGACAAGATGGACCTCACCGTGGCGGCCTTCGACGATCCGTCAGGCTTCGTGCCCAAGTCGCATTTCGGCGCCGAGAGCATGCATCGCGCCTGGCTCAATACCGAAGGCCTGCCCGAGACCCGCAGCGAGGATTATGCC
Source organism: Sphingomonas sp. SP2 (assembly GCF_058313385.1). Classification (NCBI taxonomy): domain Bacteria; kingdom Pseudomonadati; phylum Pseudomonadota; class Alphaproteobacteria; order Sphingomonadales; family Sphingomonadaceae; genus Sphingomonas; species Sphingomonas sp. SP2. The sequence goes on along the minus strand of NZ_JBZFLD010000002.1, from coordinate 54,882 downwards.
GCGCTGCAGGACCGGTGGGAGAAAGCCAAGGGCTGAGGATCGCGGGGTCAGTCCGCGATCAGGCTCATGCAGGTAAGGCCGGCCTCGGCTTTCTCGAGTTCGCCGATGTCGACTTCCTCGACGTCGAAGCCGAGCGCCCGCAGGCGTTCGGCGGTGCGGGGATAAGCGGCGGGGTAGATGAGCTTGTCGCCGGCGCGCAGCGCATTGGCGCCGAAGTCGTCGCCGGGGAAGTTGGGGAGGAGGAAGACGTCCTCGAACACCGCCGGGTCGATCCAGTCGGGGTTGAGCAGGACGACGTCGCGCCCGGTCGCGTCATGGCCGGCATAAGTGGCGCCGGTCTTGAGGTGAAGGCACTTGTCGTGCGGCACCTCGATCACCTCGTAGCCGAGGCGACCGGCGAGGCCGGCGAGATTGACGATCCCCGCGCAGTCGGTGCGGCGCGACTGGCCGACATAGATCTTGTCGCCGATCCGCAGCACGTCGCCGCCATCGAGGCGGCCGCGGGTCAGGCGGTGGACGGTGAAGCGGTCGGCAAGGCTGTCGGCGGTGCTGTCGGCCTCGGCCCGGCGCGAAGGGGCGCCGGGGCGGGTGATGATCGCATGCTCGCCGAGCAGGATGGCGGTGTCCTCGACGAATACCGCGTCGGCGTGGCCGGGCAGGTCGGGCAAGCGGACGACGTCGAGGCCCGCGCCCGCGAGCGCCTGTTCGTAGGCGCGGTGCTGCCGTTCGGCGCGGTCGAGGTCGATCGGCTTCCTGTTGAGGTGGGTCAGTTCGCAGGCGGCAAAGGTCGGGCTCAGGCCCCGCGTGAAGGCAGTCGGCATCGTCGCTCCTGAAGGTCTTGCCTGAAGAGACGAAGCGAGGGCCTGCGAGTTCCTGAACGGACCGACAGGAAAAAGAAAAGGGCGCCCCGCGACCGGGACGCCCTCTTCGGTTCGAGTAAGGAAAAAGCTTAGCGCTTCGAGAACTGGAAGCTGCGGCGGGCCTTGGCCTTGCCGTACTTCTTACGCTCGACGACGCGCGGATCGCGGGTCAGGAAGCCGGCGCGCTTGACGGTGGTGCGGAGCACCGGCTCGTAGCGGGTCAGCGCCTGGGCGATGCCGTGCAGCACGGCGCCCGCCTGGCCCGACAGACCGCCGCCCTTGACGGTGGCGATGATGTCATACTGGCCGGCGCGGTCGGTGATGCCGAACGGCTGGTTGATGACGAGACGCAGCGTCGGACGCGCGAAATAGACTTCCTGGTCGCGGCCATTGACCGTGATCTTGCCCGAGCCCGGCTTCAGCCAGACGCGCGCAACGGCGTCCTTGCGGCGGCCGGTCGCATAGGCGCGGCCGAACTTGTCGAGCTGCTGCTCACGCAACGGAGCGTCCGAGACGGCCGGAACGAACGGCGCGGCTTCGTCCGAAGCGGCGTCGGTCGCCGGAGCGGCGTCGTCGGCAGCGGCGGTCTCGGCCGGAGCGGCAGCCGCTTCGGGAGCCGGGGCCGGCTGGCTGGTCAGGGCGCCGAGATCGGCGAGGGACTTCTTGTCGGCCATGTTATGCGCCCACCTTGTTCTTGCGGTTCATGCCCGCCACGTCGAGGACCTGCGGGTCCTGACCCGCGTGCGGATGCTCCGTGCCGTTGTAGAGATGCAGGGCGCGCATCTGGTCGCGACCGAGCGGGCCGCGCGGGATCATGCGCTCAACCGCCTTCTCGAGCACGCGCTCGGGGAAGCGACCCTCGAGCACCTTGGCCGCGGTGACTTCCTTGAGGCCGCCGGCGTAGCCGGTGTGCTTGTAGTAGGTCTTCTGCGCGGCCTTGCGGCCGGTGAAGCGGACCTTGTCGGCGTTGATGACGACGACATGGTCGCCGCAATCGACGTGCGGGGTGAAGCTCGGCTTGTGCTTGCCGCGCAGGATATTGGCGATGATCGTGGCGACACGGCCGACGACCAGGCCTTCGGCATCAATCAGATGCCACTTCTTCTCGACCTCCGCCGGCTTGGCCGACTTGGTGGTCTTCATCAGCGCCTTCATGGCTGCGAAACCTCATGAAACAAAGGAAAACGCCGCCCCGAGGGACAGCGCTTGTGGGCGCCTATTCGCGGTGGAGGGCCCGAAAGTCAAGCAAAACAGGCGGTTTGCGGGCGGGTAAAATGATACCCTGCTAATTTTGGATGAGGTGAAACAGCGAAAAATCGGGGTCGATCAGGGCCGCCCGGCGCACTTCGGGTTCCTGCTGCGGCGGGTGGAGCCGGGGCGCGCCCTTGTCCTTCACCGGAATGCCGGCATCGAGGCAGACTTGGTAGAAGGCGTCGAGGTCGTCGAGGCGCAGGCAGGTGCCGTAGCCGCTGTTCTCGGGATCGAAGTCGGGATGGTGGAAATATTCGATCTGGAGCGTGCCGCGGCGGAGGATCATCCAGCCGGCCGAGCGATAGGCGCAGGTGAAGCCGAGGCGGGCCATGAAGGCGGCGGTGACGTCGAAGTCCCGCGAGGGAAGGTTGGGGGTCTGCCAGTCGCTCATGCGAAACGCTCGGGCGTGCTGTTGGCCGCGACCCAGTCGGCATAGGGGCCGAAGGCGCGCTCGACCGGCCAGGCGGTGATGGCGGGAACGTCGTAGCTGTGAAGCTGGGCGATGCGGGCGATCAGCGCCTCGGCGGTCGCGGCGTTCGTCTTGAGGATGGCGGGCACCTCCTTCGACTCCTCGACGCGGCCCTCCCAGCGGTAGATGCTGCGGCAGGGGGCGAGGATGTTGATGCAGGCGGCAAGGCGCTCCTCGATCACGAGCCGGCCGATGCGGTTCGCTTCGTCGGCGTCGGCGAAGACGCAATAGAGGGAGACGAGGGTCATCGTCCCCCGGCGGCGCTCGGGACGAGCGTTGCCTCTTCAATGCCGTCCGTGGCGGGCGCGCTCGAGGCTTCCGCCAGCCGGTGCGCCGCGGCGACGATGCTGGCGAGGAGGAGCGCGGCGGTCGCCTGGTGGGCGACGGCGACATGGAGGTCGACGCCGGTCATCAGGGTCGCGATGCCGAGCAGGATCTGGGTCCCGATGGCGGCATGGACGAGGATCGACTGGAGCCGGCCGCCGACGCGCTTGACCCGGCGGCTCAGCACCACCGCGAAGGCGAGGACGACGAAGGCCCACCAGCGGTGGATGAACTGCACCGTGATCGGATTGTCGACGAAGTTGCGGATGAAGGGTTCGAGCCAGGGCGCGCCGGCCGGATAGAGGTCGCTCCCCATCAGCGGCCAGGTGTTGAAGGCATAGCCCGCGTCGAGGCCGGCGACATAGGCGCCGAACAGGAGCTGCACCGCGAGGGCCGCGAGGGTCCACAGGCCGATCGTCGGGACCCGCCGCGGCACCGCGCCGGGGGCGCGGAGATCAAGCGCGGTCCACAGCGCAAAGCCGAAGATGAAGAGCGCGGTGAGGAGATGCACCGCGAGGCGGACGTGGCTGACGTCGGTCCGCTGGGTGAGGCCCGACGCCACCATCCACCAGCCGATCGCGCCCTGGATGCAAACGAGGATGAAGATGCTGCCCGTGCGCCAGCCATATCCCTTGGGAATGGCCCGCTTCGCCGCGAACCAGGCGAGGGGAAGGAGGGCGACGAGACCGATCAGCCGGCCGAGCTGACGGTGCATCCACTCCCAGAAGAAGATGTTCTTGAATTCGTCGAGGCTCATGCCCCGGTTGATCTGCTGATATTCGGGGATGCGCTTGTAGAGCTCGAACTCGCGCAGCCACTGGGCCTCGGTCAGCGGGGGAATGGCGCCGGTGATCGGCTTCCACTCGGTGATCGACAGGCCGCTTTCGGTCAGGCGGGTGATCCCGCCGACGACCACCATCACGAAAATGAGGCCGCACAGGGTCAGCAGCCAGTTGCTGATCGCACGCGGGCGCGCGGACGGCGGAAGAAGCGCGGGCAGGGCAGCGGACATGGCGGCCATATGGCCGGGAGGAAAATCACGCGCAAGCGGACCAAATGTCCCACCCGTGATGTTGTAACTTTCCTAATGTTGCACTATTACATTCCGGCACGTTCATGACTCATACGCACGCCTCGAACCATCTGTGGGACCGGCTGGCCATCGGCTTGTCGGGGCTGTGCCTTGTCCATTGCGTGGCGACGAGCGTGCTGGTGGCGGCGATGTCGGCCTTCGGCAGCCTGCTCGGGGGCGAGTGGGTGCATGAGGTCGGACTGACCTTCGCGATGATGCTTGGCGCCTTTGCGCTGGGCCGCGGGATCTGGAACCACGGTTTCATGATGCCGAGCGCGGTCGGCGGCCTCGGGCTCGGCGTGATGGGCGGCGCGCTGACGCTTCCCCACGACGGGAGCGAAGCGGTCGCGACCATGCTCGGCGTTCTGATCCTGGCGCTCGGCCACGACCTCAACCGCCGCGGCACTGCCCACCCGTTCGGCCGGCGCTAGTCCTCGCCCTCGATCGCGGGAGCTTCGGTCAGGTAACGCGGGGTCTCGGGCGCCTTCAGCTTGTAGAGAACGCCAAGCGCGCTCAACGCTATTCCGATCGGCCAGCTGGCGAGGGTGACGAGCGCCGCCGCGATATTCCACGCGGTCATGGTCCGGTAGCGACGGGTGAGCCGCGTGACATAGGCAGGGTCGAGCCGGTCATCGACGTGGCCCTGCGCGTTGCCGATGGTCCATTTGAACAGCCAGGTCATCGAGGTGAGCGCGAGGCTCCAGGTGAGGAAGATGGCTGCGTCGGGAAGCGCCGCGGGGTGGGTCAGGCTCTCGGTGAACGCGCGGATCGGGAAGCTGATGTAGCCGATCATCGTCAGGAACAGGGCGGTCGCGAGCAGGAAATGATGCCCGGTGGTTCGGTAGATGGCGCCCGAGAAATGATGGTGCACCCAGTAGAGCGCGATCACCAGGCTGGCGAAGAGGTAGCTCAAATTCTCGGGCCAGCCGGCAAGCAGTCGCGCGCCGAAGCCCGCGCCCGACCCCTGCAGCGCCGGCAAGGCGACGTTGAAGATCGGCAGGGTGAAGGCGATGGCGAAGACGCCGTCGGCAAAGGCCTCCATCCGGCTGGTGCCGCGGATCGCGCCTTCGCCCTCCACGGCGTCGCGGCGCACCGGTTCATCGGCGCGCGTCGGAGGGGAGGGGGGCGTTGCCATTCGCAACCGAACGTTCCCATGGCGGTGCGGTTCACTTGCCGCTGAGGGATGGGAGGCATATTGTTACAACATGGCCAAGCACGATCATCACCACGGCGGCGGCGACGACCTCAAGACGGCGGCGCGCGAGCGACTTACCGAAAGCGGCGAACAGTGGACCGGTATGCGCGAGGCGGTGTTCGACGCGCTCGCCGGGTTCGACCGTCCGGCAAGCGCTTATGACATCGCCGAGGCGGTGTCGAAGGCGCAGGAACGCCGGGTCGCGGCCAACAGCGTCTACCGGATCCTAGACCTGTTCGTCGGCGCGAACCTCGCCCGCCGGGTCGAGAGCGCCAACGCCTATGTCGCGAACAACCACCCGGCCTGCCTCCACGACTGCATCTTCCTGATCTGCGATCATTGCGGGCAGGCCAAGCATATCGACAATGACAGCATCGCCAATGACGTCCGCCAGGCCGCCGAAAAGAGCGGTTTCGCGCCGACGCGCCCGGTGATCGAGGTGCGCGGCACGTGCGAGGATTGCGCCTGAGGGAAAAGCGGCGAGGGACCGAGAGGCCTATTCGACTTCGCCGAAGCAAGTAGCTAGGGACAGACCGGTATGAATCAACGTCCCGACACTCCGCTCCTCGACACGGTCCATTATCCGGCCGACCTCCGCAAGCTCGACAAGAGCCAGCTGCCGCAGCTTTGCGCGGAGTTGCGCGAGGAAGTGATTTCGGCGGTGTCGGTGACCGGCGGGCACCTCGGCGCCGGGCTCGGCGTGGTCGAGCTGACCGTCGCCATCCATTATGTGTTCGACACCCCCAACGACAAACTGATCTGGGACGTCGGCCACCAATGCTATCCGCACAAGGTGATGACCGGCCGGCGGGACCGGATCCGGACGCTGCGCATGGGAGGGGGCCTGTCGGGCTTCACCAAGCGCTCCGAAAGCGAATTCGACCCGTTCGGCGCGGCCCACAGCTCGACCAGCATCTCGGCGGCTTTGGGCTTTGCGATCGCCTCCAAGCTCGATGGCGACAACAAGCGCGCGATCGCGGTGATCGGCGACGGCGCGGCGACCGCGGGCATGGCCTTCGAAGCGATGAACAATGCCGCCGACGCGGGCAGCCGGCTGATCGTCATCCTGAACGACAACGACATGTCGATCGCGCCGCCGGTCGGCTCCCTGCGCAACGCGCTGGCGCGGCTGGTCAGCAGCAACAAATATCTCAGCCCGCGCAAGCTCGCGGCGCGGCTCGCCGGGCATCTTCCCAAGCCCGTCCGCAACGCGGCCGAGCGGTTCGAGGAATATGCCCGCGGGATGATGACCGGGGGCACGCTCTTCGAGGAGCTGGGCTTCTATTATGTCGGGCCGGTCGACGGCCATGACGTGGTCGGGCTGGTCGAGATCCTCGAGAATGTCCGCGACAGCGACCACGGGCCGATGCTGATCCATGCGGTGACGCAGAAGGGCAAGGGCTATGCCCCGGCCGAGAGCAGCGCCGACAAATATCACGGCGTGGTCAAGTTCGACGTCGTCACCGGCAAGCAGGACAAGGGCCCGGGTGGCGGACCGCCGGCCTATACGCGGGTCTTCGCCGACGCGCTCGTCGCCGAGGCCAATCGCGACGAGAAGATCGTGGCGATCACCGCGGCGATGCCGGGCGGGACCGGGCTCGACGTATTCGAGCAGGCCCATCCGACGCGGATGTTCGACGTCGGCATTGCCGAGCAGCATGCGGTGACCTTCGCCGCCGGCCTCGCCGCCGAGGGCTATCGGCCGTTCTGCGCCATCTATTCGACCTTCCTCCAGCGCGCCTATGACCAGGTGGTCCATGACGTCGCGATCCAGAACCTGCCCGTCCGCTTCGCGATGGACCGTGCCGGGCTGGTCGGCGCCGACGGGGCGACCCATGCGGGTTCGTTCGACCTCGCCTATCTCTGCACGCTTCCGAACTTCGTCGTGATGGCGGCGGCCGACGAGGTCGAGCTGTCGCACATGGTCCATACGATGGCGCTCCACGACAGCGGCCCGATCGCGGTCCGCTATCCGCGCGGCAACGGACGCGGCCTGCCGATGCCGGCCGAGCCCGAGCGGCTCGAGATCGGCAAGGGCCGGGTGGTGCGCGAGGGCAAGACGGTCGCGATCCTCTCGCTCGGGACCCGGCTCGAGGAAGCCGAGAAGGCCGCCGAGCAACTGGAAGCCATGGGCCTGTCGACCACGGTCGCCGACCTCCGCTTCGCCAAGCCGCTCGACGAGGCGCTGATCCGCAAGCTCCTTACCAGCCACGAGGTGGCGGTGACGGTCGAGGAAGCCGCGGTCGGCGGGTTCGGCGCGCACGTGCTGACGATGGCGAGCGACGAGGGCCTGATCGACGCTGGGCTGAAGCTTCGCACCATGCGCCTGCCGGATGCTTTCCAGGACCAGGACAATCCGACCAAGCAATATGACGAGGCGAAGCTCAACGCGCCGCACATCGTCGACACGGTGCTGAAGGCGCTGCGCCGCAACAGCGTGGGTGTCGACGCGGGAGCGATCGCCTGAGGGCAAGAAGGCAGTCTTAACGCGAAGACGCGAAGAAGGCAGGGAAGGCGCTAAGGCTTTGGAGAGCGTCGAAGAGTTCGCGCGGATCGCGGTGGATTGCGGCTTGCAGGTACACCGGGAACTGGGGCCGGGCCTGCTCGAGAATGTCTACGAAATGCTGCTCGCAGTTCGCCTCCAGAAGGCGGGCTTGGCGGTGGAGCGCCAGAAGGCGCTTCCGATCGACCTGCCCGACCTTTCGCTCGAAGTGGGATTTAGGGTCGACCTATTGGTCGAGGGGCGGCTGATCATCGAAGTGAAGGCGGCCGAGCGGCTACTTGGGGTCCATTCCGCGCAGCTGCTGACCTATTTGCGGCTCAGCCGCCAGCCGCTCGGGCTTCTGATGAATTTTGGCGAGGAGACGTTCAAGCAAGGCCTTCGGCGCGTCGTCAACTCGACTGGTGCCGCATGACCAACGGCCTTCGCGTCTTGCCTTCCTCTGTCTTCGTGCCTTCGCGTTGAAACTTCCTTCTTCCTCAAAGCAACGCGTCGATCAGGCGCTGGTCGATCGGGGGCTGGCGGAGAGCCGCTCGCGGGCGCAGGCGCTGATCATGGCGGGGCTGGTCTTCGCGGGCGAGCGCAAGGTCGCCAAGGCGGGGGAGACGATTCCCGCCGACGCCGCGCTCGAGGTCAGGGGCAAGGACCATCCGTGGGTCAGCCGGGGCGGGCTCAAGCTGGTCGGCGGGCTCGACCATTTCGGGATCGATCCGGCGGGTCTCACCTGCATGGACGTCGGCAGCTCGACCGGCGGCTTCACCGACGTGTTGCTGAGCCGCGGAGCGACCCGCGTCTATGCGGTCGACGTCGGGACCAACCAGCTCGCCTGGAAGCTGCGCCAGGACGAACGGGTCGTGGTGCTGGAGCAGACCAACGCCCGGCACCTGACGGCCGAACAGATCCCCGAAGCGATCGACCTCCTCGTCTGCGACGCGAGTTTCATCGCGCTGTCCAAGGTGCTGGAGAAAGCGGTCGATTTCGTCGTGCCGGGCGGCAAAGCGCTGCTGCTGGTCAAGCCGCAGTTCGAGGCCGGGCGCGCGGAAGTGGGCAAGGGCGGGGTAGTCCGCGATCCCGAGGTGCACGAGCGGGTCGTCACGCAGGCCCAACAATGGATCGCTTCGCGGGGTTGGGCGGTTCTGGGAGTGACGCGTAGCCCGATCACCGGACCGGAGGGCAATGTCGAGTTCCTGCTAGGCGCGACCAAGGAGCAATGACGGATGGCCACGTTGGCTGACGATTTCGGACAGAATGACGGGCGCCCGGTGCGGCCGTGGTGGAAGATCGCGCTGGTGACCGTGCCGCTGCTGGTCGTGGCCGGCTCGGGGATCGGCTATCTTTCGAACAGCGGCTTTTCGAACGGCTGGTACATTCCGCTGGAGAAGCCGAGCTTCCAGCCGCCGGGCTGGGCCTTCGGGGTGGTCTGGACCATCCTCTATACTTTCATGGGGATCAGCCTCGCGCTGATCCTGTCGCGGCCGGCCTCGCCGCAGCGGCGCCTCGCGCTCGTCCTGTTCGCGGGGCAGCTCCTGCTCAACTGGTCCTGGTCGCCGACCTTCTTCGGCGCGGGCTATATCGACTGGGCCTTCCTGCTGATCGTCGGCATGGACGTGCTGGTGACCGCGCTGATTATCGCGGCCTGGCCGCTGTCCAGGGTGGCGGCGCTGCTGCTTGTGCCCTATCTGGCATGGCTGTGCCTCGCCACGACGCTCAACTACGAGACGGGCAGGCTTAATCCTGGCGCCGACCGAGCGCCGCTGGGGATCACTGGGGGTTAGACTGATGCAATCGCAGAACCGCTTCTTCGAGGACTTCGTCAAGATCATGAACGGGGCGGCCGGGACCGTCGCGGGCATGACCCGCGAGGCGCAGGATTCGATGCGCGAGCGTATGAAGGACTGGATGGCCGGGATGGACTTCGTCTCGCGCGATGAATTCGAGGCGGTGAAGGCGATGGCCGCGACCGCCCGCGCCGACGTCGAGGCGCTGAAGGCCGAAGTCGCCGCGCTCAAGGCCGGCAAGGCGACCCGCAAGGGGCCGACCGGCGACGCCAAGGCCCCGCCCGCGGGCACGACCGGCATCGAGACCCCCGAGGAGTGAGCTTGCCCGCGCGCGACGAGGAAAGTCAGGGCGAAGAGCGCGACGACGGCGCGCCGATCGAAGTGCTCGAGGCCTATTTCGAGGCCCGAGGCTGGGCCTGCGAGCGCTCGGGCGACGGCGAGATCGTCGCCTCGGCGCCGGGCAGCTGGGCGCAATATGAGCTTCGCGGCGTATGGCGTCCCGACGACCAGGTCCTGCAGTTCCTCGCCTTCCCCGACGTCAAGGTCGCAACCGACAAGCGCGCCGCCATGTACGAGACGATCGGGCTGGTGAACGAGCAGCTCTGGCTGGGTCATTTCGAACTCTGGTCGAACAGCGGGCTGATCGTGTTCCGCTATGCCGCGCTGCTCGACAACGGCGACGATGGCCTTAGCTTCGAACAGGCGGAATCGATCAGCGAGGCCGCGCTCGAGGAGTGCGAGCGTTTCTACCCCGTGTTCCAGTTCGTCCTGTGGGGCGGCAAGAGCCCGACCGAGGCGATCCAGGCGGCCCTGATCGAGACGGCGGGCGAGGCCTGAGGTCAGACGCATCGTTCATGCTGAGCGACGTCGACGCACCATTGTACAAGCGCCCTTCGACTTCGCTCAGGGCGAACGGAAGTTAGCGAATGTCCAGACACACACTTTTTGTCGGCTGCGGAAACATGGGGCAGGCGATGGTCGCCGGCTGGCTGCTGGCGGGCGAGGCGGCGGGGGATTTCACCGCGGTCCGGCCGAGCGGGACACCGGTGCCGGGCATCCGCACGGTGCAGCGCCTCGGCGAGATCGACCGGGCGCCCGACCGGCTGGTGCTGGGCTTCAAGCCGCAGCAGCTGCGCGACCTCGCGCCCGAGGTCGCCCGCTGGGTGACCCCGCAGACGGTGGTCGTGTCGATGCTCGCGGGGGCCGACGTGGCGAGCCTCAAGCGGCTGTTCCCGGGCGCGCGCGCGATCCTGCGGGTGATGCCCAACCTCCCCGTGGCGGTGCGCCGGGGCGTCCTGCCGCTGTTCACGCCGAGCCATGAGGACCGGGCGCTCCAGTACGAGCTCCAGCCCTGGTTCTCGATGCTCGGCTTCGCGCCCTGGTGCGCATCCGAGGAGGAATATGGCGCGGTCGGCTTCGTGACCGGATCGACGCCTGCCTATGTCGCGCGCTTCATCGCCGCCTTTGCCGCGGCGGGCGAGGGGCGGGGGCTCGACCCCGCGGTGGCGCTGACCGCGGCGCGCGAGGCGGTGCTGGGCTCGGCCTGGCTGGCCGCGGCGACGGGCGAGCCGATGTACGAACTGGCGCGCAAGGTGACCAGCCCCAAGGGCACGACCGAGGCGGGGCTGAAGGTCCTCGATGGGGAGCTTCCCGGCCTCATCGACCGGACGCTCGCCGCCGCGACGCGGCGGTCTGCCGAAATGGCGGCCGAGATCCGCGGCGAACCGCTCCAGTAAGCGGCCATCAAGTTGCGCCGCCGCGCGCTGCCGCCTAAGCCGCGCGCAGATTGCAGGAGGGTGATTTCGTGAGCTTCGACGACCGCGACGGCTTTATCTGGTTTGACGGCAAGCTGGTGCCGTGGCGCGAGGCGAACGTCCACGTCCTGACCCATGCGCTTCATTACGCCTCGAGCGTGTTCGAGGGGCAGCGCGCCTATGGCGGCAAGATCTTCAAACTGTCGCAGCACAGCGCGCGCCTGAGGAAGTCCGCCGAACTGCTCGGCTTCGAGATTCCGTGGAGCGTCGCAGAGATCGACGCCGCCTGCGAGGAAGTGCTGAAGGCCAACAACCTCACCGACGCCTACATGCGCCCGGTCGCGTGGCGCGGGTCAGAGAGCATGGGCGTCAATCCCGCGGGCACCAAGCCGCACCTCGCTATCGCGGCCTGGGTCTGGGGCAAATATTTCGCGCCCGACAAGGCGGCCAAGGGCATCCGCCTCGACATCGCGCCGTGGCGCCGGCCCGCGCCCTACACTGCGCCCGTGCACAGCAAGGCCGCAGGTCTCTACATGATCGCGACGATGAGCAAGGCGCATGCCGACAATCGCGGCTTTGACGACGCGCTGATGTTCGATTATCGCGGGCAGGTGGCCGAAGCGACCGGCGCCAACGCCTTCTTCGTGCGCGACGGCGTGCTGCACACCCCGACGCCCGACTGCTTCCTCAACGGGATCACCCGCCAGACGATCATCGAACTCGCCCAGCGCCGCGGGATCGAGGTGCAGGAACGCGCCATCTGGCCGGAGGAACTGGAAAGCTTCGAGAGCTTCTTCCTGACCGGTTCGGCGGCCGAGGTGACTTTTGTTCAGTCGGCGGGGCCGTGGAATTTCGAGATCGGCCCGATGCAGCAGATGCTGGCCAAGGATTATGACGACTTGGTGAACGGGCGGCTGGGGTAAGCGACCTTGTGCTCCGGCGTAGGCCGGAGCCCAGTTTTCTCCCTTCCGAATAGGGCACTGGACCCCGGCCTTCGCCGGGGTACAAGAGCGCCCGGAGGGGGAATTCACGACCATGGCTACAGCCTCAGCATCGAGCGACACGAGCGCGATCAATCCGCAGCGCGACCGGCTGGTGATCACCGCCTCGGCGCTCGGGACCGTGTTCGAATGGTATGATTTCTTCCTCTACGGCATCCTCGCGGCGCTGCTGGGCAAGCTGTTCTTCCCGGCCGACAATCCGACTGCGGCGACGCTTGCCAGCCTTGCCGCCTTCGGAGCGGGGTTCGGGGTCAGGCCGCTCGGCGCCCTGCTGTTCGGCTGGTTCGGCGACCGGGTCGGGCGCAAATATACCTTCCTCGTCACCATCAGCCTGATGGGCGGCGCGACCGCCGCGATCGGCTTTCTTCCGACCTATGCCAGCGCCGGATTGTGGGCGCCGGCGCTGCTGGTCGGGCTCCGGTTGCTGCAGGGCCTCGCGCTCGGCGGGGAATATGGCGGGGCGGCCATCTATGTCGCCGAGCATGCGCCCGAGGGGAAGCGCGGCCAGTATACGAGCTGGATCCAGGTCAGCGTGGTCGGCGGCTTCCTGCTCAGCCTGATCATGGTGCTCGCCTGTCGCTATGCGCTCAGCCCTGAGCAGTTCGACGCCTGGGGCTGGCGAATCCCCTTCCTGTCGAGCCTCGTGATGCTGGCGATCTCGCTCTACATCCGGATGAAGCTCAACGAGAGCCCGGTGTTCCGGGCAATGAAGGAAGCGGGCACGGTCAGCCGCAACCCGTTCAAGGACAGCCTGACCTATCCGGGCAACATCAAGCGGGTGCTGGTGGCCTTGTTCGGCGTCGCGGCGGGCCTGACGGTCATCTACTACACCAGCCAGTTCGGGACGCTCTACTTCCTGCAAGGGACGGCGCGGGTCGGCGAGACCGAGGCGCTGCTCTACATGGCGGTGGGCGCGTCGATCGCGGCGCCGCTCTATGTCGGCTTCGGCGCCCTGTCGGACCGGGTCGGGCGCAAGAAGATCCTGCTGCTCGGCTACGGGCTGACTTTGGTGCTCCTGTTCCCGCTGTTTCACCTGATGGCCGACGGGGCCAATCCGGCGCTCAGCCGCGCGACCGCGAGTTCGCCCGTCACGCTGAGCGTCGACCGCAACTGCGACTATAGCGTGTTTGCGTCGAAGCAGGAGCAGCCCTGCGCCAAGGCGCTGGCCTTCCTCGCTAAGCGCGGGGTCAGCTACGCCAAGGATTATTCGGGCGTGCCCGCCGCGGGGGCCGCGCTGCGGGTCGGCGAGACCCGGGTCGAGGGCTTCGACGACAAGGCCTATACGGCGGCGCTGGTCGCGGCGGGCTATCCCGACAAGGCCGATCCGGCCGAGAAGCAGCGCTGGAAGATCATTCTCGCGGTGGCGGTGATGGTGGCGCTCTCGGCGATGACCTACGGCCAGGTCGCGGCGATCCTCGTCGAGATGTTCCCGGCCCGAATCCGCTACACGTCGATGAGCGTACCCTATCATATCGGCTCGGGCTATTTCGGCGGATTTTTGCCGCTGATCAGCCAGTATATCGTGGTCCGCACGGGCGATGCCTATGCCGGCCTGTGGTACACGATCGCGGTGGTGGCGATGGCCTTCGTCGTGAGTGCGATCTGGCTTCCCGAGACGTACCGCAAGGCGCTCGACTGAACCGAAGCGGAGGGAATATTCGGCCGTATGGGTTCCGAAGTTTAGAAATCCTTTGTTTCCCGACGCTAATGGCCGAAGCGTGGTGGAGCGGGTGGACCGGACCGAAAGACTGATGGCGTCGGAGCGGGATGACCGCGCCGACCTTCCGGCGCTGTGCTTCCTTGCCCCACCACGCGACGCGCTCGGCCAGCAGGTCCGCGACGGCCAGGTCGCCGCGCTGGTCCGGCTGGTCCCGCTGACGATCAGCGTCAACGTCCTTTCCGCGATCGTCCTCGCCATCTGCCTGTGGCCCGAGATACCGCATCTCGAACTCGGCCTGTGGACCGGGACCCTCATCTTGTTCTGCGCGCTTCGCCTGCTGCGGATCCTGCGGCTCAGGACCGACCCCGATTATGCGCGGCGCAAGGCCCCCTCGATCCGCACCATCGTCCCGCCGATCGCCTTCCTCAGCGCATTGTGGATCGTGCCCGCATTGCTGTGGTTCGACGACGTGCCGCCGCACGACCAGGTGGTGATGATCCTGATCCTGTTCGGCATGGCGAGCGGGGCGAGCGTGACGCTTTCCACCGTGCCGCCCGCGGCGCTCTCCTATATCGGCTCGGTCACCATCGCCGGTCTTTATGCGATGGCCCAGCTCGGTCCGCCGATGGTGGTCATGCTGATGCCCTTGTTCGCCGCCCTCGTCGGCTTCGCGGTGCTGTGGAACGCCCGGCAATTTTCCGGCCATCTCGCCGCCCGGCTCGAGCTCGAGGAAAAGGCCGAGCTCATCAACCTGCTGCGCGAATTCGACGCCTCGGGCAGCGAATGGCTGTGGGAGCTTGACGGCGCGCTGTCGGTGACCCGCATGTCGACCGGGATGGCCGACGCACTTGGCCGGACGATCGACGAAATGGCGGGAAGCTCGGCGCTGACCCTGCTCGATCCGCAGGGGCAGGTGGTGCTCGTCTCCGAGGGCATGCGGATCATCCAGGACGCGCTGCAATGCGGACGGCCGTTCCGCGACGTCGCCATTCCCGCGCTCGGCGGCAAGGCCTGGTGGTCGCTGTCGGGAAAGCCCGTGCTCGACGCGCAAGGGCGGGTCACGGGCTGGCGCGGGCTTGGCTCGGACATCACCGCCTCGCGCCTCACCGGGCACGACAGCATCACCGCGGCCCGCCACGACCTCATGACCGGGCTCGCCAACCGGCTGCTGATCCGCGAGCTGCTCGAGGAAGCCCTGCTGCGCCGGCGGCTCGGCCGCGGCGGCTGCGCGCTGATGCTGGTCGACCTCGACCGCTTCAAGCTGGTGAACGACACGCTCGGCCACCAGATCGGCGACGAGCTCCTGTGCGAGGTCGCCCGCCGGCTCGAGCGAGTCGCCGCAAGCCCGCGTGTCGGCCGCCTTGGCGGCGACGAGTTCGCGCTGGTCATGACCGGCAACCAGGGAAAGGAGGAGATCGCCAATTTCGCCGAGGAGATCATCCGGGTCCTTTCGGCGCCCTACCGGATCGGCGCGGCCGATCTCAACATCGGCGCGACCATCGGCATCGCGGTCGCCCCGACCGACGGGATCACGCAGGAAGCGCTGACCCGGAGCGCCGACCTCGCGCTCTACAGCGCCAAGAAGGCGGGGCGGGGGAGCTTCCTCTTCTTCGCGCCATGGATGGCCGAGCAGGCCGCCTCCAACCGTGCGCTCGAAAGCGACCTGCGGTCGGCGCTCAAGGCGGGCGAGTTGACGCTCGCCTATCAGCCGATCGTCGCCGCCGATACGCATGAGGTGATCGCGCGCGAGGCGCTGCTGCGCTGGACCCACCCGGTCCGCGGCGAGGTCCCGCCCGACCTGTTCGTGCCGGTGATCGAGGATGCGGGGTTGATCGGGCAGGTCGGCAACTGGGTGCTGCGCGAGGCCTGCTGCGAGGCGATGGCCTGGGCCGACGAGGCGCGGGTCGCGGTCAACGTCTCGAGCGCGCAGCTCGCTGCCGGGCCGCTGCTCGTCAGCCATGTCATCCATGCGCTCGGCCGCAGCGGGCTTGCCGCCGAACGGCTCGAGCTCGAGGTGACCGAGAGCATCTTCCTCGCCGACGACACCACTACCCGGGCGACCCTCGAGCAGCTGCGCGCGATCGGGGTGCGGCTGGTGCTCGACGATTTCGGCATGGGCTACAGCAATTACGGCTGCCTTGCGGCGGGCCAGTTCAACAAGGTCAAGATCGACCGCAGCTTCACCGTCGCCGCGGCCAATCCCGGACGCCCGGCGGAACGGGCGATCGTCGAATCGATCCTGACCCTCGCGCGCGGGCTCGATCTCGAGGTCACCGCCGAGGGGGTCGAGACCGAGGAGCAGGCGGCGCTGATGGCGACGCTCGGCTGCGGCCAGCTGCAGGGCTTCCTCTTCGGTCGTCCGGCCATCCCGACCGGCGACCGCCCGGTCAATCGCGACATGTCCGAATTCATTCCCGCATTGCCCCGCCCGCACGCCGCTTGAGGCTTCACCTTCGCGAATGACTGGCTATAAGCCGCCCGCGCACTGGGGCGTCGCCAAGTGGTAAGGCACCGGTTTTTGGTACCGGCATTCGCAGGTTCGAATCCTGCCGCCCCAGCCAGCCTTAAACTAAGTCGTTGATTTCACAGCATTGCGCTTCGTGAACGTAGGAGTGTTCGTCCGAAGTGACACTCCGCTGTGGAGCAACGAGCGATGGCTGCCACCTCCAACATGTTCCGCCGTGGAGCCGTCTACTACTTCAGGCGTCGCTGGAGATGGCGAGACGGCACCCCTTGTAGTATATCGATCAGCCTGAAGACGCGGCATTTGGCCAAGGCTCGCGCGCGTGCTGCAATGTTGGGAGCGTTCTGCGAGCAACTCCGAGGGAGGCTCGACATGGAGCGTACCGCAACTCTGACGGCTGATGATCGGGACGAAATCTTCCATCGGCAATTGGCCGACGAGCGGAATGCTCTCGAAGCGTTGCACGCTCGCGTTCAGGCGCTCCCGAATGAAGATATCTCTCCGCAACGGCACAGCGAGGAGTTTCCATTCGACCTCGAGACCATGGAGAAGGTTTGCGAGGAATGGATTGCCTATGGCTTGCCGATGCCGGGGCACTACCCAGACCTTGAGAGCTATCTCGAGGACACTTTCAGAAGGAAGCTGACCGAACTCGATCGAGTGAACGTCCTCGGCGGCTTGCGTACACTAGATTTTGCCTGGACCGTAGCTAACGAAGGTGCGTCCACGGCGCTGAGGGCGATCGGGGCGGAGGACACCGAAGCCAATCGCGCGCTCGCTCTCCGAGCAATCCTGAGAGCTAAGCAGCAGGGTGCACACGAGCTGAGGAAGTCACTTGAGCACGGTGCCGTCGCAATACCAATGGTCGCGGTAGGTGGACAATTCGCGCATACAAGTGCGGATCCCGCCTGGCCACATAGCCACTTGCTTCAGATGGACCATAGCCACTGGGCCAAAGACCAGGGACATGCTCGCTCGACTCCTCAATCCGACGCTCGGCAGCAAACTGGCTGGGCGGGGGTCAAAGTCGCGGTGGCTGGCGAGCGGTATCTCGAGTCTGTTCGACGTGTCGGAGGGGGCGACGCGCGCAGTTCGAAGCGTTCGTCTTGGGATCGCAAGTCCGTCAATCAGTTCAGGGCGGCTACGATGCTCCTACAGAAATCATATGGTGGGGCTTTCTGCGAGATCCAACATGCCGATTTCCTGAAGCTGGACAGCTATTTTGAGCGGCTGCCCGCCTCTCATCACAAGTCGCCAAGCCATGCCAGCATGTCCTTGGAAGCAATCTGTAACGAGGCGGCTGCGAAGGTGCAGGCCGGTGTCTTGAAGCCAGACAAGATCGGCTTAGGAACGCAAACGACCAACCGACACTTTCATTACCTTAGATTGCTCTGGGAATGGGTCCGCCGTCACGTGCCCAGCATGCCGCCTGTCTACTGGGACGACTTCAGGTCCATCGACAAGCGCGACCGGCGAGATATTCGGGCAGCTTATAGTGCCGACGAAGGCACTGAGATCTTCTCCTTACCGATTTGGACGGGATGCAGGAGCGAGCAGAAGCGGTTCGAACCAGGTCCATTTGTCTTCCACGATGCGGGGTACTGGGTGCCAATCCTGCTCTGGTACTCAGGTGCCCGCCTTTCTGAGATATGTTGTGCAACCCTTCCTCAGATTTGCCGCCGGCAGGGCGTCTGGTGCCTAGAGATTCGCGGGAATGAGCGAGGTACAATCAAGAACGAGGTTTCCCATCGCCTCGTGCCGCTAAGCAGTGAGGTGCTTAGGCTGGGGTTCCTTGAGTACGTCGAGAGGCTGAAAACGGCCGGCGAGGCGTTCCTCTTCCCCGACCTCAACACCGAGAGGACGCCTCCCGGAGATTGTTTCTACAAACGATATGGAAGACCTCTGCGGAAGGCGCTTCCAAACCTTCCCGAAGGTGTCTTCATGCATTCAATGCGGCACATGGTGGAGACGGAGCTTGCTGAGCAGGAATTTTCGGCGCGCGTTCGGAATGACCTCTTAGGGCATGTGAATGCCTCTGAAGGCGAGGGCCGCTATGCGAAGCGCTCGAGCGTTCGTCTACTCGTGCAAGCCGTTGAAGCCATTCCGAAGGTCACTGAGCATCTCAGGTCTCACCCGATCTCCCTACTACTCAGAAGACCAGGCAGGTCCTCCGAAGTTGCGAATCGACCGCGCCTTATCTGGGATGCCGATAGCGATGATGGATCGGAGTCGTAGCGTTTGAGATGGTGGCGTGAGGTTCTGAGAACGCCAGGACTTGGACCGGCGGCTCGTGTTTTTCAGCCTACGCAGCTTTGACGCCAGTCCTTCGGGGACACGTCTAAGACGCAGGTGACGCCAAGGAGAAATACCTACCTACACTCCGGAGCCAGGTCGAGCGGCCGGAATCGATAGGCGACCTTGCAGCATGGGGCTCGGACTTGACGCCTTTAAGGCAGCGCGCACGAGACACCTCCACCGGGGGTAGTGAGAGGGAAAACGTAACGCGAATTGGATCTCAAGCTTTTTCACGCGGCCATGTGCGCGGATCAAAAGCCCCGCCGGTGCTTCTTCTGTAGAACTGCGACATTACTTTTTCTCGAATGAAAGCTTCACGACCATCTTGCGGACCCTCGATCGACGCACTCTCAATCGATGCTGCATCCTAAGGTCTGATTCTCGTAGCAGCCCTCCACCCCAAGGTACGAGCGCCATCCGCATAGTCGTCGTACCTCGTCCAAGCCGCGAGGTCAGTCCTTCCATCAGCAAGGCATAGACGATATTATCATAATTTCATTCGAGTCGCATAGCATACTCTTAAACAATGACCGGCCCGGCATAGAAATACTAATGTGAGCTGCTCAGGGAATGCAGCAATTAGGAAGAAAGTGGATGTTTTAGGGATTTTTGTAGAAGATATGACTTAGCGGAGGATGTTTATATGGCTGAGGATACCTTTCGTGTCACGAGCCCGGCATGTGGCATAGGCAATCCTGCAGGAGCGCTTCCCGCCGACAACTCTGCTATTGTAGGCTGCCAGCCCACGAGTGAACCGACAAAATTCGCCATTCAGAGGGGTTCTTCGAGACTCGCGGAATTTGAGTGCATCCACGAGTGCGAAATTGACGGCTCTCGACCCGCTCCCATCGGAGAGTCAGCATGGGCTGCCAGCGCACAGCAGGCGCCGCTCGGGCCGCCGGCCGAAAATCCTGAGCGTTCAGCCTTTTCGCTGGGATACAAAAAGACTAATATTTATCCCGATATGACGTTCCTCGCCCTCTTCCAAGGGACGGGAGTCCGGCTGTTCGCCCCCACCGGCGAACTCCTCCCTTGGCTGTCGCACGCCCTCAGCCAACTCCACCTCGCGGTCGCCGACCGCTCGCGCCGCAAATACATCGGCGCCCTGCGCCGCTTCCTCACCGCCGCCAGGGCAACACCCGACCTCCTTGCCGGCCTCGCCGATCCGGCCAAGGCCCGGCCGACCCTCACCCGCCTGCTCGCCCGCGCCGGCTGCCGCCTGCGCCACCACCAGCTGCCCGGCGGCGCGGTGCTGGTCACCGCTCCCCACCCGCTGGTGCCGGCGATCGAGACCAGCCTGACGACGCTCAGCCACTGCTACGACCTCCTTGCCGACGCCGGGACCATCGATTTCGCCAATCCCGTCCAGCTCGATCCGACTGCCGCCGCTCGCATCGCCCCGGCCCGGCACCTGCGCCGCCATCGCCACTTCGTGCTCGCCAACCGCCGCATCGCCCGCCCGCTGACCGACGATCCCCACCAAGGCGAGGCCATCCTTGCTGCCGCGCACGACTGGCCCGCCGGCATCGTCGAGCTCACCCACCTGATGCACAGTACCGGCGCTCGCAGCAGCGATCTCATCGTGCTCCTCTGCCGCGACTGGGCAACTCATGGCTTTGGCGACCGCATCGCCTGCCCCGACAAGGGCTCAGGCGGGACCCGCATCAAGACCCTCTACCTCGACGAGGAACAGCGACGACGCCTTGCCGCCTACGTCGACGGGCCGCGCCGGGCGCTGACCGGCCTTCGCCTCGCTGACTTGAAGCGGCTGGCGGTCAGGGACCCCGCCGACCCCCGCCTCGACACCCCGCTGCTGCTCAACACGCGCGGGCGGGCGATCGGCTATTCGTTGTTCAACGACCATTATTTTCGCCCGGCCATGCGCCGGCTCGGGATATCCGCTACCCCGCATCTCCTCCGCCACGAGAAAACCACCGACGGCGTCATCGGCATCCGCTCGATCGCCCGCGACCACGGCCACGAGCAGCAGCTCATCGCCACCTTCGCCGAGCTGATGGGCTGGAAAAGCGGAGTGCAGATGGTGGAGTATTACTCCGCCTCCCTCGATGCCCATGATCAGCGCCAGCTGCTGTCCGAGTTGCAGGCCGCCAAGGCCCGCCCACCGGCAAACCCGCCCCGTTCGAACCGCGGCAGGCAGGGGGCAAGCGACCCGGTGCCGCCGGCGCTCGCCGCCTTTCTTGCCGGAGGCCAGTCATGACCCGGGTGCGCAGGCCATCGGCCAAGCCGCAGCCCAGCGATGGCGGCGTGCCCGCCTTTGTCGCCAGCACCACGCTCACCGGTCATGCCTTTCTCGACCGCTACCGAGCGCTGCGGCTGCGTGACCGGCTGCGCGACCAGCCCCACGAGCAAAGCGCCATCCTCGCTGCCGCCGAGATCCTCCGCTGGCGGCCGCGCCTCGCCCAGGAGCATGTCCATCAGTTGCTCGGCGGGTCGTGGCGGCAGGTCCGCGAAGCGGAACGGGCAATCGCTGCCGCGCTTGGCCGCCCGGTGCCGCTGCAGAATGTACCAGACCTGCCAGTCGATGGCGCCGTCGACCGTCTGCTCGCCTGGGCGAGGCAGCATTGCGGACCGGTTCCCGCCACCTGTCTCGATCCGGATCTCGGACCCCATTTCGCGGCGCCGCAGCCCCGCTACGCTGCGCGTGCGCTGGCATTGGTCAATCCGCCGCTGCGGGCCCAATGCTGTTTCAGCCTGCTGCTGACCGCCGCCGATCGCCTGCCCGGACACCGGGTCACCCGCGAACTCAAGGCCGCCGAGGGCCTCGATCATTGGCTGGAGGCAAGGGGCGGGGAGGTGGACCTTGCGAAGCCACGTGTCGCCCGCGAGACGCTGCTCGCCTGGCTTGGAGACGACCCTTCGCTGCTCCGGCTCGACAGCTGGCGCATCCTCGCCCAGGCAAGCGCGCGCGTCGGTCGTTTCCTCGACGAGCAGCCCGAGGTGCAGCAGCGGCTCACCTCCCTGCTCGCGCGCTTTCCGCAGCCGGGCCATTATGCGCTGGCCAAGAAGGTTGCCGCCGCCAGCAAGGCCAGGGCCGCCGGCCGCCGCGATGAGACCGCCAGCCCGCTCGCCGACGACTGGCGCGGCGTGCTGCACCTTGCTGACCTCCGGTTCGGCGAGATCGCCGCCATCCGCGACGCCTTCGAGGCGATCACCCGCGAGCTCGACGAGCAGGGGCAGGAGCAGGGGCGCTTCTCGGTGGAGCTCCCGCGCACCGATTGGCATGGCAACCCCGAGGAGGGCCAGCGCACCCTTCTGTTCACCGCCTATCGCGGCGAGCACCTTGCCGAGCGCTTTCGGCCCTTGTCGTTTCGCCGGCCCAATCACCCGCCCGAGCGATGGCTGCTCGCCTATGAGGGCGTGCGCGGCGGCGAGGGCGAGGACGATGTCCTGCCCCTGCTCGAGGCCTATCGGCTGGGCGCCTTCATCAACGCCGGCTGCCGCTCCGACCGGCACGAACAGGCGCTCGCCCATTTCGCTGCCCGTGCGGGCCGGCTGCCGATCGCGTCCGGGCAGATGCTGTTCCTCCACGCCGCCGGCTTCGACCGCCAGCTTGCCGACAAGGCCTTCGCGAAGGGCGTGGTGCTGGTACCGATCGCCATGGTCCACTTCGGCTTCGCGGTGGCGCGCGCCGTCCTACTCTCCGGTCTAATGACCGGCAACCGGATCGGCGAGACCATGCAGCAACGCTGCGAGGCCGATGCGATCAGCGCGGTCGACGGCGATCCCGGCCTGTTTGCCTTCCGTTCGATCCCCAAAGGAGAAGAGGAAGCCAAGCTGTCCTACGTCGACCAGGCGACGCTTGAAGCCATCACCCACGTTCATGTGATCGCCGCCCGCAACGGTTCGCCGCTGAAGCCAGTCACAGGCCGCGTTGGCCGGGCCGGACCCGAACCCCGCCGCTATGTCTACCAGCTATGGGGCCGCTCACTCGAGGCAAATGACCTCAATGGCATGCTCCAGGCACTGCTGTTCGGCTACCGGCTCGGCAGCCACGACGCGCGGGTCGGCTTCAGCCGGGCGGCCAAGGGGGAGGGGATCGCCCCACGCCTGGTCCAAGCGACCCTAAATCACTCCGATCCGCTGATGACCGAATATTATTCCCGCTCGACTGAGCGGATGAAGGAAGAAGCGGCGCGACGGCTGTCCCGATTGCGGGCGCCCGCGCCGGCTCCGGGAGGCAGACCATGATCCGCTGTCCGCCAGGGCTTGCCGCTCATGCCGCCGAGCGGGCGGCCCGCACCCTCATCCTCGTGCGCGAGGCGATCGCCAGCCTGCAGGCGCGGGGCGAGCCGGTTTCCCTTGGCGCCATTGCCGGCGAAACCGAACGGCGGCCCGATGGCGAGACCGTGTCCAGATCGGCGATCCTGCGCAACCGTGAGGCGCACGGGCTGTTCATGGCGGCCTGCTCGCAGCCGCGCCTCCTCAAGCGCGCCAAATCCGGGGGAAAGACGCGCGACCGGCACCTGTGGCGATTGAGCAAGGCCAAACTTATCGAACGGGTGCACATGCTCGAGGGCCGGATCGCCCAGCTGACCGCCTGCCTCGCCGCCAACGCCTTTGGCGACCCGCCACCGGAAGGCTGACGCCGGCTGCCGTCAGGGCGAGGTGTCGAGGAGCTGCTCCAGGAAGACGAGCAGCCGGCGCGCATCGCCCCGCGAGATCAGCCCAGCCGCCGTTCCTGCAGTGAGCTGGGCGTGCACCTCGCTCAGGAGGTGCTGGCGGAGCCTGCCGCGAGTAACATTCGCTGCCCATGCCGAACCCTTGTTCACCGCCGGCAGCAGAGTTTGCTGGGGGTTCCACTCGCTGACCTGCGCGGGGACGGTCAGCACCCAGTGGGTACGGCAGCTGTCATGGGCAAGGCGCAGCTCGACCTGCCCCAGCGCGGAAAAGCGGCGCGATCGGACAAACGCCTTGAGCGCGGCGGCCGAGCGGAACACCCGCAAGTGGCAGACGGTCGCCACCCCATGATGGTCCCCGGTCAGTCTCCATTCGAGCACGTAACCCACCGGCGCCGCGACTCCCTGTGCTGACGAGGGCTTGACGAGCGCTAGGCAGAATAATACTTAAAGGTATGAATTGAAAGCAGGGAGACGATGAGGTGACGGGTTAGCGAGCAAGTCAGCGGGCAGAGGTCCGGGCGGCTGGTGGGCATTCGCAAACGAGCTCGCCGATCGGCACGTCGAGGCCCGCCGCCACCCGGGCGAGGGTCAGCAGGGTCAGATTCTGTGAGCCGCGCTCGATCCGCCCGAGCAGATTGGGGTTGATCCCCACAGCTAGGGCAAGCTCCGCCTGCGTGAGCCGGCGCTGTTTGCGCAGGTCACGAATCTGTGCGCCGACCGAAGCCAGGAGCGGGTCCATGACGCTCCTTCTGCAATCTTCTTGTCACCTGCGCCAGAGCCGCAGCGCTTGCCCTGGCGCGTCAGGATCGGCGTGGATGCGTTACCAGGTCCTTGCGCACCAACGTCGGGCCTGCAGCGCGGCCGCCGCCGTGGCGAACTGCGTGAGATGAGGCTGGGTCGGGGCGTTAGCCAGCAGATGATCAGCCAAGGCGGTCCAGCCGTTGGCCAGCGGGGCGGGCGATTCAGTTTCCGCCGCCTTCAGCCAGCAGTACAAAATGAAGCTTGCTGCGACGTCAGTCTCGCCTTTGGCGCGCTGGGGGCTCGAACCTTGGGCGGCCGGGCGGCGCCGCTCGGGATTGTACGGGATCTGCAGCGCAGCGCAGACATCGCGTAAGGCGGGCCAGCGGTTGTGCCCATAGCGGGAAAATCTTTGCATGAGGTCGAGGTGCCGATCCGCTCGATCATCAAGCAGCGCGCCCAGGTGCGAGCGCCTGAATAGCCAATGATGCCAGCGGCGGTGCAGCAGCAGCGGCAGGTCGTGGCTGCCGCCGTTGAAAGTGATCAGCAGACCATCGCCGAGCAGGCACAGCTTTTGTTCGACCTGCTCAAGGAGACGAACTTCCTCCTCTCCGTCGCATGCAGCCAGACTTGTCAGGGCGAAGTTGCTGCAAGCGTTTTCGCTGTCCTCTTCGAAGCTCAGGCTGGAAACGCCTACCACGCGGTGCAGCCAGGACCTCTCGAAGCCGCCGGGGCCGCTACGCCCCGCTGATTTCAGCGCATCCCTGTCGAGCTCGGTCTCGATATCGAGAACTAGGCAGCGCATCCCACTCTCTAGTCGCTCATGGCGCCGGTTTCGGCGAGGACATCACCGCAGGCGGCGGCTTCGCTCATCAGCGCCGCGCGAAGGATGCATCGCCCCGCCGACGATCCCAGCGCCACGTCGAGTGGAGCCTGGTGGTAGAGGCCGGCGTGAGGGGTGCGGAGCCACGTCCTGATCACGGCGCGGTCACTCAGCAGCCACTGCAGCGCCGCCGAGATGTCGAGACATTGGCTGACCGGGTCGGCGCCTCCGGAGATCCGCGCCTCCCGCAGTCTTTGCCGGTCCCGCGCGTTGAGGGCCCATTGTCGGCTTAACTGATCGAGCGCATGATCCACCGGAGCCGCCCACTGCAGAAATGATCACAATAATACTTAAAAGTATTCTCTGTCAAGTCGCGAAGAAGCGGGCTGTCGGCCACGGGCGGGGAAAGGCGCGACTGTGAAGCTCGATCTTGCTTCCCTTGAGCGGCTCCTCATCAGCTTGTTCGATCTCTCGGAAAGTCAGCGTCCGGCGCTTATCGGCCGTTTTAAATATCTTCAGCGTCTCGGTGCGCCCCGGCCGCAGACCGGGGAGGGGCGCGCCCGCTATTCGCTTGAGGATTTGCTCCAGATCGTGATGATCTTCGAACTGGTCGACTCCGGCTGCGCGCCGGCTCGAGCGATCCGGATGGTGCGAACCCATTGGGCGACGCTTCGCGGCGATCTTGCCGAGGGCTGGCGAACCCTGATCGCCTTGCGCAAAGGCGAGCGGGGCGAGCGCCTCGTCTGGACCGTGATCCCGCACGCCCTGCAAGAACTCGGCGCGGGCGAGTCGATGGTCGACGTTGCCGTTGATGACCGCGCCGGCCTGCTCGATCCTGGTACGATCCTCGACTGGCCACTCGAGCGTGCCCTTGGCGGGGACCGGCACGCGATTTTCATCGACCTCCTGCGGCTGCTCGCCGCTCTCGAAGCAGCCTTCGAGCGTATCGATCCTGCGCGCAGCTGGTCGCTCGGCCAGGAGCTGAGCAAGTTCAGCAAGCCTCCGCAGACACGCAGGAGCCGCTCCTGAGCGCTTAGGCGAACCTTCGGCGATCAGCGATCCGCCCTAAGTTTCTCCAAGCGTCAGAGGCTCAAAGCAGCGAAAGCAGGCCGGTAGAGAGCGGCGCTGCTGCTGGCTCGCCAAGCGACGGGCCGGTCTCCTCAGCAGCCAACCTCGCTTCTCCGCCTGGCCAATCAGATCATCGAGCGGCGCAATCGTCGGGTAATCCTCGCCTGCCTCGGCCGCTGCGCGGCCTTTGTGCAGGGACATCCTCAGCACATCATTGTTGCGCTGCAGCCGCCGCAGCATCTCGGCCGAGCCGAGGTCGTTGGCGGGATCGCCAGAGATCTCCTTCAGCGCCACCACGCCTTCGGCCGAGCGAAGCGTGCGAAAGCCGATGGTGCGGACCCGCTCGGCCAGCACATCGGTGCTGGCCAAGACCTCGCTCGCGATCTCGTCGAAGAAGCGATGCAGTGACTGGAACTGCGCGCCGGACACGTGCCATTGGTAGCTCTTGGCTAGGAAGTAGAAGTCGAAACTGGTGGCCAGGATGGCATTGAGCGCGGCGGCAATGGCTACCTTGCTGTCGATCGGTTCGGGCCGGTCAGCCTCGTGCGCGGCGGTTGCCATTTCCACGCTTCTCGCTTGCTTGAAGAAAAGATGGGGGCGTTAGTGACAGCCATTCGCCGGCGCTCCCCCGCTGGTTACGTTGCTCGGAGCTAGCGCCCCGGTCGGTGACGGGATCACCAGTTCACGCCGGCCTGGGCATATCGGAAGCGCCCGTTGAGCCCGAAGGGCGAGTATTAGGGGAAACCCAGCACGCCACTGGGTGCGTTGAGCGCCGCCGGCACCTTGTCGGGATAAACGTCGAAAAGGTTCTGAGCGCCGATCGCCAATTGAAGGCCCTTTTTCGCGCCATAACGGACCTCTTAGCTCGCGTGGGCACAAGCTGATGGAATCTTACTTGGCGAGCCTGCCGGCGAGGTCAGGTTTCAGTCGTTTGGCTGCTTCTACATAGCTCTCCTGCGATCACCCTTCGGCGTAGCGCAATCCTGCGATGGAGGAAGGGCCCCGATCCCGGCTGGCGAAGTCACACGATAAGGTGATCCTCGATCACTTGCGGTGAGACTGTTAGTGGCTATCTTGAGGGCATGGCGACCAAGGCGACTAGCAGCAAAACTGGGAAGGGCCGCGCTGCTGGCTCCATCAAGATCGTGACCGCCAAGCTAGGTGAAGGCCGATCGAGCAAAACCGTTCGTTTTGGCTCTGTCGAAATCAAGGGTTCGGCACCGGCACCGGAGGTCATCGTTTCTAACGTGAAGAGCGGGCAGGACGCGCTCAAGCGCGCCAAGAAGGCCTTTACCAAGCCGGGTGTAAGTCTCCGGCTGGCGAAGGGTATCGCCCGCTACCGTGTCGATCCGGACCGCCCGCACATCATCGTTCGGGAAGTAAACGGTCGCATCGACATGGGAACCTTTGTCGACGGGCGGTTCCAGCAAGCCGAATGAGGTCGCTGTCGGGCGCGGTTGATCGGGCTCTGGAGGCCCAGGTCTCGTCCGGCAAACCGCTCGGTATCATCCTTGCGGGGCACAATGGTTCCGGCAAGTCGACGATGTGGCGGCGGCACCTCTCCCCCAAATTGCAGCTGCCGCTCGTCAACGCGGACCGGATGATGCTGTCGATCCTGCCGGAGGCGGATGCCAAGGGCTTTGTTCCGGATTGGGCGGCGCAGCTTCGCGATACCGATCAGAGCTGGATGCGGGTGGCGCAGAAGGGTGTCGAAGCCTTTGTGGCGCAGGCCATGGTCCACAAGGTGCCGTTCGCCATGGAGACCGTCTTCTCTCATTGGCAGGTCAACGAAGACGGAACGGTCGACTCCAAGATCAAGCTGATTGAACAGCTGCAGGCGGCTGGGTACTTCGTGCTGCTGATCTTTGTTGGCCTGTCGAACGCATCACTTTCCATCGCCCGAGTGTCGACCCGCGTGCAGCTGGGCGGCCATGCAGTTGACCATGTGAAGCTGCTCGAGCGTTTTCCGCGCACCCAGAAAGCTATCCGTGCCGCTTCTTCGGTGGCGGATGCCACGCTGCTCAACGACAACAGCCTTGACGAGAAACGGGCCTATTCGGTTTGTCGGATCCAGCTCAAGGACGAAGAGGTCTTCGATATACGGCGCGAGGGCAATCCGCCGAAGGCGCTGACCGAGTGGCTGGACCTGGTTAGTCCTCTACAAGCCTAGCATCTTAGCCAATCATGGGCGGTATTAGACGTCGAGAGTTGCACCGACGTTTCGGCTTCGTGCATGCCGAATGTAGCCTCGAGGCTCCAGACGCGTGAGGGGGCGGGTACGTGTCGCGAGGCTGGCGCGTATTTGAAGTTCCGCCGGACTTCACTCTTCGTGGTCAATCGATCGAGTCCCGATATCCACATGCTAGCGCCACTGGCCCTGCTCCCGCTTCCAGATGACGAGGAACTTGACCACCGCCTCGCCCCCCCCCCCCCGCCAACGTGATCTTTCCGCGTCCAAGCTGGTGCAAGAACTCGCCGGCTGACGTCAGTTCGATGCTCAATTGCGACGCTTGCAACACGCAATTCGTCGACGGTCGACCGCCCATATTCCGCAATATTCTCGCGGCCACGGATAGTCTCCGCACCTGGAGGAAGGATGATGGAATCCTGAGTGTAGGTGGACGCTTTAGCGCCCTCTACATCACCTCGATTGAGGGCATCGGTAAATTGCTTGTCGATAATCTGAGCAGATAGGCGTTGTCCCCACGAAGGTATATCGCTGATATCAACGCAAATCTTCGGGCGAACTAAAGAATTCGCCCCCGGCACGCCTACCAGACGTCCACCGGACGATTGCGCGCAGACTTTTCTCGTGACCTATGCGAATGAAGATTTGCTCCCCGATTGCAAGTATCTCGTCGGACACAAAGCAAAACCCTGAGACAGATAGATCAACGATGCGAACGGGCACGCGGACACCATCGGCGGTAATCAGACTGGCGCCAAGATTGACGTCGATGCGCTTATCTCGTCGCTCCAACCGTTCCTCCCTAATCTTACTTGCTGGACGCTAATATTTTCCGTCCTTCTTTGCAACGCGCGCCCGCGGCGCTGGGCGCCGAAGCGTTTCTGTTTCCATGTGGCCTACCTCTTTGTCACCTCGGGGCTTAACATGCGTTAGCTGGAGCGGATTTCGCGATTTTGTTATAAAGATTGGCCCCCTGTTGCACGCAGTCGGGTGAGGACCGGGCGAGCTGCGGTGCCAGCGCTCGCCCGGCCTCTTCAGTCAGCCCGGAGGTAGGTCATGCCAGGGGTTGCCGAGGCGCGAGAAGTAGTCCGCTGCGCGATCTACACACGCAAGAGCACAGAATGCCCGACGAGCCAGGAGATGAACTCGCTGGCGGGGCAGAGAGCGGTCTGCTCGGCCTACGTCGCGTGCCAAGCGCACAAAGGCTGGGTCGAATTGCCCCAGCATTACGATGATGAAGGCTTTACGGGAGCGAACCTGGATCGCCCTGCGCTTCACCGATTGCTGACCGATGCCCGCGAGGGTCGCGTCGACGTGATCCTTTTCTACAAGATTGATCGGCTCACGCGGTCTCTTTCTGACTTTGTACGACTGATGGACGCTTTCCAGCATTTCGATCTGTCGTTCGTGAGCGTGACCCAATCCTTCGACACATCCGACAGCATGGGCCGGATGGTCCTGAACATCCTTCTGACCTTCGCGCAATTCGAGCGCGAGATGATGGGGGATCGCATCCGCGACAAAAAGAACACAATGCGGCGTAGCGGCCTCTATATCGGCGGCATGGCTCCTCTCGGCTATCTAAGCCACAAGGGTAAGCTCCGCGTCATTCCGCGAGAAGCCGAATTGGTAAAGGCGGCCTTCGAACGCTTCGATGATTATCCAAGCGTCGCCAGCCTCTGGCGAGCTCTCGATGCTGAAGGGAAAGGCAAGCTTGTGAGCCGGCACCGGTTCAAGACGAGCCGCCGCAATCCACTTTGGTTCAATGGCTCAGCTCAAAAGGTTTTTCGGAATCCGCTCTATGCAGGATACCAGTACGTTGAAGGTGAGCTGATCAAGGCAAACCACGAAGCCTTCATCTCGCTTGAGCGCTGGCACGAGATACAAGCTGTCTTGGCCACACGCAGCAAGAAGAGCGGGAAGGTCGATCCGAGCATCCACCCACTGGCGGGACTTATCTTCGACGAAACGGACCGGGTGCTGGCGCCGCGGATGCGTGGGTGCAAGCGCTGGCCGCAACGGTACTACGAGAGCGTCAGCCGACAGCTGCGGAGAGGGCAGCGAATCGATCGCGTTCGTATTCGCGGCACGGAGATCGAGGACGTCGTCGTTGCCGCACTCGTCGCCTTTCTCGAGGATCCGGAGAAGCTGCGGGCTGCGGTGGTTCGCGCCTACGCCGATCCCAATCTGGCCTATGCGATGCAGATGCGCGGGCCCGCAGCGGCTGAGCGGTTAGCTGCCTCGCATGGCATTGATCTGAGTCATGCATTTCGCGGACTGACCGGCCGCGTCGAAGTGGCGAAGACAGAGGTCAGGGTTTGGGTCAGTCTGCGCGCTCTAGACAGCTATCTGAGCTGGAGTGGGATCGGGCTTTTCGACTGCATATCGGAGACTACGAAGTCATACGAAGATCTGCATCTGCTGCGGATCGACACAATTCTCGGCCCGCATCGCGTGAAGCTTCAACTTCCTTATGAGCATAACGCAGGTGAACACCGCGACGCTCGCTTAATAAAATTGCTTAGCCGCGCAGCCGAGGCTGAGGTTGCCTTCCTGGCTGATCCCACCCGTGATCTCGAAAAGCATGCTCGCGAGATGAAGTGGGGGCCAAGCAAGTATTCAAGGCTACTCCGCCTCAACTATTTAGCGCCCGATATCAAGGCCGCCATTCTAGACGGGAGGCAGCCGGAAAGCCTGACTGAGCGGAAACTGCTCTATTCACCGATGCCAGCGGATTGGCAGCAGCAGCGTGCAATCCTCGGCTTCCCCACGCCAAAGAGCGATCGCACCTATCTTTCCACGCGCAGGGCCGAAAAATGACGGACGGGCAATTGAAAGGGAAGGAAGCCGCCCTTCTGGCCAACAGGGACAATGTTGGCGGCGCTACGTTTGCTTCGGAAACGCCGGGCCATCGCTTTTGCGATGACGGCGCTCTTCCAGTCATGCAAGCTATTCACCACCTATGCGAACGAACAGCCGGAATTGGCCGGGAGGGGACTGTCCGGTCTTGGCGGCAAGGCCATGAAAGCGGCCGCTGGTTCATCGGCGGGCGAATGTCTGTTTTCGACCCATTGCGGACATTGCGACCGGCAGGTGTCGAAGCCTGCACCCGCTGCGCGGGACCGTTGTTACGGTGCGTCTACCATTCCGCCACGGTCGCTCAGCAAACATACGGGGGCTTATGTCCGCTTTCCACCCAAAGCCGTCGTCCGCCAAATCGCGCCAGGATCGCCGGCTGAATGTCCGCAATGAGTGGAAAGCGGGCATTCGACTTGTTAGTCTTCGAGGTATGCCCAGCGAGAAGAAAGCGATAGCGGCAGGGCAGAGGCGGAGGAAGGCAGCCGTCTTGGCCATTGCTGTCGCAGTTGTAACGATCGTTGCCGGTTATCGCCCACCGGGCGAGAAGACTTGCGAAAATCCCGTTACGCGGAAGTCTCCTGAGGGCAAGCTACTCATAAGCGTGCGGTGTGAGAGAAAGGGCTGGTCTTGGCGCTTTCCGCCATGGCATCGCTTGCCTTCAGACTAAGCCAATAATGTTATGATGTCCGCAACGGTCGGAGTCGGACTGTCCGCTTTGGGTGGAAAACGGACATCAAGCTGCTGAGCGAATCTCCCAATGGTCAGCATCCGGCGAGGCCGCGAGGAACTCGCGGACTTCAGTTCCCAAGTCATGCTGAGAATAAACGGAATACGTGTAGGAGTCGTGATATTCGGCCGGACCACCAATGCGTGTCCAGAACTCCGTCGCGATGCAAAGAATAGGACGACCATCGCCTTCAACGAGGATAAACAAGGGAGGCTCTCTTTCCTCCGGCGGCAACGCTGACCACTGGTCCCGAAAGTCTTCAAGCGACAGCGTCGTTTCGCTCCAGCCTCTTCGAGCGGGTGTCGCATCAATAACCTTGACGCCCTTCGCCCTCGGAACCTGCTGTGCGTAGTCGAGGAGCCGTAAAAACAGCGCCTCATCGAAATACATATCGACCTTGTCTGGCCGATACGTCTCCTGAATGACGGCTAGGCGGCTCAACAGTCCGTTCTCGCTCGCGTGCTTTGGGACCACCGTGTTGGCGTCAATGCCCGTCCGGAACCGTATCTCGGTTTTCACCTCGGTCGTCATCGTACCGATGATAGACGGCAAGCTAATGTCCGCAATGGGTCGGAAGCAGACATTGGCCCGATCGATGAACCAGTGGCAGCTTTTACGGACTCGCCGCGAAGTTTCGACCGTCCTCTGGCGGCCAGGTCCGGTCGTTCAGCTAAGCGCCCTTTTCGGTTGTTTAAGGCGTTCGCGCCGAGTCTCGATAGCGGCCATTCGTACCCGTTAGGAAATCTGCCGCCACAAAGGCGGCCGGCTAAGCGTGCCGCATTTATTTCGCGCGCCTCTTCTTCGCCTTTTTACGCCGCTTCAGCCGGCCTTGGTGATCCTCGATGTAGGCGCGATGAGCCTTGCGGTTGGTCTTATCGATATCGACTTTCAGATAATCACTCCGAAGCCGGGCAAGGATGCGATCGAGACCAGCACGCATCTGATTGCGGGCGTCGAGGATGTCGTTCCAATCCGCTTGCGCAGCATTGCGCTCAGCAAGCGTGTGCGGCCAAGCGAAGGCATGTACGTCGCCGTTGCCGACATCATGGTAGCGGTCGACGTGGGAGAGGGCGCGGCTCCAGCCGGTGTATAGCAACTCTACCGCTTCCTTAAGCTCAGGATCGTAGAGCTCGAACAGGCTGTTCTCCATCAGGCCGCGAAAGCCCTCCCAGAACCAAATGGCGCGCCCGCGAACGCGTTGGGGAAGCTCGAGAATAAAATCATCGATCGTCGGCAGGTGCAGCGCAGACATTAGCCATTTCATCTGCGCGGTGTCTCGGTCGTGCGCGATCCGCTCGGGCGACAAACCCTTGACCTCGGCGGGCCGCTTTGGATTTCGAACGACGATGGCCTTGAGCACGAAGCGCAGTGTTTCCGCGAGCTCCCGTTTCGCTTCTGCGGTGGCGCCCGGCCCGAGTTCATACGGAGTCGCGCGGTTCTGCTGAAAGTCGAACGGCATGTCGGTCGGGAACCGCCCATGGGCCTTGTTGAATAGCAAAATAACCCGTTCCCAGCCTACTTGGGCGACGCCGTAGCCGAGCTCAAAGGTGACGTTGGGATTGGGACAGGGACGCGCGGCACGGCGGCCGGTAATGCTGGTGACGTCGGCGACGATAATGTCGGCTTTTTCAAGCTTCTCGATGATCTTGTCGGAGATCTTAACCGCACCCGACGTATCGCGGGTCGCCTCGTCGATGACGAAGTCCAGATCGGGAAACTCCGCTCGCAGTTGCTTGGCAGCCTTGCGCAGACCAATGCGGATGGCATTGAGGTTAGTGTCAGCGGGGCGGTCGCTTTGCCAGGAGTAGAAGATCGTTACCGTCTTCGCCCGCTCCGCCTTGGCCATTTCCCGCTCCTTCGTTCCGCTGGACGCATATCATGGCGCCCGCCGGACGCATCAACCTTGAACCATTTTGGTTGCGGCGCACCAAGCAGGCGATCGAGCGCACAGCAACTTGGTTCTTAGCGCTGCCGCTCTTATGGCTCGAGTGGCCGGGGGCTGCTGACTCCACGTGTGGTATCTGGACGAAAGCGCGGCGCGGTGCACGACACAGCCATTGCAGAGGACATATGGATCAGAGAGAGCGCATTGCGCATCACGAAGCCGCGCACGCCGTTGTAGCCTTAGCCATGGGTCTTCCGACGCCATCGGCCGGCATCGAGATCGATCGGGAGAATCCAGAAACGGGCGGGCTCGGCAGCTTTTTCGCCAATCTGTGGGAGATCGAGGATTTGACGTTCCTAGAGGGTCCCGCCTTGGAGAAAGCGCAAGCGGAGCAGGTCAAATACGCGCGTTTCAACTTGATGGCGATACTCGCTGGCGCGGCATGCGATAGCCGGGTGCTGGGGGAGGACCTTATGGATACCCTATCGCAGCAGCATAGCGATCGAGCCGCCGCCATAGGCATACTCACCAGAATGGCCGTTCCCATGGCCGACCACGAGGAGTCGCTGCGCAATCAAATGAGTGATGCAGCATCAGCGCTGAAGGAATTTGAGATCTGGAACGCGATCAAGGAGGTTGCGACAGCCACGCTGGTCACAGGTCAACTGGCGGGCGAGAAGATCGAGGAAATCGCAAAGCCCTATGTCGCGGCGTGGCAGCAACGATTGCAAGCTGAGAAGGAAGCCTGAGACGGCGGGGGCCCGCCGCCTTGCGATTCTCTTGAAGTCTTCGGCGTCGTGACCGCGAACCTGTATGACGAAGCTTGGGGTCGCGGCCGCTCACCAGGCCCTCCGCGGAACGACAGATATCGCGCGCGCCGATGCTGAAAGCTGACAATCCGCTAACGGCCATCATGCGACCCGTGTTGAGGTGGCACGTTCATCGCACCGCAGCCTGACCATAACTCGGCTTCCTTCGAGGGAAAACGACATGAAATTTGCTACCCCGCTCGTTCTTTTAGTCCTCACGGCTGCAGCGTCGCCGCCTGGAAACACGTTCTTGGCGGACATGACGACCGCGATGGAGCGCATGCATCACGGCATGATGCGGCCTGCGAGCGGCGATCCAGACCGCGATTTCGCCGAGATGATGATTGTCCATCACGAGGGTGCGATCGATATGGCGAAAATCCAGCTCCAGTACGGAAAGAACGAACAACTTCGCCGCTTGGCGCAGGGGATTATCGTCGAACAGCAGCAGGAAATCGCGACGATGAAACGCATTCTGGATGAGCATAAAGCCAGTCATTGAACGTATCGCGGGAGGCCGCGTTAGGCTCGCAAGTTTTCAAGGAGATACGCCTGTGACCCACCGTTCAGTGGCCGCAATTGCGGCCGGCCTGCTGGCAATTGCGCCCGCCAAGGCGCAGCAGGTTCCGAACGGCAAATACGACGTACCGGTCAGCGCGCGTGATCGGTTCTACACGTCTGATCAGTTCTCGAACACGGTTTCAGTCATCGACCCATCGAGCAACCAATTGCTTGGGGTCATCAAGCTTGGCGACCAGACGCCGGGCAATCTCAGTCCGCTCTATAAGGGCCAGCTGCTGGTTCACGGCATGGGCTTCTCGCCCGACGGGAAGACGCTGGCGGTGGTATCGATCGGGTCGAATTCGGTCAGCTTCATCGACACCGAGACCAACACGGTGAAGCATACCGCCTACGTCGGACGCTCCCCGCACGAGGCCTTTTTTCGCCCCGATGGCCGCGAGGTATGGGTCAGCATCCGGGGCGAGGATTACGTCGCCGTGCTCGACGGCAAGACGTTCCGCGAAACAGGGCGGATCACGGTCCCTACCGGACCAGGTATGACCATCTTTTCGCCAGACGGGCGCTATGGCTTCGTCTGCTCCAGCTTCTCGCCGGAAACCGTGGCGATCGACACACGGACGAAAAAGGTCGCCGGGCGGGTCAAGCAGGCCAGCCCTTTCTGCCCCGACCTTGCCGCCACGCCGGACGGTAAGCAGGTGTGGCTAACATTGAAGGACGTCGGAAAGGTCATGGTGTTCGACGCTCGCCCGCCGTTCAATATTCTCAAGACGATCGATACTGGCCCGATCACCAATCACGTCAACATCGCGCGCACCGCGAAGGGGCAGTTCGCCTATGTCACGGTCGGCACCGAGAACGTCGTAAAGGTTTTCCGGACCAGCGATTTCGTCCAGGTGGCGTCAGTCCCGGTCGGCGCGCTACCCCATGGTCTTTGGCCGTCGGGCGACGGAAGCCGGATGTACGTCGGTCTGGAAAATGCCGACATGGTGGCGGTGATCGATACCGCCGCGAACAAGGTCATCGCCAACGTGCCCATCGGCCAGGGGCCGCAAGGCGTCGCCTATGTGCCGGGTGCGGTCACTTCCGGTGACGGACGGTCGAATTTGATGCCGCTGGCCAAGGCGCTGGCAAAGACCCAGCTGGAATTGTCCGGGACCGGGCGAAGCCAGGTCACACTGTTCGATCAGGGCCAGGTTCAGATCCTGCAGGCGGCGGTCGCGGGCCTTCCGCCCAAGACCGACTTCATCCTTGCACTTGCGGACCGGCCGGACGGGCGAGGCAAGCTGCAGCCGCTTGCCAAGTTCACGACAAACCCAGCGGGCAGCGCCATCGTCAACGCGATTGGCCCGATCCGTCAGGTCGTGACCGACGAGGCCAGTGACGATCGGCGTTACCTCGTCGTTGCTAATGGGACGCCCGATGCACCGGGCGCTCCGGTGCAAGTGCAGCGCTAGGCGAGGCCGATCGCGAATAGCAACGCAAAGCTGATTGCGCCGAGCAGCACGAGCGACAGGACGACCGTCGCGGTCACCGGCCCTCCGGCCTTGGCGACGGTGCGGACATCGACACCCAAGCCGAGCGCGGCCATTGAGACGATCGTAAGAAAGGTCGCCAGGGTGGCGAGCGGCGCTAGGATGGCCACAGGGATCAGCCCCAGCGAGCGGAGCGCAACCATCGCCAGGAAACCGAGGATGAACCACGGCGCCAGCTTGCTCAGCGGTGGAATTTTTCTAGTGGGAGCCTCGCCGGCAATTACTGCGTCGGCCGGCTCGGACTGAGGCGCGAGGCGCGGCGCGAGGAGGGCCAGAATCACGCACACCGGTCCTAGCATTAGCACCCGCACCAGCTTGACCAGCGTTCCCATTTGCACCGCTACTGCGCCCATTGGCGCGGCGGCGGCAATCACCTGTGGCACGGCATAGACGGTGAGGCCAGCGAACGCTCCATAGCCATGACTGCGCAGCCCGAGCGCCATGCCGATGAACGGCAGCGCCAACACCACGATGACCCCCAGCACTGCGGTAAAAGCGATCGACGCCGCGACGTCGTCTCCGTCAGCGCCGATCACCGGCGCAACCGCCGCGATGGCCGAGTTGCCGCAGATCGAATTGCCGCACGCCACCAGCAGTGCCATCCGCGTCGGCAATCCCAGCATCCGCCCGATGGCGAAGCTCGCGACGATGGCAATCGTCACTACTATGACGATTCCGAACAGAAGGGCCCAGCCGGCAGCCAGGATCGTAGCCGCGCTGACCGAAGCGCCGAGCAGCACAACGGCGATTTCCAGCAAGGTCTTGACGCTGAACTGGATTCCTTCGTGCCACCGCTCGCCGGGCGTCCACAGCGATCGAACCACCGCTCCCGCCAGAATCGCCATTACCAATGCCTCGATCCACGCCTTGCCAAGCAGCGCGATTTCGCCGGCTTGGAGGGCGTATGCCGCCCCGGTAACGGCAAGACATAGCAAGAGGCCGGGGACGATCGATCTCGGACCGAATGGGAGGGCGAAGCGGGCAAACATGGGCGCTCTCTAGCTCATTCGCGTCTTTCCGACGCGAGTTGTCAGCTTACAATTGCAGCTTGCGACAGCTCAGAGGGGACAACGCTGGGAGGTGCACAGCCGAGCCATGGCTTTGGATCAATAGCAGTTATCCCCGCGTGACTGGACGATTGTCTAGAATGCCGCCTTGTCGCCGAAAAGTGGACAGTCTCCTTACGGCCACCTACGGACGCTCGGGGAGCGGTGTGGTGGGCTGGCGAACCAGACCACAACTCCACTCAAATCTCGGTCGCTTCGGCGAGCGCCAAAGCATCTTCGACCTCTACACCAAGGTAACGGACCGTCGTTTCGATCTTGGTGTGGCCGAGTAGGATTTGCACTGCGCGTAGATTGCCAGTCTGCTTGTAGATCAGGGCTGCCTTCGTGCGCCGAAGCGAATGGGTGCCATAGTCCTCTCGACGCAGTCCGATCGCAGTGACCCACTCGTCTACCAGGCGACCATACTGGCGGGTACTCATGTGCGCGAACCGATCAACGCGGCTGGGAAAGACATAGTCGTCCAGCGAGCCACCGCGACGTTCAAGCCACTGAAGGAAGCTTGTACGAGCGGGCTCTAGGAGCTCGAACTGCACCGGGCGGCCAGTCTTCTGTTGGACGATGATGGCTCGCTGCCGGATGCGAGCTCCGCTGACCAGTTCATCGATCTTGATCTTCACGAGGTCGCAACCACGAAGCTTGCTATCGATGGCGAGGTCGAACAGCGCACGATCGCGCATGCGGTGCTCCTGGTCCAGGAAGAAGCGTACCGCCCAGACCTGTTTGGGCAGGAGCGGGCGCTTCGCACCAAGCTTACGGCCAACATTCCACGCGGGGCGGTCTTCCTGACCGGGATCGTAGATTGCATGTCCCATGCTTCATCTCCTCAGGCCAACGGCGGCCGAGGGGAAAACGAGCGAAGCGCCTTAGCTTGGTGGGAAGCGGAACGGCGGCTTTCGGGTGCGCGGAGGCGCATGGCGGACGCTCGTTCAGCTGCCAGGCTTTGGTCCTCTTCTGACCCCATTGCGAACATCAAGTCTCTTCTTATCATTCTAGGGATGGGTGTTTTCCGAACAACATGGCTGAGCGTGCTTGTCATTCTTCCGTTAGGGGCGTGTGATTCCCGTAACTTCGATGACATTCTTCAGACATCGATGGAGATGAGCGCCTATGCGGCTGGCTGTGATGCCGAGGCATCACGCGGAAAGCCGCTAATCGAGAACCGCGACTGCAGATATTTCATTTCCGCTCGGAAGCGGTTCCAGAAACAGGTCATACCAAAGTATGTTGCGGTAGGTGATACTTTCGGCATTGGGCATTGCCCGAGCGATTGCGAAGCCGCGTTCAACAACTTCAGCGATGCCGAACGAAAGTTCTACCGTGCTCTGGCGATATCCACCGCGCCGGAGGGCGTTAACATGGACGATGCGCTAGAAGCCGACAAGTTCGACAAAGTCGCCCGTTCTATACAAGCTACTCGTAGCTCTGGACGCTGAAGACATCGCCGCGCCTGGCATTCCGATTCACGTTGCCCAGCCTTTCTTGTCGTTCGCGTCAGGCCGAGCCGGACGGCGCTGAGTGGTGGTAAGCGGACCGGCTGCTTTCGGGTGAACACCTTCGAGTAGCCGTCGCTCGTTCAGGTAGATCGAGATGGCCGTTTTGCGCCCATTCCTGACGCTCAGCGTCGATGGGAAGAATCCGGCAAAACAGACATTCGTTCAGTCGTGGTGGCTATCGTCCGGCTCGACTGACCCTCTGTGATGACCAAAGTTTTGGAGGTGAAAGGACTGACTGAATGAAAGACATTCTAAACCAGAGTGACTGGACCGTTGCCGTGCTCGATATTGAGGCCTCGGCATTGGGTCTGGAAGCTATCCTCTCGAGGTCGGGTTGGCGCTGGTTCGCGGCCCCATTAGGACTATCGAATTTGGTGCCTCGCTGATCCGCCCGACGGAAGCATGGGTACGGAACGGTCTTTGGTCGGACGCGGCCGAAGCGGTTCACGGCATCCCGCTCGAGCTCGCAGTGAACGAGGGCGGCGACGTGTCACAGGTTTGCGACCGCCTAAATGCGCTGCTCGGGTTGAGAGCGGTCGTCACCAGTGATGCGCCTCGGTACGATCAGGATTGGCTCGACACCCTGTTCAAAGCTGCTGGGCGAGAGCAGCAGTTCACACTCTACAATTGTGAGATCCTCACGGCCGACTTTAGCTCTGATCAACACCGGCAGCTGGCCTACCTTCTCAGTCGCGCTCCCGTCCCGCACCGGGCCGGCCCTGATGCTCTTCGGCTCGCGTCGAAGCTGATGGAAGCCCACTTGGGATACCCGCCCAGGTGCGACCCTCTCAAGATCATCCCCGATGCGAAGGGCGATTAGAAGCGCTTGGATAGCTAAATGAGGGCGAGATGCTTTTGGGGCGAGGAATTGTGGCAGCTGTCGTGGGACGTTTATTCGTCGAAATCTCGCAGATTCATCGCGATAAGATAGTATTCCTCCACAATGCGATCATCGAGCGCAGCGACGTGACGGATCAAGGCACGGTGTTCGACCTTTCGATGGCGAAGACCGCTGCAGGATGTAGATTGCCCGTATGAACGCTGTTGAAATCGAAGAAGCTGTATCTGGACTTGCGTCCAAGCCGTTCAACAGCAAAGAATTTCCTTTCGAATTCCTGGCTGCTTTCGGCGCCAAGGAGACGTCGCTGAAGCGCCTGAGGAAGGGTGATTCTAACGCCAGTGACGTCGATGGAGGCATTCTGTGGCGCAATAACATTCACCTTGCCGTCGTCACTGAGGGTGGCGTCGCCGATGCCTTCGCTGCCCTACGGGCCAGTTCAAAGACCACGAGCGCCAAGGCCAAATTCGTCTTGGCGACGGACGGGCAATGGGTTGAGGCAGAGGACCTTCAATCGGGCGAGACCATCGCGGACGATTACGCCAACTTAACACAGCACTTTGGTTTCTTCCTCCCGCTGGCCGGCATTTCGACCGTTCGGGAAATCAAGAACAACCCGATCGACATCAAGGCGACGGGGCGGCTGAACCGGCTCTACGTCGAGTTGCTAAGGGACAATCCCGATTGGGCGACCTCGGAGCGGCGACCCGAGCTCAACCATTTCATGGCCCGGCTGATCTTCTGCTTCTTCGCTGAGGACACCGGCATTTTCCGCTCGGGCCAGTTCACTGCGACGGTCGAGCGAATGTCCCACGCCGGCCATGGCGCAGGCGAGGCGCAGTGGGGCAACACGCACGAGGTGCTCGAAGAGTTGTTCCGGGCAATGGACACTCCGGTAAAACACGAAGGGCGGTTCGACGATCGCCATCGCAAGGCTGCCGGCATCAAGTCCTGGGCCGACGTCTTTCCCTATGTGAACGGCAACTTGTTCAGCGGAGGCACCGCCTGTCCCCGGTTCAGCCGCATCGCCCGAACCTATCTGTTGCGGGCGGGCGAGCTCGACTGGAAGGAGATCAACCCCGACATCTTCGGCAGCATGATCCAGGCCGTCGCCGATGACGAGGAGCGCGGCGCGCTCGGCATGCACTACACTAGCGTGCCGAATATCTTGAAGGTGCTCAACCCGCTGTTCCTCGACGACCTGCGCAGGGCGCTGAAGGAGGCAGGGGACCATGGCCGCAAGCTGCTAAACTTGCGGAACCGCATGTCGAGGATCCGGGTATTCGACCCGGCCTGCGGCAGCGGCAACTTCCTCGTCATCGCCTACAAGGAAATGCGGGCGATCGAGGCTGAGATTAATCAGCGCCGAGGCGAGCCTGAACGCAAGTCCGAAATCCCGCTGACCAATTTTCGCGGCATCGAACTGCGGGACTTCCCCGCCGAGATTGCGCGGCTGGCGCTCATCATCGCCGAGTATCAGGCGGATGTCCTCTACCGGGGGCAAAAGGAGGCTATTGCTGAGTTTTTGCCGCTTAATTCCAAGAATTGGATTACTTGCGGCAACGCGTTGCTGCTCGACTGGCTGAGCATCTGCCCTCCGACCGGAAAAGGGGTGAAGGTGCGCGGCGACGATCTTTTTCAGACGCCGCTCGATCAGTCAGAAATCGATTTTGAGAACGCCGGAGGGGAAACTTACCTATGCGGCAATCCTCCCTATCTCGGCGCTCGCGACCAGAATGCGGAGCAAAAAAGGCACATCGAGCGATTGTTCGCCGAAAAAGACAAAAACTGGAAATCCCTCGACTACGTTGCGGGATGGTTCTTCAAGGCGGCTTTATACGGATGCGAAACGGCATCCGCCACTGCATTCGTTACGACAAATTCTCTTTGCCAAGGCGGGCAGGTCTCCATTCTATGGCCGCTAATTTTTCAAACAGGCCATGAGATATTCTTCGCACATACCTCTTTCCGGTGGACGAACCTCGCGAGTCACAATGCGGGTGTCACGGTCGTCGTTGTCGGTATTGAGCGTCGTGCTCGGAGCCCAAGATGGATATTTTCTGCTGACAAGGATGGCACTACAACAGAACTGCAATGCGCGGAAATCAACGCCTACCTTGCTCCCGCTAAAAATATCATCGTCGAGAAGGTCAGCAAGCCAATTGGCCACCAATCCGAGATGACCTTCGGCAACACTCCGATCGACGGAGGGCACCTCCTTATGACACGGGAGGAAAAATCGTCTCTCGGTCTAAGTCCCGAGCAAGAGACGAGATTCGTCAGGAGGATACATGGATCAGCTGAATTTATAAGAGGGTTGGAAAGGCACTGCCTCTGGATCGAAGACGAGTACTTACAGGAAGCTCTTACTATTCCAAGCATTGAAAGGCGGATTGAAGCAGTGCGCGCCTTGCGGAAAAAGGGTGGAACGACTGCACAGTATATTTCTGACCGTCCGCATCAATTTCAGCGGATGATTAAAGCCAAGAAAAGCTTGATCATTGTTCCCGTAACCTCTTCAGAGAATCGTGAGTATCTCCCCGTTGGCTTGCTAAACGGTCAAGAAATTGTCCTAAACACGGCCAACGCAGTCTACGATGCCTCGCTATGGAATCTAGCCATCATCGCATCAAAATTGATGCATAGTTGGATTGGAACCGTGTGCATTAGAATGAGAACTGATTTTCGTTTCACCCCTACCCTCGGTTGGAACACCTTCCCGCTGCCCAAGCTCACGGAGCAGAACAAGGTTGATCTCAGCTGCTGCGCCGAAAAAATCCTTCTCGCGCGCGAGGCGCATTTCCCGGCGACCATCGCCGACCTCTACGATCCCAAGGCCATGCCAGAAGACCTCCGCCGCGCGCACGAGGAGAATGACGAGGTGCTCGAGCGCATCTACATCGGCCGCCGTTTCCGCAACGACACCGAACGCCTCGAAAAGCTTTTCGAGCTCTACACCAAGATGGCCGGCAAGAAGGCGACCGCATGAGTGGCGCGTCACTATCAGTGCTGCCGTCCACGGACGAGCTCGAGGGGCTATTCGTCAACAATGAGAATCTGGACCGCATCGCGGCTTATCTCAATCGCTTCAACCCGATCCGCACCATGCGGATGGAGCATATGGAGGTTCGGCATTCGGCCATCCTCGCCTGGCTACTCGATCCATCGGAAACCCACGGCTTCTCCGACCGCTTCCTGAAGGCTTTCATCGGCGAGGCGCTGCGGGGACGCAGCGATTTAGGCCACCCCACGGCGCTCGAGATATCGCAAAGTGACTTGCGGGACGCCGAGATACGCCGGGAGTGGCAGAACATCGACCTGCTCATCGTATCGCGGCAGAACGCATGGGCGTTCATCGTCGAGAACAAATTTAATTCCCGTCAACATCAGGGCCAGCTGGCCAAATATGCTGGCCGCGTCACCGCAATCTACGAGGAGACATCGCGCCCGATGACCGTGCGGGGCATCTTTCTCACCTTGCACGACGAAGAGCCAGAGGACGCTCGCTACGCACCGATCAACTACGCCACGATCGTCGAACTTCTGCCGCGGCTCATGGCAATCGAAGGCCAGGCCTTCGGGCAGGAAGTGACGACGTTTTTGAATCACTACATCGAGGTGCTGAAGGATGCGACGGGGATGAGCGAGGAATTCGACGCAATGGAGGCCTTGGCCCGTCAGTTGTACCAGAAGCATCGGAAGGCGCTGGACTTCATATTTGAGCACGGCGCCAGCACCGATTTTTCGCTGGCTATCGAGGCCATCTTCGGGTCGGACGTGGAGTACGGGTCGATCGCCGAAATCGGCGGCCTTAAATACATGTATTCCTGGAATAACACCGACACCCTGGGCCTCATCCCGCTGGACTGGAAAGACGCTCTCGGCGGGGACGACTATGTCTGGCCGGGCTGTAAGAACTGGCAGGCCGAATACCCCGTGGCGGTCTGGCTTCT
Source organism: Sphingomonas sp. SP2 (assembly GCF_058313385.1). NCBI lineage: Bacteria > Pseudomonadati > Pseudomonadota > Alphaproteobacteria > Sphingomonadales > Sphingomonadaceae > Sphingomonas > Sphingomonas sp. SP2. The sequence goes on along the minus strand of NZ_JBZFLD010000002.1, from coordinate 11,117 downwards.
GCTTCGGCCGTCAGAGGACGGGACGTCAGGCTCCCTGAGCGTGAAAACTGAAGTCGGGCCGTTCGCAAATTTTGAGGGACGCGCCGCTCTAATCGAGCGGATCAAGGAAGTCGCCAGCGAGCAGGGTCTCGAAAGCTTCAAGTTTCAGAATAACGCGGCGGACGAGGGGAGGCGCTATTCCCGCTTTCTTCGTCGCAATACCGTCCAAATCCACGATCTCAGCGACGCCAGCGAAATCGCCGATGCCATTCGGAAGGCTTTGAAACCCTTCCACGACGACTTTGCTGCGCTGACTCCAGCGTTTGCTGATCTCACGAAGTATGCGGAACCCGCCTGATGCCGGTCGAATCCATTCCAGCCGTTGCGATCACCACCTCTCGAACCGGCGCAAGCGTTCACTCGAACGAGATGGGCATGCGTCCCATGCAGGAGCGCGCTTACGCCCGTCGCGGCGAGCAATATCTGTTAATCAAGTCACCGCCGGCCTCGGGCAAGTCCCGGGCGTTGATGTTCATCGCGCTCGACAAGCTGCACAATCAGGGCCTGAAGCAGGCGATCATCGTGGTGCCGGAGCGTTCGATCGGCGCCAGCTTCGCTGATGAGCCGCTCAGCAATTTCGGATTCTGGGCGGATTGGGAGGTGAAGCCGCAGTGGAACCTATGCAACGTGCCTGGCGCCGACGATCCCAAGGTCGCCAAGTCGAAGGTCAAAGCGGTTGGCGAGTTTCTAGCTAGCGACGACAGGGCGCTGGTCTGCACCCATGCGACGTTCCGGTTTGCGGTCGAAGGGCTGGGCATCGAAGCCTTTGACGATAGGCTGATTGCCGTCGACGAGTTTCATCACGTGTCAGTCGATGTCGACAATCGCCTGGGTAGTCAGCTTGCCCAGATCATCGCCCGCGACAAGGCGCATGTCGTCGCGATGACGGGAAGCTATTTCCGCGGTGACGCGCTGCCCGTGTTAAGTCCCGAGGACGAAGCGAAGTTCGATACGGTGACCTACACCTACTACGAGCAGCTCAACGGCTACGAATATTTGAAGTCACTGGGAATTGGCTACAGCTTCTACACCGGTCCCTACGTCGAGAAGATCAACGCGCTGCTCGACCCGAACGTCAAGACAATCGTTCATATCCCCTCGGTCAATTCGCGCGAAAGCACGAAGGACAAGCATCGCGAGGCCGAGGAGATCATGGGCCATCTTGGCGAGTGGGACGGCGTCGATGATGCGACTGGCTTCCATCGAATCAAGACGGTCGACGGCAAAATCATCCGCGTTGCCGATTTGGTCGATGACGATGCCGCCAAGCGCGATAAGGTCATCACCGCGTTGAAGTCACCGCAATCGCGCAAGGACCGTGATTTTGTCGACGTCATCATAGCGCTCGGGATGGCTAAGGAGGGCTTCGACTGGATCTGGTGCGAGCACGCCCTGACCGTCGGCTATCGCTCAAGCCTTACCGAGATCATCCAGATCATCGGTCGCGCGACCCGTGATGCGCCGGGCAAGGAAACCGCGCGCTTCACGAACCTGATAGCCGAACCTGACGCTTCGCCCGATGCGATCACGAACGCCATCAACGACACTTTGAAGGCAATCGCCGCCAGCTTGCTGATGGAGCAGGTGCTGGCGCCGCGTTTCGAATTTACGCCGAAAGACACTGGGCCGAAGCCCGGCTTCGACTATGGCGACGGCGGGTATCATGCCGGCAAGAACAACGTTGGCGTGAACGATCATGGCCAGATGCATTTCGAAATTGGCGGCTTGGTCCAGCCCAAGGGCGCAGAGGCGAAACGAATCTGCAAGGAGGACCTGACCGAACTGATGGCCGCCTTTATTCAGGACAAGCCGTCGCTCGAACGGGGCTTGTTCGACGCCGACGCGGTTCCTGAGGAGCTGACGGTGATGCGGATGGGGAAGATCGTCGCAGACAAATATCCGGAGCTCAGCGATGAGGACAAGGAGGTCGTCCGCCAACATGCCATCGCGGCGCTGACCGTCACGCAGCAGGCGCGAAAAATCATCGACGGCGGCGATGAGGGCGAAACCAAGCCGAACATGGCGTTCGTCGAGGGCGTTCGGAAGTTCGCGATGGACGTGCGTGAGCTCGACATCGACATGATTGATCGAATCAACCCTTTCGAGGCAGCCTATGCTGTCCTCGGCAAGGCAATGAACGAAAGCACCCTTCGCCAGGTGCAGGCCGCCATCAACGCCAAGAAGGTCAACTTGACCTACGATGAAGCGCGGGCGCTGGCAGAGCGGGCCTTGCAGTTCAAAAAGGAGAGGGGGCGCTTGCCGTCATTGACTGCGCAGGATGCCTGGGAGCGGCGCATGGCCGAGGGCGTGGCCTACCTACAGCGCAACACGAAGAGGGCGGCCGCCGGTGATTGAGCTTTCTGACGAAGACCTGCTTGCCGAGCTTGGTGTCGAAGTCGCGCCTGAAAAAAAGCGGACGCATACGCCGCGCGAAGAACGGATCATCGCGGGTTTCGAGGATATCCAGCGCTTCGTCGCCGAGCATGGCCGTGCTCCACAGCATGGCGAGGATCGCGACATCTTCGAGCGCCTTTATGCCGTTCGCCTCGATCGTCTTCGGACCCAGCAGCATTGTAGGGCATTATTGGAAGACCTCGATCCCGACGGCCTCCTCGATGTCGAGACGGAATCGGGAACAGACGTCACGACGCTCGATGACGATGACCTCTTGGCAGAGTTGGGCATCGAGGCAGCCGATCACGACGACGACATTACTCGGCTGCGGCACGTGGCGCCGGCAGCCGAGCGCAAGGCTTCGGAAGAGATCGCCAACCAGCAACGCTGCGCCGACTTCGATGTCTATCGACCTCTCTTCGATGATGTCGAACGTGATCTAGCCAGCGGAGCGCGCGTCACGCGGCCCTTCGGCAAGGACGCCGCCATCGAGAAAGGCGACATCTTCATCCTTCGCGGCCAAATGGCCTATGTCGCTGACGTCGGTGAGCAGATTAAGGCCGCCAATGGCCAATTCGACGCCCGGCTCCGGGTCATCTACTCGAACGGAACGGAGAGCAATCTACTCGCGTGGTCGCTTCAGCGAGCGCTTTACAAGGATGAAGGCGCTCGTCGAGTAAGTGATCAGGCGGCCGGGCCCTTGTTTGGAGCGGCCCCTGAAGATGACGATCTCGCAAGTGGCACGATATACGTGCTGCGTAGCGAGTCGAATCATCCCTTTGTCGCTGAGCATCGCGAACTGATTCACAAGATCGGCGTAACAGGTGGGATGGTGGAGGCCCGGATCGCCAATGCTCCGAAGGACCCCACGTTTCTCTTCGCCGGCGTGGTTGTTGTCCGGCGGTATCAGCTGTTCAACATCAGTCGTTCGAAGCTGGAAAGCGTTCTTCACCGCGTTTTTGCGGAAGCTCGTCTCGACGTCGGTTTGCGCGATCGCTTCGACCAGCCGGTCCAGCCACGAGAGTGGTTTCTGGTGCCGCTTCACGCTATCGATGAGGTCGTCGAGCGCATCAAGGATGGCACGATCGTGGAGTTCCGCTATGATCGCGAAACCGCTCAATTGGAGCGGTGCTGAGGGAAGCCATTTGCTCGGATCGACATTCGCCTCGTTCGGTATATTTCGGGCAAGCGGGATCGACAAGACTGCTAAGTCACTATTCTTTCAGGTGGAAATTGGATGGTCCCCTGCATTGACATCGCAGGGGTCGCAAGTTCAATCCTTGCCACGCCCACCATTTAGAAGCCTCGGAAGACCAAGCGGTTTTCTGGGGCTTTTTCTTTGGCCTGTCAGTCCGGGTGAGGGATCCGGGTGAAATCCGGATGTAGGTGCGGCTTGGAATGGGAACGGGCAGTGAACGCTCGTTATTGCTGCCGACGATTTACGCCCTTCTTGTTGTTGGTCGGTTGGCGGAATTACCTCGTCTGGTGGAAAGCGGACTGGCAGCTATCCGGTGAACAATGCCAACAAGCTGCCGTTCGTTCAGGCGGACCAAGACGTCGGCTTAGCACCCGTTAAGGACGCTCGGCGCTGGCGTGCTGCTTATCAGAACCAGCCACTTGTTTAGCTCAGCGGCGTTCGTCAGATTTCTAGGGAGTGTGACCCCTCAGCTAGTTGCCGCAAGCCAGCGTGCACATAAGTCGCGCAAGGCATCCGCACGTCGCTCGACTTCCGCCCTATCCTGGAAAACAATCACACCCCGGTCGGGCGCCGGCCATTGCGCCAAGCCCCCCGGATCTTCAAACCTGAACCCGTCGACCGTTTGAGGTCTGGCGCCACGATGCACGACCACGCGGACGCCGCCCTTGCGGTCGAGACCAAGCGTAATCCGGTCTTGGCCCCCAAGCGAGAAGCTTGGCGCATTCCACTTTATGCCTTCTGTCAGCGCAGGATGGGAAGCCGCAACAATCTCCCGGATGGCATCGACCGTCTGGACCGTCTGGATGTCGAGGCTTTCCCTGAAGCGTTCGATTTCCTTGGCCACGTTTACCTCCCAGGTGTCATCATGTTCCGCCGTGTTGAAGCACCGGTGCTGTGGATCGAAAACCCTGCCCTAAATGTCACGCCCCATGCTCAGGACCCATCATGCGCGGCTTGGCTGTCCACCGGCGCCTCCGCGCGGTCCGTCATACCGTAGTCACGGACAATATTGGCGATCCGAAGCCGGTAGTCGCTGAACACTCCCGTGCGGCCAAGCCTTTGCGTTGCGCGATGGGCGGATGTGTTGCGCCAGGCGGCGACAGCTGCCTCGTCACGCCAGAAGGAGAGCGACAGGAGCTTGCCTGGCTCGGCGAGGCTTTCAAATCGTTCGATTGAGACGAAGCCGTCGATGCGATCGAGGTTAGGACGCAACGCTGCAGCGAGGTCGAGGTAGCGCTCCTGTTCGCCCGGTGCTGGCCTCGCCTCGAACAGTACCGCTATCATCGCTGCACCACAAGTGCGTGCGGCGCGGAAGCAAGGCGGAGGAACAGGCGCTCCTCACGCTTGATGAACTGCTCACGCTGGCTGAAGGCGTAATTCTCGCGGCCAAGTGGATCTTCTCGCAGGCGCTCGCGATAGGCCTCGTAAGCGGCAAGACTGCCGACCGTATAGACCCCATAAGCCGTGGTCGCCGAACCCTCGTGCGGCGCGAAATAGCCGATGAGGTCGGCACCGCAACGTGGGATGGCTTGCCCCCAGTTGCGGGCATATTCGTCAAAGGCGGGCAGCTTGTAAGGGTCGAGTTCGTAGCGGATGAAGCAGGTAATCACGTGCGGTCTCCAGTTGTGCATTTCACTTACCGGAGGTCGTGCCGGTGTTGCTTTGGTCCCCGCCGAAGCGTTTTGCCTCGCTGTTCACTAGGCTATCAGTTGTCCTGGACCAGAAACCCGCATGACGAACATCACCTCCCTCGCTGGCATGGCCTCTTTAATGGGGGAGCCCGCGCGTGCAGCGATGCTGGTGACCTTGATGGACGGGCGCGCGCTGACTGCAGGCGAACTGGCCGACGCTGCCGGCGTGACGCCCCCGACCGCTAGCGGGCACCTTGGCCAAATGCTTCAATCGGGCCTGCTTGCGCTCGAGCGGCAGGGACGACATCGTTACTACCGCCTTGCCAGCACATCGGTCGCCGATCTGATCGAGCGCATGTTGTCGCTCTCTGGAGAGTTGGAGAGGGCATATCCCCGTAGACCGGTGCGGACAGGGCCGAGCGACCGGGCGCTGAGGCGCGCCCGACTGTGCTACGACCACCTGGCCGGCGAGGTAGCGGTTGCGATCGCCGACTGCCTGATTTCGCGCGGAGAGCTGGAATTCGGACCGGACGGCGGCGTTCTGACGGAAGATGGTCGCGCATTCCTAGCCGAGCTGGGTGTCGAACTCGATCCAGACGCGGCGGTCCTTTCGCACGGAGTTGCCTTCTGCCGGCCCTGCCTGGACTGGAGCGAGCGTCGGCCACATATCGCGGGGCTTGTCGGACGCGCTATGTACAAAAACTTCGTACGGTTGGGTTGGATGCGCCGGTCAGATGCGGGCCGAACCATTCTGATCACCCCGCCAGGAACGCTGGCGCTGAGCCGGCATTTCGGCGTTGCACTCGGATGAAGCCCGTAATCCGATCCCGAGAACGAGGCAGGGGGGAAGCAGACCCTGGCTCCCGGCCAAGTGCTTCCGCTCACCCGAACCTGCCGGTGCGGCCACCGATGGTGGGAAGCGGACCGGCCGGTTTCGGGCCGGCGATAGCGGTTGCAGACGCTCGTTCACGAAGGGCGCCGGGTCAGCTAGGCGCCCTTTTCGGACGCTACCGGGGCACTCATCGCCCCCCGCGAACGGATGTTCGTTCAGCTAAGCCGCTAATGCCCAAATTCTAAGTTCGAGTGGCCAGCCTCCAAGACAAAGACTCAGGCGGAAGACCGTGTTAGGCCATTGTCAGATTTCATAGGTCTCACATCCAGCGTTTTGTGCAAGAAGCGCACGATACGGCGCCAGGCGTCACTTGTGGAGAAACCGTCGGCGTCCAGGTCTGGCTTGCGCGGATCGTCCGAGCTATCGGCCCACAGCCGGGTCGGATAGGTGCCGTCTCCGCAAATTCCATGGCCTGCCTTTTGATAGACGACCAGCTCGGACTGCCGCCCCTTGCTGGCGCGCACCATCTCTTCATGGTTGGCCTTCGCCATCGCACCGGACGCCCAGACCTCGTCCCGTCCGGAACCCAACCACAGGAAGCGAGCGGAAGCTTTTTCGACCTTGATGCGAGCTAGCCGCGCCGCGTCGGGGTCGGCCGACCGCCGGCTCTCATAATAAGCGGTATTGTTGTAGTATGTGGAGCGATCGTCCCCGGGAGGAAGGGAGATGTATGGCAGTGGCTTTCCCTGCCAACTCCACGACGACATCTGCTCGGGCCTTGCGAGCGACGTCGCTGCCTTGTTGCGGGGGTCACCAATCCCGTAGCCTTCCCACACGGAGTCACTCGGCACGCAGGCTGCCACTGCCCTGATCCACGGTAGGTAAGTGGCCGCGACCGCCGCATACTCCGCACCTTTTGAATGACCATAGACCCCAATGCGTCCCGCGTCGGCCTCGGGTTGCTGCGCCAGCCACTTGCGCACCTCGTCCAGCAATTCGATCGGCTGATTGATATGTGCGTTCGGCACTCCGGGAACCTGCTTGAGGTCCCACGCAAAATAGTTGAGCGCGAAGGCTGCGAAGCCCTGTCCCGCAAAGCGTTGAGCGAGCGCGAGCGCTCCCTCCTTGTCACCGCCTTCGCTTCCGTGCAGCAGAATGACCGCTGGATGCCTCCTGCCGTCGGCGGGCGCCGCATAGGCGCCGTTCAGTACCCCGGCTCCGATTTGCGCAGTCCTCAGGTTCGGAGGTGGGGCACTCCGCAGGCTCGCCTGCGCCCGCATCGTTTCGCCGACCGTGACGACGATCCTGCCTTCGCCGTCCCTCAAGAGCCGCGGGTCGAAGCCGGCCACGAGGGCCAACGCTAGGAGGGGGTCGCCCGGCTTGCGGCCCGACCAGAGCAGTCCATAGGGATCGCGCCCCTGGTAAGTGCCTGAGCGTACCGGCGTGCGGGCGATGTCGACCTCACCTCGGCGGTCGGCCTGCACGTCGGCCCATGCATGGAGCCACACCGGCACCTGCTTCCAACCGGTCCGCTTCGCGGGATCGTCGGTCTCCCATCGAGAGAACATGCGAAAGACATGAAGCCGGGCCTTGGCCCTTGGCTGCAGACCCGAGACCCTGATGACGGGGGCGAAGCCAAGGATGACCGGCGGCGCGTCGATCCTGACCTCGGCCGCGAGAGGGCGCCCAAGCGAGGCAAGGGAAAGAAGTATCAGCAAACGTCGCAAGATCATGTTCGTTGTCCCGATCCACCGGTCCGCCGGGCCGATCCGTTGACTGTTCACCGGCAATGCTTTGCAGTCATCCTCAGCGTGGCGGGACGAGTCCCATGATGGCGAGGCTGTTTCCGTCGGGATCCTTGAACTGCTGGAGCTTCAACTCGCCGCCCGCCGTGCGTTGAACCGTTTCAACCGGGCCCTCCAGGGTCACGCCCGACGCCTTCAAGCGGACCAGGGACGTATCGAAGTCCGGCGCATCAAAGTAGAGGATGGAGGTCGGACGGACGCTGGGACGATCCTTGTCGAGGGCGATCATGAGGCGCATGCCGGCGACGTCGAAGAAGCTCATGCCGTTGCTCTCGAACATCAACGGCAGTCCCAACTTGTCACGATAGAAGGCGGTCGCCCGGGGCAGATCGGTGGTTGTAAGCGCGACCTGCTGCAAGCGGTGACCGCCCAGTTCGGCAGAAGCTCCTGGCGCAGACTGCGCCGAGAAGCCCGCAGACGGCAACGAGGACGCGATCAACAGGCAAGCCAGTCTTGCGCCATTCCTGATGAGCAGCTTGGTTCTGGGCATCGTCATTCCTCCTCCTTGCTTGAGCGTTGCGGGACCGCCTGTGCCATCAGCGCCAGCGGTCGCCCGTCGGGATCGTTGAAGAATGCCATCCACTCTTCCGTCCCATCCTCGTGACGATGGATGCAGTGCGGAGCGCTGATGAACCGCACTTTCTTCCTTGAGAGGGCAGCGTGCGCCGCCCTGATGTCGCGGGTGGAAAAGTAGAGAATAGAATCGGCCGTTCCTTCTCCCTCGCTCAGCATGAGGCGAACTCCGCCGCAGTCGAAGAAGGCCAGACGGCCAAAGCTGTAGAGGTGAGGCAGGCCAAGCACTTCGCGATACCAGCGCTCCGCCGAAGCAATGTCGCTGACGCTTCGTGCAACCTGGCCAAGTGGGCCAAGACCGGTCGATTCATCCCTGGAAGAGCCGTTACGTGAGAGATTGCTGTTCATGCTCACTCCGTTCCAGCGCCGAAGTTCCTGCCTGTTGGCGAACCCGAGCTTCGAGAGGGCGTTGCCGACGTGGAACTTCACCGCATCTGCACTGATCCCCAGGCGAGCGGCGATCGCCTTGTTGGTCGAGCCGTGCCTTACGCCTTCAGCCACCCTCCATTCGGCCGGGGTCAGGACATCGGGATGCGGAGGGCGGCCGGGAGGCCTGGCGCTGGTCATGACGATGATCCTAGAAGTGGATCGGCGGCTTTACCCTACCCTGGTGCAAGATGCGGAACTGGCGGCGGTAAGCCTCGCCAGCTCCGCCATCAGGGCGTCATCGACCGACTTGAAATTGAAGCAGGACTTGCCCTGCCGACGGGCATTCAGGGCCTGCGAGATTTCCTTTCCGAGAGCCGGGTCCTCGTAGAGCGGGAACAGGTGATAGGCGACGTAGCTCTTCTTGATCGCCACCGCGCCGAACCAGATCGGCTTACCGGTACTCGGATCGGTCCGCCGCGTATGGAGCACCAAATCACCTGGCGCGTCATGGACGATCTCCTGCTCAGGTGCGGCGGAGATCATGATCCGCCTGAGAGCCGCATAGACTTCGTTAAAGCTGCTCATCGGCTCGCCCGGGTGGCATCCGTTTGCCGGAACCGCCCGGCAATGACGGTGCCAAGGCGCCAGCCGCAGAAGAGCGCGAGAACGGCTACCGGCATGAACCATAGCGGGTGCGGGAAGGCGAACAGGTTGATCAGCGCCAGCAATGCCAGCAGCATGGGAACAAAGATGCTGGTCCTGTGGTCCGCAACGGCGGCCGCGACCATGCTTCCGGCAAGGGCACCCAGGCCGTAGCCAAAAATCACGGCCGCGAACAGCTGGTCACCGGCAAGCGACCCGTGGGCGACAGTCTCGACGGCGGCGATGACCAGACTTGCTGCGGCAGCCCCCGTGACGACAGCAATAACCTTGCGCACCACAGTCATCGGCTTAGCCTCCCACGATCCGGCACGATGCGTATTACCGTCAGAGTATGATGCCGGTCTTGTAAAAAGCGGTCAGCTCAGGCGCAGCAGATGAGGGGGATTGACGGCGGGTCGCGCGCGAAGCCTGCCGGGCGTGACCCCCGTCAGACGCATGACGTCCCTACCGAAATGGGCCTGGTCGGCAAAGCCATGCTCGTAGGCGAGGCTGGCAAGCGGCCTGCTGCGGTCACGAAGGGCCGGGTCGCGAAGGACTGCGTCAAGCCGGCTGAGAAGCTGCCATTGCTTGGGGGAAACTCCGACCTGCCTGGCGAAGTGCCGCCGCAGGGTGCGAGGCGAGGCAATGTCTTCAAGCGGGTTGCGAGCGAGCAGCGGCCGCGGAAACCTCGCGGTCAACCACTCAGCGAGCACGTCGAATAGGTGCGCTTCGGTGCAAGCTCCACGCAGACGCCGCCTCAATGTGGCAACGTCGCCGCCAAAATAGCGTGCCAGCGCGACAGGCGGCGTTCCATCGCCTCTCGGTAAGTTCGGGAACAGGAGGGTAGCTGCCCATGGCTCCAGCCGTGCGCCGATCAGTCGCCTTTTACCGACCGATCGAGCGAAGCGTGGTGCGAGCTGGAGAGGAGTGATCCAGGCATCCCTGAACCGGTGCTCGCATCCGCCTGGCGCGGCGCGCCACCAGTGCAGTCCCGCCAGACTGACCACCAGCTCCACATGGGGCTTGGGCAAGCCCGCGCTCATCTTGCCGTCGTCCTCCAGGAGCCAGAACTCCCGAATGATGGACGAGAGGTGCCTAGGAGCAGATTGAGTCACGAATCGCATCGGCGGAGCAACTCTTGTCTAACTCTGAATATCAAGCAACAAGCATTGAGCGAAAATACCCGGTCACGACACGCTACTGAGCGGGTGGCCGATCTGGTCTAAGTCGCAAATGTGAATGTCCGCTCTGACGCCCGCATGACCGAAGAGCGGACATTCAGCCATCGGCCACTTGCCGACAAACGAGCTACCTAACCCTAGGGTCTGCTCGTGGTGGGAAGCGGAACGACCGCTATCGGCCTAGAATTGGCAGAAGCGGACATTGGTTCAGTTCCGCAGCCTCGACAGCAATGCGCCCTTCCCAGTCATTCACGGCCGGTAGGCTGGCGCCAGCAAGCAGACGCTCGTTCAGCTGCCAGGCTAATGTCTGCTTTCGACCCATTGCGGACATTTAGCGGGTTACCGGATTGGTCTGGTCGCCGCCCACATTTCCGGACGAAACCAATTGCAGGTGAGGTCGGGCTTAGCGTCCCGCAGTCGATCGAATTCCGGTTTCGGAGCGACACAGGCGAT
>NZ_JBZFLD010000001.1:562500-2085155 GCF_058313385.1 Sphingomonas sp. SP2 | reverse complement strand
ACCATGGGCCACTCGAGCTCGAGCCGCTCAAGGTTCGCGAGTTCGCCGATCTCCTCGAGAAATGACTGATCAACATTACCGCTGATGAGGTGTCGCAGGGCATGTCGCCTGCCTAGGCCATGAAAATTGAGCTTCTGCCGACCGATCCAGGCGCGCGTTGCATCCGCCGGAATGTCGTTCGCTTCGAGGTAGGCGTATTTTTCACGCCACTCAGTGAAATCCCGTTCGATGTGACCCCGGAAGCGATCGTTTAGCGCGCTCTCCAGATTTGGAAACGTGTCCATTTCCTGCATACGACATGCCCCACTTTGCTTTCGAACACGCACTTGGCAGGGCAAAGTTAATGTCCGCATTCCACCCATTGCAGACATCTGCTCTCGAGCTATGCGGCGGCAATGCGCATACGGCCCTTCCGCTCCGACGACGCACCGGCGTTGGCACAATTGTTCTATGATGCCGTTCATCAGATCGCCCGTCGCTACTACTCGGAAGCTCAAGTGAATGCTTGGGTGCCGGCCATTCCCAGCATCGAACAGGTCACAGCTTGGGGAGGCGACGGTCGGTTGTTCTTGCTTGCGGTGGACAATCTCGACCGGCCGCTGGCGTTCGCCGACTTGGAAGCGGACGGACACATTGACCATTTGTTCTGCCGTGCGGATTTGGCTGGCACGGGTGTGACCTCCCAACTCTACGACGAACTGGAAGCCCATGCTTCCGCATCGGGGATTGAGCTGCTTTTCGTTGAAGCAAGTGAGCCCGCACGGCGCTTCTTCCTGCGGAAGGGCTTCACTGTGGATCACCGTCGCGATTTTTCAGTGCGAGGAACTCCGATCCACAACTACCGTATGGAGAAGCGCCTCTAATTCGCGATACTTTCAGCGTCTGCTTTCCACCCATTGCGGACATCACCAATCTCGGGAAGATAATCGAAATGATGATTCTACCTCGAGAAAATCGTTACATTGCGCCAGGAACTAAGGTGAGACTGCAGCCTTATGAAGGCGAGGCAGAGGTTGGGGTGGTCATCCACTGCTGGAATAGCGAAGAGATCTTTGGCTACGACTGCTACGTAGCCTTCTTCGGGTCAGAGTTTCCGACTGATCAACCTGCTGTTCTCCCCTACGTGTTTAGGTACGCCGCGACATCGTTGGATGTATACAGCGACGATTAGCTAACGTCCACTCTCCACGCATTGCGGGCATTAGCTCGAGTGATAGGCGCAACGCATGACAAGCGTCATCTTCAACATCGACGTCCCCGACATTGAAGCCGGTGTTATCTTCTACACGTCGGCTTTCGGGTTAGAGGTGGGCCGCCGCTTCGACGAGGACTTCGTCGAGCTGGTCGGCGCCGAGACGCATATCTACCTGCTCCGGAAAGACGCGGGAACAAGCATCGGGCCGGCCGGCGGAGACGTTCGTCGCTATGAGCGGCATTGGTCACCGATCCATCCCGATTTTGTTGTCGATGACATCGCCCGAGCAACGGAAAAGGCCCTGGCAGCAGGGGCCGTCCAGGAAAGCCCGGCCCGACAGGCGCCGTATGGACAGATTGCGATGTTCGCCGATCCCTTCGGGCACGGCTTTTGCCTGATCGAGTTCAACTCCGCCGGCTACAATGCCTTGCTAACGACGGCAGAACCCCAATGAAGCGATGTCTGCTTTGGGTGGAAAGCGGACGTTAGGACTTCAAGCTCAGATTGGGCGCATGAAGATATGCAATCTTGCAGGTGAGGAGCTTGCCGAGGTCACGGAAGTCAGCCCCGGTCTCGGCCTTGATTCTGTCGATCTGTCAGGGCGCGATCTAAGCTCCGCGAACCTGTCTGGAGCGGTCCTAATGGATGCCAAGCTCCGCTCATCCACCTTGAGGGGGGCGGACTTATACTGGGCGATAATGTTCCGCGCTGATCTCAGCGGCGCGGACCTGAGTAGAGCCCTGCTGTGCGGGGCCGATCTAAAGGAAGCCACTCTGATCGGTGCGGACCTAACTGACGCTAAGCTCGGTAAGGACAATCTGGGTGGGTCAACACAGCTTCAAGGAGCCAACCTCCTCGACGCCAAGTTGGCAGGTGCCGACCTAAGCGACGCCGAATATGACGACGCCACTATCTTCCCGGATGGCTTTGACCCTGAGCGAAACGGCATGCGAAAAGCAGCAGCGTAACGTCCGCAATGGGTCGAAAGCAGACATTCGCTTCTGCCTTAATCAACCGCCGGAATGCCACCGTTCCGCTGAAAACCAGACGGTCTCCTGCCGGCCAGGTCCGGTCGTTCGGAGTAGGGGTGCGGTGGGCTGGCCAACCAGCCCACCGCCCTTCTTAGATCTCGGTAGCTTCGGCTAGCGCCAGAGCATCTTCGACTTCGACGCCAAGGTACCGAACCGTGGTCTCGATCTTAGTATGACCAAGCAGGATCTGCACCGCGCGCAAGTTGCCTGTCTGCTTGTAGATCAGGGCTGCCTTGGTGCGCCGGAGCGAATGGGTGCCGTAATCCTCTCGGCGCAAACCAATCGCCGTCACCCATTCGTCGACCAGGCGAGCATATTGTCGGGTGCTCATATGCTTGTGCCGGTCAACCCGGCTTGGAAAGACATACTCGTCGAGCGAGCCACCACGCCGCTCAAGCCACTGGAGCAAACTCGTGCGTGCGGGCTCCAAGAGCTCGAACTGCACGGGGCGACCAGTCTTCTGTTGAACAATGATTGCCCGTTGTCGGATGCGGGCTCCACTGACCAGCTGATCGATCTTGATCTTCACGAGATCGCAACCGCGCAGCTTGCTGTCGATCGCCAGGTCGAAGAGCGCGCGATCGCGGAGCCGGTGCTCCTGTTCAAGGAAGAAGCGAACGGCCCACACCTGCTTCGGCAGGAGCGGGCGCTTGGCGCCAAGCTTACGGCCAACATTCCACGCGGGTCGGTCTTCTTGACCGGGATCGTAGATTGCATGTCCCATGCTTCATCTCCTCAGGCCAACGGCGGCCGAGGGGAAAACGAGCAAAGCGGCTTAGAATGGTGGAAAGCGGAACGGCAGCTTAGTGACCGAAAAGGCCGGGAGCAGCCTTCCGTGAAGGTCACCTGCCCGGAGGGCATGGTGCACGGCGGCAAAGAACTTAGCTTTTCGCTTTCAGAGCTGCCTTAAAATCACCGGATCCGTGATATTATCGTCGGCCGCCAACAGCATCGCTTTGGAAAGTATGATAGACAGCGTGCGATCACCTTCGAACGGAAGCCAGAGACGCGGACCATCGGCCGCAGCGGGCACGATGCAAATGTGGCGTCCACTTCGCGAGCAGGCACCCGAAGTCAGGTGGATCTGGTAGGTGTGGCGCTTGCCGGCGACCACCAGGTGGCGATCGTCGAGGCTCAGTTGGCCGGCAATCTTGAGGCGCGGGATGATGCGCTCGAGCATCTCGCGACGCCGCTTGCCCGCCTCGAGCAATTCGGCACTGTTGATTTGGTGCCAGTAAGCATCAGCCTGTGCGCCCCATTGGGAAGGGTGCGCGGCGTCTCGGCCGCGATCGAGCCAGTTAGGATCGGCAGCGATCGACGCGACCGCAGTGAAGAGGTCGGCGTGACGCATCACCTCGGAGAAGATGATGGATGGCAGTGTCTCAAGCGCGACCGCCTCACCACGGAACGGACCGGCCGCGCCCTCCTCTAGTCGGTGGAACTGGATCCGATCAGTAGTGACATAGAAATAGGCTTGGCTGTCGGTGACTTGCGGATCGTCTCCGCCGGCGCCTTCGACCCAATAGTCCGCAACCATGCCGTGCGCGGGTAATGGCAAATGCCAAGGCTGATCGTTCGCCGCATCAACCCACATGCGGTGTGTCACCTTCCAGCCGTTCATGCGAGCGAGCGTCATCGCCTGGTGTTGCTTGAGGAGGTGCGCCGCCCAGCGATTCGAATAAGTCCGGGTTGTCCGCTCGGCATCGGTGAGCGCATAAACTTCCCGCCAGACTTGGGCGAAGGGTTGGGTTAGCTGCAATTCCTCTAGCCGGTCGCGCCAGCCGAGCACCTCTTCAACCCTGTCGTCGATCGGATGCCATAAGCGGATGTTCGCACCACTGAGTTCGATGGCTTGACCGTCGCGCCGAGCCATGGCCTGGCCATCGAACAATGCGGCAGTAGGCGCCTGATCCTCGCGCTCGATCCACCAGACAAGCTTGCGGGCCAGCGTGCCGACCAGGGGATGGTCGAAGTAGCGCTCACGCCATTCCTCCACCGTCCAGTGACGATCCTCGAGATATAGCGACTGCAGCCGCACCACTTGTGTGCCGAGGTCGGCCTCGATCTCCTTTGCCGCCTCCTTGACCGCCTTGAGCGCGACCTTGTCCGCCTTCATGGCTACCGAGGGTGATTTGAGCGGCTTGCCGTCCTCCGAGGTCCAGGCGATGGCCACGTCGCGGGCGCCGACCACGCGCAATTCGGCCGAGCCTCCGCCGAGGAAGACAGTTCGGCGACCGCCCGCCTCAAGGTCGTGAGTCGGGACGGAGAGTTCGTCGAGCGCCCCACGGGTCAGCCCGGTAGCGGCAGCGGCCTCGTTGAGCGCGGCATCGATTTTCGACCTGACCTTGGGATATTTCGTCCGCGCGAGAATGCGCGCCAGATAGGGTACCCCCGCGCCTTCCTTCATGCGGACCAGGGCCCACAGGCAGGCATTGCCTAGCTTCTCGGCGCGGATGCCCACGCCAGCTTCGGTGACGTAGCAGCGCTTCAGGGCGAATTCGGCGAGGCGCGGGCCGAGCCATGAGGGATCCTCGTCGGCGACAAGGTAGATGAGGGCGCGATGATAGACGTCGGTCAATCCAACCTGCCAGTTGAAGCCAACGATCGGTGCCGCGACCAACTGATCGAAGAAGGTCCGCAACTCGGCCGGGTCGATAGCTGCCGCCGCGGCGCGGAGCTCTGTCAGCCACTTGGCCGGTGGAGTGGCTTTGCTGGCGATGCCCGCTGCTTGCTTGCTGATCGCGCGGGCGGACTCGGCATTGGCAAGCACGAAGGGGGCGAGAAGTTCGGAACGCGTGTGGAGACTGGCGGCAAGCGCAATGGCCTCGCCAGGATGCCAGCGATCCGACCCCATCGTCAGCTTGATGCCTTGCGCGCGGGCAGCGCTGGCGATCGTCTCCCGCACTTGAGCGGGTTCGGTCTGACCCGATGCGACTACCGCCTGGTGGATCCTTGCCATTTGCTCCAGCCACTCACGATGCGTTCGATCGTAGAGCCGGACGTCGAGAAAATTGTCGAAGTGCCGCCCGATAGTCGCGCGCGCATCCCATTGACCTAGTTCGAACCGTGGAAGAACGATCGGCTGCAGTCCGGGCAGGGCGGCTGTTTCACCGGGGCTGCTCGCGACCATCCCCTTTCGTCCGAAGCCTGGCCCCAGGGCCGAGGAGGACCGAGTGACGCTCGGAGCCGCAGGGAGATCACGAAGGAAATCCTCGATCGCACCACGGATCTTGTCATTGATGAACAGGCTCTGCCGTGTGGCGAGTTCCTTGCGAAGCGCAGCGACCAGCCGGCCATTGGGCGCGCCGCGTCCAGCCTCGAACAGCCAAGCAAGGATCGGCTTACCGCCGATGTCGATATAATGGTGCTGCGCGACATGCGCGACGAAGCGGGCTGCTTCGCGGTCAAGGTCTGTCACGATGACGCCGCGTCCAACCAGCGTCCCCAAGATGTGCCCGAACGCGTTCAACGTCGATGTGGCGGTATCGAGAGTATAGCTTCCATGTCTGCGGACCATCTGTCCCCAGCGCTCGATACCATATTCCTTCTGACGCTCGAGGATGTCGAGCAGCGCGACTAGCATGGCACCACGGTCGGTCGGCTTGGAGGTCTTGATTGCCTCCAGCGCCGGGTGCTTGGCCGCGCTCGCCATCCGGTGGGAGGCGATCACCACGTCCCCATCGAGGACCGCAGCGACGGCCTCGCGCAGCAACGGAGGGCAATCATCAAGGATGCGCTCTCGGATCGCATCACGCCTCGCAATCTCGCCCTGTGTCTTACGAAGCGCTGGAACGTCCCGCGCATCAAGCCCGGCGGCCGGCAAAAGCTCGAGCGCCAGTGCGACCGCATTGTTACGGGCGAACGTGGCCTTGCCGACCAAGCCGTCCAGAAAGTCGATGAGCGCTTGGCGCATGCCCGCTTTCTGAATGCGACCCGCCTGGGCGATCAGCGGGCGGACCCATTGCCCGGCGGAGCCATGTGTCGTCGCACCGCTCTGAAGGAGGGTCAGTTGCAACCCGCGCAAGCAGTCCGCCAATTGTCGTTCGGAGAATTGCGCGGCCCCGCGCGGATCGCCGAAAGCGCGTTGCCAGCCCGCCATCAGCGCCGCGTCGAAGACTTGCGCGAGATGGAACCGGCCCTGACCGTCAACCGATCCCTTGAGGATCTCCAGCAAGGGCGCTCGGAGCAGCAGTTGCGAGATGACCTCGGTCTCGTTCATGCCCAGCGCGGCGCCGATCGCCTTCTCGCGTTGGCGGCGCTCCTCATCACGGTCAGCGGGAGGTCCTGCGTAGTAGCGGCTGTGGAACAGATCTCGTAGGGCCGGAAACGGCACGTTGATGACGTCCTCGGGACGCACGCTGCCTCTGGCGCGAGGCATAAGTTCTTCAGCGCCGAACACGGCACGAACGAGCTTTCCGAAGATCATGCCTAGCCCCCTTGAAGCGGGGTGAGGATGAGGAACGTCGCCCGCGCCGTCGTGCCGATGTCTATCTCTTCGTCGAGGTTCTCGGCTTGGGCGTCGTCGAGCAACAAGACGAAGCGGGCACGCGCGAACCCTTCTTCTGCGGCCGCGACCAGCGCCTCAAGATCCTTTCCCGGTGGCGCGAACATCGCTCCGAAACCGCCGGTAGCACCGTGCGGATTGAGTGTCCGCTCGGCAGCGCTCGGGAGTGTCGCGCGCACGTCTGCCATCTGCTGCTGGCGCTCGACCTCAAGCTCAACCCGATGGCGGATGAGCTCCCGTACAGTCATTCGCGGCGCTACGCGCCGCACTACACCGACCGGTGCAGCGTTGCCCAGCACTTCGTCGAACAACAACAACGCCATCCCAGCCCCCGGTGTTAATCCAGAACCCAATACTCTGCGGCTGTTACAAAAGGGTCAACCAAGGACTGTGAGGGGGGCGGTGCTGATTGATCAGCTCTGCTAATTAGTTAACAAAAAAGGGCGCTTCGAAGACGGAGGCCTTGGCGCGGTCCTGGAGTGGAGCCTTGCATTCCTGGTGGAAAGCGGAATGGCCGCTTTCGAGCTACATAAGCAGAAAGCAGACGTCTGCCCGTGCGAGAGCCGGCAGACGGCTCAGCGCCCATCCGTGACGGTGGGGCGCGAAACGAACGACCTAGAAACACGTAGGCTGCCCATTTTCGAACTAATCGAAGCTGTGACAGCTGCCGATCGCCAGCCTATGCGTGGACACGGAAAACCAGAGTGAAGAAATGAACGGCATCTACTTCCACCCATCAGACGCTGTTGGGCTACGATCCATTGATCTCGGCAGAGTGCGGGAGGAAATCGAGGTAGCTATCTCCCAGTTTCGCTCAGGAGATCTGCATGCGCTCGGACTGGCCGCATGCGGCGACTATGTTCGAAGTCGATTAGCGCGCCTCGACGCAGCTCTCCAGGCCGTCAATCAAGCCAAATCCGATCGCAAGCGCGCTGATGCGTCGTCGGTTGTCCGACGATCCGGCATGGATCTCTATTACGCGGTCCGGGACAGCAAGGAGCGCCTCTCCGAGGAGGACAAGGAACGAGCCTTACTTGAGGTGGACGGTCCTCTCCTGCCATTGCGGACGTTCACCTCGCGACTGGAGGTCAGGGTTAGTTACAGGTGGCGAGACCGTCCGGACTCGGAATGGATGAGCGGCAGCATTGTTTTTCGTCATAATGTTAAAACCCAGCCGGACCTCATGGTGCCCGCGCCTAAGCGCAAGCCGCCGCGCTGGAAGGTTGAGGAAGACGCTCAGAATAAGCTTTACGCCAGTTGGGACCACCTGCGCCTGTTGGCTCTGAGCTCCGTTCGCGAGTACCTTAAGAGCGGCGGGGAGATCACGAAGATTCCCCCAATCTTCGACGTTGTGACTGACAGCGCAACCGGGGACCTGAACAATTTTAGCGCTCGATTCTGGAGCAGCTAGCAAGCGGCGCAACAGCCGGGCCTGCATTGAAGCGGAGGGCGTTGCTACTTAGCTTGGGACTGTGCCGGTAGCGCGCCTGAGGCCTGTTCGTCTCTGCGCGCACGGCCTTAATTCCACATGCCACGAAGGAGCCTCCGTGTACGATCACCTCAGTCCATTGGCACACAATGTTGGCCGATACCTGGCGGAACAGTGCACAGACGGGCTTCCGGGGCACTTCGACGATGAGTTGCTTAAGGCATTCCCAGACGAGACCAGAAAGACTCTGAGCTTTGCTTTGGCTGAGTTGAAATCGGAAGGCTTGGTGGAGCTGACTCCAGCGATCAACGCTCAGCTGCCACGGGTCCGGACTACTAACGACCTATTTGTCGCGTGCGACGCCGCCATCACTGGACATGATCCAGTCGAGGACTCCGTTGTCTTAGCGCGGCTACTTATCGACGAGCCGGAATTGGGTGGTAGCACCCGTCGGCTGGAAGAGGCTTCAGGTTGGCCACGGCGTCGCTTCAACCCGGCTTATTCGTTGCTGCTGCCCTGTTTCGATCAGCGGCGGGTCCGCCAGGTCATTCAGAACGAGTATTCAACCATGGGCGTTTCGCTCATCGATGAGGACGTGCTTGAGCTTCGTCGCTACGTCCGGGCACATGCCTGATGGTGAAGGTGACGTATAACGGTCGCCCATTCGATGCCGCAACATTTGCGGCCGATCTAAAGAGCAGGTTCATGGAGGCCGCGGTCTCAGCAATGAGCGACAAGGTCAGGGGCGCGGCTGCGTCCATTGTCGACCCAGAGACCGGGAAACATGCGGATGTCTTTGTGGATCGCGCCGGCACCAAGTTGATCGTGCGGACAAGCGGCTCACCGGCGTTCGCGAGGCTTTTGGAGAAGCGATTGGGGGTAGGCGTTGGTGAGGTGGAGCAAGTGAGCGCAGCTGAGGCTCTGGAGCATCCCAAAATCTACTTGGCGCATGCGAGCGAAGACAAGGAGATGGTTCGCCCGATTGCCGCATATCTCAGGGCGAATGGCATCGATGTCTGGTTCGACGAGTGGGAGATCGAGCCGGGCGACAGCCTCCGCCAGAAGATGGAAGAGGGCTTGGGCTCCATGTCTCACTTCGTCGTCGTTCTCACCGAAACCTCGATCAACAAGCCTTGGGTGGCCAAGGAGATCGACGTTGGGCTGGTCAGCCAAGTGGGAGGAAAGAGCCGCTTCGTCCCAGTGGTAGTTAGACTCGACACAAGCCAGCTCTCGCCCTTCCTGCAGTCCATGCTGTACCTCAAGCTAGATCCGACAAATGAGGCGGACCGTAAAGGCCTGCTTGATCGCTTGCACGGGGTCAGCCGCAAGCCGCCGGTCGGTGCCAAGCCGAGTTACGTTCAGTCAGCGCCAGAGAGCCTGGCTGGCTGGTCAGACGCGGCAGTGTCGATAGGCCGGCATATTGTGACGACCAGCAAGCACGCGATGCTGTCCGATCCGGTGGTTCAACTCGATACCTTGATCGAGGCGCTGGAGCTTGACGAGGAAGACATTCGCGTTGGCCTCTTGGATCTCGCTGAAGGGGGGCTGCTGAGAGAGATGAATGTGCGGGGCTATTTCTCGCCCACTCCGGCCCTGTTCGTCGAGTTCGACGAAGCGTTCATGCCCTTCAGCCCGGCAGCTGACGCGCGGACTGTTGCCAATCGAATGGTGAATGGCAGTGAGCGGGTGACCCAGACAGCCGCACTAGCCGAGGAGCTCGGCTGGGAGCCGCGGCGCCTGAACAGTGCCATATGCTATCTCGAGCGTGCCAACGCGATCTCTTCGAGGCAGACGCTCGCATCTGCCCCATGGCGATCAATTCAGTTGGTCAGGACGGACCAGACGCTGCGATTTGCCAAGCGGCACGCCTGATTACCGCTCTTGAACTCGCCCTCTCGGTCCCCATCTGTTCTCACGGTGGGCAACAACAGGGTTCAGGACATGGCGAGACCGTTTCCTTGGAAGAGCAACTATCGTGACATCCCTGCCTCCGTTCGGGAGGCACTGGGTAAGATCGACAGCGATCTGGTGGTCGTTGCAGCAACGAAAAAGGTGTCGAGGGCTGATGTACAGTCCGGACTCTATAGTCACTTGGGGCTGAGCGTTAACGCGTCGGGGGTTGTAACCTCCGGGCCTATGTCGCCTCGCCCCGACGCGGGGAAGTGGTCGGAGCGGAATGCCTTCGGTTGGGACCGCAAGCGCACTGATTGGCCCATGGTCGATAAAACGTGGACCTTCGAGTCACCTAACTTCGGTGACGGCGCACGGAACGGCTGGACAATGCGGTCGTGGACCAAGAAAGTTTATCAGCATCAAGTGTTCGAGCCGCAGGGCATGACCATCGATCCGGTCGTGCTTGAGGACCGGGGCGGCGAGCACATCGTGCTTAAGTTCACGCTGGCTCCGATCCTCAGCCGCTCGATGCCGGAGTTTGAACTTATGCTTCTCTGGTCGATCAACGTGCTCCAAGAGAACACAGGAGCGACCGGAGTGTTCGCCAGCGATGCCACGGCGCGAGACTACATGGCGACTGTTCACTTGGACTGGCTGATCTTTCCGCCCGGAAGCGCTGACGAGATTGTGGCGCGGCTCACCGGCGCTGGACGGCGCGGTGATGCACCTGACTTCGAGCACCACGTTCGTGAGCGGGTGCGCCTATTCGAGCAATTTCAGCCCCGCAACTACGTTCAAGGTCAAGGGGGCTTCGGCACCTATTTCGGTGCACAGTTCGCCGATGACCTCGTGGTGTTCGAGAACCTGAAGTATGGCAACGCCGTCTATCTGCTTTATCAGAACTGGGATGAGGTCTCCCGGCGCTCGCGGTTGGACCTTCTGCGGGATCAGGACGCCCACTTCGACCGCGTAGAGCACCGGGACAACTGGCAAGACAGGCTCACCGCCCTGTTGCAAGACAAGCTGCATGAACGCGGGCTCGCCCGCCGTAGAAGCGGCTATCGCTTCCGTCGTCGTGGGTAAGGAAAGGCGACTTCCTTGATCAATTTGAAAGCGCTTGCGGGAGGTCGATTGTCCGACGGCAAGCCGGGGGAGTTCTTCTTCGCTAGAGCCACATCTGACCCCAGCTTCTTCATCGGGGTCGTCAACAAATTCAGCGTGGCTGTCGATTTGACCTCAGGAACCTTTCAGTTCGCTGACCTTGAAGTATTGAGTGGTCGAAGGGGGCTTCTCACAAGCGACTACAACATCTTCGTCGACCCAGGCAGCCGACAGTCAATTGACCTGTATGCCGTCGATCCTCGTGAGGCAGCGGGCCTGCTTGCGGTAGAGGGCACCAATATCGGTATTGTGGGGATCAGCCAGCGGCACTCAAGTTTGCATTACATTACCCTGCTCAATGAGCAGATCGAGCCAGACTCACGCAACGTTACCGGCTTCGCACATTGGGAGGTGTCGATGCTCAACGAGGACGGTGAGTGGGCTGCAATCTACAAGTCGCCCGACCGAGGCGCGGCCGGATGGATCGAGAGCATGCGGACCTGAAGAACTTCGAGAGAGCGAGCGGGGAAACAAACCGGTCGGCTTAAATGGCCGTACTGATGGAGGCGATTACACCACCTTCGGAACCTTCAGCCAGCCGCGTGAAAGCTGTTGGCTTCTGTCAATTAAACGTCCGGATCTTGGTCGACTCGCTGCTGCCGTAAACGTCAGCTTGTGGGTCATTCTGGACGCGCTGAAAAACGCCAGCGCCTTGGCCGGACTTGCTTATTCCGATCCCCGTCAGAGCTAGCATCAAGACTGGTCTCAGCTGTCGGTGGGCACGTGTAAGTCGTCGAGCGATCCAATCTGAACAGGCAAGGGCTCCAAATTGACAGCGAAAACTGACCGTCGCCTGTGGACACGTACGGTTCTGCGAGGGCCACGGGTCGTGTCCTCGAGAGTGCGGGACAGAGACCGGCGCGCCACCGGTCCGTGTAGTATCCCCCTTGCTGCGGTTGCCGGGACCCCACGTTCGGCACCCCCGCTTGGCGCTAAGCTTAGCCCCTTTGCCGACTGCCTCGCTTGGCGGCGGAACTTGCGCCTGATGCCTTCGAATGGTACAATATCGATCCGTTCGCAGTGCCGAGTCGAATAGTTTCAAACACTTAGTTTGACGGTTGGCAGCGGCTTAAAATCCTGCCGCCCCAGCCAGCATCTCAGCGGAAACCACTGGAGCTGTTGGCCTGCCTCCGCGCTCGCCGCATTTCGCTAAAGGGGAGCCGAGGCATGAGCCAGACCTCTCGAAGAGCGCGCGGGCGTGGCGCGAAATGGCAATGATGTGGCCGTAATTGTCAAAGCGAGCGCGGCGTCGATGCTGGCATAGTCGTCGCGGGTGAACGCGATAGCCTGCGCGGTGGTGCAGGTCCCGCTTCCCGACAGGATGGAGGCCGGACCATGACGGATTTCCGCAAGATCGCCGCCGAGACGTTCGGCACCTTCTGGCTCGTCTTCGGCGGCTGCGGGAGCGCGGTGATCGCCGCCGCTTTCCCCGGGGTCGGGATCGGACTGCTCGGCGTGTCGCTCGCCTTCGGGCTGACCGTGCTGACCATGGCCTATGCCGTCGGCCACGTCTCGGGCGCGCATTTCAACCCGGCGGTGACGGTCGGGCTATGGGCCGGCGGGCGCTTCCCCGGCCGCGACATCCTGCCCTATGTCGTCGGGCAGGTCGTGGGTGCGATCATCGCGGCCTATATCCTGTTCTTCATCGCCAGCGGGGCGGCGAGTTTCGACCTCGCGCAGAACGGCCTGGCCCAGAACGGCTATGGCGAGGGGTCCCCGGGAGGCTATTCGCTGGTCTCGGGGCTGGTCGCCGAGGTCGTGCTCACCGCGGGCTTCCTGATCGTGATCCTCGGCTCGACCGACGGGCGCGCGCCGGCGGGGTTCGCGCCGATCGCGATCGGGCTCGCGCTGACGCTCATCCACCTCGTCAGCATTCCGGTCACCAACACCTCGGTCAATCCGGCGCGGAGCACGGGCCCGGCGCTGATCGTCGGCGGTCTCGCCCTTCAGCAATTGTGGCTGTTCTGGGTCGCGCCGCTCGTCGGCGGGCTGCTCGGGGGGATCGTGCATCGCGCCCTGTTCGCCGAGGAGCGCAAGCCGGCGGTCACTGGCGACCGCAAGAACTGACCGCCGGTCCGGCGGTTCACCAGATCCGGACGCGCTGATCGGGCGGGAGGTAGAGCTTGTCGCCCGGCTTGATCCCGAAGGCCTCGTACCAGGCGTCCATGTTGCGGACGACGCCATTGGTCCGGAACTGGCCGAGGCTGTGATTGTCGGTGAGGGTGAGGCGGCGCGCTTCCTCGGGCAGAGTGACGTTGCGCCACTGCTGCGCCCAGGCGAGGAAGAAGCGCTGCTCGCCGGTGAAGCCGTCGATCACCGGGGCTTTGCCGCCGAGCTTGTCGGTCACGTAATGGCGATAGGCGTCGAGCGCGATGCTGGCGCCGCCGAGGTCGCCGATATTCTCGCCGAGGTTCTGGCGGCCGTTGATGAACACGCCCGGGACCACTTCATATTTCCCATATTGGTCGACCAGCATCGCGGTGCGCTTTTCGAACTCGGTGCGCGATCCCGCGGTCCACCAGTCGCGCAGCTGGCCTTTGCCGTCCGAGCGGCTGCCCTGGTCGTCGAAGCCGTGCCCGAATTCATGGCCGATCACGGCGCCCAGCGCGCCGAAATTAACCGCCCGGTCGGCATAGGGATCGAAGATCGGCGGCTGGAGGATGCCCGCAGGGAAGGTGATCGAGTTGTTCGACTGCGAGTAGCCCGCATTGACCGTGAAGGTCGTGTAGGGGAATTCCCAGGTCCGGCGCTTCTCCTTGAGCTTGGCCAGTTCGTCGGAATGCTCCCAGTCCTTGATGCGTTTGAGGTTGCCGACGAGATCGTCCGGCCGGATCGCGACCGAAGAGAGGTCGTGCCAGCGATCGGGAAAGCCGATGGCATAGGTGACCGCGGCGAGCTTCGACTTGGCCTCGGCCTTGGTCGGGGCGTCCATCCAGTCGAGCGCGCCGATGCGGCGGTCGAAGGTGTCGCGGATATAGCCCACCATTTCATTGACCTGGGCGCGGTAGGCGGCCGGGAAATAGCGTTTGGAATAGATCCGCCCGAGGGGGTCGCCTAGCCGGTCCCCGACCATCATCACCGCCCGGGCTTCGAGCGGTCGCATCGTCGTGACCCCGGCAAGAGTGGTGAACTTGAAGCCGAACTGCAGCTTCTGCCAATCCTCGCTCAGCGCCGGCGCCCATTCGTTGATGGCGTGAAAGGCGAGATAGTCCTTGAGCGCGTCGAGCGGGGTCGCGTCGAACAAAGCGGCGAGCTTCTGCACCGCGGTGTCGGCGAAGACGTTGATCCGCTGCTCCCGGTCGAAACCGCGGGCCTTCAAGTAGACGTCCCACGGGAAGCCCGGCGCATAGGCCTTGAGCTCCGCGATGGTCATGTTGTGGTTGGTCCGGCGCGAGTCCCGCCGTTCGAGCGCGGTCCAGTTGCGACGGGCAATTTCGGTTTCGAGCGCGAGGACGCGGCCGGCGCGGACCTCGGGCTCCGAATAGCCGGCGCGGCGGAACACCTCGGTCAGGTAGGTCCGGAAGGCGGTCCGGACCCCGTCATAGGGCGCGCCGTCCTTCAGGTAGAAGTCGGCCGAGGGAAGCGTGGTGTCACCCTGCGCGACCGTCGCGATATAGGCGTCCGAGCGGAAGGCGTCGTTGAGCACGCCCGCCTCGATCAGGCCCGATTGCCAGGGAATGGTCATGGCGCGCGCGGCGCCGGCCTTGTCGGTGATGGCGTCGATCGCGGCGAGGTCGGCCCTGATCGGGCCAAGCCCGAGCCGGTTGAGCCGGCCGACGTCGACATAGCTGTGATAAAGGTCGGCGACGCGCTGCCCGTCGCTGCCGGGTTGCTGCGGCGCCGAGGTGAGCGAGGTGATGATCTCGCGCAGCTTCTGCTCGTTGGCGAAGTAGACCGCGAGGAACGTGTCGGAAGAGGCGAACCCGGCCGGGATCTTCGCGTCCTTGAGCCAGGCCTCGTTGACATAGGCGTAGAAGTCGTCGCCCGGCCGCACCGTCTTCGACATGCCGGCGGGGTCGACGCCCCAGGTCCCGATCAGCGCCCGGGCGGGGGCAGGGGAGGCCTGCGTCGCCGCCGTCGCCGGGGAGGCCAGCATCGTGCCGGCAAGCATCAGGACGAGGGCCGTGCGCGTCATCGGTCAGTCTCCTGCCGTCATGGTCCCTGCCGTCAGCGGCACTTGGGATGAGTGCCGATGTCGTTGGCCGATTCCACTCGCCCGTTGGCGAAGGTCAGCTGCACGCACTGGCGCGACTGCGGGCGCCAGAAGATGCCGTAGCGGGTGTTGCCCGAGGAGAAGCTGTCGACGTCGCGGAAGCCCTTCTCGCTCATCATGTCGATGGCGCGGATGTCGTTGACCCCGGCAAGATCCGATAGCGAGGCCTTGCCGCCGCCTGATCCGCTGCCACCGAGGTTCATCCCGACCGCGACCTTGAGCGTGTAGATCGAACTTTTGCCCGTGTCGGCCGCCGCGCCCATCATGTAGATGCGGACGCGATAGGCGCCGGTCTCGGGCACCGCGCCCGACCAGCTGTTCCTGCCCTCGACCGAGCTGTTGTAGAGTGCCTCCTCGCTGTCGGGGCGAAGCAGGTTGAAGTAGGTCGAGCGATTGCTCGGCGAGAGGGTTACGCTCAGCCGGTCGCCCGCGCCCAGCCGGACCATATAGTCGCGCGCATTCTGGCCCTTGATCGAGCCGAGCATGGTCGCGCTCGTCTTGCCGGCGGGGAAGACCACCGCCTGCATCGGGACCAGCGCGGCGGCGGGGAAGGCGAAGGCGAGTGCGGCTGCGGCGGGCAGCCAGCGCAGCAGATGGGGAGCGGAAACGCGCATGGCTGTTCTCCTCGAAACGGGACGGATCGGTCTGTGTCAGCGGGGCGGCGCGCCGCCGCTCACAAGCGGCAGGTCTGCGCGGAGGTGGACTCGATGTTGTTCACCCGTCCATCGTTGCTGTGGACGATGATGCACTGGTTGGAGGCGGCCCTCCAGTAGGTCATGTAGCGACCGTCGTCGGTCTTCTTGTTGTCGCGCTGGACGAAGCCGCGGCTCGAGAGCTGGCCCATCACGTAGTGACGGTCGCCGCCATTGAGATCGTTGACGTAGACGAAGTTGCTGTAGCCCCCGCCGAAGTGATTGTGGCTGCGGTAGCTGGTCTCCTCGCCACGGGCGCGCACGCCATTCTCATAGCCCGAGGTGTAGGCCGAGCTGCGGTCGTAATTGTGGTAGCTCTGGCTGTAGAGCCCGTCGCGATAGCCGCGCTCATACTGGCTCTCGCTGACCGAGTCGCCATAATGCCGGTCGTTGTCGTGGTCGTGACTCTTGTGGGACAGGGCAAGGGCGCCGATCAGCGCCGCCGCGCCGACGCCGACCGCGATCGCCGCGCCCTTGTCGCCGCTGCGCTGTCCGCAATCTTGCTTGGGCGCGACGACGATCTGGCTGTAGACTCCGTCCGAGGTCGCGGTCCGGATGCATTCCTTGGTGTTGCCGTTCCACCAGTAGCCGAGCTTCTGCCCGTTTCTGGTCGCGCCGCTGATCATGGTGAAGCCGCGATTTTCGAGCGTGCTTTCGCCCGAACTCGCCCGCACCCCAACGAGATCGCGGACCGATCCCGGGAGCGGGTCGGCCGCCGCGGCGATCACCGGGTTCGCCAGCAGGGCCAGCCCGGCCGTCAGTCCCACGCTTAGCCTGCGATACGTCGTCATGATGGCAGCTCCCGTCCTCAGCGCCCCCCGGGCGAGTCCTTCGCACCCGAGCATCATGTCAGAGATTGCTGCCAAGGGTTCTTGGCTTTTGCCGCCAAGGCATTGGCATTTCACGCCATCGCAAACCTACTTGCTGGCAAGGACGGTCAGGCTCTGCCCGCTGTTGGAGGGAAGCACCTTCGCCTGGGTGACGAGGATGGTCGCGCCCGGCGTGAGGATCGAGCGGACCGCGGCGAGGAAGTCGGGCGGCACGTCGATGCCTTCGAGCGCCCATGGCCTGACGGGACCGGCAGGCGCGCCGTCATGGCCGGGGAGACCGGCGACCATCCACTTGCGCTCGCCCGCAACCATGCCGGCGTATGTATAGACGTGCGTGCCCGTGTCGGTGCCGGCGACATTGACCCGCGCGCGCCCGATCTCGATCCCGTTGCGGAGCACGATCAGCCTCTGGTCGGTGCGGCTGACGATCAGCGACACCGGGCCCGACGGCGCCTTGGCCGGCTCCCAGCGGCTCGCCTCGCCCGGCGGCAGCGGTCGATGCTCGGTCGGTCGCCCGGCAGCGTCGGTGGCTGCGAGGACGCTGGTTTCGGGCGCCGCGCTGATCTGCCAGGCATCGCCGCTGACGATCACCGTCCCGCCCATGCTGGTGGTGCCGAACAGCCGCCGCGCGAACTCGATCGGAAGGTGCACGCAACCGTGGCTTTCGGGGTAGCCGGGAAGCCCGCCCGCGTGCAGCGCGACCCCGCGCCAGGTCAGCCGCTGGGTGAAGGGCATGGCGGCATTGTTGTAGGTCTTCGACCGGTGGGTCGCATCCTTCTGGAGGATGGTGAAGATGCCGACCGGTGTCTCGTAGCCGGGCTTGCCGCTCGACACGGTGGTGACCGCGATCCGCACCCCGTTGCGATAGACGGTCGCGACCTGGCGCTTGAGGTCGACGAAGACGAGCACCGGCCCCGAAGGCGCGATCGCCGGGGCCCAGACCCACTGGCCGGGCTTGAGCGCCTCGGCCTTACGCGCGAACTCGACCGCCGAGGAAGCCGGTTGGCCTTGCGCCTGTGCTGCGGTGGGCGCGAGCAGCAGGATTGCAGCTGTGGTCGCGAGATGCCTTAAGCGCATGAGGGCCTCAATCGCCGAGGAGGAAAGCGTCGGGCACGCGATAGGTTTCGCTGCCGACGGTGATGACCTGCCAGTCGCCCTCGCGCTTGCCCGCGCTGTCTAGCGCAGCCGAACCATCGGCCTGGCTGCTGCTGTGAGTGACGAACTTGCCCTTGCCGTCGAACAGCAAGGTTCGCTTGCCGCCGGGGATGGTGACCTCGACCGCGATCTGGTCGGGGCCGCGGGTGACGCCCGCCGGGCAGGTCGGGCCACCGCCCTTCACCCCGGCGCAAGGAATCTCGGCGGTCGCATTATAGTCGGTCCCGGCGACCTTGCTGTCACCCTGGTTGTCGCCGTCACCGGGTTCAGGGGCGACGGATTCGGGCGCCGCCGCGACATTGCCGTCGTTCCTGACAGCCTCGTCGCGCGCCTGGCCGCAGGCGGCGAGGGCGACGACCGCCAGGAACAGGGGGTAAGCTCGGCCCATCGCGACCACTCCTGGACACCGTTGTTGCGGGCAGCAGAGTGGCCGATCTGGCGCCGCTCGGCCATTGCCAAGTCCCGCCAGACGATTGGCAAAACGCGCCACCTGAACTTCCGTCCACGTTGACTCCGTATCGCTCGCGCAGGACCCTTGCGCCCTTCCCGCCGCCGAATCGGGAACAGGCCCAGGGGGACGATATGGGCGTTGAGGGAGCCATTCGCAGCGCCGAGGCGGTCGCGGATGAGCAACGATGCCGCGAAGATGCGCGGCGGGCGATCGAGGCCTTCGGTCCCCTTGCTTCGCGCGAGGTCCGGCCTGTGGTCACCGCTTATTTCGGCGAGACGCTCGGGTGGCCCGAATGGCTGGTCGAGGGGACCGCGCTTCCGCCGGGAATTCGCTTTCCGCGCACGATCAGCATCGCCGATGACCTTCGCACTCTCGCCAACATCTACGACCGCATCGATCCGTTCGATTTTGCGGTGCGCATCCGGCGCTTCCCGATGGCCAGCCTCTATCCCCTGTCCGCGCTCGCCTTCCGCGCCGCGCCGACCCTTGGTGAGGCGCTCGAAGCGCGGGCGATCATCCACAGCCGGCTGACCCCGCACATGGCAGCGCGGTTCTTCCGCGCGGGCGGAGAGGGCGGCCTTCGGCTTCATTCGGATTTCCTCACGGGCCATCTTTTCGGCTGCCACGCGCTTGGGATCCTCGGGCTGACCCATGCGATCGTGGAGGCGACCGGCACGCCGCTGCACGAACTGGCGCGGATCGAGACCAGCCTAAGCGGTCCTCGCCAGAACGACTTCGCCGCCACGCTCGACTGTCCGGTGGTGTTCGGCGCGAGAGACGACCGGATCATCATTGCCGCCGAGGCCCTCGACCGCCCGAACCCGTCCTACGAAGAAGATTTGTGGGCATTGGTGACGGAGCGGCTTCAAGCGCCGCGTGACGCGGCCGGGACGACCGCGGGCGCGAGAGTCCTTTCGCTGGTCGGAATCCACCTCAATGGACATCGGGTCCCGCGCCTCAAGCAGATCGCCGACGAACTCGAACAGTCGGAGCGGACATTGGTCCGGATGCTTCACGGCGAGGGGACGAGCTTCCGCGAGATCGTTGATGCCGAACGTCGGCGCCGTGCGGTGACCTTGCTCGGCAACCGAACCATCGCCTTGTCCGACATCGCCGGGCTGCTCGGCTTCCCTGACCGCCCGAGTTTCTGGCGCACTTTCCGCCGCTGGTTCGGCGTGACCCCCTCGCATTATCGGCGGACGAAACTCCCCGTCGGAGATGCGAAGCAGCGACCCATAGTAAAGCAAATTAGAATATACTAATTAAGCTACTCCTTATGGAGAGTGGCATGGAATCGTTTCACCTCGCGCAATTCGGGGCTCAGGCCGAACGGGCTGTCGGTCTCCTGAAGTCGTTGGCGAACGAATGCCGGCTTCTCGTCCTCTGTCACCTTGCGACCGAGGGAGAGCTTTCGGTCAGCCAGCTGCAGGACCGCGTCGGGCTGGGTCAGTCAGCGCTCTCCCAGCATCTCGCGAAGCTTCGCGAGGAAGGGCTCGTTGCCACGCGAAAGGAGGCGCAGGCCGTCTTCTACCGTATCTGCGATCCGAAGGCGCAGCAGGTCCTTGCGCTGCTCCATGACCTTTTCTGTCCGGAACTTGGCACTTCAGAACCTTTGGGGAGCATTGCCGATGACCAATGACCGCCACATCGACCGCGCTGTCGCGCAGGTCGCCGACGTTGTTCGGGGGCAAAGCCCTGCGCCGCAGGTGAAGGCCTTCTTCGACGAGGCGACATTCACCGTCAGCTATGTCGTTAGCGACGAAGCGACGGCGCGCGCGGTGATCATCGACAGCGTCTGGAACTTCGACCAGGCGTCGGGTCGCACCAGTTTCGACAGCGCCGACCAGATCATCGCCTATGTCGAGGAGCAGGGCCTGACGGTCGACTGGATCCTCGAGACGCATGCCCACGCCGATCACCTGTCGGCGGCGCCCTACCTCCAGGAGAAGCTCGGCGGGAAGATCGCCATCGGACGCGAGATCGTCACCGTGCAAGGTGTCTTCGGGAAGATTTTCAACGAGGGCACCGAATTTGCCCGCGACGGATCGCAGTTCGACCGGTTGCTCGATGATGGCGACCTGCTCGATATCGGCGGCCTGACGCTGATCGCGCTGCACGTGCCGGGCCACACCCCGGCCGACATGGCCTATGTCGTCGGCGATGCGCTGTTCACCGGCGACACGATCTTCATGCCGGACTTCGGGTCGGCCCGCACCGATTTCCCCGGCGGCGACGCCCGGCAGCTCTATCGCTCGGTGCGGCGCCTGATGACGCTTCCAGACGAGACCCGTGTCTTCATCTGCCACGATTACAAGGCACCCGGGCGCGACCATTATGCGTGGGAGACCACCATGCTCGCCGAGCGCAGCGGCAACGTCCATATCCACGAAGGTGTCAGCGAGGAGGACTTCGTCGCGATGCGCACCCAGCGGGACGCGACCCTGTCGACGCCCAAGCTGCTCCTGCCGTCCCTGCAGGTGAACATTCGCGGCGGGCACCTGCCCGATCCCGAGGATAATGGCGTGTGCTACCTCAAGCAGCCGATCAACCTCCTGTGAGCGCGTTTCTCGCCAACGCGCAGCCGCTGCACGGCCTCGTCGGTGGGGCGATGATCGGCATCGCGGCAGCGCTGATGCTGCTCGGGGCTGGCCGGATCGCCGGCGTTTCGGGCATCACGGCCCGCGCAATTCGGCTCGCCGACGGCGGCATGTCGCGAAGCAGTGCCTGGATGTTCCTGATCGGCCTGCCGCTGGGTGCCATCGTCCTTGCGGCTGCGACCGGACAGCCGCAAGCCGATTTCGCGCCGTGGCCGGTGCTCGTCGGCGCCGGTTTGCTGGTCGGTTTCGGCACCCGCATGGGGAGCGGTTGCACCAGCGGGCATGGCGTCTGCGGCGTCAGCCGCCTGTCGCAGCGATCGCTGATCGCCACGGTCACCTTCATGGCGGCGGGCATCCTGACCGTCGCCTTCCTCCGCCTGACGGGAGGCTGGCAATGAAGCTCGTCCGCCGTCTTCTCCCGCCGTTGGTCTCCGGTGCGCTTTTTGGCGGTGGGCTGACCCTTGGCGGGATGACCGACCCCGCCCGCGTCCGCGGCTTTCTCGACCTGTTCGGCGCCTGGGACCCGACGCTGGCCTTTGTCATGGGCGGCGCGGTGCTCGTCATGGGGATCTCGTGGCGGGTTCAGGCCCGCATGGTCCGTCCGCTGTTCGGCGAGCGCTTCGCCTTGCCGGACCGCACCGATATCGATCGCAAGCTCATCGCCGGCGCCGCACTGTTCGGCATCGGCTGGGGCCTGGCCGGCCTGTGTCCCGGGCCGGCCATCGCCTCCCTCGCGCTGGCACCCGCCGGCGTCCTCCCGTTCGTCGCTGCCATGCTTGTCGGCATGGCGGCCCACCGCCTCACGTTCGAACGCAATGCGCTCGCTATTCAAGGAAACTGAACCATGAAGCTCGCTGTCCTCACGCCCAATGTCTCTGCCTTGGCTCAGCCGTCGGCCGACGACATCGCGGACATTGCCCGGCGCGGCTATCGCTCGATCATTGGCAATCGTCCGGATGGCGAAAGCGATGACCAGCCGGCGTGGGCCGACCTCGAGGCGGCGGCGGCCCGGCAGGGACTGAAAGCGAGGCACATCCCCGTGGTCATGGGTCAGATCACCGACGAGCAGGTCGCTCAATTCCGCGACGCTCTGGAAACGCTGCCGAAGCCGATCGCCGTCTTCTGCCGTTCCGGGACGCGCGCAGCGCTGTTGTGGGCCCTTGCCAATCAGTCCAACCTCACCGTCGACGAGCGGATCGGCATCGCCACCAAGGAAGGCTATGACCTCGAGCCCTTCCGCCAGCGCCTGTCGCAGGCGGGCGAGAAGGCCGATCCCGACCGCCCGGCCGTCTGATGCTCGACACTGTCCAATACGTCCTCGGCCTGCTGTCAGGCAGCCTCGTCGGCTTTACCCTCGGCCTTGTTGGCGGAGGCGGATCGATCCTGGCCGTTCCGCTCATGGTCTATCTGGTCGGCGTCCAGAGCCCGCACGTCGCGATCGGAACGAGCGCCCTGGCGGTTGCCGCCAATGCGGCGACCGGGCTCGCCAACCATGCCCGCGCCGGGACGGTGAAGTGGCGCTGCGGCCTGATGTATACCGGCGCCGGAGTCATTGGCGCCTTCTTCGGCTCGACTGCCGGCAAGGCCTTCGACGGGCAGCGACTGCTTTTCCTGTTCGCGATCGTGATGATCGTCGTCGGCATCCTGATGCTGCGTCGTCGCAAGCATGAGGGCGAGGCCGGCGCGCAATGTGATCGCTCGAATGCCGGGAAGGTGCTCGGCGCTGGCCTCGGCACCGGTGGCTTCTCGGGTTTCTTCGGGATCGGTGGCGGCTTCCTGATCGTGCCCGGCCTCATTGCTTCGACCGGCATGCCGATGATCAACGCGGTCGGTACCAGCCTCGTCGCCGTGACCGCTTTCGGCCTGACGACCGCCGCCAACTATGCTTTCTCGGGGCTCGTCGACTGGGTGCTGGCGGGAGTCTTCATCGCCGGCGGTGTCGTCGGAAGCGTTGCCGGCACACGGGCGGCGAGGCGGCTCTCGAGCTCGGGCCAGCTGAGCGCTATTTTTGCCGCCCTGATCTTCGTGGTCGCTGCCTACATGCTGTGGAAGAGCGCGGGAGCGATCGCCTAGATACGGGCGAGCGTCGATGGCTCCCGATCCGGCCTTGGCGCAAGCCATCCGCAAGCCGCTTTGCGGATTGGACTTTCCGGGCGGGCGACTTATATACCGGTCGATATGGTAAGCGTCATGACCAAGGTCTGCAAAGGCCGGCCGCGCGAGTTCGATGTCGACGAGGCATTGGCGGCGGCGCTGCGCGTCTTCTGGAGCAAGGGCTATGACGGCGCCTCGCTGAGCGACCTTACCGAGGCCATGGGGATTACCCGGCCGAGCCTTTATGCGGCGTTCGGCAACAAGGAAGCGCTCTTCAAGAAGGCGCTCGATCTCTACGAGCAGGAGAAGCTCGCTTATATCGGCGAGGCGCTCAGCGCACCGACCTCGCGCGAGGTGGCGGAGCGGCTGCTGACCGGCGCGCTCGAGATGCAGACCAGCGAGTGCGAGCCGCGCGGCTGCCTGCGGGTGATCAGCACGATCAGCTGCGGGCAGGAGGCCGAGTCGGTCCGGGCCGATCTCGTCGCGCGGCGGGCCTCGTCGCACCAGGCGCTGCTCGACCGCATGCAGCAGGCGAAGGACGAGGGCGACCTTCCGGCCCATGCCGATGCCGAGGCGATGACCAATTATCTCCTCGCGATCCTCCAAGGGATGTCGGTGCAGGCGAGCAGCGGCGCGTCCAAGGCGCAGCTCGAGGAAGTGGTCCGCACCAGCGTTGCCTTCTGGCCCGGAAGATAGCGCGAAAAATTCGCTACCGGTCGGTATAGAACCCTTGACCGGGGCTGATCCTGTTTATATACCGTTCAGTATAGAACAGAGGAAAGCTCCCATGGCTCGAATGCCCGACAGGGTTCCCGGCCCGCGCTAGACGCGGGGCCCCGAACCTCCCTTTTTATCCAGCAGCCTGACTGAGGCCGACGCAGCGTCCCTGCGTCGAAGCCGCCGTCGCTGCTCGCTCTTCATCAGCCCGACCACCGCGAGCGCGCACGCTCGGGGAACGACGGCCTGCGCCCTTCGAAGGACATCACTCATGGCCTCTTTGCCCATCACCGCCTGGCCGACCGATCAGAGCCCGGTCGCTCCCGCCGCCAAGCCGCGGCTCGTCCCCGTCGAGACGGCGCTGCCTGCCGCGCCGGCGCGGCTGTCGGCGCTCGAATGGTCGGTGGTCGCATTGGCCGAGCGCGACACGATCGCCTCGCTGCGCGAGCCGGGCCGGATCGCCGCCGCGCTCGAAAGCCTGTTCGGAATCACCCGGCCCAACCGGCTTGCCAATCCGCGCCTCGAAGTGCTTCGCCGGGTCGCCGTCTTCGCTTGGCGGGAAGGCTGGAAGGTGCCCAAGAGCGAGCTGCAGGACTTCCTCGCCGAGGGGTTCACGCTCGACCAGTATGAGCTCATCCAGGCGAGCATCGCCGAGCGCGCGTCGGCAAGCCGTCGTCCGGGCCGCGGCCGATGAACGCGCCGTCGCATCCCACGATGGACGAGCATCCGATCCCCGCACGCCGCCCCGCCGGCCTGTCGCGGCTGAACGCCAAGCAGAAGCTCGCGCTCGGCATCGTCCCGCTTGCCTTGGTCGCGGGCATCGCGCTCGGGCGCCCCGGCGGTCCCGAGGCCAATGCCGCGCCGCCGCCGGTGACAGTCACGGCCGCGCAGCCGCTCGTCCGACAGGTCGCCGAGTGGGATGATTATTCGGGCCGGTTCGAAGCCAGCCGCTCGGTCGAGGTTCGCCCGCGAGTCTCGGGCGCGATCGTCGGGGTGCATTTCAAGGATGGCAGCTACGTCAGCAAGGGGCAGCTGCTCTTCACCATCGATCCGCGGCCCTTCACCGCCGCGCTTGCGGAAGCGCGCGCGGCGGTGGCGGGCGCGCGGAGCGAGCTGAGCCTCGCGCAGGCCGATCTGTCGCGGGCGCTCCGGCTGCTCGAGGCCGATGCGGTGTCGCGCAGCGACGTTGACCGGCTCCGCGCCCGGGTCCAGGCCGCGCAGGCGTCGCTGGCCGCCGCCGATGCGCGGGTCCGGTCGCGCCAGCTCGACGTCGGCTTCACGCAGGTCCGCGCGCCGATCAGCGGCCGCATCTCGGACCGGCGGATCGACGCCGGAAACCTGGTGCAGGGCGAGGGCGGGGGACAGGCGACCCTGCTCACCACCATCAACTCGCTTGATCCCATCTACTTCACCTTCGACGCGTCCGAGGCCTTGTTCCTCAAGGCCCGCCGCGCCCAGGAGAATGGCGAGGCGCCTAGCGAGGTGGTGATCCGTCTCCAGGACGAGACCGACTATCGCTGGCATGGCCGGCTCGACTTCACCGACAATGGCCTCGACACGAGGTCCGGGACGATCCGGCTCCGCGCGGTGATCGACAATGGCCGGCAGTTCCTGACCCCGGGCATGTTCGGTAACCTCCGCCTCGCCGCGGGGAGCGCGCGTGCCGCGCTGCTGGTGCCCGACGCGGCGGTCACGACCGACCAGGCCCGCAAGGTGGTGACGGTAGTGGCGCGCGACGGCAGCCTGGCGCCGCGCCCGGTGGTGACCGGTCCGCTGGTCGACGGCCTTCGGGTGATCCGCTCGGGGCTCGAGCCCAGCGATCGGATCGTCATCAGCGGCGCACAGCTCGCCATGCCCGGGATGAAGGTCGAGGTCCGCGCCGGCACGATCAGGGCCGCGGCGCCGCCGCCTTCGGCACCGTCATCCGCGCCGCCCGCCGGCTCGGCGACCTTCGCGACCCGCTAAGACCAACTCATCCAGCCGTCCGGCGCGCCTCCCGTGCCGGCGGGGAGAACAACCATGCGTCTGTCACGCTTCTTCATCACGCGCCCGATCTTCGCGGCGGTGATTGCCGTGCTGATCACCGTGATGGGCGCGATCGCCTATTTCGGCCTGCCGGTGTCGCAATATCCGGACATCGTCCCGCCGACGGTGACGGTCAACGCCAGCTATCCCGGCGCTTCGGCCGAGACCGTGTCCGAGACGGTCGCCGCGCCGATCGAGCAGGAGATCAACGGCGTCGACAACATGATCTACATGTCGTCGCAGTCGACCGGCGACGGGCGGCTGACGATCACCGTCACCTTCAAGCAGGGCACCGACCTCAACGCCGCGCAGGTGCTGGTCCAGAATCGCGTCGCGGTGGCGACTCCGCGCCTGCCGCAGGAAGTGCAGCGCCTCGGCGTCATCACCCGCAAGACCTCGCCCGACTTCCTGATGGTGGTGAACCTCGTGTCGCCCGACCGCTCGCTCAATCGGGGCTACATGTCCAATTATGCGCTGACCCAGGTCCGCGACCGGCTGGCGCGGCTCGACGGGGTCGGCGACGTGCAGCTGTTCGGCGCGCGTGACTATGCGATGCGGGTCTGGATCGATCCCGCCCGCGCTGCCGCGCTCAACCTCACCGCGGGCGAGATCGTCGCGGCGCTGCGTGCGCAGAACGTGCAGGTCGCCGCGGGCACGCTCGGCCAGCCGCCCTATGCGACCGGCGCGGCCTATCAGCTCAGCGTCGAGACGCAGGGCCGGCTCGCCGACCCGCAGCAGTTCGCCAACGTCATCATCCGCAGCGATTCCGACGGCCGCCAGGTGCGCGTGTCCGACGTCGCGCGGGTCGAGCTCGGCGCGGCCGACTATGCCTCCAACACCTATCTGTCGGGCGAGCCGACCGTGCTGCTCGGCGTGTTCCAGCGGCCGGGCTCGAACGCGCTGGCCGCGGCCGAGCTGGTCAAGAAGGAGATGGAGGCCGCGTCCAAGTCCTTCCCCAAGGGGCTCGAATATAAGGTCATCTACAATCCGACCGAATTCATCGCCCAGTCGATCGACGCGGTCGGCCAGACGCTGATCGAGGCGATCCTGCTGGTCGTGCTGGTGATCATCGTCTTCCTCCAGCGCTGGCGCGCGGCGGTGGTCCCGGTCATCGCCATTCCGGTCTCGCTGATCGGCACCTTCGCGGTGCTTCAGATGGTCGGCTATTCGCTCAACAACCTGTCGCTGTTCGGGCTGGTGCTGGCGATCGGGATCGTGGTCGACGACGCCATCGTCGTGGTCGAGAATGTCGAGCGCAACCTCGCCAAGGGAATGACCGCGCTCGAGGCTGCGCGGACGTCAATGGACGAGGTCGCGGGCGCGCTGGTCGCGATCGTGCTGGTGCTGTGCGCGGTGTTCCTGCCGACCCTGTTCCTCAACGGCCTGTCGGGCGCCTTCTACCACCAGTTTGCGGTGACGATCTCGGCCGCGACCCTGATCTCGCTCCTGCTGTCGCTGACGCTGTCGCCCGCGATGGCCGCGCTGCTGCTGAAGCCGCACGGGCACGAGCCGCCGGCCAATCGCGTTGCGGCGCTCGCGGCGCGTGCTGGCGACGCCTTCAACCGCATGTTCGAGCGTTTCAGCGACACCTATGCCCGGCTGACCCGCCGGCTTGTCGCCGCGCCCAAGCGGATGATGGCGGCCTATGCGGTGCTGATCGCGCTGACGGTGGGGCTGTTCTCGATCACTCCGACGGGCTTCATCCCGGCGCAGGACCAGGGCTATTTCCTGACCGTCATCCAGCTCCCGCCGGGCTCCTCGCTCGAGCGCACCGACGAGGTGATGCGCAAGGTCGCCGACCGGATCCTGCCGATCAAGGGCGTCGAGGGCGCGGTGATGCTGGCGGGATTCGACGGCGCGTCGCAGACGCAGGCGCCCAACGCCGCCGCGGCCTATGTTCCGCTGAAGTCGTTCGAGGAGCGCGAGAAGCTCGGGGTCAAGCTCGCCGACATCATGGCCGAGGCGCAGAAGCGCACCGCCGACATCAACGAGGCGCGCCTGCTGATCATCCCGCCGCCGCTCATCCAGGGCATCGGCTCGGCGGGCGGCTACCGGATGATTGTGCAGGACACGGCCGGGCACAGCTTCAAGGAATTGTCGGGCCTGTCGTGGAGCATCATCGGCAAGGCCAACCAGACGCCGGGCCTGAAGCAGGTCTACACCCTGTTCGACATTTCGACCCCGCGCGTCTTCGCCGACGTCGACCGGACCAAGGCCGACATGCTGGGCGTGCCGCCGGAACGGATCTTCGAGGCGCTCCAGGTCTATCTCGGCTCGGCTTTCGTCAACGACTTCAACCTGCTCGGCCGCACCTACCGGGTAACCGCGCAGGCGGAGGCCGACGCCCGTGCGAGCGAAGCCGACATCGCCAATCTGAAGGCCCGCTCCAATTCGGGCGCGATGGTGCCGATCGGTTCGGTCACGACCTTCGAGGACCGCACCGGCCCGTATCGCGTGTCGCGCTATAACGGCTTCCCCGCGGTGGAGATCGATGGCGACACCGCCCCGGGCTATTCGTCGGGCCAGTCGCTGAAGGCGCTGGAGGAGATTGCCGCGGCGCAGCTTCCGGCGGGCTTCCGGACCGAATGGACCGGCATTGCCTATCAGGAAAAGGCCGCGGGAAGCACCGCAACCCTGGTCTTCGCCCTTGCCGTGCTGTTCGTCTTCCTGGTGCTGGCGGCGCAGTTCGAAAGCCTGGTGCTGCCGCTGTCGATCATCCTGATCGTGCCGATGTGCCTGCTGGCGGCGATGGCGGGAGTGAACCTCCGCGGCATGGACAATAACGTCCTGACGCAGGTCGGACTGGTGGTGCTGATCGCGCTCGCGGCGAAGAACGCCATCCTGATCGTCGAGTTCGCGCAGCAGGACGAGGCCGCGGGCATGTCCCCGGTCGAGGCGGCGGTGCGCGCGGCGCGCGATCGCCTCCGTCCGATCCTGATGACGAGCTTCGCCTTCATCCTCGGCTCACTGCCGCTGCTGATCGCGGAAGGGGCGGGCGCCGAGCTTCGTCAGGCGCTCGGCACGGCGGTCTTCTTCGGGATGATCGGGGTGACCGCCTTCGGGCTCATCTTCACCCCCACTTTCTACGTCGTCTGCCGCGCGCTGGCCGAGCGGATCGGCCGCCTGCGCGGTGGCCGTGCCGCCGCCGCCCCGGCGCCGCTTCCCGCGGAATGAGGAGATTGACCATGATGAAGCGCTTGCTGCCGATCGCTGTCTCCGTCCTTGCCCTCGCGGCCTGCGCGAGCGGGCCCGACTATGCCGCGCGCCCGGTTTCGGCGACCGCTGCGGCGCCGTTCCTCGGGTCGGGCAGCCCGCTCGTCAGTACCGCCGCGCCGGCGGGGGACTGGTGGCGGCTCTACCGCGATCCGGTGCTCGACGGGCTGGTTGCCGACGCGCTCGCGGCCAACACCGACGTGCGGGTCGCGGTCGCCCGGCTGGAGCGGGCGCGGGCACTGGTGCGGCAGAGCCGCGCGACCCGCGAGCCGCAGGTCGGCGTGAGTGCGGGCGCGCAGGCCGGGCGTTCGCCGCAGGGGCAGGGGGGCGGCACCGACCTTCAGCTCGATGCGGGGCTGAGCGTCGCTTATGAAGTCGACCTCGCCGGGCGGCTTGCGCGCTCGGTGGAAGCCGCGCGGGGCGATGCCGCCGCGGCCGCCTTCGAGGCCGACGCGGTGCGCGTGCTGGTCGTGGCGGAAACCACCCGCGCCTATGCCGATGCCGCCGCTGCGGCCAAGAGGATCGCGGTCGCCACCCGCATCGTCGACTTGCTCGACCGCTCGCTTGGCCTGACCGAGCGGCGGCGCGTGGTCGGGCTCGCAACCGGCCTCGATACCGCGCGCATCGCCGCGCTGCGCGACCAGCGGCAGGCCGAAGTGCCCTTGCTCGAAGCCGAGCGCACGGCAGCGCTGCTGCGCCTCGCGACCCTGACCGGGCGCGCGCCGCGCGAGCTTCCGGCGGTGGCGGCGGCGCGGAGCGACACGCTGGCGCTGACGCAGCCGATCCCGGTCGGCGATGGCGCTGGCCTCCTCGCGCGGCGTCCCGACATTCGCGCGGCCGAGCGGCGCCTTGCCGCCGCCACCGCGCGCATCGGGGTCGCGACCGCCGATCTTTATCCGAGCATCTCGCTCGGCGGCTCGGTCGGGGGCAGCGGCACCAGTGTCTCCAACCTGTTCAATCCGCTGAGCTGGCTGGTCGGGCCGTTACTCAACTGGACGGTCAATCGCTCGGCGACACGCGCGCGGATCGAGGCAGCCGAAGCCGACAGCCGCGTCGCGCTGGCGCAGTTCGACGGAAGCGTCCTTGCGGCGCTGCAGGAGACCGA
The DNA here is from genome assembly GCF_058313385.1 of Sphingomonas sp. SP2. Classification (NCBI taxonomy): domain Bacteria; kingdom Pseudomonadati; phylum Pseudomonadota; class Alphaproteobacteria; order Sphingomonadales; family Sphingomonadaceae; genus Sphingomonas; species Sphingomonas sp. SP2. The sequence goes on along the minus strand of NZ_JBZFLD010000001.1, from coordinate 2,054,850 downwards.
GACTGCGCTGTCGGCTTACCAGCGCGCTGAGCAGCGCCGGGCCGCGCTCAATTCGGCCCGGACTCAGGCGGAAGCCGTCGTGCGCCGCACCCGTGCACTCCAGCGCGAGGGTCAGATCAGCTCGCTCGAATTGCTCGATGCCGAGCGCACCTATGCCGATGCGGAAGCCGCCGTCGCCGAAAGCGATGCCCGGATCGTCACCGCGCAGATCGATCTGTTCCGCGCGCTTGGGGGCGGCTGGGAGTCCTGAGGCGGGCCGGTCACTCGCCGCGTGACGCCGCCGGGATCGCGAGCCGGTAGCCGATCGCGGGCTCGTTGATGATGAGCCTGGGTTCAGCGGGATTGTCCTCGAGCTTGAGGCGAAGGCCGCGGGCAGCGACGCGGAGATATTCGAGGTCGCGCTCGTGCGCCGGCCCCCAGACGGTGCGCAGCAGGTGGGCGTGGGTGATGACCTTGCCCGGCTGGCGCGCAAGCTCGGCGAGAAGCGCATATTCCTTCGGCCGGAGGTGTACTTCGCTTCCCGCTTTCGCCACCCGGCGGGCGTCGAGGTCGATGACGATGTCGCCAAGCGCGAGCGGTGCGGTGGTGGCGGCCTCGGCAGTGCGACGGCGAAGCGCCGAGCGGACCCGTGCCAGCACTTCCTCGCTGTCGAAGGGCTTGGTCACATAGTCGTCGGCGCCAAGGTCGAGCGCGGCGACCTTTTCGGCGGTCGCGTCGCGCGCGCTGATCACCAGCACCGCCACCTCGCGCTGGCGGAGCAAAGGGATGAGCTCGAGCCCGTCGCGGTCGGGCAGGCCGAGATCGAGCAGCACGAGGTCGGGCTTGTCGATGGCGAGGGCGGCAAGCGCGGCGCGGGCATCGGGGGCTTCGACCACCGCATGGTCGCCGCGTTGCAGCGCGCCGCGCAGAAGCCGGCGGATCGCCGCTTCGTCATCGACGACGAGGATCTTGCCGCTCATGGCATTTCTCCGCGCAGGATATGGCTTTCGGGAAAGCGGATGGTGAAGATCGCGCCGCTGCGGTCGGTGCGATTGGCGGCGGCGACGTCGAGCCCCATCGCCAGCGCGAACCCGCGGACGATGGCAAGACCGAGTCCGGTGCCGCCGACCTTGTCCGAGCCTTCGAGCCGGGCGAAGGTCTCGAACACGCGCTGCTCGGCACCGGCGGGAAGGCCCGGCCCTTCGTCGAGTACCTCGAGCCGCAGTTCGCCCGGGAGACGCCGGCCGCACAAGGTGATGACGCTGCCCGGCGGGCTGAATTTGGCGGCATTCTCGATGAGGTTGACGAGGCACTGGTGAAGCAGCCGTTCGTCGGCGCGCACCAGGGCGAGGTCGGGGGCGACGGCGAGCGTCAGCCGATGGTCGGACAGGCTTGCGCGAAGGTCGGCGGCGGCGCTCGCGACCGCGTCGGTGAGGTCGACCGCGTCCATCCTGAGGTCGATGGTGCCGCTTTCGACCCGGACCATCTCGAGCAGGTTGGCGACGAAGCGATTGAGGCGCAGCGCCTCGGCCTCGATCAATGCCGTCTCGCTCCCGCCGTGGCGCTGCTTCAGTTCGGCGGCGGTGGCGAGGATGGTGGTGAGCGGGGTGCGCAGGTCATGGCTGACCGAGGAGAGGAGGGCGGCGCGGAGGCGGTCGCGTTCCTGGAGCTTGCCGACTTCGGCCATGTCCTCCTCGAGCATAACCCGCTGGAGCGCGAGCCCGGCCTGATCGAGCAGGCTGACGAGCAGTTGATGCTGGTCAGGCCGCAGCACGTCGCCGCCGACGCCGCGGGTGAGGCCGAGCACGGCCAAGGTCCGCCCGGCGGACGAGACCGGATGGAAGCGCCAGTCCGACGCGGTCAGCGTTCCGGTCCCGCTGCCGGCGGGTTCCCCATGGTCGAGCGTCCATTCGGCCGCGGCGGCGTCGATCATGTCGAGCGCGCGCATGTTTGGCTCGCCGGCGGTGACCGCGAGCTGGCCGTCGACGCGCTCGACGAACAGCGTGTCGAGGTCGAGCAGGCGCGCGCTCTCGCGGGTCAAGACGGCGCCGAGTTGGGCGCGGGTGGTTATGGCGGTGAGATGGCGTGAGAAGCCCGCGAGCGCGCTATTCTGTGCGGCGCTGCGCTGCGCGATCGTCGCCTGGGCGCGGACCCGCGCCGCCTGCTGGCTGGCGAAGATGGCGACCGCGAGCAAAGCGATGAAGGTCAGGACGTTTTCGGGGTCCTGGATGGTCAGCGTGTAGAGCGGCTCGAGGAAGAAGAAGTTGTACGACAGGCCGCTCGCGATGCCGGTGACGATCCCCGCGCGAAGGCCGAAGCGGGCGGCGGCGAACAGCACCGGCACGAGGAACAGGAGCGCGAGATTGGTGAGCTGCGAGCTGGCGTTGATCAGCCGCCCGGCAAGCGTGACGAGCGCGACCAGGCCGAAGGCGGCGAGATAGCCGCCTGGCGGGCCCCAGAGGGAGCGGGTGGGGGGCGCGGCGCGCGGTTGCGGCGTGGCGGTGCCGAGCGGAAGGACATGGACCGCAATGTCGGGCGTGTCGCGGACCAGCCGGTCGACGACCGAGCCGTGGCGAAGCTCGAACCAGCGTGAGCGGTTGCTCTTGCCGAGGACGATCTGGGTGGTGCGGGCTTGCGCGGCGAAGCGGCGGACGCCTTCGGTGACGCTTTCGGCGGGAATGGAAACGGTCTCGGCGCCGAGCTGGCTGGCGAGCTGGAGCGTGGCGGCGAGGCGCTTGCGGGTCGCGTCGTCGAAGCCGGCCGAGCGCGGGGTCTCGACGTGCAGCGCGACCCATGGCGCGCGCAGCGCGTCGGCGAGGCGCTTGGCGGCACGGACCAGTCCGTCGCTTCCGGGAAGCTCGCTGATCGCGACCAGCACGCGCTCTCCCGCGGCCCAGTTGCCCCCCAGCCCGGCGGCGGCGACGTCGGTGAGGATGTCGCGGTCGACCCGCTGCGCGGCCTGGCGAAGCGCAAGTTCGCGAAGGGCCGAGAGGTTGGAGCGCGAGAAGAAATGGCCGAGCGCGCGCGAGGCTTCGTCTGGGACATAGACCTTCCCGTCGCGCAATCGCTGGATCAGTTCGTCGGGCGGAAGGTCGACCACCTCGAGCTCGGCGCCGTCGAGCAGATGGTCGGGAACAGTCTCGCGCACCCGCACCTTGGTGAAGGAAGCGACGACGTCGTTGAGGCTTTCGAGGTGCTGGATGTTGACGGTGGTGTGGACGTCGATGCCGGCGTCGAGCAGCTCCTCGACATCCTGGTAGCGCTTGGGGTGACGGCTGGAGGGTGCGTTGCTGTGGGCAAGCTCGTCGACCAGCACGAGGCGCGGGGCCCGAGCGAGGATGGCGTCGAGGTCCATCTCGGCGAGCGGCCGGCCCTGATGCTCGACCGTGCGCCGGGCGATGAGCTCGAAGCCATCGACCAGCGCGGCGGTCTCGGCCCGGCCGTGGGTCTCGATGAGGCCGATGACGACGTCGACGCCGGCGCGGCGAAGGCCGGCGGCGTCGGACAGCATCTCGTAGGTCTTGCCGACCCCGGGCGAGGCGCCGAGGTAGATCTTGAGCCGGCCGCGCCCCTCCTTGCGCGCCTGGCTCAGCAGCGCGTCGGGGGAGGGACGGGGCGGCTCGGCAGCGGTCACGGGCGTGTCTGTGCCGCCATGCGATCGACTTGTCGATTGAGCGCTAGGACGTTGACCCGGGGTTCGCCGAACAGGCCGGCGACGGGCGCTTCGACCGAGCGGGTTACAAGCGCGCCGAGGGCGGGCTCGGAAAGACCGCGCGCGGCCGCGACCCGGCGCACCTGCGCAAAGGCATTGGCGGGCGAGATATGGGGGTCGAGGCCCGAGCCGCTCGCGGTGGCGAGGTCGGCGGGGATGGCGCCGGCCACGCCCTCGGCTCGGGCGGCGGCGACGCGTTCGCCGATGTTGGTCGCAAGCGCGGCCGAGGTCGGGCCGAGGTTCGAGCCCGACGAGGCCGCGGCGTCATAGCCATCTCCGGCAGCCGAGGGACGGCCGTGGAAATAGCCGGGACTGGTGAACGACTGGCCGACGAGGGACGAGCCGACCACCCGGTCGCCGTCGCGGACGAGGCTGCCATTGGCGGCGGCGGGGAAGGCCAGCTGCGCCGCCCCCGTGATCGCCAGCGGATAGAGGAGTCCGGTCAGCCCGGTGAGAAGCAGGAGCAGGACAAGGGCGGGGCGAAGCGCGCCGCGGATATCGGAAAGCATCGTTGTTTCCTTCGTTCAGGCGAGGTGGAGGCCGGTGACGGCAAGATCGATGAGCTTGATCCCGACGAAGGGGGCGACCAGCCCGCCGAGGCCGTAGACCGCGAGGTTGCGGCGGAGGATGTCGCCGGCGGGCGCCGGGCGATAGCGGACGCCCTTCAGCGCCAGCGGGACCAGCAAGGGAATGATCAGCGCGTTGAAGATGATCGCGCTGAGGATCGCGCTTTCGCTCGAACCCAGCCGCATCACGTTGAGGACGCCGAGCGACGGATAGAGCACCACGAAGATCGCCGGGATGATCGCGAAATATTTGGCGACGTCGTTGGCGATCGAGAAGGTGGTCAGCGCGCCTCTCGTCATCAGCAATTGCTTGCCGAGCCCGACGACCTCGATGAGCTTGGTGGGGTCGCTGTCGAGGTCGACCATGTTGCCGGCCTCGCGCGCGGCCTGTGTGCCGGTGTTCATCGCGATCCCGACGTCGGACTGGGCGAGGGCGGGAGCGTCGTTGGTACCGTCGCCGCACATGGCGACGAGGCGGCCCCCTTCCTGCTCCTTGCGGATCAGCGCGAGCTTGTCCTCGGGCGTCGCCTCGGCGAGGAAGTCGTCGACCCCGGCCTCGGCAGCGATCGAAGCGGCGGTGAGTGGGTTGTCGCCGGTGATCATGACTGTGCGGATGCCCATCCGGCGAAGCTCGACGAAGCGCTCGCGCATGCCGGCCTTGATCACGTCCTTGAGGTGGAGCGCGCCGAGCAGCTGGCCGTTTTCGGCAACGGCGAGCGGCGTGCCGCCGGCGCGCGCGATCTCGTCGGTGATGCGGGTGAGTTCGGCGGCGCGGGCGCCCTCCCTGCCGCCGCAGGCGCGGAGCAGGCTGTCGACCGCGCCCTTCTGGATTAGCCGCTCGCCGAGCCGGACGCCGCTGAGGCGGGTCTGCGCGGTGAAGGGGATGATCTCGGCATCGGCGGGGAGCGGCTGCTCGCCGACCGAATATCGCTCGCGGGCGAGGACCACGACCGAGCGACCCTCAGGTGTCTCGTCTGCGAGGCTGGCGAGATAGGCCGCTTCGGCCAGTTGCGCCTCGCCAATCTGCGACAGGGCCCGGAATTCGGTCGCGTGGCGGTCGCCGATGGTGATGGTTCCGGTCTTGTCGAGCAGCAGCACGTCGACGTCGCCCGCGGCCTCGACCGCGCGGCCCGACTTGGCGAGCACGTTGAAGCGCACCAGCCGGTCCATGCCCGCGATCCCGATCGCCGAGAGGAGCGCGGCGATGGTGGTCGGAATGAGGGTGATGAGGAGCGCGGCGAGCAGCGGCACGCCGATCGCGCCCCCGCTGTAGGCCGCAAGGCCGGGGACGGTGCTGACCGCGATCAGGAAGATGATGGTCAGCCCGACGAGGAGGATGGTGAGCGCGATCTCGTTCGGGGTCTTCTGGCGCGAGGCACCTTCGACCAGCGCGATCATTCGGTCGAGGAAGCCGTGGCCGGCTTCCTGCGTGACGCGGACCTTGATCCAGTCGGAAATGACCCGCGTGCCCGCAGTCACCGCCGAGCGGTCGCCGCCGGCTTCGCGGATGACGGGCGCGCTCTCGCCGGTGATGGCGGCCTCGTTGACCGAGGCGACCCCGGCGACGACTTCGCCGTCGGCGGGGATGAGGTCGCCCGCCTCGACCAGCACGATCTCGTCGACCAGCAGCTGGCCGGCGGGGATCCGGTCATAGGTGTCGCCGACGCCGAGCAGGCGCTTGGCCCAGAGCTGCGACTTGGTGTCGCGGAGCGATTCCGCCTGAGCCTTGCCGCGTCCCTCGGCCAGCGCCTCGGCGAAGTTGCCGAAGAGGACGGTGAGCCACAGCCATATCACCAGCTGGACCTGGAAGCCGAGGCTTCCGACCCCGTGGCCGGCGACCAGCAGGACGGTGAGGAGAAGAGCGACGACGCCGGTGGTGAACATCACCGGATTGCGGACGAGCTGGCGCGGGTCGAGCTTGCGGAAGCTTTCGCCGATCGCCGGCACCACCAGGGCGGCGGAGAAGATCGAGGAGTGCGATTGTTCGTGACGGGTCATGTCCGTCGTTCCTTCAGAAGGTCTGGCCGGAGATCATCGCGAGATGATCGGTGATGGGGCCGAGCACGAGGCTGGGCAGGAAGGTTAGGCCGCCGAGAACGACGATCAGTCCGGCAAGGAGGCTCACCCAGAGCGGGCCGGTGGTCGGGAAGCTGCCCGCGCCTTCGGGGGTGACCTTCTTGGCGGCGAGGCTGCCGGCGATGGCGAGCACGGGGACGATCACGGCGAAGCGGCCAACCAGCATGGCAATGGCGAGGCTGTAGGCCCACCAGTCGTCGGTGGCGGTCAGCCCGCCGAAGGCCGAACCATTGTTGGCGACCGCCGAACTGTAGGCATAAAGCGCTTCGGTGAGGCCATGGGGTCCGGCCTCCTGGAGACCGGCGAGCCCTGCGGGAAGGACAAGGGCGCTCGCGGTCAGGCCGAGGATGAAGAGCGGCAGGATGGCGATGGCGATGACCGCCAGCTTCACCTCGCGCGCCTCGATCTTCTTGCCGACATATTCGGGCGTGCGGCCGACCATCAGCCCGGCGATGAAGATGCCGAGAATGACGTAGAGCAGCATTCCGTAAAGGCCCGCGCCGACCCCGCCGACGATCACTTCGCCAAGCTGCATGTTGAACAGGGGCACGAGCCCGCCGAGGGCGGTGAAGCTGTCATGCATGGCGTTGACCGCGCCGCAGCTGGCCGAGGTGGTGACGCTGGCGAAGAGCGCGCTGGCGGCGATCCCGAAGCGGACCTCCTTGCCTTCCATGTTGCCGAAGGCTGGGTCGAGCCCGGCCGCGGCGTGGATCGGATTGCCGCCCGCTTCGGCGATGTAAGTCACGCTGGTGAGGCCGGCGAAGAGCAGCATCATCGCGGTCAGGATCGCCCAACCCTGGCGGGTGTTACCGACCGCCTTGCCGAAGCACCAGGTGAGGCCCGCGCCCAGCGCGAAGATGCTCAGCATCTGGAGGAAATTGGTGAGCGCGCCCGGGTTCTCGAGCGGATGCGCACTGTTCGCGTTGAAGAAGCCGCCACCATTGGTGCCGAGCATCTTGATCGCTTCCTGGCTCGCGACCGGTCCGAGCGCGATCGTCTGGCGCGCGCCCTCGAGCGTGGTGGCGATCGCCGAGCCGGCGAAGGTCTGCGGAACGCCGAGCGCGACCAGCAGAAGGGCGTAGAGGATGCAGGCCGGAAGCAGCAGGTAGAGTGTCACCCGGACGAGGTCGTTCCAGAAGTTGCCGAGCGCCTTGCTCTCGCGCCGCGCGAAGCCGCGGATGAGCGCGAAGGCGACCGCGATTCCGGTCGCGGCGGAAAGGAAGTTCTGCACCGTCAGCCCGAGCATCTGGGTGAGGTTCGACATGGTCGCCTCGCCCGCATAGCTCTGCCAGTTGGTGTTGGTGACGAAGCTGACGGCGGTGTTGACGGCAATGCCGAAGGAGACGCCGCCAAAGCCCTGCGGATTGAGCGGGAGCGCGCCCTGCGCAAGCTGGAGCAGCAGCAGGAGAAGCGCCCCGCACAGGTTGAAGGCGAGGAGGTGGACGGCATAGGCGCGCCAGCCCTGTTCGGTCCGGGTCGCTGTCCCGCCGGCCCGGGCCAGCAACCGCTCGACCGGGGCGAGGAAGGCGAGCGGCCGGGGCGTTCGGCCCTCATAGACCGCGAACAGCCATGGCCCGAACAGGCGCGCCATGCCGAAGGTCGCTGCGATGAAGCCGGCGATCAGCAGCCAGCCGGCGAAAGTGGTATGCGCCACGACGGCGTCTCCTTTTAGAAACGTTCGGGTCGCAGCAGCGCGACGACGAGATAGGCGAGGAGGCCGAGCACGGTCAGCGCGCCGAGCCACAGGTCGAGGCCGGCCATCAGAAGCTCGCGCCCAGCGACAGCACGACCGCGCTGTCGACGATCGACCGCGTCGCGCCCGCGGCCACGGCGTCGCGGCGGCCGATGTCGGTGTCGACATAGGCGATGCCCGCGGTGAGATTGCGCCAGCTCGCCTGCGCGCCGAGCGACCAGTCGAGATAGTCGCCGCCAGGAGTGAGCGTGGTGCGGCCCCTGGACCAGCCGACATGGCTGGTGAGGGTGAGCGGGGTGCCCTTCAGCGGCAGGCTGTTGTCGTTGAAGAAATAGATGTTGCTGTTACCCCCGATCGCATCCTGCGCCGGGGCGAAGGCGGCGCCGACCTTGGCGGTGGCGGGGCCGACCGGGAGGCTGAGGTTGGCATAGGGCTCGAAGAATTCGAACTTCCCGCCCTTGCTCCCCGGGTAGGCATAATAAAGGAGGCCGGCATCCAGCGTCGCCTTGCCCAGCGGCGCCTTGTAGCCCGCGTAGAGGTCGAGCTCGAGATTGGAGCCGCCGAGCTCGCCGAAGCCGTCGAGGCTCGAGGCCCAGGCGCCGGCATAGGCGCCGCTTTCATGACTGAGGTTGAGCGTGCCCTGCAGCGCGGGCTTCTTGTCCGACAGGCCGATGCCGCGAAAGCGATACTGGCTGACGAGAGTGGTCCCGCCGCTGACCGTCAGTGGACCTCGCGCTTCCGCGGCGGCGGCACGAAGAGGGAAGGCGGCCGCGAGGATGGCGGCGGTGGTAAGCAGATCGAAAACGCGCATGACAAACTCCGCGGGTCGAAATCCCGTCGGAGCGCGAGGTGGCGCGGGGGTGCGTTACAATGCCATGCGAAGCCGGAGCCCGGCCGTAAAAGTTTCGTGAAAGCCCGGTCTTCGGTGCGGAAATGACATTGCTCTTAACCAGATGGGAAGGAGGAGGGCCTAGGAACGGCGGCTGACATTGTCGTCGGGAGGTTGCGTTGCGGGCATTCGGGCTCTTGTTGCCGTTGGTGGCCGCTGCCGCCGTCACTTCGCCGGCCGCCGCCGCGCCAGGCGAGGTCGACCTTTCGCTTGCCGCCGACGTCAAATCCTTCTGCCGGATCGACGCGCCCGCGCCGCGCCTTGGCGAGGATGGGGCGATCGGCCTCGTCGCCGAGGTCTGCAATACGCCGGGCGGCTATCGCGTCCGGGCGAGCTTCACCAATCTATCGCAGGGCATCGTGCTCGCGGGCAGTGAGCGCGCGGCGATCGACGAGACCGGAGCGGCGACCTTCACCACCCTGGGACCGCGGCGCCAGCAGCGTTACTGGTCAGTCGAGTCCGCCCGGCAGCTCGATCGCGGCCGGCCGGTGCTGGTGCATCTGTCGGTCATGCCGCTCTAGGAAGAGCGGCGGCGCTTACTCGCCGAGCAGCGCGCCAATCTCCACCGTCAAATAATCGCGATAGGTCCCGGCCTGCTGCCCGGCGATGCTCGGCACCTGCACGTCAAGGCTGTGGCGGCGCCGCCAGAGGTTCGCCGGCGGGATCGGGAAATCGCGCTGCGGCGAACTGGTGGTGAGCAGGTCGTTGTCGAGCTGCGGCAGATAGGCCGGGCCATTGCTGGTCGCGACCCCGCCGCGGCGAAGGACATAGCCATAATCCGAGCGCACCGTCAGCCGGTAGGGGACGTTGGCATAGGCATCGAAGCTGACCGGCGCATCGGCCCGGTCGCCGTCGCGCAATTCGCCAAGATCGAGCCCGCGGCCGATGGCCGGGACCAGCCCGATCGCGGCGCCGACGCGGATCACGATCTCGAACGGGGTCTGCGCCTCGGGCTCGCCCTTGCCGTTGTTGAGGCGGACCGCGGCGCGGACCTGCGCGCGATAATCGCCCGGCGGCACCACCTGCCCGCGCGGCACGACGAGGTAGAAGGTCTCGCTTCCGGCAGTGACGTTGAAGAAATCGTCGCGGCCGTGGCCCTGTCCGCCGCGCTGGTCGCTGATCGCGGCGAGGAGGCTGGCGCCGCTTGTTCCGGCGAAGCGGATCGAGGTGCCGTCGCTCTGGGTCGCATCGATCGGATCGATCTCGAGGAAGAGGTTGCGGTTGGGCGGGCAATTGATCGTGTCGAGCCGGATCAGGAAGTCTGAATTGGCCGTCGCCGCATCGAACGGATCATAAGTGACGATCACGGTCTGCGGCTGGATCACCGGCGCCTGGACCGCGCAGCCATTGTCAGCCTGGGCGGGTGCCAGAGGCAGGACTGCAGCGATCGCAGCGCCCGCGAGGATGGTCCACTTGGTCATGGTCGCTTCTCCCGTCGCCCGGACGGGCGGAGCGTTGCAAGGTCGGCGAAGGAATCCGCTTCGGCGGGGATCACGAGGTCGTAGAGATTGTCGCCCGCGCTGATCTGCCAGCGACCCGGCGACAGGCCCGATGCGCCGAGCTTGCCTTCGCGATTGGTGAAGATGGCGACGGTCGGCGACTGGGCGACGTCGGTCCGGCGAGCGGTCCCGGCGATGAGCGCGACCGGCTCGCCGCGCGCGTCGAGCAAGGTGCCGATCACGGTGACGTTATAGTCCGAGCCGACCACCACGCGGCGGCCGCTGTGGAGCCAGGCGAAGAAGGATTCATTGCCCTCGCCGATCGAATAGCCCTCGGGCGCGTCGGGCACGTTGAAATAGACCGCGCGCGGCGAATAGGAGGAAAGCGGAACGAGCGCCGGGCCGAGCGTCCCGCTGCGTGCTTCGACCACGTCGCCGACGCGGCTTCCGACCACGACCTGCGCGCCCTTGAGGCTGCGGTGCGGAGCGACGATCGCGAAGCTGTCGGTGAGGTAGCGGCCGAGCGCGAGCTGGCCGTCGGCGAAGGCGAGCGTGCCGCGAACCCGGGCCGAGCTCTGGATGGTGCGATTGTCGCTGTCGCCGCCAATCAGCGCCGCGCGCTGCGACACTTCGAAGTCCCCGCGGTTGGTGCGCCAGACGGCGGTGCCGTTGAGCCCCGCGACGCCGTTGGTGCGGCTTGCCTCGATGTTCCAGGCGATGGCGTCGATCGGGCGCTGCGGCGAATAGAAATAGCCGATCCGGGCGTCGTCGATCCGGCTGTCATATTGGGCGGTGACGAGCGAGTTGCGGCTGCGGCGCCAGAAAAAGGTCGCGCCGAAGACGAGGCCCGAGCGCTGCTCGAACCCGGCCGACGCATTGATCTGCATCCCGTTGGCGAGCGAGTAGCCGGCGCTGCCGCGCACGGCATAACGGTTGCGCTCGCCGTTGCGGCCGATCTGGTAATCGGCGCCGAGACCGAAGGAGAGGCGGCGGCTGAGCGGCTGGCTGTAGCGGCCCGAGAAGAACCAGACGGTGCTGTTGCCCGGGCGATCGGTTTCGACCCCGCCGAAATTCTCGCTGCGATGTTCGGCGAACAGGTCGATGCGCCGCGCCCCAAGCTCCTGCGCGAGCGGCGAGGAATAGCGATACTGGAGCCGCGCCGCATAGCCGCTGCCATAGTCGCGCAGGTGGCTGACCGAGGCGTTGGCGGTGAACAGGCCGACGGGCGTGCCGATGATCGCCTCGGTGCCGAACTGCTGGCGGGTACGGGTCGCCTGGAGGTTGGCGCCGGCGGTCACCTGCTCGGACAGGCCGCGCCGGTAGAAGCCGGTCACCAGCGGCTGCTTCGACAGATAGGACCGCCGGCCGCTGTCATAGTCGCTGCGGATGCCGAGCTTGGCGTCATATTCATCGACGCCCTTGGCGAGCAATTCGCTGTCGAGGAAGAAGTCGAAGGTGACCAGCCGGCGGCCGCCCGCGGGGTCCTCGATCAGCAGCTGGACATTGTTGGCGCCGCCGGTGAGCGGCAGGTCCTCGAGATTGTAGTTTCCGGCATCGAGGCGCAGCGTCTGCGACGGCGCGCCGTTGACGATCACCGTCACGGTCGCGGGATCGTTGAGCGTGATCCGGCGGCCCGCACTGGCCGTGTAGACGCGGTCGGGGCGGAATTCGCGCAGCAGCTTGGTGACACCCACGCCGGCCAGCTCGGGCTGGTCCTGGAACACCTGCGGGATCGAAAAGAGGTCGCCGGCCTGGAAGCGCAGCGAGCTGTCGGGCCGGTCGTAGATCAGGCGCGAGGCATAGCGGCTGAAGGAGGGTGCGCGATTGCCGTCGTAGGTGAACTGATTCTCGAACGAGACCAGATTGAACAGGCGGCCGTTGAGATCGAAGTTGGCGATCGGGCGGCGCAGGCCGGCGTCGGGACCGCGGTGGATCCAGTCGAGGCTGCCCTGGTAGCTGAGATAGGCCGCGAAGCCGGACGAGGTGTCAGGCAGCACGCCGACACTGTCGCGGGCATAGCCGAGGCCGAGCGTGCGCTCGGGTCGGCCCGAGGCGTCGAAGCTTGCGGTGAGATCGAGTGCGGCGGGATCGAAGGCGAGGGTCAGGCCCGCGGCCGACAAAGCGTCGAGGCTGGCGTAGCCATCGCTTGCGGGGATGGCGCGGATCCGGTCGAGGAAGGCAGGGGTCGCCGAACGGCCGAGCGCCGCGGCGACATCGGCCAGCGAAACGGTGACGCTGTCGTCGGGCGCGATGCGGACCGCGACCTGCCCGAGCGGGACTCGCTCGCGCAGCGGCACGACGAGGTCGATCGCCTGGCCTGAGGTATTGAGCTTCGGACGCGGGGCGGGGACGGCGGCGGGCGAGGGGCCGATCGGCGCCGCGGCATCCTGCGCGAATGCCGCCGAGGGGCCGCCCAGCAGCGCGCTTCCCGCAAGCAGCAGGACAGTGGCGCGGCGGGCGCGGGGATGAGCGGACCCGGCCATGGTCGATCAGGCTTCGCTGGCGGCCTTGATCGTCACGTCGATGGCGCCGGTCGCGGGAACGCCGGCGACGGGAATGAAGAGCGAGCGACGGGCATTGGCCGGGACGAGGCCGAGCCCGAAGGCCTTGCCCGTTTCGTCGGCGCCGACCGACTTGCGCCACGACCCCGAGGCGAGGTCGAGCACGGTGCTTCCGACATAGCCGTGCGCCGCGCCCTTGTTCTGGAAGGTGATGCGGATGCCGGGCTGCTTGTCGGGCCCGACCGAGCGCTCGACCCCGGCAATGGCGATCGCGGCCTTGGCGCGGGGCGGACGGACCGCGACGACCGAGCTGATCGAATAGAGGACCTCGATCTGCGCCTTGTCGCCGGTCGCGGACTCGCTGACCGGAAGCTCGGACGAGGAGAACATGTAGAGCTTGCTCTGGGCGATGGCGGGATCGCCGACATAGCGGACCCGGAACACCTGGCGCCCGCCAGCCGGAAGCTGGGCGATGGCGGGGAAGATGAGGAAGTCCTTCGAGGCGTCGGCGCCAAGCGCCAGTTCGCCGCGCTCGGGCAAGGTGAAGCTGTTGACCTTGATCTCGATCGCCATCGGCTTGTTGCGGTCGTTGACGACCTCGATCTGGCCGTTGACGCCGGTACCGCTGGCGGAAAGGTCGATGATGATCGGGCGGACGAGCAAGGCGAGGCTCGGCGTCGCCAGAGCAAAGAGCCCCATCAGGAGCGCTGCCAAGGCGAGCAGCACGCGCGGGCGGGACTTCATCATGGACGCAACTTTCCTGGACAATACGCGAGACAGTCGGCCCTAGCTTTAGGGACGGGGCCTTACCGGAATGTTGAAGAAGGGGAGCCCCAGCCGGAGCCCCCCTTCCCAAACCGATGTGGTCTTAGACGATCGGACGGATCTTCGCGACCAGGCGATCGGTGTAGCGGCCCTGGATCAGGAGCTTGTCCATCGCCGGAACCTGGATGCCGACTTCGAACGCACCAGCGCGGGCTTCGCGGATGGTCGAGACCGAGGTCTCGGTCGTCGCGGCGGTCGAGGTGGTCTGCGCGCCATTGCCGTCAAAAAGCAGGGCGACGTTGTACGGGACGAGGCTGACGAAGTCCGTGTCGGGCGTCGTGGCGCTATTGCGCAGGCCGCCATTGGCCGACTGGACGGTCAGGTCGTGACCGGTGTTGCAGACCGCCTTGGCGATCTTGTAGCGGCCGAACGCGCCCTTGACGGTGTTGTCGCTCATGTTCTGGATGTCGAACTCGAACGAGCCGTCGCCTTCGGCGGCCGAACCCGGCGCACCCGGGGTGACGGTGGTGCCGGTCACATTTTCACCGCTGCTCGAGGTACCGAACTTGCAGAACGTCTGAACGCTCGCGCCGAGGTCATAAAGGCCGATGGCGTCCTGGCCGTAGGTCTGACCCTGCCAGTCGGCGGCCATCGCCGGAGTGGCGAGGGTGGCGGCGGCGGTGGCGATCATTAGGAACTTCTTCATGGTACTACTCCCCTTTACGTGGGGGCACCCGTGGGGGGCGCCGAGGTCAAACCGTCAGGTGGAAACTAGGAGACCGGACGGAGGTCATGCCGAGCGAACCGCGACGCGGCACCCCCGTACATCTGGTGATGTCAGCTGCCATTCTCCCCGCCGAGGATGGGGGTGAGAGTCAGCGTGACTCGATCCTGGTAGCGGCCGGCGAGCAGCAGGCGGTCCTGCGCTGGAACCGACACAGCGATATGGCCGCGGCCGGCGGAAACCGGCTGGGTGGTGCGGGCCGAACAGGCGGCCTGGTCGGGCGCCATCGACTGGCTGGTGCAGCTCAAGGCGGCGCTGCCGTCGGGCAGTTTGACGATCGCGTCATAAGGTACGAGCGAGGTGAAGGCGGGGTCGCTGGTGCCGACGCCGACATGCCTCAGACCGCCATTGTTCGAGACCATCGCGACCCGCACGGGCGAATTGCACTGGACGGTGAACGGCAGGTCGATGCGGACCGAGCGGACGGTGTCGTTCGCGGGGTCGGCGAGTTCGGCGATGGCATTGTCGCGGGCGCCTTGCGCGAAGGTGCAGGCGGGCACGATCACGCCGCTCACTTCATAGCGCAGCGACGGCACGAGATTGGCGGGGATCGAGACGCTGGCGGCCTGGGCCGGCATGGCGGCGAGGCACAGCAGCGGAGCGAGAACGCCGTACGCAACAGGACGCATGAACACCGATCCCCAGATCCTCAACAGATGCGTTAAGGACTTCGGCTAACTTCCCCGCAGCGCGAATCGGTTAACAACTCTTTAATGCGCGTTGTTGATCTATTTGGGAAGACGCCATTTTCTGACGCGCTTCTCCTGTGCCGAAATAACACAGCGACAAATCCTGCTCTTGTCAGGCAAGCAAATCTCATCGCGACACTTGCTCGAATCCGGCTCTTTTTTTTGGATGTCCAGCGCGCGGCAAGCACGCGACTGTGGCTAGAGTCTCGGAGGATTTTCCGCGTCGGGCGCCGGTTCGGGACGGATGAATATCCGGAAGACTTCGGGATGCTCGGCGGCAATGCGCTTTTCCAGCCGCGCGATCAGCGCCTCGACCTCGGGCACGCGCAATTCATCCTCGATGTCGATCGCGATGGTGGCGATGACCTGGTCGGGGGCAAGCTGCGAGGTGGTGATGTCGATCACCCGGCTGACGCAGCTTTCCTCGGCGGCGATGCGGCGGATCGACTTGCCAATCTCGGGCGAGGCTCGTTCGCCGATCAGCAGTTCCTTGCTTTCGCGTGCGAGGAGAATGGCGACCGCGGCGAGCAGAAGCCCGATCAGGATCGAACCCGCGCCGTCGATCCACGGCGTGCCGCTGCTGGTCGACAGATAGGTTGCGAGCGCGGCGATGACGATGCCGATGAGCGCCGCGCTGTCCTCGAACAGGACGAGGAAGCGGGTCGGGTCCTTGCTGTTGCGGAACGCGCGCCAGAAGGTTTGCCCGCGGCGGTCGGCGTTGAAGCTCTTCCAGGCAAACCACCAACTGCCGGATTCGAACAGGAAGGAGAGGCCGAGGACGGTGTAATTGATCCACGCCCGGCTGATCGGCTCGGGCTCCATGATATGGATCACGCCCTCGTAGATCGAGACGCCGGCGCCGAGCGCGAAGATCAGCAGCGCGACGATGAACGACCAGAAATAGAGCTCGCGGCCATAGCCGTAGGGGTGGATGGCGTCGGGCGGTCGGGTCGATCGCTTCTGTCCGTAGAGGAGCAGCACTTCGTTGCCGGAATCGACGACCGAGTGGACCGCCTCGCTGAGCATCGACGAGCTACCGGTCAGCGCCGCGGCGACGCCCTTGGTAACGGCAATGGCGAGGTTGCCGATGAGCGCCGCGATGACCGCGGTGCGCGAACTATGGTCGGCCACGACGCAGGTCTTCGGTGGCAAAGGGCGGGCGCGGCGTCACGCGCCGATCACGGCTGCGGTCTTGAGCCAGGCGGGCGTGTCGCCGGGCCCGGGCGGGACGGCGGCAAGCAGCGCCTCGGTGAAGCACTCGCGCCACCAGACCACGTCCTCGCGCTCGATATTGTCGAACATCGCGCGCCAGCGGGCGACCCGTTCGGCCTTGTCCATCGCGAGCGCGGTGCGGATGGCGTCGGACATTTCCTCGGCGCTGTAGGGATTGACGAGGATGGCGTCCTTCAGCTGCGCCGCGGCACCAGCGAAGCGCGAGAGGATGAGGACGCCCGGATCCTCGGGATCCTGCGCGGCGACAAACTCCTTGGCGACGAGGTTCATCCCGTCGCGCAAGGGCGTGACGAGCGCGATCCGTGCGGCGCGATAGACGCCGGCGAGTTCGGCCCGCGAATAGCCCTGGTTGACGTAGCGGATCGGGACCCAGTCGAGATCGGCATGGGCACCGTTGATTCGCCCCGACAGGCCCTCGAGCGTGCTTCGGATCCGCTGGTAACTTTCGACGCTTGCGCGCGAGGGCGGCGCGATCTGGAGGAGGAAGACTTCCTTCCGCTCCTCGGGGTTCTCGATCAGGAAGCGTTCGTAGCCGAGGAAGCGCTCTTCGAGGCCCTTGCTGTAGTCGAGCCGGTCGACCCCGACCATCATCGCCCGGCCGCTCGCGCTTTCGCGCATCTGGGCGATGACCGTCTTGGCCTCCTCGCTCTTCGCAAGCGCGGCGAATTCGGCGCTGTCGATGCCGATCGGACAGGTAATGAGGCGGATCTGCCGCTCGCCGAGGCGAAGCACGCCGCCGGCATAGGTGCCGCCGCATTCGAGCACCACGAAATCGACGAAGGACTGCAGCCATTCGTCGGTGTGGAAGCCGATCACGTCATAGGCGAACATGGTCGCGACCAGCTCGGGCGCTTCGGGCAGGGTCAGCAGCAGCCGGCGGGGCGGCCAGGGCGTGTGGAGGAAGAAGCCGATCCGGTTGCGGCAGCCGCGCTTGCGCAACTCCGCGCCGAGCGGGATCATGTGATAGTCTTGCACCCAGACCGCATCGTCGGGCTCGATCAGCGGGAAGACCGTCTCGGCGAACCGCTCGTTGGCGCGCTGGTAGCCGCCCGCGAAGCCGCGCTCATATTCGGCAAGGTCGATGCGATAATGGAAGAGCGGCCACAGCGTCCGGTTGGCGTAGCCGTTATAATATTCCTCGACGTCCTGTTCCTCGAGGTCGACGGTCGCGGTGGTGACGCCCTCCTCGCGATGGAAGGTGATCTGGCCGGTGAATTCCTCGGTGACATTGCCCGACCAGCCGAACCACAGGCCGCGGCTTTCGCGCAATGCCGAGGTGAGCGCGACCGACAGGCCGCCCTGCGAGCCCGCGGCCCCGCCGGTCGAGGCGGCGACGCGATTGGAGATGACGATCAGTCGGTTCATCGGACCGAACTCCAGGGTTTGCTGAGCAGGACGGCGCAGTTGATCGTCCCGACCAGCGAATAGGTCTGCGGGTAGTTGCCCCACAATTCGCCGGTCTGCGGATCGATGTCCTCGGACAGGAGACCGGCACCGGTGCGGCGCGAGAGCATCTCCTCGAACAAGGCGCGGGCGTCGGCTTCGCGGCCGGTCGCCTGAAGCGCCTCGATCAGCCAGAAGGTGCAGACGTTGAAGGCGGTTTCGGGAAGGCCGAAATCGTCCTCGGTCGCGTAGCGGAGCATGTGCGAGCCGCGGCGGAGTCCACCCTCGACCGCGCGAAGCGTGCCCTGGAAACGCGGGTCCTCGGGCGCGAAGAAGCGGAGGTCGAGGAGCTGGATCAGGCTCGCGTCGAGGTCGCTGCCCTCGAAGGTCGCCGAGACGAACTTCTCCTCGTCGCGCCAGGCGTGCCGTTCGATGTTGCCGCGGATGATCCCGGCCTTGTCCGCCCAGTAAGCGGCGCGCGCGTCGAGGCCGAGCGCACGGCCCGCCTGCGCCAACCGGTCGCAAGCGGCCCAGCACATGGCGGCGGAATAGGTGTGGACATGCTTGCGGGTGCGCAATTCCCAAAGGCCCGCGTCGGGCTTGTCGTGAAGCGCGAAGGCGCGCTCGCCGATCTTCTCGAGCGAGGCGAAATCCTCCTCGGTCGCGACCCGGAACAGGCGGCGGTCGAAGAAGGCCTGGACGTTGGAGAGGATGATCTGGCCGTAGGCGTCGTGCTGGATCTGCTCATAGGCCTGGTTGCCGACCCGGACCGGCCCCATGCCGCGATAGCCGGGCAGGCCCTGTTCCTCGCGCTCCTCGAGGCCGGCTTCGCCGCTGACCCCGTAGAGCGGCTGGATGTCGCCACCCTCGGCATCGTCGACGATGTTGCGAAGGTAGACGAGATAGCCTTCGAGCACGTCGAGCGCGCCCAGCCGGTTGAGCGCCTGGACGGTATAGTAAGCGTCGCGGATCCAGCAGTAGCGATAGTCCCAGTTGCGCTGCGAGCCGGCATGTTCGGGAATGGAAGTCGTGAGCGCGGCGACGATCGCGCCCGTCTCCTCATGCTGGCAGAGCTTCAAGGCGATGGCCGCGCGGATAACGGCGTCCTGCCATTCGACCGGGGTGGCGAGACCGCGCACCCATTCGCGCCACTCGGCGGTGGTGTGCGCGAGCATGTCGGCGGCGGTCCGCGCGACATCGTCGCTGAACGGCTCGTCAGGACCGAGGAAGAAGGTCAGCGGTCGCTCGATCCGGAAGGCGCGCTCCTCGCGGACGAGCGTGACTGGGGCGTCGGTGGTGAGCCGCATCGGCAATGCCGGAAGAGCGAAGCGGATATGGTTGGAGCCGCCGGGAAGCGGCGCCGCGGCCTCGCCCCAATTCTGCGTTGGGCGGAGGCGCACGCGGATGCGGGGGCTGCCCGCGACCGGGCGAACCATCCGGACGAAGGCCGCAGGGCGATAGGCTCGGCCGAGCCGGCGGAAGCGCGGGCAGAAGTCGATGATCTCGATGGCGTTGCCAGCAGCATCGGTCTTGCGGGTCGAAAGGATGGGCGTGTTGCGAAGATAGCTCTGCTCGACCGAGACCTGACCCTCGAGGTCGATCGCCCAGAGGCCGCGCTCGCTCTTCTCGCCGCCAAGAAGGGCCGAGAAGAGCGGGTCGCCGTCGACGCGGGGGACGCAGGCCCAGACCATCTCGGCGTTGGAATCGAGCAGGGCGCTGACCTGGCAATTGCCGATCGGCCAGAGGTCGAGGTCGCTCATGCCAGCACCTTGCGGGCCTGCTCGAGCCATTCGTGGACCGCCGCCACGTCGGCAAGGCCATAGGTCGCGGCGGTGGCGCGTTCGGGACCGACGAGAATCCCGGCACCGCCGAGCGCGGCGGCCGCGGCGAAGCCATGCTCGTCGGTAAGGTCGTCACCGACGAACAGGGGGCGGGTGCCGGCCCGGGCGGGCTCGGCCATGATTGCGTGGACCGCGCTCCCCTTGTCGCCGGTCGCGGGCTTCAGTTCGAACACCATCTTGCCGGGCTGTACGGACAAGCCCGACAAAGCGGCGGCCTCGTCGGCGGCGATCCGGCAGGCATCCTCGGCGCCTGGCGCCTTGCGATAGTGGAGCGCCGCGCCGAGCGGTTTTTCCTCGACCAGTACGCCGGGATAGTGAGCCTCGACCTCGTGCAGACGGGCGAGCGAGCGGGCGAAGCCGTCGGCGCGGGCGGGCGTCTCGCCGTCGCGCTCGATCCCATGACTTCCGGCGACGGCAAGCGCGAGTGGGGCAAGCCAGGCGCGGACGTCAGCCGAGGCGCGGCCACTGACAAGCGTCACACGCCCGTCGAGCTTGTCTACCAGCGCGGCGAGCAACGGACGAAGGGCTTCGGTCACCCGAATGGCGTCAGGGCTTGGCGCGAGATCGACCAAGGTACCGTCGAAGTCGAGGAACAGGCTTGCGCCTTGCAGCAGTTCGGGTGGCGGCGAGGGAAGCGGCATCGGTCCTGCAAATGAAGTTGGTGGGAAAAGCACAAGCGAAGGACAGCCCCGGCGAACCATCGTTGCAGCAACAGAACATCCGCTCGCCCTGCCTGTTCCCCGCCGAAGTGGCGCAAGACGGGACAGATATTGGCGTTAACCTCGACTCATAACCGTAATTCACCGACAAGGGCGGCCGCGGTGCGACTCGCGATGTTGGCGAGCGTGCGGCCCGCATTTGGCGAAGACGGCAACGGGCGAGCCGCCCGGCGGGAAATGGCAGCCTTGTCAGGGACGGACATCTTCATCTCCTACAGCCGGTCGGACCGGACCGTCGCCAGACACCTGGCGCAGCGGTTCGAGGCCGAGAATTTCACCGTCTGGTGGGATGCCGCGCTGCATTCGGGCGAAACGTTCGACGAGGTGATCGAACGCAATTTGCGCGCCGCCCGCGCGGTCGTCGTCCTGTGGTCGCCGCGCTCGGTCGCCTCGCGCTGGGTGAGGGCGGAGGCGACGCTCGCGGACCGGCTCGGCAAGCTCGCCCCGGTGGTGATCGAGGAATGCGAGCGGCCGATCATCTTCCAGCTGACCCACACCACCGACCTCACCGAATGGAATGGCGACGATGATGATCCCGTCTGGCGGCGGCTGATCGACGATCTTCGCCGCAATGTCGGGCGCGCGGCCGAGGATGATCCGGCGGCCGAAGGGCGGTCGGTGCGCCGGTTCGATCCCGCCGCGGCGACCAGCCGCCGGGCGATGCCGGAAACGCCCGAGCCCGCCGCGCCGATCGCCGCCGCGCAGCTGGTCGCCGAACGGCGCCCGCCGCCGGCTCCGACGCCGTCCGAAACCACCACCCGTCACGAGCTTCTCGCCAGCGATCCGCTCGAGCCGCACGTCAGCACCTTCCACCTGCTCGAACTGTCGGGCAGCCGCGGGCGCGAGAACCGCTATGTGGTCAGCACCGCCGGGCTCAAGATCGGACGGACCGCGCCATCCGACATCATCCTCGCCGATCCGACCGTGTCGCGCGCGCATTGCCTCGTCGAGCTCGCCGACGATCGGCTGCGCGTGATCGACTTGCGCTCGACCAACGGCACCTTCGTCGACGGGCGCAAGGTCGAGGGCATGGCCTTTCTCGAGGTCGGGTCGGTGCTGAAGGTTGGAAAGATCGAATTGACGCATCGGCTGGGCAGTCCGGACGACTGCTGACAGGCCGGGGGGCAGGGGGAGACAGACGCCACGTGACGACAGCTCATCCGCCGCGGCCGCGGATCACGCTCAACCTCGGGATCACCGGCCACCGCGCAAGCGTGCTTTCGCCCAATCTCGTCGCCTTGACCTCGCCGATCCTCGAGCGGGTGTTCAGCGAGCTTCGGCGCTCGGCCGAACTGCTGGCGAGCGATCATCCCGACCTCTTCGCCGCCGACGCCCCGCAGGTGCGGCTGCATACGCCGCTCGCCACCGGGGCCGACCAGATGGCCGCCGATGTCGCGCAGCGTTGCGGCTTCAAGGTGCGCGCGTTGCTGCCCTTCGCGGCGGAGGACTACAGCGCCGACTTTCGCAAGGGGAAGGAGCTGACCGCCTTCATCCAGCAGCTGACCACCGCGCACGAAGTGTTTGCGCTGCCGTCCGACCGGGCCGATTCCAACGCCGCCTACGTCCAGGTCGGAAAGGCGGTGATCGCAGCCTCCGACATCCTCATCGCGGTGTGGGACGGGAAGGACGGCAATGGCCCGGGCGGCACCGCGCATGTCGTCGACCTTGCCCTCACTTCGGCCGTGCCCGTCATCCACATCCCGATCGATCGCGACAGCTGCACCGCCGGCGAGCCGCGGCTGATCTTCGGGCGCGACCTGCTCGATTATGAATCGACGCCCTTGTCCGCTCCGGCGGCCATGGCGAACCTTATCCGCGACACCTTGCTCCCCGCCGATCGCGACGAGCAGGCGCATATCCGAGGCTATTATGACGAGCGCGAGCGCACCGCGAACTGGCGGCTCGAATATCCGCTGCTGCTGGCCATTCTCGGGGTGAAGAAACTGGCGCGGCGGCCGTGGCGGCAGAGCAGCGTCGCCGACGATATCGCGCACGACTGGAAGGATGTCCGCGACCCTGGCGGCCCCGAAGTGTGGCAGCCGATCGCGCAGGCCTATGGCTGGGCGAACTTCCTCGCGATCCGCTACGCGCAGCTGTTCCGAAGCGGTCACATCACCAATTACGTGCTGTCGGCGCTGGCGGTGAACCTTGCCCTGTTCGGACTGATCGTCCCGTCGATCAAGCTCTACCTTGTCTTCGCCGAGCTTGGCGTGATCGGGCTCCTGTTCCTCAATACCAAGGCCGGGACGCAGGGCAACTGGCACCGCAAGTGGCTGCAATATCGCTATCTCGCCGAGACGCTGCGACCGTTCCTTTATCTCAAGCGCACAGGCATGATCGGACCGCCTTTCCGCAGCCAGGGAAGCGTCCACGCCATGCACCGGCGCGGCGGGGCGGACTGGACGCATTGGTATGCCGCGGCGGTGTGGCGGCAGATGGACTGGCCGGTCGGCGAACTGACGGCGGATTCGATCCGCCACCTTGCCGACGACGTGGTGACCGAGCAGCTCCTTCCGCAGGCCGCCTATCACAAGGTCAACGCCGAGCGGATGCACAAGCTCGACCACCGGCTGCACGAGATCGGCAACTTCCTGATGGGCGCGGTGATCGCCGCCTGCTTCCTCTACATCATGGGCTATTTCCTGATCCACGAGTGGACCAAGACGCTCACCGGCGCCTTCATCTTCCTGACTGCCGGGCTGCCCGCGATCGGCGCCGCGGTGTTCGGGATGCGTGGGCATGGCGAGCATCTGCTGGCGGCGAGCCGCTCGGCGCATACGGTGAAGGCGCTGAGCGGCAATGTCGAACGGCTGCGCGGCGCGGCCAAGCTCGACCAGCTGGCGAAGGAGCTCGAGGGCAGCGCCAGCATCATGCTCGCCGACCTCAACGAATGGACCGCGAGCTACAGCGAGCGCTCGCTCGAGATTCCCGCCTAGAGCTGATCCGTGTCGGTGGTGGTGCGGGTCCAGAGCCGCTCCATCGCGATGTATGTGAAGGACGCGCTCCACGCGACCATCACGAGCCCGGTAAGCGCCTCCATCCCCGCGATCACGCGGATCGGTCCCTCGGGCACGATGTCGCCGATCCCGAGCGTCGTGTAGGAGGCGATCGAGAAATAGAAATGGTCCTCGAACCAGCCGGGCCCGCCGACCACCGCGCCCATCAATCGGCCGTATCCGGCAAGGTCGAGCGCCGACAGTGCGAAAGCGAAGAGCACCACTTCGAACACGTGCGCGGCGAACAGGACGAGGATGATGAAGAGCAGGGGATGTCCCATCCGGCGCGGGCCGTCGACCACCTGTTTCAGCGCGCGCAGCACGAGCAGATGCACATAGCAGCACAAGGCCGTCAGCCCGGCCGCGACCGTCAGTGTGACCAGCACCCCAATCCCCATGTCGTCATCGGATGGAAGGCTCAGCGCCGGCTGGCGTCCGAGCTACGCTTTACCAGGAACACGAGATAGGCGCGGGTCTGCCGGGCCTGCTTGATCAGGGCGTCGGCCTGGCGGTCGGAGCGGACTCCGCGGAAGCTGTCCTTCAGGCCTGCGAGGCTGCTGTCGTAGGTCCGCGCGAGCTGCGCGTTGGCGCGCAGCAAGTCATAGGCCGCGCGATCCTCGGGCGCGCTTCCGCTGCGCGCCCGGTCGCCCATGCGGATGACGTCCCGGGCCATGCCGCGGCCTTCGCTGACGATCGCGTTGAACTGGCTGACGGTTGACGACGACAGCTGGTCGGCGGATTGCGCGGGCGCGGCGGCGGCCTGCGCGGGGGCGGTCGCGGCGGTGGTCGGCGCGGTGCTGAGACGCGGACGCGCGACCGTGGGCTCGGGCAGGTCCTTCACGCGCGACGCGGCGGCAAGGCGCTGGTCGTCGCCTGCCTGGAGCGCGGCGATGCGGTCGGCCGCACCGCCGAAGCTGCGATATTGCGCGACGAGCTGGCGGACCTGTGCAAGCGCGCCACCCGGATCGCCTGCGGAGCGGGTGCGCTGCTCGGCCCCGCGTGCTTCGGCAAGGCTGGTGCGAAGCGCAGTGACCGCGGCCTGACGATCGGCGGGGAGGGTCGCGGGATCGGCGTTCGACCAGGCGATCTTCTGCGACACCTGCTCGGCCCGCGCTTCGATCCCCTTGATGAGGCTCGCCGCGAGTGTCGTCGCGGCGCCCCGGGCCTGCGCGCTGGCATCGGCATCGGACGGCGCCGGCGTCGCGCCGAAGGCCTGCGTGAGCGCGGTGATCGGCGCCAGCGCCTCCTCGGGCACCTTGGCCGCGGCGGCCTCCTCGCCAAGCTCGGTCAGCGGGCCGACGAGATCGGCCGCGGGCACCACTGCGGCGGCGGCGGGCGCGGGGGTGGGGACCACTTCGACCGCGCCGTCCTCGCCGCTCGGTGACGGATCGCGACTGGTCAGGGCATAGCCGCCCGCGACCACCGCCACGAGCGCCGCCGCGATGCCGCCGACAAGCAGGCCGCGCGAGGGCGATTTGGTGTCGCTTTTTGCCGGCTCGGCAGCGGCGGGCGCCGGTTTCGACGTCGGCGGCTCGGAAGGGCGCGCGCCCTTGTCGGACGCCTTCGCCGTAGCCGCCGCAGCCGCCGCAGCCGCGGCCTTGGCGGGGGCGCTGTCCTTGGCGGGCTTCTTCTCCGCCTTGGTATGACCGGCGCGCTTGAACTCGGCCTTTTCGGGATGGTCGGGAACGCCGGTCTCGAGCGGAACTCCGGCCTGGCCGCGCGCGACCGGCGCGATCGGCATGATCGATTCCGAGCTGGTGTCGAACGGCACGATCCGGGTCACGTCCTCGACCTCGTCGCCCGCCTCGTCCGGCGCGTCGAGCATCGCGAGCCAGGCGCCGATCGACTGCGGGCGGTCGGCGGGCCGGACCGCCATCGCCTTGTCGACCGCCTGGAGGAAGTTGCGGCTGTAGCCCGGCCATGCCTTGTCCGCGAGCGCCTCGCCCGCGCCGCCGTGCATCCGCTCGAGCACCTCGGGCGGCTTGGTCCCCGTGACGCATTCGTAGAGCACGACGCCGAGCGCGTAGATGTCGGTCCACGGGCCCTGGTCGAAGGTCTTCACATATTGTTCGATCGCCGCGTAGGGCGGGGTGTGGAAGGTGACCTTGGTGCTGGTCGCCTCCGCCGCCTCGAAGCGGGCCGAGCCGAAGTCGATCAGCACCGGCTTGCCGCTGTCGTTGATGAGGATGTTGGGCGGCTTGATGTCGCGGTGGAGGACACCGACGCGGTGCGCGCGGTCGAGCCCCTCGGCGATCGGCCGGATGATCGCAAGCAGGCTGCGCTCATTCCACTTCTGGCCCTGCTTGATCAGCCGCGACAGCGACATGCCGTCCTCGAAGTCCATCACCATGTAGGCGGTGCCGTGGATCTCGAAGAGGCTGCGGACGCTGACGATGTTCGGGTGGCGCGAGGGGGTGGAGAGGTTCCAGAGGAGCTTGGCCTCCTCGACGAACTTCTTGAGGCCGAGCGCGTGGACTTCCTCGGCGTCGCTGTCGATCGGGACGACGGTCGCCTCGGCGTCGCGTTCGCTGATCGAGCTGGGGAAATATTCCTTAATCGCGACCAGCTCGTTGAAGTAGATTCCGCGGCCCTTGTAGACGATGCCGAAGCCGCCGACCCCGAGCACTTCCTCCAGGCGCCATTCGCGGAGCACCGTGCCCGGCGGCAATGCCTTGGTGCTGTACGCCTTGTTCACGCGTGCCCCCCTGACATGTCGAGATGATTAACAAATCGCATAACGCTCGATTGATTGCTAGTGTGATGGCGGTTTTCCGGGGGAGGTGAGGCGATGCGCTTCGAAAGCGTCAGCAGGACCCATGTCGGACTGAAGCGCAGAATTAACGAGGACAATTACCTCGAGCGGCCCGACGTCGGCCTGTTCGCCGTCGCCGACGGAATGGGCGGCCACGAGGCGGGCGAAGTTGCGAGCGCGCGGATTGTCGAGGCGCTGGGCCTCCTCAAGCGGATCGACGGCGACAGCATCAGCGAGGCGCTGGACGAGGTGAATGCGGACCTTCGCGCCCTCGCCCGCGAAGGCGAGGGGCCGCGGACCATCGGCAGTACGGTCGCGGGCGTCTACCTGAGCGACGGGGCAGCGACCTGCTTCTGGGCGGGCGACAGCCGCGCCTACCGCCTGCGCGGCGGGCAGCTCGAAGCGCTGAGCCGCGACCACAGCCTCGTCCAGGAATTGCTCGACGCGGGGATGATCGATCCCGAGCGCGCCGAGGATCATCCCAACGGCAATGTCATCACCCGCGCGGTCGGCGCCGCGGACACGCTCCGCCTCGACCTCAAGGCAAGCGACTGCCGCGCGGGCGATCTCTATCTGCTGGCGAGCGACGGGGTGACCCGGCTGATCCCCGACGCCGAGCTCGCCGCCGCGCTCCAGTCGACGCCGAGCCTCGCCGAGATCGCCGACGGCCTGGTCTGGACCGTCCTCCGCCGCGGCGCGCCCGACAATCTCACCGTGGTGCTGGTTCGGGCTGGCTGAGCCTCGCGGCGCGCCATCGCAGCAGCACCAGCAGGCAGGCGACCGGGGCGAGCCAGATCACTCGGCTCTGGTAGCGGTCATGCACGTCCGACAGCGTGCCCGTGACGAAGGCATTGGCGAGCAGCGCCGCCAGGATCGCAAGCAGCAGCGACGCGGCCACCGTGTCGCGTCGGCGGAGGGCGAGCGGGAGACAGGCGAACAAAGCGAGCAGCCCGAGCGTGCTGACAAGTCCTGTCGCGGCCTGAAGAGGGTAGCTCCTTAGTGTGCCTTCCATCTGAGGCGATTCATTGATCCGTTGCTGCAGGTTGGGGCGGAATTCGCGCAGGGCGCCTTGCAGCGCGCTGCGCGGGTTGCGGCAGACGCCCGGGCATTCGTCATCGAGCACGCGGTAGGAGAAGAATTGCTCCACGGTGGCGTCGATGGCAGCGGCGGCGAAGGCAGCGGGCGACTGCAAGAGTGCCCCACGCGTGGCAATGCCAAGCTGCCTGTCCCAGTCGACGCCTGGCCGGTCGCCTCGCTGCGCCCAGACGGTCTTGAAGAAGACGCTGTCGGGCGACCAGAGCAATTGCTGGCTGTCGCGGGGAAAACTCGGCGCAATCGCGCAGAGGTCGCGGATTCGCGGGTCCTCCGAACAATGCTTACTAAGCCACGGCTCGATGAGCCCGTCCTCATTGAGGCTGGCGTAGAGGAAGGCCGAGCTGCGTGGCGCATAGGTCGTGGTGTGGATGAAGCCGGTGTTGGCTGCGAGCTGGATTCCCACGGTGAAGAATAAAGTCAGGCCAAGTGCCGCGAGCCGTGCGCCCACGTCCCTGAATGCCAGACCGCCGCACCAAAGGACGAGGAGTGTCGCGACCACACTGGCGACTAGCAATGCTGGAAAGGTCGAATGGGTCAGGCAGACTATTGCGGCGGCCAACCAGAGCAGGGGTGAACCCGGCGCGCTCGGCGCCCGGCTTGCGAGGATCCATCCGAGGAGAATTGTCGGCACGGCATAGGCGTCCGGCATCAGCTGCGCGGCATGCCAGGGCCCCGTCGTCGCCGCGAGAAGGAGCAATGGCCATGGCCAGAAGGTCGCCTCCAGTCGCTTGGCGGTGGCGACAAGCAGCAGGGCGATGGCCGCCAGCTGCGGGATTAGCGCAAGCCACAACCCGGGGATCCCCCACGGCATGGCGAAGGGTTTGAGATAGGCCCCGTAGAAGCTGCTCCGGTCGGTGAGCCAATAGTCCCCCCAGGCCACCATCAGGTAGCCCCCGCTGTCGGGAAAGAAGAGCGGCAGGCCATTCAGGAGTGCGGGCCAGAGCAAGACTAGGATCAGCAGCGCGCCTGATGCGACATTCGTCCCGCGCGCGGAGGTGAACGGTACGGACCTCATCCTCTGCCAGCCCCCCAGCATGCCTCCGCCGGAACCTGCGGCGGTGGATGGTCATTTACCTGATCGAAAGGGGAAGCGATCACAAGAGCGGGGCGATTGGAAGGACAGGGTCCCGCGTGAACAGAGTGCCGGTCATCGCTGCCGTCAGCCGGACCATGTACCGGCGCTCGCTGGGCGTGCTCGGTGTGCTCGAGGTGCGACTTCCCCAGATCATGCTCGGCTGGTTCTGCCTGATTGCGCTGGCGAGCCTGCTGCGGATCGCGATCAGCCCGCTTGCCCATCAGGGGCTGAGCGGCGACCTCATGCTTCCCTATCTCCTGCTGGTCGGCGCCCCGGTCGCCTCGCTCATGCTGGCGCTGCGCTGGTTCGACGATGCCGATTCCATGCCGCAGCCGGTGACGCGCCTTGCCATGGTCGGTCGCTGGCAGGCTTTGTCGCCCATCCTTGCGCGCCGCCACCCGCTCTACGGGACGAGCGGGATCATGGTCTCGCTCCTGGTCGGGCTGCTCCTCAACATTCCCTTTCGCGCCGGCGAATATCTCCTGACCATGCCCGCCATCTCGGCTGCAGCGCCGGGTTGGCTCGCGGGCCTTCATTTCTGGATGACCTTCGATGTCGTCCTGATGAGCAGCCTTTACGCCATCTGTTTCGCAGCGGCGCTGAAGCGCGTGCCGCTGTTCCCGCGGCTGCTGCTGCTGGTGTGGATGGTCGACATCGCGATGCAATTGCTGATCGCCCATGGCGCGGTGGGGGCGGGACTTCCGACCATCGTTGCGACGCCGCTTCACCAGCTGCTCGAAAAGAATGTCACCAAGGTGCTGATCAGCATGGGACTGTGGCTTCCCTACCTGATCCTCTCGACCCGGGTGAACGTCACCTACCGGCACAGGATACCGGCCTGAACGGCACGCAAATTTATTTGCGACTCGCGGGAACTTACTTTGGCCATCGATTCGCAAACGTTGCGAAGCTGTTCTGATTAACCCGTCATATCCGTTGCTTTTCTGTCCGGTAATGGGACGAGCGATTGTTGGCGATCATGCGAAGATGTCGCAAATCTGCCGATATCTGCGTATCTTTCCAGCAACTTAGACGCGAATTTCTGTCCGAGCACGTCTAACGCGTGTTAAACCGATATGCTTGACAAGAGTTTAAGGAAGGGTCCCACTGACGTCAGCGATGTGACCTCGGACACTCAGCCAATCCCTTGAGCGTAACTTCGGGGTTGGTGCGATGGGGATGGTGAGTGGTCCGCTTGAGGTTGCGCCGCCTGGGGAGGTGCAGGGGCGAATTGGCGCCGGCCTTCATTACGCAACCTAGGGGACTTCACATGTCGAACTTCATCAAGATGCTCAAGGACGAGTCTGCGGCTTCGGCGGCGGAATATGCGCTGATCCTGGCGATCGTCGGCACCGCCATTGCGGTCGCCGCCATCGGTCTCGGCAACTCGATTGCCGGCGCCATGAATGACGCCAGCACCTGTATTGACACTCCCAACGCCGCAAACTGCGACTAACGGATAGCGGGGAGGTAGCCCCAGGCTGCTTCCCCGCACTTTTCGGCGGTTGTTGCACACCCGTCACAGCTTAACGGCGTTTTTTACGCTAAGTTAGTGAGCGAGGGGGACTCGTGGGATGCTGAGAAAGCAGTCTCTGATCGCGCTTGGGGTGGCCATATTGCTCGGCCTCGTCGCCGTCTATCTCGCCAACATCTATCTTCAGTCGCGCGCCAATGCGGACCAGGGGCCTGCCGAAGGCATGACCCGGGTCGCGGTCGCCGCCGTGCCGCTGGGCTACGGGACCGAGCTGACCCCCGACAAGATCCGCTTCGCCGACTTTCCGTCCGCCACCATTCCCGCCGGCGTGTTCCGCAGCGGGGCCGAACTGCTTCCCGCCGGCAAGCGCCGCGTGGTGATCCGGCCGATGGAGGTGAACGAACCCATTCTCGCCGGCAAGATCTCGGGCGAAGGGCAGGGCGCGTCGATCGCCGCCACCCTTCCCGACGGGCGCCGCGCCGCGACCGTGCGGATCAATGACGTGTCGGGCGTCGCCGGCTTCATCCAGCCCAACGACAGCGTCGACGTCCTCATCACGCGCACCAACCAGCAGAGCCAGCAGCTGACCGACGTCCTGCTCCAGAACGTGCGCGTCATCGCCATGGGCCAGCAGGCCAATAATGCGAACGGCCAGCCGGTGGTGGCGAGCACCGCGACGCTCGAGGTCGCGCCCCTGGATGCGCAGAAGCTCGCGCTCGGCCAGCAGGCCGGGTCGCTCAGCCTCGTGCTGCGCAAGCCCGGCGCGCAGGAAGACATCATGGGGGTGAAGACGGTCAGTCTCGCCGACCTCCGCTACAGCCTCTACGGCGGCGCGCCCGTCGCCGGCCAGGCCGCGGCCGCGCCGATCGCGCGCCCGGTGGTCCGGGTCATCCGCCAGCAGGCCGCGCCGCGGCCGCGGGCCCCGGCGCCCGCGCCGGCCGCGCCTTCAGGAAGCAACGTCCAGGTGGTGCGCGGCACCGCTGGCAGCGATTATCGGGTGGGGGACTATGCCGGTGGCAGGTAAGGGAAGGGCATTCGCCGCAAGCCTTGCGCTTGGCGTCGCGAGCATCGGCCTCACGCTTGGCGCGGCGGCGCCGGCCGCGGCCCAGCGCGTCTCGAGCGAGACCGACGCGGTCCATGCGGGCGAGCTCGCGGTGCCGGTCAACAAGAGCCAGGTGCTGCGGGTCGACCGGCCCTATTCGAAGGCGCTGATCGGCAATCCCGACATCGCCGACGTGCTGCCGCTGACCGACCGCTCGATCTACGTGCTCGGCAAGAAGCTCGGCACCACCAGCCTCACCCTCTACGACCGCAGCAATTCGCTGATCGCGGTGATGGACGTGGCGGTCGGACCCGACGTCATCGGGCTGCGCAAGCAATTATCCGAACTGATCGCCGGCGACCGCGTCGGCGCCCGGATGAGCAACGACAGCATCGTCCTCGAGGGCGTCGTGTCGAACGCGGTCGCGGCCAATCGCGCGGCGCAGATCGCCGAAACCTACGCGCCCGGCAAGGTCGTCAACCTGCTCTCGATCGGCTCGGCGCAGCAGGTCATGCTCGAAGTCAAATTCTCCGAGGTGAAGCGCTCGGCGCTGAAGCAGCTCGGCGCGGGCTTCTTCGTCGGGTCGGACGGGGGCAAGTTCAACGGCGCGATCGGCGGCGGAGCGGCGCTCGCCGGCTCGGGTCCGCCGACCCTCGGCGCGATCAGCGACAGCTTCGGCATCCTGACCCGCACCTTCCGCGCCTTCGGGACCAATTTCGAGGCGACCTTCGACGCGCTCGAGCGCAAGGGCGCGATCACCACGCTTGCCGAGCCGACGCTGATCGCGCTGTCGGGCGAGACCGCGAGCTTCCTCGCCGGCGGCGAATTCCCGATTCCGGTGGCGCAAGGCAACAGCGGCTCGTCGACTGACGGGCTCGCGAGCAGCGCCATCTCGGTCCAGTTCAAGCCGTTCGGGGTCAGCCTCGCCTTTACGCCGACGGTGCTTGCCGACGGGGTGATCAACCTGCTCGTCGAACCCGAGGTGAGCTCGATCGATAGCAGCGCGTCGGTGGTGGTCGGCAACCTTCGGATCCCCGGGCTCCAGACCCGCCGAGCCAAGACCACGGTCGAGCTTCGCGACGGCGAGAGCTTCGCCATGGCCGGGCTGCTGCGGAAGGATTTCCAGAGCACGGTCCGGCAATTCCCGCTGCTCGGCAACATCCCGATCATCGGCACCCTGTTCCGCTCGACCGGCTTCAACCGCGACGAGACCGAATTGGTGATCATCGTCACCCCGCGGCTGGTGCGCCCGGTCCGGCCCGATCAGCTGGCCGCACCGACCGACCGGGTGAAGGGGCCGGCCGACGCCGATATCCTGCTCTTGGGGCGCACCGACACCGGCGTGCCCCCGGTAGCGCCGATCAGCGGCGCGACGCCGCGGGCGGTGCCAGCCCCTGCGCCCACCTCGACGACGGGCGCCATGGCCCCGGCCGCGACCGCGCCGACCGGGCTCGACAAGGAGTATGGCCATGTCCTGTAAGAGGTTCGCGCCGCTCCTCGGTGCCCTCGCGCTTGCCGCCTGCCAGAGCGTCGATCCGGTGAGCCAGTCGCCCGATCCCTATTTCGGCGACGTCACCGCCCGCAACAAGGCGGTCCAGATCATCAATCCCGACCCCGTCTACACCGCCGATGCGGCGCTTCCCGGCGACAATGGCGAACGCGGCGCGAAGGCCGTCGACCGCTACGAGAAGGGCGAGGTCAAGGACACCAAGCGGATCAGCAGCGGCGGCTCGAACGGCGGCGGGAACGGCGGTGGTTCCAGCAACGGCTCCGGGGGCGGCGGCAACTAAGGTGAAGGGTGATGCTCGGGGACTGGCGGAAGGCATGGAGGACTGACAGCGGCGCCGTTGCGCCGGTCGTCGGCCTTGCCCTCTTCGCGCTAATCGGCGCGGGGGGCCTGGCCTTCGATTACGCCCGCCTCGCCGCGCTCGATACCGAACTCCAGAATGCCGCCGACCAGGCCGCGCTTGCCGCTGCTTCCCAGCTCGACCGGTCGGCCAATGCGCAGACCAATGCCATCGCCGCCATCACGAGCGCCACTGCGGCCAATCGCCTGGCCGCGAACAGCACGCGCTTCGGCAATGACGGGCTCGGGACGGGCGTCGAATTTACGACCACCGATACCAAGGGCACGGCCGACACCAAGGACGACACCGTCACCACCCACATCACCTTCTGCAGCGCGTTCGACGACAGCGTGGCAAACCGCGACGATGCCTGCACCGAGACGAACGAGCCTACGCTGAGCCGCTTCGTGATGGTGACGACCACGGTTCGCACGGCCCGCTACGCCTTCACGCCGATCATCGCGGCGTTCGGCGGCTCGCTCAGCGCGACGTCGGTCGCGGGGGTGGAGAGCTCGATCTGCAACGTCGCGCCCTTGCTTGTCTGCGTGCCTGCCGGCCGCCAGGATTTCCCGACCAATTCCGACATCGGCAAGGGCATATTGCTCAAGCCGCTCGACGGCATTTCAGGCAATTACGGGCTGCTCGATTTCGGCAACGGCACCGGCGCGGTGACCAGCGCGCTGATGGGCTTCGGCCTCAATGGCTGTCAGTCGACCGACGACAATGAAACCGAGCCGGGCACCAAGACGATCGTCACCGATGCGATCAACACCCGCATGGACGTCTATGCGCACAACAATCAGTCCGTCTGGAACAATTCCTCCAAGACGCCGAAGTGCGACCTCACCACCGGCTCCGGCTGTCCGTCGCCCAACAGCAGCAAGGACATGGTGCTGAAATATACGGTCACGGAAAACAACGTGAACTCCGCGACCCCGACCGTCGCGGCCGCCTCCTGCCCGGCGACGCCCGACATGTCGGCGCTCGAATTCGAGGCGCCTGTCACGCCGCCGGTGAAGGGGTTCGACCGCGACAATTGCTTCTATTCGTCGACCTGCGGAACGGGAAATGCCGATCCGCTCGCGGCCAATATCGGCGACGGCAACTGGGACCGCACCGCTTA
The DNA here is from genome assembly GCF_058313385.1 of Sphingomonas sp. SP2. Lineage (NCBI taxonomy): Bacteria > Pseudomonadati > Pseudomonadota > Alphaproteobacteria > Sphingomonadales > Sphingomonadaceae > Sphingomonas > Sphingomonas sp. SP2. The sequence goes on along the minus strand of NZ_JBZFLD010000001.1, from coordinate 2,021,177 downwards.
CTTCAACCTCTATTACGGGGGTGACGCTTCGGCCGCCGCGACCTTTGCCGGCAAGGCCGCGAACCAGCTCACGCGCTACGATGTCTATCGCTGGGAAAACCAGGACCGGCCCGCGCGCCTGATCCCGCGGCGGCAGGTCACCACGACCTCCGAGCTTCGCCCGAACGGCCGCTACAATCACACGCTCGTCAGCCAGTGCACCTATCCGCGGCCGATCACCGCCGGGACCAGCTATCCCAACCAGAAGGACCGGCGGGTACTCCCGATCGTCGCGGCCAATTGCACCAACCTCAAGGGCAAGGGCGCGGCCTATCAGGATTATCTCATCCTGCGCGCCTTCGACATCTTCCTCACCGAGCCGTCGCAGAACCGCAGCCGGGCCGGCGTGAAGGTCACCGACGAGAAGGAAATCTTCGGCGAGGTGGTCGGTCCCGCGACCACCGTCGGCGGGGGTTCGGGCTTCCAATATTACAGCCGCACGCGGCCCTATCTGGTGCGCTGAGGATGGCCTTCTTCTCCCTCTTCAAACGTCTCGGCCGCCGGCGCGACGGAAGCGCCGCCGCGGAGATGGCGCTGGTCACGCCGATCCTCGTCGCGGTGATGTTCGGCAGCGCCGAGCTCGGCAATTATTTCCTCACCAATCATGCGCTCGCAAAGCAGGTGCGCGACGGCGCGCGCTTTGGGTCGCGCCTGACGCTCAGCGCCGCCTACGCTTGCCAGTCGGGTGCGCTCGCCGCCAACAGCACCGTGTTCCAAGACGGCGCCGCCAATACCAAGATCATCAACGTCACCAAGACAGGGTCGGTCGACGGCGCAGCGACGGGTCGCTTCGGAGCGGGCAATAGCAGCTTCTGGACGGCCTGCAGCCAGGGCGGGCAGCCGGTCACGGTCAGCATCCGCTGTGTCGCCAAGGGCACCTATTCCGGCGTCTACAGCGGCCTCAGCGGCTCGATCCCGGTCGTGTCGGTAAGCGCCGACGTCGCCTATCCCTCGATCCTCGGCAATCTCGGCTTCGACACCGGCGCCCTGTGCGTCAGAGCGACCAGCGAAAGCGCGGTGGCGGGGATATGAGCAAGCTCGCGCGCCGCCTCGTCCGTTCGGACACCGCCGCCGTCGGCGCGGAATTCGCGCTGGTCCTGCCGGCGCTGTTCCTCCTGCTCATCGGCATCATCGATGTCGGTCGCTTCATGTATGCGCTCAACCTCGGCGAGAAGGCGACGCAGGTGGGCGCGCGCATGGCGGCGGTCACCACGCCGGTCTCGCCAGGGCTCGTCGCGCACAATTTCGCGTCGGGGACGGTGCCTGCCGGCTCGCTCATTCCCGCGTCGGAGCTGACCGGGCTCGTCTGCACCTCCACCGGCTGCACCTGTCAGGGTACCTGCGGCATCACCGACCTGTCCGTGAATTCAACGGCGTTCACCGCGGTCGTTACTCGCATGCAGCAGATCGACGGAGAGATTGCCGCGAGCAACGTCGTCATCACCTATCGCGGCTCGGGCTTCGGCCAGGCCGGAACGCCCGGCGGCGCGATGGAAATTTCGCCGCTCATTACGGTCGCGCTGACGGGGCTGCAATTCCACCCCGCCGTCACCCTGAGCTTGCTCGATTTTCCCCTGCCTGCCTCCTCGACCACGCTGACGGCCGAAGATGCGTCGGGCGGCTTTTCCGAATAGGATCCACCGTGAGCGTCATGACCCCACCAGAGGCTGAAAAGGGCTTCCAACCGCAGGGCATCGAGGCGGGGGTGCACCTTTATTTCTCGGGCGTGGACGGGGACGCCAGCGAGCTTCTGGGCGCGCGGGTCGGGGGGATGCCGCTGCAGCTCAGCATCGTCCCGGTGACCGAGTGGATCGACCCCACCGATCTAGCCACCGCGGCGATCGCGGTGGTTCAGGTGGATGCCGACGCGCCGGCGTCGTTCAAGCGCTTCGAGCGGCTCGCGATGACGGACGACAAGCCGCTCATCGCCGCCTGCTACGACCCGCCGCTGGCGCTGGTCCGGCAGTTGCTCAAGGCGGGCGCGCACGACGTCCTGCCGCTTCCGCTCAACCTCGACGATCTCGAGACCTCGATCGCGCCCTTGCGCGAGCAGGCGGTGCGCTCGGCGCCGGCCGAGACGCTCGTCAGCAACAACCGTCTGGTCGTCTTCCTGAAGTCGCGCGGCGGGTGCGGCGCGACCTCGATCGCGGCCCAGCTCGCCTGTCGCTTCGCCGCGGCCGAGCGCGACGCCGGGCGCGAGGCGGCGCTGATCGATTTCGACCTCCAGTTCGGCGACGCCGCCTTCCAGCTCGGGCTTCGTCCGCGGCTGACCATGACCGACATGATCGAGGCCGGCGTCCGGCTCGACGGGCCGCTGCTGCGCTCGGCGATGACCCAGCATGACAGCGGCCTGTTCGTCGCCGCGGCGCCCGCCACCATGCTGCCGCTCGAAAGCCTCAGCAACGAGCAGGCCATCGCGATCGTCGAGCGCGGCTTGCGCGAATTCGGGACGCTGTTCGTCGACCTTCCGGCCAACTGGACCAACTGGTCGCTGAGCCTCGTCGCGCGCGCCAATCTGCTTCTTCTGGTGACCGATCTCACCGTTGCCGGGCTGGCCCGGGCGCGGCGCCAGCTCGACCTGCTCGAGGCGCAGGGCCTCGGCAATATCGACATCGGCGTGGTCGCCAATCGCTACCGCAAGGGACTGTTCAAGGCGGTCGGGGTGGATGGCGCGGAACAGGCGCTCGGCCGCAAGGTGGACTTCACGATCAGCGACGAGCCCGAGTTGATGGGCGCCGCGATCGACCAGGGCGTGACCGTTGGCGACATCCGCCGCAAATCGGCGCTGGTGCGCGACCTCGACACGCTCGATGCCGCCATCACCAGCGCCCTCCGGCTGGAGCGCTGAGATGATGTGGCAATTCCGCAAGCCCGATGCCGCCGCTGCGGCTCCCGAGGAGAAGGCCGCACCGAGCCTTGCCGAGCGCCAGCTGATGAGCGTCGGCGATGCCGGCGCCTTCGCCAAGCGCGACGTCCACACCGACCTCAAGGTCGAGTTGCACCAGCGGCTGATCGACTGCATCAACCTCAGCGCGCTCGAGGGCATGAGCCGCGAGCAGGTCAAGGCCGACATCGGCGAGATCGTCGAGGAGGAGCTGGCGAAGCAGAGCCACGCGCTCAACCTCGTCGAGCGGCGCCGGCTGGTCGAGGACGTGCTCGACGAACTGCTCGGCCTCGGACCACTCGAGCCCTTGCTCAAGGACGCGACGATCACCGACATCCTCGTCAACGGACCCGACCGCGTGTTCGTCGAGCGCTACGGCCAGCTCGAGGCCAGCCCGGTGCGGTTCAAGGACGACAAGCATCTCCTGCGGATCATCCAGAAGATTGTCTCGGCCGTCGGGCGCCGGGTCGACGAAAGCTCGCCGCTGGTCGATGCGCGCCTGGCCGACGGAAGCCGCGTCAACGCGGTCGTCCCGCCGCTCGCGCTCGACGGCTCCCTGCTGTCGATCCGCAAGTTCGCCAAGGTGCCCATCTCGATGGCGCGGCTGGTCGAGATCGGCTCGATCCCGGCGCAGGTGTCCGAGGTGCTGAAGGCGATCGTCGCGTCGCGCCGCAACGTCCTCATCTCGGGCGGCACGGGCTCCGGCAAGACGACGTTGCTCAACGCCATGTCGGCCTTCATCGACAATCGCGAGCGGATCGTGACGATCGAGGATTCGGCCGAGCTCCAGCTCCAGCAGGAACATGTCGCGCGGCTCGAGACGCGCCCGGCGAACATCGAGGGCAAGGGCGAGATCGGCCAGCGCGACCTCGTCAAGAATGCGCTGCGCATGCGGCCCGACCGGATCATCGTCGGCGAGGTCCGCGCCGGCGAGGCGTTCGACATGCTGCAGGCGATGAACACCGGCCACGACGGGTCGATGACGACGGTCCACGCCAACACGCCGCGCGACGCCTTGTCGCGTCTCGAGCAGATGATCGGCATGAGCGGGATCGACATTCCGGCACGCTCGGCCCGGGCACAGATCGCGTCGGCGATCAACGTCGTTGTCCAGATCGCGCGTCTGTCCGATGGCCGCCGCCGCCTGATGAGCCTGTCGGAGATCACCGGCATGGAAGGCGACGTCATTACCATGCAGGAGATCTTCCGCTTCCGGCAGACCGGCCTGTCGGCCGATGGTGCGGTACTCGGCAAGTTCGAGGCGACCGGGCTCCGGCCGCGCTTTCTCGATCATGCGGTGACCCACGGGCAGACGCTGTCGACCGAGCTGTTCCGGCCCGACGCGAGGTTCGACTGATGCAGGATACTGCGCTCCGCGTCCTCGTCCTCGTCCTTACCTTCGCGACGGTGCTGCTCCTCGTCGAGGTGGTGACCGCGATGGTGCTCCGCGCCCGCGGCGAGAGCCGCGCGATCAACCAGCGCCTGACGATGATCGGGCGCGGGGTCCCGCGCGGCGAGACGATGAACCGGCTTCGCCGCCAGGACGATCTCGCCATCCGCCGGTTGCCCTTCTGGCTGCAGGGGCCGGGCCGCCAGCTCGAGCGGATGCTGATGGCGTCGGGCATCGTCGCGCCGACCGGGCAATTGCTGCTCGGGATCATGCTTGCGCCGATCATGCTGTTCGCCTTCATCATCGTGGTGACGTTGATGGCGGGCTTCGCCATCGGACCCGGGCGACTTTTGCTCCTGGCGGTGATCGCCGTCGCCATCGGCCTCGCCATTCCGCTGCTGTTCCTCCAGGCCAAGGCCGCGCGGCGCCGCAAGAAGATGCAGGAGCAGTTTCCGGTCGCGCTCGACGTGTTCGTGCGCGGTCTTCGTGCGGGCCATCCGGTCGCCGCCGCGCTCGACCTTTTGACGGTCGAGATGCCCGATCCGATCGGCAGCCAGTTCGGCGTCGTCGTCGACGAAGTGACCTATGGCGCCGAGCTTCGCGACGCGCTCGCCGACCTCGCCGAACGCTGGGACCTCGACGACATGCGGATGTTCGTCGTCAGTCTCTCGGTGCAGCAGGAGACGGGCGGCAACCTCGCCGAAATCCTCGAAAATTTGAGCAAGGTGATCCGCGAGCGGACCGCCTTGTTCCTCAAGGTTCGGGCGCTGTCGTCGGAAGGGCGGATGACCGCGATCATGCTGACGCTGCTTCCGGTGCTCGCCTTCACCGCCTTGTTCTTCCTCAATCCCGGTTTCTATCTCGAGGTCGCGGATGACCCGGCGTTCGTGCCGGGCTTTGCCGGCCTCATCCTCCTCTACGTGATCGGCGTCTTCACCATTCGCCGCCTCGTCGACCTCAAGGTGTAGCCGCATGATCGAAGGGTTCGCCGGCAGCAACGCGGTCCGCATCGCCATCCTGGTGGTGCTGTTCGCGGGCGTCTGCGCGGTCAGTTTCGCGCTGGTCAATCTGACGCTCGGGCGGCGCGCGGTGCGGCGGCGGCTGGAAAGCGGATCGGACGCGCCGATCGAGGGGCTGATCGCCTCTGGCTCGCTGCGCAGCAACGAGAATGAAAGCAGCTGGGCGCGGCTGGTCGAACGGATCGAAAATAGCGGGCTGAGCCTCGCCGACACCAAGGACAAGTCGCTCCGCCAGCGGCTCGCGGCGGCGGGCTTTTCTTCGCCTTATGCGCCGCGCCTCTTCACCCTCATTCGCCTTGGGCTGGTCATCCTGCTCCCCGTGTTGTGGATCGCCTTTCGCTGGCTGAGCCCCGAGCGGCCCGGCCTCGTCGGCCTCTACCTCCAGTGCATGATCGCGGCGCTCGCTGGCCTCTATCTCCCGAGCCTGTTCGTCAGCGCCAAGGCCGACCGCCGGCAGGAAGCGATCATCAACGGCTTTCCCGACGCGCTCGATTTGATGCTGGTCTGCGTCGAGGCCGGGCTCGGCCTTGAGGCCGCCTTCGCCCGCGTCGGACAGGAGATGAGCACTACCCATCCGCTGATCGCGCAGCAGCTCGGCAATGTCGTGCTTGAACTGCGCGCCGGGCGAAGTCGCGAGGATGCGCTGCGGCGCATGGCCGACCGTGCCCAGGCCGACGAGGTGCGGGCTTTCGCAACCCTGCTCATCCAGTCGACCAAGCTCGGCTCGTCGGTCGCGCAGACGTTGCGCATCTATGCCGGCGAAATGCGCGAGAAGCGGCGGATGCGCGCCGAGGAGAAGGCGCACCGACTGCCGGTCTTGCTGTCGGTGCCGCTCGTCGCCTGCATGCTGCCGGTGATGATCGGCGTGCTGATGCTGCCCGCCGCAATCCGCGTCGTGCGCAGCCTCGTTCCTGCCCTGGGAGGGGGATGATGAAGAAGTCACCGGCTTTTTCCTTGTGCGTCGCGGCTTTGCTCGCCGGTTGCGCCGGTGACGGCGCGAAGCTCGCGGTCCGCGCGCAGACGCCCGCGCTTGCCGAAGGGCAGAAGAGCGCCGCCTTCCGGGTCGCCGAGGCGCGCGGCTATTTCGAACTTGGCAGCATCGGGCTCGCGACCGAGGGCTTCCGCCGTGCGCTGCGCGAGGATCCGGCCAGCGTCGACGCGCTGAACGGACTTGCCGCCTGCTACGACAAGCTTGGCCGCTTCGACCTGTCGCGCAGCTATTATGAGCGCGCCCTCGCGCTGGCGCCGGGGGACGCACGGCTCTACGCCAATCTCGCGCTCTCGCTGCAACTCCAGGGCAAGACCGCCGAAGCCAAAGCCGTCCGTGCCGAAATGACTCAGCGCCTGCAGGCCGCAAGCGCGGTCAGCGTCCCGCTTGCAAAGCCCGTCACCGTGGCTGCCGACGCGGCGCCGACCGCGGCCGCGGAAGCGATCGCGGTCACGCTCGATCGCCCCGAACCGGCCACCGCCGCGCCGCGGCTCGAGCGGATCACCATGGCCGAAGTCATGCTGGTGACGACCCCGCACATGCGCGCCGCGCCCGCCAGCGTCACGCGCACCGCGGCGGCGCAGGTGCCCTCGCTGACGCCGATGCCGAAGACGGCGCTGGCCGCACCCGAAATTCGCCTGCTCAACGCCGCGCGTACCCATCGCCTCGCTGCCGACACGCGGCTTCAGCTGCGCCAATATGGCTGGCAGCGCGTCGCCATCGGCAATGCCGCCGTGCCCGCGGACCGCTCGGCGATCCTCTATCCCGAACGCCACCGCAAGATCGCGCAGCGGCTCGGACGCCAGCTCGGGATCGACCTCCAGCAGCCGAGCAATGGCGAGGTGCTGGTCGTGCGTCTCGGACGCGACGCGGCGAGGCGCCGGACCGCCGCATGATCCTTGCCGTCGCCCTCCTGGCGGCGACCCTCGCGCCCGACGTCACGCTGGCCGAAGCCGAGCGGGCGCTTGTGGCCGGTCGCCCGGAACAGGCGCGCGAGATGATCCGCGCGGCGGTGGGCGAGGGGGCCTCGGGCGAGCGCGTCGACCGGCTGCTCGCCGACCTCGCCTTCGCCGAAGGCCGCTGGGTCGAGGCGCGCGAGGCCTATGCGCTGCTCCTTGCCCGCATGCCCGACGATCCCATGCTGCTCGAGCGCGGGGGCATATCGGCGCTCCAGTCGGACGAGCCCGATCGCGCGATCGCCTGGCTCGACAAGGCCGTCGCCCGGCCACAGGCAAGCTGGCGCGCCTGGAATGCGCGCGGGGTCGCCGCCGATCGCGAACGCGACTGGTCGACCGCCGACGTGGCCTATGCCGCGGGCCTCAAGGCTGCGCCTTCCAGCGCGACCCTCCTCAATAATCTCGGCTGGTCGCTGATGCTGCGCGGGCGCTGGGCGGAGGCGTCGGACCGGCTCGCCCGCGCCGCCGCGCTCGATCCTTCGAGCCGGCGCATCGCCGCCAATGCCGAGCTCGCCCGGACCGCCATGCTCGCCGACCTTCCCGAGCGCCGGGCGGGGGAGGGGGACCGCGACTTTGCCGCGCGCCTCAACGATGCCGGGGTGATCGCGCTGCGCCAGGGGGATCGGGCGCGCGCCGTCGCCGCCTTCGCCCGCGCGCTCGAAACCAGCGATCGTTGGTATGCGCGGGCGGCCAACAATCTGGCGCTCGCGGGCGGATCGGTCGCCCCCTAGGGCAGGCTCGGCGCGCTCGACGCGTCGGCGATCTCGCGCTTGCCCCTCGGGGCGAGGGCGAAGCGGAAATAATGCGCCTCGCCCCGGATCTCGGCCAGCTGCTCCGATCGGCTGCGCGGCATCAGCCGGACCGGGCCGTCCGAAAAGGCGAAATGGCTGTGGTCGCCCTCGTCGAGCGATTCCATCAGGTGGAAGCCGCGGCGGCGAAGCTCGGCCGCGATCATCGCATGGCTGACCCCGGGCGCCCGGGCAATGTCCATCGCCCGGCCCGACAGGTGCCAGCTGTTGCGCACTCCGCCGACCCGGCGATTATGCTCGGGGCTGCGGACCGTGCTCGTGACCCGCCCGAAGCGGGCGCCGATGAGGGCGGCGGCGCTGATCTGGAAGCGTCCGCCGACCTGCGGCAGGAAGCGCCGGCTGATCCGCGGCGCGGGGCTGGCGAGGGCGGGCCCGGGCACCGGCTGGCCGACCACGCGCAGGCCGAAATCGGTCGGCTGCGACGCCCCTGCCACCAGCAAAAGGAAGATGCCCCCAAGCACGCGCGATCCCCATCAAGCGTAAGCGCATATTTAATGCTTTCTCGCCCCCAAGTCGAGGAGAACCGGCTTCGGGGGGCTTCCCGGGACGGGACGAGCCCACCCTCCGCCGCCGCACCGCCACGGCTCATCGCGCCCGCCCACGACCATTCGCGGGTCACCTGCCGCGCGAGGATCGGCGGAAAGCCGCGCAAATGCCTGATCTTTTGCCCTTTTGGGCGACCGCTCCCTTGCTGGGGCGTGGCGGCAGGGCCATATCCGGAGCAAGAACGATCCGGACCACGCAACGCGTTAAGCGTTCGGAGAGTTTGATTGTGACAGAAAGCGGGCTAGGCTGCCCGCTCGGCCGTGTGCGAACGGTCGGCAGACAAGGACGATTATGACCAAGCTTTCCGGCGGGGACGGCAAGAGCACCCTTTACTGCAGCTTCTGCGGCAAGAGCCAGCATGAGGTCCGCAAGCTAATCGCCGGCCCGACCGTCTTCATCTGCGACGAGTGCGTCGAGCTCTGCAACGACATCATCCGCGAGGAATCCAAGTCCGCGCTGGTGAAGACCCGTGATGGCGTCCCGACCCCGTCCGAGATCAACAAGGTGCTCGACGACTATGTGATCGGCCAGAGCCGCGCCAAGCGCGTCCTGTCGGTCGCGGTCCATAACCATTACAAGCGGCTAAACCACGGCGCCAAGACCGGCACCGAGGTCGAGCTCGCCAAGTCGAACATCCTGCTGATCGGCCCGACCGGCTGCGGCAAGACCCTGCTCGCGCAGACGCTTGCGCGCATCCTCGACGTGCCCTTCACCATGGCCGATGCGACCACGCTCACCGAGGCGGGCTATGTCGGCGAGGATGTCGAGAACATCATCCTGAAGCTGCTCCAGGCGTCGGACTACAATGTCGAGAAGGCGCAGCGCGGGATCGTCTACATCGACGAGATCGACAAGATCAGCCGCAAGTCGGACAATCCCTCGATCACCCGCGATGTGTCGGGCGAGGGCGTCCAGCAGGCGCTCCTGAAGCTGATGGAAGGCACCACCGCGTCCGTGCCGCCGCAGGGCGGCCGCAAGCATCCGCAGCAGGAATTCCTCCAGGTCGACACGACCAACATCCTGTTCATCTGCGGCGGCGCATTCGCCGGCCTCGAGAAGATCATCGGCGATCGGCTCGAGGGCAAGTCGATCGGCTTCGGCGCGCATGTCGCCGCGCCCGAGGAGCGCCGCACCGGCCAGGTGCTCAAGAACACCGAGCCCGAGGATCTGATGAAGTTCGGCCTCATCCCCGAATTCATCGGCCGCATGCCCGTCATCGCGACGCTCGAGGACCTCGACGAGACCGCGCTGGTCAAGATCCTGGTCGAGCCGAAGAACGCGCTGGTGAAGCAATATGGCAAGCTCTTCGACATGGAAGATGTCGAGCTCGCCTTCTCGGACGAGGCGCTGAGCGCGGTCGCGCGCAAGGCGATCGAGCGCAAGACCGGCGCCCGCGGCCTCCGCTCGATCCTCGAGGCGATCCTGCTCGACACGATGTTCGACCTCCCCGGCATGGACGGGGTGGAGAAGGTCCATGTCGACAAGGACGTGGTCGAGGGCCGCAAGGAACCCGTCCGCGTCTACGCCAACCGCGAAGCCAAGGACGACGCGGCGGCGTAAGTCGAACTGCTCCCCTGCGAAAGCAGGGGGCCAGTCCCGATCGGTCCGGTAACGTCGAGCTGGGCTCCTGCTTGCGCAGGAGAACAGCTTGGTTGCCTTCCCGGCTCTCTTGAGCTAAGCGCCCCACCGTCATTCGTGACATTCATCGATGAGCGCCTTTCGGGGCACGCTGGCCGGCGAGGTTTCGCCCGCCGGCGCGTTGTTGCTTTGCGCCTGTCGATACCGGAGTTGATGTGATGTTCGAGACCCTCAGCGACCGCCTTGGCGGCGTGTTCGACAAGCTTCGCGGCCGCGGCGCCCTCACCGAGGCGGACGTGCGCGGGGCCATGCGCGAAGTGCGCGTCGCGCTGCTCGAGGCCGATGTCGCACTGCCGGTCGCGCGCGACTTCGTCGACCAGGTCACCGAGCGCGCGGTGGGCCAGGAAGTCCTGCGCTCGGTCACACCGGGCCAGCAGGTCGTCAAGATCGTCAACGACGCGCTGGTCGAGATGCTGGGCGCGGACAGCGCCGAACTCGAGCTCGCGGTCAGCCCGCCCGCGGTCATCATGATGGTCGGCCTCCAGGGCTCGGGCAAGACGACCTCGACCGCCAAGCTCGCCAAGCGCCTCACCGAAAAGGACCGCAAGAAGGTCCTGATGGCGAGCCTCGACGTCGCCCGCCCGGCGGCGCAGGAGCAGCTTGCCGTGCTCGGCCGCCAGGCCAAGGTCGACACGCTCCCGATCGTTCCCGGTCAGTCGCCGGTCGACATCGCCAAGCGCGCGCTCCAGTCGGCGCGCCTCCAGGGCTATGACGTCCTGCTCCTGGATACCGCCGGCCGTCTCCACGTCGACGACAGCCTGATGGGCGAGATGAAGGCGGTCGCCGAGACCAGCCGCCCGGCCGAGACCCTGCTCGTGGTCGACAGCCTGACCGGCCAGGACGCGGTCAACGTCGCCAAGGGCTTCGGTGGCCAGATCGACCTCACCGGCGTAATCCTCACCCGCATGGACGGCGATGCCCGCGGCGGCGCGGCACTGTCGATGCGCGCGGTCACCGGCAAGCCAATCAAGTTCGCCGGCACGGGCGAAGGCCTCGACGCGATCGAGCCCTTCCATCCGAGCCGCGTCGCCGGCCGCATCCTCGGCATGGGCGACGTCGTCAGCCTGGTCGAGCGCGCCGCCGAGACCATCAAGGTCGAGGAAGCCGAGAAGCTCGCGGCCAAGATGGCCAAGGGCAAGTTCGACCTCGACGACCTGCGCATGCAGCTTGCCCAGATGCAGCGCATGGGCGGCCTCGGCGCGCTCGCCAACATGATGCCCGGCATGAAGGGCATGAAGGGCGCGATGGAGAAGGCGCAGGACGGCAAGGCGCTCGTCCACCTCGAGGCGATGCTGTCCTCGATGACCGCTGCCGAGCGCAGCCGTCCCGGCCTGATCAACGCCAAGCGCAAGATCCGCATCGCCAAGGGCTCGGGGCGGACGGTGCAGGAAGTGAACAAGCTCCTGAAGATGCACCAGGAGATGGAAGGCGCGATGAAGCGCCTCAAGAAGATGGGCGGCCTCGGCAAGCTCGCCGCCATGTTCGGCAAGGGCGGGCTCGAGGGCGCGATGGGCGGGCTCCTGCCCGGCGCCCAGGCGCCCGGGCTCCCGGGACTTCCCGGCGGCTCCAACCCGTTCGGCCTTCCGCCGGGCGGCCAGAATTTCGGTAAAAAGTAACAACGTTCGAACAGAAGGAAGACACAATGGCAGTTGCAATTCGCCTCGCTCGCGGTGGCAGCAAGAAGCGTCCTTATTATCGCGTCGTCGTGGCCGACAGCCGCAACTCGCGTGACGGCCGCTTCATCGAGAAGGTCGGCACCTACAACCCGCTGCTGGCGAAGGATTCGCCCGAGCGCGTCAAGCTCGACGCCGACCGCATCTCGCACTGGCTGAGCGTCGGCGCCCAGCCGAGCGACCGCGTCGCCCGCTTCCTCGATGCCGCCGGCATCAAGGAGCGCGCCGCCCGCAATAACCCGAACAAGGGCAAGCCGGGCGAGAAGGCCACCGAGCGCGCCGAAGAGCGTGCCACCAAGGCCGCTGAAGCCGCCGAGGCCGCTGCCGCCGCTGCTGCCCAGCCGGCCGAAGAGCCTGCCGCTGAAGAGCCCGCCGCCGAAACCCCGGCGACCGAGGAAGTCAGCGCTCCGACCCAGCCCGAGCCGGCCGAAGGTTCGGACGAGGCCGCTCCGGCCGAAGGCGCCGAGAAGGCCGAGGGCTAAGGCCCTTGTTCCTCGACTTCGCTTGGGACGAACGGATCTCCACTGATCCGCGAGGGTCGGGCGAAGTCGAGACACGTTTCGGATGACCAATCGCATCACCCTTGCCGCCGTCGCGGGCGCCCATGGCGTCCGCGGCGAGCTTCGCCTCAAGCTGTTCGGCGATGGTCCGGACAGCCTCCGCGTTCACGATCGGCTCTATGTCGGCGGGACGCTGCGCCGGCTGGTCCGGGTCGGCGGCACCGCCAAGAGCCCGACCGCGCAGTTCGAGGGCGTCGCCGACCGCAATGCCGCCGAGGCGCTGCGCGGCACGCTGGTCGAAGTCGATCGTGACGCCTTGCCGCCACTCGAGGACGGCGAATATTATCATGCCGACCTGATCGGCCTGTCCTGCGTCGACGGGGAAGGAAGCCCGATCGGCAGCGTTGTCGCGGTCGAGAATTTCGGCGCCGGCGACCTGCTCGAGATCGAGCGGGACGGGGGCAAGCGCACCCTCGTGCCCTTCCGTCCCGGAATCGCCGACCTCGCCGACGGCAAGGTCATCTGCGACCCCGCCTTCCTCGCCTGAGCCGATCCGGGCGCGCATCGCTCTGGGCGGCGCTCGCGCTTCGGACGCTCCTGCCCATCGCCTTCGCGGCGCTGATCCTCGCGCTCGCCTTCGACGGCTGCAGCGTGACCCGCCTCGGCCGCGGAATGGATGCGCCAATCGTCGACCCTCTTCTGGCCCGGCCCTTGTGGGTCGGATTTGCCGCCCTGCTGGCCCTGTTCGGGTTCTTCGAGGCGGTCCGCGCTGTCCGGCTGCTCCGCGACCTCCCGCCGGCAGCCGAGCCGCGACCGCGGGAGATGCTCAGCCTCGGCGAGCCCATGCTGTGGTCGGCGCGGCTCGGCTTCCGGGCCCTCGGCAAGGAACATGCCGCCCGCCTGCTCGCGATGCTTCTGGCTGCAACCCCGCTATTCCTGAGCCTGAGCTGGCTCCTTCGCAGCTCGACGTTCGACGCGGGCGGCCTGTCCGTCATGCTGTTCCGCATCCTGTTCGGTCTCGGCCTGCTGGCGGCGTTCGGGCCGATGGCGTTCGGGCCCTTGTGGTGGGCGCTCTTCCGGGAAAATCGCTGGCTGCACGCGTTGACGGGTCGGCTGGTCGTCACCGATCGCCGCCTCGCCTGGCTCAGCCTGCGGGGCAGGGTGGTCGACGAGATTTCCGCGGAGCGGATCGTCGAGGTCGTGCTGGTTCCGCCGGCACGGAGTCTCGGCGAGGAACTGCATCTCGTGCTGCGCGGCGCGAACGGTGCCGTGGAGGAGCAGGTCCTGCGCCGCCTGCCCCGCGCGGCCGAAACGGCGGCGGCCCTGTCGCGCATTGCGCCACTAACGCGGCCTTAACCCTCACCCTTTAGCCATCGCTTCACGAAGCACATGCGCGAAGTGAGGCCATGGACGACCTGATTGCCGATTTCGTCTCCGAATGCCGGGACATGCTCGAGAGCCTGGGCGGGGAGATCGTCGCCTGGGAAGCGCAGCCGCAGGACCGCGCGCGGCTCGATAGCATCTTCCGCTTCGTCCATACGGTGAAGGGCAATTGCGGCTTCTTCGAATTTCCCCGGCTCGAGGCGCTCAGCCATGCCGCCGAGGATGCGCTGGCCGATGTTCGCGCCGGCCGCCGCCAGCCCGACCCGGCCCTGGTCAGCGCCGTGCTCGCGGTGATCGACCGGATCGGCGAGATGGTCGAGGTGATCGCCGCCGGCCAGCCGCTCCCCGAGGGCGATGACTCCGATCTCATCGAGGCGCTGAAGCCCGGTGCCGAGCAGCCCGCCCAGCCGGCCCAGCCCGCGCCGTCGGCCAATCCCGTCGCCAATGCCTTCGCCAGCGGCGCCGCGCCGCGCACCATCCGCCTTTCGGTCGACCTCCTCGACCGCATGATGAGCGGGGTCAGCGACCTCGTCCTTGCCCGCAACGAGCTTGCCCGCCGCCTTCGCGACAGCAGCACCGACGTCGCCGTCGATGGCGCTTTCGAACGGATGAGCGGAATCATCGCCGAGATGCGCGATGCCATCACCCGGACCCGCATGCAGCGGATCGAGAGCCTCTTCGTCGGCCTCCCACGAATGGTGCGCGACCTGTCCGCCGAGCTTGGCCGGCAGGTGCTTGTCGACATTGACGGCGGCGACGTCGAGCTCGACCGCGAGATGATCGAGATGATCCGCGATCCGCTGACGCATATCGTCCGCAATGCGGTCGACCATGGCATCGAGCCTCCGGCCGAGCGCCTCAAGGCCGGCAAGCGCGAGATCGGCCTCCTCAGCGTCTCGGCGCGCCAGTCGGGCAACCAGATCCTGATTGACATCGTCGACGACGGCCGCGGCATCGACGCGCGGCGTCTCGTCGACAAGGCCATCGCCGCCGGGATCCTCGACAAGGCCGAGGCCGCGCGCCTCAGCCACAAGGAGCAGCTTCAGCTCATCTTCGAGGCTGGCCTCTCGACCGCACAGGCCGTGACCAGCATTTCGGGCCGCGGCGTCGGAATGGACGTCGTCCGCTCCAACGTCGAGCGGATCGGGGGGATCGTCGAGGTCGAATCGAAGGGCGGGCAGGGGACCCGGATGACCCTTCGCGTGCCGCTCACCCTCACCATCATTCCCGCGCTCACGGTCTCGATCGGCAGCCAGCATTTCGCCATTCCCCGAGTCGCGATCGAGGAGATCGTGCGCGCCGGCGGCGACAGCGTCGAACTCTCCCATGTCGGCGGGGCGGGGATCGTCACCATCCGTGGCCGCCGCGTGCCCGAGATCGTCCTTGCCGACGTCCTCGGCCTCGCCAGCCCGCTGGCCGACAGCGAGCGCACCCTGATCGTCCTCAAGCCTGCCGGCGGCGACGTCTATGCGCTCGCGGTCGACCGGGTCCACGACCATGAGGAACTGGTGGTGAAGCCCGCCGCCCCCGCGGTGATGGCGACAGGCCTCTATGCCGGGACCACGCTTGCCGACGACGGCTCGCCCATCCTGCTGTTCGATCCCGCCGGTCTCGCCCGGGTCGGGGGAGTCCGCTTCGAGGCGCAGGAGCGCAGCGTCCGCTTGCTCGAGGAAGCCGCGCCCGCCGCAGCCGAGGAGCAGACCCCGATCCTCCTGTTCCGCGACCGTGACGGCGCGCGCCGGGCGATCCGCCTCGGCATCGTCGACCGGATCGAGGAAGTCGTCGGGAGCGCGGTCCGGGTCAGTGCGGGCAAGATGCGCGTCCAGCTCGGCGACGACATCCTTCCGCTTGCCGGCATCGACAGCCCGCCCGCCGCCGACGAGAAGGTTCGCCTGTTCCGCCTCAGCGACGGGGCCGCCCAGATGGGCCTCGCCTTCCGCGAAGTGATCGACCTCGACGCCATTGCCGAGGCCGTGATCCCCGCCGACGTGCCCGGTCCGGTCGAGGGCGTGACCCTTGTCGCCGGCGAGCCGGCCGAGCTGGTCGACGCCCACTGGCTGTTCGCCGACTACGCCCCCAATGCGGCGCAGGCAGGCGAGGGGCCGCCGGTCTGCCGCCTTGACCTTGGCGATCCCTGGGTCCGCAACATGCTCCGCCCGATCGTCGAGGCCGCAGGCTATCGCGTGGTCCCGGCCGACAGCGAGGCCGCCGCCGACCTTGCCATTGCCTGGGCCGGAAGCACGGCCGCGCCGAGCGCTGCCCGGACCTTGTGGCTGAGCCCCGATGCCGACGGGCCGGCCAACGAGAACCACATCTATCGCTATGATCGCGCGGGGCTGCTCGTCGCGCTGCGCGATGCCGCCGCGAGGGGAGCCGGCCGATGAACGAACTGCTGCTGGTCGTCCGGATCGCCGGACAGCGCGTCGCCATGCCGGCCGCGCGCATCGAGAGCGTGGTCGAGCTCGATACCTTGATCCCGGTCCCGCGCGCCGCCGAGCATATCGCCGGCCTGTCGGCGCTGCGCAGCCGGGTGCTCACCGTCATCTGCTGCCGCCGCTCGCTCGGCCTTGACATGCCGCTCGAGACCGATGGCTTCCTCGAAGCCGCGGTGACCGAGCTCGACGGCCATCATTATGCGCTGATCGTCGACGGGGTGGAGGACGTGATCGAGGCGCTCAGCGATCCGAGCCCGATCCGCGCCGCGATGGGCGAGGGCTGGGAGCGCGTTTCGACCGGCATGGTCGAGACCGAACAGGGCGCCTTGCTGCTGGTCGACGTCGGCGCGCTGGTCGGCGGCCCCGACACTGTCCGCCAGGCGGCATAGAGCGCTTTCTTAACTACCTGCGGCGTACCTCCGTCGCACGACATCAACCTGCTCCGGATCGGTGCCTCCCTTATGAAGACCTGCCTCATTGTCGATGACTCCAAGGTCATCCGGAAAGTCGCCCGCCACATCCTCGAAACGCTCGAGTTCAGCGTCGAGGAGGCCGGCGACGGACGCGAGGCGCTCGAGCGCTGCGAAGCGTCGATGCCCGACGTCGTGCTGCTCGACTGGAACATGCCGGTGATGAGCGGAATGGAGTTTTTGAAGCTCCTCCGTCAGCGCGGCCATTCGGACCAGCCGAAGGTCGTGTTCTGCACCACCGAGAATGACATGGCGCACATCCGCGCTGCGCTCGAGGCCGGTGCCGACGAATATGTGATGAAGCCGTTCGACCGCGAAACGCTGCACATCAAGCTCCAGCTCGTCGGCGTCGCCTAAGCACCTTCGATGGGCTCGGCGACCGCCAGACTGACCACCCCTCCCGCGGGGGGCAGGGTCCGGCCGATCCGGCTGATGATCGTCGACGATTCGATGGTCGCCCGCGCGGTGCTGACCCGGATGGTCGAGCTCGGCGGCGGGATCGACATCGCCGCCGTCGCCGGCACCGCCGAGGATGCGGTCGAGGCGCTCGCCCATGTGAAGGTCGACGTCATCCTGCTCGACCTCGAGATGCCGGGCGCGGGCGGCCTCAACAAATTGCCCGACATCGTCCGCGTCGCCCGCGGCGCACGCGTGCTGATCGTCTCCAGCCTTGCCGAGGAAGGCGCCGCGGCGACTGTCCGGGCGCTCGCTGACGGCGCTGCCGATACGCTCCTCAAGCCCGGCACCGGGCGCATCCAGGGCCGTTTCGCCGACCATCTGCTGTGTAAGATCCGCGCGCTCGGCGATTCGAGTTACGAGGAGACGGATCCCGGCCTCGCCAACCGGCCCGCGCCGCTCCAGGCCTTCGCCAGCGATCCCTTGTCGCTGCTTGCGGTGGGCGCGTCGACCGGCGGGATCCACGCGCTCGGCCGCTTCTTCAACGATCTTCCGCGGCGCATCCATGTGCCGATCCTCGTCACCCAGCATCTGCCGCCGCCCTTCATGGACGTCTTTGCACGCCAGCTCGGGACCGCCGCGCAGCGGGTCACCCGGATCGCGACCGAAGGCGCGCCGCTGGTGCCCGACGAAATCCTGATCGCGCCGGGCGACGCGCACCTCACCGTCGAGGCACGCCGGTCGGGTCTATTCGTCCACCTCACCGGTGGCCGCACGTCCAGCGGCTGCCTGCCGAGCGTCGATCCGATGCTGGCGAGCGTCGCCGAGCTGAAGCGCCCCGGCGCGGTCGCCGTCATCCTCTCGGGCATGGGCCGCGACGGGGTCGAGGGCGCCTCGGCGCTGGTCCGTTCGGGCGGCTCGGTGCTGGTCCAGGACGAAGCTTCCTGCGCGGTCTGGGGAATGCCCCGCGCGGTCGCCGAGGCGGGTCTTGCCGCGGCCATCCTCCCGCCCGAGAAACTTGCCCGTCGTGTTGCGTCCAGGATCGGGCTTTCGCATGCAGATCAGTGACAGCAGTTCGCGCATCCTCGCCGGCCTGCTCGAAGCGCGGACCGGCCAGCAGCTGACCATGAGCCGCCGCTGGCGGCTCGAGACCGCGCTCTCGCAGCTGCTGCGCGAACGCAACATCGCCAGCATCGACGAGCTCATCACCATCCTCGTCATGGGGCGCGAGCCGCATCTCTCGACCCGCGTGGTGGAGGCGTTGTTGAACAACGAGACCTATTTCTTCCGTGACCGCACGCCGTTCGACCTGCTGAAGGCAAGTGCCCTGCCGGAACTCGCCAAGCGCCGCGAACGCGAGCGGGTGCTGCGCATCTGGTCGGCGGGCTGCTCGGCGGGGCAGGAGGCCTACAGCCTCGCCATGCTCTTCGCCGAGGACCCGCTGCGCTGGGCCGGTTGGTCGATCGACATCGTCGCCACCGACGTCAGCGAAAGCGTCGTCGAACGCGCGCGGTCGGGCACCTACACCCAGTTCGAAGTCCAGCGCGGTCTCGGCATCCAGCAGATGATCCGCTGGTTCGAGGAGACGCCGAGCGGCTGGCGCGCCAATGAGGCATTGCGCAAGCTCGTCCGCTTCCAGGTCCACAACCTCCTCGAAACCCCGCCGCACCCGGGTCGCTTCGACCTCATCCTGTGTCGCAACGTCCTTCTCTATCTCAATGAGAATACGCGGCGAATGGCGTTCGAGCGCCTGTCGACGAGCCTCGCGCCCGACGGCTGGCTGATGCTTGGGGCAGGGGAGACGGTGATCGGCCAGACCACCAATCTCGAGACCGACCGGGAGATGCGCGGCCTTTACCGGCTGAAGAGCGGAACCGCGAAAGCCGCCTGAAACTCGGGCTCAAACAGCGGCTTCGCCTCTTGACCTGCGCCGCCACCCATAGTCCCTAGGGGGCCGTGTTGTTCACCGCCCGGCCTTCCCCCAATCACGACGAGCGCGCGCTGCCGATCAGCATGATCGTGCTCCATTATACCGGCATGCCGACCTGTGAAGGCGCGCTCGACCGGCTCTGTTCGCCCGAGGCCAAGGTCTCGGCCCATTATTGCATCGACGAGGACGGGACCATCTTTCACCTCGTCGACGAGGAGCGGCGCGCCTGGCATGCGGGCAAGAGCTTCTGGCGCGGCATCCGCGACGTCAACAGCGCCAGCATCGGGATCGAGATCGTCAATCCGGGCCACGAATTCGGCTACCGGCCCTTTCCCGACGAGCAGATTGCGGCGCTGCTGCCGCTGGTCGCGCGGATCAAGGACCGCCACGGAATCGGCCGCGGCAATGTCGTCGCCCATTCCGACATCGCGCCGACCCGCAAGGAAGATCCGGGCGAGCTCTTCCCGTGGGACGCGCTCGCCAAGCGCCGGCTTGCGCTGCCGAGCCCGACCCGCAACCTCATCGATCCCTTCTGGTCCGACGCCGCCTTCCTCCTCGCGCTCGAGCGCTTCGGCTATGACGTCACCGACAGCTGGAAGGCCGTGATCGCCTTCCAGCGCCGCTTCCGGCCCGAGCGGATCGACGGGATCATCGACGGCGAATGCCGCGCCAAGCTCCTCGCCCTCCTGCTGCCGAGGCCGCAGGGCGAGCCTTAGGATACTCGAGAGGGAAATCGTCACCCCGGACTTGATCCGGGGTCCCGCTTCCTGCCTCGACCAAAAGAAGAAGAAGCGGGATCCCGGGTCAGGCCCGGGATGACGGGAGGTTGAGACGGAGGAGCCTTTCCCCTATCTGCTCCCGCAACCTCTTCCAGCATCAAGACAAGGATCCGCGACCCCATGGCCGCTCAATATGCCTTCGTGATGAAGAACCTCACGAAGACCTTCCCCGGCGCGAACAAGCCGACCCTCAACAACATCAACCTGCAATTTTACCAGGGCGCCAAGATCGGCATTGTCGGTCCCAACGGCGCGGGTAAGTCGACGCTGATCAAGATCATGGCCGGCCTCGACAGCGAGTTCACCGGCGAGGCCTGGGCGGGCGAGAACATCACCGTCGGCTATCTGCCGCAGGAGCCCGAGCTCGATCCCACCAAAACCGTCCTCGAGAACGTCAAGGACGGCGCGCGCGACGTCGCCGACATGGTCGATCGCTTCAACGCCATCTCGGCCGAGATGGGCGATCCCAAGGACGACACCGACTTCGACGCGCTGATGGAGGAGATGGGCGAACTCCAGGGCAAGATCGACGCGGTCGACGGCTGGACGCTCGACAACCAGCTCGAGATTGCGATGGAGGCGCTGCGCTGCCCGCCCTCGGACTGGTCGGTCCAGGACCTGTCGGGCGGTGAGAAGCGCCGCGTCGCGCTGACCCGCCTCTTGATCCAGAAGCCCTCGATCCTGCTCCTCGACGAGCCGACCAACCACCTCGACGCCGAAAGCGTCCAGTGGCTGGAAACGCACCTCAAGGAATATGCCGGCGCGGTGCTGATGATCACCCACGACCGCTATTTCCTCGACAATGTGGTGGAATGGATCCTCGAGCTCGATCGCGGTTCCTATTATCCCTACGAAGGAAACTACTCCACCTATCTGGAGAAGAAGGCGAAGCGCCTCGAGCAGGAAAGCCGGGAGGAGAGCGGCAAGCAGAAGGCGCTGGCCCGCGAGCTCGAGTGGATCCGCCAGACCCCGGCGGCCCGGCAGTCGAAGTCCAAGGCGCGTATCCGCAAGTTCGAGCAGCTCCAGGACGCGCAGGACGATCGGCGGATCGGCAAGGCGCAGATCGTCATCCAGGTGCCCGAGCGCCTCGGCGGCAAGGTCATCGAGGTGGAAGGCATCTCCAAGGCCTATGGCGACAAGCTGCTGTTCGAGGATTTGAGCTTCACCCTTCCGCCGGGCGGGATCGTCGGTGTCATCGGCCCCAACGGCGCCGGCAAGTCGACCCTGTTCCGCATCCTTACCGGCAAGGAGCAGCCCGACAGCGGCAAGGTCGACATGGGCGAGACCGTCCGCCTCGGCTACGTCGACCAGAGCCGCGACCACCTCGATCCGAAGAAGAACGTCTGGGAAGAGATTTCCGACGGCCTCGACTATATGAAGGTCAACGGCCAGGACGCCTCGACCCGCGCCTATGTCGGGGCGTTCAACTTCAAGGGTCCCGACCAGCAGAAGAATGTTGGCAAGCTCTCGGGCGGTGAACGCAACCGCGTCCACATGGCGAAGATGCTGAAACAGGGCGGCAACGTGCTGCTGCTCGACGAACCGACCAACGACCTCGACGTCGAGACCCTCGGCGCGCTCGAGGAGGCGATCGAGAATTTCGCGGGCTGCGCCGTGGTCATCAGCCACGACCGCTTCTTCCTCGACCGTCTCGCGACGCACATCCTCGCCTTCGAGGGCGACAGCCATGTCGAATGGTTCGAAGGCAATTTCGAAGCCTATGAGGAAGACAAGCGTCGCCGCCTCGGCCCCGAGGCCGACCGCCCGACCCGCACCAGCTACAAGAAGCTGGCACGCTGATCGTCCAGCCCCGCGCCGGTCTTGAGCCGGAGCGGGGTGTTGGCCATGCTGGAGCCCGTTCTACCGGAGGGGGCTCCACATGACTTCATATCCGCTTTCGATCGCGACCCTGCTGCTCGCGCTTGCGATCTACATCTGGTCGGCGATCCTCGTCGGGCGCGCCCGGGGCAGGTACAAGGTGCAAGCCCCCGCAGTGACCGGCCCAACCGAGTTCGAGCGCGTCTTCCGTGCGCAGCAGAATACCGCCGAACAGCTCATCCCCTTCATTCCGGTGCTAGCGCTCGCCGCCGCCTTCTGGGGCGACCGCTGGGGCGCACTCTACGGCCTCGTCTGGTGCGTCGGACGGATCCTCTACATCGTCACTTATGCCGCCGATGCGCAGAAGCGCGGGGCCGGCTTCCTCGTGACGGCCTTGTCCACCATCCTCGTCATGATCGGGCTCGCGGTGACCCTGATGCTCCGACATATTTGATCCAAATCAAGTCATTTACTTCTCGTTAAACGCTGACCGCCTACCCGGAGGTGGGTGGGGCCGTGTGCGTATTTTCGGGAAATGGATGGCCATGGAACAGATTGTCTATGTCAGCACGTCGCGGGTCATGCCGGATCCCGCGACGATCGACGACATCCTGCGCGCCTCGCGGGTCAACAATGAGCGTGACGGGCTGACCGGGCTGCTGGTGACTGGCGGGCGGCGTTTCCTCCAGGTCCTCGAGGGCCCGCGCGATCCGCTCGAGCGGGCTTATGAGCGGATCCGCGCCGACCAGCGCCATTTCGCGCTCGTCCAGCTCAGCCGCCGCGCGATCGACCGCCCGAGCTTCGGCGACTGGGCGATGGGCTTCGAGCAGGGCTATGCGACGCCCCTTTTGTCAGTGGTCGAGCAACTGACCGACCGCCTCGACGATCCCGATCTAAAGGCCCAGTTCCGCTCCTTCGCCGAGCTTCACAGCCAGCCCGCCTGACCGTTCCGGCGCGGTTGCGAAAGGTCATCTTTCGCAGCGCAGCAAGGCCGTGGTAGAGGCTCGCCCATGACTTCGACCAACGACATTCGCCGTAGCTTCCTCGACTATTTCGAAGGCGCCGGACACAGCCGCCAGCCCAGCGCGCCGCTGGTCCCACAGAACGACCCCACGTTGATGTTCGTCAACGCCGGCATGGTCCCGTTCAAGAACGTCTTCACCGGGCTGGAGACGCGACCCTACTCGACCGCGGTCTCTTCGCAGAAGTGCGTTCGCGCCGGCGGCAAGCACAACGACCTCGACAATGTCGGCTACACCGCGCGCCACCACACCTTCTTCGAGATGCTCGGCAACTTCTCGTTCGGCGACTATTTCAAGGAACAGGCGATCACCCACGCCTGGACGCTGTGCACGCGCGAATGGGGCCTCGATCCCGACCGGCTGACGGTCACCGTCTACCACACCGACGACGAAGCCTTCGACCTGTGGAAGAAGATCGCCGGCCTGCCCGAGAGCCGGATCATCCGGATTCCGACCAAGGACAATTTCTGGGCGATGGGCGACGACGGCCCCTGCGGTCCCTGCTCGGAAATCTTCTTCGACCACGGCGATCATATCCCCGGCGGCCCTCCCGGCAGCCCCGACGAGGACGGCGACCGCTTCGTCGAGATCTGGAACCTCGTCTTCATGCAATATGAGCAGGCGGCGGGGCAGATCGTCTCCGAGCTGCCGAGCAAGTCGATCGACACCGGCATGGGCCTCGAGCGCATTGCCGCGGTCATGCAGGGGGTCCATGACAATTACGACACCGACACCTTCAAGGCGCTGATCGCCGCGTCGGAAGAACTGACCCGAACCCGCGCCGAAGGGCAGAGCCAGGCCTCGCACCGGGTCATCGCCGACCATCTGCGCGCGTCGTCCTTCCTCATCGCCGACGGCGTGCTTCCGGCCAACGAAGGCCGCGGCTACGTCCTTCGCCGGATCATGCGGCGCGCGATGCGGCACGCCCACCTGCTCGGCGCGTCCGAGCCGCTGATGCACCGGCTCGTTCCTGCGCTGTCGGCCGAGATGGGCGCCGCCTATCCCGAACTCGTCCGCGCCCAGCCGCTGATCGAGGCGACATTGCGCCAGGAAGAGACGCGCTTCCGCCAGACCCTCTCGAACGGTCTTCGCCTGCTCGACGAGGCGACCGCCGGGCTGGGCGAGGGCGGCACGCTTCCGGGCGAGACCGCCTTCAAGCTCTACGACACCTTCGGCTTCCCCTACGACCTCACCGAGGATGCGCTTCGCGCGCAGGGGCTTGAGGTCGACCGGGCCGGCTTCGACGCCGCCATGGCTGAACAGAAGAGCCGCGCCCGCGCCGCCTGGAAGGGCTCGGGCCAGGCCGCGTCCGACGAAATCTGGTTCGACCTCGCCGAAGAGCATGGCGCGACCGAATTCACCGGTTACGCTGGCCATGAAGGGGAGGGCGTGGTCCTCGCCATCGTCCGCGACGGCCAGCGGGTCGATGCGCTGAACGCAGGCGAGGAGGGGCAGCTGCTGCTCAACCAGACCCCGTTCTACGCGGAAAGCGGCGGCCAGGTCGGTGACGCCGGAAAGTTGAGCACGCTGAAGGGTTTCGCGGGCGACGTTACGGACGTCTTGAAGCAGCTCGGCAAGCTCCACATCCTCTCGGTCACGGCTACCGGCGGAAGCCTGGCGATCGGCGAACCCGTCCTCCAGCAGGTCGACGAGGAGCGTCGCCGGGCGGTCCGTGCCAATCACAGCGCCACGCACCTGCTCCACGCCGCGCTTCGCCGCCGGCTCGGCAAGCATGTGACCCAGAAGGGCAGCCTGGTGGCGCCCGACCGGCTCCGCTTCGACTTCGCGCACAATAATGCGCTGAGCGCCGAGGACATTGCCGCGGTCGAAGCCGAGGTGAACTTCCACATCCGCGCCAACCAGCCGGTCTCGACCCGCCTGATGACTCCCGACGAGGCAATCGCCGAAGGCGCGATGGCTCTGTTCGGCGAGAAATATGGCGACGAGGTCCGCGTCCTCTCGATGGGCACCGGCGACGAGGGCACCTACAGCGTCGAGCTTTGCGGCGGGACCCACGTCACCGCCCTCGGTGACATCGCCATCTTCAAGATCATCGGCGAAAGCGCCGTCTCCTCGGGCGTCCGCCGCATCGAGGCGCTGACCGGCGAGGCCGCGCGCCAGTGGCTGCTCGATCGCGACCATCGCCTCCGCGCCATTGCCGCCAGCCTCAAGGCGGCGCCCGACGAGGCGCCGGCCCGTGTCGCCGCTCTGGTCGAGCAGACCCGCAAGCTCGAGCGCGAACTGGCCGACGCCAAGCGCCAACTGGCGCTCGGCGGCGGCGGCGGTCAGGCTGCTGCCGGTCCCGAGGAAGTCGGGGGCGTGAAGTTCCTCGGCCGCGTCGTCGAGGGGCTCGATCCCAAGGTCCTCCGCTCGGAGCTCGACGCGATGAAGCAGCAGCTCGGCTCGGGCGTCGCGGCGCTGATCGCGGTCAACGACGGTCGCGCCTCGGTCGCCGCGGGCGTCACGTCCGACCTCGCCGGCCAGGTAAGCGCTGTCGACCTCGTCAAGGCCGCGGTCACGACGCTCGGCGGGCAGGGCGGGGGCGGACGTCCCGACATGGCGCAGGGCGGTGGCCCCGATGGCGCGAAGGCCGATGAGGCGCTTGCCGCCATTAAGGAAGTCTTGGCGAAGGTCAGCGTCTAATCGATTCCTTGTTGACGGAGTAAGCGATGATCTTCGGCCAGTTTGTTGCGCTTCTCGCCAGCGGGGCGGCGATCGCGCAGCCCGCCCCTCCGGCGCCCCCGCCGCCGCTTGCAATCCCCGTGCCGGTGCCGCCGCCGATCGTGCGGACGTCGCCGCGCGAGATGCGCGTTCCAGTCACCTTTTCGGTCCGGGTGACGGGCGGCGGCCAGCAATTGTTCGCTGACCAGATGCGCGTCGGCTCCTCGGGCGCCTCGTTCAATCAGAGCAGCCGCGAAAGCGCGGACGCGGTCTGTCCAATGTTTGATGGCCAGCTCGACCGCAGCCTGATGGTCAATGTCTCTCCCAGTTATGGGGACGAAAATCGCTTCCGGGTGAATGTCGTCTGGCGCCGGCCGCTTGGGACCGGCTGCGATCGCGGGCAGCGCAGCGCCAGCGTCGAGCAGACCGTTGCGCTCGCTGCCGGCCAGTCGGCCCGGATCGAGGGCGATGCGGGCCTGATGGTGGAAATCAGCCGCCGCTAGATCGCCCTAGCGCCGCCGCCCTAGCGACGGCTCCTGAACCAGTTCGCCCGCCTCCCGGATCGCGGCGCGAAGCTGGCTGCGCTTTTCGTGGATCGAGGCGATGACCGGGCCCATGGCGACGCCGATGTCGACCAGCACCGCCTCGCTCATCTGGAGCGATCCTTCCATCGTCTCGGGCACCGCATCGGTCGCGCCGGCCTTGTAGAGCTGCGCCGCATGGGCGCCGTCGCGGGCGCGGGCGACGATGCTGAGCTCGGGGCAGGCAGCGCGGATGTCGCGCGACAGGCGCACCGTGAGAACCGGGTCGTCCATCGTCAGTACCAGCGCGGCCGCCTTGCCCAGGCCAAAGCGCTCGACCGCATCGCCTCGCGCCACGTCACCGAACAATACCTCATAGCCAGAGGCCCGGGCCGCGGCGACGCAGTCGATGTCTCCGTCGACCGCAAGATAGGGGCGGCCATGCTCGGCCAGCATGTCGGCGACGATCCGCCCGACCCGCCCGAAGCCGAAGATGATCGTCTTGCCCGCGACGTCCGACGCGCCGCTGCTGAGCGCGGCCGGATCGAACCGCCGCGCCATCCGCTTGCCGGCGGCGGCGAGCAAGGGCGTCAGCGTGAGGCCGATGGCGGTGACGAGGGTCCAGAAAGCCGCCGTTTCGGCCCCCAGCACCCCGGCCGCGAGCGCGCTTGCAAGGACGATGAGGGTCAATTCGGACGGGCTTGCCATGAGGAGGCCGATCTCGACTGCGGTTCCGGCCCGGTTGCGACGCCAGCGAAGGATGGCGAAGAGCACGAGCGCCTTCAGCGCCAGCACCGCGACGGTCGCGGCGAGCAGGGCCGGCCAGGCCGCGGCAAGCTGCCCGAGGTCGAGCCGCATTCCGACGGTGATGAGGAAGATGCCGAGCGCGAGGCCGCGCAAGGGGGCGGTGATGACCTCGACCTCGGCATGATAGTCGGTCTCGGCGATCAGCAGCCCGGCAATGAGCGCGCCCGCGACCGCACCCAGCCCGACGGCCCCAGTGGCGAGGCTGGCGAGCATCAGCACGAGAAGCGAGATGGCAAGGAACAGCTCGGGGCTCTTGGTCCGCGCGGCCTGCGCGAACAGGCGCGGAAGGACGATCCGGCCGACCAGCATCAGCAGCGCGATTACCAGCACCCCGCCGGCCAGCACCAGCGCCAGCGCCTCGGGACTGCTCTTGGCGTCGAGCAGCAGGAGCAATGGCACGAGGCTCAGGTCCTGAAGCAGCAGGATGGCGAGCGCGGTCTGGCCTGTGGCGGTCGCGGTCCCGGCGAGCGGCATGACGATCGCGGTCGAACTCATCGCGAGCGCGAGCCCGAGGATGGCGGCGGCCAGCGGCGGCAGGCCGCCGAGCAGGGCAAGCCCGGTGCCGAGCAGCAGCCCGGTCACCAGCATCTGCGCCCCGCCCAGCCCGAAGACCTTGCCGCGCAGCGTCCACAGGCGGCGGAAGCTGAGCTCGAGGCCGATCCCGAACAGCAGCATCAGGATGCCGATTTCGGCAAAGGGTTCGATCCGCGCCCGGTCGTTGATGGTGAGCGGCTGGAGGAAGGGATAGTCGGTCGCAAACCGGCCGAGCCCGGCGGGCCCGATCGCCGCCCCGACCAGGATGAAGCCGATAACCGGCGATACCCGGAAGCGCGCGAAGGCCGGGATCACCACCCCGGCCGCGCCGAGGATCACCAGCGCGTCATGAAGTCCCTGCCCGCCAAGTTCGCCCGCCATAGGCCCTTGTGCCGTAGGAGGGGCGGGGAGCCAAGCGCGGCGGCGGCGGGTTTCTCACCCCAAGACAAGCAAGGAGTGACGACATGGCCGAGAAGAGCTTCAAGGCAGGCGACAAGGTGAGCTGGTCGAGCCACGGCGGCAGCGCCCACGGCAAGGTGGTCAAGAAACTGACCTCGCCGACCGACATCAAGGGCCATCACGTGGCCGCGTCGAAGGACAATCCCGAATATCTGGTCAAGACCGAGGACGGCAAGCAGGCAGCCCACAAAGCCGGCGCCCTTCGCAAGGGCTAGGCCGCGATCACATGCTCAGCATAACGGAAAGCCGGTCAGGAAACTGACCGGCTTTTCTGTGTCCGCTAATACCAACGGGAAAGGGGTGTCGGGGCGGTTCACCGTTCCGACCTCGGCAATTCGCCCCGGACATTCACCACAAACAAAAACGCGCGCCGGGCGGTGCCCAACGCGCGTCTTGTAAAACTAAGTTTGGTCGGCCGGAGCCGATTCCGTTCTTAGCCGCGACCACCAGTGTTGGCAGTGCCGCCGCCGAGAAG
Organism: Sphingomonas sp. SP2; assembly: GCF_058313385.1. Classification (NCBI taxonomy): domain Bacteria; kingdom Pseudomonadati; phylum Pseudomonadota; class Alphaproteobacteria; order Sphingomonadales; family Sphingomonadaceae; genus Sphingomonas; species Sphingomonas sp. SP2. The sequence continues at coordinate 1,993,045 of NZ_JBZFLD010000001.1, read as the reverse complement.
CCAGGTCCAAAAGCCCATGACACACTCCCTCTGTTCGCAGCGAATCGCCGCTTCTGGAGGGAGTATTAACCCTAATCGATACGGTTAGCAAACGTTTAAGGATGTTTCTTAGGCATAATCCTAGGCGTGGCGCAGGTGTGCTGCGACCAGAATAGGCAAGAATGGGAGAAATCGGGGGTTAGGCGACCTTGCGGGCGGGGCGAATCTGGAGCCGCTGGAGAAGCTCACGGACGCCCATGGGACGGCCGATGGCAAAGCCCTGGGCGACGTCGCAGCCCATCCGGGTCAGCTCGTCGAGGCACTGCTTGTCCTCAACGCCCTCGGCGACCACGGTCCGGTCGAGCGAGTGGGCGAGGGCGATGGTCGACTGAACCATGATCAGGTCCGACCGATTGACCCGCATCGATTTGACGAAGCTCTGGTCGATCTTGATCTCGTTGGCCGGGATCTTCTTGAGATAGTCGAGGGTCGACAGGCCCGTGCCATAATCGTCGATGGCGATGCGCACGCCGAGCCGGCGAAGCGCGTCGAGCGTCGCCAATCCGCTGTCGGCATCCTGGAGCGAGGCCGTTTCGGTGAGCTCGAGCGTCAGCAGCGTCGGGGCAAGGCCGTGGCTCGAGAGCATCCGCTCGATCCGTACCTGCAGGTCGCGCTCGCTCAGCAGCCGGGCCGAGAGGTTTACGGCTACCTGGAAGGAGACGCCGCGCCGATTGATCGCCGCGGCTGAGCTGATCGCCCGGTCGAGGACGAAGTCGGTCAGCTTGCCGATCCGGCCATTCTGTTCAGCGGCCTTGATGAATTCGGTGGGGCTGATCGGGCCCTTCTGGGGGTGGGTCCAGCGCGCCAGTGCCTCTGCGCCGATCACCCGCCCGGTGCGGATCTCGTATTGCGGCTGGTAGGCGAGCCAGACCTCACCATTGTCGATCGCGCTGTCGAGTTCGCCGAGCAGCGACACGCGCCAGTTCATCTCTTCCTGGCGCGCCGGATCGTGGAGCTTCCAGCGAAGGCCCTCGCTCCACGCCTCGTCGGCGGCGAGGATGGCGGAGGCGAGGCGGTTGGAGATGCGGCGTCCGCTGTCGAGCTCAACCCCGAAGCTCAAGGCCACGTCGATCTGCCGCCCGCGGACCGAAATGGGCGTCCGGAAAATCGAATGCAGCGCCTCGAGATGGTTGCTGATGGTCCCGGTCGATTCCATCAGCCAGACGAAGGTCCCATCCTCACCCTGGTAGAGCTTGGTGTCGCCGGACGCGTTGAGGCGCGCGACGATCTGCGCATCGGCTTCCTGCTGCTCGGCCTCGCTCAGCGCGGCGCGCAGTTCGGACTGGTTGTGGATGCGGGCGACGATCAGCGCACGGTCGCCCTTGCACTTCATCGAGCGCAGCGCGGTCAGGTTGGGCAGGCCGGTCTCGGCATTGACGAGTCCGCGGTTGCGCCAGTTGAGCTGCACCAGCCGCACACCGACGATTATGACCGCCAACAGGGCCGGGGTGATATCGACGAAGAATAGCGACTGCTCGAGCGGGATCGGGCCGACGAGAAGAGCGAGAACTGCTCCGCTCAATATGATGGCCTGCCGTGTGCCGCTTGACTGGTGCGCGGCAAAGGCGATGGCGCCGAGCGTCAGGAGCAACGGCAAAATCCACCCCAGATCAAGCGGTACTCCGCGCTTGAGGGTCTCGGCGCCGAGAACCTGGACGTAGGCGCCGGCCAGCTTGCCGTGGCCAGGCACCCAGAATTGATCACCCAGTTGCTCGGAATTGAGTCCGACGATGATCGTCTTGCCGCGGATTTGATTAGCCGCCTTGCCTGAGATTACGTCTGCGGCCTTCACATAAGGCACACTGAACGGGCTGATGCTGTAGTCGATCCGATAAGTGTCGCCTCGGTCGAAATGACGACCGGACATTCCAACCGAAAAACCCGGGAGTCGGGCGCTGTCGGTACGTGCGGAGAATGGCAGCTTCAGGATGGCATATTGATAATTGTAGTTCGCACTGATGATGGCGCTGTCCGTCCAGCGCGAAAAGCGCTTCAGCGGGCGGGTCATCTCACTCTTCTGGAAGTTTGGCCCGGACCCATAGCGATCCGCCAGCACCACCCGACCCGAACGCCGCAGCGAATCTTCGAACACGGCATCCTCGCGCGCGCTGCCGGGGCTGTCGTAGATGATGTCGAGGAAGATCTTCTTCGCGCCTGCCGCGCTCGCCTGGTCGACGAGCTTCGCCTGGACTTCGCGGCTCCACGGCCACTTGCCGACTTCGCTGAGGCTGCGGTCGTCGACCCCGACGAAGACGATATCGCCGCTGGCCGTGCCCGGATGGAGGTTGTTGCGCGCGACTCGGAGCGCGTCCTCGGCGATCTCGCCGAAGCTGATCAGCCCGCACAGCAGGGAGGCGAGCGCCGCCCACAGCAGCAGGCGCCAGGGCCGCTGCGGCGTGGCATCGATCATCTGCCGGTCCGAGCTCATGCAATGTGGCTTGCCCGACAAAGGTTAGGAAATCGGAAACCGAAGCATCGTGAACGGAAGTAAGGTCCGTTGCGGACGCTTTCCTTTTGCCGCTAGGCCTCGGCCCTGCGCCGTGCCATGCAAGGGGCAAGCAAGGGGAGGGCCATGGACTTCATTTCCATCCTGTCGATCTTCGTATTGGCCTGTTTCGTCGGCTATTACGTGGTCTGGTCGGTGACCCCGGCATTGCACACGCCGCTGATGGCGGTGACCAACGCCATTTCGAGCGTCATCATTGTTGGCGCGCTGATTGCGTCGGCCGCCGCCGGCAGCGCCTCCTCCAAGTGGCTCGGCCTCCTCGCCGTGGTGCTCGCCAGCATCAACATCTTCGGCGGCTTCGCGGTGACCAGCCGGATGCTCGCCATGTACAAGAAGAAGGACAAGTGATGGAGGCCGCGCACGCCACCCCGTCGTGGGTCCTCCTCGCCTATCTCGTCTCGGGCGTCTGCTTCATCCTCGCGCTGCGCGGCCTGTCGAGCCCGTCGACCAGCCAGCGCGGCAACCGCCTCGGCATGATCGGCATGGCGATCGCGGTGGTGACGACGCTGATCACGCATCTGCCGTCAAGCGGTGAAGGCAATCCGGCGGCAGTCGTCGGTGGCCTCGATACCCTCGCGCTGATCGAAATCCTCGCCGCCATCGGCATTGGCGCGGTCATCGGCATCGTCACCGCCCGGCGGATCAAGATGACGGAGATGCCGCAGCTGGTCGCGGCCTTCCACAGCCTCGTCGGCCTCGCCGCGGTGCTGGTCGGTGCCGCCGCCTTCCTCAACCCGCAGGCGTTTGGCATCGCCGCGATCATCTCGCCCATTGCCTCGGCGCCGGTCGTCCACATCATGCCGGTGAGCCGGCTCGAGATGGGTCTCGGCGTCGCCATCGGCGCGATCACCTTCTCCGGCTCGGTGATCGCCTTCCTCAAGCTGAACGGCAGCATGAGCGGGTCGCCGATCCTGCTTCCCGGCCGCCACCTCATCAATCTCGGCACGCTCGCCGCGATCCTCGTCCTCATCGCTTACTTCACCCAGGACCAGAGCCCCTGGATCTTCTGGACCGTGATGGCGCTTAGCTTCGCCATTGGCTTCCTGCTGATCATCCCGATCGGCGGCGCCGACATGCCGGTCGTTGTCTCGATGCTGAACAGCTATTCCGGCTGGGCCGCGGCGGCGATGGGCTTCACGCTCCACAACAGCGCGATGATCATCACCGGCGCGCTGGTCGGAAGCTCGGGCGCGATCCTCAGCTACATCATGTGCCGGGCGATGAACCGCTCGTTCCTTTCCGTCATCGCCGGCGGTTTCGGCGCGACCGCCGCGACCGGCGGGGGCGAAATCATCGACCGCCCCTACAAGCGCGGCTCGGCCGAGGACGCGGCCTTCCTCATGAAGCAGGCCGACCAGGTCATCATCGTGCCGGGCTACGGCATGGCGGTGGCCCAGGCGCAGCATGCCCTGCGCGAGATGGCCGATCAGCTCAAGAAGGAAGGGGTGAAGGTCAAATATGCCATCCACCCCGTCGCCGGCCGCATGCCAGGGCACATGAACGTGCTGCTGGCCGAAGCCAACGTGCCCTACGACGAGGTGTTCGAGCTCGAGGACATCAACTCGGAGTTCGCCCAGACCGATGTTGCCTTCGTTATCGGCGCCAACGACGTCACCAACCCCGCCGCCAAGACCGACAAGAGCTCGCCCATCTACGGCATGCCCGTGCTCGACGTCGAAAAGGCGCGCACCGTCCTTTTCATCAAGCGCTCGATGGGCGGGGCGGGCTATGCCGGCGTCGACAACGAACTCTTCTACCGCGACAACACGATGATGCTGCTCGCCGACGCCAAGAAGATGGTCGAGGAGATCGTCAAGGCGCTGGGGTAGATACGCCTCCGCAACGCTTTGTCGCCGCGCCGCCACACCTCGGCTTTGCCGCGTTAATCGTGCCAACATTTGACGTTCATGCGCTTGTCCGAAAACCCGGCTTGAGCGACAACAGTCCCGTTAACTATTTGGCGTCGCTGTGGAAGGGCGGCGGGGTGAGGGGACTGAACAGGTGCGCAAGCTCGGGATCGTCGGTGGGGCGAGCTGGAATTCGACCGCGCTCTATTACGAGCACATCAATAAGGGCGTCGCGCGGCGCCTCGGCGGCCTTCACAGCGCGCGCCTGCTGATCGAGAGTCTCGACTGCGAGGACGATTATGCCGCTTTCCACCGCCGCGGCGACTGGGCCGGGGGCGAGGAGATCATTCTCGCGAGCGTCCGCCGGCTGGTCGCGGCCGGGGCCGAAGGGCTGATCCTTACCTCCAACACGATGCACAAACATTATGACGCGGTCGCCGCGGCGGTCGACGTCCCCGTGCTTCACATCGGCGATGCCGCGGCCGAGCGGATCGCCGCCGACGGCCGCAGCTGCGTCGCCGTGCTTGGCACCCGCACCACCATGACCGAGGGCCATGTCCGCTCGACCTTCGAGAAGCGCGGGATCACGCTGGCGCCGATCGAAGAGGCGTGGATCAGCGAGGTCGACCGGATCATCTACGAGGAGCTCGCCGCCGGTCGCGTGGTCCGCGATAGCCAGCGCAAGCTGAAGACCCTGATCACCGAGCTCGGCAAGAAGCGCGTCCAGGCGGTGGTCCTCGCCTGCACCGAACTGGTGCTCGCGGTCGATACCCGCGCGAACGTCCTGCCGGTCTATGACACCACCGAGATTCACGCCGCCAAGGCGGTCGAATGGATCCTCGGCGACCGCGAGCAGGCCCGCGCCGCCGCCTGAGACGGCTCAGGCGGTCTTGAGGACGGGCGCCTATATCCGCGGGGCGGGCCAGGGCATCTGCGTGCGCAGCATCACGCCGGCACCGGTCCAGATCAGGGTCATCATCCCCCAGGCGACCAGCCCGTCGGCGAGATAATGCCAGCCGAGGTGTACCGAGCCGATCAGGATCGCCACCGCGAAGGCGATCGCTGACAGGCGCACCCAGGGGCGGGCATGCCAGGCGCTCAGCACGTAGAGAAAGCTCACCGCATTGTGCATCGAGGGCATGGCCGAAATGCCCATGGCGAAACCGTAGTTGCGGTTCTCGTGGGCGTCCCACAATTGCCGCTGCCAGTCGAGCGCCTGAAGGTGATAGCCGGCCGCATCGATTGCTTGGAGCCGGGCCATCAGCCCGTCATAGGCCGGCGCCGAGGCGGTCCCGATCAGCCGGGCGTAGCAGGGCCCGGCCGAGGAGAAGATGAAGGCGCTGACCACGCCCAGCAGGATGAAGCCGAGCGTCAGGGTAAGGAAGAAGCGCGCCCGAAGCGCGGCCGGCGCGAACAAAGCGTAGAGCAGCACGGCCGCAAACAGGATCGGTACCCAGGCCGTGTAGAGGCGGTCGATCACCAGCGTCGCCTCGGGCGAGGGGAAGAGCGCGTGGGTGACCTCCCAGCCGCGGCGACCGAAGAAGATGTGGCGGGCAAAGCCGGCGAACGTGTCGTCCCACTGGAAGGGGCGATAGAGCGGAAGCAACTGCTTCAGGGTTCCGAATGCCCCGAGCAGGAGCGGCATCAGCAGGATCGGCCCGACCGTCCCGGCAAACTCCTCGCGGCTGTGGAAGCGCGTCCGGGCCATGGTCACGATCGCCATCACCGGGCGCTGCTCGCGGCGGAGCGCCAGCGTCGAGACGATTCCGATCGCGAGGCAGATCATGATCAGCGGCGCGAGACGGAACACCGCCGCGACATATTCCCAGTAGACGGGAAGCACCGGGATCCCGACGCGCTCGCCCATGACGATGGCGGCGACCGACGTCCCGACCGTCAGGCTCATGATGAGCGCCAGCCAGCCGAGGCTGGGGGCAACTCCCAGCCGTTCTTGGGCGACCGGGATTCGAGGCGTTCGCGTCAACACCCGTCGCGATTAGCGGAAAACTGCTAAAGTGATGGTTAACGCGGGCTTCAGAGCGGGTTGAGTTGCTCAGGCGACCGCGATGCGGAGGATCGTCACGGTCCCGCCGGGGCCTTCGACCTCCTCGCCCTCGCCGGCGCCGAGCATTGCCCGGACCAGTGGCGCGGTGAAGCCGACCAAGCCGGCCGCAGGATCGCTTTCGTCATGACCGACGACCGTGATCGTCTTTTCCGCACCGTCGCGGCGATAGGTGACGATTGTCCCGACCGCGACTTCCTCGCCGTTCGGGGTGGGCGCGAGCTGGGCGCTTGCCGCGCGCTGCCGCCAGTAGCGCGCATCGCGCAGAAGCTTCTTGCGCGCTTCCTCCGTTTGCTCGCCGGCCAGTTCCGCTTCAATCGCAGCGGCCTTTTCCTCGATCTGCGCAAGTCCGCGCTCGGTCACCAGATTGGGGCCGGGCGGGATCGGCAGCTCGAACGTCGGCTCGAGATGCTCGTCGTCGCTCTCGCGGCGGAAGGCGACGCTCATGACTGGTGGCTCGGCTTGGTCATCCTCCTGTCATAACACGCCGGCGCCCGCCATTCTCCCTGCTTCCGTGAACGGCCTTCAGTCCCTACATCGCCCTCATGAACCGAACCCCGGCCGACCGACCGGACCATCCCAGCGCGAAAGATCGCTTCAACGAGCATGCCGCGACGGCCACCGTCCAGGGCGGCGGCGAGGCGCCCGACATCGAGGCGGGGGTCGCCGCCATCCGCAATGTCGTGAAGACCCTGCCCGTCCGCCCCGGCGTCTACCGGATGCAGGATTCGCGCGGGGAGGTGCTCTACGTCGGCAAGGCCCGCGCGCTGAAGAACCGGGTCACCAACTACACGCAGGTCTCGCGCCTCTCGAAGCGGCTTCAGCGGATGGTCGCGCAGACCCGCTCGATGACCATCGTCACGACCCATACCGAGGCCGAGGCGCTGCTTCTCGAGGCGCAGCTCATCAAGCGCTTCCGCCCGCCCTACAACGTGCTGCTGCGCGACGACAAAAGCTTCCCCTTCATCCTGCTGCGCGAAGACCATGCCTTTCCCCGCGTCCAGAAGCATCGCGGCGCACGGCGGGCCAAGGGACAATATTTCGGCCCCTTCGCCAGCGCGGGCTCGGTCACCAGGACGTTGAACGCGCTGCAGAAGCTCTTCCTGCTCCGTTCGTGCAGCGACAGCTTCTTTTCCAATCGCTCGCGGCCGTGCCTGCTCTACCAGATCCGCCGCTGCTCGGGGCCCTGCGTCGGCCGGATCGAGCCGGACGCCTATGCCGAGCTGGTCGACGATGCGAAGAATTTCCTCGCCGGCAAGTCGACCGGGGTCCAGGCGCGGCTGAGCAAGCAGATGGCCGAGGCCGCGGAGAAGATGGACTTCGAGCTCGCCGCCATCTTCCGCGATCGACTGCGCGCGCTGACCTACATCCAAGGCACGCAGACCGTCCACGCCGAGGGGCTGGGCGATGCCGACATCTTCGCGCTGGCGGCCAAGGGCGGATCGATGTGCATCCAGGCCTTCTTCATCCGTGGCGGGCAGAATTGGGGGCATCGGGCCTTCTTCCCCAGCCACACCGCCGACGTCCCCGAGGAAGAAGTGCTCTCGACCTTCCTCGTCCAGTTCTACGAGGACATGCCGCCGCCGAGGCGCATCCTCGTCGATCGTGAGGTCGCCGAGGCCGAGCTCGTCGCCGAGGCTTTGTGCGAGAAGGCGGGCCGCAAGGTGCTGATCGAGCGGCCCCAGCGCGGCGACCGCAAGAAGCTCATCGACCAGGCCAGCCGCAACGCGGTCGAGGCGCTGGACCGCCGCCATGCCGAGAGCACCACGCAGACGAAACTGCTGCGCGACCTCGCCGACGCCTTCGAACTGTCCGAGCCGCCCAAGCGGATCGAGGTCTACGACAACAGCCACATCATGGGCACCGCCGCGACCGGGGCGATGATCGTCGCCGGCCCCGAGGGCTTCCGCAAGAACAGCTACCGCAAGTTCAACATCAAGAAGGCCGCGACCGACGACGACTTCGGGATGATGAAGGAGGTGCTGGAGCGCCGCTTCCAGCGCCTCGAGAAGGACGATCCCGACCGCCAGGGCGGCGAATGGCCCGACCTCATCCTGATCGACGGCGGCCGCGGGCAATTGAACGCCGTGCTCGAGATCATGGAGGATGCCGGGGTTCACGACGTGCCGGTGGTCGGTGTCGCCAAGGGTCCGCACCACGGCCGCGAGGGACGCGAGGTATTCCACCTGCCGAACGGCCGCGAGCTGACCTTCCCGGTCAACGCGCCCTTGCTCTTCTACCTCCAGCGCCTGCGCGACGAAGCCCACCGCTTCGCCATCGGCACCCACCGGGCCAAGCGGGCCAAGTCGCTGACCACGAGTTCGCTCGACGAGGTCCCGGGGATCGGCCCGACCCGCAAGCGCGCGCTTCTGATGCACTTCGGTACCGCGCGCGCGGTCAAGGGCGCGGCGCTCGAGGATCTCGAGCGCGCGCCCGGCATCAGCAAGGCCACGGCGCGGCAGCTCTACGACTATTTCCATCCCAATGGATAAAAGGTGAGGTTCACCACTCCGGCGATCGTCCTCGCGGTCCGGATCCACGGGGAGGCGGGGGCGATCGCCCGCTTCCTTACCCCCGACCATGGCCTCGTCGCCGCTTATGTCCGGGGCGCGCGCGGGCGGCGGATGCGGCCGGTGCTCATGGCCGGCAACGAGGTCGAGGCGCGGCTTTCGGCCCGGACCGACGCGCAGCTGCCGCAGGCCGAGGTCGAGCTGACCCGCAGCCGCTCGCCCCTGATGACCGAACCGCTGCCGGCGGCGGGGATCGTCTGGGCGACTACGCTCACCGCCGAGGTGCTGCCCGAGCGCCAGCCTTATCCGACACTCTACGAAGGGCTCGGCGGCCTCCTCGACGCGATCGTCGCCGCGCCGTCGGCAAGCGGGTGGGGGCCGGCGCTCCTCGCCTTTGAGCTCCTCCTCCTTGCCGAGCTTGGCTTCGGCCTGGCGCCGGCGGAGGTCGAGCGCGCGGTCGCAGACTGGCCGGCGGGGCTCGGCCGGACCGGGGCGCGCATCCGCCGCGACCTTCTCCAGCGCCCGGGCGAACCCGCCTGGGACGCGCGCGAACGGCTCAACGCTCGCTTGCGCCGGGCACTGGGGCTGGTAGCGTGACGCCATGACCGCCCGCGCCATGTCGATGCTTTTTCCCCACGAGGCGCGGACCGGCGATCTGGTCGTGCGGGTCGCGGTCAGCTTCCTTCCCGAACAGTCCGCGCCCGCCAGCGGCCGCTGGTTCTGGTCCTACCATATCCGCATCGAGAATGAGGGCGCGGCGAGCGTCCAGCTGCTCGCCCGGGCCTGGACCATCACCGACGGGCGCGGCGCGGTGCACGAGGTCCGCGGGGAGGGCGTGGTCGGCGAGATGCCGCTGATCGCCCCCGGCGCCGCCTTCGATTATGTGTCGGGCTGCCCGCTTCCGACCGCCAATGGCAGCATGACCGGAAGCTACTCCATGGTGGACGAGGCCGGTCGCGGCTTCGACATCGCCATCCCGACCTTCCCCCTGGTCGCGCCGCTCTGACTTCATCCGTTCCGGACCCAAGCGCAACAAGTTGCTGAGGCTGTCCGCTTTACTCCTGCGGGTATGGCAGAACCCACGATGCAGGACGAAGCCGGCCGGCTTCTGGCGCTCCACCGCTACTGCGCGCTCGACAGCGTGACGGAGCCGAACTTCGACACCATCACGGGCCTGGTCCGTGACCTGCTGGGGGTCCCGATCTGCGCCGTCTCGCTGATCGACAAGGACGAGCAGCGCTTCAAGTCGATGCAGGGGCTCGACGTGAGCGTCACTCCCCGCGACGTTGCCTTCTGCGACCATACGATCCGCGACACCTTCCCGATGGTCATCCCCGATGCCGAGCAGGACGAGCGCTTCGCCGACAATCCCTTGGTCACCGGCGAACCCCATATCCGCGCCTATGCGGCGGCGCCGCTCACCACGCCCGACGGCTTCAACGTCGGCGCGCTCTGCGCCATCCACCGCCGACGTCATGACTTCACCCCGGGCGACATCGAACTGCTCCAGCGCTTCGCCAAGGTCGTGGTCGACCAGATGGAGCTGAAGACGCTCGCCCACCGCGACTATCTGACCGGCGCGCTGACCCGCCGCGCCTTCACCGACGCTTCGGTGACAGCGCTCAACCAATTGAAGCCGCTCAACCGCTCGGCCACCATCGCCGTGATCGACGTCGACCATTTCAAGGCGGTCAACGACGAGCATGGCCATCCGGTCGGGGACGAGGTGCTGAAGGCGGTCGCCCGCGAGATCAGCGGCCAGCTGCGCAATTCCGACCTGTTCGGACGGCTCGGCGGGGAGGAGTTCGGGGTTCTCTTCTACGCCACCACGCGCAACGAGGCCTTCCATTGCGCCGAGCGGATCCGCAAGGCGGTCGAGCGACTAGTCGAGGACGGCCTCCCGCCCGTCACCATCAGCATCGGGCTCGCCCATGTCGATTGCGAGCACAAGGTCGACCGCGCGCTCGCCGAGGCGGATTCGGCGCTCTACGTCGCCAAGCGGGAAGGGCGGAATCGCTGCGTCGCGATCGCGCCGGTGCAGCACAGCGTCGCCGCCTGACCCTTGCGGTTCGCCGCCCGCGTCCACAGCTTGGGGCGATGCGCCTCTTCACCATCGGCTATGAAGCCACCACCCAGGCCGACTTTCTCGCGGCATTGAAGCGCGCGGGGGTCCGGCAGGTGCTCGATATCCGCGCGCTGCCGCTGTCGCGCCGTCCCGGCTTTTCGAAGACGCCCCTCAAGAACGCGCTTGCGGAGGAGGGGATCGGCTATGTCCATCTGAAGGCACTTGGCACGCCGGCCGCGGGTCGCGAGGCCGCGCGCAAGGGCCGCACTGCCGAACTCGAGGAAATATACGCCGGCCAGCTCGCTCTGCCCGAGGCGATGGTCCAGGCCGAGGAACTGAAGGAACTGGCCGAGGCACAGCCGTCGGCGCTCCTCTGCTACGAACGCGAACCCGAAGGCTGCCACCGCAACATTCTCCTCCGCGACGTCCTTCCCGACGCCGAGGTGGAGCATCTGTTTCCGTGAGAGAAACGTCGTCCCCGCGAGGGCGGGGACGACGCCTTCACATCAGACGTCCGCCGGCTCGTCGGCCTTGGTCTCGGCGACGATCAGTTTCTCGATGTCGGGGATCGGACGCCCGCTCATTTCCTTGTTGATGGTGCAGACCACCCGCTTCTCCACTTCCTTGTGGAGCGACTTGCGAAGCACGCCGAGCGCCTTGGGCGGGGCGACGATGCACAGGTGCTCGAAGTCGCCGCGAAGCGCGCGAAGGCGCAGCTTCTCGGCCACGTCCTTCACCCAATTATCCTCTTCCTGCTGCTTGAAGTCGGTCTCTTCCATCGACGAGCGGGCACTGCCGACGCTGTTCGCGGACGAGCCGGGTGCGTCGGTCTTGAGGTCGCCGTCATGATGGGCGTCCTCGCGCTCCTCATGCGCCTCAGTGCGCAGGTCGATCTGGTTCGCGTCGCCCTCGTTGCGGAAGAACAGCATCTTGCGGCCGTCGACCACCAGCACCAGCGCGCGATTGGGAATTGGCATTCGTCACTCCTCCTTGTGTCAGGAGAAGAACAAGCAAGGCGGGGGAGGGTTGCTCAACCTTTTGCCGCTCCCCTTCAGGGGAGCTGTCACGAAGTGACGGAGGGGTTGGTGCGGTCGGCACGAACCCCTCCGTCGGCCTGCGGCCGCCACCTCTCCTGAAGGGGAGGAGCGGGCGACTTAATCCTCGCTCACCCCGGGATCGACCGGCTTGTCGAGCTCCTGCTCGGCCGTGTTCGCGCCATCGTCGACCACGGTCTCGCCGTCGTTCAGCGTCTCGACCTCGACCTCTTCCTCCTCGTCGATCTTGGCGACGGAGACGACATGCTCGCTCTTGTCGACGCGGAAGATCATCACGCCCTGCGTGTTGCGCCCGGCGATTCGGATCGAGCCGACGGTGGTGCGGATCATCTTGCCCTGGTCGGTCGCGAGCATGATCTGCTCGCCCGGCTTGACCGGGAAGCTCGCCACCACGCCGCCATTGCGCTCCGAGGTGTCAATATTGGTGATGCCCTGGCCACCGCGTCCGGTGCGGCGATATTCATAGGCGCTGGTGCGCTTGCCGAAGCCGTTCTCGGTGACGGTCAGGATGAACTGCTCATTCTCAGCGATGAAGGCGTAGCGATCGGCCTCGATGCCCTCGGCCGCATCATTGTCGCGCCACTTGGGACTGCGCAGATACGCCTCGCGCTCCTCCTGCGAGGTTCCGGCCCGGCGCAGGATCGACATGGAGATGACCTGGTCGTCGCCGAGCAGGCGGACGCCGCGGACGCCGGTCGACGAGCGCGACTGGAATTCGCGGATCGCGGTCGACATGAAGCGGATCGCCTTGCCGTTGCGGGTCGCGAGCAGGACATCGTCCTCCTCGCTGCAGAGCGCCACGCCGACCAGCCGGTCGGTCGCATCCTCTTCTTCGCCCTCGTCGGCGATCCCGAACTTCATCGCGATCTTGCCCGCGGTCGGGATGTTCTTGAACGCGTCCATGCTGTTGCGCCGGACCGCGCCATGGGCGGTGGCGAACATCAGGTGCAGCGCATTCCACTGCTCCTCGTCCTCGGGCAGCGGAAGGACGGTGGTGATGACCTCGCCCGTTGCCAACGGCAGGAGATTGATCATCGGCCGGCCCTTGGCGGTCGGCCCGCCCTCGGGGAGGCGCCAGACCTTCATCCGGTAGACCCGGCCGAGGTTGGAGAAGAAGAGCACCGGATTGTGGGTCGAGGTCACGAACAGGTTGGTGACCGCATCCTCGTCCTTGGTGGCGATGCCCGAACGGCCCTTGCCGCCGCGCTTCTGCTCGCGGAACACCGACAAGGCGGTGCGCTTGATGTAGCCGGTCATGGTCACGGTCACGACCATGTCCTCGCGCTCGATCAGATCCTCGTCGTCGATGCCGTCGGCGGCGGCAGCCAGCTCGGTCCGCCGCGGGGTCGAGAATTGCGCGTCGACGTCGTCCAGCTCCTCGCGCATCACCTCGTAGAGGCGAACGCGGTTCCCAAGGATTTCGAGCAGTTCGCCGATGGTCTTCGCAAGGCCTTCGAGCTCGTTGCCGATCTCGTCGCGGCCCAGCGCGGTCAGGCGGTGGAGGCGAAGATCGAGGATCGCCTTCACCTGGACTTCGCTCAGGCGATAGGTCTCGCCCGCGGCCTGCGGTTCGATCGCCTCGACCAGCTGGATGTAGGGGCGGATCTCGTCGCCCGGCCATTCGCGCGCCAGCAGCGCCTCGCGCGCTTCGGCGGGCGAGGCTGAACCACGTATGATCCGCACCACCTCGTCGAGGTTGGTGACCGCGACGACCAGGCCAAGCAGGATATGGGCCCGTTCGCGCGCCTTGTTCAGCTCGAACTTGGTGCGGCGGGTGATGACCTCCTCGCGGAACTTGATGAAGCTCTCGATGATGTCGCGCAGCGCCAGCGTCTCCGGGCGCCCGCCGCGGATCGCCAGCATGTTGGCCGGGAAGGAGCCTTGCGCCGGCGTGTGACGCCACAACTGGTTGAGCACCACTTCCGGGGTCGCGTCGCGCTTGAGGTCGATGACGATCCGCACGCCCTCGCGGTTCGATTCGTCGCGAATGTCGCTGACGCCCTCGATGCGCTTGTCCTTGGCGGCCTCGGCGATCTTCTCGACCAGCGCATTCTTGCCCTGCTGGTAGGGGATTTCGGTGAGCACGATCGACTTTCGGTCGCCGCGCCCTTCCTCGACCTTGTAGCGGCTGCGGACCACGATCGAGCCGCGCCCGCTGGTATAGGCCGAGCGGATGCCGGCGGTGCCGAGGATGATGGCGCCGGTCGGGAAGTCCGGCCCCTTCACATAGTCCATCAGCTGTTCGCTGGTGATCGCCGGATCCTCGATATAGGCCCGGCAGGCGGCGATCACCTCGCCGAGATTGTGCGGCGGGATGTTGGTCGCCATGCCAACCGCGATTCCGCCCGCGCCATTGACGAGGAGGTTGGGGAAGCGCGCCGGGAGCACCTGCGGCTCACGCTCGGACGCGTCATAATTGGGCTGGAAGGTGACCGTGTCCTTGTCGAGATCGTCGAGCAGGAAGCCGGCCGCCTTGGCGAGGCGCGCCTCGGTGTAACGCATGGCGGCGGGCGGATCGGGATCCATCGATCCGAAGTTGCCCTGGCCGTCGATCAGCGGGACCCGCATCGACCAGTCCTGCGTCATCCGGGCGAGCGCGTCGTAGATCGCGGTGTCGCCGTGGGGGTGATATTTACCGATCACGTCACCGACGATGCGGGCGGACTTGCGGTAGGGCCGGTTGTAGAAGAAGCCGTTCTCGCTGGCCGAATAGAGGATCCGGCGATGCACCGGCTTCAACCCGTCGCGGACGTCCGGCAGCGCACGGCTGACGATGACGCTCATCGCATAATCGAGGTAGCTGGTCTTCATCTCCTCGACGATGGAGATGGGAGCAATGACGTCGCTCGGGGGCGGAATGTCCGCCGGGGCTTCAGTGGCCAAGTGTCTACCTGCTTATGATTGTCATTCGGGGCGAACCCGCCCGGCAATCGACTAGCAGCGCGCGCGCGTACGCGCGAGGGAATTATGGGGTTCCGCCATCCGGTTCGCCTGCGCAGGCAGGAGCCCGGTTCTTCCTGGTCCGGCGAGAGCCCTGGGCCCCGGCCTTCGCCGGGGAATTAGGCGCGGACGAACAACGGCTTGGCCGCCGTGCTTCCCTCGGGATCGAAGGCCCAGCCGTCGCGGTCGAAGCGGGGGAGGGCAGCGAGATCCTCGACCCGCTCCTCGCACAGCCAGCGCGCCAGTGTGCCGCGCGCGACCTTGGCGGCGAAGCTCTGGAATTGGAGCCCCTTGGCGGTCCGCACCCGGAAGTCCGGGCTGACCAGGGTCACGCCCTTCTTGGGCACGAACGGCCCGACCGCCGCGAAATATTCGTTGCTGGCGAGGTTCATCAGGATCCCGCTGCCATCTTCCTTGAGGTCCGACAGCACGCTCCGCGCGACCTTGCGGCCCCAATGCTCGACCAGCTTGCCGCCACTCGGGCTCCAGCTCGTCCCCATTTCCAGCCGATAGGGGCGGATCGCGTCGAGTGGCCGGAGCAGGCCGTAGAGGCCCGAAAGGATCCGCAGATGGTCCTGCGCATAAGCGATCACGTCCTCGTCCGCGCTCTTCACGTCGAAGCCGCGATAGACATCGCCCGCGAAGGCGCGGATCGCGGGCCGTTCCTCGGCCTTGCGGAAGGTCTTGAAGCGGGTCGCATTGAGCTCGGCGAGATTGTCAGAGATGTGCATCAGCGCCGCCAGCTCGGCGGGCTTGAGCTTGGCCGCGGCGCGGGCGATGCTCGCCGCCTCGCGGGCGAAGCGCGGCGGGGTCGGAGTCTCGGGCGCGGGCGAGGCGAAATCGAGCGTCTTGGCGGGCGAAAGCAGGATGATCACGCGGCGGCGGCTAGCAAAGCCGTGGCACTGCCGTCCATACCGCCCGCTAACTCTCTGTAATTGCGTGGTTCAATCATTGTTCAGCAGCATTCGGGCTGTAGCGCTGGCGAGGTTTCAACGAGCGGTCTAAAGGACCGTCACCCATTCACGGAGGAGTTTCTGAATGTCGATGAAGGCCAAGGCGCTGATGGCTGCCTTCCTGTTCACCGCCGCCGCGCCGGTCCCGGCCCTGGCGCAGAAGCAGGCGGCGCCCGCCGCCAAGCTGCAGGCCTCCAAGGAAGCCGGTCCGGCGCTCCAGGCGCTGCAGAAGGCCGCGAACGAGAATCGCGTCGCTGATCTTCCAGCCCTGTCGGCCGCGGCGCTCGCCGCCGCCAAGACTCCGACCGACCGCTATTTCGCCTATCAGCTTCAGCTCAAGCCCTATCTCGACGCCAAGAATGACGCGGCGCTGATCCCGGTGCTCGAGGGCATGATCGCGAGCGGCATCCCGCAGGGCGCCGACCTTGCCAATCTGACGATCAATGCCGCCCGGCTGAGCTACAACAGCAATGCCGACGCCAAGGCGGAGACCTACGTCAACCAGACTCTGGCGCTCGATCCGAACAACACCGACGCCTATCTGCTGCGCGGCGAGCTCAACAACCGCCAGAAGAAGTATGCGCAGGCCGTCGCTGACCTTCAGAAGGCCGCCGAGCTCGACCAGCGCGCCGGCAAGCCCGCCGATCCGAAGCTCCAGCGCCGGATCCTCGCGATCGCCTATAACAACCGCCTGCCGGCCGCGAAGGACCTCGCCGTCGCCCAGCTCAAGACCGCCCCGACCAGCGAGAACTGGCGGACCGCGATCAAGATCACCGAGCAGTTCGGCAACTTCCAGGCGTCGGACAAGATCGACCTGTTCCGCCTGCAGCGCGCCACCAAGAGCCTTGAGGGTGAGGGCGATTATTATCCCTATGTCGACGCGCTGATGACGAAGGGCCTTCCGGGCGAGGCCAAGGCCGTGCTCGACGAGGCCTTCGCGGCGGGCAAGCTCGACAAGAGCAAGCCGCTCTGGAAGGACACTTACGCGTCGGCCAGCACCCGCGACGCCGCCGACAAGAGCGCGCCCAACGGCGACGTCTACCTCGGCCGCGGTGACTATGCAAAGGCGGCCGCCGCCTATCGCGCCGACGTCGCCAAGGGCGGTGCCGCCGCCGACCTCGCCAACCTCCGCCTCGGCATCGCGCTCGCTCGCTCGGGCGACAAGGCCGGCGCGACGGCGGCGCTCAACGCGGTCAAGGGCCAGCGCGCCGGGATCGCCCAGATGTGGCTGGTCTACCTGCAGACGCAGGCCTGATCTTCCGTTTCGAGATTAGCCAAAGGGGAGGGCGTCGGTCGCAGGGCCGGCGCCCTTTCTCTTGGTGGTTAACCGATCGGTAGGAGCTCCCCGTTACATCCGCCGCGAACAAGCTTTCAGTTTGCCGGGGATGAGTATGGCGACGGCCGGGTTGGAACAGGTCACCGAGGATGCGATCCGCACCGTGGCGCGGAGCTGCGGTTCGCTGTCGATCGAATGTTCGGACGTCGCCGGCTACGTGACCGACGTGTCGCAGCGCATCGGAGTCCACCTCAAGACCCTCGATGGGCTCGAGGAAGTCACCACCCGGCTGCTCGCCGACCAGGCCCGCGTGTCCGATTCGACCGACGAGGCGCGTCTCCTGTCCGAGCAGGCCAAGGCCAAGCTCGATGCCGGTCGCGAGGCGATCGAGCAGACCATCATGGGCTTCAAGGGCCTGACCGAACTGGTCGTCCAGCTGGGCGAGCGCATGGCCGGCTTCGCCGCCGCGATGAACCAAGTCCAGAGCGTCTCCTCGACCATCGAGGCGATCGCCCGCAAGACCAACATGCTGGCCTTGAACGCCACGATCGAGGCCGCCCGCGCCGGTGACGCCGGGCGCAGCTTCGCGGTCGTCGCAGCCGAGGTGAAGAAGCTCGCGCACGACACCCGCGCCGCGACCAGCCAGATCGGCCTCACCATCAGCGAGTTGACCCGCGAGGCGGGCGCGGTCACCACCGAGATCAAGACCGGCGTCGAGCGCAGCCGCGCCGCCCAGAACGGCTTCGGCCAGATCAGCGAAACGGTCCGCGAAGTGAGCGAGATCGTCGGCATGGTCGACCGCCAGACCGAGGGCATCGCCCATTCGACCAGCCTCATCCAGTCGAGCGTCGACCGGGTGAAGGCGAGCCTGACCGACTTTGCCGAGGACGCGCGCGAGAATGGCGGCGCGCTGGTCGAGGCGCAGCAGCGCCTGTCCAAGCTCGAGATGCTGTCGGCGACCATGCTCGACACGCTCGCCAATTCGGGCGCCGAGATCGACGACACGCCGATGATCATCCTCGCGCAGGACGCGATGCGCGCCATCGCCGAGGCGACCGAGCGTGGCATCACGCGCGGCGAGATCGTCATGGATGACGTGTTCGACCGGACCTACACGCCGATCCCGGGCCGCAACCCGGTCCAGTATGACAATCGCTTCTGCAATTTCGCCGACGAGCATATTCGCCCGATCCTCGACCGCTTCAAGATGAAGGAAGCGCGGATCCTCGGCTCGGCCATCACCAACGTCGACGGCTTCCTTCCGACCCACCTGTCCGAGCGCTGCCAGGAGCCCGGGCCCGATCCCGTCTGGAACGACGCCCACTGCCGCAACCGCCGCATCTTCATGGACGAACAGACCCGGGCCGCGATCGAGAGCGACAAGCCGGCGATGCTGATGACCTACCGCATGGAGCTCGGCGACAAGACCTACCCGGTCAAGAACGTCTTCGTGCCCCTCTTCATCAACGGCCGCCGCTGGGGCAATTTCGAATTGGCGTACCGGGAGGAGTAGGGGTAAGCTCCAAGGCGCCGGATCGCTCTAAAAGGGGAGGCCGGCCATGCCCGACAATCGTCGTCCCGGCGAAGGCCGGGACCTCAGTCAGATCGCCGCAACGCGCTAATGAGCGGCTGGGTCTACATCCTGACTAACAAGCCCAACGGCGTCCTCTACACCGGGGTCACCGCTGACCTGGCCGAACGCCTCACCCAGCACCGGTCGGGCAAAGGTTCCCAATTCGCGCGCAAATACAATTGCCTGAACGTCGTCTTTGCCGAACCGCACGAGCGTATCGAGGACGCGATCTGGCGCGAGAAGTGCATCAAGAAATGGTCGCGCGCGTGGAAGGTGCGGCTGATCGAAGAAGCCAATCCGACATGGGCTGACCTCGCGGACCACCTTCACCTTACATAGCCGTCGTCCCCGCGAAGGCGGGGACCTCAGTCAACCCTTCCCCTCCCGAGGTCCCCGCCTGCGCGGGGACGACGGATTTGGGCGGCTTATCCTACCCCTTCCGCCGCGCCATGAAGGCCAGGCGCTCGAACAGCATCACGTCCTGCTCGTTCTTCAAGAGCGCGCCGTGCAGCGGCGGGATGGCCTTGGTGGGATCGCGGTTCTGCAGAACCTCGAGCGGCATATCCTCGTGGAGGAGCAGCTTCAGCCAGTCGATCAGCTCGCTGGTCGACGGCTTCTTCTTGATGCCCGGCACCTCGCGCACCTCGTAGAAGAGGTCCAATGCACGGCCGACGAGGATCTTCTGGATGCCGGGGAAATGGACCTCGACGATCCGCTCCATCGTCGCCCGGTCGGGGAAGCTGATATAGTGGAAGAAGCAGCGGCGCAGGAAGGCGTCGGGCAGCTCCTTCTCGTTGTTCGAGGTGATCACCACCACCGGCCGCTCGGCCGCCTTCACCGTCTCGCCCGTCTCGTAGACGTGAAATTCCATCCGATCGAGCTCCTGAAGGAGGTCGTTCGGGAATTCGATGTCGGCCTTGTCGATCTCGTCGATCAGCAGCACGGGGAGCTTGGGCGCGGTGAACGCCTCCCAGAGTTTCCCCTTGCGGATGTAATTCGCAATGTCGTGGACGCGCGGGTCGCCGAGCTGGCCGTCACGCAGCCGCGCCACCGCATCATATTCGTAGAGGCCTTGGATTGCGCGCGTGGTCGACTTGACGTGCCATTCGATCAGCGGCGCATCGAGCGCGCGGGCGATCTCGTGGGCGAGCACGGTCTTGCCCGTTCCCGGTTCGCCCTTGACGAGCAGGGGCCGCCGAAGCGTGACGGCGGCATTGACCGCGACCTTGAGGTCGTCGGTCGCGACATAATCATGGGTGCCTTCGAAGCGCATGGCCCGCGCGTAGCAGGCCACGCGGACGCTTAGTAGTCCTCGCGCGCCTCGCTGCGGGCCTCGAGCAGGTCGAACAAGGCGCGGTGCTGGAGCAGCAACTGCTCGGCGCCGAACCGGATCGCCCGCTCGGCCGCGACGCCCTCGGCGGCATCGAGCAGGATGTCGGCGATCGACTGCTCGCTTGGCAGCGCGCAGGGCGGGACGTCGACCGACACGCGGTGTGCGGCGCGGTCGAGGAGAGGGCGAAGGTTGAGCCAGTCGCCGACCAGCGCGGTCGCCGCGCCGAGCGCGCAGCCCTGCCGCTCGGACCGTGCCAGTGTCTCGAGCGCATGGCGCTGCGCGACCAGCGCGGCTTCGGTCTCGGCGGCGCCGGGCGTGCTCGGCACCGGGCCGGCCGCGGCGGTCAGCCGGACGAGGTAGAGCCGCTCGCGCTCGAAGGCATTGGCGGCCTGCTCGAGCCAGGCGCGGACCGGCGCCGGCGGCGCGGAGAAGAGCGCAAGCTCGATCACGCTCGGCTGGCGGCCGTAGATGGCGCACAGGAGATGCACGAAATCGTCGAGGTCGCGGGCCCGATAGGGCGCAAGCGGACCGGCGAGGTCGGCGGCATGGGCATGCTGGTGGCTGCCGGCCGCATCGAGGCGCGCGGCATGGGCCTCGGCCACTGCCGACCCGGTCTTCCGTGCCACTCCGGATTGCGCCATTCCCGTTCCTTTCCGCCCCCCAAAACCGAGGTGGGACGCTTGGTAAGGGCGCAAGCTATACCAAGCCGCGTAAAGACAGGGTTAGCGCGCCGTTAGGAAAGTCTAAGCGGTTGATCGCGGCCGGCGGGAAGCGCATTCATTCATCTGGCGGAAAGCTTGCATCACTTAGCCGATTGGCTACCAAGTGGTTGAAGTGCATGGGCTTTTGCTGCCCTTGGGTGCGTGAAGAGGGGTCCCGGACGATGCGGCGGTTGAGCAACGTAACGGCGATGGGCGCACTCGCCTTCAGCCTGTCGGCCTGTGTCCAGACCCGCCAGATCGCCGACCTCCAGTTCACCCCGCCGCAGGGCGACTATAAATTGCTGGTGATGCGTCCTGACGTGACCGTCGGTTCGGTCAAGGCCGGCGGCCTCACCGAGCCGCGCGCCGACTGGACCGAGACCGCGCGCGCCAATGTCGTCGCCGCGCTGCGCGCGCAGCAATCGGGGCGGGGCGGGCAGACGCTGGTCCTCGATCGCCGCAACGCGCTGCCCAACGTCCCCGCCGACACGATCGCCGACCTCGAACGGCTCCATAATGCGGTCGGCTCGTCGATCGCGCTGCACAAGTTCGCCGGAGCCGAGCTTCCGACCAAGCGCGGCCGCGGGCTCGACTATACGCTCGGCGAGGATGCGGTCCGCCTCGGCCAGGCGACCGGCTATGATTACGCCCTCTTCCTCCATGCCGAGGACAGCATCGCCGATGGCGGCCGCGTCGCGCTGCAGGTGCTCGGGATCGCCGGCTGCTTCGTCGGCTTCTGCGCGCCCAACATCGGCGGCGGCGGGCAGAGCGCTTATGCCAGCCTCGTCGACCTGCGCACCGGCGAGGTGGTCTGGTTCAATGTCCTCTCCGCCGGAAGCCAGGTAGCGGGGATCAAGATGGGTGACCTGCGCACCCCGGAAGGCGCCAACCAGATGGTCGAGCGACTTCTTGGACGGATGAAGCCGGGCCGCGACGTCCGCCGTGCCCAGGCCGCCGCGCAGGGCGCCGCCAAGTGAGCGGGCTTGCCGTTTCCCGCCGGGCGATGATCGCCGGTGGCGCTGCCGCCCTGGTCGCGGCGCCCGGTGCCGCGCGCATCGCGCCGTCCTCGCTCCGTCCGCTGATCGGTCCCGGCTACATGGCGGTCGACACCGACGAGAAGGGCCTGTGGCAGCAGATGGAGCGGGTCGAGGAAGAAGTCGCGGGTTCGAACCTCCTCGTCCGCGATCCCGGCCTCAACCGCTATCTTCAGGGGCTGATCGGCAAGGTCGGCGGTCCGGCCGCGAAGGACATGCGCATCTATCTGGCGCGCATTCCCGAATTCAATGCGATGATGTTCCCGACCGGCTTCACGGTCGTCTTCACCGGCCTCCTGCTCCGGATGCGCGACGAGGCGCAGCTCGCCGGGGTCATCGCCCACGAGAGCAGCCACTTCCTCCTCAAGCACCAGCTACGCTCGTGGCGCGACCTCAAGCGCAAGAGCAATATCCTCACCGCCATCGCGATGGGGGCGGGGCTCGCGGGCGGCGCCACCGGCACCTACACCGGGGACCTCGTCCGGCTGGCCGAGCTCGGCACCATGCTGACCCTGTTCCGCTATTCGCGCCAGCTCGAGGCCGAGGCGGACGCGCTCGGCGTCAAGCTCATCGCCGAGGCCGGCTATGCGCCCTTGTCCATGTCCGAGACCTGGGACCAGCTCATCACCGAGCTCGAATGGTCGGCGCGCGAGCGACGCAAGCGGGTCGATCGCGGCTACAGCCTGTTCGCCACCCACCCGGCGCCGCGCGAGCGCCTCAACGACCTCAAGCTGTCGGCCGCCGAACTGACTGTGCCGGGCCGCAGTTACGACCGCGGACGCGAGCGCTACCAGGCCGCGATCGCGCCCATCCGCACCATGCTGTTCGACGACCAGGTCAAATTGAACGATCCCGGCGCCAGCAATTACATCGTCGAAACGCTCGCCAAGGACGGCTGGAACGGCCAGCTCCTTTTCACCCGCGCCGAGGTCAATCGTCTCCGCAACGCCGACCGCTACAAGGCCGCGTCGGCCGCCGACTATGCCGCCGCGGTCCGCTATCCCGATGCCCCGCCCGACGCCTGGCGCTGGCATGGGGTGATGCTGATGAAGGAAGGCCGGACCGCCGAGGGCCGGGTCGCGCTGCAGCGCTATCTCGCCATGGCGCCCGGCGCCCCCGACGCGCCCTTCGTGCGCCAGATGATCCAGAGCTGAAAGGCGCGCACCCGCATGACCCGCACCCTCCGCTTCGCCGCCGCTGCGCTTAGCCTCTCGGCCCTTTCCGCCTGCGCCTCCACCGGAACCGGGGGCGGGGGCTTTGCCAGTCCATATTCGCTGGTCCGCGCGGGCCAGACGATCAACGTCGGCTCGGGCGCGATGAGCATCACCGCCCCGCGCGAATGGAACCGCACCCAGCGCAGCGTTTTCACCGATGTCCGCTGGGTCGAGGACTGGACCTTGAACGGTCCCTATCTCGATTCGGTCAGCTTCATTGCGGGTCTCCCCAACGACAAGCGCATCATTCGCCAGGAATATAAGGCCGACCGGCAGGTCCCGAAGTTCCGCTCGGACATGACCGCGCCCGAGATCACCGGGCTGATCGAGACGCTCTACCGGGTGGAGGGCGGCTCGGTCGACTATCGTACGCTCGCCCTCGCGCCGCGGCCCTTCCTCGGCGCCAACGGCTTCCAATATGATTATGAGCATCTCGACGGCGACGAGGTCTGGCGCAAGGGCCGGGCGGTCGGCGCGGTGATCGACGGGAAGCTTTACCTCGTCATGGTCGACGCCGCGCGCACCCATTATTTCGCGCGCGTGCTGCCCGATTTCGAGGCGATGGTCGCGAGCGCCCGCCGCCGGAGCTGAACCTAGCGCCTGACGTCGATGACCCGCAGTTCGTAAAGACCGTGCTGCGGATCGTCCTCCCCTGGCTGCGCGAACCACAGTCGCCGCAGCTGGTCGTCGCACACCCCCGGAGTCGCCGGCCCGAGCAGCCGCGGATCGCCGCTTTCGCCGACCACCGCGCAATCGACCGGATCGCCTTCGTCATTGACCCCGAACTGCACCCGGCGGGACGCGAGCAGGCGCTTGGGCGCCTTGCCTAGCTCTTCGGTCTCGGGAACGATGATGAGCTCGATCCGGACGGTGCGGTCGCCGAGCGGGGCGAGCGTGTTGACCAGCCGCTCGGTCGAGAGGCAGCCGCTGCGCTCGAACGGCTTGAAGGCGGGGCCGGTGATGGCGATCGTGCAGGAGCGCGGCCGTCCGCCCTCGAACCGCACGACCGAGGCCGCGGTCGAGCGCGTGATCGGAAGCTGGTCGCCGAGCTGCCAGGAGATGGCGAGGGTGCGGCTGCTCTGCACCGCTTTCCCATCGACGCTCGCCGGCTGCCAGAGGATTTCCTTCATCCGCGCGCACGTGCCTTCGTCGAGCGCACGGTAGCCGCTCGAGACGATCACCTTGCAATCGATCGTCCGGCCTTGCTCATCGATCAGAAGCGCGCTCCGGACCGAGCCCTCCTGCTCGAGCGCGCGGGCTTCGGCCGGGTAGATATTATAGTCGGCCCAGTCGGGCCCCGAGAGCATCGGCCCGGGCGGGACGGTCGGCCAGGCCTTGCCGCCGACGCTGATCCGCACACCGTTGATGGCGATGCTGCGCTGCGCCACCGGTGGCGGCGGCGCAGGCGGGGCAGTGACGACAGGCGGCGCGGCGACCATCGCCGCGGCCAGGAAGAACGCTGCACCCATCACCCGTCTCTGCTCCGCTCGCTTGGACCTGCGGGGATAGGCCCACGCCGCACGCTGTCAAACGGACTGCAACATCCGCGGCAATGCGCGGGTTGGTGCGGCATGAGCCAGAGCAGGAACCACCCCGAAATCGAGGCATCTTCCCCGCCCGAGGAATGGGACGCCGCCGTCGCCGACTTCCTGATCCCGCTCGCGGGCAACCGCGCCGTCGAGGCGATCGGGGCGGTCAGCGATCTGTCGGATCAGGAACCGCTCTACGCCGCGGCGGCGGCGACCCTCGCCACCGGCGTCCTCCTTCGCGACGGCCCGACCTGGCGCGGCGGGACGCGGATCCTCGCCGCGCACCTCGTCGCCACCGCGGTGCGCGGGGTCATCAAGCAGGCGGTCGACCGGACCCGGCCCGATGCGGCGGCGGAACGCGGCGAATATGTGCTTCGCGAAGGCCGACGCCACGAAAGCGACTTCAACAGCTTTCCTTCTGGCCATACCGCGGGCGCGGTCGCCGTCGCCATGGCGGTCGGGCGCGCCTGGCCGGGCGGCCGTGCTCCCGCGCTTGGTCTCGCCGGAGTCGCGGCGGGCGCGCAGGTGCTGCGCTCCCGCCATTATCTCACCGATGTCGTCGCGGGCGCGGCGATCGGCTTCCTCGCCGAAGCCCTTATCGATCGCCTGATCGCCCGCGCCGAACGCGTCTAGGCTTCGCCCACCGGCGAAATCGGGGTGGGCGAGGGGTCGGTTGCCGGGCTCGGCGGCGAGGGCACGTCGATCGGCGCCTCGGTCGGCGGGGTCTCGGGCGGGGCCTCGGTCGGCTGGCCGGGCTGGCTCGGCTGCGCCGGCTGCGAAGGGGTGGCGGGGTCGGCGCCGGGGGCGTCGTCGGGGAAGGGGGGGAGCTGTTGCATGAGGCCTTGAACGAACCGGGTCGTCGCTTGGCTCCCGTCGCCCGCTTGCCCCTTGGCTGGCACCTGCTATAGGGCCGCCCCTGAACGCTCGCGCGGGCGTGGCGGAATTGGTAGACGCGCTGGATTTAGGTTCCAGTATCGCAAGATGTGGGGGTTCGAGTCCCTTCGCCCGCACCAAGCTTCGCCTAACACCCAAGCGAGCTGATCCGCTAAAAACATCAACTGCTTACCCGGGAATTCAACCATCATGCAGAGCGTCGAGATCGAGAACGAAGGCCTGAAGCGGGCCTACCAGCTGACCTTCACGGCAGCCGAGATCGATGCCCGCATCGGCGACGAAGTGAAGCGCATCGCGCCGCAGGTGCGGATGCCGGGCTTCCGTCCGGGCAAGGTGCCGGCCAACCTCATCCGCAAGATGCATGGCGACGCGCTGCACCAGGACGCGCTCCAGACGACCATCCAGAATGGCGTCCAGCAACTCCTCGGCGAGCAGAAGCTCCGCCCGGCGATGCAGCCGGCGATCGAACTCAAGGAAGGCTATGAGCCCGGCAAGGACGCCGAGGTCACCGTCCGTCTCGAGACCCTGCCCGACGTTCCGACCCCGCAGATCGACGGCCTCAAGCTCGAGCGCCTGACCGCCGAGGTCGACGAGAGCGCGGTCGACGCGCAGGTCCAGCAGTTCGCCAGCCAGTCCAAGCGCTTCGAGGACGCCAAGAAGGGCAAGAAGGCGGAGACCGGCGACCAGGTCGTGATCGACTTCGTCGGCAAGACCGCCGACGGCGTCGCCTTCGAGGGCGGTACCGGCACCGACATGGCGGTCGAGATCGGCTCGGGGACGCTCATCCCCGGCTTCGAGGACCAGCTGATCGGCGCCAAGGTCGGCGAGGAGCGCACGCTCACCGTCACCTTCCCGGACGACTATCCCGCCGCCAACCTCAAGGGCCAGCCGGCCACCTTCGACATCACCGTCAAGGCGGTGAAGGTCGCGGGCGAGACCAAGATCGACGACGATTTCGCCAAGACCCTCGGTCTCGAGAGCCTCGACCAACTCAAGGGCCTGCTCCGCGACCAGCAGAGCCAGGAACTGAACGGCCTGACCCGCACCCACATGAAGCGCCGCTTGCTCGACCAGCTCGCCGCCGCCCACGATTTCGACGTCCCGCCGTCGATGGTCGAGGCCGAGTTCGCTAACATCATGGCGCAGCTCGAGCATGAAGCCGGCCACGAGAGCGATCCCGAAGCCGCCAAGGCCGAGATCGAGAAGGACAAGGACGAATATAAGAAGATTGCCGAGCGACGCGTCCGCCTCGGCCTCCTGCTGAGCGAGATCGGTGCCGCCAACGGCGTCGAGATCACCAATCAGGAAATGAACCGCCTGATCATGCAGGCCGCCCAGCAGTATCAGCCGGCCGACCGCGATCGCTTCATCCAATATGTCCAGCAGGAGCCGATGGCCGCTGCCCAGCTGCGCGCCCCGCTCTACGAGGACAAGGTCGTCGACTTCCTCTTCACCAAGGCCGACATCAGCGATCGCACCGCGACCCGCGCCGAGATCGAAGCCGATCTCGAGGCCGAGGAAGGCCATGTCCATGGTCCGGGCTGCGGCCACGACCATGCCCATGAGGCGAAGCCGGCCAAGAAGGCCGCTGCCAAGGGCAAGAAGGCCGCTGCCGCCGCGACCGAGGAAGCGCCCGCTGCCGAAGCCGCCGCGACCGCTGACGAAGTGAAGGCCGCGCCGAAGAAGAAGGCCGCCAAGCCCGCCAAGGGCGCGGTCGAGGGCGAGACCGCCGAGCCGGCTCCGGCCGAGCCGGTCAAGGACGCCGCTCCGGCCAAGGCCCCCGCCAAGAAGGCGAAGAAGGCCTCGGCTTAAGTCGTCCTCGAAGAGTGAGCGTCACCCCGGGCTTGACCCGGGGTCCCGCTTCTTCTCTCTTCGCCGCGACACAGCGGGACCCCGGATCCAGTCCGGGGTGACGGCAAGGGGTGGGTGACAAGGTGACCAAGCAAGACCAGCCACGCATCGCCGTGCTGCTGCCCTGCTACAATGAGGAAGCCGCCATCGCGCAGACGGTGGCGGGCTTCCGTGCCGCGCTCCCCCAGGCCGACATCTACGTCTACGACAATAACAGCCAGGACCGCACCGTCGCGGTCGCCCGGGACAGCGGCGCGATCGTCCGCACCGAGCGCCAGCAGGGTAAGGGCAATGTCGTCCGGCGCATGTTCGCCGACATCGACGCCGACATCTACGTCATGGCCGACGGCGACCTCACCTACGACCCCAAGGCCGCCCCGGCGATGGTCGACCTGCTCCTCGCCGAGCAGCTCGACATGGTCGTCGGCACCCGCCAGCACGAGGCCAAGGATGCCTATCGCGGCGGCCACGTGCTCGGGAACCGGCTCTTCACCGGCCTTCTCTCGAGCCTGTTCGGGCGCAGCTTCACCGACGTCTTTTCGGGCTACCGGGTCTTTTCGCGCCGCTTCGTGAAGAGCTTCCCGGTCCTCTCGTCGGGCTTCGAGATCGAGACCGAGATGAGCGTTCATGCGCTCGAACTGCGGATGCCCGTCGGCGAGGTCGCCACCGCCTATGGCGCCCGGCCCGAGGGCTCGGCCTCCAAGCTTTCGACCTATCGCGACGGCTGGCGCATCCTCAAGGTCATGCTCAACCTGTTCCGGGTCGAGCGGCCGTGGCTGTTCTTCGGGTCGATCGGCGCGCTGCTCCTCGCACTTGCGCTCGCCCTCTCGGTGCCGCTCGTCCTCACCTATCTCGACACCGGGCTGGTGCCGCGCTTCCCGACCGCGATCCTCGTCACCGGCATGGTGATCGTCGCGGTCCTCTCCTTCCTCGCGGGCCTGATCCTCGACACGGTGACCCATGGCCGGCGCGAGATCCGCCGGCTGGCCTATCTCGCGCAGCCCGCGCCAGGCCTCCCGCGCTGATGACCCGGCCAGCCGTCCGGCGGCTGGTGCTGAAGCTCGGCTCCGCGCTGGTGACGAGCGGCGAGGGCGCGCGTGCCGACTTCCTCGCCGCCATCGCCGCCGATCTCGCCGGGCTGCGGGCCCAGGGCACCGATGTCATCCTGGTTTCGTCGGGCGCGGTCGCGCTGGGGCGAGGACGGCTCGGCCTCCCGCGCTCGGCCCGGCTCGACCAGAAGCAGGCCGCCGCCGCGACCGGCCAGCCGCTCCTCATGCGGGCCTGGGCCGAGGCCTTCGCCGCCCACGGCATCGTCACCGCGCAATTGCTCCTCACCGCCAACGACACCGAGGACCGCCGGGCCTTCCTCAACGCCCGCGGGACCATCGCCGCCTTGCTTGGCGCGGGCGCGCTGCCGGTCATCAACGAGAATGATTCGACCGCGACCGCCGAGCTTCGGGTCGGCGACAACGACCGCCTGTCCGCGCGCGTCGCGCAGCTCGCCGGGGCCGACCTCCTCGTCCTGCTGAGCGACGTCGACGGTCTCTACACCGCCGATCCGCGCCGCGATCCGGCCGCTCGCCACCTTGCCGAGGTCGCCGCGCTTACGCCCGACATCATCGCGCTCGCCGGCGACAGCGACAGCGCCGGCCCGGGCACCGGGGGCATGCGGACGAAGCTCGAGGCCGCGCGGATCGCCGCCGCCGCCGGCTGCGCCACATTGATCGGGAGCGGGGCAGGGGAGCAGCCCCTGGCGCGTCTTCTCTCCGGCGAGGCGCGCGGCACCCGCATCGCCGCCGAGGGCAATCCCGCTACCGCCTACAAGGCCTGGATCGCCGGTACGCTCGCACCGCTTGGCAGCGTCCGGGTCGACCCCGGCGCCGCCGCGGCGCTCGGCCGGGGGAGCAGCCTCCTGCCCGCCGGGATCACCGCGACCAGCGGCGACTTCGCCCGTGGCGACTGCCTGTCGGTAATCGACGATCAGGGCCGGGAGATCGCGCGCGGCCTCAGCCGCTACGACGCCGCCGAAGCCGCGCGGCTGATCGGAGCGAAGGGCGCCGACATCGCCGCACGGCTCGGCTATTCGCGGGGTGACGCCCTCATCCACCGCGACGATATGGTGCTGCGATGACGCTTGAAGAGACGATGCTCGACCTCGGCCGCGCCGCCCGCAAGGGCGCCGAAGCGCTCCGCCAGGCCTCGCCCGAACAGCGCACCGCCGCGATTCTCGCCATGGCCAGCCGGCTTCGCGACCACGCGTCCGCGATCCTCGCCGCCAATGCCCGCGACCTTGCCGCCGCGACCCGCCACCAGGACCGGCTGATGCTCGATGCGGCCCGGGTCGAGGCGATCGCCGCCGGGCTCGACCAGGTCGCGTCCCTGCCTGATCCGCTCGGGACCGAGATCGCCCGCTGGAAGCGTCCCAACGGCCTCGACATCGCGCGCGTCCGCACCCCCATCGGGGTCATCGGCATGATCTACGAGGCGCGGCCCAACGTCACCGCCGACGCCGCCGCCATCTGCGTCCGCTCGGGCAATGCCGTGATCCTGCGTCCGGGCTCCGACTGCTTCGCAAGCGCCGCCGCCATTCACGAGGCGCTGGTGCAAGGGCTCACCGATGCGGGTCTTCCCCCAAGCGCGGTGCAGATCGTGCCCACCGCGGACCGCGCCGCGGTCGGGGCCTTGCTCTCGGGCCTTGGCGGGACCCTCGACCTCCTCATCCCGCGCGGAGGCCGGAGCCTCGTCGAGCGGGTTCAGGCCGACGCGCGGGTCCCGGTCCTCGGCCATCTCGAGGGCGTCTGCCACACCTATGTCCATGCCGCCGCCGACCCCGCCATGGCCGCCGCGATCGTCGCCAATGCCAAGCTTCGCCGCGTCTCCATCTGCGGCGCGACCGAGACCTTGCTGATCGACCGCGCGGCACTGCCGATGCTTCCGGCCATCGCCGCCGCGCTCGACGGCTGCGAACTTCGCGGCGATGCGGAGGCCGCCGCAATCGTCCCCATGCTCCCCGCCCATGAGGAGGACTGGCGCACCGAATATCTCGCACCGATCCTCAGCATCCGCACCGTAAGCGACTGGAAGGAAGCGGCTTCGCATATCGCGCGCTACGGCACTGGCCATACCGAGGCGATCGTCACCGAGGATCCCGTCACCGCCGAAGCCTTCCTTGCCTCGGTCGACAGCGCGATCGTCCTGTGGAACGCCTCGACCCAGTTCGCCGACGGCGGCGAGTTCGGCTTCGGGGCGGAGATCGGCATCGGCACGGGCAAGCTCCATGCCCGCGGCCCGGTCGGTCCCGAGCAGCTCACCAGCTTCAAATATGTGGTCCGCGGGGCGGGGCAGGTGCGGGCTTGAACTTGTCTTTGCGCCCGCCGATGTAGTCACCACACGTAACGACAGGATACTTCCCTTGCCCGACCATCAGGACATCATCTCCGGCCTCGTTCCCATCGTCATCGAACAGTCGAACCGGGGCGAGCGCAGCTTCGACATCTATTCGCGGCTGCTGCGGGAGCGGATCGTCTTCATCACCGGCCCGATCGAGGATCACATGTCCTCGCTGATCGTGGCCCAATTGCTCTTCCTCGAGTCCGAGAACCCGAAGAAGGACATTTTCATGTACATCAACAGCCCGGGCGGCGTCGTCACCAGCGGGCTCGCGATCCACGACACCATGCAGTACATCCGTCCGCGCGTCGGCACCGTCTGCATCGGCCAGGCCGCCTCGATGGGCAGCTTCCTCCTCGCCGCCGGTGAGCCGGGGATGCGCGTCGCGCTGACCAACAGCCGGATCATGATCCACCAGCCGTCGGGCGGCGCCCAGGGCATGGCCTCGGACATCGAGATCCAGGCGCGCGAGATCCTGCGCATGCGCACCCGCCTCAACTCGCTCTATGCGAAGTATACCGGTCAGCCGCTCGAGCGGATCGAGAAGGCGATGGACCGCGACAGCTTCCTCGAGGCCGACGAGGCCAAGGAATTCGGCCTGATCGACGCCGTCTTTGACAAGCGCCCCGATGCGGGCGACCTCGAGCAGCTCAGCGCCGGTGCCGGCACCGGCGAAGGCCAGCCTTCGTAAGCACGAACGGAAACGGGCCCCGGTGTCGCCGGGGCCCGTCCAGTTACTCCAATGGCCGTCCCCGCTGAGGCGGGAACCTCGGGACTCAGAATGCGCTCAGCCCGGTGATCGCCCGGCCGAGGATCAGCGCATGGACGTCGTGCGTGCCCTCGTAGGTGTTGACCGTCTCGAGATTCAGCAGGTGGCGGATCACCTGATATTCGGCGCTGATCCCGTTGCCGCCATGCATGTCGCGCGCGACCCGGGCGATCTCGAGCGCCTTGCCGACATTGTTGCGCTTGATGAGGCTGAT
This sequence comes from Sphingomonas sp. SP2, assembly GCF_058313385.1. Lineage (NCBI taxonomy): Bacteria > Pseudomonadati > Pseudomonadota > Alphaproteobacteria > Sphingomonadales > Sphingomonadaceae > Sphingomonas > Sphingomonas sp. SP2. The sequence continues at coordinate 1,961,290 of NZ_JBZFLD010000001.1, read as the reverse complement.
GGTCTCGGGAATGAGCTCGCCCGCTTCGAGCCGCCGGCCGACGCGCAGCGCCGCCTGCGTGCCGAGCGCGATCTCGGTGACCATGTTGGCGAGCTTGAGCTGGACCAGCTGGTTCGACGCCAGCGGCCGTTCGAACTGATGCCGGTCGAGCGTGTAGCGGCGCGCGGCCTCGTAGCAGAACTCGGCCGCGCCCATCGCGCCCCAGCCGATGCCGTAGCGAGCGCGGTTGAGGCAGCCGAACGGACCCTTCAGCCCCTCGACGTTGGGAAGCAGCGCATCCTCGCCGACCTCGACCCCGTCCATCACCACTTCGCCGGTGATCGAGGCACGCATCGACAATTTCTGCTGGATCTTGGGCGCGGTCAGGCCTGGCATGCCCTTTTCGAGAATGAAACCGCGGATCCGGCCGCCATGCGCGTCCGACTTGGCCCAGATCACGAACACGTCGGCGATCGGCGAGTTGGTGATCCACATCTTGGCGCCGGTCAGCTTGTAGCCGGTCGCGGTCTTCTCGGCGCGGGTGCGCATGCCGCCGGGATCGGAACCGGCGTCGGGCTCGGTCAGGCCGAAGCAGCCGACCAGCTCGCCCCGGGCGAGGCCCGGCAGATACTTCATCCTCTGCTCTTCCGAGCCGTAGGCGAAGATCGGATACATGACGAGGCTGCTCTGGACGCTCAGCGCCGAGCGATAGCCGCTGTCGACCCGGTCCATCGCGCGGGCGATAAGGCCGTAGGCGACATAGCCGAGGCCGGCGCCGCCATATTGGGTCGGGATGGTCGGGCCGAGCAGGCCCAGTTCGCCCATCTCCGACATGATCGCCCGATCGAATTCCTCGTTGAGGAAGGCCTCGGTCGCGCGCGGCTGGAGCTTCTCCTGCGCATAACCTTCGGCGGTGTCGCGGACGAGCCGCTCTTCTTCGGTCAGCTGTTCGTCGAGGCCGAACGGATCGGACCAGTCGAAGGGCAGCAGCTTGGGCTCATGGGCGAGGGCGGGATCGGGCGTCTTCAGCATGGCGGCGCCAATACCGCGCCTCGATTGCCCGCGCCACCCCCGCGAAAGACCGGGCGGGGCAAGTGGCGGATGGGGTGGGATTCGAACCCACGGTACGGTTCCCCGCACGGCGGTTTTCAAGACCGCTGCCTTAAACCACTCGGCCACCCATCCGCGCCTGCGCTGGCGACGGACGCGCGTCGGCACCCGTTCAGCTTGGCTCGCCTAGACCCTGCACACGGCTTGACGCAAGGCACCTGAACGGGTGCATGGCTCAAGCGTTGGTGCACCATGGCCGGAGGGGAAAGACACAAGGTGGCGTTTCGTTGGAGTAGTTCGCTGCTGTGCCTCGCGGCCATCGCCATGACCCCGGCGAGCGCGCGCCAGGAGCGCGATCCACTTGCGCCCTTGCCCGACCAGCCGACGCCCCGACCGGCCCCGCGCGCGATCACGCCCGCGCCGGTCCCCGTGCAGATCCAGGTTCGCGAACCGCTTACCCCCGTGCCCACCGTCTCCACGACGGCGTCGGGCTTCGAAAGCTACAAGAGCCGCCTGTCCGGCCTTGCCCGGAGCGCCGGGGTGCGCGAGGCGACCATCGCCGCGGTCATCCCCATGCTGCGCCAGAACGGGCGGGTGATCGCACTCGACCGCCAGCAGCCCGGCGGCCCGCCCAATTCGAGCTACATCCCGCCCTTCGCGCCCTATCGCGCGCGTCACGTCACGACCGACCTCATCACCCGCGGCGCGGCGCGCTTCCGCTCCTATCGCCCGCAGCTCGCCTGGATCGAGCAGCGCTACGGGGTCGAGCCGCAGGTGCTGATGGCGATCTTCGGCCACGAGACGAGCTTCGGCCGCGTGACTGGCAATTTCGATCTGGCCGAGGTGCTCGCGACGCTCGCCTATGAGGGGCGCCGCCGGAGCTTCTTCGAGGAGGAGTTCGTCGCCGCCCTCCAGCTGATGGACCGCGGCTATCCGCGCAGCCGCCTCAAGGGCAGCTGGGCCGGCGCCACCGGCTATCCGCAATTCATGCCGTCCAACGTCCTCCGCCTCGCGGTCGACGGCGATGGCGACGGGCAGGTCAACATCTGGGGCAGCGAGATGGACGGCCTTGCCTCCATCGCCAACTATCTGCGCGATGCCGGCTGGAAGCCCGGTACCCACTGGGGCATTCCGGTCAACGTGCCCTCGACCCTCAACCGGGCGGCGATCCGCAGCACGCTCAATCCGCCGCGCTGTCCGCAGGTGTTCAAGCGCCACAGCCGCTGGCTGACCATGCGCGAATGGCGTGCGCTGGGCGTCCAGCCGCAGGGACAGTCGCTGGCCGAAGGCGAGATGGCGACCCTGATCGAGCCCGACGGCGCCGGTGCGACCGCCTATCTCCTGACTACCAACTATCGAGCGATTCTCGACTATAATTGCTCTAATTTCTACGCGCTGTCGGTCGGCCTCCTCGCCGACCGGATCGCGGCGGGCGGCTGAGGCCGACGCCTGTCGCCCCGGACCTGATCCGGGGTCTGCCTGGCTTCGTCGCAACCGCACAAGAAAAGGCGCCCGTCGGTCCGCGCCCGGGATGACGGGGGGAATAGGCTTGGCTACCAGAGCGATTATGAATCGTCTTCGCACCCTCGTCGCCGCCACGGCCCTCGCCAGCACCATCGCCGCGCCCGCCGCCGCGCCGCCTTATGACACGTCGGCGCGGGTCGCCTATCTGATCGACCTCTCGTCGGGCGCCGAGCTCCTCGCGAAGAATGCCGACACGCCGATGCCGCCGGCGTCGATGGCCAAGATGATGACCACCGAGGTCGCCTTCGAGCTGATCGACGCGGGCAAGCTGCCGCTGTCCAAGACCTGCACCGTCCAGCCCGCCACCTGGCAGAAGTGGCACGGCCCGGCCGCCGGCTCGACCATGTTCCTCTCCCCGAACGAGCAGGTCAGCCTCGAGAACCTCCTCCACGGCATCGTCACCTTGTCGGGGAACGACGCCTCGGTGGTCGTTGCCGAATGCATCGCGGGTACCGAGCAGGCCTTCGCCCAGCAGATGAACGCGCTCGCCAAGAAGCTCGGCATGACCAGCAGCCGCTTTTGCAATTCGAACGGCTGGCCCGACGAGGGCTGCACCGTGGTCACCGCGCGCGACCTCGCCAAGCTCGCCCGCGCCTCGATCGAGCGCCACCCCAAGCTCTACAAGCAATTCTACGGCCAACCCTCCTTCACCTGGGGCAAGACCCTCGGCTCGGGCCAGGACATCACGCAAGCCAACCGCAACCCGATCCTCGGCAAGATCCCCGGTGCCGACGGCCTCAAGACCGGCCACACCGAGGAGGCGGGCTATGGCTTCACCGGCTCGGCCGAGCAGAATGGCCGCCGCCTGATCATGGTTGTCGCCGGGCTCGACAGCTTCAACGGCCGCATCGACGAATCGGTCAAGCTGATGAACTGGGGCTTCAACGCCTGGCAGTCGAAGCCGCTCTACGCCGCCAATGCCGCGGTCGGTTCGGCCGAGGTCCAGCTCGGCGATGCCGCGACCGTGCCGCTCGTCGCGCAGCGTCCCATCGCGGTCAGCTATCCGGCCGGCGCGGTCGGCGGCGAGCCGAAGGTGAAGATCGCCTACCAGGGTCCGCTCAAGGCCCCGATCACCAAGGGCCAGCAAGTCGCCGAACTGGTCGTCACCACGCCCGACGGCACCGTCCAGCGGATGCCGCTGGTCGCTGGCGAGGCGGTCGACAAGGCAGGCTTCTTCGGCCGCCTGTGGCTCGGCCTCCGCCAGCTGGTCGGGCTCGCCTGATCCGCGCCGCGGCGGGGGAGGGGCCGATGGCCGGTCGAACGGGGCAGGGCGCCCTGATCGCGATCGAGGGTGGTGACGGCGCCGGCAAGTCGGGCGTCATTGCCGCGCTCTCGGCGGCGCTGCGTGCCCGTGGCCGCGAGCCGCTCTTGACCCGTGAACCCGGGGGAACGCCCGAAGCCGAAACGCTGCGTGGGCTGCTGCTCAATGCCGCGGGGCCGCAATGGCATGAGGATGCCGAATTGCTCCTCGTCACCGCGGCCCGGGTCCAGCATGTCCGGACCCTGATCCTTCCCGCGCTCGCCGCCGGCAGGATCGTCGTCACCGACCGCTTCGCCGGCTCGACGCTCGCTTATCAGGGCGCCGGTCACGGCCTTGCCGAAGAGAAGATCCGCACGCTCCACCGCTCGTTCCTCGACGATCTCTGGCCCGACCTTACCTTGGTCCTCGACGTCGATCCCGACGTCGGCCTTGCCCGAAGCCGCGCCCGGCTCGCGAACGAGCAAGCGGACGAAGGGCGGTTCGAAGGCCTTGCCGACGATTTCCATCACCGGGTCCGCCAGTCCTTCCTCGACCAGGTCCGCGCCTCGCCCGAGCGGCACGCGCTGATCGACGCGCACCAGCCGCAGGACGCCGTCCAGGCCGATGCCGTCGCGGCGCTTGGCGCCTTTCTCGACCGGCTGGGCGCCTGACTTTCCGACGGGCGCCGGCACCCGCTCATTGCACCGCAAGGTGAGGGCGCTTATTCTTACACCCGTGCTCGAACGGCTGTTCCGCCTTGTCGCGCTGCTGGCGCTGGTGCTGATGCCGTTCGGCATGGCCACCGTGCCCGCCGCCGCCGCGACGCCCGCGCCCCATGCCGCCATGGCGATGCCGGGGGCGGATCATTGCGGCGACAGCAGCAGCGACAAGGCGCCCGGCAAGCCCGCCGGACTTCACTGCACCGGCAGCTGCAGCGCCCTCCCGTCGCTTGCCCAGCCCATCGCCGTCGCGGCCCTTCCGCCCGAGGCGCGGGCGGTCCCGGCGCTGACGCCGTCGCTTGCCGGACGCTCGCTGACGCCGTCCACCCCGCCTCCACGAACCGTCTGAACGACACGAGGCAACGCCCTCGTTTCCTTGGACCTTTTCGTGGAGAATGAACGATGACCCTGTTCCTTGGCGCGCTCGCGCTCGCGCTTGCCCTTGCCGCACCGACGGCCGCGCCCGCGGCCGATCCTCATGCCGGCCATGCCCAGCACCAGGCCATGAAGCCCGGTGAGGCCCCGATGGACCATGCGGCGATGATGGCCGCCTGCAAGGATCCCAAGGCCTCGGCCGAGATGAAGGCGCATTGCGCGGAGATGATGAAGCATCATGCCCCCGCCGCCCCGGCCGAGGCGCCGGCGCCGCACGCCGGGCACGACCACTAAGCGCTAGAAAAGGGGGAGGAGGGCCCGCCGCCCGCCGGCGCGCCTCTCCTGCCTCCTCGAGGATCATCATGACGTCATCCGTCACCATCGACCGCCGCGCCTTCATGGGCGGCTCGCTCGCGCTCGGCGCTTTCGCCGCGGCCGCGTCCGCCTGGGCCAGTACCAACAGCCACGGCCTTGCCGTCAAGGGCCTGACCGGCCTGTCCGGCACCGACATCCGGCTCACGGTCGCCGAGAGCCGCTTCACCGTCGACGGACGCAGCGGCCATGCCGTCACCATCAATGGCACGCTCCCAGCGCCACTCATCCGCCTGCGCGAAGGGGACAAGGTCCGGCTGACGGTCGACAACCATCTCGACGAGGATACGTCGATCCACTGGCACGGCCTGATCGTGCCCTTCCAGATGGACGGCGTCCCCGGGGTGAGCTTCCCCGGGATCAAACCGCACTCGAGCTTCACCTACGAATTCCCGCTCAAGCAGTCGGGCACCTACTGGTACCACAGCCATTCGGGCCTCCAGGAGCAGGTCGGCCATTACGGCCCGCTGATCATCGACCCCGCCGGGCCCGACCCGATCGCGTCGGACCGCGAGCATGTGATCGTGCTGAGCGACTGGAGCTTCCTCCACCCGCACCAGATCTTCACCCGCCTGCGCCAGGAAGCGGGGGTCTTCAACCGAAACAAGCGGACTTTGTCCGATCGTGGCGCGAACGACCCCATGACGCCGGCCGACCGCGCCATGTTCGCCAAAATGCGGATGGACCCGACCGACATCGCCGACGTCACCGCCGCAGCCTACCGCTTCCTCGTCAACGGCCACAGCCCCGCGGAGAACTGGACCGGCCTGTTCCGCGCGGGCGAGCGGGTCCGGCTTCGGATCATCAACGCCGCCGCGCAGACCATCTTCAATCTGCGCATTCCCGGTCTCCGCATGACCGTGGTCGCGACTGACGGTATCCCCGTCCGTCCGGTCGAGGTCGACGAATTCCAGATCGGCAATGCCGAGACCTATGACGTCATCGTCACCCCCGCCGACCAGCCCTACAGCCTCGTCGCCGAGACCATCGACCGCTCAGGCATGGCCGTCGCCACCCTTGCGCCCCGCGCCGGGCTGCGCGCCGTCATCGCGCCGCTCCGCCCGCGCCCGACGCTTGGCATGAAGGACATGGGGATGGCGGGCATGGCGGGCATGGGCGACATGGCCGGCATGGACCATGGCGCGATGGGCCACGGCGGAACGATGGATCACAAGATGCGCGACAAGTCCGCAGTCGCCTTCCCAGTCGGGGTCGGGGTCGACATGATCGCGCCCATGCCGGTCGACCGGATCGGCGATCCCGGCCTCGGTCTCGACGATGTCGGCCACAAGGTGCTGACCTACAAGGACCTCGCCGCGCTCACTCCCGCCACCGATCGCCGCCAGCCGACCCGCCGCATCGACATCCACCTCACCGGCAACATGGAGCGCTTCATGTGGTCGATGGACGGGGAGCAGTTGAGCGAGGCGCCCGAACCCTATCGCTTCGCCCGCAACGAGCGGGTCCGGCTGCGGCTCATCAACGACACGATGATGACCCACCCGATGCACCTCCACGGTCATTTCTTCGAGCTGGTGAACGGGCAGGGGGACAGCCAGCCCCTGAAACACACCGTCCGCGTGCTCCCCGGCGGCTATGTCGACCTCGACCTCACCGCCGATGCGCCCGGCGACTGGGCCTTCCACTGCCATCTCCTCTACCACATGCACGCCGGGATGATGCGCGTCGTCACCGTCCGCCCGCTCGATGGAGCGGCGTCATGAAGCCGCTCTTCGCCTTGTTGCTTGCCGACGCCGCCACCCCGGCGCTCGCCCAGCATGCGGGCCATGCCGCTCCGGCCGAAGCCCCGGCGGCCGCCTGTCCGCCCGAGCATGCGGCCATGGGTCACTGCAAGCCCGCCGACCCGCCGCCGCCACCACCGCCGAGCCCTGCCTGTCCGCCCGAACATGCCGCCATGGGTCACTGCAAGCCCGAGGCCGATCCGCATGCCGGCCACATTATGCCCGCCGCGGCGCCGCCCGTCGGCCCGCCACCGCCCGCGGCTATGTCCGGCCCCGCTCATGCCGCCGACATTGTGTTCGGCGCCGAGGCGATGGCCAGATCGCGCCGCACGCTCGCCACGGAGCATGGCGGCATGCCCGCCGGCAAATTGCTGGTCGACCAGCTCGAGGCCCGACTCGGCAAGGGGCGCGATTCCTATCTCCTCGATACCGAGGCCTGGATCGGTGGCGACATCGACAAGGCCTGGTTCAAGACCGAGATCGAGGGCGAGCGCGGTCGCGCGCCCGAACAGGCCGAGGTCCAGGCTTTGTGGAGCCACGCCATCGACCCATGGTTCGACCTCCAGGCCGGCCTCCGCCAGGATGTCGGCACCGGCCCCGACCGCACCCATCTCGTGCTCGGTCTCCAGGGCCTCGCGCCCTACTGGATCCATGTCGAGGGCGCGCTCTTCCTCTCGCACAAGAGCGAACTCAGCGCCCGGCTCGAGGCCGAGCACGACCTTCGCCTGACCCAGAAGCTGATCCTCCAGCCCCGTGCCGAGCTCGACCTGTCGGCGCAGGACGTGCCGTCACGAAGGATCGGCGCCGGCCTCTCCACCGCCGATCTCGGCCTCCGCCTCCGCTATCAATTCTCTCCGCAATTGGCGCCTTACGCAGGAATCGCGTGGGAGCGGTCGTTCGGCGACACTCGGCGCTTCCGCCGTCTCGATGGCGAGGGGAGGGGGGGTCTGAAAGTCGTCACCGGGCTGCGCTTCTGGTTCTGAGCTGGACCCGGAGGGCAGTGCCGGGGGTTCACCCGCAAAGGCTACGAAAACGAGAGAAATTCCCGATGCGCTTCCTGACCCTGCTCGCCGCCACGATCCTCCTTGCGGCCTGCAACGACCGCGCCGCCGAACCGGCCGCCAATGCGCCCGCGGCAATGAACGAGGGCATGGAGATGGACGCGGCCGATCCCTACGCCGCGTCCGAGGCCAAGATGGACCGCGACATGATGGCCGCCGCCGGCGCAAGCGTCGCCGACAGCTGGACCGTGATGATGATCGCCCATCACCAGGGCGCGGTCGACATGTCGAAGGTCGTCCTCGGCCTCGACCCGACATCGGAAGTCCGCGCCCTCGCGCAGGAGACGGTCGATCGCCAGTCGCGCGAGATCGAGGAATTGAAGGCCCTGCGCGAGAGCGGGGCCGCCGATCCCAAGTCCGCCGAGCCCTATCGCGCCGCGATGATGCAGATGCACCAGGGCATGATGACGGCCGAGGGCGCCAATGCGTCCGAAACCTGGCTCGCCAAGATGCGCGAACATCACCGCGGCGCCATCGCCATGTCCGACATCGCGCTCCGCGAGGGCGTCGAAGGCCCCTTACGCGCCGTCATCGAAAAAACCCGCACCGACCAGCAACGCGAAATCGCCGAGATCGACCGGTTGCTGGGGAGCGCCGCCTGAGGAGTTGACCCGGCCCCGCAAAGCGATAGCGAGGGGTGGTTGAACCCTCGGAGCCTCCCGTGCCCTTCTGCCTGCCGACCGCCATCTCCCTGAGCCCCCGCGCATGACCCTGCTCGGGCAGGATCGGTCGGTGGCGGCGTTTCGGGCGGCGCTCGACAGCGGGCAGTTGCACCATGCCTGGCTGCTTGCCGGGCCGCGCGGGGTAGGGAAGGGGAGCTTCGCCCGCGCCGCGGCGCTGCGCGTGCTGGCCGAAGCCGCCGGGCCATCGGTCGCCGCGCTTCCCGGGCTCGAGGTCCCGCCAGAGCATCGCATCGCCCGGCTGATCGAGGCCGGAAGCCATCCCGACTTCCGCCTGATCAAGCGCGAGGCGCACGAGACCGGCGCCAACAAGGGCGAGCTTCGCCGCGGCATCGTCATCGACCAGATCCGCAAGCTGCAGGAGCTGTTCCATGCCGCGCCCGCGCTGAGCGATTGGCGGGTGGCGATCATCGACGCGATGGACGACCTCGAGCCGCAGGCCCAGCAATCGCTTCTGAAATTGCTCGAAGAACCCCCGGCCAAGTGCTTGTTGTTGCTCGTCAGCCATGTGCCCGGGCGGCTTCTTCCGACGATCCGCTCGCGCTGCCGCCGGCTCGATTTCGCCGCGCTCGGGGACGACACGCTCGACGCCATCCTGCGGGCCGAGGTGCCGAAGCTCACGGCCGACCAGCGCGCCGCGCTCATTCCGCTCGCCGCCGGTTCGGCCGATCGGGCGCTGGCCTTCGCCGAACTCGACCTCGCGCCGCTCGCCGACGAGGCGCTGTCGATCCTCCGCCGCGGCGATCCCGACAACAGCCGTCGTTCGCGGCTCGCTTCGGCACTGGCGCTGAAGGCCGCACGGCCGCGCTATGCCGCCTTCCTGTCGCTGATCCCGCCGCTGGTCGCCGCCGAGGCCCGCTCGGCCGAGGGAGCACGGCGGCAACGCGCGCTCGCCGCCTACGACCAGGTCCGCGAGACCAGCCAGATCGCGCCCCGCCTTTCGCTCGATCCCGCCGCGACCATCTTCTCGCTCGGCACCATCATGGCGAGCGTGGCTGGATAGTTCTCCTGCAAAAGCAGGAACCCAGTGCCTTGCTGCCGAAGAAAACTGGGCCCCGGCTTTCGCCGGGGAACAGTCTTTCGTATGGCACCCGCGACATGTCCGAACCTTTCTACATCACCACCGCCATCGCCTATCCCAACGGCCGCCCGCACATCGGCCATGCCTATGAGGCCATTGCCGCCGACGTCATCGCCCGCTTCCAGCGCGCGCAGGGGCGCAACGTGCGGCTCGTCACCGGGACCGACGAACATGGCCTGAAGATGGTCCAGACCGCGCGTGGGCAGGGCCGCGAAACGCTCGAATTCGCCGACGAAATGTCCGGCTATTTCCGCGACATGTGCGACCGGCTTACGATCAGCTATGATGCCTTCGTGCGGACCACCGAGGAGCGGCACCACGCCGCTTCGATCGCGCTGTGGAAGGCGATGGAGGCCAATGGCGACCTCTATCTCGATCGCTACGAAGGCTGGTATTCGGTCCGCGACGAGGCCTTCTACGACGAGAAGGAAATTACGACTGGCGAAGGCGGCGAGAAACTGTCGCCGCAGGGGACCCCGGTCGAATGGACCGTCGAGGAAAGCTGGTTCTTCCGCCTGTCGCGCTATGCCGAGCCGTTGCTCGAACTCTATCGCAGCAACCCCGACTTCATCCGCCCCGACAGCCGCCGCAACGAGATCGTCCGCTTCGTCGAGGGCGGCCTCAAGGACCTTAGCGTCTCGCGCACCAGCTTCGACTGGGGCGTGCCCGTGCCCGGCTCGCCCGGTCACGTCATGTACGTCTGGGTCGACGCGCTCACCACTTATATGACCGGGGTCGGCTTCCCCGACGACCGAGCCCAATATGACCGCTTCTGGCCGGCCGACCTCCACCTCATCGGCAAGGACATTGTCCGCTTCCACGCGGTCTACTGGCCGGCCTTCCTGATGAGCGCCAAGCTCCCGCTCCCCAAGGCGCTGTTCGGCCACGGTTTCCTCCTCGCCCGCGGCGAGAAGATGTCGAAGAGCCTCGGCAACGTGGTCGATCCGATGACGCTCGCCGAAACCTATGGGGTCGATTCCCTGCGTTACTTCCTGATGCGCGAAGTGAGCTTCGGCCAGGACGGCAGCTATTCGGACGAGGCGATCGTCACCCGCTGCAATGCCGAGCTCGCCAACAGCTTCGGCAACCTCGCCCAGCGCACCTTCTCGATGATCGTCAAGAACCTGGACGGCGTCCTTCCGCCGCCGGGCGAGGCCGAGGACGACCGGGCCCTGCTCGCCAGGGTCGACGAAGCCGGGGCGACCGTCACCGAGCGCTTCGCCGACTATGATTTCTCCGCCGGGCTCGACGCCTGGATGGGCGCGGTGTTCGCGGCCAATGCCTATGTCGACGCGCAGGCGCCCTGGGCGCTGCGCAAGACCGATCCCGAGCGAATGGCGCAGGTCCTCGGAACGCTCGCCGCCGCGGTCGAGCGCCTCGCGCCGATGGTCGAACCGGTCGTTCCCACCGCCATCGCCCTGCTCAAGGCCTATATCGGGGAGGGGAGGGATGCCGGCCGCCTCGCGCAACCCCAGCCCATCTTCCCGCGTCTTGAGCTGGTCGCGACCGAAGAGCCCGCCTGATGCTGATCGACAGCCACTGCCACCTCAACTACCCCGGACTGGTCGAGGATGAGGCCGGCGTGCTCGACCGCGCCCGGGCCCGCGGGGTCGGCGGCTTCCTCAACATCTCCACCCGCCAGCGCGAATGGGCCGATGTCGTCGCCGGCGCCGAGCGCCACCCCGACGTCTGGGCCTCGATCGGCGTCCACCCGCACGAGGCCGACGCCCATCCCGACCTCGGCTTGGCGGCGCTGGTCGACGCCGCGGCCCATCCGAAAGTCGTCGCCATCGGCGAATGCGGGCTCGATTATTTTTACGACAAGTCCGACCGCGACAGCCAGAAGGCGCGCTTCCGGGCCCAGATCGAGGCCGCGCGCATCACCGGCCTGCCGCTCATCATCCACACCCGCGACGCCGAGCAGGATACCGCCGAGATCCTCGCCGAGGAGGTTGCCAAGGGCGGGGTGACGGGGGTGCTCCACTGCTTCACCGGCACCCAGTGGCTGGCCGACCGGGGCCTCGACATCGGTTTCTATATCTCGCTCTCGGGCATCGTGACCTTCAAGAATGCCAAGGACTTGGCCGAGGTTGCGAAGACCATTCCCGAGGACCGGCTGCTGGTCGAGACCGACAGTCCGTTCCTTGCGCCCGTCCCGCATCGCGGAAAGCCGTGCGAGCCCGCCTATGTCGCCGACACCGCGGCCTTCGTCGCGAACCTGCGCGGGGTCAGCCCCGAGGCGCTGGCGGCGAGCACCACCACCAATTTCCATCGGCTGTTCACCCGGGCCACCCGCTAAGTGCAGTTCCGGATCCTCGGCTCGGGCACCAGTGCCGGCGTTCCGCGGATCGGCAATGACTGGGGCAGCGTCGATCCGGCCGAGCCGAAGAACCGCCGGCTCCGGGCCTCGGCGCTCGCCACGCTCGGCGAGACCCGCCTCCTCATCGACGCCGGTCCCGACCTTCGCGAGCAGCTCAACGCCGCTGATGTCGCGACCGTCGACCGCGTCGTCGTCACCCACGACCATGCCGACCATATCCACGGCCTCGACGACCTGCGCCAGCTCGCCCACAATCGCGGCGACCAGGTCCCCGTCCACGCCCGCCAGGACGTGCTCGACCGGGTCGTCCCGCGCTTCCGCTACCTGTTCGAGGGCAATGCCCTCTATCCCGCGGTTGCACGCACCCACGCGGTGGACGGGGAGTGGGAGCTTGGCGGCGTCCGGGTCCGCTTCGTCGACCAGCCGCATGGCCGCATCACCAGCCTCGGCATGCGCTTCGACGACGGTGCCAGGAGCCTCGTCTATGCGATTGATTTCCATGAACTGACCGACGCCATGGCGTCCCTCTACCAGGGCACGGACATCTGGATCGCCGACTGCCTCCGACGCCGCCCGCACCCGACCCACGCGCATCTCGACGCCCTCCTCGGCTGGGCCCGCGAGCTGCGCGTCGGCCAGCTCTATCTCTCGCACCTCGACAACAGCATGGATCATGCCCAACTTGTGGCGGAGCTTCCGGACTGGGCCGCACCGGCCTTCGACGGGCTGGAGATCGAGCTGTAAGTGAACGACCAGGCCCCCAACGCCCTCTACCTCCTCCTGCTGCTGATGCTGATCGGAGCGAGCCTCTTCGGCCGCGGCCTCACCGCCAGCAGCGCGCTTCGCATGGGCCTCGCCTGGGTCGCCATCTTCGGCGCGGTCTTCGCTCTCTTCGCCTTTCGCGGTGAATTCGGCGCGCTCGGCGCCCGCCTCAAGAGCGAGGCGATGGGGGAGGCGACTCCGGTCGCAAGCGGCTCGGCGCTCACCATTCCCAAGCGCGGCGACGGCCATTTCTGGGTCGATGCCCGGATCAACGGCAAGCCCGTCCGCTTCCTCGTCGACAGCGGCGCCACCACCACCACCGTTTCCAAGGAGGTCGCCGACGCGGCGGGGCTCGAGCCCGGCATGCGCGGCGACGTCGTCGGCACCGCCAATGGCGAGGTCTTCATGCCGCGCGTCACCGCCGGCCTCCTCGAAGTCGGCTCGATCCGCCGCGCAGACCTGTCGGTCAACATCAACCCCAACGACGGCACCAGCGTGCTCGGCATGAACTTCCTCTCGAGCCTGTCGAGCTGGGGCGTCCAGGGCGACAAGCTTGTGCTTCAGCCGTGATCCGATGATGACCAACGACCTCCAGCTCGGCGGCCTCTACCTCCTGATGGCGGTGATGCTGGTGCTTGGCGCGCTGATCGGCCGCCGCTCGCCGGTCGCCAAGGGCATCACCTCGGTGCTGGCCTTCGTCGTCATCTTCGGCGCGGGCTTCATCGTCTTCAGCTTCCGCGATGATCTGAGCTATGTCGCGCAGCGGCTTGAGGCCGAAGCCACCGGGCGTCCGGTTCGTGTCGCCGAGCAGGCCATTCGCGTGCCGATCGCGGTCGACGGCCATTTCTGGATCCAGGCCGACGTCAACGGCATTCCGGTCGACTTCCTCGTCGACAGCGGCGCGACCATGACTACGATCGGCCGCAAGACCGCGGCGCTTGCCGGCGTGCCCGTGACCGAGCGCCGCAACCAGGTTGTCCGCACCGGCAATGGCCTGATCCGCGTCGGCACCGCGCGTGCCGACACGGTGTCGGTCGGCGGGATCGAGCGGCGCGACGTCCGCATGTTCATCGCCGACGGCGATGAGCTGAACGTCCTCGGCATGAACTATCTCACCAGCCTCAAGCGCTGGAGCGTCGAGGGGCGCTGGCTGGTGCTGGAAGGCTGATCGCCATCCAACGTCCAGCCGTCACTTAACATAATACATATTATCAGACTTACGGACGAGGACGAATGAGCGCCCCAGCGAGCCCCCCCGACGGAGAAATCCGCCATCAGCAGCCCGATGCCGGCGACGCGCTCGAGCGGCTGATGAATGTGATGGCGCGGCTGCGCGATCCGGCGACGGGCTGCGAATGGGACACGGTCCAGACCTTCGCGACGATCGCGCCCTATACGATCGAGGAAGCCTATGAGGTCGCCGACGCCATCCAGCGCGGCGACATGGCCGACCTCAAGGACGAGCTCGGCGACCTTGCGCTCCAGATTGTCTTCCACAGCCAGATGGCAGCTGAGGCCGGCCATTTCACGCTCGACGCCGTGCTTGCCGGGATCAGCGACAAGATGGAGCGCCGCCACCCGCATATCTTCGGCGATGACGCCACCGGCGGCCACCACCGCTGGGAAGAGATCAAGGCGGCCGAGCGTGCCGCCAAAGCCGACGCCGATCCGAGCGTCCTCGCGGACGTCGCGCTCGGCCTGCCCGCGCTCGAACGCGCTTTGAAGCTCCAGAAACGCGCCGCCCGGACCGGCTTCGACTGGCCCGACGCGAGCGGCGCCAGGGCCAAGATCTTCGAGGAACTGGACGAGGTCGAGACCGCGACCAGCGACGCCGAGCGCGAAGAGGAAGTTGGCGACCTCCTGTTTGCCGTCGTGAACCTCGCACGCTTTCTCAAAATCAACCCCGAAGAGGCTTTGCGCAAAGCCAACGCCAAGTTCGAACGCCGCTTCCGCACGATCGAGCAGGCCCCCGGCTTCACCAACCTCAGCCTCGACGACAAGGAAGCCTTGTGGCGCAAGGCAAAGCGCGCCTGAGGCGTTCGCCCGCCATCTCGGCTTGGTTCAACCTGTCGACCGAAGTGGCGAGCCGTTCGCTCTGGCTGCAGCCGCATGCCGGGCTCGCGCCGCTCACCGAAGATTATGGCCGCTCGGGACTGTGGCTCGAGCCCACTGGTAAGGCGGTGGAGATCGTCGACGTCGGCCGCGGCAGCCCGGCGGATAAGGCCGGCTTGAAGATCGGTGACCGCGTCCGCGGTGATCTCCGGAGGATGCTTCGCGCGCTTGGCGGCGATGCGGGCTCGCCGGTGACGCTGACGGTCGAGCGTGGCGGCACGGCCAGCCCGGTTTCCTTCGCACTCGCCGACTATCTCTAGGCTTCAGTCCACCGCTTCAGGCCGCCCGCGTAGCAGCTTCTGCCAAAGGATGAAGAGTGCCAGCGCGGCGCCCGTCAGTCCGCCCAGGACCATAAGCAAATCGTCATCGGCCTTGGCGGCACCGCCATAACGACCGGCCGCGCTTCCGACCGTCACCCAGAAGGCCGCCAGCGCCGCCGTCCGCGCGCCCGCAAAGTGCCGTGCAACCCAGTCGAAGGCCAAGCCGGAAAGAAGGCAGGTCAGGAACGCCGCAATCGAGGCCGCGAGGAAATCCATGGGTAGATCCTACGCCACTCCGCCGCCCCCGCAAGCGATTGCCTTGTAGGAGTAAATCTGCGCAAAGGAACCAGACGGGTTCGCCTTTAGCTCTTTGACCTTGCTGCTCTGTGACGATGAAGCCGACGACGGGCCCCGCCCTGTGTCAACTTCGTCAACTTCGCTCGCGATAGCGCGCCTAGAGGCCCTGGTAGCGCTGCCAGTTTTCCGGGCTCAGCCGCACCGCCACGAACATCTCGTCGCCATCGGCTCGGCTCTCGAGTACCTCGCCGCGGCTGTGGAGCCAGGCGAGGCGGCTGCCGTCGCTGGTCGGGATCCGCAGGTGGTGCACCGCCGCTCCTTCGCGAAGCGCCGCGCCGACCCGGGCGAGGAGCGTATCGGTCCCCTCGCCGCTCAGCGCCGAAACGGTGATGACGTCATGACGCCGGTCCGCTTCATTCTCGACCGCCTCGCGGTCTTCGCCCTGGAGGAGGTCGACCTTGTTCCAGACCTCGATCCGGGCCGGCCCCTCCTCTCCCTGCCCGATGCCGAGGCTCGCGAGCACCTGCTCGACGTCGGCCTTTTGCGCGTCGCTGTCGGGATGGTGGATGTCGCGGACGTGGAGGATGAGGTCGGCGCTCGCCACTTCCTCGAGCGTCGCGCGGAAGGCCGCGACGAGCTCGGTCGGGAGGTTGGAGACGAACCCCACCGTGTCCGACAGGATCGCCTTGTCGAACCCCGGAACGCTGATCTCGCGCATCGTCGGATCGAGCGTCGCGAACAGCAGGTCCTCGGCCAGCACCTTGGCCCGGGTCAGGCGGTTGAACAGCGTCGACTTGCCCGCATTGGTATAGCCGACCAGCGCGATCACCGGCCAGGGCGCGCGCTTGCGCCGGTCGCGGTGAAGGGCGCGGGTGCGCTTCACCTGGTCGAGCTCGCGGCGGATCTTGGCCATGCGGTCGCGGATCAGGCGGCGGTCGGCCTCGATCTGGGTTTCGCCCGGGCCGCCGAGGAAGCCGAAGCCGCCGCGCTGGCGCTCGAGGTGGGTCCAGCTGCGGACCAGCCGCCCGGCCTGGTAATCGAGGTGGGCGAGCTCGACCTGGAGCCGGCCCTCCGCCGTCGCCGCCCGCTCGCCAAAGATTTCGAGGATGAGCCCGGTGCGGTCGATGACCTTGGCCTTGGTCCCGTCCTCGAGGTTCTTCTGCTGGACCGGGGTGAGCGCCGCGTCGACGACCAGCACCTTGGCCTCGCGCTCCTCGGCGCGGGCCGCGATCTCCTCGACCTGACCCTTGCCGAACAGGGTCGCGGGTCGCGGCTGGCGGATCCGGAAGGACAGGCGGTCGTCAACGTCGAGGCCAATCGCCTCGGCCAGTCCCTGCGCCTCGTCGAGCCGGGCCTCGACCGACCGGGCATTGCTCTCCTGCGCGCGGTCGGGAAGCACGACCAGCGCGGTCTCGCCGCGGCGCAGCCCGTCGCCGCCGGCGCGGTCGAACCCGGTGCTCACTTGGCGTCCTCCGGCTGATCGTCGTCATTCTCGACTTCGCCGAGCTGCAGTTGGTGCGCCGGCTGCATGGTCGAGACCGCATGCTTGTAGACCAGCTGCACCTCGCTCCCGCGGCCGAGCAGCATCGAGAAGCGGTTGAAGGCCACCACCTCGCCCTGGAGCATGACGCCATTGACGAGGAACACCGTCATCGGTTCCCGCTGGCGGATCGAGGCGGCGAGGAACAGGTCCTGCAGGGTCGCCCGGCCCGGCTCGACATTCTGGCCCTTGAAGCTGTCGAAATCGATATCGGTCGGCGTCCGGGCGGGCATGATCGTCGACATGGCATGCTTGTAAATGAGCTGGCTGACCCCGTCGCGGCGGAGCAGCAACGAGAAGGCATCGAACCAGGTGATGATGCCGTTGAGCTTCACCCCCTTCACCAGGAAGATGGTGACGGGAGTTTTTGAGCGGCGCAGGCTGTTGAGGAAATGGTCCTGCAAACTGAGGGTCTTGGACGGCATTGTTCTGCTGTTCTTCTAATTATGTTCGAGGCAGGAAAGCGCCTCAGTTGCCAGAACGCTCCTCTTCGCCATTCTGTCCCTTGTCGCCCAGCCCAAGGGCCTTGAGCTTCCGGTGCAGCGCCGAGCGCTCCATTCCGATGAAGCTCGCGGTGCGGCTGATGTTGCCGGAGAAGCGGCGGATCTGGACCCGGAGATATTCGCGCTCGAAGCTCTCGCGGGCCTCGCGCAGCGGCGAGCCCATGATCGACAGGGTCGCGCTGCTCAGCCCGCCCGAACCGCCGGTGTCGAGCACTTCGGACGGCAGCAGATCGACGTCGATCCGCTCTAGCCGCTCGGTCGGCGCCATGATCACGGTCCGCTCGATGATGTTGCGGAGCTGGCGGACGTTGCCGGGCCAGTCATGCGCCTGGAGCGCGGCGAGCGCCTCGTCCGAGAGGTTGGGCGGCGGCATCCGGCGCTCGGCGGCGAAGCGGGCGAGATAATGGTTGGCGAGCTCGGGAATATCCTCGCGCCGTTCGCGCAGCGGCGGGATCCGAACCGGCACGACGTTGAGGCGATAATAGAGGTCCTCGCGGAACCGGCCCGCGGCAATTTCGTCGCTGAGGTTGCGCGAAGTCGCCGAGAGCACGCGGACGTCGACCTTGACCGGCCGCTGCCCGCCGACACGGGTGAAGCTCTGATCGGTCAGCACCCGCAGGATCTTGCCCTGCGTGGTAATCGGCATGTCGGCGATCTCGTCGAGGAACAGCGTCCCCCCATGCGCCTGCTCGAGGAAGCCGGGGCGCGCCACGCCATCGGCCTCGGACCCGAAGAGCTCCTCCTCGACCCGGCCCGGATCCATCCGCGCCGCGGCGACGGTGACGAAGGGGCCGCCGGCGCGCGTGCTCCAATTGTGGATGGTCCGCGCGGCAATCTCCTTGCCGACCCCGGCGGGCCCGGTGATCAGCACGCGGCTGCCGGTCGGCGCGACCCGCTTCAGCGTCGCGCGGACCGTGTTGATCGCGACCGACGCGCCATTCAGCTGGTCCTCGGTCCCGATCCGCATCTTGAGGTCGGCATTCTCGCGGCGCAGCCGGTCGGTTTCGGTCGCCCGCCCGACGAGGTGGAGCAGGCGGCTCGCCTCGAACGGCTTCTCGATGAAATCGACCGCGCCCTCGCGGATCGCGGCGACCGCGGTGTCGAGATTGCCGTGACCGCTGATCATCAGCACCGGCAGCGAGCTGTCGCGGCGCTTCACTTCCTCGAGCAGCTGCAGCCCGTCCATCCGCGAGCCCTGCAGCCAGACATCGAGCAGGACGAGGCTCGGGCGACGGCTTTCGATCGCCTCGAGCGCTTCGGTCGAGTTGGCGGCGGAACGCACCGCATAGCCCTCGTCCTCGAGCACACCGGCCACGAGTTCGCGGATATCGGCCTCATCGTCCACGACCAGCACTTCCAGAGCCATCTCAGGCACTCTCCTCATCAGGGGCATTCTCAGCCGCCTCCGCCAGAACGGCGAGCTTGGCGAGATCGAAGGCGATGCGGACATGGGTCCCACCGCCTGCGCGATCGAGGAAGGCGATCTCGCCGCCATGTTCCTCGACAATCTTCTTGACGATCGCCAGCCCGAGCCCGGTCCCGCGCACCCGCGTCGTCATATAAGGTTCGGTCAGCCGCTCGCGTTCCTCGGGTAGGCCCACGCCGGTGTCGGTCACGTCGATCACCAATTGCTGCTCGGTCCGCCGGAGGGCCAGGCCAACGCGATCGCCGGCCATGTTGTGCTCGCCGCGATTACGCCGGCTTTCAATGGCTTCCACCGCATTCTTGACCACGTTCGTCAGCGCCTGGGCAAGCTGGCGGCGGTCGCAGACCATGCGGATGTCGCCCTGCGCCGGATCGAGCGTGAAGGTAACTCCGGGATGCGCGACCTCGTGCAGGAACAGGGCGGTGCGGGCGATCTCGTGGACATTCTCCTCGCGGAACACGGGCTTCGGCATCCGCGCGAAGTTGGAGAATTCGTCGACCATGCGGCGAAGGTCGCCGACCTGGCGGACGATCGTCTCGGTCAGCCGCCCGAAGGTTTCGGGGTCGGACTGGACCTCCTTGCCGAAGCGCCGCTGGATCCGCTCGGCGGCAAGCTGGATCGGAGTAAGGGGATTCTTGATCTCGTGGGCGATGCGGCGGGCGATGTCGGACCAGGCGGCGCGGCGCTGGTCCGCGAGCTGCTCGGTGATGTCGTCGAAGGTCAGCACCCAGCCGTCGGCATAGCGGACCCTTTTGACCGCGAGCGTCCGCTGCCCGCCCTCGGCTCGGACGAGGACATCGGCCTCGCGCTGGTCGCCGCAGAGGAATTCCTCGAGCTCGTGGCTGACGTCGCCGAGCGCGCGCTCCTCGATCCCTTCGCAGCCGTGCTGGAGCAGCGCCTCGGCCGAGCGGTTGGTGAGGAGGATCCGGCGGTCATTGTCGAGCGCGATCACCCCGGCGGTGACCGAGCCAAGCACCGCCTCGATGAACGCACGGCGCGTATCGAGCTGCGTGTTCACCGCCTTCAGGGCCCCGGTCTGTTCCTCGAGGCGCCCGGTCATCCGGTTGAAGGCCGCGGAGAGGACGCCGATCTCGTCGTCCTTGCTGTCGATCGGCACGCGGGCGGAGAAGTCGCCCTCCTCGACCTTGCCCGCGGCGGTGACGAGGCCGCCCAGGGGACGGACCAGCCTGTCGGCGATCTTGAGCGCGAAGAAGATGGCCATGCCGACGACCAGCAGCGAACCCAGCAGCAAAGCGGCGTTGAAGCGCAGCTGGAGCGAGCGCGCCCGTTCCAGCGTCCTGCTGTAGCCTTGCGCCGCCTCGCTGGTCTGGCGCAGCGCATTGACCGCGGCGGCGTTGATCTCACGCGCGCCGTAGAGGAAGATGGGCGCGCTCGGATCGAGCCGGATCAGGCCCTCGACCCGGTCGGGATTGGCGATCTTGATGCTGACCTGCCCCGCGACCAGCTTGCCCGCATCCGCCGGCGAGAAGCGCTGCTGGAGCGGGCGGTCGTCGAAATTCACCACCGCATAGGTGATCCATTCGCCCTTGTTGCTGATGCTGAAGAGCGCGGCCTCGCGCAGCTGCCGCACCGCGACCTGCTGCAGCATGATATATTTGAAATTCTCGGAGGTCGGCTCGTAGGTGTTGAGCCCGCGGACCACGTCCGAGCCCATCGCCTCCATGTCCGCTCGAAGCCGCTCACGATGCTCGCGCTCGTAGATGGCGGCGGTGTTCTGCGCCTGGTTGAGAACCGTCTGGGCGCGGTTCGAGAACCAGAATTCGAGCCCCGACTGGAGCAGGACGGAGGCGAAGATCGCGATCAGGACGGTCGGGACCGCGGCAATGATCGAGAAGAGGGCGACGAGGCGAGTGTGGAGGCGCCCGGTGCCGAGACCCCCCTGCTCCGCCCGCCGCACCGCGAGACGCCGGGTCAGCAGCACCATCAGCAGGATGGCGGGGATGAGGTTGCCGACCAGCAGCAAGGCGATCAGCGACGGCGACGCCATTTGCGAGGGATCGCCGCGGGCGAGGGTCACATAGCTGATCAGCACCATCGCCAGCAGCGAAGCCGCGGCGACCAGTTCCATGATCCGGTAGAAGCGCCCGTTGGCACGCTCCGCCGCGAGCCAGCGGGTCAGGCTGGGCGGTTGATCGATCTTGGAAGCGGCCGAGCGGGCATCCATCCTTTCGGCCCTAGCATGGACTTGTGGCCAAAAGAACACAGTTTGTCGGTGCGGCGTTAACTTTTCTGGGCCGCGCCGCCCGTGGGAAGGCTAGCTTCGCGGAAGTGCACGGCGCCAGCCGCGCTTTTCCGCCGCGGGGTTCAGGCAGCGGCCTTCGAGAGCCACGGTGCGTAGAAATCGCGCAACATCTGCACGACGACCTTGGGATCGTCCTGCGTGTTCACTTTCTGGCGGAATTCCGCCGAGCCGTGGAGGCCCTTGGTATACCAGCCGATATGCTTGCGGGCGAGATTGACCCCCGTCACCGTCCCGTAGAGCGACTGCATGGCGTCATATTGCTCGAGGATGAGCGCGAGCTGTTCGTCCATGCTGGGATCGGGACGCTCGCCACCGGCAAGGTCGGCCATCACCTGTCCGAGCAGCCACGGACGACCATAAGCGCCGCGGCCGACCATGACGCCATCGGCGCCCGACTGGGCAAGCGCCTCGCGGGCGTCCTCGCGGCTGCAGATGTCGCCGTTGACGATCACCGGCAGCGAGACCGCGTCCTTGACCCCGCGGACGAAACGCCAGTCGGCCGAGCCCTTGTACATCTGGTTGCGGGTGCGGCCGTGAACGGTGATCATCTTCGCGCCGAGGTCCTCGGCGATGCGCGCGAGCTCGGGCGCGTTGAGGCTGTCATGGCACCAACCCATCCGCATCTTGACGGTGACGGGGACCGAGACGGCCTTGACCGTCGCCTCGATGATCGAGGCGGCGAGCGGCAGGTCGCGCATCAGCGCGCTTCCGGCGTCGCCATTGACGACCTTCTTCACCGGGCAGCCCATGTTGATGTCGATGATCGCGGCGCCGCGCTGCTCGTTGAGCTTTGCCGCCTCGGCCATCTCCTTCGGGCTGCAGCCGGCAAGCTGGAGGCTGACCGGCTCCTCGCTGGGGTCCCATAGCGCCTTCTGGAGGCTCTGGCGGGTCTCGCGGATCGCCGCCTGGCTGGCGATCATCTCGCTCACCGTCAGGCCCGCGCCGTAGCGCTTCACCGCCTTACGAAACGGCAGGTCGGTGACGCCCGTCATCGGCGCCAGGATGACCGGCGCGTCGATGCGGACCGGACCGATCGCGATAGGCTTGAAACTGTCCATGGGAGCGCGCGCCTTTACAGGAGCAGGGCTTCGCGGGCAAGGCGCGCGACATGGAGCCCGTCACCGCCCTCGTCGTCGCCGCCGGATCGGGATCGCGCATGGGCGGCGAGACCCCCAAGCAATATCGCCTGCTCGCCGGGAAACCCCTGCTTCGCCATGCCGTTGAGGCGCTTCTCGCCCACCCCCGCGTGAGTGCGGTGCGGGTGGTGATCGGCGCCGGCCAGGAGGCACAGGCCGCCGAGGCGCTTGCCGGGCTCGACGTCGGCGCACCGATCATCGGCGGGGCCGAGCGCGCCGACAGCGTCCGCGCCGGCCTCGCGGCCATCGAGGAAGGCGTGGTGCTGGTCCATGACGCCGCCCGCCCCTTTTGCCCGCCGGACGTCGTCGACCGCCTGCTCGATGCCCTTGCCAAGGCCGATGGCGCGGTGCCGGTGCTGCCGGTGGCCGACACGCTCGCCAAGGGCGACAGCGAGCTGCGCGGGACGGTCAACCGCACCCAGCTGCTGCGCATCCAGACGCCGCAAGCCTTCCACACCTCGGACCTCGTCTACGCCTATGACGAAGCCGGAAGCGGCGCGCCGACCGACGAATCGACCGTGCTCCAGCTCGCCGGGCTCAAGGTCGCGACCGTCGCGGGTGATGAGAGCCTCCATAAACTGACCACTGCAAGAGACTGGGAACGCGCCGAAATGATGCTTGCCGCGCAGATGATCAGCCGCTCGGGCACCGGCTTTGACGTCCATGCCTT
Organism: Sphingomonas sp. SP2; assembly: GCF_058313385.1. Classification (NCBI taxonomy): domain Bacteria; kingdom Pseudomonadati; phylum Pseudomonadota; class Alphaproteobacteria; order Sphingomonadales; family Sphingomonadaceae; genus Sphingomonas; species Sphingomonas sp. SP2. Next base: position 1,938,178 of record NZ_JBZFLD010000001.1, on the reverse strand, counting down.
CGCGGGGCCCGGCCCGGTCATCATGGGCGGGATCAGCATCGATCATCCGCAGGGCCTCGCCGGGCACAGCGACGCCGACGTGGTCCTCCATGCGATCACCGATGCCCTGCTCGGCGCGGCGGCGCTGGGTGACATCGGCCAGCATTTCCCGCCGTCGGACCCGCAGTGGAAGGGCGCCGCGAGCGACCGCTTCCTCGTCCACGCCGCCGACCTCATCCGCGAACGCGGCGGGATCATCGACTTCGTCGACTGCACCGTCATCTGCGAGGCGCCAAAGGTCGGGCCGCACCGCGCCGCCATCCAGGCGCGGGTCGCCGAGATCCTCGAACTCAAGACGACCCAAGTCAGCATCAAGGCCACCACCACCGAGCAACTGGGCTTTACCGGGCGGCGCGAAGGCATCGCCGCCCAGGCCATCGCCACCATCCGCCTTCCCGCCTGAGGACTGATCCATGGACTCGCTCCTTCCCCCCGACCTCGTCGACAAGGCCCGTGACGTCATCGCCCGGAACAAGGCGCTGGGCCGGCGGATCGCGGTCGCGGAAAGCTGCACCGGCGGACTGGTCAGCGCCGCCTTGACCGAGATTGCCGGCTCCTCCGCGGTCTTCGAAGCGGGCTATGTCACTTACGCCAATGACGCCAAGATGGCGGCGCTCGGAGTCTCGTCGGACGTGCTCGACACCTTCGGCGCGGTCAGCGTCGCGACCGCCTGGGCGATGGCCAAGGGCGCGCTCGAAAAGTCCGGCGCCGACGTCGCCGTCGCGATCACCGGGATCGCCGGGCCCGACGGCGGAAGTCAGACCAAGCCCGTGGGGACGGTGGTCTTCGCCCGCGCCACCAAGGGGCAGGATCCGGACGCGATCATCGCCGACATGAAATTGTTCGATGCCGCCGAAGGCCGCACCGGGATCCGGCGCCAGGCGGCGCTCTGCGCGCTGGAACTGCTCGAGCCGCCTGAATGAGCATCCCTGCGAAAGCAGGGATCTTCATCGGCAAGAGCGATCAGCTGTCCGGGGTCTGTGCCGTCGCGGGGCTGACGCCCGCGCCATACAGGGCCGCCGCGCGCTGTTCGAAGGCGCTCGTCATCTTGCGCAGAGCTCGGTCGAACACCTGCCCCGCGACCGCCTCGAAGATCCGGTTACGGAAGGCGAAGTCGACCGCGAAGTGGAGATTGGTCCCGCCCTCGACCGGCTCGAAGCGCCACTCGTTGTGAAGAAATTTCAGGGGCCCTTCGACATAATCGACGGTGATCGCCTGTGGCCGCTGCTTGGCGACCTTGCTGGTGAAGCGCTCGCGAAAGGCACCGAAGCCGACGATCAAATCGGCCACCATCTCTGTCTCGCTACTGGAGCGGATCCGCACCGCCGTCACCCAGGGCAGGAACTCGTCGTAGCGCGCAACGTCGGCGACGAGGTCGAACAGCTGCTCGGGGCTATAGGGCAGGAAGCGTTGTTCGGTGTGGCGCGGCATGGGTCCTAGCGGGCGAGCCGCGCGGCGCGATTGGCCTGCATCTTCTTGAAGTCGTCGCCGGCGTGATAGCTCGAGCGGGTCAGCGGCGAGGCGGCAACCAGCAGGAAGCCCTTGGCGCGGGCGATCGCGGCGTAGGCGCTGAACGCCTGCGGGGTGACGAACTCCTCGACGTTCGCGTGGCGCGGCGTCGGCTGGAGATATTGGCCCATGGTCAGGAAATCGATGTCGGCCGAGCGCATGTCGTCCATCACCTGATGAACTTCGAGGCGCTGCTCGCCGAGGCCGACCATCACTCCCGACTTGGTGAAGATCGCCGGATTGCGACGCTTTACGCTTTCGAGGAGCCGGAGCGAGGCGTAGTAACGCGCGCCCGGGCGGATGGTCGGATAGAGCCTCGGCACGGTCTCGAGATTGTGATTGTAGACGTCGGGACCGGCATCGACGATCCGCGCCACCGCGTCTTCCGACTTGTTGCGGAAGTCGGGCGTGAGGATCTCGATGGTGGTCGACGGGGTCTCCTTGCGGAGCGCCTCGATCACCTTGACGAACTGGCTCGCGCCGCCGTCGGGCAGGTCATCCCGGTCGACGCTGGTGATGACGATATGCTCGAGCCCGAGCTTGGCCGCGGCGATGGCGGTGTTCTGCGGCTCGAACGGATCGACCGCGCGGGGCATGCCCGTCTTGACGTTGCAGAAGGCGCAGGCCCGCGTGCACGTGTCGCCAAGGATCATCACCGTGGCGTGCTTCTTGGTCCAGCATTCGCCGATATTGGGGCAGGCCGCTTCTTCGCACACCGTCGCCAGGTTGAGCGAGCGCATCAGCTTGCGCGTCTGGGCATAGCCCTCGGACGTCGGGGCCTTGACCCGGATCCAGTCGGGCTTGCGGGCTCTGGGCGGGGTGGGAAGCGGGGTCGGCGCGTTCATGCCGCGCCATGTAGCGACTAGGGGTGGCTGTCGCCACCCCTAGCAATTCGACGAGGGAGGGAAGTGTCTCCCCTCCCCCTCACCCGGCCTTAGCAGCGGGTGTTGTAGTCGTAGATCGGGTTGCCGTTACGATCGACGTAATAGCAGTAGCCGCGGGTATCGCGGTAATATTGACGACCCTTCACGACCGCGCCGAGCACCGCACCGGCGATGCCGCCGGCAACCGCGCCCTCGACCGTCGAGACGCCCGGGACGACCGCGCCGACACCGGCACCGACCACCGCGCCGACCGCAGCGCCCGTCGCCGCGCGACCGGCCTGGTTCGAGCCGCCATTGTAATAGGGATCGCCATAGGGGTTGGTGGTCGCGCAACCGGTGACCGACACGCCCGCGACGAGCATCGCCGCCATCATCGCCTTCTTCATGATTCCGTGCTCCTCGAGTTTCAATCTGCAAGGCAAGAGCGCGGGAAACTCCCAATCGTTCCGCAGGCCACCCGATTGCCAAGGCGCGGCGGCTTCGTTAGCCGGGGCGGCGGGGGTGGCAGACTATGACGACCAATAGGATGACCCTGCCACATGCCTGAGTTTCGTGCGCTTCTCCGCGGGTACAATCGCTTCCGTTCGCAAGGCTATCGCGACCAGCATCGCCGCTGGGAGGAACTGGCGACGGGCCAGGAGCCGCCGGTGATGATCATCGGCTGCTGCGACAGCCGGGTCGATCCCGCGACCATCTTCGACACCGTCCCCGGCCAGGCCTTCATCCTGCGCAATGTCGCCAACCTGATCCCGCCGTTCGAGATGGGCGGCGGCCTCCACGGCGTCTCGGCGGCGCTCGAATTCGCGGTCACCAAGCTCGAGGTGAAGCATATCGTGATCATGGGCCACGGCGCCTGCGGCGGCATCAGCGCCGCGCTGGCCGGCCACGGCGAACCCGACCGGATCTTCATCGACAAGTGGATCGGCCTTCTCGACGAGGCCCGCGACCGCGTGGTCGCCGAGGCGCCCGCCGATCCCCAGCATGCGCTGGAGCTCGAGGGCGTGAAGGTCAGCCTCGCCAACCTGCGCACCTTCCCCTTCGTCGCCGAGCGCGAGAAGGCCGGGACGCTCAAGCTCCACGGCTGCTGGTTCGCCATCGCCGAGGGCACGCTCTACGAGCTCGACGAGACCAGCGACCGCTTCCAGCCCGTTCCCGAAGAGGCCTGACCGATGGACCGCGACCGCAACATCGCCTTGCTGATCGATGCCGACAACGCCTCGCCCGATCATCTCGACGAAGTGCTGCTGGTGCTCGGTGAACTCGGCGCGATCAACGTCCGGCGCGCCTACGGCAACTGGTCCAAGCCCGCGCTCAAGGGCTGGGGCCAGCTGACCACCCAGCATTCGATCCAGCCGATCCAGCAGTTCGACGTGGTCAAGGGCAAGAGCGCCACCGACATGCGGATGGTGATCGACGCGATGGACATGCTCCACCGCGACCAGATCGACGGGCTCGGCATCATGTCGAGCGACAGCGACTTCCTGCCCCTTGCCCAGCGCATCCGGGAGGCGGGGATACCGGTCTATGGCTTCGGCACCGCCAAGACCCCGGTCAGCTTCCAGAACAGCTGCACCCGCTTCTTCGACGTCGCCGCCCTCGCCGCGGCCGAGAATGGCGAGCCCGCCGATCCCGAGCATGAGGCGCGCCCGGTCGAGGAGGAACTTCTCAAGGTGCTCGGGTCGGCCTGGAAGCAGAGCAAGCGCGACGAGGAAGGCTATGCCTCCCTTTCGGAGGTCGGCCAGCGCGCCAAGGCGGTGCTGAGCTTCTCGGTCCGCAATTATGGCGCCCGGAGCCTGTCCGAGCTGGTCCGGGCGATGCCCGAATTCCAGGTTCGCGAGGCAGAGGGCGGCGGCCTCCTGGTGCGCCGGGTCCGCTAGGCCGGCCCTTCGACCGCACGCCCCGCGGGAACCCTCCCTCCCCTCTCCCGTTTCGGTTCGCGAACATATTCACACGGGAGAAGATACGTGGCTGATGCCGAGCGCGCCGACGAACTGAAGCAGATGTTCTGGAAGGAGCTGAAAAGCTCGCCCTTCGTGATGATCGGCCTGCAGGGCGTCGAGGACAGCCGCACCCGCCCGTGGACCGCGCAGGTCAACTGGCAGGACGACGTCGAGGATGGCGGCGACATCTATTTCTTCGGCGCCAAGTCCGAAGCAATCGTCAAGGGCCTGTCGGAGAACAACAAGGTCGTCTGCACCTATGTCTCCAAGGGCCATGACCTCTTCGCCCATATCCACGGCACGCTCGAGCTGGTCGAAGACCGGGCGCTGGTCGACAAGTTCTGGAACCCGTTCATCGCCGCCTGGTACAAGGACGGCAAGGACGACCCCGATCTGCAGCTGCTCCGCTTCGACACCAGCAAGGCCGAGATCTGGAAGGCCGAGATGGGCTCGACCCTCGTTGCCGCTGCGCTGAAGATGCTCGGCCGCGATCCGGGCAAGGATCACGAGAAGGAAAACCAGGCCGAGGTCGCCCTCTGATCTGTTGCGGGGCAGTCACACGGCTGCCCCGCATACGTATTCGATTGGTAAGAATCTGGAACCGGACCGGATCCAATCCGTTGCCGCCCAACGGCGCGCAAAGCCTGTTCCCGTTGAATTAGTCTGTGAGTTGATCGTTTTGGCAACCGACCCGACCCGCGAAGGATATTCCCCCATGGCCCCGGCAACCGACGCCGACGCCGACGACAAGGGGAGCCTTACCGCCAAGGCGGAGCGCTGTCGGCGCCTTGCCGCCGGTATCTCTGACCGCCAGGCCGCCGATGTCCTCAGCAACATGGCGCGCAGCTACCAGGCCGCCGCCGACCGCTTCGACCAGCAGGGCTAGCGTCGCGCCGGAGAGGGCAGTAGCCCCTCGCCCATGGCTCGCTCCCTTTCGCAGACCCGACGCCGCAATCCGCTGGCCCGCGTCGCCGGCTGGATCGTCAAGGCCATTCTCGCCTTCCTTGTCCTCTCGGTGCTGTGGGTCCTCGCCTACCGCTTCGTGAACCCTCCCGTCACCGCCACCATGGTCGGCGACCTCGTCGCCGGGCGCGGGGCGACGCGCGACTGGATGGGGCTCGACCGGATCGACCGCGACATGGTCCGGGCGGTGGTCGCCGCCGAGGATTCCAAATTCTGCCGCCACTCGGGGTTCGACTGGGACGCGATCAGCGATGCCGCGCGGCGCAATGCCAGCGGTGGCCGGATCCGCGGCGGCTCCACCATCAGCCAGCAGACCGCCAAGAACGTCTTCCTCTGGCAGGGCGGCGGCTATGCCCGGAAGGGGCTGGAAGCCTGGTTCACCTTCCTGATCGAGCACCTCTGGGGCAAGCGGCGGATCATGGAAGTCTATCTCAACGTCGCCGAGACGGGGATCGGCACCTATGGCGTCAATGCCGGGGCGGAGCGCTATTACGGCCATGACGCCAGCGCGCTGACCCGCGAGGAGGCCGCGCGCATGGCGGCGGTGCTGCCGCTCCCCAAGGGGCGCGCGGCGATCGCGCCCAAGGGCTTCACCCGGCGCTACGGCAACACCATCGCCGCCCGGATCGCCGCGGTCGCGCGCGACGGGCTCGACGCCTGCGTCTACGAAGGAAGCAGCGCGCCGAAGGATCGCGCGCCGCCGCCGAGCGCGAAGCCACGATCGCTGCCGGGCGAGGATGTCGAGACCGCGACCCCGCCCCCGCCGCCGCCCGCCGACGTGCTCGACGATCTTCCGCCAGCGACCGCGCCCGACGCCGAGGTCGAACCGGTCCCGCCGCCGACGCCTGAGAATAGCGCTCCGCCCGCCGAGATGCCCGAGGCCGACCTCAACCAGGCCTGACGCCCGCCCCTGCAATTCACTCGCAAGAGGAACGGCCCTGCTCCCCTGCCCGTTTGGGCAGGCAAGAACAGGAAGCCTTGGGAGAGTGATCATGGCGACGCGTAACGAGACCAACGAGAAGAGCCGCACCAGCAGCAACCGCACCCGCAAGCCGAAGGCGAGCGAGAAGAGCGCCTTCAGCTTCGGCAATGGCGAGAGCGGGGCCGCGCCGCTGCTCGGCGCGCTTGCCGCCGGCGCGGCGATCGGGATCGGTGCCAACTTGGCCCGCAAGTTTCTTCAACAGGCGTCGGAATCGGTCATGGCCGGCAACGCCTGGGACGAGATCCTCAAGCTCGAGCACAAGGCGACGCTCGCCAAGTTCGACCTCATCCTCGCGACCGAGGACGACGAGACGCTGAAGCGCACCGCGCTGGTGAAGACGCTTCACTATGCGCTGAACAAGCATGCGCATCAGGAAGAGCAGATCGTCTATCCGGCGCTTCGCCAGGCCAATGAGACGGTCGACGCCGACCATCTCGAGCATGAGCATGGCTATGTGAAGACCTATCTCTATCGCCTTGAAAACATGGACAAGGGGTCGGCGGAATTCCTGCCGACCGTGCGCGAGTTCCGCGACCTCATCGAGGCCCATGCGCGGATGGAGGAAGAGCAGGTCTTCCCGCGCTTCAAGGAAAGCATGACCGAGGAGCAGAATGCCAGGATCACCCTGCTCATGAATAAGGAAGGCATGAAGATGAACTGACGCGCCTCGGCGCGGCAAGTCGCCCCGGCGAATGCCGGGGCCCGCCTTCAGCGAGAACGTCGTCCCCGCCCGCGCGGGGGCGACGTTTCTCGTTCAGCCGACCAGTCGCAATTGCTCGGCGGCCGCGAGCGTGACGCCCTCGTCGCCGACATGGCGGGCGAGCCGCGCGGCCAGTTCGGCATCGACCGCGAAGCGGCCCGGGATAAGCAGCGTGGCGGTCCGCTCGCCGCTGATCGGCACTACCAGCCGGATCGCGCCGCTGCCGCCGCCGAGCGTGGACAATAACTTCAGTACCGGCCCGAGCGCGGCCTCGTCAGGGCAGCGAATAGTGAGTTCGACCCGGCTCCGGCGGGCGAGTTCGTCGAGCGGCTGGAAGCGCTTGATCGTCACCCGCGGCTGCTCCTCGCCCGGACGCCGGTCGAGCTCGACCGAAAGGAGGCCGCACTGGCCGACCTTGGCCGCGGCCTCGACCGCCGCCGAGGCTTCCTCGTCGAACACCGTCGCATCGAACTGGCCGCCGCTGTCGCTGAAGCGCGCCATCAGGAAGCGCTTGCCGCGCTGCGAGGTGCGCCAGCGGGCTTCCTCGACCAGCCCCGCCATCACCGCCGCGCCGCGCCCGTCCGAGGGGATCGGGACCGAGCCGAGATCGACGCTCGACCGGACCCGGTGCGCGGCGAGGAGATGCTTGTGCTGATCGACCGGATGGGCCGAGAAATAGAAACCGAAACTGTCGCGCTCGGCGGCCATGCGCTCAGCCAGCGTCCACTGCGCGTCGCGCGGAAGGCGGATCGGCGCGACATCAGCCGCGTCGTCTCCGCCACCGCCGAAAAGCCCGCCCTGCCCGCTGGTCCGCTGCTGGTGCGCGCTGGTCGCGTGGGCGAGGATCGTCTCGGCCCCGGCATGGACCGCGGCGCGGTCCGGGTTGAGCCCGTCGAGCGCACCGGCCGAAGCAAGGCTCTCGAGCTGGCGGCGGTTCAGCAGCCGGGGATCGATCCGCGCGGCGAAATCCTCGAGGCTGGCGAAGGGCCCCTTGGTCTTCCGGTCGGCGACCAGCTCGGCCATTGCCTTCTCGCCCACGCCCTTCAAGGCACCGAGCGCATAGCGGACGGCATTGTCGGCGACGTCGAAGTCGGCCTCGCTGGCGTTGATGTCGGGCGGAAGCAACGTCAGCCCCATCCGCCGCAAATCGTCAGCGAACAGACAGAGCTTGTCCGTCTGGTGGATGTCGTAGCTCATCGAGGCGGCGAAGAATTCCGCCGGATGATGCGCCTTCAGCCAGGCGGTATGATAGGCGACGAGCGCATAAGCCGCGGCGTGGCTCTTGTTGAAGCCGTAGCCGGCGAACTTGTCGATCAAGTCGAACAGCTCGTTGGCCTTTTGCGGCTTGATGTCGTTCGCGGCGCAGCCCTCGACGAAGCGCGCGCGCTGGGCGTCCATCTCGCTCTTGATCTTCTTGCCCATCGCGCGGCGGAGAAGATCGGCCTCGCCCAGGCTGTAGCCCGCGAGCACCTGCGCGGCCTGCATCACCTGTTCCTGATAGACGAAGATGCCGTAGGTTTCCTTCAGCACTTCCTCGAGCAGGGGATGAGGATATTCAATCGCTTGGCGCCCGTTCTTGCGGTCGCCGAAGAGCGGGATATTGTCCATCGGGCCCGGCCGGTAGAGCGAGACGAGCGCGATGATGTCGCCGAAATTGGTCGGCCGCACGGCCGCCAGCGTCCGCCGCATGCCCTCGGATTCGAGCTGGAACACGCCCACCGTGTCGCCGCGCTGGAGCAGCTCGTAGACCGCCGGATCGTCCCAGCCGAGCTTGTCATATTCGGCCGTGACCCCGCGCTTGGCGAGGAGGCGCTGGCCTTCCTTCAGCACCGACAGGGTCTTGAGGCCGAGGAAGTCGAACTTTACCAGCCCGGCGCCCTCGACATATTTCATGTCGAACTGGGTGACCGGCATGTCCGAGCGCGGGTCGCGGTGGAGCGGGACCAGCTCCTGCAGCGGGCGATCGCCGATCACCACGCCCGCGGCATGGGTCGAGCTGTGGCGCGGCAGGCCCTCGAGCTTCATCGCGAGGTCGAAGAGGCGCTTCACCTGCGGCTCGTTCTTCACTTCCGCCGCCAACTCGCTGACCCCGTTCAAGGATCGTTCGAGCGTCCAGGGGTCGGTCGGATGGTTGGGGACGAGCTTCGCCAACCGGTCGACATGGCCGTAGCTCATCTGGAGCACCCGGCCCGTGTCCTTGAGGACCGCGCGTGCCTTCAGCCGCCCGAAGGTGATGATCTGCGCCACCTTGTCCCGGCCGTATTTCTCCTGGACGTAGCGGATCACCTTGTCGCGGTGGGTTTCGCAGAAGTCGATGTCGAAGTCGGGCATCGACACGCGCTCGGGGTTGAGGAAGCGCTCGAACAGCAGGCCCAACGCCAGCGGATCGAGGTCGGTGATGAGCAAGGCCCAGGCGACCGCCGAGCCCGCGCCCGAGCCGCGCCCCGGCCCCACCGGAATGTCGTTGGCCTTGGCCCACTGGATGAAGTCGGCGACGATCAGGAAGTAGCCCGCGAAGCCCATCCGGACGATGACGTCGAGCTCGAAATCGAGCCGTTCGCGATAGGTCGGCTTCTGGTCCTCGGGATAGGAAGCGATCCGCGCCTCCAGTCCCGCATGAGCGGCCTTGCGCAGCGCCTCGTCCTCGTCCTCGCCCATCCGCGGCAGGATCGGGCGGCGCTTGGGCGCCGCGACGGCGCAGCGGCGTGCGACGACCAGCGTGTTCTCGAGCGCCTCGGGAAGGTCGGCGAACAGTTCGGCCATCGCGGCTTCGGGCTTCAGCCAGGCGTCCTCGCTCGAGCGGCGGCGCTCGGCCTCGTCGACATAGGCGCTGGCGGCGATGCACAGCATGGCGTCGTGCGCGGGATGGAAGTCGGGCTCGGCGTAGAGCGCGGGATTGGTCGCGACGATCGGCAGGTCGAGCGCATAAGCGAGGTCGAGCAGCGCCTCCTCGGCCGCTTCCTCGGCAGCATCGCCGCGGCGGCTCAGTTCGACATAGAGGCGGTCGGGGAAGATGGACGCAAGCTCGCCGAGCGCCAGCCGTGCCTTGCTCGCCTGCCCGTCAGCGAGCAGCCGGACGACGCTCCCCTCGCCACCGGCGGTGAGCGCGATCAGCCCCTGCTCGTGGCCCTTGAGGTCATCGAGCGTCACATGCGGATCGAGGTGGTCGGGCCGCTCCATATGGCCCTTGCTGACGAGCTTGCAGAGGTTGCTGTAGCCGGTCTCGTCCTTGGCCAGCAGCACCAGCCAGTCGATCGTCTCGGCCTTGCCGCCCCAGGCCGCCGGTCGGGCAAGGCCGAGGGTCGCGCCGATGATCGGCTGGACGCCCTCCCCGCTCGCCGCCTCGCTGAAGGCCATGGCGGCGTAAAGGCCGTTGCGGTCGGTCAAAGCGACTGCCGGAAAGCCGAGCTTGCGGGCCTGCTTGGCGAGCGCCTTGGGCTCGATCGCCCCTTCGAGCATGCTGAAGGAGGAGAGGACGCGAAGCGGGACGAAGGCCATGGTTCGGGATAGCAAATGGGGGCGCGCCTAGGGAAGCGAAAGGGCGCGACTTATCCCCAACAACCGTGATCGTCGGTGCCGGCCTACCGCCCCCGCCAGCGCCCGTCGACGATGTCCCGGATCTCGCTGATGCGGCCGCGATAGCTGTCGGCGATGCAGCGGTCCGAGGTGCAGCGATCGCGATAGGCGAGGAAGCGGTCGCGGGTGCGCTGGAGGAGAGCGCGCTGCTCGCCGTCGGCGTCACGCAGGGCAGCGACGTAGAAGCTCGCCATCTGCCGGTCGAGCGCGGCGAGGCTGTCGCTGCGGCAGACCGCGATCTCCCCCGAGGTGCGCGCCCGGGCGCAATTGAAGCTGGGTCGCGCAGCGCTGGTCACCGGTGCCGGCTCGGGCGGGACCGGCGGCGCGTCGGGAATGCTGGGGGCAGCGTCGCTCGGCGCCTCGGGGACGACGGCGGGCTCAGGTACGGTCGCCGGCGGGGTGGCGGGAACGGAGCCTTCGCTGCTGCGCGCGAGGGTCGCGAGCGGCGTGACGATCGCCTCGGCGCCCGACAGCGTCATGACGTCACCGGTGCGGTCGGCGGCAGGCTGAAGTTCGTAGGTGAGACTGGTGCTGAGCGTCCGGCGCCCGCCGACGACCTGGACTCCAGGCGGCAGGTCGAGCGCGACGTCGGCGCCGCAGCTGATGCGCGTGTCGCCCTCCTCGCCGCCGCTTTTCAGCACGGGTTCGGTGACCCGCAGCGCGGCATAGGCGGCGAGCCGGTCGAAAGCGGCCTGGTCGGCCCCGCGCGCGGCGGAGGCCTGGCGGAAGAGCTCGCGCTTCAGCAGGTCGTAGGTCGCCGGGCTGGCGCAGCGCTGCTCGGGACTCGCGGCGGCGGTTTCGGCGTCGGCGGCATTGTCCAGGCTGTCGCTGCCGGGCCCCGAGCGCCCGAGCGACAGGCCGAAGATGATCGCGCCGAGCAGGAGGAGACCGCCGAGCGCGAGCAGGATGATGGTCGATCGCGCCATGCCGGAGCGCGGCGGAGGCGCGCCGGTGCCCCGACCGCGGGGGTCGAAGGGATCGTCCGCCGGTCGCTCACGCGTGAAGCGCCGATCCTCGTCGTCAAGTTGCCGCTCCCGTCCCGGACGCGGGCCTTCGCTTCCGTCGCTGAAACGCGGATTGAAACCGCCCGGCGGCGGCATGTCGGGATCGTAGGGGGGACGCTGCACCATGGGCCCCCTAACGCGTCAGCCGTTCTTTGGTCCCAGCTGTTCGAGCTGCCCGTCGTGGAGCCGGACCACCCGGTCCATCTTGCGCGCAAGCCGCTCGTTATGCGTGGCGACCAGCGCGGCGCTCCCCTCCCCGCGCACGAGGCTCAGGAATTCGCCGAGGACCACGTCGGCGGTATGCTCGTCGAGATTGCCGGTGGGTTCGTCTGCCAGCACCAGCGGCGGACGATTGGCCAGCGCGCGGGCGACCGCGACTCGCTGCTGTTCGCCGCCCGAAAGCTTGGCCGGGCGATGGTCGAGCCGGTGACCGAGGCCGAGCGCGGTGAGAAGCGCGATCGCCCGCTCGCGCGCAGGTTCGGGCTCGGCGTCGCGGATGAGCTGCGGCAGCGTCACATTCTCGATCGCGGTGAAGTCGGGCAGCAGGTGATGGAACTGGTAGACGAAGCCGAGCGCCTCCCGGCGCAGCTCGGTGCGCCCGTCGGTGTCGAGCTTCTCGGCTTGGCGGCCGTTGATGCGGATCGAGCCTTCGAACCCGCCTTCGAGCAGGCCGACCGCCTGGAGCAGGGTCGACTTGCCCGAGCCCGACGGCCCCAGCAGCGCGACAATCTCGCCCGGCTGCACCGCCAGATCGACCCCGCGCAACACCTCGATGGTGACGTCGCCCTGGGTGAAGGCACGGCGCAAGCCGGTTGTTTCGAGGACGGCGGTCATCGCCCCTTCCCTTCAGGGAAGGTGGCCCGCAGGGCCGGATGGGTTTGCCCCAACCCCTCAGTCACTTCGTGACAGCTCCCCTGAAGGGGAGCAGCGGCGAGAAAATCACTCATAACGAAGCACCTGCACAGGGTCGGTGCTCGCCGCCTTCCACGCCGGATAGAGCGTCGAGAGGAAGCTCAGCACGAAGGCGGTGACGACGATCACGGTCACCTCGACCGGATCGGTCTTGCTCGGCAGCTCGGACAGGAAGCGCACGCTGGGATCCCACAGATTCTGGCCAGTCAGCCACTGGATGACGTTCACGATCGGCTGGCGAAAGAAGAGGAAGACTGCGCCGAGGATCAGCCCGAGAAGGATCCCGAGCGAGCCGATGGTGGTGCCGACGGTCACGAAGACCTTCATCATCCCCTTGCGGCTCGCGCCCATGGTGCGGAGGATGGCGATGTCGCGGGTCTTGGCGCGGACCAGCATGATCAGGCTCGACAGGATGTTGAACACCGCGACGAGAATGATCAGCGAAAGGACGACGAACATCGCCACGCGCTCGACCTCGAGCGCCTCGAAGATGGCGGCATTCATGCTGCGCCAGTCGACCGCGACCCCGCGGCCCGAGACGAGGGCGGACAGCGCCCCCATCTGGTTCTGGATCTTGTCGGGATCGGTAACCTTCACCTCGACGATGCCGACCTGGTCGCCCATCATCAGCAGGGTCTGCGCATCCTCCATCGGCATGATGACGAAGGCATTGTCATAATCGTAGACGCCCACCTCGAAGGTGGCGGCAACGGTGTAGCTGACGATCCGCGGGACGGTCCCGACCGGGGTCGAGCGGCCTTCCGGACTGATCAGGCTGATCTCGCCGCCCGGGAAGGTGCCGAGCTGGGTCGCGAGGCGGGTGCCGATCGCGACGCAGTTGCAGCCCGGCGTCAGATTGGCGAGGCTGCCGCTCTTGACGCCTCCGGTCAGCACCGGGTTGGCGCGCATGTCTTGGACCCGCATGCCGCGGACCAGCACGCCTTCGACCCGGCCATTGGCGCTTGCCATCAACGGCTGCTCGATCAGCGGCAGAGCGGAGGTGACGCCCGGGACCTTCTTCGCGCCGTCGGCGACCTGCTGCCAGTTGGAGAGGCGGCCGTCATAGCCCTGGATGACGGCATGGCCGTTCAGCCCCGCGGTCTTCTCGAACAGCTCGGCGCGGAAGCCGTTCATTACGCTCATCACGATGATCAGCGCAGCGACGCCCAGCGCGACCGCGCCGAGACTGATCATCGAGACCATGAAGATGAAGCGCTCGCCCTCGCCCTTGCCGGGGAGGAGATAGCGCTTGGCAATGATCCGCTCGTAGCGGGAGAGGATCATGCGGTGAGCCTCGCGATCGCGCTCTCGATCGAAATCTCTTCCTTGGCGCCGGTGCGGCGGTCCTTGAGCTCGACCGTCCCGGCGGCAAGGCCGCGCGGCCCGAGAATGATCTGTGTCGGCAGCCCCATCAGGTCCATGCCGGCAAGCTTGGCCCCGCCCCGCTCGTCGCGGTCGTCGTAGAGGACCTCGACCCCGGCCGCGGTGAGCTTGTCGTAGATGTCGTTCGCGGCCGCCTGGCTCGCGGCATCGTCGCCGCGCATGGTGACGAGCCCGACCTGCCACGGCGCAACGGCCTCGGGCCAGATGATGCCATTGTCGTCATGGCTCGCCTCGATGATCGCGCCGACGAGACGGCTGACGCCGACGCCGTAGCTGCCCATGTGGGGCACGACATTGCCGCCGTCGGGGCCGCTCACCTTGAGGCCCATCGACTCGCTGTACTTGGTGCCGAAGTAGAAGATGTGCCCGACCTCGATCCCGCGGCCGGTCCGGCGGCTCGCTTCGGGGAGCTTGGCCCAGGCGGCCTCGTCATGAGTCTCGTCGGTCGCGGCATAAGTCGTGTTGACGCGGTCGAAGAGACCCTTGAGCCCCGCCTCGTCGGCGTAATTGAGGTCGGCCTGGCTCCAGTCGAAGCTGTCATAGGCGCTGTCGTAGAAGACCTCGCTCTCGCCGGTCGGCGCGAGCACGATGAACTCGTGGGATAGGTCGCCGCCGATCGGGCCATTGGCCGCACGCATCGGCACCGCCTGGATCCCCATCCGCTGGAAGGTCCGCAGATAGGCCAGCATCTGCTTGTAGTAGCTGAGCCGCGCGCCGGCCTCGTCGAGGTCGAAGCTGTAGGCGTCCTTCATCAGGAATTCGCGGCCGCGCATCACGCCGAAGCGCGGGCGGACCTCGTCGCGGAACTTCCACTGGATGTGGTAGAGCGTGCGCGGAAGCTGGCGGTAGCTGGTGGTGTCGGCCGCGAACAAGGCGGTGATCATTTCCTCGTTGGTGGGACCATAGAGGATCTCGCGATCGTGGCGGTCGCGGATGCGGAGCATCTCGGGGCCGTAGGCATCGTAGCGCCCGCTCTGCCGCCACAGGTCTGCGCTCTGGAGCGTCGGCATCAGGAGCTCGATCGCGCCGGCCTTGTCCTGCTCCTCGCGGACGATCTGCTCGATCTTGTTGAGGACCCGCAGGCCAAGCGGCAGCCAGGCGTAGATTCCGGCGGCGGTCTGGCGGACCAGCCCCGCGCGCAGCATCAGCTTGTGGCTGACGATCTGGGCGTCCGAGGGGCTTTCCTTGAGGACGGGGAGAAAGGCTTGGAGAAGGCGCATGAGCCGCCTCTAGAGAGCGGCAGATGAACAGGCAATCACCCCTGCCCGTGTGACCATGCGGCAACAGGGGCTGTGGAAAACTGGTCTCGCTTTGCCACGCATCGTGACAAGTCCCGGAAATGGCGGCAGCAATCGGGCTCCAAGCCGCGACACACTCCTGTCGCGAAAGGTCCAAGGGGGCTGACGAGCAATCGTCACGCAGGACGCCCGGGTCGCTCATGCGAGTGGCCCGGGCGTTTGCTTTTGGTCGACAGGCGCCAGGGCCTCTGCTTGTCTCCGGCCCATGTCCGCCTCCCCGCCCACCGATCCGCGCTCTCCCATCCAGCCGGCCCGTTCGAGCGGCGCGCTTGCCGCTTTCGTGGTCGCGGCGCTGCTGGCAGTGATCGTCTGGGGGTGGCAGCAGGACGGCCGGGCACCCGAACGACCGGTCGCGCCCGCCGCGAGGCCGCTTCCGGCGCCCGCTCCGCCGTCGGGCGATGCGCCGGCGCGGTCCAACCTCGCCGCCTATTTCTCGCCCGACGATTATCCCGCCGACGCGATCCGCAAGGAGGAGCAGGGCGACGTGGCATTCGTTCTCAGCGTCTCGCCCGAAGGCCGGCCGACCAATTGCCGGGTGTCGCGAAGCAGTGGATCGGCCTCGCTCGATGCGACGACCTGCCGCGTGCTCCAGCGCCGTGCCCGGCTCGACCCGGCCCGCGATGCGCAGGGCGAAAAGGTTGCCGACGAGGTCAGCGGCACGGTGCGCTGGGTTCTGCCCGAGGGTTGACAGGCCAGGCGCGGAGCCTATTTGCACGTTTCAGCGTATTAGCACGATGGAACAAATGCTCCCCTCTCCTGCCCCCTCCCGTGATGGCGAGCGGCTGACCGAGGATCTCTGCCGGGCCCTTCTGACCCCGCAGGATCCGGCCGACATGGCCCGCTTCCTCACCGATCTCTGCACCCCGCAGGAGATTCGCACCCTTGCCGAGCGCTGGCACGTCGCCCGCCTGCTCGACGGGACCGACCTTTCCTATCGCGACATCCATGATGCGACGGGCGTGTCGACCACCACCATCGTCCGGGTCGCGCGCTTCCTGCGCCAGGAACCCAATCGCGGCTATCGCGCCGCGCTCGACCAGCTTGCCGGGGAGGACCAGGATGCTGGTTGACGGGAACCGCCTGCACATCGCGATCCAGAAGAACGGGCGCCTCAGCGACATCAGCCGCGACCTGCTGAAGGACGCCGGCCTCCGGCTCCAGAACGGCCGCAATGCCCTCACCGCACGGGTCGAGAACTTCCCGGCCGACGTCATGTTCGTCCGCGACGACGACATTCCGACCTTCGTCGCCGATGGCGTGTGCGAGTTCGGGATCGTCGGCGGCAACGTGCTCGAGGAATTCCGCCTGTCGTCGGGCGAGCCCGAGATCGAGGTCGTCGCCCCGCTCGGCACTGCCCGCTGCTCCCTGAAGCTCGCCGCGCCGGAGGCGACCGCGTGGAATGGACCCGCGACGCTGGAAGGCCAGCGCATCGCCACCTCCTATCCGAACATCGTCGGGCGCTGGCTCACTGAGCAGGGGATCAAGGCGACCGTGGTCAAGATGAACGGCGCGGTCGAGCTCGCCCCGCGCCTTCGCATCGCGCCCTTCATCTGCGACCTCGTTTCGACGGGTGCGACGCTCGAGGCCAATGGCCTGCGCGCCGTCGCCGACGTGTTCGACAGCGAGGCGGTGCTGATCCGCACCACGCAGGCCGTGCCCGATGCGCGCCGGACCCTGGGCGAATCGCTGCTCAGCCGGATCCAGGGCGTGCTCACCACCAAGGACGCCAAATATATCCTGCTCAACGCGCCGTCCGAGGCGCTTCCGGCGATCACCCGGATCCTCCCCGGGGCCGACGCCCCGACGATCATTCCGCTCCATGGCCGGCCCGGTCATTTCGCGGTGCATGCCGTCTGCCAGGAATCGGTCTTCTGGGAGACGCTCGAGGAACTGAAGGGTGCGGGGGCCTCGGCCGTCCTCGTGCTCCCGATTGAAAAGATGATGATGTGATCGAATTTCGCTGGTCAGAACTGGATGCGGGCCAGCGGGCGCAGGCGCTCGCGCGTCCGCCTGCCCGCCGCTCACCCGAGCTTGTCGCCAAGGTCGGCGCCATCATCGACGACGTCCGCACCGGCGGCTGGGACGCGCTGGTGCGCCTCTCGACCGCGATCGACGGCGCCGCGCCCGAGCGGGTCGCGGTCGCCCCGCGCGCTGCCGAGGCACGCCGGACCCTCGCTCCGGCCGACGTCGCGGCGATGGAATTGGCGGCGGCGAACATTCGCTCCTTCCACGAGGCGAGCCGCCCCGACGATACGCGCGTCACCACCCTCCCCGGCCTCTCGGTCGAGAAGGTCTGGCGCCCGCTCGACCGGGTCGGTCTCTATGTCCCGGGCGGCGCCACCCCGCTTTTTTCGACCCTCCTGATGCTCGCGCTCCCGGCCCGGTCGGCGGGCGTCGAGGAGATCGTGGTCGTCACGCCGCCGAGTGCTTCCGGCCTCGCCCCGGCGCTGGCGCTCGCGGCCGAGCTGTGCGGGATCGAGACCGTGTGGACCGTCGGCGGCGCGCAGGCGATCGCCGCGCTTGCCTTCGGTGCGGGCGACATCCCCGCCTGCCCGAAGATCTGCGGCCCCGGCAATATCTGGGTGGCCGAAGCCAAGACTCAGGTCAGCGCGCTTCCCGGCGGCCCGGCGATCGACATGCCCGCGGGCCCGTCCGAGCTGATGGTGATCGCCGACGCAAGCGCCAGTCCCGCGACGGTCGCGGCCGATCTCCTCAGCCAGGCGGAGCATGACGCCTCGGCGCAGGTGCTTCTCGTCACCGTCGATGCCGCCATCGCCGCGGCCGTGGCGGCGGAGGTCGCCCGGCAGGTTGCCTCGCTTCCCCGCGCCGAGCTTGCCCGCCGCTCGCTCGAGCATGGCCGGGTGATCCTCGCCGCCGACCTTGGCGAAGCGGCCGCCATCGCCAACGCCTATGCGCCCGAGCACCTCTGCCTCGCGCTCGACGATCCCGAGGCCCTGCTCCCGTCGCTGACCAATGCCGGGGCGATCTTCGCCGGCCATGCCGCGGCCGAGAGCTTTGGCGACTATCTGGTCGGGTCGAGCCATGTCCTCCCGACCGACGGCGCCGCGCGCGCCTGGAGCGGGATCACCACCCACAGCTTCATGAAGGCCATCTCGATCCAGCGCGTCTCCGCGGAGGCCGGCCGCCTGCTCGCTGTCCCGGCCGCCGCGCTCGCCCGCCTCGAAGCGCTCGAGGCGCACGCCCGTGCCGCCGATGCGAGGGCGGCATGAGTGCGCTCGCAACCCGGCTCGCCCGGCCAGAGATCCTGGCGCTTGCGCCCTTCGACCTCGGCGAGGCCCGCAACGAGGGCCCGGTGATCAAGCTCGACGCCAACGAAAATCCCTATGGGCCGTTGTCCGGCGGCGCGCTGGGCGCCGGCGTCAACCGCTATCCGCCATCGCGCCCCGCGACGCTGCGTGCCGCCATGGCGTCACTCTGGGGGGTGCCGCCCGAAGCGCTGCTGACCGCGCGCGGCGGCGACGATGTGATCGACCTTCTCTGCCGCGCCTTCCTCGGTGGCCCGGCCGATGCAGTCGCGGTCAGCACGCCGACCTTTTCCGCCTATGCCCATTTCGCACGGCTGCAGGGCGCGAGGGTGCGCGAAGTCCCGCTCGGGCAAGGTTTTGCCTTTTCCGCCGACGCCTTCGCTGCCGCGGTAGCGGCGGAAGGCGGAGTCAAGCTTGCCTTCATCTGTGCGCCCAACAACCCGACGGGCACGCCGGTCCCCGTGGGCGAAATACTGCTCCTTGCCGACCAATTGCCCGGCACGCTGATCCTCGTCGACGAGGCCTATCTCGAGTTCGGCGACGAACCGTCGCTCGCGAGCGAGGCGCTCCGACGCGACAATCTGATGGTCTTGAAGACCCTGTCCAAGGCCTGGGGCCTTGCCGGGGCGCGGGTCGGAGCGCTGATCGCGCCGCCCGAGACGATCGCCATCGTCGACCGCGTGCTTCCGCCCTATCCGCTGCCGACCCTGAGCATCGCCGCCGCGCTCGAAGCGCTCCAGCCCTCCCGCCGCCTGGTCCACGAGCGGCGGATCGCCGAGATCAAGGCCGAGCGCGCCCGCCTAGCCCCGCTCCTCGCCGGCTCGCCCCATGTCGTGCGGGTGCACGAGAGCGTGGGCAATTTCCTGTTCCTCGAGACCAGCGACACCGAGGCGCTCGCCGCCCGGCTGATCGCGGCGGGGATCAAGGTCCGCTACCGGCCCAATGCCGCGCCGGGCGGGATCCGCCTCACCATCGGCACACCGCAGGAGAATGACCTCGCCCTCGCCGCCTTCGGGGTCGCGACCGAGGCCCGGCCCGAGCGCCGCGCCGAGATCGCCCGCGACACCAAGGAGACGCGGATCGCACTGTCGCTCGACCTCGACCGCGCCGAGCCGCGGCGGATCGAGACGGGCATTCCCTATTACGACCATATGCTCGACCAGGTCGCGGCGCATGGCGGGTTCAGCCTGATCGTCGCCTGCGAGGGCGACCTCGAGATCGATCCACACCACAGCATCGAGGACGTCGCCATCGCGCTCGGCCAGGGGCTGAAGGCCGCGCTCGGCGACAAGCGCGGGATCGGCCGCTTCGGCTTCGCCTTGCCGATGGACGAGACCGAGGCGCAGGTGCTGATCGACCTGTCGGGGCGGCCCTTCGCCAAGTTCGACGGCGCGTTCGAGGCGACGCACATCGGCGACTATCCGACCGAGATGACCCCGCACGTCTTCCGCAGCCTCGCCGACAGCCTCGGCGCCGCCATCCACGTCCGGGTCGTGGGCGAAAACGACCACCACAAGGTCGAGGCCTGCTTCAAGTCGTTTGGCAGGGCCCTTCGCCAGGCCCTTGCGATCGAAGGCAAATCGGACGCGCTTCCGAGCACGAAGGGAATGCTGTGAGCAGCGTCACCATCGTCGACCTCGGCTATGGCAATATCGGATCGATCGAGCAGGCGCTGAGCCGGCTCGGGGCCGAGGTGCGCCGCGCGAGCGACCCGACCGTCGTCGCCGCGGCCGAGCGGCTGCTTCTCCCGGGAGTCGGGGCCGCGGCCTATGCGATGGAGCGGATCGACGCGCTTGGCCTGCGACTGGCGCTGACTGGCTTCGACCGCCCCGCACTCGGCATCTGCCTTGGCATGCACCTCCTGTTCGAGCGGAGCGAGGAAGGCGATGCGGAAGCGCTCGGGATCATCCCCGGCACCGTCCGCAAGCTTCGGCCCGCACCCGGCATCACCGTCCCGCACATGGGCTGGAGCCGGCTTGGCGTCGAATCCGAGGACATCGGCCTAAGCGACGGCGATTACGTCTATTTCGCGCACAGCTACGCCGCTGACGACGGGCCGTTCACGCGCGCCCGGGCCGAGCATGGCCGGGCGATCCCCGCCGTCGTCGCCCGGAACAACTGGATCGGCGCGCAATTCCATCCCGAGCGTTCCGGCAAGGCCGGCGCGCGTTTCCTCGAAAGCTGGCTGTCGACATGATCCTCTACCCCGCGATGGACCTGATCGGCGGCCGCATCGTCCGCCTCCGCCAGGGCCGCTTCGACGACGTCACCTTCTACCCCGCCCTCCCCGACGAGGCGCTGGCGGGCTTCGCCGCCGACGGCGCGACCTGGGCGCATGTCGTCGATCTCGATGGCGCGCGCGAAGGCCGTCCGATGCAGCATGAGCTGCTTGCCGGGCTGGCGCGCGGCTCGGCGCTCAAGCTGCAGGTCGCCGGCGGGGTCCGCTCGCCCGATCATGTCGCGACCCTGCTCGAGGCGGGCGCCGCGCGGGTGGTGGTCGGAAGCCTCGCCGTGCGCGATCCCGAGGCCACCGCCGCCCTCCTCGACCGCTTCGGCCCCGACCGGATCACCCTCAGCCTCGATGTCCGCATGGCCGGCGATGTGCCGATGGTCGCGACCCACGGCTGGCAGGAGGATAGCGGTCAGAGTCTGTGGGCGGTCGCCGAGCTTTACCCCGAGGCGCGCCACCTCCTCCTCACCGACATCGGCCGCGACGGGATGCTCGAAGGGCCCAACCATGCGCTGCTTGCCGAAGCGGTCACCCGCCTGCCCCATCTCGCCATCCAGGCCAGCGGCGGCGTGACGTCGCTCGGCGACCTCCGCCTGCTCACCACCGACGGCGCGATCCTCGGCCGCGCGATGTGGGAAGGCCGCCTTCCGCTGAAGGACGCAATCCATGCCCGCGGCTAGGATCATCCCCTGCCTCGATGTCGCCAACGGGCGGGTGGTGAAGGGCGTCCAGTTCCGCGACCACCGCGACATCGGCGACATCGTCCCCCACGCGCTGCGCTATGCCGAGGAAGGCGCCGACGAACTGGTCTTCTACGAGATCAAGGCGAGCGCCGAAGGGCGCAGCCTCGACCTCGGCTGGGTCCGCGACATTGCTGGCGTCATCGACATTCCCTTCTGCGTCGCGGGCGGGATCCGCGACCGCGCGACCGCCGCCGCGGTCCTCGAGGCGGGCGCCGACAAGGTCTCGGTCAATTCGCCCGCGCTCGAAAATCCGGCGCTGATCAGCGACCTTGCCCGCGACTTCGGCAGCCAGTGCGTGGTGGTCGGGATCGACAGCCTCGCGCAGCCCGACGGCCGCTACCGGGTCAAGCAATATACGGGCTCGCCCGACAGCACCCGCGACAGCGGCCGCGAGACGCTCGACTGGGCACGCGAGGCGGTCGATCGCGGCGCGGGCGAGATCGTCCTCAACGCGATGGCGAAGGACGGCGTCCGAAGCGGATACGACCTTGCCCATGCGCGCGACGTCATGGCCGCGGTCGACGTGCCGCTGATCGTCAGCGGCGGCGCGGGCCGCCCCGAGCATTTCCGCGACGCCTTCGCCGCCGGGGCGAGCGGCGCGCTGGCGGCAACGGTCTTCCACGACCGACTGATCGGCATCCCCGAACTGAAGGACTGGCTCGCCGGTCAGGGCATCGAGGTGCGCCGATGATGATTGATCCCGACACGCTCGCCTGGGACAAGATGGATGGCCTGATCCCGGCCATCGTCCAGGATCATTCGACCGGCCAGGTCCTGATGCTCGGCTACATGAACCGCGACGCGCTGGCGGCGACGGTCGGGAGCGGCTTCGTCACCTTCTACAGCCGGTCGAAGCAGCGACTGTGGCAGAAGGGCGAGACCAGCGGCAACCGGCTCCGGCTGGTCGACCTTAGCCTCGACTGCGACGGCGACGCTTTGCTGGCGCTGGCCGAGCCCGCCGGACCGACCTGCCACCTCGGGCGAGACAGTTGCTTCGACGGCGAGGCACCGGGCGCCGGCTGGCTGGGCGCGCTCGAGCGGATTGTCGCCGAGCGGGCAGCGGCCAGCCCCGCCGACAGCTATACCGCGCGGCTGCTTGCGAATGGCCCGGCCAAGGCCGCGCAGAAGGTCGGCGAGGAAGGCGTCGAGGTCGCGATGGCCGCGGTCAGCCGCGATCCCGAGGGCCTTGCCGAGGAGGCCGCCGACCTCCTCTTTCACCTGCTCGTGACGCTCCGGGGACGCGATATTCCGCTGTCCGCCGTGCTCGACATTCTTCGCTCACGCCACAAGAGGTTGAGAACGAACGTGGAACAAAGCCCTTGACAGCACGAGAACATCAAGAGAACATTGGCGCATAAGCACGGTTTTCCGAACCATTCCGGAACGAAATGAATCGGACGCCGTTGCCTTCCTCAAGAACAAGGGAAGAACGCCGTGATGATCCTCGCCTTTCTCGCTTTCACCGCTCTGCTTGGCACCGCACTGCTGACGATCGGCGAGACGCTCGTCACCCACCGTGACAAGATCCTCGCCGCCCTGGCGGGGCGGTCGCTGCTCACCGAACCGATGCTGGTGACCCGCCCGGTGACGGTCCGGACCGTGTCGCGCCGGGTCAGCCGTCCGCTTAAGGCCGCGCCTCGGCTGCGCGCCGCCGCTTGACCCGCCCGTAGCTCAAGAGGCTGAACGGAACGCTGGCGAGATAGGCGAAGGAGATCGCGAGCAGCGTGATCCACGGCTCGTTGATCAGCGCCGCCGCCAGCAGGGCAACCCCGGCGAGCGCGACGATCCGCCAGCTCCGCCGGATCCGCACCGAGGTCCAGCTGAAGGTCGGAATGGCCGAGATCATCAGCACCGCGATGAACAAGGTCCAGGGCATCACCAGCTGCCAGTCGCGGAACAGGTCGTTGCCCGTGATCAGCCACAGATAGACGGGCGCAAAGGCCAGCCCCGCCCCGACCGGGGCCGGAACTCCCGTATTGAAACCGGCCGACTTGTGCGGCTGGACGTCGGCATCGATCCGCGCGTTGAACCGGGCAAGCCGGAGCGCGCAGCTGACCGCCAGCGCGAGCGCCACGGTCCAGCCGAACTTGGGCGCCGCGGCGAGGCTGAACTGGAACAGGATCAGCGCCGGCGCGGTGCCGAAGCCGATATTGTCGCACAGCGAGTCGAGCTCGGCGCCGAACTTGCTGTTGGCCTTGAGCATCCGCGCGATATTGCCGTCCATGCCGTCGAGCACACCGGCAACGACGATCGCGATCATCGCCTTTTCCCAGTCCTGCGCGAAGGCGTAGCGGATCGCCGTCAGCCCGGCGCACAGCGCCAGCACCGTCACCGCATTGGGAATGAAGGCGCGAAGCGGAAGGCCGCGGCCCTCCGGCGCCCTCACTGGCTGGTCCCGGTCAGCAGCGGATCGGTGCCGAGCTCGGCGATGATCGTCTCGCCCGCAATCGCCCGCTGGCCGAGCAGCAGCCGCGAGCCCGTGCCGGCGGGAAGATAGACGTCGACCCGGCTGCCGAAGCGGATGAGGCCGATCCGCTCGCCCGCGCCGATGCGCTGGCCTTCGCGGACGAAGCTCAGGATCCGCCGCGCGACGAGGCCGGCGATCTGGGTGAAGGCGATCGACACGCCATTGTCGCCCTGGACGAGGAAATGCTGCCGCTCATTGTCCTCGCTCGCCTTGTCGAGGTCGGCGTTGAGGAACTTGCCCGGGATATAGGAGATGCGGCGGATGGTGCCCGCGATCGGGCTGCGATTGATGTGGACGTCGAACACGCTCATGAAGATCGAGACGCGGGTGAACTCCCCCTCGCCCATCTCGGCCCGGAGCTGCGGCGGCGCGGGCACGCGGGTGATCATGGTCACCAGCCCGTCGGCGGGCGACACCACCAGCTTGGGATCGGTCGGCGTGGTCCGCACCGGATCGCGGAAGAAGGCCGCGACCCAGATGGTCAGGCCGACCAGCAGCCAGCCGAGGAAGTGGCTGAGGCTGAGGTAGACGAGCAGGGTGATCCCCGCCGCGATCACCACATATTTGCGGCCTTCGGGGTGGACCGAGGGGAAACGCCACTTGACCGCGGTCAGCTGGCTGTCGGGATTATCGATATGCGCCATGCCGACCTCTTAACGAGCCCTGCCGCGCGTTGCCAGAGCGGGTGCGGAGCGCTAGGTGCGCGCCCGACATCATCAAGGCAGGCACATGACCAAGATCAAGGTAAAGAACCCCGTCGTCGAGCTCGACGGCGACGAGATGACCCGCATCATCTGGCAGTGGATCCGCGAGCGGCTGATCCTGCCATTCCTCGACGTCGACCTGCATTATTACGACCTGTCGATCGAGAATCGCGACGCGACCGAGGACAAGGTCACCGTCGATGCCGCCAATGCGATCAAGGAGCATGGCGTCGGCGTGAAGTGCGCGACCATCACCCCCGACGAGCAGCGGGTCGAGGAATTCGGCCTCAAGAAGATGTGGAAGAGCCCCAACGGCACCATCCGCAACATCCTTGGCGGCGTCGTCTTCCGCGAGCCGATAGTCATCGCCAATGTTCCCCGGCTGATCCCGGGCTGGACCGACCCGATCGTCGTCGGCCGTCATGCCTTCGGCGACCAGTATAAGGCGACCGACTTCCGCGTTCCGGGTCCGGGCAAGCTCACCATCAAGTTCGAGGGCGAGGACGGCCAGGTCATCGAGCATGAAGTGTTCGAGTTCGAAAGCTCGGGCGTCGCGATGGGCATGTACAATGTCGACGAGAGCATCCGCGACTTCGCCCGCGCCTGCCTGAACTACGGCCTGCAGCGCAACTGGCCGGTTTACCTCAGCACCAAGAACACCATCCTCAAGGCCTATGACGGGCGCTTCAAGGACATCTTCCAGGAAGTGTTCGAGGCCGAGTTCAAGGACAAGTTCGCGGCCGCCGGGATCGAATATCAGCACCGCCTGATCGACGACATGGTGGCGAGCGCGCTCAAGTGGAGCGGCAAGTTCGTCTGGGCCTGCAAGAATTACGACGGCGACGTCCAGTCGGACCAGGTCGCGCAGGGCTTCGGCTCGCTCGGCCTGATGACCAGCGTGCTGATGACCCCGGACGGCCAGACGGTCGAGGCGGAGGCGGCGCACGGCACCGTCACCCGCCACTATCGCATGCACCAGCAGGGCAAGGCGACCTCGACCAACCCGATCGCCTCGATCTTCGCCTGGACCGGCGGCCTCAAGTTCCGCGGCCGGATCGACGACACGCCCGAGGTGGTGAAGTTCGCCGAGACCCTCGAGCGCGTCTGCATCGAGACCGTCGAGAGCGGCAAGATGACCAAGGACCTCGCGATCCTCGTCGGGCCCGACCAGGCCTGGATGACCACCGAGCAGTTCTTCGAAGCGGTCGTCCAGAACCTGCAGAAGGAAATGGCGGCAGCCTGATCCGATGATGACGGCCCGTCGGCTCCGCGACTGCGCGGACCTCAGCGAACGGATATCCTCCGTTCCTAAGGTCCCCGCCTGCGCGGGGACGACGGTCGTCGAATGAGCCTCGAATCGGTCAAGGCCTGGGTCGCCACTCATGCGCCCGAGCTCCGACTGATCGAGGCCCATGCCAGTACTGCGACCGTCGCCGATGCCGCCGCGACCCTCGGGGTCGAGCCGGGGCGAATCGCCAAGACCATCGCGCTGAAGGTCGGCGACAGGACCCTCCTCCTCGTCACCCGGGGCGATGCCCGGCTCGACAACCTCAAATGCAAGGCCGCGTTCGGTGGACGAATCCGGATGCTCGATGCCGAGGCCACCCTTGCCGCGACGGGCCATGTCGTCGGCGGGGTCTGCCCGTTCGGCCTTGCCACCGAGCTTCCGGTCTATGCCGACGTCAGCCTCAAGGCTTTTGCCACGGTCTTCCCCGCCGCGGGCGACCGCCAGGCCAGTCTCGAAATCACGCCCGGGCGCCTCGCCGAACTGACGCGGGCGACTTGGGTCGACTGCTGCACGCTCCCTCAGGCTGGCTGAGCCTCGGGGCTTTCCACTTTCTCGCGGCGGATGCCGAGCCCGATCATCCGCCCGGGGATACGCTGCAGCACCGGCCACCGGTCGAGCAGCCGGATCGGCAGCGGCGCGGTGGTCAGCCGGTCGCTGCTCGCAAGCAAAGGCGACAGGATCGTCTCCTGCGCACGTTTCTGCGCCGCCTGCACCAGCCGGGTCGGGAGCAGGCGCCGCTCCTCCACCTTGGGCAGCAGCGGATCGATCGCCGCGCCCCGCGCCAGCGGACCGGCGAGGATATTGGCCGCGGCGACCGCATCCTGGATCGCAAGATTGATCCCGACTCCGCCGATCGGGCTCATCGCATGGGCGGCGTCGCCGATCGCGAGCAGCCCGGGCCGGCTCCAGCTGGTCAGCCGGTCGAGCGCGACGTTGAGGAGGTGAAGCTCGTCGACCGCCGTCAGCCCGGCGAGGTCGAGTTCGGGCGCGAGGGACCGGAGCCGGTCGCGAAGGGGCTCGATCCCGCCGGCCATCACTTCCGCCGCCGCGCCCTTGGGGATGACGAAGGCGCATTGCCAATAGTCCTTGCGGTCGATCAGGACGAGCATGCTGCCCGCCTCCACCACGCCCTGCAGCGCCTCGCCCTGCGCGCTCTCCTTGGGCAGGCGGAACCAGAGGACGTCGATCGGCGCGCCCAGGTCCTCGAGCGGAAGCAGTTTCGCCGCGCGGACGATCGACCCGCGCCCGTCGGCGGCGATGACAAGGGTCGAGCGAAGTTCGGTCCCGTCGCCGAGCCTGACTCCGCGGATGCGCCCCTCCTCCTCGATCATCGCGGCGACGGGCGCTTCCATCCGCAGTTCGAAGCCCGGATAGCGCGCCGCCGCGTCGCGGAGGAAATCGAGAAACTCCCATTGCGGCATCATCGCGATGAAGGGCGCGGGCGTAGGGAGGTGCGAGAGGTCGCCGATCCGCCACTCGCGCCCGCCGATCCGGAGCTGCGCTCGGGTCAGCCGGTTGTGCGGGCGCTGGAGGAAACGATCGAGCAGGCCGAGTTCGGCGAGGATTTCCATCGTCGAGGGGTGGACGGTGTCGCCGCGGAAATCGCGGAAGAAGTCGGCATGTTTCTCGAGGACGGTCACCCGGCAGCCGGCGCGGGCGAACAGCAGCCCGGCCATTACACCCGCCGGTCCGCCTCCCACGACGATCAGGTCGCGTGTGGTCATGGCGCCCCTTCTACCAGATCCGTCGTCCCGGCGCAGGCCGGACCTCAGGAGCTTCGCCCTACAGTCCCGAGATCACGGCCTTGCCGCGACGACGGTCGGTTCATCTCAATATGCCCCGCGCCAGTATCTGCTGGATCATCGCGAGATTGCTCCCCCGCCCGATCTTGATCTCGAGCGGCTGGCTGGTGCCGGCAAGCCAGAAGACCATGTCGGCGTCGAGGTCGAAGGTGCCCGCGGTCTCGAGGCTGAAGCGGGTGATCGAGCGATAGGGAATCGACTGGATCGCGACCTTCTTGCCGACCCAGCCCTGGATGTTGACCAGGCACAGGCGTCGGTCGGTGAGGAAGGCGATGTCGCGGATCGTCTTGAAGGCGATCAGCACTTCCTCACCCTCGACCAGCAGGGCACGGTAGCGTTCGGCAATTGCGTCGGTGTCGACCTCGGTCGCGCTGAACAGGCCCATCAGGCCAGGCGCTCGTTCACGATCCTGCCCCCGTGGGTCAGCCGGACGCCCTTCACGATCTCGTCCTCCTCGGGAAAGACCGGGCGGCCCTGTTCCTTGTCCCAGAAGGCCGACAGGAAGTTGAACAGGTTGCGCGCGTAGAGTGCCGAGGAATCGCTCGGCAGCGAGCGGGCGAGATTGTCGGCGCCGATGATGGTGACGCCATGCCGCTCGACCGTCTGGCCGGCGACGCAGCCCTCGACATTGCCGCCCGCGCTCGCGGCGAGGTCGACCACGACCGATCCCGCGCGCATCGTCGCCAGCTGCGCATCGCTGATCAGCCGCGGCGCGGGCCGGCCCGGGATGAGCGCGGTGGTGATGACGATGTCCTGCTTGGCGAGGTGGCTGGAGACGAGCTCGGCCTGCGCCTTCTTATATTCGTCCGAAGTCTCGCCGGCATAGCCGCCCTGCCCTTCGCCCTCGATCCCCGCCACACCCTCGACGAAGATGGGCTTGGCGCCGAGCGACTGGATCTGCTCGCGGGTGGCGGAGCGGACGTCGGTCGCGCTGACCTGCGCGCCGAGGCGGCGGGCGGTGGCGATCGCCTGGAGGCCGGCGACTCCGACGCCCATGACGAAGACCCGCGCCGGGCTGACGGTGCCCGCGGCGGTCATCATCATCGGAAAGGCCCGGCCATAAGCCGCGGCGGCGTCGATCACCGCCTTGTAGCCGGCAAGGTTCGACTGTGACGAGAGGACGTCCATCGACTGGGCGCGGGTGATGCGCGGCATCCACTCCATCGCCAGCGCATCGATCCCCGCCTCGGCATAGCCCTGCACCGCCTCGCGGCGGGCGAAGGGATCGAGCATCCCGACGAGGGTCGCGTCCTTCGCGGCACCGCGCAGCGCGGAGGCCTCGGGGCCGGCGACGGTCAGCACCAGCCCGGCGCCGTCGAGCACCGAGTCGCGCGTGCCAACGGTCGCGCCGGCGGCCGCATAATCCTCGTCGCTGATCCCCGCCGATCCCCCGGCCCCCTGCTCGACCGCGACGGTCGCGCCCAGTGCGGCGAACTTCTTCACCGTCTCGGGGATGGCGGCGACCCGGGTCTCGCCCGGCGCCGTTTCGGCGAGGATCGCGACCTTCAAGGTCAGTTCGCGATGATGATCATGACCAGGAAGCCGAGGATCAGGGCGATCACCGCCCCCCACTTCAGCATCGCGATCAGCAGGCTGTAATCCTTGACGGCCACCCGATAGTCGACGGGCGAGGTGTCGTTGGTGGTAGGTTCGGCGGCCATTGTTGCTCCTTGAGTGGCGGATAAGCTTGCTTGGAGGCGGTCATAGCCGCCTGCCCCCGGTTTCGGGAAGTCCCCGCCGCGCTCACGCTTTCTTTACCTTGGCTGGCTTATGGTCTCGCCGCAGGGAGCCCATGACGTGCGCGCCGACACCATAAGATTCCTATTGCTGGTCGATGCCGAACCCGACGAGCGCCGCCTCGTCGCGGCAACCGCGACGCGCGCCGGCTGGAACACGCTCGGCGCGCCCGGCGTGGCCGAGGCGCAGGAATTGCTCGGCGGCCCCAATGGCCATGAGATTCGCGCGGTGCTGATCGGCCGCTGGGACCCGCGCGGCGGACCGGCGCTGGTCCGGGCCCTGCGCGCCGACCGCCCGGGCCTTCCGATCATTGTCCTCGCCGAGGGCGGGTCGGTCGGCCAGGCGGTCGAGGCGATGCGCGCCGGTGCCTCGGACTTCCTCGTCCGCCCGGTCGCACCCGAGCGGCTGGTCGAGGCGCTCGCCGTCAATGCCGACCGGCGTCGCCCGACCGGCGAGCTTGCGCCCTTGTCCGAGAAGATGGCGCCGAGCCTCAGCCTCGACGAACTGGTCGGCGCGACCCCCGATTTCCGCATCGCGCTCGCGGTCGCCGCCAAGGCCGCGCGGAGCCGCCTGCCCTTGCTGATCCTCGGCGAAGGCGGGACCGGCAAGGAAACCATCGCCCGCGCGGTCCATTCCGCAAGCCCGCGCGCCCGCGGACCCCTCGTGCAGATCGACTGCCGCGCGGTCCCCGCCAACATCGTCGACAGCGAATTGTTCGGCCATGTCGCGGGCGCCTTCCCGGGCGCCTTCGCGGAACGCGTCGGCAAGCTGGTCGAGGCCGATGGCGGCACGCTCCTCCTCGACGAGATCGCCGACCTGCCTCCCGCCACGCAGCGCGCGCTCGACCGCGTGCTCGCCACGGGCGAGGTCCGTCCCGTCGGCTGCAACGGCTCGAACAGCGTCGACGTGCGGGTGATCGCCACCTGCTCGCGCCCGCTGCCCGAAGGCTTCGATCCCGGCCTTGCCGAACGGCTCGGCGGGACCATCGTCAGCGTTCCCGCCCTCCGCGACCGGAGCGGCGACATCCCGGCCCTCGCCCGCCACCTCCTCTCGCGCCACACCGGCCAGCCGGGCATTCGCCCGCAGTCGATCGGCGAGGACGCGCTCGCGGTGCTGATGCGCTACGGCTGGCCGGGCAACGTCCGCCAGCTCTCGAACGTCCTATTCCGGGCGGCGCTGCAGTCGCAGGGCGCGGCGCTGACCGCCGAGGACTTCCCCCATATCGCGCTCCAGTCGCGCTTCACCAACCGGGTCGGCGACACCGCCCGCGACATCGGCCAGCAGGCGGCGTCCGCAGCGCTGGCCGGCGCGCCGTCGATCACCCTGTGGCGCGCCGACGGGCATCTTCGCCCGATGGACGAGATCGAGGCCGACCTCATCCGCCTCGCCATCGGCCATTATCGCGGCAAGATGACCGAGGTCGCCCGGCGCCTCGGGATCGGTCGTTCGACACTCTATCGCAAGCTCGCCGAACTGGGCATCGACACCGGCCCCTGATCCGGTGCATCGGCGTTCTGGTCCGATGCACGCGATCCTGCTCCTCGTCCTGCTGCTCGCCGCCTGCAAGCGTCCAGAGCCCGCGCCCGAAACCGCCGAGGGTCCCTGCCGCACGGTCAATTTCGAAGGCGACAGCTTTACCGTCTGCAGCGAGCCCAGTGCACGGCTCGAGCTTCATGTCGCCGGACGCGACGAGAGCCCGTACCGAAGCTTCGCCGCGCTCGAGCATGTGCTCGGGGCCCGCGCCGCCTCGGTTCGCTTCGCGATGAATGCCGGCATGTTCGACGAGGAAGGTCGCCCGATCGGCCTCGCGGTCGCCGAGGACCGCGAGTGGCATGCGATCAATCGCCGGACCAATGGCGGCGGCAACTTCCACCTTCAGCCCAACGGTGTCTTCCTCGTCCGCAAGGACGGCAAGCCGCAGATCCTGACGACCCCCGCCTTTACCCCCTCGCCCGACATCAGGCTCGCCACGCAGAGCGGGCCGATGCTGGTGATCGATGGCAAGACCAATCCCCGCTTTGCCGCCGACGGCAGCTCGCGCTTCGTCCGCAATGGGGTCGGCATCGACACCTCGGGCACGGCGGTCTTCGCGATCAGCGACACGGCGGTCAGCTTCGGCAAGTTCGCGCGGCTGTTCCGCGATTCCCTCGGCTGCCGTCAGGCGCTGTATCTCGACGGCTCAGTCAGCAGCCTGTGGGACCCGGTCAACGGGCGGATGGACAGCTTTTCGGGGCTCGGCCCGATGATCGTCGCGGTCGCGCCCTAGAGGCGCGGCGTCAGCGCCTGGTCGCGAAGTCCGCGCCACACCCGCATCGCCTGAACGCTTTCATAGACGTCGTGCGCGCGAATGATCTGCGCGCCGCCGTCGAGCGCCTTCAGGGCAAGCGCAAGGCTCCCGCCCAGCCGCCGGTCGGCCGGTGCCTCGTTGTGGAGCGCGCCGATGGTCCGCTTGCGACTCGCCCCCACCAGCAGCGGGCAGCCGAGCCCGTGGAAGGCCGGAAGGCCGTTCATCAGCTCGAGGTTGTGCGCGACGGTCTTGCCGAAGCCGATGCCCGGATCGACGATGATCTTCGCGCGGTCGATCCCCGCATCCACTGCGCGCGCAATCGCGTCCTCGAGCCAGAAATAGACCTCGACCAGGGCCCCGCGCGGATAGGCCGGCGAGTCCTGCATCGATTCGGGGCTGCCCTGGTGATGCATCAGCACGACCGGGACTCCGGCCCTGGCGACGACCTCGGCCGAACGCTGGTCATAGGTCAGCGCCGAGACATCGTTCACCAGCGCGGCGCCCGCGGCGAGCGCGGCCTCCATCACCGCCGCCTTGCGGGTGTCGATCGAGACCGCGGCCCCACTTGCGGCCAGTGACCGCACCAGCGGCTCCACCCGCTCGATCTCGTCGCCTTCCCAAACGGTCCGGGCGCCGGGCCGCGTGCTTTCGCCGCCGACGTCGAGGATCGCGGCGCCGGCCTCGCTTGCGGCAAAGCCGTCTTCCGCGCTCGCCGCCTTGGCGCCATCCGAAAAACTGTCGGGGGTGGCATTGAGGATTGCCATCAGCTGCGGCTGGTCAAGGCGGATGGTCCGCCCGCCAAGCTGCAGCGGCGCACGGGGGCTGGTCAGTGCCGCCCAGTTCGCCGCCATGACGTCATCCTCGAGCCGGTCTTCGATCCGCTCGACCGGGACCAGTTCGCTCGTCACCCTGCCATCCCCGCCGACCTGCAGCAGCTCGACTACCGAGAACCACAACATGGTCCCCGCCAGCCGTGCGACCTTGCCGTCATGGCCGAAGGGAGCGTCGACGAAGCCGGTCGGCTTCAGGATGGTTCGAAAGGTCATCGAGATCAGGTCAGGGAAGCCAGATGTTCCTGCCGGAGCGTGTCGAGCGGAAGCAGGCGCCCGCCGCGCTCGAAATGCCAGTAAGTCCAGCCATTGCAGCTCGGCGCATTGTTGAGCCCGGCGCCGACCTTGTGGATCGACCCCGTGTGCGGACCGCAGGACAGGGAGCCGTCGGCCCGCACTGCCGCCTTCCAGCGCCGCTTCGAATCCATCAGCATTGTGCCCGGCGCGATGAGCCCGCTCTCGACGAGCAATCCGAAGGCGACCCGCGGCTGCGAGCGCTTGTCGGGCACCGTCTCCATCGCGCTCTCGTCGAGCGGCAGCGTTGCTTCGATCCGCGCGGCGGCAGCGGCGAGATAGTCGGGCTCGCGCTCGATCCCGATCCACTTGCGGCCGAGGCGCTTGGCGACGGCCCCCGTCGTCCCGGTTCCGAAGAAGGGATCGAGCACGGTGTCGCCCGGCTGGGTGCAGGCGAGAAGCACGCGATAGAGCAGGCTCTCGGGCTTCTGGGTGGGATGCGCCTTGTGCCCGTCCCCACCCTTCAGCCGCTCGGACCCCGAGCAGATGGGCAGGACCCAGTCGGAACGCATCTGGAGATCGTCGTTGAGCGCCTTCATCGCGCGATAGTTGAAGGTATATTTGCTGTCCTGGCTCTTCGAGCACCAGAGCAGGGTCTCATGCGCGTTGGTGAAGCGCGTCCCCCGGAAATTGGGCATCGGGTTCGACTTTCGCCAGACGATGTCGTTGAGGATCCAGTAGCCGAGGTCCTGCAGCGCCGATCCGACCCGGAAGATGTTGTGGTAGCTGCCGATCACCCAGATCGCGCCATCGTCCTTGAGCACGCGGCGAGCCTCGGTCAGCCATTCGCGGGTAAAGGCGTCATAGGCGGCAAGGCTGTCGAAATGGTCCCAGTCATTGTCGACCGCGTCGACGCGGCCGCCCTCGGGCCGGAACAGGTCGCCGCCGAGCTGAAGGTTGTAGGGCGGGTCGGCGAAGACGAGGTCGACGCTCTTGGCCGGCAGCTTGCGCATCTCGGCGATGCAGTCGCCCGCGATGATCCGCCCGCTCGGATCGGCGGCGGGCTTCTTGCGGGCGCGGACGGGCATGTCCCGGACGGGCAGTACGAGGTTCATGGTAAGGTAGGTCCCCTGCTTCGTCCGCCATGGTGAGTCCCCCCGGACTCGCGGTCAACGACGAAAGGGTTAACGGCCCCGGGCGTGCGACCGGAACGGAACGAGTCCGCAACGAGCTCGGCACAAGATATTGAGTCCTCGCCCGTCAGCAGGACTCAAGAAGCTGTGGTGTGGCGCGAAGGACTCGGCTCGCCAAGATCGTCGGCGCGCTACTCCGCGGCGAAGGCGAAGCTCGGCTGGGCGCGCTCGGCCAGCACTTCGCGGACCAGCCCGAAGGTCCTGCGATGAAGCGGCGTCGGGCCGAGGTCGCGCAGCGCCCTGCGATGGTCGGGGGTCGGATAGCCGCGATTCCGTTCCCAGCCATAGCCCGGATAGTCGCGGGCATGATCGGCCATGATCCGGTCGCGGGTCACCTTCGCCACGATCGAAGCCGCGGCGATCGAGCGCGCCTTGGCGTCGCCGGCGATGATCGGCAGGCTCGGCCGGTCCCACTTGGGGCAGCGGTTACCGTCGACCAGAACGAAGGCAGGGTCGAAGCCCAGCGCCTCGACCGCACGGGCCATGGCCAGCATCCGCGCCCAGTAGATGTTGAGCGCATCGATCTCCTCGACGGTGCAGATGCCGACCCCGCAGCGGGCCTGGACCATCAGCTTGGCGTGGATCGCCTCGCGCGCCTCGAGGCTGAGCTTCTTGCTGTCGTCGATCCCGCGCGGGAAGCGCTCGCGGTCGAGTACCACCGCCGCCGCCACCACCGGCCCCGCGAGCGGCGCGCAGCCCGCCTCGTCGACCCCGGCGAGGGGCAAGGGATGGTCCTTCTCGAGCTTGAAGCAGGGGCGCGGCATGTGCGCGGTCTACCAGATATGTTCTCCTGCGAAAGCAGGAGCCTAGTGCCTTTTCGTCGGCTCGGCGCACGCGCCGCCGGGGCTGGCGCGTCCGCTTGTCGGAAAACGGGCTGGCAACCGTCGGGCGGCAGGATCATTACGCCATCATGCCAATGGCACTGCAAGCCGGCCTGTGGGGCCTCCTCTCGGGTTCGGCGCTGCTCCTCGGGGCACTGGTCGGCTGGTTCGTGCCGCTGTCGCGCCGGACCATCGCCGCGATCATGGCCTTCGGCGCGGGCGTCCTCATCAGCGCGCTGTCCTTCGAACTGATCGACGAAGCCTGGCGGCAGGGTGGCTTCGCGCCGGTCGCGGGCGGCTTCCTCGCCGGCGCCCTCGTCTACACCCTCGCCAATTACTGGCTGTCGCACCGCGGCGCCCGGCACCGGAAGCGCAGCCCGTCCAAGGCCCGCGACGAACAGGGCGCGAACCATCCCGACAATGGCGCGGCGCTGGCGATGGGCGCGCTCCTCGACGGCATTCCCGAGAGCATCGTCATCGGGGTCAGCCTGCTTGCCGGCAAGGGCGTCGGCCTCGTCGCGGTGATCGCGGTCTTCCTGTCGAACATCCCCGAGGGCCTGTCGAGCGCGGCGGGCATGAAGTCGGAAGGCAAGAAGCTCGGCGGGGTCATGGCACTGTGGGCGGGCATCGCGCTCGCCTCGGGGATCGCCGCCGGCGTCGGCTACATCGCCTTTGCCGGCGTTGCCCCCGAAGCGGTCGCCTTCGTGCAGGCGATCGCCGCGGGGGCCATCCTCGCGATGATCGTCGACACGATGGTCCCCGAAGCCTTCGAGGGCACCCACGATTTTGCCGGGCTGATCGCGGTGACGGGCTTTCTCGCCGCCTTCGCGCTCAGCCGCCTGGCCTAGGCGGTCGCGCTCGCCTTCAGCCGGTTCTGGAAGCTCTTGCGAAGCTTCTGCAGCTTGGGCGGGATGACGGCCATGCAATAGGGATTGCGCTGGCCCTCATTGGCCCAATAGTCCTGGTGATAATCCTCGGCCGGATACCAGTCGCTGGCCGGCTCGATCGTGGTGACGATCCGCCCGCCCTGCTCCTCGTTCAGCGCCGCGATCTTGGCCCGGGCCTCGGCTTCCTGCGCCTCGGTGAGCGGGAAGATCGCGCTACGATACTGGGTGCCGATGTCGTTGCCCTGGCGATTGAGCTGGGTCGGATCATGGGTCGCGAAGAAGATGTCGAGCAGCTCGCCATAGCTGATCTCGGCCGGATCGAAGCTGACCCGGATCGCCTCGGCATGGCCGGTATCGCCGCCGCACACCTGCTTGTAGGTCGGGTTGACGGTCTGCCCGCCGATATAGCCGCTCTCGACCCCCGACACGCCGACCACGTCGAGGAACACCGCTTCGGTGCACCAGAAACATCCG
Organism: Sphingomonas sp. SP2; assembly: GCF_058313385.1. Lineage (NCBI taxonomy): Bacteria > Pseudomonadati > Pseudomonadota > Alphaproteobacteria > Sphingomonadales > Sphingomonadaceae > Sphingomonas > Sphingomonas sp. SP2. The sequence goes on along the minus strand of NZ_JBZFLD010000001.1, from coordinate 1,902,025 downwards.
CCGGCCAGGATCGCTTGCTCTTGCGCCATTATCTACTCCTTGTTTCGGAGCGGATATGGCGTGTCGCACGCCCGGCGCAAGGCAAGGGTTCAGTGCTTGAAGGTTGCCTTGAGGCTGGCGAGCTCGAGGCGCTTGCCTACCCATTCGGCGAGCTCGTCGAAGGTCAGCTCCTTGTCGAACACGATGCCGGCGCGGCGATCGCTGTACCAGCGCACCTCGCCGCGGATCGGGCGCAGGCTCTCGACCACCACGACCACCGGCTCGCCGATGCAATATTCGTCGATCGGGCCGACCTTCATGCCGCCAAGGCTGATGTCGTGGACCTCGACCTTGTAATAGAGCTTCTTGAGCTTGACCGTCGCCGAGCAGCCGACCTCGAGGCGCGGCGGACGCGGACGGAAGCCGTGGCGCGGCTTGCGGCCGGCGAACAGCTCGCCAAGGTCGACGCCCTGGTCGAACTTGAGGCCGATCAGTCCCTCGCGGATCCAGACCACGCTCGACGGGATCGACTGGCCGTTGAACTCGACCGTCACCGTCTCGCCGATCGGCGGGCAGCGCGAGCAATCGGCCATGACCCCGCCTGCCGACATGTTGCGGAGGCGAATGAGCTGCTCGCCAAAGGCGCTGGTCATCTTGGCGACGCGAAGGGTCGGCATGACCCGGTCGTCGCTGCGCCGCTCGGGCGGCCGCGGCACGGCGAGGCTCAGGGAAACGGTGGTCGAATCGAACGCCGCGGCGTCGACCTCGGCCGCATGCCGGCTACGGCGACGGATCAGACTGTGGAACACGCGTCTCGGTCTCCTCGCGGGGCGCTTGGGACTTAAGTGAGGCTCATCGCTGAGCGCATTGGCATCGCTTTACGCCGCGGCAGGTTAAGAAGCGGTTGCATGTCCGGCACAAAGGCTTGAAGGGTTGGTCCAATGGCCGACAGACCCCGCCTCCTCGTCATCGATGACGAACCGGCCCTTGCCGACTTCGTCGCAAAAGCGGCGGAGCTGTGCGGCTATGTCCCGGCGATCGCGTCGGACCGGCAGGGTTTTGAGCAGGCCTTCACCGCGCGGCGGCCCGAAACGGTCGTGCTCGACCTCGGCATGCCCAACACTGACGGGGTCGAATTCCTCCGTTTCCTCGCCGACCATGATTTCGCCGGACCCGTGCTGATCGTCTCCGGCTTCGACCGGCGCGTGCTCGAAAGCGCCTTCCGCCTCGGCTCGGCGCTCGGGCTCACCATGGTCGGCCCGCTCGAGAAGCCGGTTCGCCTCGACGAGCTCGAGACTTTGCTCCATTCGCTGAAGCCGGGCCTGGTCCCGTGAATGCCAAGGAGCGGCGACTGCTCGACGACCTCGAGCGGGCGCTGGCGACGGGGGGCCTGAGGCTCGCCTACCAGCCCAAGGTCGCGACCGACGACGGGCGCCTCGTGCGGGTCGAGGCCCTTGTCCGCTGGCAGCATCCGACCCTGGGCGCCGTCCCACCGATCCAGTTCGTGTCGCTGGCCGAGGATCATGGGCTGATCGACGACCTCACCCAGTGGGCGCTGCGCACCGCGCTTCGCCAGTGGCGCGACTGGCATCACGAGGGGCTGGACACCGACGTCGCGGTCAACATCTCGGCGATGAGCCTCGAGCAGCTCGACTTTCCTGACCTCGTCGAACGCCTGTGCCGCGCATTGGACGTGCCGACCGAGCGGCTGGTGCTCGAACTGACCGAGGGCGCGACCCAGCCGCTGATCAAGCTGATGGACACGCTGACCCGCTTCCGGATCAAGGGCGTGGGGCTTGCCATCGACGATTTCGGGACCGGCTATTCGGGGCTGATCCAGCTGAGGAAGCTCCCTTTCACCGAGATCAAGATCGATCGCCAGTTCGTCACGGGGCTCGCGACTAGCCGCGACGACCAGGTGATCGTCCGCTCGGTGATCGAGCTTGCCCACGGCCTTGGTCTCGCCGTCACCGCCGAGGGGGTCGAGACGGTCGAGCAGCTCGCCGCGCTGCGCGCCCTCGAATGCGATCTCGTCCAGGGCTATCTCCTCGCCCATCCGCTCGAAGCGCACGAGCTCGTTCCCTGGGCGAGCCGGCATAAGCGCCGCTGGAAGATGCTGATCCGCCCGCCCGAGGATCCCTATCTGCGCCAGCGGCTCGAAGCGAACGGCTGAGCTGGAGCGCAAGCTGACCGTTCCCCTGCGGAGGCAGAGCAAAAGGCACTAGGCTCCTGCCTTCGCAGGAAAACTAAAGCGCCCTTGCCCGCGCCATGGCCGCAATCCCCGCGTCGATCGTCGCGTCCTGCTTGGCAAAGCAGAGCCGCACCAGCCCGCGTTCGGGCGCCGTCTCGTAGAAGGGCGACAGCGGAATCACCGCCACCCCTGCCTCGCTCACCGCGCGCTCTGCGAAGGCGACGTCGTCGAGGCCGATGCCAGAGGCGCGAAGGTCGACGCACTGGAAGTAGGTCCCCTCGCTCGGCAACAACGCATAACCGGCATTCTCAAGTCCTTGCGCCAGCCGTTTCCTAGCGCGCGCGAACCCGGTCCGGGCCTCGGCCAGCCATTCGGGATGGCCGAGCCCGACCGCCACCGCCGCCTGAAGGTTGGGCGCGGTCGCGAAGGTCAGATATTGGTGCGCCCGCGCGATGACGTCGGCGAGCGCGGCAGGCGCGATCAGCCAGCCGACCTTCCACCCGGTGAGCGAAAAGATCTTGCCCGCCGACCCGACCTTGATCACCCGCTCGGGCGCCAGCGCCGCCAGCGAGGTGAAGGACGCCCCCGGCGGGAGCACTTCTTCCCACACCTCGTCGCTGAGAATGAGGAGGTCGTGCTGCCGCGCGACCGTCACCACTGCCGCCAGTTCCTCGGCGTCGAGCAGGCGGCCGGTCGGATTGTGCGGGTTATTGATGACGAGCATCCGCGTCCGGGGGGTCACCGCCGCGGCGATCGCCTCCTCGGTCAGGCGCCAGCTCGGTGGCCGCAGTGCAACCTCCGCGACCTTGCCCCCGGCCCGCCGGATCAGCGGGGCATAAGCGTCATAGGCCGGCGCGACGATGATCGCCTCGTCGTCCCGGTCGAGGCTGGCGAAGAGGATGGAGGCGATCGCCTCGGTCGCGCCGCTGGTGACGACCACCTGCGAAGGATCGACCGCAAGCCCCTGTCGCACTGAATAAAATTGACAGACCGCCTCGCGCAGGGCCGGGAGCCCGCGCGAAGGCGCATATTGATTGCTGCCCTCCCGCAGGAGCCGCGCGGCCTCGTCCAGCAGGGGTTCGGGCCAGCCGAAATCGGGAAAGCCCTGGCCGAGGTTGACCGCCCCGTGCCGGGCTGCGGCAAGGCTCATCTTCTCGAAGATGCTGATGTCCATGGCCTCGAAGGCAGGGTTCAACGCAGCACTCCCGTCTCGCGAAGGCCGGCAATGGCCTCGGGGTCATAACCAAGTTCGTCGAGGATCGTCGCGCCATCCTCGCCCTCGCGGCGAGGCGGGCGCGGCGCCGCAGCGGGGGTATCCTCCAGCCGCGGGGCCGGCGCGGGCTGAACCACACCGCCAACTGCAACGAAGGTCCCGCGCGCCACATTGTGCGGATGGTCGGGGGCTTCTGCGAGGTCCAGCACCGGCGCGACGCATGCATCCTCGCCCTCGAACTGCGCAATCCAGGCCTCACGCGGCCGGCTGGCGAAGGCCGCGGCGATGGCCTCGCGCCCCGATCCTGGCGCGATCCCGAGCCCGGCATAGAGCGCGGCACGGAACTGCGGCTCGATCGCGCCGACGCTGATCGGCTTGCCGTCGGCGCAGGCATAGCAGCCATAGACCGGTTCCCCGCCGTCGAGCAGGTTGGCCCCCCGCTCGTCGCGCCAGGCACCCGCCGCGCGAAGCCCGTAGATGAGCGCACCGGTCAGCGCCGCGCCGTCGGTCATCGCCGCATCGATAACCTGCCCCTCACCGCTCCGCTGCGCATGGAGCAAAGCCGCCACCATCCCGAAGGCGAGCATCAGCCCGCCCCCGCCATAATCGGCGACGAGATTGAGCGGCGGCACTGGCGGCCGGTCGGGCTCACCGATGCAGGAGAGCAAGCCGGTGAGCGCGAGATAGTTGATGTCATGCCCCGCGGCCTGCGCCAGCGGTCCCGCCTGCCCCCAACCCGTCACCCGCCCATAGACGAGCCTGGGATTGTCGGCGCGAAGCGGCTCCGGCCCGAGCCCGAGCCGCTCCATCACGCCCGGGCGATAGCCTTCGATCAGCCCATCGGCCCTGGCGGCCAGCGCCCGGACAATCGCCCTCCCCTCCTCCTGCCGGAGGTCGAGCGCGATGCTTTCGCGATTTCGTGTCAGTGGATCGTTGGGGACGCTGAGATTGCCGGGCCGTTCGACCCGGATCACCCGCGCGCCATGGTCGGCGAGCATCATCCCCGCGAAGGGGCCGGGCCCCAGTCCCGCCATCTCGATGATCGTCAGTCCGCCAAGCGCGCCCGGCATCGCTTCCCCTTTCCTTTGCCGTCTTGGGCCGTAGGCTGCGGCAAAGGCAAGGAGAGACTGACGTGCTCGATACCGCGACGAGGATCCTGTTCGAACCCGAGCATGAGGCATTTCGCGACACCGTGAGGCGCGTCGTCGGCGGGCTCGACACCGACCGCCACGAGCGCGAGGGCATCGTCGAGCGCGAGGCGTGGCTGAAGGCGGGCGAAGCGGGGATGCTGTGCCCGACGGTGCCCGAGCAATATGGCGGCACCGGCCTCGACTTCCGCTTCAACGCCATCGTCAGCGAGGAAGTGAGCTATGCTGGAAGCGCGGCCGGTTTCTCGCTCCAGAGCGACATCGTTGCCGATTACATCCTCGCCTACGGCTCCGAGGAGCAGAAGAAGAAGTGGCTCCCGCGGATGGTCACGGGCGAGGCGATCACCGCCATCGCCATGACCGAGCCGGGCGCGGGAAGCGACCTCCAGGGGATGAAGACCATCGCCCGCAAGGACGGCAACGGCTGGCGCCTGTCGGGCAGCAAGACCTACATCACCAACGGCCAGGCCGCGGACCTCGTCATCGTCTGCGCCCGGACCACCGAGGAAGGCGGCGCGCGCGGTATCTCGCTCTTCCTCGTCGAGACGGGGGATGAAGGCTTCACCCGCGGCCGCAACCTCGACAAGATCGGCCTCCACGGCAACGACACGTCCGAGCTCTTCTTCGACGAAGTCCACCTTCCCGCCGACCGCCTGCTCGGCGCCGAGAATGGGGGCTTCCCCATGCTGATGAACCAGCTTCCGCAGGAGCGCCTCTCGATCGCGGTCCAGTGCCAGGCGGCGGCCCAGCGGGCGTTCGACCTCGCGGTCGACTTCACCAAGGATCGCAAGGCGTTCGGCAAGACCGTGTTCGACTTCCAGAACACCAAGTTCACCCTCGCCGACCTCAAGGCGCAGCTGCAGGTCGGCTGGGCGCATCTCGACTGGGCGATCCAGCGGCACCTTCGCCACCAGCTCACCCCCGCCGAGGCGAGCGCGGCGAAGCTGTGGCATTCCGAGTTGCAATTCGCCGCCTGCGACGCCTCGCTCCAGCTTCATGGCGGCGCGGGCTACATGAACGAATATCCGATCGCCCGCCTGTGGCGCGACGCCCGCGTGACCCGGATCTACGGCGGGACGAGCGAGATCATGAAGGAGCTGATTGCCCGTTCGCTCTAGGCTCGTTACCGCGCGCTAACCTCTTGTCACTGACAATGTTGTCAGTGAGCGTGAAATAAGGGAGCGAGCGGTGGACGGTGAAGTGGGCATGACAGGCCACCCGGTGCCGAAGGGCTGGACGCCCGAGCCGATGCCAGTGGGTGAGATCCTCGCCCGCAGCGCGGCCCGCTATGGCGATCGCCCGGCGCTCGACTTCATGGGCCGGATCTGGAGCTATCGGAAGCTCCACCGCGATGCGCTGGCGGCGGCGCAGGGCTTCCTCGCCCTCGGCGTGAAGCCGGGCACGCGCGTCGGCCTGTTCCTGCCCAACACCCCCCATTATCCGATCGCTTATTATGGCGCCCTCCTCGCCGGCGCGACCGTGGTCAATTTCTCGCCGCTCTATTCGCCCGACGAGGTCGCCTTCCAGGCGCGTGATTCGGGGACCGAGATCATGGTCTGCCTCGACCTCGCCAAGCTGTGGTCGCCAATCCAGCGGCTGCTCGACGATGGCCTCGTCCGGCAGCTGGTGGTCGGCAACCTTCCCGAGGTGCTGCCTGCGGCGAAGGCGCTCGGTTTCCGCCTGCTGAAGCGCAAGGAGCGCCAGGTCCTTCCGAGCGACAGCCGGATCGGCAGCTGGCAGCGCCTCCTGTCTGACCCCGGGCAGCAGCCGCTTCCTGCGGTCGACCCGGCGGCCATCGCGCTCCTCCAATATACCGGCGGCACCACTGGCGTGCCCAAGGGCGCGGCGCTGACCCATGCCAACCTCACCGCCAACGCCCAGCAGCTTGCCGCGATCGATCCCGGCCATGGCGTCCGCGAGGGCCGGGTCCTTGGCGCGCTGCCGCTCTTCCATATCTTCGCCAACAGCTGCGTCCTCAATCGCTCGATGCTGTCGGGCGGGACGATCACGCTGCTTGCCCGGTTCGACGCCGGCGAGGCGCTTGCCGCCATTCGCCGCAACCAGCTGACCGACCTCGCCGGCGTGCCGGCCATGTACCAGGCGATGATCGACCATCCCGATTGCGCCAGGACGAGCTTCGCCACGGTCCAGCAATGCTTCTCGGGCGGTGCCGCCATGACGTCGGCGCTGAAGGAGCGGTTCGAGGACATGACCGGCGCGCGGGTGCTCGAGGGCTATGGGCTGACCGAGACCAGCGGGGTCGTGTCGGTCAATCCGTACGTCGGCGAGACCCGCGCCGGGACCGCCGGTCTGCTCCTTCCCGGGACCGAGATCAGGATCTGCGACGCCGAGCAGCCCGAGCGCCAGCTCCGCGCCGACGAAGCAGGCGAGATCCTCATTCGGGGACCGCAGGTGATGACCGGCTACTGGCGCGCTGCGGACGGCCGGCCCGAGCCACTCGCCGACGGCTGGCTCCACACCGGCGACCTCGGCTTCGTCGAACCGGGCGGCTATCTTCGACTCGTCGACCGCTCCAAGGACATGATCAACGTCGGCGGGTTCAAGGTCTTCCCGAGCCAGGTCGAGGCCGCCTTGCTCAAGGATCCGGCGATCAAGGAAGCGCTGGTCATCGCTATCCCCGATCCCCGCGTCGGCGAGCGGCCCAAGGCCTTCTGCGTGCTCCACGAAGACCATGAGACCGATCCGGCGGCAATCCTCAAGGCCGTGAGCGTCCGCGTCGGCAAGCATGAACGTCCCGCCGAAATCGAGATCCTCGACGATCTGCCGCGCACGCTCATCGGCAAGCCCGATCGCAAGGCGCTGGCCAAGCGCGAGGCCGACCGGCGCGCGCTCAGCGAAGCGAGCGAAGCCACGGCGGTGCCCGCGTCCGCCCGGCGCTGAGGCTGAGGCTGGTCAGCGCCCAGACCATCGCGTCGGCCCGGTCGGGGCTCCTCCCCGGTCCGTCATAGCCGCCGCCCGCGATCAGCCCGCACAGCTGGCGCTCGAGCTCGGGCCAGCTGCCGTGAAGCCGTACCCGCCCGCTTTCGAACAGCATGGCAATGGGTTCGGCCCGGGCCGACTTGCTGACATGGGCGTGGACCAGCCCGACCTTGAGCGCGCTTCCCGGCTGCTTGAGGATGACGTCCTCGACCATGGTCCCGCCCTGGTTGCCCTCGGCGACGATCTGGACCGCCCGCCCGTCGCTCAGCAGATCCTCGTAGGAGCGCGCGGCATCGGCCACCCGGCCCGACCAGATGGCGGGGCTTGCCTCACCGACGCTGTGGTCTGCGAGCACATGATAGGTGCCGGCGGGATCGCGGGCGCAGGCGACGATCCCGCACACGCCCCCGCCCGACGGCGGATCGACCCCGATCGCGACATCGTCGAGCGCCGGCCAGGGCTCGTCGCTGCGGCTGGCGGCGATCATCTCGGGAGTCCAGAGCGCGCCCTCGGGCGGCGGCATCTCGCCATAGAGCTCGACCCGGCCCTTGTGGGTATGGCCATAGTCGCGCTCCATCTTGTCGAGGAAGCGCTTCGGCAGGTGCGGATTGTCGAAGGTGGTGCCGCGGCTGACCACCGTGTCGCAGGCATTGAGGATATGCTCGAGCGCGGGCGAGGCGGCGGGCGTGGTGGTGACCACCACCTTGGGCTCCTCGCCAAGCCGGAGCCCGAACTGGAGATTGTCCCAGGTGTCGACGCCCTTCTTCCACTTGGCGAGTTCGTCGCACCAGGCGTGGTGATGCTGGAAGCCGCGTAGCTTCTCGGGGCTCGCGCCGCTGAACAGCTTGGCGATCGAGCCATTCTTGAAGTGAAGCTCGCCCTTGCTCGAATGGAAGCGGTCGATGATGTCGGGGGCGACGACGAGGAGGCCGCTATAGCCTTCGACCATCACCTGCCGCGCTTCCTCGATCGTTGCCGCGACCAGCGCCAAGCGGATCGGCCCCTCGGCCTCGCGGACCTTGGCCGCGATCCATTCGGCGCCCGCCATGGTCTTGCCGAAGCCGCGCCCGGCCATGATCAGCCAGGTGGCATGATCGCCCGGGGGCTCGAGCTGGCCCGGATGGGCACGCTGGGACCACGGCAGGATGGCGCCGTCGTCGGGGTCCTTGCCGGGACCGTCTGATAATTGCGTGATCGCGCCGCTTCCCGGCTGACTGCACCGCCCGGCCGAAACCGCGGCGGGCGCGACCAATAGGTCCGACCCGCCGCGAGCCCCCCGCGCTCGGCACAGTCGCGCTGCACCGACCGGAACGAGAAGGCCCGTTCAAATCCTACTAGTCAAGCAAAAACGAACCGCAAGGGTTCGCGTGACTTACCAGGACGGGCGCTGCAGGACCGTCGTGGGGCCGTGATAATCGATGCTTTGCAGCGGCTTGAAGCCGAGTCTTGCGGCGAGGCGGAAACTCGGCTCATTGCCCTCACTGATGATCGCCCAGACGGGCGTCGGGTCGAGCGTCGCCTCCGCCCAGTTGAGCAAAGCGCTGCAGGCTTCGAACGCCATGCCCTCGCCATGGGTCTCGGTCGCGAAGATCCAGCCCATCTCGGGCTCGTCCCCGAACTCCGGCTCGAAGTCGCGCCAGGCGGTGAAGGCGCCGACATTGCCGACCAGCTTGCCGTCGGCCTTCCGCTCGACCGCGAAGCCGCCGAAGCCGTTCATGTGCCAATTGCCCATCGCGGCGCAGAGACGGCGCCAGCATTCCTCCTGCCCCATGGGTTCGGGACCGAAGAAGCGATGCACGGCGGGCTCGCTCATGATCGCGTGATAGGGGCGGAAATCCTCCCGCCGCCAGGGCCGTAACAGAAGACGCCCGGTCTCCAGGGTCGGAGCCAGGCGTCCCTTGTTCATCTGACGATGAGTCCGGCTTACTTCTTGCCGAGCGTCAGGCCGCCGAAGCGCTTGTTGAAGCGCGCGACCTGGCCACCCGCGTCGAGCATCTTGCCGGTGCCGCCGGTCCAGGCCGGGTGGGCGGTCGGGTCGATGTCGAGGTGAAGCGTGTCGCCCTCCTTGCCCCAGGTCGAACGGGTCTGGAACTTCGTGCCGTCGGTCATCTCGACGGTGATGAAGTGATAATCGGGATGAGCGCCGTTCTTCATGGGTCGTTTCCTTGGGATAGCGGCTGGTTCCGACCAGCCTTGAAAAGGTCGCGGCCCTCTAACCGTTACGGGCTTTCTTGACAAGGCAGGCAGGGAGCGCGGACAAGGCGCGCGGGATCAGGACCCGAGGAAGCCGGTGCAACTCCGGCGCTCTGCCCGGAACGGTGAGTGGCTGCCGAATGCAGCGACAAGTCCGATCGTCGGCCTGATCTGTCGTCCGATCGACCGTCCGGGGCCAGGCGGAAGACGTGGCAGCAGCCTCCGAGACGACTGAGTGAAATGTCGTCTTGAGGAGTGCCTGAACCTTGTTCCTGACCGATCTTCCCCCTTCGCCGGTCCCGGCGGAGACCATCGTCGTTACCGCCTCCCGCGCGCCCGAAGCGCAGGATCGGACCCCGTCCAGCGTCACCGTCATCCGCACCGAACGCACGACCCAGCTCGGCGAACCGCTGCTTGCCAGTCTGCTTCGCCTGACCCCGTCCGCGTCACTGTCGGTGTCGGGCAGCGCGGGCTCGCAGACCCAGCTCCGCTTACGCGGAGCGGAAGCCAATCACACCCTCCTCTTCATCGACGGGATCCGCGCCAACGATCCCGCCGCCGGCAACGAGCCGCGCTTCGAGCTGCTTTCGGCCGACCTTGCCGACCGGATCGAGGTGGTCCGCGGCCCGCAGTCGGCGCTGTGGGGAAGCGAAGCCATCGGCGGCGTGGTCTCGCTGACCGCAAGCCCGGTGACCGGCGCCAGCGCGACCGCCGAGGCAGGCAGCCACGGCTTTGCACGGATCGGCGGATCGGCCGGCCTGGCGCGGAACGGCCTCACCCTCGGCCTTGCCGTGGGCTTTCAGGGCGCGCGGGGGATCAACAGCTTCGCCGGGGGCCCGGGTGACCGCGACGGCTATCGCAACGGCGTGCTGCGCGGCCGGGTCGACTGGACCCGCGGCCCCCTCACCCTCTCGGCGAGCGGCTTCGCCATCCGCGCCCGGTCGGAGTTCGACGGGTTCGATCCCGTCTTCTTCGTCCGCGCCGACACCGGCGATGAAAGCCGCAACCGGCTTGGCGCGGGGCGGTTCGGCCTCCGCTTCGAACAGGATGGCTGGACCGCTTCGGCCGGCGTCTCGCGGCTGAGCTCGCGGAATCGCAACCTCCTCGACGATGCGGGGCAGAACCGCACCAAGGGCCGGCGCGACACGCTCACGGGCGAGATCGGCCGCCGGATCGAAGCGGGTGGCATCGCCCACCGGCTGACCGTTGCGGGGGAATGGAGCGAGGAGAAGTTCCGCGCCTCCGACACCATCTACGGCGGCTTCACCAATCAGCGCCGCTCGCGCGAGCAATCGGCGGTGACCGGCGAATATCGCGGCGAGGCGGGGCCGGTGGTTGCGACGGTGGCGCTTCGCCACGATGCGTTCAGCGATTTTCGCGATGCGACCACGGTCCGCGTGGGCGCGCTGGTCACAATCGGCGGCGGGCTGCAACTCGCGGCCAACTGGGGCGAGGGGATCGCGCAGCCGACTTTCTTCGACCTCTACGGCTTCTTCCCCGGAAGCTTTCAGGGCAATCCGGCGCTTCGCCCCGAACGCAGCCGGGGCGGCGAAGTCTCGCTGCGCTGTCATCAGGGCCCGTGGCGCGCGGCCGCGACCGTCTACCGCCAGCGGCTTCGCAACGAGATCATCGACAGCTACGATCCCGTCTCGGGCCTGTCCTCGGCGGAGAATGCGGAGGGACGGAGCAAGCGGCAGGGGGTAGAGCTTGAAGCCGGCTACAGCCCGGGCGATTGGCTCAATCTCACCGCGACCTTCGCGACGCTCGATGCCAGCGAGCCCGCCGGGCGCGAGCTTCGCCGACCGCGCCGAAGCGGGTCAATCGCCGCCGACGGCGTGGCGGGCGCTTTCCGCTATGGCGCTGCGCTGAGCTACACCGGATCGCGCCGCGACCGCGACTTCGACCTTTTCCCGGCCCCGCTGGTCCGGCTCAGCCCCTACTGGCTGGCAAGCGCGCGGGTCGGCTACATGCTGGGCGACAAGGCGGAGGTCTTCGCGCGGGTAGCCAATGCCTTCGACGACAAAGCGGTCGACGTGGTCGGCTATCGCTCGGAAGGGAGGACGGCCTATGCCGGCATTCGCCTTGGCCTTGGCGGCTGACGCGGCCGTCCGCGCCGCGTCGCTCAACCTGTGCACCGACGAACTGCTCCTGCTGCTCGCGCGGCCGGAGCAGATCGTCTCGGTCAGCCATCTCAGCCAAACGCCCGACGAGACCGCCCTGTGGCAGCGGGCGCGGCGCTATCCGCGCAACGACGGCAGCCTCGAAAGCGTCGCCCCGCGGCGCCCCACCCTGATCCTCTCGATGGGGGGAAGCGGCCGGGCCCGGGCGGCGCTGGCGGGAAAGCTCGGCTATCGTTTCCTCGACCTCGCTTATGCCGCAACCCCGCGTGAGACGGTCGGGCAGGCCGAACAGGTCGCCGCCGCGCTCGGCCGGCCCGAGGCGGCACGGCCCTGGCGGGCGTGGCTCGCCCGGCTCGAGGCCAGCCGCCCGCCCCTGCGCGACGCGGCCTTCGCCACCGGCGGCGGGCTGAGCCTTGCCCCAGACGGGCTCGGCGCGCGCTGGCTCGCGCTCGCGGGCTATCGCCAGCGGGCGCTTCGTGGCAATCGCCTGTCCTTGGAAGAGCTCGCAGCAAGCCCGCCCAGCTTGTTGATCCGAAGCGATTATCGCGCGCGCCAGGCGAGCCGCGCCACGGCCTGGTTCGCCCATCCGCTGGTGCGCCGACTGCAGGACCGAACAATATCCACCGATGGCCGCCCCTGGACCTGCGGCGGTCTGCCGATGCTGGCCGAGGTCACCCGGCTGAGGAAGCTGCGGCGGTGACCCGGAGCCCGGCACCGCTCTTCGGCTTTGGCCTGCTGCTCGTCCTGGCCGCGCTGGCGATGCTCTGGCCGCTTGGCCCGCTCGAAGGCCCGGGTGCCGTCCGCAATCTCGTCCTTGTCGAGCTTCGCCTGCCCCGTCTGCTCCTCGCGCTCGGCTATGGCGCGACGCTGGGGCTGACCGGCGCGGCGCTGCAGGCCTTGTTCGCCAACCCCCTCGCCTCGCCCGACCTTACCGGCGCGAGCAGCGGCGCGGCACTGGGCGCGGTGGTCGGGAGCAGCTTCCTCGGCTTCGTCAGTCCGCTCGCCATGGGCGCGAGCGGCGCCGCGGGGGCGGGCCTTGCCCTCTTCCTGCTGTTCGCACTTGCCGGACGGCGCTCGGATACATCCACTCTGCTCCTCGCCGGCCTCGCCATCAGCCTCGCCGCCGGGGCCGCGACCAGTCTCGCGCTCGCCCTCGCCCCCTCGCCCTTCGCTTTCTACGAGGCGTTCGACTGGTTGATGGGAAGCCTCGTCGACCGCAGCCTCCCCCAGGCCGCCGCCGCGCTCATTCCTGCCGGGCTGGCCTGCGCCTTCCTTGCGACCCGTGCCGGCGCGCTCGACCGGCTGACCCTCGGGGAGGATGTCGCCGCCTCGCTCGGCACCGATCCGCGACGGCTCCAGCGCGAGGTCGTCATCGCCGCGGCGATTGCGGTCGGGGCCTGCGTCGCGGTTGCGGGCGCGGTCGGCTTCATCGGGCTGATCGCCCCCGTCATCGCGCGGCGCTGGACCCGCGGGCATCCGGGACGGGCGCTCCTCCCCGCCGCGCTCCTCGGGGCGATCCTGCTGACCGCCGCCGACCTCCTCACCCGCGTCGCCCCGCTTGGCCGGAGCATCCCGCTCGGGTTGGTGACCGCGGTTGCCGGCACCCCGCTCTTCCTCTGGGTGCTGCTGCGGATGCGCTGGAGGCTGACGGCATGACGTCACTCCTGGAAGCGCGCGGCCTCGCCGTTCCCGGCAGGCTCGCCCCGCTCGATCTTGCCGTATCGCCGGGCGAGCGCATCGGGCTGATCGGGCCGAACGGCAGCGGCAAGACCAGCCTGCTGAGGGCGCTCGCGGGGATCGACGGCGAGGCGGACGCGCTCGAAATCGGCGGCGAGAGCCTGCGCTTGCTCAGCCCCGCGCGTCGCCGCGCCTTGCTCTCCTTTCTTCCTGCGTCCCGCGACATGGCGTGGCCGATCCCGGTGCGCGACGTCGTCGCGCTAGGGCTCGACCGGCCCGATCCGGCGCGAGTGGAGGAATTGCTGGCGATCCTCGATCTCGAGGCCCTGGCGGAGCGGGCCGTCGACCGACTGTCGACGGGCGAACGGGCGCGCGCGCTCCTCGGCCGGGCGCTCGCGCCGCGGCCCAGACTTCTGCTGCTCGACGAGCCCCTGTCCAACCTCGACCCGGCCTGGGCCCTGCGTACGCTTGCGCTGCTGGACGACATCGCGCGCGAGGGCGCCGCAGTGATCGCCTCGGTCCACGATCTGTCACTGGTGGGCGGCTTCGACCGCCTGCTGATGCTGGGACACGGGAAGCTGGTGGCCGACGGCACGCCGGACGCGATCCTCGGATCGGCGGCATTCCGGCAGGTGTTCGGGGTCGAGCCGGCAGCGACCGGCTGGACGCTCAGTGCTTCGGCGGATCGGCGATCATCGCCGTGAAATTGGCCTCGGCGGCAAGCTTGCCGTCGACGAAGGCCTGGCCGGCGAACTTGCAGACGCTGCTGCGCTTCTGGACGAAGCTGACCTTCAGCTCGAGCAGGCAGCCCGGCTCGACCGGCGTACGGAACTTCGCCCCGTCGATCGCCATGAAGTAGACGAGCTTGCCAGAGCCGGCGAGGCCGAGGCTCTCGACCGCGAGCACGCCGGCGGCCTGCGCCATCGCCTCGACGATCAGCACGCCCGGCATGATCGGACGGCCGGGGAAATGCCCCTGGAAGAATTGCTCGTTGATCGTCACCGCCTTGATGGCGGTGATGCGCTCATCCGGGACCAGTTCGGCGACCCGGTCAACGAGCAGCATGGGATAGCGATGGGGCAGCGCCGCCATCACCGCACGAATGTCGCGCGGCGCGTTGCTGGTGGTGCTGCCCCCGTCGCTCATCGGCTTAGCGGCCCTGCGGACGCTGCTGCTGCGCCGGCGCGGCCTGCTGCGGCAGCGGAGTGACGCTGACCGACGGAAGCTGCTGGTTCAGCGCGGCGAGGACATCGGTGGTGATGTCGACGCTGTTGGCGCGGGCGAGGGTCGCATTGGTGTCGATCGACACGTTGGCGCCCTTCTGGGTCATGACCTGGTTGATGATCGGGCCGAGGCGAGCGTCGATCTGCTGGCGGACATTGGCCTGCGTCGACTGGAGGTTCTGCTGCAGGCGGGCGAGCTCCTGGTTCGCGGTCTGCTGCGACTGCTGCCAGCGCTGGACGCGCTGCGAAAGGGCCGCCGGCGGGTTCTGCTTCTGGGCGGCCGGGAGCGCGTCGACGGCGGCCTGGATGGCCTTGCCCTCGGTCTCGATCGGGGCGGCCAGCGCCTGCTGGCGCGAACGGATCGAATTGGCCTGGGTCTGCAGCTGCGACACGGCCGACTTGCAGGCGGTGCACTCGGTGTAGATGCGGTCGGTGTCGACCACCGCGATCACTGCGGCCGGAAGGCGGTTCTGGGCGGCGGCCGGAGCGGCCACGGCAACGACGCCGAGCGCCGCAAGCACGAACTTGTTGGTCATCAGAATGCAGTCCCTACGTTGAATTGGAAGAGCTTGGTGTCGTCGCCTTCCTGGCTCAGGATCGCCTTGGCGAGGTCGATGCGGAGCGGGCCGAAGGGCGAGGTCCAGTTGACGCCGATGCCGATCGAGAGACGCGGCTTGGCGCTGTCGCCGAGATATTCCTCGCGATAGCCGGGGGTGAAGGTCGGGTCGGCCGAGCCGGTCGGACGGCCCGGGAGGGTCGCGCAATTGCTCTGGCTCTGGCCCGCGACCAGCGGGATGTTGGTGACGGTGGCGGTGTCACCGGTGCCGACCACGAAGGTGCAGACGCCCGGCACGTTCGCCAGCGTCGGCGAGCGCAGCTTGAACAGCGAACCGACGTCGATGAAGGCCGACGGGCGGAGGCCGAGGTTACGCGCGCCCGCGCCGAGCGGGAGCTCGAGCTCGAGCCGGCCCTGGTAGTAAGCGCGGCCGCCGAGCGCGTCGGTGATCCGGCCCTTCTCCTCGAGCGTCGTGCCGTCACCCGTATAGTTGGTGCGGCGGATGCGCGGGCCGATGCCGCGCAGGTCGAACCCGCGCAGCTGCGGCGTGAAGAAGCGGTCCGAGATGCGGATCGGGTCGAGCTCCGGACGACGGGCCTTCTCGAGCGCATGGATGTAACCGCCCTCGGCGCGCGCCGAGAGGATGAAGCCGCGGCCGAGGCCCCAATATTTTGTCGCTTCGGCGCGCTGGCGCAGATACTTCACCGAGCCGCCGAGACCGGCGAAGTCCTGGCTGAACACCATCCGCTGGCCGCGGGTCGCGCGGATGCCGTTGGTGTTGTCATAGACCAGGCTGTAGCCGACCAGCGAGGTGGTTCGCTTGCCCAACTCGTCGCAGAGATACTGGCCGGCCTTGGCGGGATCGCAGACGAGGCCACCCGGGCCGCTGCCGTCGAGGTCGGTGTAGAAGGTATCCTTGTCGAGCGTGATGTCGTCGAGGTTGAGCGTGTAGCGGGTCCCGAAGTTGATATATTCGTTGATCGGGAAACCGAGCGAGAAGCCGCCACCGGTCTGGACCTGGCTGTAGGTCCGGTTCCGCTCGCTACCGATATAGTTGAAGCTGCTGAAGTCGCGGCGATAGATCTGGCCGCCGAGCAGGATCTGCTTGTCGAACAGATAAGGCTCGGTGAAGCCGAGGTTCACCGACTTCGAATAGCGCGAATAGTTGACGCCCGCGGAGAGCGACTGGCCCATGCCGCGGAAGTTGTTCTGCTCGACCGACAGCGCGAGGATGAAGCGCTCGAGGCTCGAATAGCCCGCCGACACCTGGAGCTGGCCGGTCGGCTTCTCCTCGACGTCGACATTGAGCGCGACCCGGTCCGGAGCGACCTGCTCCTGCTTCACTTCCAGCTTCTCCTGGAAGTAGCCGAGGCTCTGAATGCGGTCCTGGCTGCGCTTCACCTTGAGGGTGTTGAAGGCATCGCCCTCGTTGACGCGGAATTCGCGGCGGATGACCTTGTCGCGGGTGCCGGTGTTGCCGCTGACGTTGATCCGGTCGACGTAGGTGCGCGGGGTCTCGCCCACCCGGAAGGTGATGTTCATCGTCCGTGTGTCGGCCTGGCGGTCATAGGCCGGGTCGATCTCGGTGAAGGCGTAGCCGAGGAGACCCGCCGATTCGTTGAGACGGGTGACCGCGTCCTCGATCGCCTTGGCGTTGAACCAGTCGCCCTTCTTGATTCCGGCGAGCGCCAGGATCGTGTCGTTCTTGAAGTCGCGCAGTTCGGATTCGGCGGCGATGTCGCCGAACTTGTAGCGCGGGCCTTCCTCGACGACGTAGGTGATGACGAAGTCGCGGCGGTCCGGGGTCAACTCGGCGAGCGCCGAGACGACGCGGAAGTCGGCATAGCCCTGAGTCAGGTAGAAAGCGCGAAGCTTCTGCTGGTCGGCCGCGAGACGGTCGGGATCATAGGTGTCGTTGGACTTGAGGAAGCCGAGCAGGCCGCCCGATTCCCGCGTGTACATCTCCTTGCGGAGCTGGCCGTCGGAGAATTTGTCGTTGCCGATGATGTTGATCGCGCGGACCTTGCTGAGGTCGCCTTCGCGGATCTCGAACACCAGGTCGACGCGGTTCTGGTCGAGGTTGACGATCTTCGGCTCGACCCGGGCGCCGTAGCGGCCCTGGCGCTTGTAGAGCTCGATGATGCGCTCGACGTCGGCGCGGACCTTGGAGCGGGTGAAGATCTGCCGCGGCGCGAGCCGGATCTCGGGGCGGATCTTGTCTTCCTTGAGGCGCTTGTTGCCCTCGAGGACGATGCGGTTGACGACCGGATTCTCGCGCACCTCGATGACGAGGTTGCCGGTGTCGACGCCGGTGATCTGCGCATCCTGGAACAGCTCGGTGTCGTACAGCGCCTTGATCGCCGCATCGAGCGTCTCGCTGTCGTAGGGCTGGCCGGGCTGGAGCTGCGAATAGGAGCGGACTGTTTCCGCCTCCAGCCGCTGCGCGCCGCGGACCGCGACGCTACGGATGATCCGCTGCTGGGCCACGGCCGGGGCCGGGGCTGGCGCCGCCTGGGGCGCCGGGGCCGTGGTCGCCGACGCGGCCGTCTGGGCCAGTGCCGGAGCGGTCCAACCGCCGATGATGGTGCCGAGCAGCAGCGCTGCCTGCGTCCGCCTGGTCAAAGCCTTGTTCGCCTCTGAACTCACGTAATCGTTCCCCGCCATCGGAAAATGCCTGATGATGCGTCCGTTCGGACGGCTTTGCGAATGCCTGCTTGCCTCTAGCGGGCGGCCCCTGCCCCGCCAACCTGCTTTAATCAAGCGTACGTCAGCCCAACAATCGCCCCAATGCCTGCCACAGACCGATCGACCCCAAATCGTTGAAGGTCGCGACCAGCATCAAGGTCAGAAGAGCGGCCAGTCCGCCGCGAAACAGCCACTCCTGCGCCTGCGCTTCCAGCGGACGGCGGCGAGCCGCCTCGACCGCGTAAAGCGCGAGATGTCCCCCGTCGAGCATCGGGACTGGCAGGAGATTGATGAACCCGAGGTTTATCGAGAAGAAGGCCAGCAGCTGCACGAATTCGAACATGCCGATGCTGGCGACCTGGCCGGCGACCTGCGCCATCTTGATTGGACCGCCGAGCTCGGTCAGCGGACGTCGGCCGGTGACGATCTGCCACAGGCCGAGCGCGGTCCCCTCGATGACATTGCCGGTGACCTTCACGGCCTCCGGCAGGAGCGCGAGCGGGCCGACCTTCTCGTAGACCCGCTTGGGCGAGCCGATGCCGAGGCGGCCGATGCGGAACTTCTGTCCGAACCGATCCTCCTCCATCACCGTGGCGAGGTTGGTCGAGACGTCGCGGGCGACGCCGTCGCGGGTGACGGTCAGCGTGATCTGCTCACCGGGGCGAAGCCGGGCATAGTCGGACAGTTCGTTGAAGTCGTCGATCGCGCTGCCGTTGGCGGAAAGGATCCGATCCCCCGGCCGAAGCCCGGCCACCGCGGCTGGCGAGCCCGGCAGGACGGTCGCGATCACCGCCGGGGTGCGCGGCGCTCCATAGACGGCGATGAAGGCGGCGAAGATCAGGACTGCCAGGATGAAATTGGCGATCGGTCCCGCCGCGACGACCAGCGCGCGCTGCCACACGGGTTTCGCGTGGAAGGCGCGGAGCCGCTCGTCCGGGGGCAGGCTGTCGAGGTCCTTGCCCATCGAGGCCGGGTCCATGTCGCCCGCGAACTTGACGTAGCCGCCAAGCGGCAGCCAGCCGACCTTCCAGCGGGTTCCGCGCTTGTCGGTCCAGCCCGCGACCTCGCGGCCGAAGCCGATCGAGAAGGTGTCCGCCCCGATCCCGAACCAGCGGCCGACGATGTAATGGCCATATTCGTGGATGAAGACGAGCGGGCCAAGAGCCGCGAGAAACGCCAGCAGGATGAACCAGATAGGCGGCGTTTCGAGCATCAGGCAGCAACATCCCGAAGCGCTTCGCGGGCACGCACGCGCACCTCGGCGTCGAGCGCGAGGACATCGGGGATGCTGGTCGGAAGTGGCCTGTCCATATCGGTCAGCATCTTCTCTACCAGTTCGGCGATGGCGGCAAAGTGAATTGCGCCGCCGAGGAAGGCCTCGACTGCGACCTCGTTCGCCGCGTTCAGAGTGAGCGGCGCCGCCCCGCCGCGGCGAAGCGCCTCGCGGGCAAGCCGGAGCGCGGGGAAGCGCAACGGATCGGGCGCCTCGAAATCGAGCCGCGCGACTGCAAGCAGGTCGAGCCGCCGCGCGCCGGTCGCCATCCGCTCGGGAAAGGCGAGGATATGGCCGATTGGAACGCGCATGTCGGGCGAGCCGAGCTGCGCCAGCATCGAGCCATCGGCATATTCAACGAGGCTGTGGATGACCGACTGCGGGTGGACGAGGATGTCGATCCGGCTCTCGGGCAGCGCGAACAGGTGGTGCGCCTCAATCAGCTCGAGCCCCTTGTTCATCATGGTCGCGCTGTCGACGCTGATCTTGGCGCCCATCGACCAATTGGGATGCGCGACCGCCTGCGCCGGGGTGACGCGGGCCATCTGTTCGGCCGTGAAAGTGCGGAAGGGTCCGCCGCTCGCGGTCAGGATCAGGCGCGAGACGCGGTCGCAATCCTGGCCCGCAAGGCACTGGAAGATCGCATTATGTTCGCTGTCGATAGGAAGCAGGGTCGCACCGGTGCGGCGGGCCTCCTCGAGCATCAGCTCGCCCGCCGAGACGAGCGCTTCCTTGTTGGCGAGGCCGATGGTCTTGCCGGCGCGGACCGCCGCCATGACCGGGGCGAGCCCGGCGGTGCCGACGATCGCGGCGATGACGAGGTCGGCCGAGGTCGCCGCTTCGGCGAGCGCCGCTTCGCCCGCCGCGGCGCGGATCCCAGAGCCCGCGAGTGCCGCTTCGAGTTCGGCAAGGCGGGATTGGTCCGCGATGACCGCCAGTTCGGCGCGGGTCCGGCGCGCATCGTCGGCGAGCTGCGCGACGTTGGTCGCCGCGGTCAGTGCGGTGACGGCAAAACGTTCGGGTGCGGCTTCGACGAGATCGAGGGTCGAGCGGCCGATCGAGCCGGTCGCGCCGAGGATGGCGATGCGCTTCATCAGCCGAGACCCGCGAGCACCGCCAGCGCGGTGAGGACGGCGACCGGGACCAGCCCGTCGAGCCGGTCGAACACGCCGCCGTGGCCGGGCAGGATCCGCCCGCTGTCCTTGACCCCAGCCTTGCGCTTCATCCAGCTTTCGAACAGGTCGCCCGCCGCCGCCGCCGCGGCGAAGACGGGCGCGAGCACCAGCCAGGCCCAGTCGAGCTGGCGGTTCACCGCCCAGATGCCAGACAGGAGCGTTGCCGCGACAAGGCCGCCGACAAGGCCGGAGATTGTCTTGTTGGGGCTGATCGTCGGCGCGAGCTTGGGCCCGCCGAAGGTGCGTCCGGTGAAGAAAGCGCCAATGTCGGCGCTCCAGGTGACGATGAAGGCCCAGAGGACGAGTTCGAAGCCCTTTGACCCAACCGGCACCCCTGCCCGCTCGCGCACCCAAAGGAGGGCGAGCGCTGGGAGCAAGGCAAAGATGAAGCCGGCGACATGCCAACCGAGGCCCCAGCCCCGGACCATCTTCGACCATTCGTAATAGATGGCGGTCGCGGCCGCAGCGACGAGGATCGCGAAGGCGGTCCCGCCGAACCATTCGGCGGTGAGCGCGGTCAGGATCATCAGCACGCCCGTGACGGAGCGCAGTGCGACTTCGTTCATCGGCCGCCGAACCGCCGCTGGCGCCGGGCGAATTCGGCGAGCGCGGCGCCGAACGCCGCCTCGTCGAAGTCCGGCCACAGGACGTCGGTGAAATGAAGCTCGGCATAGGCCGCCTGCCACAGCAGGAAGTTCGACAGCCGCACCTCACCCGAAGTCCGGATCAGGAGATCGAGCGGCGGAAGGTCGCGGGTGTGGAGCAGGCTCTCGAGCATCGGCACGTCGATGCCCTCGGGGTCGAGCGTCCCTGCGGCGGCCTGGCGGGCAAGCTCGCGCGCGGCGCCGACTAGTTCAGCCTGGCTGCCATAGTTGAGCGCCACGACCAGGGTCAGCCGGTCGTTTGCGGCGGTTTCCTCGACCGCACGCTGGAGGCGATCGTAAAGCTCGTTGCCGAAGGCCGCGGGCTCGCCGATCAGCTGAAGGCGGACCTTCTCCTTCTGGAGCGTGCCGAGCTCGCGCTCGAGGTAGAAGCGCATCAGGCCCTTGAGGTCGCTGACCTCGTCCTCGCTGCGCCGCCAGTTCTCGCTCGAGAAGGCGTAGAGGGTGAGGACCTCGACCCCGCTGTCGACCGCTGCCTGCATCGTCCGGCGCACGGCCTCGGCCCCGGCGCGATGCCCGGCGACCCGCGGCAGCGAGCGCTTGGCGGCCCAGCGGCCGTTGCCGTCCATGATGATGGCGACGTGGCGGGGGATCGCCCTTTGCCCTTCGACGTCGCGCTCCGCGCTCCGCTCAGGACGAACGATGGGGTCGGACACGTTCAGCTCGTTCGTGCTGAGCGAAGTCGAAGCACGGTACCGGTTCGACGCGACCTCACTTGCCGAGGATTTCCTTTTCCTTGGCCGCAGCCGCCGCATCGACCTCCTTGATCGTGTCGTCGGTCATCTTCTGGACTTCGGTGTCGAGGCGCTTGTGCTCGTCCTCGGCGATTTCCTTCTTCTTCTCGTCGGTCTTCAGCGCGTCCATCGCGTCGCGGCGAACGTTGCGGACCGCGACCCGGGCCTTCTCGGCATATTGGCTGACGAGCTTGGCGAGCTCCTTGCGGCGCTCCTCGGTCATGTCGGGGATCGGCAGGCGGATCATCTGCCCGTCGGTGATCGGGTTGATGCCGAGGCCGGCCGAACGGATCGCCTTTTCGACCGAGGTGATGTTCGAGCGGTCCCACACCTGCACCGAGATCATCCGCGGCTCGGGGACCGAGACGGTCGCAACCTGATTGAGCGGCATCTTGGCGCCATAGACCTCGACCTGCACCGGATCGAGCAAAGCGGTCGAGGCGCGGCCGGTGCGAAGACCGCCGAGGTCGCTCTTGAGCGCTTCGACGGCGCCCGTCATGCGGCGCTGGATATCGGCCTTGTCATAGGCTGGCATTGGTCAGTTTCCCTCCTGGTCCTGAACGATCGTCGCAACGCCTTCGCCCGCCAGCACCTTGGCGAGATTGCCCGGCTCGCGGATGTTGAAAACGACGATCGGAATGTCATTGTCACGGCACAAGGCGACCGCGGCCGCGTCCATGATCTTGAGATCTTCGGCGAGCACCCGGTCGAAGCCGATGGTGTCGAAGCGCTTGGCGTCGGCGACCTTCTTGGGGTCGGCCGAATAGACGCCGTCGACGCTGGTGCCCTTGAAGAGCGCATTGCACTTCATCTCGGCGGCGCGGAGCGCGGCGCCGGTATCGGTGGTGAAGTAAGGCGAGCCGACGCCCGCGGCGAAGATCACCACGCGGCCCTTGGCGAGGTGGCGTTCGGCACGGCGGCGGATGACCGGCTCGCACACCTGGTCCATCTTGATCGCCGACTGGACGCGGGTCTCGACGCCCATCTGCTCGAGCGCATTCTGGACCGCGAGCGCGTTCATCACGGTCGCGAGCATGCCCATGTAGTCGGCCTGGGCCCGGTCCATGCCCTTGGCGGCGCCGGCCATGCCGCGGAAGATATTGCCACCGCCGATGACGAGGCAGAGTTCGAAGCCGGCTTCCTTGGCGGCCTTCACCTCGGCGGCCATGGCGGCGACGGTCGAGGGATCGATGCCGAACTGGCCGGGGCCCATCAACGCCTCGCCCGACAGCTTCAGAAGGATGCGGTTGAAGCGGCGGGGCATGGGGCGATCGGTCTCCAGCAAGCGAAACGGGGCGGAGGCGCTTCTATGCAGCCCCCGCCCCGTTGGGAAGTGCAGACTTGCCGCTCCCCTTCTGGGGAGCTGTCACGAAGTGACTGAGGGGTTCGCCGCGCGCACCGCAAACCCCTCCGTCAGCCTTCGGCTGCCACCTCCCCCGAGGGGGAGGGGCAAGATGTCTTACGCGACGCCGGCGGCGGCGGCGACTTCGGCAGCGAAGTCGCTCTGCTGCTTCTCGATGCCTTCGCCGAGCTGGAAGCGGACGAAGTCCTTGACGGTGACGTTGCCGCCGGCCGACTTGGCTTCACCGGCGACCCAGTCCTGGACCGGGGTCTTGCCGTCGAACACGACCGCCTGGCTGAGCAGCGCCGATTCCTTGCGGAACTTGTCGACCGGACCCTTGAGGATCTTCTCGGCGATGTCGGCCGGCTTGCCGGCGATCTTGTCGGCATTCTTCTCGCGGGCGATCGCGGCTTCACGCTCGATCACGGCCGGGTCGATGTCGTCGCCGGTCAGCGCCAGCGGGTTGGCCGCGGCGATGTGCATGGCGAGCTGGCGGCCGATGGCTTCGAGCTTGTCGGCCGGGGCGTCGCCCTCGAGCGCGACCAGGACGCCGATCTTGCCCATGCCCGGCGCCGCAGCGTTGTGGACGTAGGAGACGACGCGGCCCTGGCTCACCGAAAGGCTCTTGGCGCGGCGCAGGTTCTGGTTCTCGCCGATGGTGGCGATGTTCTCGGTCAGCGCTTCCTCGACCGTCTTGCCGTTCGGCATCGACGCCTTCTTGAGCGCCTCGACGTCGTCGCCGGTCTGCAGCGCAAGCTGCGTCACGTCGCGGACGAAGCCCTGGAACTGCTCGTTCTTGGCGACGAAGTCGGTTTCCGAGTTGACCTCGACGACCACGCCCTTGGTGCCGTCGACGGCCGCGCCGACGAGACCCTCGGCGGCGGTGCGGCCGGCCTTCTTGCCCGCCGAAGCGAGACCCTTGGCGCGCAGCCAGTCGATCGCCGCCTCGATGTCGCCGCCGGTCTCGGCCAGCGCCTTCTTGCAGTCCATCATGCCGGCGCCCGAGCGCTCGCGCAGTTCCTTGACCATTGCGGCCGTGATGTCAGCCATTTGGAATTCCTTTGTGGAGCCGTTCGTCCGAGCGTCCTTCGACTACGCTCAGGACGAACGATGTTGTGCTTTCAAGACTCGTTGGTCCTGAGCGGAGCGCGAAGCGCGTAGTCGAAGGGCCGCTCTGAAAAGGGCTTACGCCTCGACCGCGGCTTCGACCGGCGGCTCGGCCATGGCGCCGATGTCGACACCCTGGCGCTGCGCATTGCCCGACTTGCCGGCGAGCGACGCTTCGGCGATCGCGTCGGCATAGAGTCGGATGGCGCGGCTGGCGTCGTCGTTGCCCGGGACCGGGAAGGCGATGCCTTCGGGGTTCGAGTTCGAGTCGAGGATCGCGACGACCGGAATGCCGAGGACGTTGGCTTCCTTGATCGCCAGCTCTTCCTTGTTGGTGTCGATCACGAACATGACGTCGGGCAGGCCGCCCATGTCACGGATGCCGCCGAGGCTCTTCTCGAGCTTGTCACGCTCGCGGGTGAGCTGCAGGACTTCCTTCTTGGTCAGACCGGCGGTGTCACCCGACAGCTGCTCCTCGAGGCTCTTGAGGCGCTTGATCGAGTTGGAGATGGTCTTCCAGTTGGTCAGCATGCCGCCGAGCCAGCGATGGTTGACGAAATGCTGGCCCGAACGCTGCGCGGCCTCGGCCACGGCGTCCTGCGCCTGGCGCTTGGTGCCGACGAACAGCACCTTGCCGCCGCGAGCGACGCTCTGCTGGACGAAGTCGAGCGCGCGGGCGAACAGCGGAACGCTCTGCGAGAGGTCGATGATGTGAACGCCGTTGCGGTCGCCGAAGATGTACGGCTTCATCCGCGGGTTCCAGCGGTGGGTCTGGTGGCCGAAGTGGGCGCCAGCTTCGAGCAGTTGCTGCATCGTGACGAGCGTGCTCGCCATAGGATAATTCCTTCCGGTTGATCCTCTGGGGGGCGGGAACGAAGCATTTGCGCTTCGCACCGGGCTATGTTGCCCCCCATGCGGGTTTTCAGTTCACCATCGGGCGTGACCGACGTGGTAGCGGAGGAGGGACTTGAACCCCCGACACGCGGATTATGATTCCGCTGCTCTAACCAGCTGAGCTACTCCGCCCCGCAGTCGAGGCGCCGTGATGGCGGGCGGGCATATAGGCGGGGGTTTCGGAGCGGTCAACGGAGAAGGAACCGGTCTCCCCCACCCTGTGTTACGCAGGCCAAAGGAGAGACTTTATCATGGACCCGCTGACCCCCATCGACACCCTGTGCCGGATCATCCTGCGCGCCAAGGAATATGAGGCGCAGGTGCCGTCCGATTATGACGCGGACGAGGATGCGGACAATGTCGACGGCGAGGATGGCGAAGCGCTGTCGGTGCTCGACGACGACATCAACGATGGCGTCGAGGAAGAGCTTCGCGCGGCGATCGACGACCTTGCCGAGGACCAGCAGGCCGAGCTCCTCGCCTTCTGCTGGGTCGGCCAGGGCACCTACGAGGCGAGCGACTGGGACGAGGCGATCGCCGAGGCGACCGACGAGATTCGCGCCGGCAACGTCGTCGACCAGTTTCTCGAGATGCCGATGCTCGCGAGCGTGCTCGAGAGCGGCATGGCGGCGTTCGATCTCTCCTGCGACGGCGTGGGCGACCTCAGCTAGGGCCGGAAGGGCCAGCGGCCGAGCCGCTCCCACGGCCCGCCGAGATAGCGATGCAGTTCGAGGGCCGCGATCTTCAGGGGTCGCGGCCCGAATTGCGATTCGAGGGTCCGGAGCACGGCCTTGGCGGCGGCGGGCTCGGCCTTGTTCATGACGGTGACGTGCGGACGCCAGCCCTGCGAATCCTGCGCGCTCAGATAGCCGTGGAAATGCTCGGCGATCTCGCCCCGGATCTTCTCGAGTTCTTCGGACGCGATTCGGTAGGCGACTCCGCGGCCAAGGTTCATCAGTCCGGCGACGGTCGCTTTGGGCGGAGCCCGCCGAGACAGTTCGGACAACAGGCGCGCGGCCTCCGCCTCGGCCGAGGGCGGGAGAGCATGGAACATGGTGAGGTGGGCGCTCAGCTGGTTGCGCTCGGGCGGGAAATAGGTCCGCCGTTCGCCGTCGAGCCAGGCAAAGTCCTCGCGGCCGAGCCCGGCGGTGACGATCAGCGCGCCGCTCACCGGCCCGGCCAGTTGTCGCGGGGAAGTTCGGGCAGGCGCGCAAAGGCCGCGGTTTCGATGTCGCTGTTCACCGCGCCGTCGTGGACCTTGAGGCCGTGCCAGTCGACCCGGCGGATGGTCTCCCCCACCCCGGCCATGCCGCCCTCGGCGACGACCAGATAGGACAGGCTTCCGCTGTTGCAGCCGACCATCGCGTCGACGCAGGTGCCAAGGTCGCTCCCGTCACGCGCCTTGAGCTTGGCGGCCGTCAGGGTCGAGGCCGGGAACAGGGTCTCGCTGCTGAGCTCGCGCGATTTTTCGGCGGCGCGACTGGCGCCCTCCTCGAGCTTCGCCTGACGGCCGAGCCA
The DNA here is from genome assembly GCF_058313385.1 of Sphingomonas sp. SP2. Lineage (NCBI taxonomy): Bacteria > Pseudomonadati > Pseudomonadota > Alphaproteobacteria > Sphingomonadales > Sphingomonadaceae > Sphingomonas > Sphingomonas sp. SP2. The sequence continues at coordinate 1,875,395 of NZ_JBZFLD010000001.1, read as the reverse complement.
GCGATAGACGCCGAAGGCGTTGAGCAGGGTCATCACGACATTGGTCCACATCAGCGCCGGCTGCCCGGTCAGCAGTCCGGTGGTGAACCAGGCGAGCGAGCCGATGGTGAAGATGATGAAGCCGATGCCGGTAATCCGGCTGCCGAGGTTCGAGGCGGTGAAGCAGGCGGCAGTGATGGTCGCGATGGTCGCGACCCAGGAGGCGAGTTGATCCATGCGCGGTGAAGCCCCGAACCGCACCGAAAGTTGCGTCGTCCCGGCGGTGGCCGGGACCTCAAGAGGTATGCGCGTTCGGCGACGCGGTTCCGGACTTCGCCGGGACGACGCGTGTCAGGGGGTCAGATTTCGACCTGGCTGCCCAGCTCGACCACCCGGTTGGGCGGAAGCTTGAAGAATTCCATCGCGCTTTCCGAGTTGCGAAGCATCCAAGCGAACAGCCGTTCGCGCCAGCTCGCCATGCCCGGGCGCGACGTCGAGATGAGCGTCTGACGCGCGAGGAAGAAGCTGGTGTCCATCATCTTGCAGGCCGGGCCGCAGCCTTCGAGCTTGCCGAGGTCCTGGGGGACATTGAGCTCGTCCATGAAGCCGTAGCGCAGGATCACGCGGAAGAAGCCCGCCGTATAGTCCTGAGTCTCCATCCGCTTCTCGACCGGCACATAGGGCACGTCCTCGATCCGGACGGTCAGCAGCATCACGCGCTCGTGCAGCACCTTGTTGTGCTTGAGATTGTGGAGCAGCGCGTGGGGCACGCCCTTGGCCGAGCTGGTCATGAAGACGGCGGTGCCGGGGACGCGCGTCGCGCTGCTCGCGGCGGACTTCACGAACACTTCCATCGGCAGGCTCGCCTCGGCCATGCGCAGCAGCATCAGCTGGCGGCCGCGGGCCCAGGTGGTCAGCATGGTGAAGGCGATGGCGCCGACCAGCAGCGGGAACCAGCCGCCGACCGGGACCTTGAGAAGGTTGGCGCCGAAGTAGGCGAGGTCGACGACGAAGAAGAGCGCGAGGAGCGGCCAGGCCTTCCACGCCGGCCACTTCCACAGCGAACCGAGGACCACCGCCAGCAGCAGGGTGTCGATGAACATCGCGCCGGTGACCGCGATGCCGTAGGCGGCGGCGAGGTTCGAGCTCGAGCGGAAGTTCACCACCAGCAGCAGCACCATCACCATCAGCGCCCAGTTGATCGCCGGGATGTAGATCTGGCCAGCGGCGGTCTCGCTGGTGTGGCGGATGCGCAGGCGCGGGATGAAGCCGAGCTGGATCGCCTGCTGGGTGACCGAGAAGGCGCCGGTGATCACCGCCTGGCTGGCGATGATCGTGGCGCAGGTCGCGAGCAGCACGAGCGGGAGGCGCAGCGTGTCGGGCGCGAGGAAGAAGAAGGGGTTCTTGACCCGCTCAAGCGCTTCGGCGGGCGAGACCGAAAGCAGCATCGCACCCTGGCCGAGATAGTTGAGCAGGAGGCAGACGAGGACCAGCACCCAGGCGTAGCGGATCGGCTGGCGGCCGAAATGGCCCATGTCGGCATAGAGCGCTTCGGCGCCGGTGACGGCGAGCACGACCGAGCCCATGGCGATGAAGGCCGGGAGCGGCTCGGCGAGGAAGAAGGCGGCGGCGTTGCCGGGATTGAGCATCTCCACCACCAGCAGCGGCTGGGCGGCGAGGTGCGACACGCCGAGCACCGCGAGGGTGATGAAGTAGACGATCATGATCGGCCCGAAGAGGTTGCCGACCTTGGCCGTGCCCCGGCTCTGGATCATGAACAGGCCGATGAGGATCCCGATCGCGAGCGGGAGCACGAACGGTTCGAACCCCTGGTTGACCGTGGTCAATCCCTCGACCGCCGACAGGACCGAGATCGCCGGGGTGATCATGCTGTCGCCGTAGAAAAGCGAGGTCGCGAACACGCCGAGGAGGATGATCCCGCTGGTCCACTTGCGCGGGCTTCCGGTCGAGCGGTTGATCAGCGCGAGGAGCGCCAGGCTGCCGCCCTCGCCCTTGTTGTCGGCGCGCATGATGATCGTGACATATTTCAGAGTCACGATGATCATCATCGACCAGAAGATCAGGCTGAGGACACCATAGATATGGAGCCGGTCGGGTGCGAGGAGGTGGTGCCCGGCGAAGGTCTCGCGGAAAGCGTAGATGGGCGAGGTGCCGATGTCGCCGAACACGACTCCGACGGCGCCCACCATCAATTTGGCGAGCGACCCGTGGTGTACCTGGCCATGACCCTGGCTGCCTTCGGTCATCGCTTCGGGAGCGGGGCCGGCAGCACCTTCAGCGGTGACGTTCATCGGGCGCGCCCCCTAGCAGGGGCCTCATGGGCCTGCAATTGCACGACTCTCCCCTGCCCGGCTCGCCGCAAGCTGCTGGCATCCCCGGCCAAACCCGGTCTATAGGCGCGCGCGAAACGCATTACCCATCACAACTCAGCAGAAGGCGATCTTTCCCATGCGCGTTGGCGTGCCCAAGGAAATCAAGAACCACGAATATCGTGTCGGCCTTACCCCGGCCTCGGTCAAGGAGCTGGTCGCGGCCGGTCACGAACTGTTCGTGGAGACCGGTGCCGGCAACGGGATCGACTGCCCCGACAGCGCCTATGTGAAGGCCGGTGCGACCATCCTGCCGAACGCCGAGAGCGTGTTCGACAAGGCCGAGATGATCGTCAAGGTGAAGGAACCGCAGGCGCAGGAAATCGCCCTGCTGAAGCCGCACCACCTGCTCTTCACCTACCTCCACCTCGCCGCCGACAAGCCTCAGGCCGAAGGGCTGATGAAGTCGGGCGCGACCTGCATCGCCTATGAGACGGTGACCAGCCGCTCGGGTTCGCTCCCGCTTCTGAAGCCGATGAGCGAGGTCGCGGGCCGGATGAGCGTCCAGGTCGGCGCCCATTATCTCGAAAAGGAACAGGGCGGCCGCGGCGTGCTCTTGGGCGGCGTTCCGGGCGTGTCCCCGGCGAAGGTCGCGATCCTCGGCGGCGGTGTCTCGGGCGTCAACGCGGCGCAGATGGCGGTCGGCATGCGCGCCGACGTCACCATCTACGACATCTCGATGGAGCGGCTGGCCGAGCTCGACATGTTCTTCTCGAGTCAGATCAAGACGGCCTATGCGACCAAGGCGACCATCGCCAAGGCGGTCGAGGAAGCCGAACTGGTGATCGGCGCGGTGCTGGTCCCCGGCGCCGCCGCGCCCAAGCTCGTCACCCGCGACATGCTCAAGACGATGAAGCGCGGGAGCGTGCTCGTCGACATTGCGATCGACCAGGGCGGCTGCTTCGAGACCAGCCATGCGACCACCCACGCCGATCCGGTGTTCGAGGTCGACGGCATCATCCACTATTGCGTCGCGAACATGCCGGGTGCGGTGGCACGGACCAGTGCCTTCGCGCTCAACAACGCCACCCTGCCCTTCGCGCTGAAGCTCGCCAACCTCGGCGCCGAGGAAGCGATGCGGCAGGACCCGCACCTCGCCAACGGGCTCAACGTGTCGGGTGGCAAGATCCGCCACCAGGCCGTCGCCGAGGCGCTCGACCTTCCGTTCGAGGCCGCCGCCTAAGCGGAACAGGACAAGAACATCGTCGTTGTCCTGCCAGATCAAGTTTTTGAGAAGGCAGGACAATGACGGACAAGATCGACCAGGATCCCAAGGCCCATCCGACCGGCAATGCGGTCAAGGACCCGGATCACTGGACTACCGGCGACGAGCCGATGACGGGGGCGCAGGCTTCCTATCTCCAGACGCTTAGCGAGGAAGCGGGCGAGGAATTCGATTCCTCACTCAGCAAGGCCGAGGCGTCCAAGAAGATCGACGCGCTTCAGGGCGAGACCGGCCGGGGCCAGTAGCGCAATAGCGGCAGCAGCGACCCGGGTTCCCGCCCGGAAACGTCAGCGGCGAGCGGGCGCGGGCGGCGGCGACGTCGGTGCGGGCTCGCCGCCCTGGCGCGGCGGGACCATCTGCTGCTCGGCGATGGCGCCGCTGAGCATCGCCACTCCTTGCGCGATCATCGGCCGGTAACTGACGCCCTCGGGGGTCAGCGCGAGCGACCGGCGAAGGAGCGCCAGCCCCGCCTCGGGATCGCCGCCACGGGCGCGGGCGAGGCCTTCGAAGAAATAAGGCGCCGGGTGGCGCGGGTTGAGCGCCCGTGCCTGCTCGAACGCGAGTTCGGCCGCCGGGGTCATCATCTGGGCATGGTCGACCAGCGCATTGGCGAGCCCGATACGAAGCGCGAGATCGTCAGGATAGCGCTTGAGGCCGGCCTTGACCGCGCCAATTTCCTCACGGGTGTTGCCGCGGCGGGCGAAGGCGTCGGCGACCAGCAGGAAGCGCTCGCCCCCGGTAAAGGTGCCGAGCATCGCCTGGCGCGGACCAGTCAGCGCCAACGCGGGCGGCGGTGCCTCATCCTCCTTGGGCGCGCCGGCCAGCGTCGGATTGCCCTGGAGCGCGTAGCCGGCGGCGCCAACGAACATGGTCGCCAGCATCACTTGCAGCGCCGCACCGCTAAGCTTGCCCGCCAGCCACAGCCCGCCGGCGGTGACGATCAGAAGGATGAGGAGCCAGAGGTAACCCATCAGCGGCGCACCTTGAGACGGCGAAGGACCAGCCACCCGCCCGCGAGCAGCAGAAGCAGGGGAAAGGCCCACAGGAACCAGGTCTCGCGGTCGAGCCGCGGCTGGTAGCTGACCCAGCTACCATAGCGATCGATGAGGAAGGAGCGCACCTCTTCGGGGCTCTCCCCCGCCGCGATCCGGGTCCGGACGAGGTGGCGCATGTCGCCCGCCATCTCGGCATCGCTGTCGTGGATCGACTGGCCCTGGCAGACGAGGCAGCGAAGCTCGCCCATCAGCGCGGTGGCCTGCGCTTCCTGCCGGGCATCGGGAAGCTGCTTGTAGGCATAGGGCGCCGGCGGGCGGTTGGAGTCGGCGTGGGCCGGAAGCGCGAACGCGACCATCAGGGCGAGCGCCAGCGTCCTTCGACTGCGCTCAGGACGAACGACCTTCCGCCACCGTTCGTCCCGAGCGGAGCGCAGCGAAGTCGAAGGGCGCGGGAGGAGCATCACTGCGCCTTCCTCCATGCGTCCATCACCTCGCCGATCTGCTCAGGCGCGATCGGGCCGATATGCTGGTAGCGGATGACCCCGCGGGCATCGACGATGAAGCTTTCGGGCACGCCCGAGGAGCCGAAGGCGATCTGCGCTTCGCCCACGGGATCGCTGCCGATTGCGGCGAACGGATCGCCATTGTCGGCGAGGAACTTGGCGATGTCCTGCGGCTGGTCGCGAAGCGCAATTCCGTCGATCACCACCCCGCGCTTCTGGAGCTCGAGCAGGACCGGCGCCTCGGCGATGCAGGGGACGCACCAGCTGCCGAAGAAGTTGATCAGTCGCGGCTTGCCTTTGCCGAGGTCGGCGCGGGCGAGGCCGGGACGGCCGGGGAGCATGGCGGCGGTGACGAAGGCGGGCGCGTCGCGGCCGATCATCCGGCTCTTGATGGTGGTGTCGGGGGGATCGCTGAGGCGCCAGCCGGCGACCGCGACGAAGCCGACGAAGACGAGCAATGGAAGGAGCAGCCAGAGCTTGCGGCTCATCCCTCGGCTCCGGCAAAGACGGTCGGCCGGGTGCGTTCACGCCGAATCCGCCCGATGAGCGCGAGGAAGCCGCCGAGCGCGATGAGCGCGCCGCCGAGCCAGATCAGGGTCACCATCGGCTTCCACCACAGACGAAGCTGCCACCGGTCGCCTTCGCGGTGGCCGATGACGGTATAGAGCTGGCCGTCGAGGCGGGTAATAATCGCCGCTTCGTTGGTCTCGGTCGGGGGTGCGCTGAAAAAGCGGCTCTGCGGATCGAGCCGGATGCTGGTGCCGCCACGGGTCGCGACGAGGTGGCCCTCGATCGCGGTCCAGTTGGGGCCGCCGACGGGATCGACGCCGTTGAAGCGGACCGACCAGGGCCCGACGGTCAGCACCTCGCCCGGGCGGGCAGCGGCAAGCGTCTCCTTCGTCAGCGAGGAATCGGCCGCGGCGCCGGCCATGGCGACGGCGATCCCGAGATGGCTGACGACCATGCCCCAGATGGTGAGCGGCGTCCGACGGAGCACCCGGCCCTGGAGCGGAAGGAAGCACGCCACTGCAAGGCCCGCGGCGAAAGCGAGGCCAAGCCGAGGGAGCCAGCCCATGTCGGTGCCGAAGGTCGCGGCGAGTGCGATCACCGTCACGACCGTCGGCAACGCGATCCGGCGGAGGTTGGGCCGGCTGTCGCGGCGCCAGCGAAGCAGGGGGCCGAGGAACAGCAGGGCCGCAAGCAGCAAAACGATCGGCCCGGTGACCGCGTTGAAATAGGGCGGCCCGACCGAGATCTTCTCTCCCGACACGGCCTCGACCAGCACCGGATAGAGGGTGCCGACGAACACGGTGCCTAGGATGACCGAGAGAAGGAGGTTGTTCGCGACCAGCGCCCCTTCGCGGCTGACGGGGTCGAACCGTGCGCCCTCGCGCACGCTCGCCACGCGCAGCGCGAACAGCAGCAGGGCCCCGCCGGTGTAGAAGACCAGCAGCCCGAGGATGAAGGTGCCGCGGGTCGGATCGACCGCGAAGCTGTGGACGCTGGTGAGGATGCCCGAGCGCACGAGGAACGTGCCGATCATCGACATGGAGAAAGCGACCACCGCGAGCATGATCGTCCAGGCGCGCAACGAACCGCGGGCCGCGAGCACGTTGATCGAGTGAAGCAAGGCGGTCGCGGCGAGCCATGGCATCAGCGAGGCATTCTCGACCGGGTCCCAGAACCACCAGCCTCCCCAGCCGAGCTCGTAATAGGCCCAGTAGCTGCCGGCGACGATGCCGATGGTCAGCAGCACCCAGGCGCCCAGCACCCACGGCCGCATCGCGCGGGCCATCGCCGGGCCCACCTCGCGGGTGAGGAGCGCACCCACCGCGAGGCTGAAGGCGATCGAGAGCCCGACATAGCCGAGGTAGAGGGTCGGCGGATGGAAGGCGAGGCCCGGGTCCTGAAGGAGCGGGTTGAGCCCCTGCCCGTTCGCCGGCGCCGGATTGAGTCGGGCATAGGGATTGGAGGCGATCAGGAGGAAGCCGAAAAAGCCGAGCGCAAGCAGGGCCTGCGCCCCGAGCGTCGCCCGGAGGCTCTTTTCGGGCAAGCGCCGCTCGACCAGGGCGAGCAGCGCGCCGGCGACGGTCAGCACCGTCACCCAAAGCAGCATCGAGCCCTCGTGATTGCCCCAGGTCCCGGCGATCCGGTAGATGAGTGGCTTGGCGCTATGGCTGTTGGCGACGACCAGTTCGACGCTCGTGTCGGTGCGGACGAACAGCCAGACCAGCATGAAGAAGCTGAACAGGGTCAGCACCCCCTGCGCCACCGCGACCGGAACCACCATGGTGCGCAATTCGCCGATGCGATTGCCGAGCAGCGACAGGGCGAACTGGAGAAGGGCAAGGCTGGCGGCGAGCCAAAGCGCGGCAAGGCCGGCTTCGGCGATCATGCTTCGACCTCCAGGAGATCGTCACCCCGGACTCGATCCGGGGTCTGCCTTCCTTGCGGCCCCGGCGCGCGTCGCACGAAGGCAGGCGGATCCCGGGTCAGGCCCGGGATGACCAGCAAGCTCGTCACTTGACCGTTTCCCTCGTCTTCAGCTCGGCCGCCTGGTTGCCCATCTGTGGGGGCATATAACGCTCGTCATGCTTGGCGAGGATCGTGTCGGCGGTGAGGCTGCGGTCGGGATTGAGCCGCCCTTCGGCGATCGCGCCGCTGTTTTCCTTGAACAGGTCGGGGACGATCCCGCGAAAGCGGACGGGTACATCGGCCTTGCCGTCGGTCAGGACGAAGGCGACGCTCACCCCGTCGGGCTGGCGCTGGATCGAGCCCGCCTTGACCATCCCGCCGAGGCGCACCGGAACGCCGATCTCGGCGCGACCGGCGGCGACGTCCTGGGGCGTGCGGAAATAGGCAGCGCGGTCGGCGAGGCCCCACATGGCGAGGACGGCAGCGCCGATCAGCGCGACCACGGCAAGGGAAACCAGCACCAGCCGCTGGTGCTTGGGCGCAAGGCTCATCGCGGTCGGCCGATCCTTTCCGCCTGCGCTTCGGCGCGGCGGCAGGCGGCGAGCGCCCAGAAGAGCAGGCCCGCGGTCCCGCCGATGACGACCAGATAGGCCGCGACCACGAATGCCCACTGGTTCATTCGGCGGCGGCCCTGCGAAGCCGGGCCTCGACCTTGGCCGAGGCGAGCTCGGCGCGCATCCGGAGCAGGACCACCGCGCCGAACAATGCGGAAAAGCCCGTCAGGGTGAAGCCCAAGGGCCAGAGCAGTTCGGGCGCGATGCTCGAGCGGGTGAGCTCGATGCTCTCGGCCTGGTGGAGCGTGTTCCACCACAGGACCGAATAATGGATGATCGGCAGGTTGATCGCGCCGACCAGCCCGAAGATCGGCGCGGCACGGCCCTCGGGCCCCCGCTCCTTCTCGGCCGCGGCAAGCGCCATGTAGCCGCAATAGAGAAAGAACAGCACCAGCATGCTGGTCAGCCGCCCGTCCCATTCCCACCAGGTGCCCCAGGTCGGGCGGCCCCAGATCGAGCCGGTGGCGAGGCATAGGAAGGCGAACAAGGCGCCTGCCGGGGCGATCGCCCGCGCGGCGACCCCGGCGAGCGGATGGCGCCAGATGATCTGCGCGGCGCTGGCGACGGCGATCCCGGTCCAGCCGCCCATGCCGAGCCAGGCGGTCGGGACATGAATGTGGAGGATCCGCGCGGTCTGCCCCTGGAGATAGTCGGGCGGAATGACGAACAATGCGCCGGCGATGCCGATCGCGCTCAGCACGAGCCCGAGCCCGAGCAGCCACGCGGTGGCCGGGCGGGCGATCTTCAGGAAGCGGGCAGGATTGGCGAAGCGGTGCATCGGTACGGCACCTTCTTAAACCAAAGTATCAGCTTGGAAATAGGCGGTTCAACGAGGTGGCGACGAAGTGCCGACGCCCCTCGACCTTGATCGGGACGACCGACGCCGTTCCCGCGCGACTGCATACCCCCCTAGCCCCGACCAATCAGCTTCTGGGCCATGGCGTCGGCAACGGTCGCGGGATCGCGGCCGCTCGACTGGCTTTCGCTCCAGATCGCCTCGAGGCGGCCCGGAATGCCCTCGATCCGCTCGCGCACGACCTCGGGGCCGCCGTCCTGCAGATATTCGGTCGAGACGTTGATGATCCCGCCCGCGTTGATGACATAATCGGGGGCGTAGAGAATCCCGCGCTCCATCAGCATCCGGCCATGGTCGGGCCGGGCGAGCTGGTTGTTGGCGCCCCCGGCGACGATCGGCGCGCGCAGCGCGGCGATGCTCGAATCGTCGAGGATCGCGCCAAGCGCATTGGGGCTGATGACGTCGGCTTCGAGGCCGAGGATCTCGGCCGGATCGGCGAGCTGGCCATTGACCTCGGCGGCAAGCCGGGCGGCCTTCTCCTGGTCGACGTCGGCGATGGTCAGGCGCGCGCCTTCCGCGGCGGCGCGGCGGGCGACCCCGCTTGCGACGCTGCCGGCGCCCTGGAGCGCGAGGTGGAGGCCCGACAGGCTGTCACGGCCGAGCCCGCGCTTCACCGCGGCCTTGATGCCGAGGAAGACGCCATAGCTGGTGTGGGGTCCCGGATCGCCGCCGACACTGCCTTCGGCGACCGGAAGGCCGGCGACGTGGCGGGTCTCGCGGCGTACCGCCTGCATGTCGGCAACGCCGATTCCGACGTCTTCGGCGGTGACGTAATGGCCGCCGAGCCGGTCGACCGCACGACCGAAGGCCGCCAGCATCGCCGGGGTCTTGGTGCGGTTTTCGTCTGCGAGGATGACTGCCTTGCCGCCGCCGAGCGGCAGCCCGGCCATGGCGTTCTTGTAGCTCATGCCGCGCGACAGGCGCAGCGCGTCGGTCAGCGCCTGCTCGCCTTGCGCATAATGCCAGAAACGCGATCCGCCCGCGGCCGGCCCGAGGTGGGTCGAATGCATCGCGATGATTGCCTTGAGACCGCTCGCCGGGTCGGTGACGAAGTGCACGGCTTCGTGCCCGTCGAAATCGGGCAAGCTCCAAAGATCGGTCATGTCGGGGGGCGGTCCGGATCGCTGTTTACTAGGAAAGATGGGGCGATCGACGGGACTTGAACCCGCGACCCTCGGTACCACAAACCGATGCTCTAACCAACTGAGCTACGATCGCCACGACCCTGCACTGACCGTCAAACGGCTTGGCACGGCGCGAAGGCCCCTTAAGGGTGCGTGGCTCCCGATGCAAGCAACAGCGACAGCCCGATGACCCTTTCCGATCCGCACGCGACCCTGCGCAAGTTCGGCTACCCCCATAATCTCGTCCACGAAGGCGCCCATTGGGCGGTGCTGGTGCGCCCTGCCCAGCCAACGCTCGGCAGCCTGGTGCTCTGCACCACGTCCGATGCGACCGCCTATGGCGACCTTCCGCCGGAGGCTTTTGCCGAGCAGGGAGACCTCGTCGCGCGAATCGAGCGGATGCTTCGACAGGCCGTCGACTACAGCCGCATCAATTATCTGATGCTGATGATGGTCGACCCCCACGTCCACTTCCACGTCATCCCCCGATACGAGGGCGAGCGGAGCCTCGCCGGACTGACGCAGGCCGACTCGGGTTGGCCCGCCCTTCCCGCGCTAAATCAGTCGCAATCCGCAACCGACAGTTTCTGCGAAACACTTCGCAACATGTGGGCCTGAGGAATCGCACGAAACTGCGGTTGCCAACTTACGTTAATTTACTTGCGAAGCTGTCATGCTGTTGAGATAATCGACCCGGGCAAGGGCGAAAGGCATTGCAGTGAGCAGACGTTTGAGAAGCGCTGCGGGCGCAAGTGTACACGTCGGGGAGGCGCTGACGAGCGCGGGTTTGCAGCCGGATCTGGTTGCGATCCTCGAAAAGCTTCCCCACCGGATGGTCGACGTCGATCCGCGACGTCCCTTCCGCGAAACGGGGGTCGAGCGGAACGAATTCTTCTTCGTCTACTCGGGCATCCTTTCCAAATATAAGACCGACGGCGCCGGGCGGCGGCAGATCATCGCCCTGCGGTTCGCCGGGGACGGCATCCTCCCGCGCGACACGCCGGCGGATTATGGCATCCAGGCGATCGTGAAGAGCAAGATCGCGGTCGGCCCGCGCAAGGACTTCGACGCGGTGGTCGACAGCCATCCCGAGCTCGCCCGCTTCTTCTGGAAGCTCGAGCAGCGGCATGCCTCGATCGGCTATGAGTGGCTGCTCAATTGCGGCCGCCGCGATTCGATGGCCCGCGTCGCGCATCTCCTGTGCGAGACGGCCGAGCGGAGCGGGATCGATGCCGCCAACCGGCGAATGTCCAATCCCTTCACCCAGCAGCAGATCGCCGACATCACCGGCCAGACGAGCGTCAACGTGAACCGCGTGTTCGCCGACCTCGAACGGCAGAAGCTGATCCGCCGCGAGGGCCGCGAGGTCATCTTCGAGGATTGGGGCGAACTTCGCCGGGTGGCCAGCTTCAGCGCGGGCTACCTCCAGTAAGCAAAAGGGCCGGTCGCCATGAGGCGGCCGGCCTTTTTCTTCGCGCGCACGACTGCTTCGCAGCGAACTACGGCGATCGATCCGGCGTAGATAGGAAGTGCGGCGTGGTGGGCGCGGCAGGGATTGAACCTGCGACCCCACCCGTGTGAAGGGTGTGCTCTACCACTGAGCTACGCGCCCACGCCTTGGGTGACGGGCGGTTAGCGAACCGCCCCCTGCCTGTCCAGCCTTACTGAACGGCTTCCTTGAGCAGCTTGCCGGCCCGGAACTTGGGCTGCGACGTGCTGTCGATCTGGAGCGGCTCGCCGGTCCGCGGATTGCGTCCGACCGAAGCCTTGCGCCGGGTCACGACGAAATTGCCGAAACCGACTAGGCGAACCTCGTCGCCGCGGCGAAGTGCATCGGTAATCACGTCCAGCATCGTTTCCACGGCACGCGCCGCGTCATTGCGGTTGAGCCCCGCCTGCTCGGCAACCTTACCAATCAAGTCCTGCTTATTCATTGGCTCACATCCCGCTACTCGCGGCCAAGCGCGATCATTGATTTAGATTAAGTTCGCGTAGTGCCGGACACGACCGCAAAAGGCTAGTGGCGAAGTGGCGAAACCGTCGGTCCCGCGCCAGGCGTCGCTTCCGCCGCATGTTCGTCGGCCTCGCTCCACTCGATCGGCTCGAGTTTGGCGCTAAGCGCCTGCGCCAGAACCTCATCAACATGGGCGACGGGCACAATGGTCAGCCCTTCGCGGATGTTCGCCGGAAGCTCGGCCAGGTCCTTCTCGTTCTCCTGCGGGATGAGCACCGTGGTGATCCCGCCGCGCAGCGCCGCGAGCAGCTTCTCCTTCAGCCCGCCGATCGGAAGCACCCTGCCCCGAAGCGTCACCTCGCCGGTCATCGCGACATCGCGGCGGACCGGAATGCCGGTCAGCGTCGAGATGAGCGCGGTCACCATGCCGATGCCCGCCGACGGTCCATCCTTGGGCACCGCGCCCTCGGGCAGGTGAACATGGACGTCCTTGCGCGCGAACAGGCTCGGCTTCACCCCATAGGCCGGCGCGCGCGCCTTGACGAAGCTCCAGGCGGCCTGGACGCTTTCCTGCATGACTTCGCCGAGCTTGCCGGTGGTGCGGATCTGCCCCTTGCCGGGAACGGTCACCGCCTCGATCGTGAGGAGTTCGCCGCCGACCTCGGTCCAGGCGAGGCCCGTCACCGCGCCGATCTGGTCCTCTTCCTCGCCGACGCCGAAGCGGTAACGGCGCACGCCGAGGAAGTCGTGGAGGTTCTCGGCGGTGACGGTGACCGCCTCGGCCTTGCCCTCGAGGATCTGGCGAAGCGCCTTGCGCGCGACCTTAGCGAGCTCGCGCTCGAGCGTCCGGACGCCGGCTTCGCGGGTGTAAAAGCGGAGAACGGCGCGGAGGCCATCGTCGGCGATGGTCAGCTCGCCCTCCTTCAGCCCGTGCGCTTCCAGCTGCTTGGGAATGAGATGGCGATTGGCGATCTCGACCTTCTCGTCCTCGGTGTAGCCCTCGAGGCGGATGATCTCCATGCGGTCGAGCAAAGGCTGCGGCATGTCGAGGCTGTTCGCGGTGGTCACGAACATGACGTCCGACAGGTCGTAGTCGAGCTCCAGATAATGGTCCTGGAACTTGTTGTTCTGCTCGGGATCGAGAACTTCGAGCAGCGCCGCCGCGGGATCGCCGCGGAAGTCCTGGCCAAGCTTGTCGATCTCGTCGAGCAGGAAGAGCGGATTGCTGGTCCCGGCCTTCTTTAGGTTCGAGATGATCTTGCCCGGCAGTGAGCCGATGTAGGTCCGGCGGTGGCCGCGGATCTCGGCCTCGTCGCGCACGCCGCCGAGGCTCTGGCGGACGAACTCGCGTCCGCAGGCCTTGGCGATCGAGCGTCCGAGCGAGGTCTTGCCGACGCCGGGCGGGCCGACGAGGCAAAGGATCGGGCCCTTCAGCTTGTTGGTGCGGGCCTGGACCGCAAGATATTCGACAATCCGGTCCTTGACCTTCTCGAGCCCGTAATGGTCATCGTCGAGGACCTTCTCGGCCGTGACGATGTCCTTGTTGAGCTTCGATTTCTTGCCCCACGGCAGGCCGAGCAGGATGTCGAGATAATTGCGCGCAACGGTCGCCTCGGCGCTCATCGGCGCCATCGCCTTAAGCTTCTTGAGCTCGGCATTGGCCCGGTTGCGGGCTTCCTTGCTGAGGCGGGTCTTGCGGATCTTCGCAGCCAGTTCGAGCAGCTCGTCGCCGCCGTCCTCGCTCTCGTTGCCGAGCTCGCGCTGGATCGCCTTCAACTGCTCGTTGAGATAATATTCGCGCTGGGTCTTCTCCATCTGCCGCTTCACGCGGCTGCGGATCTTCTTCTCGACCTGGAGGACGCCAAGCTCGCCCTCCATGAAGGCGAACACCATCTCGAGACGGCGGGCGGGGTTGAGCTCGCCCAGCAGCGCCTGCTTGTCGGCGACCTTGACCGACAGGTTCGAAGCGACCGCGTCGGCAAGGACCGAGGGCTCCTCGATCTCGGCCAGCTGCACCCCGGTCTCTGCCGGAAGCCGCTTGTTCAATTTGGCGTAATTGTCGAACTGCTCGAGCACCGAGCGCATCAGCGCCTGCGCCTCGGTCGAATCGGCTTCTTCCTCGTCGACTTCCTCGACCTCGGCGGTGAGATGACCTTCCTCCTGGTGGAGGCCGACCAGGCGGGCACGCTTCACGCCTTCGACCAGCACACGGACGGTGCCGTCGGGGAGCTTCAGCAACTGCATCGCGGAGGCGATCACGCCGAGGTCGTAGAGCGCATCCCGGTCGGGATCGTCCTCACTCGGATCTAGCTGAGCGACGAGGAAGATCTGCTTGTCCTGACCCATCGCCGCCTCGAGCGCGGCGACGGATTTCTCGCGGCCGACGAACAGAGGGACGATCCGCTTGGGAAACACGACGATGTCGCGAAGCGGGAGGATCGGCAGAGTGACGGTCAAGTTGGATAGGCTCCTTGGCGCCGCGAGGATACGCGGCCCTTGTCCCTCATATGGGCCGCCCTGCCGGGCTAATCAATCGAGTGGGCGCAGCCTTCGGGAACCACGGGCTCGGCTCGTCTCTTGTCCGCCAGACGACATAAGGAGGTGAGCCCGATGGACGAGCGCGAGAAGATCAGCACTGGACCCAATGAGTCGCCCCGCAACGAGACGATCGCCGGCACCGGTGGTGGCCTTCCCGACGAGGCGGCGACGCCGGGCCGCGACCTTCCCGACCCCCCGAGCGACGAGGAGATCGCCCGGATCGCGCAGAAACTGGGTGCGCCGATCCCGAGCTAGGATCAGCGCTGCTGCTGCTCGAGGATGACGAGGAGCGCGGGGCCGAGGTTCTGCAGGCCATGCACGAGCATCGGCAGGAGAAAGGCCAGCACCAGGCTCCGCTGCTTCCAGACGAGGAAGACCGTCGAGAAGATCAGGAACGGCCACCAGATGACCAGCCCCCAGGCGACGGCCTGGAGCGAGTGGGCGATGCCCCAGCCGAGCGAACTCAGCAGGATCGCCGGAAGCAAGCCGAACAGGCGATTGAGGAGCAGCAATACGCTGCCCATGATCAGCGTCTCGACGACCGGCGCGAAGATGACGAGGCCGAAGAATTGCAGCTTCGGATCGACCACTGGGAATTCCGGCCCACCCTGGGGGAACAGCCAGTTGGCGAGCGCCGACAATGCCAGCGACGGGATGAGCGCGAGCAGCCAGGCGAGCGGCACATAGGTCAGCGGCCGTTCCGGGCGGAACAGCCGCTCGGGCAGGAAAGCGAGCAAGGCGGGCCGCGGGACGGCCGGCACGGGTTCGCGCACGCTCAGCCCTGGCGCGGGCCGCGCGGCCCACGCGGACCGCGCGAAGGGCCGCCGGGCCGGTCGCCACGCGGGCCCGAGGGACGCTCGCCCCGCGGACCGCCGCGATTGTCGGTGCGCGGCCCGCGCGGAGCGGGACGGCTCGGACGGTCGGCACCGCGCTGGACCAGTTCGCCCTGGCGGGGCGGCGCCCGCATCGGTCCGCCATCCTTGGGCGCGACCGAATAGCCCTCCTTGAGGAGGCCGGCGAACGCGGCCCGCGTGCTTGCCGCGATTGCGTCCTGCAATTCCTTGGGAAGGTCGGCCATGGTCACGTTGCCGTGGATCGCCTGGACCTGGCGCAGGAGGTTGTTCGGCAAATTGCCGCTCGCCGCCTTCAGCGCCGCGATCGCATCGAGCACGGCGGAGAAAATCAGGCTTTGCATGACGTCTTGGGCAGCGCGGGGCATTAAGGCTCAACTCCTGAGCGGTAGACGAAGGTTCCTGCGCCCCCTAAGTCCGCCGCGATGCTTCGGCAATTCCACAAGATGCATGGCCTCGGCAACGACTTCGTCATCCTCGATGCGAGGGACGAGCCGCTGGCGATGACCGAGGCGCTGGCCCGCCACCTGGCCAACCGTCGCACCGGCATCGGTTGCGACCAGCTGATCCTGCTCGAGCCGAGCGACGTCGCCGACGTGGCGATGCGCATCTTCAATGCCGACGGGAGCGAGGTCGAAAGCTGCGGCAATGCCTCGCGCTGCGTGGTCAAGCTGACCGGCGCGCGCGACATTGAGACCGCGGGCGGGACCATCCACGGTGCCGTCGCGGGCGCCGAGGTCGAGGTCAGCCTGGTCGAACCGCGCTTCGACTGGGACGCCATTCCCCTCGCCTATCCGATGGCGACCGACCCGATGCCGATGGGCTGGGAAAATCTCGAGCGACCCCATGCGGTCAACGTCGGCAATCCGCATGTCGTCTTCTTCGTCGACGATCTCGACGACATCGACATCGAGGGACTTGGCCCCGGCATCGAGACCGACCCGGTCTTCCCCGAACGGATCAACGTCAATGTCGCGCAGGTGACCGGCGACAGCATCCGCCTGAAAACATTCGAGCGCGGGGCGGGCCTGACCCTCGCCTGCGGGACCGGCGCCTGCGCCACCGCCGTGGCCGCGATCCGCGCCAGGCTCGTCTCCTCCCCGGTGCGGGTGACCATGCCCGGGGGCGCCTTGACCATCAGCTGGTCTCCGGGCCAGCCCGTCCACATGCGCGGCGACGCGACCCATGTCTTCCAAGGTACGATCGACATCACATCATGAGCTGGCTCGACAAACTCACCGGCGGCTTCCGCAAGACCGCCGATCGCCTCGGCGACAATATCGGCGGGCTCGGCACGGGCGCGAAAGCGGCGCTCGACACTGCGACCCTCGACGACATCGAGGAAGCGCTGATCGCGTCCGACATCGGGCCCGAGGCCTCGAAGCGCATCCGCAACGCAATCGCCGCGCGCAAGTTCGAGCAGCTCGACGAGCGCGGGCTGCGCACTATCCTGGCGGAAGAGATGGAAGCGATCCTCGCTCCCGTCGCCAAGCCGCTCGACATCTGGGGCTTTCCGCGCCCGCATGTCATCCTCGTCATCGGGGTCAATGGCTCGGGCAAGACGACCACCATCGGGAAACTTGGTGCCTGGCTCCAGGAGCAGGATTATGGCGTGATGCTGGCGGCGGGTGACACCTTCCGGGCGGCGGCGATCGAGCAATTGCGCATCTGGGGCGAGCGCATCGGCGCGCCGGTCATCAGCGGCAAGGAAGGCGGCGACGCGGCGGGGATCGTGTTCGACGGGGTCAAACAGGCGACCGAGACGGGCATCGACTGCCTGATCGTCGACACCGCGGGCCGCTTGCAGAACAAGACCCACCTGATGGAGGAACTGGCCAAGGTCCGCCGGGTGCTCGGCCGCCTCAACACCGAGGCGCCGCACGACGTCATTCTCGTCCTCGACGCGACGACCGGGCAGAATGCGCTCAACCAGATCGAGGTGTTCCGCGACCTTGCCGGGGTCACCGGCCTTGTCATGACCAAGCTCGACGGGACGGCGCGCGGCGGCGTGCTGGTCGCGGCGGCGGAGAAGTACAAATTGCCGATCCACGCGATCGGGGTCGGCGAAGGCGTCAACGACCTCCGTCCCTTCGACCCCCGCGCGGTCGCCCGTGCCATTGCGGGGCTGCCGGCATGAGCGCCGTGCCAGCCAAGGGGGCGGAACCCACCGGCGGCGCGAAGCTGCTGATCGACCTCGGGCCACTGCTCGTCTTCTTCGCGGTCAATTTCCTGGCGCCAGTGCCGGGCATCGCCAAGATCTTCGTCGCAACCGGCGCCTTCATGATCGCGATGGTCGCCGCGGTGGCCTATTCGGCGATCCGCTTCCGCCACGTGTCGCCGCTCCTCTGGTTCAGCGGGATCATGGTGGTGATCCTCGGCGGCCTCACCTTGTGGCTGCACAACGAGACCTTCATCAAGCTCAAGCCCACCATCTATTACTGGTTCGTCGCGGCGCTGCTCGGCTTCGGGCTGTGGAAGGACAAGCCGCTGCTGAAGATGGTGCTGGGGTCGGCCTATCCAGGCCTCAGCGACCTCGGCTGGAAGAAGCTCACGCGCAACTGGGCGATCTTCTTCCTCGCGATGGGCGTCCTCAACGAACTGGTCTGGCGCAACAGCAGCACCGACTTCTGGGTCGGGTTCAAATTGTGGGGGGCAATTCCCCTCACCTTCCTGTTCGCCGCCGCCAACCTGCCGATGCTGATGCGCCACGGCCTCACCGCCGAGGACAAGACGCCGGCCGAACCGGGACCGATCGAATGAGCGAACAGAGCAGGAAGGCCGACCGGGCGCTGTCGATCCGCGGCCTGCGCAAGGCCTATGCGAGCGGCACCGAGGCGCTGAAGAGCGTCGATCTCGACATCGCCCACGGCGAGATCTTCGCGCTCCTGGGCCCCAACGGCGCGGGCAAGACGACACTCATCTCGATCGTCTGCGGGCTGGTCTCGGCGACCGGCGGCGAGGTGCTGGTCAATGGCGAGCATTGGCGTGACCGCTACAAGGCGGCGCGGCGGCAGATCGGGCTGGTGCCGCAGGAAATGAACATCGACGTGTTCGAGCCGGTCTGGAACACGATCGCCTTCAGCCGCGAACTGTTCGGCCTGCCGCGCAACGACGCCTATCTCGAGCAGGTACTGAAGGACCTCACCCTGTGGGACAAGCGCAAGGCCATCCTCAAGGAATTGTCAGGCGGGATGAAGCGCCGGGTGATGATCGCCAAGGCACTTGCGCACGAGCCGAGCATCCTCTTCCTCGACGAGCCGACCGCGGGCGTCGACGTCGAGCTGCGCAAGGAAATGTGGGAAATGGTCCGCAAGCTCAAGGAGCGCGGGACAACCATCATTCTCACCACGCATTACATCGAGGAAGCCGAGGAGATGGCCGACCGCGTGGGCGTTATCAACAAGGGCGAACTGATCCTCGTCGAGGAGAAAGCCGAGCTTATGAAGAAGCTCGGCCGCAAGACGCTGCACCTGCAGCTCGCCGAGCCGCTGCCGACGGTCCCGACCGCGCTCGCGTCCTGGGCTCCGCAATTGTCCGAGGATGGCATGACCCTCACCTATGACTTCGACCGCCATGCCGAGAAGACCGGCATCCCCTCGCTGCTCGCGGCGATGCGTGACGAGGGGATCGCCTTCAAGGACCTCGATACCAAGCAGTCGAGCCTCGAGGACATCTTTGTCGGACTGATCCGGGATGAAAATACGGGAGCGCGCGCATGAACATTCGCGGGATTCTCGCCATCTACAAGTTCGAGATGCACCGATTCCGGCGGACGCTGTGGACCGGCCTTGCCGTGCCGGTCATCACCACCAGCCTTTATTTCGTCGTCTTCGGCTCGGCCATCGGCAGCCGGATGACCGAGGTCGGCGGCATTCCCTATGGCGCCTTCATCGTGCCGGGGCTGATGATGCTGTCGCTGTTTACCGAGAGCATCTTCAACGCGAGCTTCGGCATCCACATGCCGCGCTTCACCGGCACCATCTACGAGATTCTTTCCGCGCCCTTGAGCGCGATTGAGACGGTGATCGGCTATGTCGGGGCGGCCGCGAGCAAGGCGACGATCGTGAGCCTCGTCATCTTCGCGACGGCGCACCTGTTCGTCCCCTTGCGGGTCGAGCATCCCCTGCTGGCGCTCGCCTTCCTGCTGCTAGTCGCGGTGACCTTCTGCCTGTTCGGCTTCATCATCGGGGTCTGGGCCAAGGGGTTCGAGCAGCTGCAGGTAATCCCGCTGCTGGTGGTGACTCCCCTGACCTTCCTCGGCGGGGCCTTCTACTCGATCGAGATGCTGCCCGAACCGTGGCGGACGATCACCCTCTTCAATCCGGTGGTCTATCTGATCAACGGCTTCCGCTGGACCTTCTTCGGCACCGCGGACGTGAGCTTCGGGGTGGCGCTGGCGGCGACGCTGGCCTTTGCGGCGGCGTGTCTTGCCGGGATCTGGTGGATCTTCCGGACCGGCTACCGGCTCAAGGCCTAGATAAGGAAACGTCGTCCCCGCGCAGGCAGGGACGACGTTCTCCAGCTTGACGCTAGTCGCTTAGCGGGCCGCAGCCAGGCGCTCCGCCGCCTTGTCCCAGTTCACCACATCCCACCACGCCTTGAGATAATCGGCGCGGCGGTTGTTGTAGGTGAGATAGTAAGCGTGCTCCCAGACGTCGTTGCCGATGATGGGGATGCCCTTCACCTCGGCGATGTCCATCAGAGGATTGTCCTGGTTGGGGGTCGAGGTGACCTGGAGCCCCTGCCCCGGTACCGCGACGAGCCAGACCCAGCCCGAGCCGAACTGGCCGGCGCCGGCGGCGTTGAACTTCTCCTTGAGCGCATCGAGGCCACCGAAGGCGCTGTCGATGGCGCTGGCGAGCTCACCCGACGGGTTGCCGCCGCCCGGGGTCATCGTTTCCCAGAAGAAGGTGTGGTTCCAGTGACCGCCGCCATTGTTGCGGACGACCTTGGGGCCGGCATCCGCACCGGCGACCAGTTCCTCGAGGCTCTTGCCCTGGAGCGAGGGATCGCCCTCGACCGCTTTGTTGAGATTGTCGACGTAGGTCTGATGATGCTTGTCGTGATGCAGCTTCATCGTCTGTGCGTCGATGGTCGGCTCCAGCGCCGCATAATCGTACGGCAGCGGCGCGACTTCGAAAGCCATGGTCTTCTCCCTGTCGGATGATGTCGGGTGCCATGTGGTTGGGGGGCGGAGCGAAGTCAACGCAGGCCCGCCGCTCGGTCAGGCCGGTTCGGCGTCCATCAGCTTGTGGCGCTTCAGCGCATGGCGGAGCTGGTCGTAGCTGAGCGAGAGCGCGGCCGCGGTCGCGCGCTGGTTGAAGCGGTTCGCGCGCAGCGCTTCCTCGAGGATCTGGCGTTCGAACGTCGTGACCGCGGCGCGGAAGTCGCTGGTATAGGTCGAAGGCATGGCAGGCGCCGCCGGCGTGGGCTCGGCGGGCTGCTCGCCGGCGTCGGCCGGGACGGACGCGGGTCGTTCGCCCTGCGCGCCCAGCGACCAGGGTGAGGAGAAGGGATCGAACTGGATCGCCGCGATCGGACTTTCGGGATCGTCCCAGCGATAGACCGCGCGCTCGACCACGTTGCGGAGCTCGCGAACGTTGCCGGGCCAGGGATAGCGTTCGAGCGCGACGTGGGCCTCGGGCGAGAAACCCGGCCAGCCGCCCCATTCGAGTTCGGACGCCATGCGCCGACCGAAATGTTCGGCCAGCAGAGGCACGTCACCCGAGCGGAGCCGGAGCGGCGGCAAGGTGACGACCTCGAAGCTCAGCCGGTCGAGGAGATCGGCGCGGAAGCGGCCCTCGTCGACCAATTTGGGCAGATGTTCGTTGGTGGCGGCGACGATGCGGACATCGACCTTCACCGGGCGCGAGGCGCCGATCCGGGTGACCTCGCCATATTCGACCGCGCGGAGCAGCCGGTCCTGCGCCGGGCTCGACAGCGTCGCGAGTTCGTCGAGGAACAGGGTGCCGCCGTCGGCTTCCTCGAAGCGGCCCTTGCGGGTCTTGGCGGCGCCGGTGAACGCGCCGGCCTCATGCCCGAACAATTCGGCCTCGATCAGATTTTCTGGCAGCGCGGCGCAGTTCATCGTCACCAGCGGCCCTGCCCAGCGCGAGGACAGGTGGTGAAGGCGCTCGGCGATCAGCTCCTTGCCGGTCCCGCGCTCGCCGATCACCAGCACCGGGCGGTTCAGGGGCGCAGCACGGCTCGCCCGCTCGACCGCGTCGAGAAAAGCAAGGCTCGAACCGATGAAGTTCTGGACGCGCGCCACGGGGTCGAGTTGGTGCAAATTTCCAAGTCTTGGCAAGCGATTTCAGGCAGACCGACGAACGGCGGGAGCACAAACGCCGGAAAACCGGTATTGGCACATCCCCTGCATATCCCAATTCAGGCAGGGACCCCACGACGTGTGAGGTATATTTAGAATGAGCATCTTCTCCCGAACCCGGGACATCATGGCCGCCAATCTGACCGAGCTTCTCGATCGGGCCGAAGACCCGTCGCGGATGATCCGGATGGTCATCCTCGAGATGGAAGAGACGTTGGTCGAGGTTCGCGCGTCGGCCGCCCGGAGCATCGCGGATGCCAAGGAAATGCGCCGCGCGATGGTCCGGCTCGAAGGGCTGACCGACAGCTGGACCGAGAAGGCCGAGCTGGCGCTTAGCAAGGGCCGCGAGGACCTCGCCAAGGCGGCGCTGATCGAGCGCCAGAAGGCGGCCGACATGGCCAAGGGGCTCGAGGAAGAGGTCGCCGTGATCGACTCCACCCTCAAGGCCTATGAGGCCGACATCGCCAAGCTCCAGGGCAAGCTGCGCGAGGCGCGCTCGCGCCAGAACGCCATCTCGACCCGGATCGAGAGCGCGGTGACCCGCGCCAAGGCGCGCGAGATGCTGAACGGCAGCCGGACCGAGGACGCGTTCAGCCGCTTCGAACTGCTCGAGCGCCGGGCCGACTTCGCCGAAGGCCGCGCCGAGGCGCTCGGCATGACCGGTCCGAAGAGCCTCGAGGAAGAGATCGCCGACCTCCGTGCCGAGGAAGCGGTCGACAAGGAATTGGAAGCGCTGAAGGCGCGCCTCGCGAACAAGGGGGAATAGAGTAGTGGAAGAGGTTCTGATCCCGGTGATGGTCGTCGCGATCCTGTTCATCGGATTGCCGTGGCTGATCATGCATTACGTCACTCGCTGGAAGACGGCGGCGACGCTGACCGGCGGCGACGAGCAACTGCTCGAGGAGCTGCACGATCTCGCCCGGCGGCTCGACGACCGGCTCTGCTCGATCGAGCGGATCATGACCGCCGAGAATCCCAACTGGCGCCAGCAGTGCGCGCCCGACCGGCCGCAGCTTGCGGGCCGCGACAGCATGGACCTCGACATCGACGCCGAGCTCGCCCGCCTGTCCGAGCGCAGCCGGATCCGGGAGGCCCGCTGATGAGCGTCCAGCCCGCGACCCGCACGCGCTTCTACAAGGACAAGCGCAACGGCAAGGTGATGGGCGTCTGCGCCGGCATCGCCGACTATACCGGCGTCGACGTGGCGGTCGTCCGGATCCTGATGTTCCTCGCTCTGTGGCTGAGCGGCTTCTCGATCCTCCCGGTCTATTTCATTGCCGGCTGGATCGCCGAGGACCGCCCGCGCGAGCTGATGAACGACAGCCCCGAGGACCAGCGCTTCTGGCAGCAGGTCCGCGCCTCCCCGGCCCGGACCGCGCGCGAGATCCGCGCCAGCCTCAAGGCGATCGACCGCCGCCTCGGCGATGTCGAGAGCTATGTCCTCACCAACAATCGCAGTCTCGCTCGCGAGATCGAGCAACTCCGCTAGGGAGCCAGGCACGATGGACGACAAGATCCAGATCATCAGCGTGGTGTTTCCGTTCATCGCGACCATCGTCGCGATTGCCATCGGCGGCTGGGTGATCACCACCTGGTTGCGGATCAAGAACGGCTATCCGCTCGACGGCGCGTGGGGCCAGGCGCTCCACCCCATCAAGAGCAAGGAAACCGAGGAGCGGGTGAAGCTCCTGACCCAGGAGAATGCGCAGCTCCGCGCCGAGCTCGGCTCGATCAAGGACCGGCTCGCCAATGTCGAACGGATCGTCACGGACGAAGGCAGCCGCCTCGCCCGCGAGATCGACCAGCTCCAGCTGACAAGGAACTAGTAGCCATGAGTCCTCTCATGATTCCGATCATCGGAATGATGATCCCGATCGTCGCCATCCTCGCCAAGGTCGTGATGCGCGCGATGGAGATGAAGGAGCGGCAGATCACCGCCATGGGTGAGAATACCGCCGAGAAGGCCGCCCAATATGCGAGCCGCGTCGCCGAGCTCGAGCAGCGGGTCCGGGTTCTCGAGCGGATTGCGACCGACGGCGGGATCCATACCGCGGCGCAGATCGAAGCGCTGCGCGACAGCCCTGCTTCGTCCGACCTCGTGCGTGAGAAAGTGCTGTAGATGAACCCGTTCGAATTTCTGCTGCTGTTGATCGGCATGGTTTTCATCTTCCAGCTGATCAAGGCCAGGGGTGGCCTGCGCGGTGGCCGTCTTGACGGACGGCGCGACCGGATGAACGGCCTCATTCACAGCGCCGCCTCCGAGGACAGTGCCGAGACGCGCATGCTGCGCGACGAGGTCCGCGAGCTCAAGGAGCGCATCCACGTGCTCGAGCGGATCACGGTCGAAAAGGAAAACAGCCTCGCCCGCGAGATCGACGACCTGCGCAACAAGTGATCCTGTCGTCCCTGCCGGCGCAGGGACGACGCTTTTCTCCGCAGCCGGCTTTCCCTAAGGCCGGGCCATGCCCCTCCCCGCCCTTGCCGCCATTCTCGACGATTACGAACTGCTCGACGGCGAGGAACGCTACCGGCTGCTGATCGACCTCGGGCGCGACCTCGAGGAAATGCCCGAGCCGCTCAAGACCGACGCGAGCAAGGTGCGCGGCTGTTCGGCGAGCGTGTGGGTCTATCCGACGCAGGCCGAGGGCGGCCGCCTCCATTTCCTCGCCGACAGCAATGCCGCCATCACCAAGGGCATCGTCGCCTTGGTGCTGAGCGCAGTGCAGGACCGCCCGGCGAGCGAGATTGCGGCGATGGACATTGCCGGAGCGCTCGCGCCGTTCGACCTGTCGCGCCAGCTTTCCTCCAACCGGACCCAGGGCATTCCCAACATGATCGCGCTGATCCAGGACACGGCAAAGCGCTACGCATGAGCGACTTTCGCGACGGCGTGACGGCTCCGTTCGACCCCGCCGCCTTCTTCGCGATGGCGCGGCGGGTCGGACATGGCCGCGCGCTCGGTCTCGAATATCGCGCCCATGGCGACAATTGGGTCGAGCTGGCGCTGCCCTGGCGGCCCGAGCTGGTCAGCATTCCCGCCAGCGGCGTGATGGCGACGGGCGCGATCGTCAGCCTGATCGACACCTGCTCGGGGACTTCGATCTGGCAGGCGCTCGGCGGCTTCCGGCCGGCGGTGACGCTCGACCTGCGGCTCGACTATCTCCGTCCTGCGGCCAAGGGCGAGACCGTCATCGCCCGCTGCGAATGCTACAAGCTGACCCGGCAGATCGCCTTCGTCCGCGGGGTCGCCCATGGCGGCGACGAAAGCCGCGCCATCGCGCACAGCGTCGCCACCTTCATGACGGTCGACTAGAGCGAGACGAAAGCGGCGGTCACTTCGCCGCTTCGCGCCGTTCCTCGGCCTTCTTCAGGACATCGTAGGCGGCCTGGATCGCCTGGAACTGCTTGGCCGCGTCCTCGTCCCCCGGCTTGAGGTCGGGGTGGCTTTCCTTGGCGAGGCGACGGTGGGCGGCCTTGATGTCGGCGATGCTCGCGTCGCTGTCGAGCTCGAGTACCGACAAGGCCCGCATTTCCTCGCGGCTGCGGGTGCCGTCGCCCGGACCGCCCCACTGCCAGTGCGCGCTCTGCTTAAAGCCATTGGCGCCGCGCTGCTCGTCGGCTTCGCGCGCCGCGGCTTCGGCGGCCGAGAGATTGGCGAAATAGTCCCAGTTCTTGTTATATTCGGCGGCGTGCGCTTCGCAGAAGTGCCAGCGCTCGGGGCTGTTGGGCGCCTTGGGGGCCGGACGGTCGCCGGGTTCGGTGCAACCCTCGCGGTCGCACAGGCGGATGCGCGCCGCATCCCGCCCCTTGTCGGCATAGGAACGCCAGCGGGGAAAGCCCCAGTCATTGGATCGGGTGGAACGCGCCATTGCCTGCCTAACTAGTGGTCGGCGGTGAAAGTGCCAGAGGGCCTGTAAGCCGGGTTCTGTCCACCGCCTTGCGGCGGCTGTGCGGCCATTCCTCTCGGCCGGCGCTTGCGCGACGGCTCCAGCAATCAACCCGGGCGGCGAGCCGGAACAGGCCCATGTGCCACCCCTATTCGATCTTGCACCCGGTGGGGTTTACCGTGCCGGCTGCCGTTGCCGGAGCCGCGGTGCGCTCTTGCCGCACCCTTTCGCCCTTACCGCCCCGAAGAGCGGCGGTCTGCTTTCTGTGGCACTGTCCCTGACCCCGGCATAAGCCGGGGCCGCCGGGCGTTACCCGGCACCGTTATTCCGTGGTGCCCGGACTTTCCTCGGCGGGGAACAAGTCCCCGACGCGGCCGCCCGGCCCTCTGGCGAGGGCGCCGATAGCAGAAAGCCTAACGCCCGACCATCGCCTCGGCGGTGGGCAGGACGTAATTCTTCCACTGCTCGCGAAGCGTCTTCTTGCTGAGCTTGCCGGTGGCGGTGTGGGGAAGCTCCTCCACGAACTCGATCGCGTCGGGCATCCACCAGCGGGCGATGTGCTTCGCCAGATGCTCGCGGATCGTCTCGGCATGGACGTCGCTGCCCGGGCGCCGGACGATCAGCAGCATGGGCCGCTCGTCCCATTTGGGATGGGCGATGCCGATCGCGGCGGCCTCGGCGACGCCGGGCACGCCCACGGCCGCATTCTCGAGCTCGATCGAGCTGATCCACTCGCCACCCGACTTGATCACGTCCTTGGCGCGGTCGGTGATCTGCATGGTGCCGTCGGGATGGAGCGCGGCGACGTCGCCGGTGTCGAACCAGCCGTCGGCGTCGGTCGCGTCCTGTTCTTCCTTGAAGTAGCGCTGGACAATCCAGTGGCCGCGGGTCTGGAGCCGCCCGGTGGCGACGCCGTCGCGCGGAAGGACATTGTCCTCGTCGTCGACGATCCGGAGCTCGACTCCGAACGGGATCCGGCCCTGGCGGCAGATGAAGTCGACCTGCTCCTCGTCGGTCATCTCGTCCCAGTTGGACGGCGGCGTGCCGCAGGTGCCGATCGGGCTCATTTCGGTCATGCCCCAGGCGTGGCCGACGCTCACCCCCTTGCTCCGAAACCATTCGATCATCGCGCGCGGCGCTGCCGAACCGCCGATCGAGACGCTCCTCAGCGATCCGAGGTCGGCACCGGTGCGCTCGATATGGTCGATCATGCCGAGCCAGACGGTCGGCACGCCCGCCGAATGGGTCACCCCTTCCTCGCGGAACAGGTCGCACATCTGCTGCGGGCGATAGTCGGCCGACAGGACCAGTTTCGCGCCGACCATCGGTGCCGCCCAAGGGACGCCCCAGGCATTGGCATGGAACATCGGGACGATCGGAAGGACAGTGGTCCGCCCCGACAGTTCGAACACGTCGGGGCTCACCTCGACCAGGGTATGAAGCATCGTCGAACGATGCTCGTAGAGGACGCCCTTGGGATTGCCCGTTGTCCCGCTGGTGTAGCAAAGGCCGCAAGGATCGCGTTCGTCGCCCTCGACCCAAGCGAAATCATCGTCGTTGCCGTCGATCCAGGCGCGAAACTCGCCATCGTCCATGCAAACATAATGTTCGATGGTCGGCCACTGGCCCTTCATCTTCTCGACCAGGGGCGCAAAAGCCTTGTCGTAGAGGAGCACCCTGTCCTCGGCATGATTGGCGATAAAGGCGAGCTGGTCGGGAAAGAGTCGCGGGTTGATGGTGTGGAGCACCCCGCCCATCCCGATGGTGCCGTACCAGCTGGTCAGGTGATGGGCGTGGTTCATCGCCAGCGTCGCGACCCGGTCGCCCTTGGCGATGCCGAGGCCGGCCAGGCGCTTGGCCATCCGCCGCGCATCGCTTGCGACCCCCCGCCAGTTGGTCCGGGTGATGCTCTCGTCGGCCCAGGCACTGACGATCTCGCGGTCGCCATGCTCGCGCTCGGCATGGTCGACGAGACGCATGACCCGCAACGGCCAATGCTGCATGGCGCCGAGTGGATGCATGTGTCTGTCTCCTCCTGATCGAGGAGAGTGGCGGCAAGGAGCCGGGTGTCAAGCGTGGTCACGGCGGAGGCCGGGACCTCAGGAGGCTGGCGCTCGACCGACCGAGGCCCCGGCCTTCGCCGGGGCGACGGCAGGGATCAGAACGGCATCTGGAAGCCCGGGGGGAGCGGCAAAGTGGCGCTCATCTTCTGCATCTCGGCGGCGGCAGCCTGGTCGGCCTTGGCGCGGGCATCGTTGAAGGCGGCGGCGACGAGATCCTCGACCATCGTCTTTTCCGACGGAACGAGAAGGCTCTCGTCGATCGAGATGGCGATGATGCGGCCCTTGGCTGAGCAGCGCACCTTGACCAGGCCCCCGCCCGACTGGCCCTCGACCTCGATCTTGTCGAGGCTGTCCTGCGCCTTCTGGAGTTCGGCCTGCGCATTTTGCGCCATCTGCATGATTTCTTCGAGGCTAGGCATGGGATGAATCCTTGTGGGTGACGGTTTCGAGGGTGGCGCCCGGATATTGGGCGAGGATGGCGGCGACCGGCGGTTCGGCGAGGATCGCCTCGCGGGCGCGGTCCTCGGCCATCTTGTCCTGCGCCTGGAGCGAGGGCTGTGCCTCGCCGTCGCCGAGCGTGACCTGCCAGCGCTCGCCGATCACCGCGCGGATGTCGTCGGCGAGTTCGCGGGCGAAGGTCGCGCCGAGCGGCTGGAGCGGCTTCAGCACGAGATCGGGCGGCGCATAGCTGACCAGCCCGACCTGATTGTGAAGCTGGACCGCGCGAAGTGCCTTGCCGCCGTCCTCGAGCGCCTTGACGAATTCGCGGTAGGTGGCGGGCGCGGTCGGTTGCGGCTCGGGCTGTGCGGCCGGCGGCGGCGGTGGCGCAACGGGCGTCTGTGCCGCCGGAGCGCTTCGAGAAGGTGCCGGACCACGAGACGCCGGCGACGCCGAGCTCGTCTCGCCCCCATCCTGCAGACGGGCGATCAGCGCTGCGGGATCGGGAAGTTCGGCGGCATGGATGATCCGCAGCAGGACCATCGCCGCGGCTTCGTTGGGGTCGGGCGCAGCGGCGACGTCGGCCAGACCCTTCAGGAGCAACTGCCACAGGCGATGAAGCTGCGACCAGCCGAGGCTCGCGGCTAGCTCCTCGCTCGCCTCGCGCTCTTCGGCGCTGGCGAGCGGATCGGCCCCGCCCCCGGCCTTGGCCCGCGAGGCGGAATGAAGCTGTTCCATCAGCCCGCGGAGAAGCGCGGTGGGGTCAATGCCGAGCGCCTGCGCCTCGTCGAGCTCGGCGAGCGCCGCCCCGGCATCGCCGGAAAGGAGCACCGCGAGCAGGCGGCGGATGCGTCCGCGGTCGGCAAGGCCGAGCATGTCGCGCACGGCGGCGCTGGTGACGACCCCGGCGCCATGCGCGATCGCCTGGTCGAGCAGCGACAGGCCGTCGCGCGCCGAACCTTCCGCGGCACGCGCGACGAGCGTCAGGGCGTCGGGTTCGATCTCGACCTGCTCGATCTCGGCGATGCGGCGGAAATGATCGACCAATTTCTCGGCCGGAATCCGGCGAAGGTCGAAGCGCTGGCAACGCGACAGCACGGTCACCGGAACCTTGTTCACCTCGGTGGTGGCGAACAGGAACTTCACGTGCGCGGGCGGCTCCTCGAGCGTCTTCAACAAGGCGTTGAAGGCGTTCTTCGAGAGCATGTGGACTTCGTCGATGATGTAGATCTTGAAGCGCGCGCTGACCGCCGAATAGCGCACCGCCTCGATGATCTCGCGGACGTCGTCGACGCCGGTGTGGCTCGCGGCGTCCATCTCGGTGACGTCGATGTGGCGCCCCTCGGCGATCGCGCGGCAGAGCTCGCACACGCCGCAAGGGTCGATCGTCGGGCCGCCGTTCCCGTCAGGACCGATGCAGTTGAGCGCCTTGGCGACGAGCCTTGCGGTCGAGGTCTTTCCCACCCCGCGCACCCCGGTCAGCAGGAAGGCGTGGGCGATGCGGCCGCTGGCGATCGCATTGCCGAGCGTTCGGACCATTGCCTCCTGCCCGATCAGCTCGGCGAAGCTCTGCGGACGATATTTGCGGGCGAGCACCCGGTAGGGCGACGCCCCCGCGCTCTTCTCCAGCGGCTGCGCAGGAAGGTCGAGCCCAAGGCCGGGTTCGTCGTGGCGCGATTCGTCGTCGGTCATCGCGGATGGTTGTAAGCGGCGGGGCGAGGCTGCGCCACTTCTTGCGCTCCGGCCCATGTCCCGCCATATGCGCCGCGGGAGTCGGGCGGACGGAGCCGTCGCCAACCTGGTCAGGTCCGGAAGGAAGCAGCCACAACGATTTCGTTCCGGGTCGTTCCGGCTCCCACCCTCGGGCCCGTCAGCCGGGCATCCTTACCGTCATCGTCGATCCCGAAACCGCGAGCTGGCAGGCCAGCCGGCTGGTGCGCCGCACGTCCTGCGCGAGGTCGAGCAGATCCTCTTCCTCCTCGCTCGCCGCCGGCATCCGGGCGAAGTCCTCGGGCGCGAGGATGACGTGGCAGGTCGAGCAACTGATCGACTTGTCGCAGGTGCCCTCGAGCGGCTGCCCCGCCTCCTGCGCGACATCGAGGAGGTTGGCCCCCTCGGCAGCCTCGACGGTCACGTCGGGGGTCCCGTCGGACTTGAGGAAGGTGATGAGGGTCATGCGGCAAACCGTTGCTGGGCCTTGGCGGCCTCGTTGATGAAGGTGCAGGCAGAGATCACGTCCTGCGCGCTGGTGTAACGGCCAAAGCCGAGGCGGATGCTGCTCCGCGCATCCCGGTCGCTCAGCCCCAGCGCGCGCAGCACGTGGCTTGGACGACCCGAGCCGCTGGCGCAGGCCGAACCGAGCGAGAAAGCGATCTGGCGGCAATCAGCAAGGAGGCGCGCGCCGTCCAATCCCTCGCGGCGGAGATTGAGGTTGCCGCGGTAGCGTTCGGTCGCGCTTCCGTTGAGTGTCCAATCATGCCCGAGCTCCTCGAGCGCGAGATCCCACAACCGGGCGACATGGGCGACGTCCTCGGCGCCTCGGTCCGCGGCGATGCGCGCGGCCTGCCCGAAGCCGACGCAGAGCATCGGCGACAGCGTTCCCGAGCGAAGGCCCCGCTCCTGCCCGCCGCCGTGGAACAATGGCTCGACCCTGACGCCATCGCGAACCCACAAGGCGCCAATGCCCTTGGGTCCGTGGATCTTGTGCGCGCTCACCGCCACGAGATCCGGCCCTTGCGGAATGGGCAATCGCCCGAAGCCCTGGACCGCGTCGCACAGCATCAGCGCGCCGGCCTCGTGCGCGAGCCTGGCGATGTCGAGGATTGGCTGGACGACGCCGATCTCGTTGTTGACCAGCATCACTGCGACCAGCGCGGTCGGCGTGCGCAGGGCAGCTTCGAGCCGCCCGAGGTCGAGCAGGCCGTCGCTGCCGACCGGGAGGATTTCGACGTCGCGACCCTGTCCGCGCAGCCACTCCGCCGTATCGAGCACCGCGGCATGTTCGGTGGCGACGGTGACGATGCGCCCCTCGATCACGCGCAGCGCCATGTTAAGCGCCTCGGTCGCGCCCGAGGTGAAGAGCAGATTGCCGCCTGCAGGAAGCAGCGACGCGACGTCCTTACGCGCGATCTCGATCGCCGCGGCAGCTTCGCGGCCGGGGCGGCTCGGCGAATGCGGATTGGCGAAATGATCGAGCCAGGGAAGCATCGCCGCCTTCACCTCGGGCGCGAGCGGAGTGGTCGCCTGATAGTCGAGATAGATCATGCGGCCCGCGCACGGGTGGCGATGGCGGCGAACTTCTCGGCAAAGGCGCGGATATCATCCTCGCTCGTCTGCGGCCCCATGCTGATGCGCAGCGCGCCGGCGGCAACGCTTTCGGGAACGCCCATGGCCGCAAGGACGCGGCTCGCCTTGAGCTTGCCGCTCGAGCAGGCGGATCCCGCGCTGACCGCAAAGCCGGCGAGGTCGAGCTGGATCAGCAGCCCGTCCTTCGAGGCACCCGGAAGCGCGATTGCACTGATTGCAGGCAGGCGCTCGGCACCATCGCCGATCACCACGCCGCCCGCGTCCCGGACCGCGCCTTCGAGGAGATCGCGGAGCCGCTGGAGCCGGGGCATGGCGCCCGAGTGCGCGCGCGACGCGAGAGCGGCAGCCATGCCGGCGACGGCGGGCAGGTTTTGCGTGCCGCGCCGATAGCCCTTCTCCTGGCCCCCGCTCGCCTTGAGGGTGGCAAGGTCACGGACCAGCAGTGCGCCGATGCCCGGAGGCCCGCCGAACTTGTGGGCCGAAATGGCGATGAAGTCGGCGTCGGGGAGCGGCATCTTGCCCGCGCTCTGCGCACAGTCGGCGAGGAGGAGCGATCCCGCTGCCCGGACCTCGCTTGCGATCTCGCCGAGCGGCTGGATGATGCCAGTCTCGTTGTTGACCTGCTGAATGGCGACGAGGGTGGGTCCCCTGGCGAGCACCGCCGCCAGCGCCGCGCGATCGATCAGGCCGTCCGCACCCACGGGGAGGACCGCCGCGCCCTCGCCCATCGCATGCGGCACGATGTCATGCTCGGTCGCGCCGACCGCACGACCGGGGACGGTCGCCCGGGCCGCGACCATCGACACGGCCTCGCTCGCGCCGCTCGTGACGATGACGTCATGGCGCCAGCCGAGCGCGTCGGCGATCGTGGTTCGGGCTCGTTCGAGCGCGGCCTTGGCGGCGCGGCCTTCACCATGCGGGCTCGACGGATTGGCCCAGAACGCCAGCGCCTCGACCATCGCCGCCTGCGCCTCGGGCAGGACCGGCGTGGTCGCGGCATGGTCCAGATAGATGCGACGTCGGATCACGCGCGATACTCACGATTGCTGTTTCGGGCCTGCCGCCTATATAGGCGCCCGCGCTTACTCCCCATAGCCTCAAGAGAGCCCATGCCCGAAGTCATCTTTCCGGGGCCGGAAGGCCGCCTCGAAGGCCGTTTCCACCCGGGCATCCGCCCGCGCGCGCCGGTCGCGCTGATCCTGCACAGCCACCCCCAGGCGGGCGGCACGATGAACAACAAGATCGTGCAGCTGATGTACCAGACGTTCGTCCGGCGCGGCTTTGCGACCCTGCGGTTCAACTTCCGCGGCGTCGGCAAGAGCCAGGGCACGTTCGACAATGGTATCGGCGAACTCAGCGACGCGGCGAGCGCGCTCGACTGGGTCCAGCAGATCCACCCCGAGGCCGAGCAGACGTGGGTCGCGGGCGTCAGCTTCGGTGCCTGGATCGGGATGCAGCTGCTGATGCGCCGGCCCGAGATCAAGGGCTTCATCTCGATCGCCCCGCCGGCCAACATGTATGACTTCGGCTTCCTCGCCCCCTGCCCTTCCTCGGGCATCATCATCCAGGGCGAGGCGGACGAGGTGGTCACTCCGGGCAGCGTCCAGAAGCTGGTCGACAAGCTGCGCACCCAGCGCCACATCACCATTCATCACGACACGATCCCGGGCGCGAACCACTTCTTCGCGAACGAGCTCGACCTCCTGATGAAGAGCGTCGACGGCTATCTGGACATGCGGCTGGGCAAGTAGGCTCTCGAGCGTCGCCCCGGCGAAGGCCGGGGCGGTCGTTACACCGTCCAGATCAAGACGTTCGCCATCAGGATGATGCCGGCGAGCACCATCAGCCCGCCTTGCTTGCGCGTGTCGGGCTTGAAGGCGAAGCGCGCCCCGAAGCCGAGCAGCACGAAGGCGGCCAGCATGGCGATGGACATGAGGGTGGCGGCGGTCTGGTTCATCCTGTCTCCTGCAACCGCTTCTTAACCCCTCTTGTCCTACAGGGCACCATCATGATGGGTGGGGACCAGAATCAGAAGCTTGCCGATGCGTTCGAGCGCATCGAAGGCACGATCCTGCCCTGCATCGCAATGATGCTTGAGACGCTGCTCGATGCCAGCCGCGACATTCGCGAAGCCGATCCCAAGACCCTCGTCGCCGAGCTCCAGACGCTCGCCGCCGAGCTCGAGGAATTGACCCGCAGCGTCGAGCTCTGCTCGCCGGCCCAGCTCGATCCCGGCTCCTACCGGACCAGCACCAGCGCCTAGGCGACCCACCGGGCGTGCGCGTCCGGGTCCATGTTGCTTCCGGTCACCATCACCACCGTTCCCGGCTGCGCCGCGACCTTTCCGCTGAGCATCGCCGCGAGCGCCGCAGCGCCGCCCGGCTCCACCATCATCTCGAGGCTGCGCCAGGCGAAGCGGACCGCTTCGCGGACCTCGTCTTCGCTGACGGCGACCCCTCGGGCGCCGCGCGCGTGGAGGATGCCGAACGTCAGCGACGAGACGAGCGGAGTCTGGAGCGCGTCGCAGGCCGTCGGCGGCGCATCGGGCGCGACCCCGACGATATGTCCGAGTGCAAGCGACCGGGCCATGTCGTCCCAGCCCTCCGGCTCGGCGGTGACGATCTCGGCATCGGGAACGGCGAGCGCCAATCCTGCTGCAAGTCCGCCGCCGCCGCAGCAGCTGACGATGCGCGACACCGGCTCTGGGCATTGCTCGATGATCTCGAGCCCCGCCGTCCCCTGCCCCGCGATGATGTGCGGATCATCGAAGCTCGGGACCACCACCGCGCCGCGTTCGGCCGCCAGCGCGGCGGCGATCGCGACTCGGTCTTCGCTCGCCCGGTCATAGAAGACGATCTCGGCACCCTCGGCACGGGTCCCGGCGACCTTGGGCGCGGGCGCGTCCGACGGCATCACGATCGTCGCCGGAATGCCCAGCCGCCGCGCGGCGATGGCGACGCCCTGCGCATGGTTGCCGCTGGAGAAGGCGACCACGCCCGCCGCCCGCTCGCGCGAATCGAGCAGGGCCAGACGGTTGCTCGCGCCGCGCAGCTTGAACGATCCGCCGGTCTGCATCGATTCGCATTTGAGCCACAGCGTGACATCGCCGATACGCAGCGGCCGGAGCGGTGTCTCGACGACCAGTCCGGCGATCCGCTCCCGGGCCTTCAGGACATCGTCTCGTCCCGGAAGATTGTCATTCTCTCTCAACAGCTTGGCTCATCCGTTTCTGAGGTGCGGCAGACCGAAACCGAAGCCGCATCCGACGCGACAAAAAGGTTGCGTTAAGGGGGACCGGTTCATATATCGCGCCCCGCTGCCCCATGGGACTTCCAACCGCAAGGCAGCTGTTCGTCAACTGTCGCCGAAAGGCACTTGGAGGTCCCTTGCATTGGCTGAGCACCCCTTCGCGCTGGGGCTAGCGCCCCTTTCCGATCGCACCGAAGCCTTTGTGGCCACCGGCGCGTCTGACATTGCACGACTGAAGCCGGTCCAGCCGGTCACCTTGCTGCGTCCCCACGCGGCCAAGGCTGCTGCCCGTTTCTTCGTCGAGAAGTTTCCGGGCCGGTCGCTTTATGCGGTCAAGGCCAATCCCTCGCCCGACCTGCTGCGCGTCCTGTGGGACGGCGGTGTCACGCATTATGACGTGGCGTCGATCGGCGAAGTGCGGCTGGTCCACGAGACCCTGCCCGAGGCGACCTTGTGCTTCATGCATCCGGTGAAGGCCGAGGAAGCGATTCACGAGGCCTATCACGGGCATGGCGTGCGCACCTTCAGCCTCGACAGCCTCGAGGAGCTGGAGAAGATCGTCGCGGCGACCGCCACCGACGGTGTCCCCGCGGCCGACCTCAACCTCCTCGTCCGCCTGCGAGTCTCGAGCGAGCATGCCAAGCTCAGTCTCGCGTCGAAGTTCGGCGCCGATCCGGCGGAACTGAAGGCGCTGCTGATGGCCGCCCGTCAGGCGTCGGATGCGCTCGGCCTCTGCTTCCACGTCGGCAGCCAGGCGATGACCCCGGCCGCCTATGCCGAAGCGATGGCGCGCGTCCGCGATGCGATCGTCGAGGCCGCAGTCACGGTCGACATCGTCGACGTCGGCGGTGGGTTCCCCTCCTCCTATCCGGGGATGGAGCCGCCCGCGCTCGAGACCTATTTCGCGGTCATCCACGAAGCCTTCGAGAAGCTGCCGATCAGCTATTCGGCCGAACTGTGGTGCGAGCCGGGCCGGGCCCTGTGCGCGGAATATGCGTCCGTGCTGGTCCGCGTCGAGAAGCGCCGCGGCGACGAGCTCTACATCAACGACGGCGCCTATGGGACGCTGTTCGATGCGGCGCACATCGGCTGGCGCTTCCCCGTCCGGCTGGTCCGCGACGAGGAGAGCGACGTCCGCGAGGCGGCGTTCAGCTTCTACGGTCCGACCTGCGACGACCTCGATCGCATGGCAGGCCCGTTCGAGCTGCCCGCCGACGTCGGTCCCGGTGACTATATCGAGATCGGCATGCTCGGCGCCTATGGCGCGGCGATGCGGACCGGGTTCAACGGCTTCGGCTCGGCCTCGGGCTGGGCGGTGACCGTAACCGACGCGCCGATGGCCAGCCTTTACGGCGACGCCGCGGCTCCGGCCCGGTCGAACGTGGTCAAGCTGTAAGCCTTATCCCCCCTCCCGCTTGCGGGAGGGGCTGGGGGTGGGCCTGTCCCCCCAATGTAACCAACGACGGCCAATAGCGGGCACCTGCCCACCCCTGGCCCCTCCCGCCTGCGGGAGGGGAATTGCTGGAGCTATTGGAGCACCATGAATACCGAGACCAAGACCAACGACACCCGCAAGGCGGAGCTGCTCAGCTCGACCGTCGAGCATATCGACATCACCAAGTTCGACGCGCGTCCGCTCGTCGAGGCGATGGGCAAGATGAGCTTCACCAGCCGCGACCTCGCGCGCGCGACCGACATCTACAACCAGATGCTCGCCGATCCCGACTGCTCGGTCATCCTGGTGATCGCCGGCTCGACCTCGGCCGGCGGCTGCATGGACCTCTATGCCGAGCTGGTGCGCTCGAACATGGTCGACGCGATCGTTGCCACGGGCGCGACCATTGTCGACATGGACTTCTTCGAAGCCCTTGGTCACAAGCACTATCAAGCGCTTGAAATCCCTGACGATGACACGCTCCGCTCGCTCTACATCGACCGTATCTACGATACCTATATCGACGAAGAGCAGCTGCAGGATTGCGACTTCACCATCGGCCGCATCGCCGACAGCCTCGAGCCGCGCCCCTATTCGAGCCGCGAGTTCATCAAGGAGATGGGCAAGTGGCTGTCCGAGGGCAACGGCAAGAAGGACAACAGCCTCGTCAAGCTCGCCTACGAGCATGACGTGCCGATCTTCTGCCCGGCGTTCACCGACAGCTCGGCGGGCTTCGGTCTCGTCAAGCACCAGGTCGACGCGATGAAGGCGGGCCGTCGCTACATGACGATGGATTCGATCGCCGACTTCCGCGAGCTGACCGACATCAAGATCAAGGCCGGCACCACCGGCCTGCTGATGATCGGCGGCGGCGTGCCGAAGAACTTCACGCAGGACACCGTCGTCTGCGCGGAGATCCTCGGCCACGAGGATGTCGAGGTGCACAAATATGCCGTGCAGATCACCGTCGCCGACGTGCGCGACGGCGCCTGCTCGTCCTCCACGCTTCAGGAAGCCGCCAGCTGGGGCAAGGTCTCGACCGCGCTCGAGCAGATGGTCTTCGCCGAGGCGACCTCGGTGCTCCCGCTGCTCGCCAGCGACGCCTATCACCGCGGCCACTGGAAGACCCGCGCCAAGCGCGCGTTCGCCAAGCTGTTCGCCTGACGATACGGTTGCACTAGCGCAACAAATCTCTACCCTCCCCCCGGATCACCTCTGGGGGGAGGGTTTTTCATGTCCGCTCATTCGCTTGGTCAACCGGTCGCCGTGCTGGCGGCTTGGACCTTCGTCATCTTCTTCTGGATGTATGCGACCCGCATCCCGGCGATGCTGCGCGCCGGCATCGACCTCAAGACATTGCGCGGGGGCACCGGCGCCAGCCTCGACCAGCGGCTTCCGCCCGAGGTCCAGTGGAAGGCGCACAATTACAACCATCTGCTCGAGCAGCCGACGCTCTTCTATGCCGTCGCGCTGCTGCTCATCGCGACCGGCGGCGAGAGCGTGCCCGCGGTCCAGCTTGCCTGGGGCTATGCGGCGCTGCGGATCGCCCACAGCCTGGTGCAGGTGACGGTCAACATCACCCGCATCCGCTTCCTCCTCTTCTTCGCCGCCAGCCTCTGTCTGCTGGCGATGATCGTCCTTGCCCTCGTCCATCTCTTCTGACGGAGCCACCATGATCGCCGTTTCGCTGCTCGGACCCGTCGTCGCCCTCGTCGCCTGGTCGATCCTGATGCTGGTCTATCTCGCTTATGTGCGGTTCAGCGCGATCAAGCGCGCCGGGCTTCGGGTCGACCCGAAGCGCGGCGGCCGCGGACAGGACCTGGAGGGCGTGCTCGACTCCAGGGCCAACTGGCCGGCGCACAATTACGCGCATCTGATGGAGCAGCCGACGCTCTTCTATGCGATCGTGCTGACGCTGGCGCTGATGGGCCAGGACCATCATTTCAACCTGGTCCTTGCCTGGACCTACGTCGCGCTGCGGATCATCCACAGCATCGTCCAGGTGACGGTGAATGACCTTCGGATCCGCTTTCCCTTATTCCTGCTGAGCACCCTCGTGCTGGCAGCGCTCACCCTGCACGCGGCCATTCCCCTGCTTCACTGACGGGCGAATGCCGCCGCCAGTTCGACGTGGGTCGACCAGCGGAACTGGCCGACCGGACGGACCCAGAGCAAGCGATAGCCGCCAGCGACCAGCAGCGCCGCGTCGCGCGCGAAGGTCGCGGGATTGCAGCTGACGTAGGCGATCCTGGGGACGCTCGAAGCGGCAAGTTCCGCGACTTGTGCCTCGGCGCCCGAGCGCGGCGGATCGAGGACGACCGCGTCAAAGCCAGCAAGTTCGGCGCCGGTCACCGGGCGCCGGTAAAGGTCGCGGTGATCGACCGCGACGCCCGGCGCAGCGCGCTTCAGGGCGAGCGCGGCATCGCGGCTGGCCTCGGCGGCGAGGACCTTGCCGGGCATGGCCAAAGCGAAGGTGCCGATCCCGGCGAAGAGGTCGGCGGACTGGCCGGCATGTCCCACCGCCTCGAGCGCGGCCTCGACCAGCGCCTGCTCGCCGTCCTCGGTCGCCTGGAGGAAGGCGCCGATCGGAAGCGGCACGGGGGTGCCCGACAGTGTGACGGTCGCAGGCTCGGGCTCCCAGCGCGTCTCGGGTCCGAGCCCCTCGTCGATGCTGAGACGGGCCAGCCGATGGTCTTGCGCGAAGTCGATCAGCCCCTGCGCCGCCTCGAATCCCTCGGCGCGCACCCCCTTGATGAGCAGATCGACGCCCTGGTCAGCAAGCGTCAGCTGGAGTTCGGCGGTGCGCTTGGGTGCAAGGAGCAGGCGAAGCAAGGTCCGCAGCGGCGCAACCATCGCGAACAGCTCAGGCCGTAGGACGTGGCATTCCTGAAGGTCGATGATCCGGTTCGACTTTTCGGCGTTGAAGCCGATTACCACCTTGCCCCCCGCCTTTAGCGCCCGGAGCGCGGCGCGGCGGCGTGAGCGCGGCGGCGACAGGTGCGGCACGCGAAGCTCGGTGGTGATACCCTGCTGGGCAAGCGCACCCTCAACCCGGGCAGTGAGGTAAGCCGCGAAGGCCGCGTCATCGACATGCTGGAGCTGGCAGCCGCCGCATTCGGGAAAATGGCGGCATGGCGGCAGCTGGCGGTGCGGGCCGGGAGTGACGACGCCCGCCTCGTCGACGCGGTCGCCCGGCGCCGCGAAGGCGAAATGCCGTCCGCTCGCCGTGACGCCGTCGCCGCGCGCGGCGATGCGGATGATGGGTTCGCTCACAGATGCTCCAGAAGGTCGTCGGCAATCATGCCGGGGCCGGCGCGCTCGGCGGCGCGGCCGTGAAGCCAGACGCCGGCGCAGGCCGCGTCGAAGGCGGAAAGGCCGCGCGCGCGCATGGCGGCAATGATCCCGGCAAGGACATCGCCGGTCCCCGCGGTCGCCAACCAGGCCGGCGCAGGCGGAGCGAAGCCGAGACGGCCGTCGGGCGTCGCGACCAAAGTGTCGGGCCCCTTGTAGACGATCACTGCGCCCGAGGCCGCGGCCGCGGCCAGCGCCTGCTCGGCCTTGGTTCCGGGCAGGCTGCCGAACAGGGCTTCGAACTCGCCCGCATGGGGGGTGAGGATCGCATCCTGGCCCTTCAGCCGCGCGGGCTCGCCGACATGGCCGATCGCTCCCGCGTCGATCACCTTCGGCGCGCGGCTGGTGAGCGCGAGCGTCAGCAATTGCGGAAGGTCGCCAAGGCCGGGCCCGACGAGAATGCAGCCGATCCGGGGGTCGTTCAGCTGCGCGTCGCCGGTCTGGACCACCGCGAGGGGGAGGCCGTGGATCGCGCGGCTGGTCGAGAGGCGGACATAGCCCGCACCACTCCGGGCAGCGGCCGTCGCGGCGAGCGCGATCGCGCCGGGCATGGTCCCGGCCAATGCATGGACGAGGCCGCGACTGAACTTGTGTCCCGCGGGATCGAGCGGCGGAAGGTAAGGCGGACCAATCTCCTGCCAGTCGGAGTGCGCATCGATGCCGATGTCGGCGACCACCAGCCGCCCCATGCGCGCCATCGCCGGCATCAGCCGGTGCGCGGGCTTCAAGGCACCGAAGGCGACCGTGAGATCGGCGGTGGGGACCTCCGACAGAAGGGCACCGCTATCGGCGTCAGTCCCGCTCGGGACATCCGCGGCGACGACCAATTGAGCGGCCGCTGACAGCGCGAGGAAGCGTTCGTAAACAGCGGGTTCGAGGCCGCGCTTGAGGCCGGTTCCGAACAGGCAGTCGACCAGCAACGGAGTCGGCTCGGCCTCCGCGAGCGGGACCAAAGGCCCCGTCCACTGGGCCCGCGCGGCTCGGGCGAGATCGGTGACGGGATCGCCAAGGGCGGCGACGGTGACCGCGATCCCGCGCGACTGGAGATGGCGGGCGGCGACATAGCCGTCGCCGCCATTATTGCCGGGGCCGCAGAGGACCAAAGCCGGCATCGGCCCGGCGAAGCGGAAGGCGGCCTCGGCAAGGCTCCGGCCAGCCCGCTCCATCAGCGCCTCAAGGCCCACGGGGGCGGCTTCCTCGGCGGCGCGCATGGCCGCGGCGGTGAGGATCGGCCGGCTCATCGAAGGAAGCTCGCAAGATGCCACCAGGCGGGCGGGCAGACGCTTGCGGCGCGGTCGCGTGCCTCCTCGTCGGCGAACAGGGCAAAGCAGGTCGCGCCAGACCCCGACATGCGCGCGGTCCCGACCCCTGGCTGAAGCGATAACCAATCGAGCATTTCGCCAATCTCCGGCACCAGTCGGCGAGCCGGGGCTTCGAGATCGTTGCGCCCCTCCTGCCATTGGTCGAGCGGACCGCGGTCAATCCCGTCCCAGGCCGCGAACACCGCGCCGGTCGACAGCGGAAGCAGGGGATTGACCAGCAAAACCGGCGTGTCGGCGACACCCGCATCGACCAGCGCCAGTTCGTCGCCCACCCCGGTCCCGCGCGCCGTCATGCTGAGAAGGCAGGCGGGGACGTCCGCGCCGAGATCGGGCGCGATGCTTGCGGCAAGCTCGGGATCGGTGCCCCACATCCGCGTCAGCAGCCGAAGCGCGGCCGCCGCGTCAGCCGAGCCGCCGCCGATGCCCGACGCGACGGGGAGGTTTTTCTCGAGGGTCAGCTGCACCCCCTTCCCCACCCGCGCCTCGGCGGCGAGAGCGCTGGCCGCGCGATGGACGAGGTTGGCGGGCCCGTCGTCGAGCATGGCGGCGAACGGCCCGGTGATGGTCAGCGACAGATCGTCCGCCTCGTGCGCGGTCAGCTTGTCGCCATCGGTGCAGAAGGCGAAGATCGTTTCGAGGTCGTGGCGCCCGTCGGGCCGGCGCCCGCGGACATGCAGCGCGAGATTGATCTTGGCCGGGGCAATCTCGACCAGCGGCGGGCGGGTCACGGGGCGGCGGTGGCCGGGGTCAGCCCGCCCGCAATCTTGGCCTCGATCCGCGATCTGACCTCATCCTCGGCGGTGACGAGGGCGGCGTTCCAGGCGAAGCGCGCCTCATATTTGCGGCCCGCGGTATAGAGGGCGTCGCCGAGATGCTCGTTGATCTCGGCCTGGGCGGGATCGGCCGCGGCGGCGCGCTGGAGCGTGGCGATAGCCTCGTCGACCCGGCCGCGCTTGAACTGCGCCCAGCCGAGCGAGTCGGTGATCGACGCATCGTCGGGCGCGCGGCGGCTGGCTTCGCGGATCAGCCGCTCGGCCTCGTCAAGCTGCACGCCGCGCTCGAGGCGGGCGTAGCCGAGATAGTTGAGGACGATCGGATTTTCCGGCGCAAGCCGGTAGGCGGCCTGGAGCGACTGCTCCGCCTCGGCCCAGCGATCCGCTTCCTCGAGCGACGATCCGCGCAGCAGGTGAAGCGACCAGGCATCGGCTCCGGGCCGGCCGGCCTCGACCAAGGTCAGCGCCTTGGCATAGGCATCGGCGGCGGCGGGGTGGCGACCGGCGGCATCGTTGACGTCACCGAGCCGGCTCCAGTCGTCCGCGGTCACCATCGTGTCGGTGACGAAGGCCTGCGCGCGGGCCAGTGCCTCGTCGCGGCGCTCGGCGCGGAGCAGGGTGCGGATTT
The DNA here is from genome assembly GCF_058313385.1 of Sphingomonas sp. SP2. Classification (NCBI taxonomy): domain Bacteria; kingdom Pseudomonadati; phylum Pseudomonadota; class Alphaproteobacteria; order Sphingomonadales; family Sphingomonadaceae; genus Sphingomonas; species Sphingomonas sp. SP2. The sequence goes on along the minus strand of NZ_JBZFLD010000001.1, from coordinate 1,833,171 downwards.
CCGCGTCGCGCGCCTCGCTGAGGTAAGGCGAGGTCTCGGGCGCTCCGCGAAGGACCGCCAGCGCGTCGTCCGAGCGGCCATTCTGTTCGAGCAGAAGGCCGAGGAGGATGCGAACCTCGTCATTGGCGGGGTCGGCATGCCGGGCGATCTGGGTGATCGCGAGCGGAAGCGCGCGGCGGTCGCTGTCGTTGAGCGTGACGGCCAGCGCGGCGAGCAGCTCGGCAAAGCCCTCGGCGGCGGTGCTGATGGCCAGCCGAGGCTTGCGCTCGGCGGCGAGCAGGGCAGCGGCGCGCTGCTGGGTGACGTCGCGCGGCTCGAGCAGGGCAGCGGCGCCGGCCCGGTCGCCGGCGCGCAGCAAGCCGGTGGCAAAGGCGATCCGCACCCGGTCTGCGCGCCCGCCGGCGCGTTCGATGGCGGTCTGGAGGAGCGGTGCTGCCTGCTTGTCCTTCCCCGCGGCAAGGAGGATCAGCGCCTTGTGCTCGGGCACGAACTGGGCGAGCGACTGGCCCTGCGGAACGGCATCAAGGAGGGCGACGGCATCGCGCCACTTGCCCCGCTCGGCCCGCGCCCAGGCCCGGACGAAGGGGCTGGTGAAGCCGAGTTCCTCCGGCCAGGAGCGACCGAGCGCCTGCTCGCCCTTGCCCGAGCGGAGCGCGTCGGCGGCGAGCAGCAGCCGCGCGTCGACCGCAAGCCGGCTCTCCTCCTGCGAGCGCGCAAGGCGCAGCGCGAGCGGCATATCGCCGGCGAGGATCGCCTGGCCCAGCGCGCGCGAGGCGGCGATGCGGTCGGTCGGGTCGGCCGCCGCGAGGCTGGCGTAGAGGACCGCCGCACGCCGGGCGTCGCCCGCCTCGGCCGCGGCGCGGGCCGCGACGAAGGTGCTTGCGCCCGAGCGGAAGGTGCCGAGGCGAACGTCGGTCGCGCCGGCCGGAACGGTGCCGGCGATGAGGCCGAACGCCAGCGCCAGGCTACATGTTCGGATAGTTCGGCCCACCGCCGCCCTCCGGCGTCACCCAGTTGATGTTCTGGCACGGGTCCTTGATGTCGCACGTCTTGCAGTGGACGCAGTTCTGCGCGTTGATCTGCAGCCGCGGCGCCCCGCCCTCGAGCACATATTCGTAGACGCCGGCCGGGCAGTAGCGCTGCTCGGGCCCGTCATATTCGGGAAGATTGACCCGCGTGGGGATCGTGGGATCCTTCAGCTGGAGGTGGATCGGCTGGTCTTCCTCGTGATTGGTGTTCGACAGGAACACCGAGGAGAGCTTGTCGAAGCTGATCACCCCGTCAGGCCGGGGATAGTTGATCGGCGGCGCAATGTCGCGGCGCCACAGGGTCGTGTGGTCGGGATGGTGCTTCATCTCGACCGGCAGGCCGAGCCCGAGCTGGCGCATCCACATGTCGGCCCCGGCGAGGATGGTGCCGATCGTCCCGCCGAACTTGGCGACCGCCGGCTCGACATTCTTTACCTTGCGAAGTTCCTCGCCGATCCAGCCATTTCGAACCGACGGCTCATAATCGCTGAGAACGTCCGAACGACGATCTGCGGCGACGGCGGCGAAGGCGGCCTCCGCGGCGAGCATGCCCGACTTCATCGCGGTATGCGTGCCCTTGATCCGCGGCACGTTCACGAAGCCCGCCGAGCAGCCGATCAGCGCGCCGCCCGGGAAGGCGAGCTTCGGAATCGACTGCCAGCCGCCCTCGTTGATGGCGCGGGCGCCATAGGAGACGCGGCGACCGCCTTCGAGCAGCGAGCGGATCGCCGGATGCTGCTTCCAGCGCTGCATCTCGTCGAAGGGCGACAGATGCGGGTTCTTATAGTTGAGCGCGAGCACGAAGCCGATCGACAGCTGGTTGTTGTCCTGGTGGTAGATCCAGCCCCCGCCCCAGCTGTCGTCGAGCGGCCACCCCTGGGTGTGGATGACCGTGCCCGGCTTGTGCTTTTCGGGATCGATGTCCCACAATTCCTTGATGCCGATGCCATAGACCTGCGGCTGACAGTCGGCCTCGAGGTCGTACTGCTTCTTGAGCTGCTTGGTCAGCGAGCCGCGCGCGCCTTCGGCGAAGAAGGTATAACGGGCGTGGAGCTCCATCCCCGGCTGGTAGTCTGCCTTGGGCTCGCCATCGCGGCCGATGCCCATCGCGCCGGTGGCGACGCCCTTCACCGATCCGTCGTCATTGTAGAGGACTTCGGCAGCCGGGAAGCCGGGGAAGATCTCGACGCCCAGTTCCTCGGCCTTGCCCGCGAGCCAGCGGCAGAGATTGCCGAGGCTGCCGGTGAAGGTCCCCTTATTGTCCATGAAGCTCGGCATCATGAGATGCGGGAAGTGATAGTGCTTCTTCTTGGTCAGCACCCAATGCTGGTTGCTGGTGACGGGCACGCGGTTGAGAAGGCAGCTGCCGTCCTCGCGCCAGTCGGGGAGGAGTTCGTCGAGGCTCTTGGGATCGATCACCGCGCCCGACAGGATGTGGGCGCCGACTTCCGACCCCTTCTCGAGGATGCAGACGCTGAGCTCGCGCCCGGCTTCGGTCGCAAGCTGCTTCAGGCGGATCGCGGCGCTGAGGCCGGCCGGCCCCGCACCCACGATCACGACGTCATATTCCATCGACTCCCGGTCGCTCATCAGTCGCTCAAGTCCTTGCAAATAGCTTGATGTCGGCTTGGCGTTCGCGGCCCCTTCCGTCAATGGCCGCAAGGACTATGCTGGGCACGATGGAAGGGTGGGAAGATGCAGGCGCGCTGAGCCGGGCCGAGGCGGCAAGCCTGCTCGGCTGGTGGCTCGACGCGGGCGTCGACGTCGCGGTGCAGGACGAGGCGCGCGACTGGCGCCGGAGCGCGCCGCAGGCCCTCGCCCCGCCACCTGACGCCGACATTCCGGCCGAAACGCCACCCCCGTCGGCGCGCTCTGCCCCGGTCGAGCGCCCGACGACGCTCGACGCCTTTCATGCGTGGCTCGCGGAGAGCGCGGACCTGCCACTGTTCCGCGCGGGGGCCGCGCGCGCGCTGCCGCACGGGCCGGCCAACGCCGAGCTGATGGTGATCGCCGGAATCCCGCAGCCCGAGGACAGCGCGGCGGGCCAGCCGATCGGAGGCGAGGCATGGGTCCTCGCGACCCGCATGCTCGCCGCCATCGGGATCAAGCCCGAGCAGGCCTATGTCGCCGCGCTGACCTGCTTCTCGGGAACGGGGAGCCGCTTCTCGGAGGCCGATTCCGAAGCCTGCCGCCAGTCGATGCTGGACCAGATACGGCTGGTCGCGCCGAAGCGCCTCCTGCTGCTTGGCGACGCGCCGGCCAAGCTGCTGCTCGGCCAGCCGATGGCGACGGCACGGGGACGGCTTCACCAGCTCGGCGGAATTCCGGCGGTCGTCACCTTCCCGCCCCGCCACCTTCTCCGGCACAGCGAGCATAAGAAGCTCGCCTGGGCCGATCTCCTGCTCCTCATGGGGGACGATCGTTGATTGCGTCGCTGTTGCTTGCTTCCCTGTTCGCGTCCGCCGGCCAGCCCTCCACTCCGCCCGAAGATCCGCTCGCGCCGCTGACCGAGCCGCACGAGGAAAACACGACCCCGACGCCGACGCCGGCCCCGCCGACGGCAGTGATCGTCGTGCCGAAGGACTGGCCGGGCGTATTCGCCGCGATCCGCGGCAGTCAGTGGGCCGCGGCGCAGGCGGGGATTGCCGCAATGCCGGCCTCCCCGCTCGCCGCGCTCGCCAAGGCACAGCTCTATACGGCGAAGGGATCGCCGACGGTCACCGCGGAGCAGGTGCTCGCCCTCCTTCGCGAAGCTCCCGAATTGCCGCAGGCCGAACAGCTCCAGCGCATGGCGATCGGCCGCGGTGCGCTCCAGGCGCCGGCAGTGGCGCGGCGCGCGGCGCTGGTCCCGATCGGCGCGACGCCGCGACGCGGGCGGACCGGCGCGGTCACCGGCGATGTCGAGGCCGATGCGCTGCGCAAGGCGCTCGAACCGCTGGTGAAGGTCGACGACGCGCTGAGCGCGGAAAACCTGCTCGCCGAAAAGGCGGCGGTGCTGACCCCGGAGGCCCGGGCCGAACTTGGCCAGCGGGTCGCCTGGATCTACTATGTCCGCGGCGAGGATGCCGAGGCGAAGCGCGTCGCCGACATCGCGCGGGCCGGCGCGACGGGCCCGTGGGGCGTCCAGGCCGAATGGGTGAGTGGCCTCGCCAGCTGGCGGCTGAACGACTGCGACAATGCCGCGCGCGCCTTCCGCGAGGTCGGCCAGCGCGCGGGCGAACCAAGCCTGTCGGCGGCGGGCTATTACTGGTCGGCGCGGGCCGAGATGCTCTGCCGCCGCCCGGCCGCCGTCCAGCCCTTGCTCAAGGCCGCGGCGCGCAGCCCGGAGACCTTCTACGGCCTGCTCGCCCGCAAGACCCTGGGCATGGACACGAGGATCGCGCCGCTTGATCTGCGGATGGCGTCACGAGTCGAAGGGCTACCGAACGTCGCCCGCGCCCAGGCCCTGGTCGCAATTGGTGAGCGCGACCTTGCCGGCGAACTCCTTCGCCACCAGGCGCGGATCGGCGCGCCGGCGGACCAGCCCGCTTTGGTCGCGGTCGCCCGCAAGCTCGAGCTTGCCGCGACCCAGCATTTCCTCGGCCATTTCGGCCAGCCGGGGGCGCAGGTCCCGGTGGCTTCGCGCTATCCCAATCCGACCTGGGCGCCGCGCGACGGGTGGAAGATCGATCCTGCGCTCGGCCTTGCCCACGCGCTCCAGGAATCCTCCTTCCGGGCCGAAGCGGTCAGCCAGGCCGGTGCGGTCGGGCTGATGCAGGTCCTGCCCTCGACCCGCGACCTCATCAGCCGCAGCCGGGGGCTGCCGACGGGCAATCTCAAGGACCCGGCGGTCAACCTCAGCTTCGGACAGGCCTGGATTCAGTGGATGCGCGGCCATGGTGCGACGGGCGGGCAGCTCCCCAAGATCATCGCCAGCTACAATGCCGGGCCGCTACCGGTCGGGCGCTGGGCGGTGAACGATCGCGGCGACCCCCTGCTGTGGATCGAGTCCATGCCCTTCTGGGAAACGCGCTTCTATGTCCCGGCTGTGATGCGCAACCTGTGGGTCTACCAGGGCTTCGCCAACACCCCGACGGTGACGCTGACCGAACTCGCCCAGCACCGCTGGCCGAGCTTTCCCGAGAAGCGCTGAACCTAATTCCGAAGCAGCCAAATCGACCAGCGGATGAGCCCGCCGCGCGGCGCCTTGCGCCGGTCGTCCTCGAACGCACGCCGTTGTTCCTCGGCGAGGCTGAGCCGGTCGGCAGGGCGGGGAGCGGGCGAAAAGCCTTCCTTATCCATGAGATGCGCCTAGCGTCCCAACGTGACCCCCTGCCCGCACTTATGTTGCATCCGCATGTCGTTCTTGTTCTGTTCTATGGGTGCGCTAAAATGACCTCATGCCGGTCGAGTCGATCTCCGGGCGGGGCGCGACCCGCAATGCGGCCCCTACCCGCTTCAACCTGCCCGAGCGGCTGGTCGAGGGCGACTGGCTCGACGAGGTCGAAGCGCTCGACGGGAGCCCGCACCGCCGGACCAGCGTGACGGTCGAGCGGCCGAGGTCGATCCTCACCCGCAACAGCTCGCCCGACATCGGCTTCGACCGGTCGGTCAATCCCTATCGCGGTTGCGAGCATGGCTGCATTTACTGTTTCGCGCGGCCGACCCACGCCTATCATGACCTGTCGCCAGGGGTGGACTTCGAGAGCCGGCTGTTCGTGAAGCCCGATGCGGCGAAGCTTCTTCACGCCGCGCTGTCGCGGCCGGGCTATGATTGCGCGCCGATCGCGCTCGGGACCAACACCGATCCCTATCAGCCAATCGAGGGCAAGTGGCGGGTGACGCGCTCGGTGATCGAACTGCTGACCGAGACCGATCATCCCTTCACCATCACTACCAAGTCCGACCGGGTGCTGCGCGACCTCGACCTTATCGCGCCCGCTGCGCACAAGGGGCTGGCGGCGGTGGCGGTTTCGGTCACTTCGCTCGATCCCGCGATTAGCCGGACACTCGAACCGCGCGCGCCGGCGGGGCGAAAGCGGATCGACGCGATCCGGCAGCTCAACGAGGCCGGCGTGCCGACCCTGCTCGCGGTTGCGCCGATCATCCCGCAGATCACCGATCACGAGATCGAGAGCATTGTCGCCGCCGGCGCCGCGGCCGGCGCGAGGGCCGGCTTCTACCTGCCGGTCCGGCTCCCGCACGAGGTCGCCCCGCTGTTCCGCGCCTGGCTCGACGAACATTATCCCGACCGAGCGGCCAAGGTGATGGCGACCATCCAGTCGCTTCGCGGGGGCAAGGACAATGATCCCAATTTCTTCAGCCGGATGCGCGGTCAGGGTCCGTGGGCCGAGCTCCTCCGGACGCGCTTCGAGCGAGCGGCGCGAAAGGCAGGGCTAGGCGCCGAGCGGCTGAAGCTTCGCCGTGACCTGTTCCGCCCGCCCGAAGGCCGGCAGATGCGGCTGCTGTGAGCGCCCACGATGGTGGTTGCGTGCCCGCGCGACAGGTTTACACACCCTGCCCATGCGTATCCTCTCCCCGGCCCTGCTCGCCGCCGTCGCCCTCCCCGCCCTTGCCATCGCGCAGCCCGCCCCGCCGCCACCGCCCATCACCGTTCCGGCGGAGGTCGTGGCGCTTCGCGACGCGGCGCTCAACGACAGCTATGCCTGGGACATTACCGAAGGCCTGACCACCGAGGTCGGGCAGCGCCAGGCAGGGACCGAGGCCGAAGCGCGCGCCCGTGAGTGGGCGGTGCGCAAGCTCACCGCGATGGGCTTCAAGAACGTCCGGGTACAGCCCTTCACCATGCCGGTCTGGATCCGCGGGACCGAAAGCGCCGCCATTCTCAGGCCCTTCCCGCAGAAGATGGTGGTGGCGGCGCTCGGCAACAGCGGTTCGACCGGGCCCGAGGGCGTCACCGCCGAGGTCGTCGGCTTCAACAGCATCGACGAACTTCGACTCGCGCCCGACGCGGCGGTTCGCGGCAAGATCGTCTTCATAGACCACAAGATGAGCCCGACCCAGGACGGTTCGGGCTATGGCCAGTTCGGCGCGCCGCGCCGCCAAGGCCCGACCCTCGCCAGCCAGAAGGGAGCGGTCGGAATCGTCGTCCGCTCGATCGGCACCGACTATCATCGCAACCCGCATACCGGCACGCAGAGCTTCGCCAATGGCGCGCGACCGATACCGGCAGGCGCGCTGTCGGTCCCCGATGCCGAGCAGATGGCGCGCATCCTGAAGCGTGGGCAGCCGGTGCGGATGAACCTGACGCTCGTCAGCCGTCAGCTCGAGAATCAGACCAGCGGCAATGTCATCGCCGAAGTCCCGGGCCGCGATCCCTCGCTCGCGCCCGTGCTCGTCGGCGGCCACCTCGACAGCTGGGACCTCGGCACCGGTGCGATCGACGATGCGAGCGGGGTCGCCATCGCCGCCGCTGCCGCCAAGCGGATCATGGACGCGGGCCAGCCGCTCCGCACGATCCGCATCGTCTGGTTCGGCGCCGAAGAGCCGGGCCTGTTCGGCGGTATCGCCTATCAGAAGGAACTGGGCGGCCAGCCGCACTGGGCGATGCTCGAAAGCGACTTTGGCGCCGATCGCATCTGGCAGGTCAACAGCAAGCTCGGAGCCGAGCGGCGGACCGAGGCGCGGACCATCGCCGCTGCGCTCGCCCCGCTGGGCATCGTCAGCGGCTCGTTCGAGGAAGCCGAAGGCTCGGACATCGGGCCGATGCTCGCAGCCGGACAGCCGGGCGTCGGGCTCAGCCAGGACGGCACCCGCTACTTCGACTATCACCACACGCCCGACGACACGCTCGACAAGGTCGACCCCGTCCAGCTGCGCCAGAATGTCGCCGCCTGGACCGCGACCGTCGCGGTGCTCGCCGGGCCGATCGTCCCCAAGTCAGCTGCTCCGGCGCGGCGTCGTCGATGAAGGGAACGGTGCTGCTTCTCGGCTGCATCCTGCTCACCGCAGCGTGCAGCCAGGAAGAGCGCAATGAGATCCCGCCCCTGCCAGAGCCAACCGCCGAGGGCGCCAATGCGCTGATGGCCGAGGCCGAGCGCGCCGCGGCCAATGCGGCGAACGGCGTGGAGCCCGACCGGGGGTCCGGACGTTCGGGCAGCGAAACCATCAACAAAGAGGTGAAACGATGACCCGTGCGCTCCTGCTCCTTGCTCTTCCGCTGGGCCTAGCCGCCTGCAACGTGGAGCGCGATGCCGGCAACGACACCACCTCGTTCACCGTCAACGAGCAGAAGGTCGACCGGACGCTCGACAAGGCTGGCGACGCGATCGGCAATGTCGCCTCCGACGTGAAGGATGCGGCCAAGGATGCCGGTCCGGTCCTGCGCAATGCCGCGGACGATGTCGGCGATGCCGCCAAGAAGGCCGGCGACAAGGTCGAGAACAGTGCCGATCGCGCGGCGGCCGACGTGCGCGAGGAAACCCGCGACAACCCGCCGCCGCCCAAGAGCAACTAAGGGGACGTGGGCCCGGAGGGATTCGAACCCCCAACCTGGCCGTTATGAGCGGCTGGCTCTACCATTGAGCTACAGGCCCCGGGCGAGGCTCTAGAGCCTCGCGCCGCTTCGGCCAAGCACCTCCGCAAGCGCTGGCGCCACTGCCTGCCACCTGCTAGGGGCGCGCCGTCGGGGAGTAGCGCAGCCTGGTAGCGCATCTGCTTTGGGAGCAGAGGGTCGCAGGTTCGAATCCTGTCTCCCCGACCACTTTTCCTCGATCGTCAGGTGTCGAACGGCAGAAGCAGGACGAGGCGCTCGGCGCCGACGTCGAGGCGGCCGCCGATCATTGCCGACAGGCCCTGCACCAGCCGGAGCGAGAAGCGCATCCCGGTCTGCCCACGATCATCCATCATCCGCCGCTCGCTCAACGACTGAAGGGCGCGCGGGCGGTCGATCCCGATTGCTAGCTGGCTGCCGAAGCGGTCGACCACCAGCCCGATCCGCTCGCCGGCGACCGCGGGCTCGAGCATCGCGGCCGCGAACTGGCGGATGAGCCGTTCGGCGAGCAGCGGCTGGAGCGCGAGGCACCCGACGCCCGAGCGATCCTGCACTGCGAGGAAGACCGCACGCTCCTCGGCGTGCCGGCCAAGGTCGGCGACCACGTCGCGGACCGTGTTGAGGCCGGTCACCGTCTCGCCCTGCGCACGGCCGGAGCGAAGGCGCGCGGCGAGGTCGAGATTGTCGACCGCCTCGGCGAGGCGCCGGGCCTGGCGGACGATCTCTCCCGCGCGCTCGCGATAGGCGCGGTGGGCGGGCCCGAGATACTGCCCCTCGATGATCTCGCCGAAACCGATGATCGCGTTCAGGGGCGTGCGCAGTTCGTGCATCAGTTCGCGAAGGTCGTCGTCCTCGGGAAGCTGCGCCACCGCCGCGTCGGCCGCGGGTTCGGCGCCGTCGCGCCGGGCAATCCCGCGATAGCCGGCGAAGCGGCCGGTGTCGGGGAAGAAGGCCGGCGTGCCGCTCCACCGCCATTCGCCCGCAAGCTCGCCCTCGGCCGAAAGCACCAGCGCCTCGTCCGAGAAAGGCAGCCGTGCGGCGAAGCGGTCGGCGAAGGGCTCGGTCAGGCTCCAGCCGATGAGCGCGGCGCGGGGCGCGCCCTCGACCCAGTCGATCTCGCCGGTCGGTCCGCACTCCCAGCGGAACAGGCCGGCGGGGAGCGGCGCGGCGGGCTTGGCGGGTTCGGCCGGCGGCGCCACGACCGGAAGCGCCGGCGCAGGCGCCGGGTCGGTAGCCGTAGCGGCAATCACTTCGGGCTCGGCAAGCGGCTGGAGGAAGGGGAGGACGTCGGGTGCGGCGACGGCGCGGACAGCGCGCCAGCCGGCAGGATCGAGGTCGGCCGCCGTCACCAGCGCCGCCGCGACCGCCGCTCCGCGCGCCGCAAAGAGGGCGACAAGTTCGGCCGGGACCGCGGGTCCGGCGATCGCCCGGGCCGTGGCGGCGAGGATATCGCCGGGAAGTTCCTCCATCAGGCTGGCGATGCGGGCCAGCGCCCGGTCGGTCAGCTCGGGGCTGACCTCGCCCTGCCCGCGAGCGACCAGCTCGACCAGCTGGCGCCACTGGACCGCCCGGTCACGCGGATCCGCGGCGGGCTGGTCGAGCACGGTCGCCAGGCGGTCGTCATATCGCAAGAAGGCAGGTCTTTCGCGCGCGAGTGGACACGAGGTGAGCAATGGAGTGCGGTTAACGTCTCGAAAAGACTATCGGCGTTAAGCATCCCATAACGGGACAGCGGATGGTTTGCGCCTTTTATCAGCAGCGTGGCCGTGCCGCTTCGTCCCCGGCCCCGGTCATGCTACCGGCACGTCCATGTTCATCTCGTTCGTCGACGCCCTTCGAAAGGGCGGAATTCCGGCCAGCCTCAAGGAGCATCTGCTGCTTCTGGAAGCGCTCGACGCCGAGGTGATCGACCGCACCCCTGAGCAATTTTATTATCTCGCCCGCGCCGTCTTCGTCCATGACGAGAGCAAGCTCGATCGCTTCGACCGGGTTTTCGGTGAGGTCTTCAAGGGTCTGATCCCCGAGGAGGGCGAGGAAAAGGCCATTCCCGAGGAATGGCTGCGCCTCGTCGCCGAGAAATATCTCACCGCCGAAGAGATGGAGAAGGTGAAGAGCCTCGGCTCGTGGGACGAAATCATGGAGACGCTGAAGAAGCGGCTCGAGGAGCAGCAGGGCCGGCACGAGGGCGGTTCGAAGTGGATCGGCACGGGGGGCACCTCCCCCTTCGGCCATGGGGGCTACAACCCTGAAGGCATCCGCATCGGCGGCCCGGGCCGCCACGGCCGCGCGATCAAGGTCTGGGAAAAGCGCGAATTCCAGGATCTCGACGACCGGCGCGAGATCGGCACCCGCTCGATCAAGGTCGCCCTTCGTCGCCTGCGCCGCTTCGCCCGCGAAGGCGCCGCCGACGAGCTCGACATCGACGGGACGATCGACGGCACGGCGCGGCGTGGCTGGCTCGACGTCCGGATGCGGCCCGAGCGGCACAATGCGGTCAAGCTCCTGCTCTTCCTCGACATTGGCGGGTCGATGGACGGGCACGTCCGGCTGGTCGAGGAATTGTTCAGCGCCTGCCGGACCGAGTTCAAGCACCTCGAACATTATTACTTCCACAACTGCATCTACGAAGGCCTGTGGAAGGAGAACCGCCGACGCTGGACCGAGCGGACGAACACGTGGGACATCCTCCACAAGTTCGGCCACGACCATAAGCTCGTCATCGTCGGCGACGCTTCGATGAGCCCCTATGAAGTGACCCATCCCGGCGGCTCGGTCGAGCATATGAACGAGGAAGCCGGCGCGACCTGGCTGAAGCGGCTGACGAATACCTATCCGAGCGCGGCCTGGATCAATCCCACGCCCGAGGCCTATTGGGGCCATACCGCCTCGACCGCGATCATCCGCCAGCTGATGGACGAGCGGATGTACCCGCTGACTCTTGCCGGCCTCGAACAGGCGATGCGGGCGCTCAGCCGGAAGAAGTGAGCGGCAGCGCCGCTGCTCCTACTCCTGCTCGCGGCGGAGGAATATCCAGTAACCGCCGTAGTTCGCCGACTGGATGCGGATCGACAGTTCGCGGTTGCGATCCTCGAAGTCGCCGACGTGGCGGAACTGGAGGTCGAGCCGTCCGGCCTGACGCGCTTTCTCGAGCCGGCCGCGAAAGTCGGGATTGTCCATGCAGGGCGCGACCTTGCTGAAGAAGTCGAGGCCGAGCCGCGGAAGCTCCCCCGACCCCGACAGCCGCCGCTCCGCCTCGCTGTAGAAGATCACCCGTCCATCGTCCGACAGGCGGATGGAGCCGAACGGCAGGCGGTCGATCTGCTCGTCGGCAAGGCTCTCGATCCGCTGTGCGAGGTGCGGCTCGTCGAAGTCCGGCGGCTCATTCCTCCTGTCGTCCATCATCCCCCTCCCGCGACTGCCGCTCGATCACCACCGCCCCGACGATCCGATCGACGATCTTACCGTTACTCGAAAAAGGCAGGAGCAGGCGCTCGAACGTCTCGATTTCCGCTTCGCCCAGGTCGAAGCGGGCATATTCGAAGGAGGGGCGCCCGGTGAGCGCGCAGCGGCGATAGGCCGCTTCTCGCGCCGCGGGCGTGTCGCTGCCGGTGACGGGCAGGTCCTTCGTGGTGATCGGACCGGGCATTCCGGCGCGAAGAGTGTCTCCGATCAGCATGTAATCGAAGGCGACGGGGACCCGGCCAAGATCGACCTTGGCAATGATCAGGCGGTGCGGTTCGCTGCAGGCATCGAGCCGAAAGTCGGCAAAGGACGGGAGGCCATCGGCGCCCCCGATTGCGCGCCAATGACCAAAGAGCGATCGGGCACAGTCGGAGTGCAAACGAAGCAACAGGCGATCGAGCTTGTCCTCGTTCGCGGTCTGGCGTCCTTGCCCGACCAATAATTGTCGGATGGCCCGGTGAAGCTCGTCGGCGCCGAACGGCTTGCGCAGGACGGGACTGAGCCCCTCCGCGCCAAGAGCGGCCCCACCGGTCATGTAGAGGCAGGGCAGCGACATCCCCTCCGCGCGCAGCTTCTCGACCAGTTCGCCGCCGTTGATACCGGGCAGATCGATGTCGCTGACCAGCACGTCGAAGCGGCGGCTGCGGCTGAGCGCCAGGGCTTCCTCGCCACTTTGCGCGGTAGTTACCTCGAACCCGCGCTCGGCAAGGCCTGCCGCGAGGATTTCGCGAAGCTCGTTGCTGTCGTCGACCAAAAGGACGGCCTCGAAGCCCTGCTCGATCCCACCGCGCTCGCGCGCGTCGCTCGACCCGTTTCGTCCCGCCGGCCCGTCGCCCCGGGGAAGATATATGCCGAAGGTCGAGCCCTTGCCGACCTGGCTGGCGATCCGCAGCGCGCCGCGCGATTGGGCGACGAAGCGCTGCACCATGGCGAGGCCGAGCCCGGTCCCGCGGCCCCTCTCCTTGGTGGTGAAGAAGGGCTCGGTGACGCGCTGCAGGGTCGCGCCGTCCATGCCGGTGCCCGAATCGATGATCTCGACCAGCACGGCATCTTCGCCGAGGAGCTCAAGCGGTGCGTCGGGCTCGTCAGCCCGGCTGTCGCGGGCCCGCAGCAGGAGCTTGCCGCCTTCGGGCATGGCATCGCAGGCATTGTTGGCGAGGTTGAGGAGCGCCGACTGGAGCTGTGCCCGGTCGACCAGCGCCGAACTGAGGTCGGCGGGAATGTCGGCGACGATCTCGAAGGCATTGCTGTGGGTCTGCGTGACGAACTCTACCACTTCGAGGAGCAGGCTGCCGACGTCGACCAGCGTCGGACTGAGCTCCTCGTGGCGGGCGAAGTCCATCAGTTGGCGAACCATCGAGGCGCCGCGCTCGGCGGCGGCCTTGCTCATCTGGACGACCTGCTGGACCCGAGGATCGCTGATGCGGCCTTCGATGATGGTGAGGCCTCCCACCAGCGCGCCGAGAATGTTGTTGAAGTCGTGCGCGATGCCTGCGGTCAACTGGCCGATCGCCTCCAGCTTCTGGCCATGGGCATGGGCGGCCTGGAGCGCTTCCCGGCGGTCGGCTTCGGCCGCGAGCTGTTCGTGCGCGAGGTGGAGCGCGGAGGTGCGCTGGCGGACCCGTTCCTCCAATTCCGTTGCGGCCTGGCGGAGCTCGGCCTCGCGCGCGAGGATGGTCCGGCGGAGCGTCTCGGCCTCGGTCAGTTCGTAGAAATAGCAGACGATCCCGTCGCGCCCGTCGGGCATGGGGGTTCGCTCAATCCGCCAGTGATAGCTTTCCCGGACCGCGCTGTCGGCCCGGACATCCTCGGTCTTGGCGCTTTCGAAGGGCTCCCCCGTCGCCAGCGTATGTCGGAACCGAGCGATGATCTCGGAGGCCAGCGGCTCCGGCCAGATGGTGCGGGTCACCGCGGCAAAATCGCTGCCGATGGCGCCGGGGACCGCCTCGAACACCGCGGCAGCGCCGCGGCTGATGACCTGCAGTCGGAAGTCCGCATCGACGAGATAAACGCCGAAGGGATCGCGCGCGATCAGCGAGCGGAAGACTTCGGTCTGGAATGCGAGTTCCTTCTCGCGCCGTTTCCGCTCGGTGATGTCGCGCATCAGCGAGACGAAGCCGCGCAACTCGCCGTCGAGGCTGCGGTTCGCGAAGGTTGAACGCTCGACGTCGATCCGAACTTTGGTCCGGCGATGCTCGAGCTGCATTTCGCCCTGCCAGTAGCCGTGGCGGCGGGCGGTCGGGACGATCTCGTCCGTCACCCGCTGCCGCTGTTCCTCAGCGACAAAGTCAGTCAGCTGGAGCGGAAAGATGTCGGCGTCATCGATCCCCACCATCCGGCGCCCGGCCGGGTTGAGATAGAGCAGCCGGCCGTCATTGTCGCAGATGCCGATGAGGTCCCCGGTATATTCGGCCATCTGCAGGAAGGCGTCATTGCCGAAGATCGGGAATTGGGAGGACAAGCGACCGTCATCGGCACGACGCCGCTCAGGCTCGGTTTTGGGACCTTCGGCGTCGGTCATCCATCCTCTCGTTCGGCTCGGCGAGGCGACCTTTGCGAAATATACCACCGACACCCAACAAAGAAATGGCAAAAATCCGCCATTCTCTTAATCGACGTTAGTAGAGCAGACCGATGATTTGCCTTGCCGACCGGATCGGGTTCATGCTCCGGAGCAAGCCTGGCGGCACTTGGCCGGGGCCTCCTGGAAGGAAGACACGTCCATGCCGACTGCAGTCTGGATCAGTGCCGGCGTGGCGGTGTTTCTCGGGATCGGCGGCGGGCTGCTGACCGAGATCGGCCCCTGGTACCGGGGCCTGCAAAAGCCGCGCCTGCAGCCGCCCGACTGGCTGTTCGGCCCGGCCTGGACGATCATCCTCGGTCTCGCCGCCTGGTCGGCCGTGCTCGCGTGGAATGCCGCCGACAGCGAGGCCGAGCGGCGCCTCGTCATCCTGCTGTTCGGGGCGAACGCCCTCTTCCACTTCCTGTGGAGCCCGCTCTTCTTCAAGCTGAAGCGGCCGGATTGGGCCCTGGTCGAGGTCGCCTTCCTGTGGGCCTCGCTGGTCGCGCTAATGGTCGGGCTTGCACCCCTATCCACGCTCGCGAGCCTCCTGATCCTGCCCTATCTCGCCTGGGTCAGCTTCGCTGCCTGGCTCAACTGGCAGATCGTCCGGCTCAACCCGCGTCAGTAAAGGCGAAGGCCCGCGGTCTGTTCTTCCCAGGCCTGTTCGTCGGGGCGCGTGCGGACGTCGAGGTCGTCGGCCTGCGCGGCGCGATCATCGACCCAGGTGCGCAGCGCCGGACCGCCATTGATGACGTCGATCGCGAGCTTGTCGAATTCATATTCGTAGGGGAAGTCGCGCCACAGGTCGTAGTCGGACGCGAGATTGCGGATCGCCTTGAAGGCGAGCGCCTGAAGCCGCCACGGGCGGAAAGCGTGATGGTCGTAGGCCGGCCCCTCGGCATGGATGAAGAGGCCCGAGCAGAGCGCTCCCGCATGCTTGTGGAAGGTCGGCTCGATGAAGATCTCGCGCAAAGCGCAGCCGTGAAGCCAGTGCGGCGCGATCCGCTGCATCTCGGCGTGGATCGCGCGGGCGTCGAGGCCGGGCGCGGCGAACAGCTCGAGCGCGCGCGTCGTGCCCCTGCCCTCGCTCAGCGTCGTGCCTTCGAGCATCACGGTGCCGGCATAGGCGCGAGCCATGTTGAGGGTCGCGGCATTGGGCGACGGGTTGATCCAGATCCGGTCGGTGGGCCAGCCGAAGCCGGACGCCGCCTCGGGCTCCCAACCCTCCATCGCGACGACATGATAGGCAACGTCGAGCTTGAACTCGCGGATGAACCAGCAGCCCATCTCGCCCATGGTGAGGCCGTGGCGCATCGGCATCGGGCCGGCGCCGACGAAGCTCTCCCAGCCGGGCTCGAGCAAGGTTCCCTCGACCGGGCGACCGGCGGGGTTGGGACGGTCGAGGACCCATACTTCCTTGCCTGCGGCGGCGGCGGCCTCGAGCAGGTAAAGGAGGGTCGTGACGAAGGTGTAGATGCGGCAGCCGAGGTCCTGGAGGTCGAACAGGAAGATATCGGCGCTGTCCATCATCGCGGCCGTCGGGCGGCGGACTTCGCCGTAGAGGCTGAAGACGGGGATGCCGAGGCGCGGATCGAGCTCGTCGGCGGTCTCGACCATATTGTCCTGCTTGTCGCCCTTGAGCCCGTGCTGGGGCCCCATGGCGGCGGTCACGTTGAGCCCGGCGGCGATCAGCGCGTCGATGCTGTGGCTGAGGTCGGCCGTGACCGAGGCGGGATGGGCCACGAGGCAGATGCGCTTTCCCTCGAGCGGTCGGCGGAGCTCGGGCTGGCTGAGGAGGCGGTCGATACCGAACTGGGTCGTCATGGAAGCATGCTCTAGGCAAGCTTGGCGACGAAGCAATCCGGATGGTGGAAATCAGGCTGCGGGCCGGGGTGATGGAGCGCCCAGAAGCTGCGGCGGCCGTCCTCTTCCTCGATCACCGCCGACAGGCCGAGGCGGAAACGGCGTTCGGCGGGGATCGAGAGCGTCGCGCCGAGCCCCCACCAGGTGAGATTGTCCTCGACCCGGACATAAGGCGCGTTGGCAATGCCGGAGGGACGCATGCCTTCGCGCTCCTCGACGAAATCATAGGCTGCCCAATCGCCCGAGGGCGCGAAATTCCATTCCTGATACCCGACTTGCCCTTCCTCCTTGAGAAAGCATTCGAAACAGGTGGTGCGCCACAATTCGTCCTTGCGCGCGGGGTCCTCGGACGGCGACGCGACGAGGAAGCGGCCGATCGGTGCGCTGATCCCGAACCACAGGTTGAGGGTCGCAGTGTCCCCGAAGGCTCCGCTTCGCTCGGCGCTCGCCCAGAGGGTGAAGGGCGGGCTCGGGACCGTCGTCGGGTGCGGCTGGAGTTCGAAACGCATGGGCCATCTTACGATATTCGCGCCGCTACGCTAAGCGCCTCACCCATCATGACGAGCTATTCCTCCGATCTTCTCCGCCTTCTCAGCGAGCGCGGCTACATCCACCAGGCCACCGATGCTGCGGCGCTCGATGCCTTGGCCGCGAAGGAGATCGTCACCGGCTATATCGGCTTCGACGCGACCGCGCCCTCGCTTCACGTCGGCAGTCTGGTCCAGATCATGATGCTGCGGCGCCTCCAGCAGGCCGGTCACAAGCCGATCGTGCTGATGGGCGGCGGGACGAGCAAGATCGGCGATCCCTCGTTCAAGGACGAGGCGCGAAAGCTGCTCGGCGACGAGTCCATCAAAGCCAATATCGATGGCATCGCCAAGGTGTTCGGGCGCTTCCTTCAGTTCGGAAACGGTCCGACCGACGCGGTGCTGGTCGACAATGCCGACTGGCTCGACAAGCTCGAGTACATCCCCTTCCTGCGCGAGATCGGGCAGCATTTCTCGGTCAACCGGATGCTGAGCTTCGACAGCGTCAAGCTCCGGCTCGACCGCGAGCAGTCGCTGTCCTTCCTCGAATTCAACTACATGATCCTGCAGGGCTATGATTTCCTCGAACTCAACCGCCGGGTCGGTTGCCGCCTTCAAATGGGCGGGTCGGACCAGTGGGGGAATATCGTCAACGGGATCGAGCTGACCCGCCGAGTCGCGGGCGCCGAAGTCTATGGTGTCACCACGCCGCTCATCACCACGGCCGACGGCGGCAAGATGGGCAAGACGGCGAATGGCGCGGTGTGGCTCAATGCCGAGGGGCCTGAAGGCTTCACCCTAAGCGCCTACGACTACTGGCAATTCTGGCGCAACGCGGCCGATGCCGACGTCGGACGGTTCCTGCGGCTGTTCACCGATCTCCCGCTGGAGGAGATCGGCCGGCTGGAGGCGCTGGAAGGGGCCGGGATCAACCGCGCCAAGGTCGTGCTCGCGACCGAAGCGACCACGCTCCTGCACGGGCGCGAGGCGGCGGAAGCAGCGGCCGCGACCGCGGCGGCGACTTTTGCCGGGGGCGGCTCGGGCGAAGCCTTGCCGAGCGTCACTACCGGCGGCGAGATCGGCGTGCTGGCGGCGCTGGTGGCGCTCGGTTTCTGCGCTTCGAACGGCGAAGCCAAGCGCAAAGTCGCGGAAGGCGCGGTGAAGCTCGACGGGGAGCCTGTCGGCGACATTGCACTCGTGATTTCCGTGCCTTCCGAGCGCAAGCTCAGCCTCGGCAAGAAGAAGCACGGGCTTCTCCTGCCCTAACCCGAACGGAGCAGATCCACCGCCTGAT
Source organism: Sphingomonas sp. SP2 (assembly GCF_058313385.1). Lineage (NCBI taxonomy): Bacteria > Pseudomonadati > Pseudomonadota > Alphaproteobacteria > Sphingomonadales > Sphingomonadaceae > Sphingomonas > Sphingomonas sp. SP2. The sequence continues at coordinate 1,814,942 of NZ_JBZFLD010000001.1, read as the reverse complement.
CACGTTCGAAGAGGTAGAGGCAAAGGCGCGCCGCCTCGCCGCGGTCGCCCTTGAGACCGCCGTCGCGGTCGAGCAGGAGGCGGGCGTCCTGGGTCGCCATCGGCACGAGTTCCTGCACCTGCTCGGGGGTGGCGAGGCGAAATTGCGCCTCACCGCTCTGGCGGACGCCGAGGATCTCACCGGGGCCGCGCAGCTTCAGATCTTCTTCGGCGATGCGGAAACCATCGTTGGTCTCGCGCATCAGGGCCAGCCGAGCCCGGCCGGTTTCGCTTAGCGTACTTCCGCGAAGCAGGAGGCAGGTCGATTTGGCCGCCCCTCGCCCGACGCGGCCGCGCAGCTGGTGGAGCTGGGCAAGGCCGAAGCGCTCGGCCCCCTCGATGATCATCAGCGCGGCATTGGGGACGTCGACCCCGACCTCGATGACGGTGGTGGCGACGAGGATCTTCAGACGGTCGGCGGCGAATTCGGCCATGACCGCGTCCTTCTCGGGACCCTTCATCCGGCCATGGACGAGGCCGACCTGGCCGGGGAAGCGCAACGCCAGGGCGGCGGCGCGGTCCTCGGCGGCGGCGGCGTCGCTGGTTTCGCTTTCGGCGACGAGCGGGCACACCCAATAGGCCTGGCCGCCCGCGCCGACGTGTCGTGCAAGACCCTCGACCACCTCGCCGACCCGCTCCTCCGCGATCACCCTGGTCTCGACCGGGGTGCGACCGGGCGGCATCTCGTCGATCCGGCTGACGTCCATCTCGCCATATTGGGTCAGCGTCAGGGTGCGCGGGATCGGGGTCGCGGTCATGGCGAGGAGGTGCGGCGGACGCTCGGCCTTCGACGAGAGGAGGAGCCGCTCGGAGACGCCGAAGCGATGCTGCTCGTCGATCACGACCAGGCCGAGGCGCCGGTAGGCGACCTTCTCCTGGAAGATGGCGTGGGTCCCGACGAGGATGTCGATGGACCCGTCGGCGAGCCCCATCAGGGTCGAATCGCGCGCCCTTCCCTTTTCGCGGCCCGTCAGGATGGCGACACGAACGCCGAGCGAATCCAGTTGCTTGAGCAAGGTTGCATGATGCTGCCTGGCAAGAATTTCCGTCGGCGCGAGCATCGCCGCCTGGGCGCCGGCCTCGACCGCTTCGAGCATCGCCAGCAATGCGACCAAAGTCTTGCCCGAGCCGACGTCGCCCTGGAGCAGGCGGAGCATCGGCACCTCCTGTGCCATGTCGCCCCGTATCTCTTCGACCACGCGCCGCTGCGCGCCCGTCAGCGCGTAGGGCAGGCTGAGCGCCCCGGTCAGCCGCCCGTCGCCGCGTAGCGGCTGCCCGCGCTTGCGCCGGCTGACCTGGCGGAGAAGCTGCAGCGCAAGTTGATTGGCGAAGATTTCGTCATAGGCGAGCCGCTGGCGGGCGGCGCTGTCGGCGGGCTCGGCATGGACCGTCGCAAGGCTCGTGCGCCAGTCGCGCCAGCCTTCGCGGGCGAGGACCGAGGGCTCGATCCACTCGGGCAGGCCGGGCGCATGGGAGAGGCTCGCATTGACCAGTTCGCGCAGCCGGCGGCTCGTCATGCCCTCGGTCAGCGGATAGACCGTCTCCTTCAGCGCCGGCTCGCCCTTGCCTGGCTCGGTCACCTCGGGGTGGATCATCTGCCATTCGTCGCCATAGGCTTCTAGCTTGCCGGTGATGGTCCGTTTTTCGCCGAGCGGGAGCTGCCGCGCCGCCCAGCCGCCATTATTGAAGAAGGCGAGCGTCAGCATGTTGCCCTCGCCGTCGGTCGCGAAGACCCGCGTCGGACCGCGGCCCCGGCTCTGCCGGACATCGGTCGGCGTGACATCGAGGATGACCTGTCGGCCAAGTAGCACTGGGCTCGCGCCGGGCGCGCGGATCCGCTCGATCGCGCCGGTCGGCAGGTGGAAGAGAAGGTCCACGGCGCGGGAGATGCCAAGCTTGCCGAGCTGCTTCGCGACCTGCGGCCCGACGCCTTTCAGCGTCTCCACTTCGGCGAACAGGGGATTGAGCAGCTCGGGACGCATCAGTCGGCGTTAGCGTGCTCCAGCGGCTTCGTCAGCTTGCCATAAGTCATCCGCCGCCAGAGCTTCTCCATCGGTCCCTGCGCGTGTCGGGAAAGCCACCAGTGCGAGAAGATCAGTTGCGCGGCGAAGATGCCGAGCGCGACTGTGTAGAAGCCGGTCGGCGGGAGGCGGCCGATCAGCCCTAAGCCGATGCCGTAGAAGATGAGGATTCCGAGCAGGCTGTGACCAAGGTAGTTGGTCAGTGCCATCCGGCCCGCCGGTGCGAGGATGCCCAGCACCCTATGCGCCCGAGGCCAGGCGAGGAGGAAGGCCGCGGCATAGGCATAGGCCAGCGGCACGGTCCCGATCACCGCGGTGCTGCTGTCCTGTCCGAGCGCGGGCATGCGGGCGTAGGCGTAGCTGAACGGAACCCCGACCAGCAGGCCAAGTGCGAGGACGAGCCAGAGCCGCGGGCGTTCGACGGGTGGAAGGCCGCGGGCGACGCGGCGTCCGAGCACCATTCCGATCAGCATCAGCCCGAGGACCTTCGGAATGCGCCAGCCCTCGAGCCTCGTCCCGATTGCGTAGGGCCATCCGCTCAGCACCCAGCCCCAATAGGCCCGGGCGCCGTCCTGCTGGAGCCAGGCGACCGGATTCTGCTCGAGCGCGCCCGCCCCGATCGCCTGTGCGATCCGCGACGAGAGGCCGTAGAAAGCGAGATGCGGCGCCCAGCCGAGTGCCTTGAACAGGGGTACGCCAACGAGCGGGAGCGCAAGCAGCGCAACGGCGGCAACGAGCAGCCGGCGGTCGCTCCAGTGCCGGAACCACGGCAGGAGCAGGCCGATCAAGGCATAGAGCGTCAGGATGTCGCCGTCCCAGATGAAGAAGAGGTGGAAGAGGCCGATGGCGAGGAGGCCGAGGATGCGTCGCCGGAAGATCCGCACGCCATCCACGCCGCGATTGCTCAACCGTTCGAGCTGGAGCGAGAAGCCGAGCCCGAACAGCGTCGCAAACAGGGTGTAGAACTTCCCGTCAATCAGCAGCTTGTGAAGGAAAACTTCCCACGAGGTCTGCACATCGCCGGCAAGCGCGATCCGTTGCGGCTCGGGCGTGAATAGCCATCCCGACCAATAAAGGATGTTGGCGAGGAGGATCCCGAGCAGGGCGAAGCCGCGCAGCGCGTCGAGCCAGGCGATCCGGTCGGATGCAGGTCCCGCTTCGGCCATCAGGCGCCCTCCCCCGACCCGGTCCATAGCACAGGGGGCGCGGAGGTGACAGAATGGCCACCAATCCCTATCTGGCGACCATGCTCGACGATCCGGCCATGAAGCGCCTCCACTGGCGCGCCCATCACCGTGGAACGCGCGAGGCCGACCGCATGATCGGCGGCTTCCTCGACCGCCACGGCGCCTCGTGGACGGCCGAGGAGCGTGCCTGGTTCGAGGCCCTCCTCGAGGAACAGGATGTGGACATCATGGCCTGGGCGATCGGAACCCAGGAAGTGCCCGAGCGCTTCCAGGGAGACTTGATGACCGCCATGAAGCGCCTCGACTATCTTCCGATCGACCGGTGATCGACCTCCAGCGCATACTCAAGGCGGGTGAGCCGCTGACGCTGTCGGGCGTGCCGATGGGTTTCCTTCCCTGGCTCGCCGCCGATTTCGCGCGCACCGCCTTCGGGCAGAGCGGCGGTGGGCGCGCGGTTATCATCGCGCCCGACGAAGCCGCGATGCGCGCGCTGGCCGAGACCGCGCCGGCCTTTGCTGCCGAGCTTGAGGTCATCACCTTCCCGGCCTGGGACTGTCTCCCCTATGACCGTGCCTCGCCGGCACTGCGGGTCATGGCCGAACGGCTGTCTGCGCTGCACCGCTTGCAGGAGCCGGTGAAGAAGCCACAGCTGTTCATCACCACCGCCAATGCCGCGACCCAGCGGACGCTCACGCCCTTTCGCATCCGCCAGCTGACCCGGCGCCTCGCGCCCGGCGAACGGATCGAGCGCGACCGGCTGATCCAGCTGCTCACGGCCAACGGCTATCACCGAACCGACAGCGTGTCGGAAGCGGGCGAGTTCGCGGTACGCGGCGGCCTTCTCGACCTCTATCCTTCGGGTCTCCCGCACGCGATCCGGCTCGATTTCTTCGGTGACGAAATCGAGACGATGCGCGCGTTCGATCCCGCCGATCAGCGGACCATCGGCCCGGCCGAGGCCTTCACCCTGATGCCGGCGTCAGAGGCCCTGCTCGACGAGGAGAGCGTCAAGCGCTTCCGGGCGCGCTATCGCGAGCATTTCGGCGCCACCGCGACCGGCGATCCGCTGTACCAGGCGGTCAGCGACGGCCGGCGGCTGGCCGGAATGGAGCATTGGCTGCCGCTGTTCGAGGAGCGGCTCGCGACCCTGTTCGACCATTTCTCCGACAGCGACATCGTCATCCGCGAGAGTGGGGTCGACGGGGCAGTCAGGAGCCGCCGCGAGGCGATCCAGGATTATTACACCAACCGCGAGCGAGCGATGGTCGCCGAGCCGGGCAGCTATCGCCCGCTCGCCCCGTCCGAGCTCTACCTCTCGTCGAAGGAATGGGAGGGCCTGCTCGCCGACCGGCCGGCCCATCTCACCTCCCCCTTCCCCGAGCCCTCTTCGGACAAGGTCATCGACTTCGGCGTCGTCCCCGCGCGCGACTTCGCGCCCGAGCGGACGCAGAATGAGAATGTCTACGAAGCGGTGGTCAAGCACGCCGCCAAGCTCCGGAAAGGCGGGCATAAGGTCATCCTCGCAAGCTATACCGTCGGTGCTCGCGAGCGCCTGTCGGGCCTGCTGAAGGACCATGGGCTGATCAGCCAGGGGATGGCCGGCAGCTGGCAGGAAGCGCTCGGCGCGTCGCAGGATGCGGCGCTGCTGGTGCTCCCGCTCGATCACGGCTTCACCACGCCCGGCATTGCGGTGCTGACCGAGAAGGACATGCTCGGCGACCGGCTCGTGCGGCGGAGGAAGCGGCGGAAGAGCGCGGACGCCTTCCTCAGCGAGCTGGCGACGCTCACCCCCGGCGACCTCGTCGTCCACGCCGAACATGGCATCGGCCGCTACGAGGGGCTGACGCAGGTCCAGGTCGGAAAGTCGCCCCACGATTGCGTCGCGCTCGAATATGCCGGCGGCAACAAGCTCTACGTGCCGGTCGAGAATATCGACGTCCTGTCGCGCTACGGCAGCGGCGAGGAAGGCGTGGCGCTCGATCGTCTCGGTGGCGAGGCGTGGCAGCGGCGCAAGGCGCGGATGAAGGAGCGGATCCGCGAAATCGCGGGCGAGCTCATCAAGACCGCGGCGATGCGCGCGATGCGGCAGGGCGCGGTGGCCGAGCCCGACAGCGCCTATCCGGCGATGGTCGATCGTTTTCCCTATGAGGAGACCGACGACCAGAACCGGGCGATCGGCGATGTCCTCGACGATCTGGCTGCGGGCAAGCCGATGGACCGGCTGGTCTGCGGCGACGTCGGCTTCGGCAAGACCGAGGTCGCGCTCCGCGCCGCCTTCGTTGCGGCCATGGCGGGCTATCAGGTCGCGGTGGTGTGCCCGACCACCCTCCTCGCTCGCCAGCATTATTCGAATTTCGTCGATCGCCTGAAAGGCTTCCCGATCGAAGTCGGGCGCCTCTCGCGACTGGTCTCCTCGACCGAGGCCAAGCGGACCAAGGAGCTGCTTGAGGAAGGGCAGATCGACATTGTCGTCGGAACCCACGCGATCCTCGCCAAGGGGATCAAGTTCAAGAAGCTCGGCCTCGTCATCGTCGACGAGGAGCAGCGCTTCGGGGTTACGCACAAGGAACGGCTGAAGGCACTGAAGGCCGACGTCCATGTCCTGACGCTCACCGCGACGCCGATCCCCAGGACGCTGCAGATGGCAATGAGCGGTCTGCGCGAACTCAGCGTCATCCAGACCCCGCCGGTCGATCGACTGGCGGTGCGGACCTATGTCACCCCATGGGACCCGGTGGTCATCCGCGAGGCGCTGTTGCGCGAACATTATCGCGGCGGGCAGAGCTATTTCGTGGTGCCGCGCATCTCCGACCTCCCCGACATCGAGGAATGGCTGCGCGAGGAAGTGCCCGAGGTGAAGCCGATCGTCGCCCACGGCCAGCTCGCGCCGACCGAGGTCGAGGAGCGGATGAGCGCCTTCTACGACCGCAAATATGACGTGCTGCTGTCGACCACCATCGTCGAGAGTGGGCTCGACATTCCCAGCGCCAATACGTTGATCGTGCATCGCGCCGAGCGCTTCGGCCTTGCCCAGCTCTACCAGCTGCGCGGACGCGTCGGGCGCTCGAAGACCCGTGCCTACGCCTATATGACCACCCCGCCCGATCGGCAGATCACCGAGACCGCCGAGAAGCGCCTGACCGTGCTCAGCAATCTCGACAGCCTCGGCGCGGGCTTCCAGCTCGCCAGCCACGATCTCGACATCCGCGGCGCCGGCAATCTGCTCGGCGACGAACAGTCGGGGCACATCAAGGAAGTTGGCTTCGAGCTCTACCAGTCGATGCTCGAGGACGCGATCCTCGACATGAAGGCGGGCGGGACGCGCGAGGACAAGCCGGACGAATTCTCGCCGCAGATCAATGTCGAAGCGCCGATCATGATCTCGGAGGATTATGTCCCCGACCTCGACCTGCGCATGGGCCTCTATCGTCGCCTCGGCGAACTGGAGAGCCCGCAGGAAGTCGAGGAATTTGCGGCCGAGCTCATCGACCGCTTCGGCAAGCTTCCGGAAGAAGCGAACAACCTCCTCCAAGTGGTTGAAACCAAGATCCATTGCCGGGCGGCGTGCATCGCCAAGCTCGATGTCGGCGCCCGCGGCGCGGTGGTCACCTTCTCGGCGTCGGGCTTCCCCGATGTCGGCGGGCTGTTCAGCTACATCGAGCGGCTGAAGGGCACGGCCAAGCTCCGGCCCGACCAGAAGCTCGTCGTCAGCAGGGACTGGGCGACCCCGGCGCAGCGCCTCAACGGCGCGCTGCAGTTGAGCCGCGGGCTTGCCCGGGTCGCAGCGGCGAAGAAGCGCGAGAAGGTCGCGGCCTAGAAGCGATGGACCCGGCTGACGATCGGCATGGTGACGTGCCGTCGTTGCCCGTCGGGCCAGATCTTACGGAGGGCTTCGAACGCGTCGTCCGTGATGCTTTCCCCGAGCTTCTGGACGACCGACCAGCTGCGGACATAGGCTTCGACCTCGGCCCGTTCCCAGCCAAGGTGGATGGCCGCGGGCGTGGTCCTGATCTCCTCGCCCGGGAGCTCGAGCGAGCGATAACCGTCGATCAACAGCCAGTTGCCGGGCAGCCAGTGCGCTTCGACGCGCTTCAGCAAAAGCTCGCCGATGATCGCATCGACCTCCGGATCGACATACCACCAGCCATAGCCGATCGCGGCGGCGATCCCGCCCGGCCGGAGCAGGCGGCGGACTTCGGCCCCGAAGGCGGCTGGCTCGAACCAATGGGCGGCCTGCGCGGCGAGGATCAGGTCGCAGCTCGCATCGGGCAGGCTGCAGCGCTCGGCCGGTTCGACCGCGTAACGGACGCGCTCGGCAGGCGCCGCGGCGGCGATCTGCGCTTCGCTCGGGTCGGTCGCGAAGATCTGGTCGAAGTAGCGCGCGAGGCTGCGGGCGGACTGGCCGTTGCCGGTCCCCACGTCCCACGCCTGGGTCCGCCCGGGGGCGAGCCCCGTTAGCTGCGCGATGAAATGCTCGGGATAGGTCGGCCGGGCCGAAGCGTAGAGTTCGGCGTGGCCCGAGAAGAGGTCGGTGAAGCGCATGGGCCGATGATGCCCTAGCGGAGGAATTCCGCCAGCTCTTCCTCGCCCATCGCGCGGGCGCCAAGGAAGCCCTGGTAATAGTCGCAGCCCCAGTCGCGCAGGAGGGCGAGCTGTTCCTCCTCCTCGACGCCTTCGACGACCACCTGCAGTTCGAGTTCGCGTGCGAGGGCGATCAGCGCCTTGACCACGATCTGCGCGCGGCGACCGCCGACCAGGTCGAGGATCAGCCCGCGGTCGATCTTGATGAGGTCGAGCGGGAGCGTGGTGAGCCACGCGAGGCTCGCATAGCCGGTGCCGAAGTCGTCGACCGCGATCCGGACCCCCGCGGCGCGGAGGCAGGCGAGCCGGGCGGCGGCGGCGACCGGGTCGGCGATCAGGCTGGATTCGGTGATTTCGGCGGTCACCCGCCCCGGCTGCAGCCCCGCGGCCGCGATCTCGCTCAGCAGCCAGCGCTCGTAGCCGTCACGGGCAAGGTCCTCGGGAAGGAGGTTGAGGGACAAGCGAAGCCCTGCGCGGGCGCCATCCCAGCCTCCTGCCGACTGCAAGGCCTTGCGCTGGACCGCGCGCGACATGCGTTCGCTGAGGCCCGCAGCGGCGGCGCGAGCGAAGAGATCCTCGGGCGCGAGGCCTTCGGGTGCCCGGGCAAGCGCCTCGACCCCGACCACCTTGCCCGTGCGGACGCTCCACTGCGGCTGGAAGGCCAGCCCGACCCGGTCCTCGACCAGCATCGCCAGCAATTCCTCGTCCGCGCGCGGCATCGCCGGGACTGAGGGCGGTGCGTCGCTGGCGCGGCGGGCATGACGGACGGCGGGACGGTTCATGGCTGCTTGCTAAATCATAGCATGAACTCGTGCAGCGGTCCGCATTTGTGCTGCTCCGAAACGGGACGGTAGCGAGGTGCCCCCTCGCCCGTTATGCTCGCGACGCAACGCAGTGGATGAGGGGAAGCCTGGGTGAACGCGGACGTGCGACAGGGCGCGGCGACACGCCAGGACCTGACCGGGGCCGGGATCGCCCTGGTCGCGAGCCACGGCGAGACGGCGCAGGCCGCCGCCGCGATGCTCCGCCGGCGCTACCAATTCTGCGACGAGCGGGACGCGAAGATCCTCGTCGCGCTCGGCGGTGACGGCTTCATGCTGCACACGCTCCACCAGATGCTCGACGGCGGCGAATTTCTGCCCGTGTTCGGGATCAACCGCGGCACGGTCGGCTTCCTCATGAACGAGTGGCGGCTCGACAATCTCGGCGAGCGGATCGCGGCGGCCAAGGCGGTGCAGGTCGCGCCGCTCACCATGACCGCCGAGACGGTCCATGGCGACGAATGGACGCATGCCGCCATCAACGAGGTGTCGCTGCTGCGCGAAACCCGGCAGGCGGCCAAGATCGAGGTGGTGGTGAACGGGCGCGTCGTCCTTCCCGAGCTCGTCGCCGACGGCGTGCTGGTGGCAACCCCGGCGGGATCGACCGCCTATAATTTTTCGGCGCGCGGGCCGATCCTGCCCTTGTCTGCGCCCCTGCTCGCCCTGACCCCCATCGCGCCCTTCCGCCCGCGCCGCTGGGCAGGCGCGATCCTGCCCGACGAAGCGCGGATCCGCTTCCGGGTGCTGGAGCCTACCGACCGGCTGGTCGCCGCGGTCGCCGACCAGTTCGAGGTGCGTGACGTGCGGACGGTGGAGATCAGTCTCGACCACAGCCGCTCGCTCACCTTGCTGTTCGATCCCGACCATGCGCTCGACGAACGCATCGCCGCCGAGCAATTTGCCACCTGAGGGTCTTGCCAAGCCAAATCGGCTGCGCCATAGGCCCGCTCGCCGAGGCAATCGTTCCCCGATAGCTCAGCGGTAGAGTAGGTGACTGTTAATCACTTGGTCGTTGGTTCGAATCCAACTCGGGGAGCCACTTCTTCCAGCATCGAAGGCCTTCAGGGCGACGGCGGACGCGGATATCGCCCTGCCCTCGCCCTTCTGGATATCTGACGCTCAGGCCTTCTCGAGCTCGGCCTCCGGGTCCTTCACATAATCGTCCGGATCCTTGTCGACCGCGGCAATGCCGTGGCGATGCTTGCTGACGAAGGCGATGAACCGGATGCCAAGCTGGTGGCGCTCGTCCAGCGAGGCATGTTCGCGGAAGTCGGCGAGCCCCTGGCGCTCTTCCTCGGCGAGATGCTTGCTGTTCTCCTCATCGGCCTTGGTCACCGCCTCGAACCATTTGTCCGAGCCGACCTTCTCCTTGTCGACCGCCTCGCCCGCGTCGCGGATCTCATTATGGTCTTCGATCGCGTCCTTGGTTTCGTCCTCCGCACTGTCGGCGTCGGCTTCGCCCTTCCCGACTTCGAGCAGGCGCGGATAGAGAAAGCGCTCCTCGGCCTCGGCGTGCGCGTCGAGCAGGCCCTTCAGCGAATTCCAGACGGCGCTGAGCTCGTCGGGCTTGGCGCCGCGCATCTGCTGGATCAGGCCGAACAGGCGGCGCTGCTCCTGATGCTGGTCGAGAACGAGATCGGTAATGTCCATGGTTGCTGCTCCGGAACGTTTCCGGCTGAACGCACCGCGGCCATTCCTGTTCAGGCTGGACGAAAGGCTAGTCGATCGCCGCCATCAGGGTCGCGTTTCCGCCCGCCGCCGTCGTGTCGACGCAGGTCACCCGCTCGGTCGCGAAGCGCGCGACATAATGCGGACCGCCGGCCTTGGGACCCGTGCCCGACAGGCCCTCTCCGCCGAATGGCTGGCTCTCGACCACCGCGCCGATCTGGTTGCGGTTGACGTAGAGGTTGCCGACCCGCGCGCGGGCAGCGACTTGGGCGTGGACGGTATCAATCCGGCTCTGCAGACCGAGCGTCAGGCCAAAGCCGGTCGCATTGATCTGGTCGATCACCTGGTTGAGTTCGCCCGCCTTCCAGCGGATGACGTGGAGGACGGGGCCGAAATGCTCGTCGGTGAGCGCGGAGAGGTCTGGAAGTTCGGCGATGACGGGCGCGACGAAGCTGCCCTTCTCGCTGTCAGCAGGCAGGGCGAGCTCGGCGACGATCCGGCCGGCGGCGCGCATGTCGGCGACATGAGCATCGAGCGACGCCTTGGCCTCGGCATCGATGACCGGACCGACATCGGTCGTCGGCAGGCGCGGATCGCCGATCGTCAGCGCTTCCATCGCGCCGCGGATCATCGTCACCATCGTGTCGGCGACGTCTTCCTGGACGAACAGGACGCGCAAGGCGGAGCAGCGCTGGCCGGCCGACTGGAAGGCCGAGGCGACGACGTCGCGGGTGACCTGCTCGGGAAGCGCCGAGCTGTCGACGATCATTGCATTCTGCCCACCCGTCTCGGCGATTAGCGGGACGATCGGGCCATCGCGGTCGGCAAGGCTGCGGTTGATCGCCCGGGCGACGCCGGTTGAGCCGGTGAAGGCGACTCCGGCAGTGAGCGGGTGAGAGACCAGCGCCGCGCCGACCTTGCCGTCGCCGACCGCGAGCTGGACGACGTCGGCAGGAATGCCCGCCTCGTGCATGAGGCGAACCGCCAGCGCGCCGATCAGCGGCGTCTGCTCGGCAGGCTTGGCGATGGCGGCATTGCCCGCGGCAAGCGCGGCGGCGACCGGGCCGGTGAAGATCGCCAGCGGGAAATTCCACGGGCTGATGCAGGTCCAGACTCCGCGGCCGTGGAGCCGAAGCTCGTTTAGCTCGCCGGTCGGTCCCGGCAGGCGATGCGCGACCGTGAACAGGCGACGGCCTTCGGCGGCGTAATAGCGGAGGAAGTCGACCGCTTCGCGCACCTCGAGGATGGCGTCGGGCAGGGTCTTGCCCGCCTCACGGATGCAGAGCGAGTAGAAGTCCTCGCGGTGCGCCTCGAACAGGTCGGCGGTGCGATCGAGGAGGTCGGCCCGAGCGTCACCGCCGAGCGCGTCCCACGGTCCCTGCGCGGCATGTCCGCGGCGGAGCATCGCATCCAGCTCGGCGTCGGTCGCTTCGATCGCCTCACCCACCACGATCCGGTGATCGAAGGGGGCGGTAATCGAATGACGCGGACCACTCCCCTCACCGGCCGTCCAGCGCTTCACCTCGAGCTCGGCCAGCCGGCGAAGCAGGGAATGGAGGATGGTCGGGTCGCTAAGGTCGCAGCCCGAGCTGTTGGCGCGGGCGCTGCCGAACATCTCGCCGGGAAGCGGAATGGCCGGATTGCGTCGCGGCTGGAGGGCGGCAAGCTGCGCGACGGGATCGCCGGTCAGCTCCTCAACCCGCACCTCGGCGTCGGCGATGCGGTTCACGAAGCTCGAATTGGCGCCATTCTCCAGGAGGCGCCGGACGAGATAGGCGAGCAATTCCTTGTGGCTGCCGACCGGCGCGTAGATGCGCACCGGGGTCTGGGGCTGACCCATCTCACGCTCGAGTTTGGCAAGGCCTTCGTAAAGCTCCTCGCCCATGCCGTGGAGGCGCTGGAATTCGAACGGGGTAGTGCCGGCCAGCGCCTTGATTGCGCCGATGGTGGTCGCATTGTGCGTGGCGAAGGCCGGATAGATGGCGTCGGACGCCGCCAGCATCAGCTTGGCGCAGGACAGATAGGAGACGTCGGTCGCGACCTTGCGGGTGAAGACCGGATAATCGTCATAGCCGCCGACCTGCGCGACCTTGATCTCGCTGTCCCAGTAGGCGCCCTTGACCAGGCGGACCATCAGCTTTCGGCGGTGCGTGCGGGCAAGGTCGATGACCCATTCCGTTACCGGACGCGCGCGCTTGGCATAGGCCTGGAGCGCGATTCCGAGGCCGGTCCAGCCGTTGGCGAAAAGGCTGTCTTCGGCGACCAGGGCTTCGAGGCAGTCCATCTGCAGCTCGAGACGGTCGGATTCCTCGGCGTCGATGGTGAGGTGGACGTCGGCCCCGCTCGCCATGGCGGCAAGTTCGCGAAGGACCGGCAGGATGAACGCCTTGGCCTCCTCGGCGTGCAGCGCCTCATAGCGCGGGTGCAGCGCCGAAAGCTTGACCGAGATACCGGGCGAGCGGACCACGCCCTCGCCCGCTTCGCTGGCGATGCGGCGGATCGCCCCGCGATAGGCTTCGGCATAACGAGCGGCGTCGGCCATGGTGCGGGCGGCTTCGCCGAGCATGTCGAAGCTGTGGCTGAGCCCCTTCTTGCGCTCGGGCGCGGCGCGGGAGAGCGCCTCGGCGATCGTGCGGCCGAAGACGAACTGGCCGCCGAGGATCTTCATCGCCTGACCGACGGCGGTGCGGATGACGGGCTCGCCGAGACGCCCGACGGCGCGGCCGAGCGCGGCCTTCCAGCTGACGGTCCGATCCTCGGCCGCGTCGAGCACCTTGCCGGTCAGCAGCAGCGAGAAGGTCGCGGCGTTGACGAAGGGCGAGTGGCTGTCGCCGAGCTTGTCCGACCAGTCGGGGCCGGACAATTTGTCGCGGATCAGCTCGTCGGCGGTCTCGCTGTCGGGAATCCGGAGCAGCGCCTCGGCGAGGCACATGAGGGCGACGCCCTCTTCCGAGCCGAGATCATAGGCCTTGAGGAAGGCATCGAGCCCGGCGGGCTTGCTCGACCGGACGTGGGCGACCAGCGCCCGGGCGATGGCTTCCGCCTCGCGCTCGCGCGCCGGGCCGAGCCGGGCCTGCTCGAGCCGTTCCGCGACGACCTTTTCCTCGTCCCGGCGATAGTCCCGGCGGACGGCCGAGCGGTCGAGCGAAGCGGCGCGGACCGGCGCGGACAGGTTCATGTCAGCGCCTCAGGCCAGCTGGCCGTGGCAATGCTTGAACTTCTTGCCCGAGCCGCAGGGGCACGGCGCGTTGCGGCTGATCGGTTCGGCCAGCGCGCCTTCGGGAAGGTCGGGCTGGGGAATGTTGAGCATCGGCCCGTTCGATCCCAGCAGCCCGCGCGCGGCGGCGTCGAGGTCGGCGGTATCGTCGAAGCCCGACAGTGGATCGAGATGCTGCGTGAGGAAGGCCGGAAGCTCGGGCAGCGGCGGCGGCTCGAGCGCGACCTGCGCGCGGAGCAGCGTCTTGGTCACGTCCTCGCGGATCGCGACCAGCAAGCGCTCGAACAGCGCAAAGGCTTCCTGCTTATATTCGTCGATCGGCTTCTTCTGCGCATAGGAACGCAGGTGGATGACCTGACGCAGCGCGTCGAGCGTCGCGAGATGCTCCTTCCAGTGGTGGTCGAGGGTCTGGATCAGGATGTTCTTCTCGACCTCCTGCCAGCGCTCGGGCTCGACCTCGCTGGTCTTGTTGACCATGACCTCGTCGGCCATGGCGCCGATCCGCTCGATCAGCAGCTCCTGGTCGACGGCCTCTTCCTTGAGCCAGTCGTCAAGCGCAGGCTGCAGGCCGAGGACCTCGTCGAGGCTCTCCTTGAGGCCGGCGACGTCCCACTGCTCGGGATAGGTCCCCTGCGGGCAATGGGCATTGATCAGGCTCTCGACCGTGTCGCCGCGCATGTCGGTGATGACATCGGAGACGTGCGCCGCATCCATGATCTCCGCGCGCTGCTCGTAGATGACCTTGCGCTGGTCGTTCATCACGTCGTCGAATTCGACGACCTGCTTGCGGATGTCGTAGTTGCGCGCCTCGACCTTCTTCTGGGCGGTCTCGATCGCCTTGGAGATCCACGGCGAGACGATCGCCTCGCCGTCCTCGAGGTTCTTCTCCATCAGTCGCGCGAAGGCGGTTTGCGGGCCGAAGATGCGCAGAAGGTCGTCGTCGAGGCTGAGGTAGAAGCGCGACAGGCCCGGGTCGCCCTGGCGGCCCGAACGGCCGCGCAGCTGGTTGTCGATGCGGCGGCTCTCGTGGCGCTCGGTGCCGAGCACGAACAGCCCGCCCCGCTCGCGCACTTCCTCGCGCTCGGCCTGGACCTCCTCGCGGATGCGGGCGATGGCGGCGTCGCGCTCGGGCCCTTCGGGCATGTCCTTGAGCTCGTCCTCGACCCGGAATTCGACGTTGCCGCCGAGCTGGATGTCGGTACCGCGGCCGGCCATGTTGGTGGCGATGGTGACGCGGCCGAGGCGGCCCGCCTGCGCCACGATATGCGCTTCGCTCTCGTGGAAGCGAGCATTGAGGACGGCGTGCTCGACGCCTTCCTTGTGGAGATATTCGCTGAGCAGTTCGGACTTCTCGATCGAGACGGTGCCGACGAGGACGGGCTGCCCCAACTGCTGCTTCTCCTTCAACGACTTCGCAATGGCCGCGAACTTGTCGTTGATGTTCTTGTAGAATTCGTCGTCCTCGTCGATCCGGCTGATGGCCTTGTGGGTCGGGATGGTGACGACGTTCATCTTGTAGATGTCGAAGAATTCGGGCGCTTCGGTGAGCGCGGTACCGGTCATGCCCGACAGCTTCGGATACATGCGGAAATAGTTCTGGAAGGTGATCGAGGCGAGGGTCTGGTTCTCGGGCTCGATCGCCACGCCTTCCTTGGCCTCGACCGCCTGGTGAAGGCCGTCCGACCAGCGCCGGCCGTCCATCATGCGGCCGGTGAATTCGTCGATGATGACGACCTTGCCGTCCTTGACGATGTAATCGATGTCGCGGCGGAACATGGTGTTCGCCTTGAGCGCCTGGTTAAGGTGGTGGACCACCTGCGTGTTGGCGATGTCGTAGAGGTTCTGGCCCTCGATCAGCCCGGCTTCCTCGAGCAGGCGCTCGGCCTTTTCGGTGCCTTCCTCGGTGAGGACGACGCTGCGCTGCTTCTCGTCCTTCTCGTAGTCGCCCTCGCCAAGCTGCTTCACGAGGCGGTCGACCGAGATGTAGAGGTCGCTCTTGTCGTCGGTCGGGCCCGAGATGATCAGCGGGGTGCGGGCTTCGTCGATGAGGATCGAGTCCACCTCGTCGACGATGGCGTGATTGAACGGCCGCTGGACCATCTGCTCACGCGAATATTTCATGTTGTCGCGCAGGTAGTCGAAGCCGAGCTCGTTGTTGGTCGCGTAGGTGATGTCGGCATTGTAGGCCGCGCGGCGCTCGTCCTCGTTGAGGTTGGGCACGATCACGCCGACGGTGAGGCCGAGGAAATTGTGGACCTGGCCCATCCACTCGGCGTCGCGCTTGGCAAGATAGTCGTTGACGGTGACGACGTGGACGCCCTTGCCCGGAAGCGCGTTCAGGTAGGTCGCGAGCGTCGCGACGAGGGTCTTGCCCTCACCGGTGCGCATCTCGGCGATCTCGCCGCGATGAAGCGCGATGCCGCCGATCATCTGGACGTCGTAGTGGCGCTGGCCAAGCGTGCGCTTGGCGGCCTCGCGGACGGTGGCGAAGGCCTCGGGAAGGAGGTCGTCGAGCTTGGTGCCGTTGGCCAGCCGCTGGCGGAAGAGCACTGTCTGGTTCGACAATTCCTCGTCGCTCATCGCCGAGATGGTCGGCTCATGCGCGTTGATCGCCTCCACGATCCGGCGGAGCTTGGCGACATAACGGTCGTTGCTCGAGCCGAAGAGCGACTTGGCCAGCGATTGCAGCATCAGACTTCCTTTGGGGCGCGTGGGCAAGGGTTCACACGCCCGCGCGCGAGCGTTTTCAAGTGCCGGGCGATGTAGGGTTGGGGTCGGGGGTAGTCAATCAGACCGCGCCGTTCTCCAGCGAAAGCCGGAGACCGGCTTGTTTCACGGCCGGCGCCAAAGAACACCGGGCCCCGGCCTTCGCCGGGGACCAGCCTAGAGGACGCCTTCGAGCCAGGCGGCGAGCTGGCTCTTGGGAAGCGCACCAACCTTCTGCGCGACGGGCTCGCCATTCTTGAACAGCAGCATCGTCGGAATACCGCGGACGCCATATTTGCCCGGCGTGTCGGGGTTCTCGTCGATGTTGAGCTTGGCGATGGTGACCTGCTCGCCCATCGTCTGGCTGAGTTCCTCGAGCGCCGGCGCAATCATCTTGCACGGCCCGCACCATTCCGCCCAGAAATCCACCAGCACCGGCTTGTCGGCGCCGAGCACATCGGAGGCAAAGCTCTGGTCGGTAACGGTCTTGGTCATGGGAAAAGCGACTCCTGATTCGATTGACTGCCGATATGGGTCGGGGAGCCGACACCGACAAGCGGCACAAGGACCAGCAAGGGCGCCTCGGTGTAGAGCAGTGCCAGTTCGACACGGCGTCCGGGAAAGATGACCTGAAGCGCCCGGCCGTAGGCGACCATCTGGCGGCGGTGGCTTTCGGGAATGTCACTGGCGCTCCTCGGCACCCGCCGGCCCGTCTTGAAGTCGACCACCCGCACCGCCGTGTCGGTCACGAGCAGGCGATCGACGGTGCCGACCACCACGGTCCCGTCCTCCAGCGTCGCCGCGATCGGCGCCTCGGCAAGTGCCGCCGGCGAGAAGAGTTCGGCATGTTCGGGCGCTTCGATGATGGTGAGCGCAGTATCGACCAGCTGGCCGCGGAGCGCTGCGTCGCCGATCCCGGCCGACTGCTGCAGCCAGGCGAAAGCGGCCTGGCGACGATCGCCCGCCGGGGTCGCGGGCAGCCGTTCGAACAGCGCATGGAGCAGGCGGCCCCGCTCGGCCGCCGCAGCCAGTTCGGGGGTCGGCGGCGGGCTGCTGTCGGTGTCGGCGGTGAAGTGCGAGGGCGCGAGCGGGCGCGGTGGCTTCGCTTCTGCCGGCGCCTGCGCGACAGCCCAGGGCGGGACGGTCGTGCTGGTTGCCGAGGTCGGAGGCGCGTCCACCACGGTGATCGCCTTTTCCCCTGTCGCATGTGCAAGGATCCCGGCCGCGTCGGGCTCGATCCCTGCGGCCTGCATCGCGGCAGAGACGACGCTGTGCCAGCTGTCGTCCGAAATCTTCTTCTTCGCGGGCTTCAGGCCGGACACGATCAGCCGCTCCCCCGCCCTCGTCAGCGCGACATAGAGCAAGCGGAAATGCTCCTGGCGGTCGCGCTCCTTTTCGGCCGCGAGCACCTCGTCGAAGGGCGGCGAAATCTCGTCCTTGCGCGGGCGGATGACGGGAAAGCGCCCGGCGCTGCTCGGTACGTCGAGGATCGGGCTGTTGCCGCCTAGCTCGTCGGGGTTGGCGGTGGCGTCGGCGAGGATGACGAGCGGCGCCTCCAGCCCCTTGGCGCCATGCACGGTCATGATCCGGACGGCGTCGCCGCGGCCTTCGGGATCGCGCTTCACCTCGAGCGCGCCATGCGACAGCCAGGCGAGGAACTGCTGGAGCGTGACGGGCTCCCCGCCCTCGAACTGGATGGCGGCGGCGACCAGCTCGTTGATCGGGTCTCGCGCCTGCCGGCCGAGGCGGGTCAGCAACTTGCGGCGCCCGTCCATCGGCCCCGACAGGATCCGCTCGAGAAAGGCATGGGGTCCGGCGAAACCGGCTATCCGCAGCAGATCCACCAAGGTATCGCGCGCGGCACGGAAATGCGGGCGCTCGTCGGCGCGGTGGCCGAGCTCCTCCCACAGGGGACGACGCCGTTCGGGCCCGGCAAGGTCGTAGAGGTCGTCCTGGCTCCATCCGAGGAGCGGCGAAACGAGGAGATTGGCGAGCGTGAGGTCGTCGAGCGGCTGGACCGCAAAGCGGACGGCGGCGAGCAGATCCTGGACCGCAAGCGGTTCGGACAGGACCAGTCGGTCGAGCCCGGCGGTCCTCACCTTTCGCTCGAACAGGCGCGAGACGAGCAACGGCGCGAGATTGGCGCGGCTGCGGACGAGGACGAGGATATCGCCGGGGCTCAGCGGCCGCCCGGTCGAAGCGAGGATCGGCGCGCGATCGATCTCGGCCTTGATCCAGTCGGCAAGGTGGCTCGCGTATCGGCGACGCGCCTCGTCTTCCCATTTCTCCTCGGCATCGTCTTCCTCCTCGGGAGAAGCATGCGCGAAGGGTGGCCAAACCTCGACCCGGCCGGCGCGGGCCGAATGGAAACTGCGATGCGGCTCGGCGGGTTCGGGAAGCCCGATCCGGTCGTGGGTGAGCTGGCCGAGCACCATGTCGACGACGTCGAGCACGGCCTGCGCCGAACGAAAGCTGCGGCTGATCGACAGCATCCTGAACGGCATCGGCCCGCCAAGGGCCGCGTCGCGGAAATAGGTTCGCGCTTTCTCGAATTCGGCCGGATCGGTGCCTTGGAAGCCATAGATGGCCTGCTTGAAATCGCCGACCATGAAAAGCGTACGATGCTCGGGGCCAGCCCCCTGCCCGCTCCAATATTCCTCGGTCAGCGCCTTGACGATCGCCCACTGGCTTTCATTCGTATCTTGCGCCTCGTCGACCAGGAGATGGTCCGTGCGGCGGTCGAGCTTGAAGCGGATCCACTCGGCGATACCGTCCTGCGCAAGAAGATTGCGCGACCAGCGGATGAGGTCGTCGAAGTCGGCGACGCCCTCGGCTCGCTTGGCCGCGGCATAGGCATCGGCGAAGCGCTTGCCCGCGCGAAGCCCGGCCGCGAGAACCCGCACCAGTGCGTTACCGCGCAGGAGGGCGAGCAATTCCTCGACCTTCTCGCAGAGCGCGTCGCATTCCTCCTGGACGTCGGGCCAGTGCTTGACGAGATTCTTGACCGACCGGCGACTGCCGCTGCCGGTGAGGACGGTCGCATGCGCGAAGCGACGGAGGTCGCGGCAGCGCTGTCCCGGCGGAAGGTCAAGCCATTCCTCGATGCCCGCGATGATCGGGACACCCGATTTCGCCCCCCAGGTGCGATAGGTCTCGGCGAGCGTTCGCAGCGTATCGCAGTCAAATTCGTCGTCGGAGCAGCGCGCGGCGACCAAATCCTCGATGCTGTCCTCGGGAAGGCCCATCAGGTCACGAAGGTTGCGCTCGACATTCTCGAGCCGGTCGAAGCGCGCCATTCCCTCGACCGAACCCGCGCAGCGCCGCAGATATTTGCGCACATCGCCCTCGCCGAGCCGCGCGGCGAGCATCTCGAGATCGGCCAGGAACGCCCCGTCGCCATGGGCCGACTGTTCGGCGAGGCTGGCGAGCGTGCGTTCGATCAGCGCTTCCTCCTCGCGCCCTTCGACCGGTCGGAAGCCGGGGCTGATCCCCGCTTCGGTCGGGAAGGCCGCGAGCAGGGTCTGGCAGAAACTGTGGATGGTCTGGATTCGAAGCCCGCCCGGGCAGTCGAGGACGGTCGCGAACAATTGCCGGGCACGGGCGCGCATGGTGTCCGTCGGGGTGACCCCGAGCGCTTCGAGTTCCGCGCCGAGGTCCTCGTCATCGAGCCCGACCCAGTGGGCCAGCCGCCCGCCGACACGCTCGGCCATTTCGGCCGCCGCCGCCTTGGTAAAGGTCAGGCAGAGGATGCTTTCGGGCGACGCATCCTCGAGGAGCAGCCGGAGCACGCGGGCGGTCAGCACCTGCGTCTTGCCGGTTCCCGCGCTGGCGGAGAGCGAGGCGTGGATGAACGGGTCGGCCGCCGCGGCCTGATCGGGGTCGAGCAGCTTCAGGGCAGAGGGACGCGACATGGACGTTATGTTCATAACGCTTCCGCTGGGCGGCGCCATGCGTTTATGGGGCGCGGCAAGAGATCCCATTCACCAAGGAGCGACACGTGGCGGACGACAGCAAGAAGACGGGCAACGGCAACGCCAAGGAAGGCGAGAGCCGCAACTTCAAGGCCGGGATCGCCGTCGGCGTGGGCTCGGCTGCGCTCGTCGCCGCGCTCCTCTACGCCCGCTCGGGCAAGTCGAAGAAGAAATAAGCCTCTGCCGGGGCGGGGTCAGCTCCGCCCCAGCCACTCCTCGAGCCGCATAAGCTGGTCGTAGTCGCCATAACGGGCGAAGCGCGGCTGAAGCTTGGCGGAGAAGGGTTCGTTGCCGGTCAGCCAGCGCGCGGCCGCCTCGCTGAAGTGGCGCCGGGCTTCCTCGAGGATGAGGTCGGCCGGGCCGACTTCCTCGACATAGCCGCGGCGATCGCTCCGATCCTTCTTCGCCAGCGACCAATATTCGAGCTGCGACGGGGATCGATCGATCCCTGCGAAACCCCCGGCCTCGGCGATCAGGCCGAGCAGGCCCAGCTGCAGGGCAAACCCTGCCTCGACCTGATTCCTGGCGGGCGGCTTGCCGGTCTTGAAGTCGAGGATCGCAAGCTCGCCCGAGCCCAGGCGATCGATCCGGTCCGCACGGCCGATCAGCTTGACCCCCGCAATCTCGGCCTCACCGTCGACTTCGGCCCCGCCAGGCCGGCGTCCATGCTCCTGGTTGGCCGCCTCTTCCTCGGCAAGCGCTTCGATCGCCTCGAGCAAGCGCGGTCCCCAAAGCGCACGCATCAGGGGGTGGATGTCGTCGCGGGCCAGAAGCTCGCGAGCACGGGGGAGCAGCCGCGCCGGAGCGCACTGATCCTCGTCGAACCATTGTTCGAACAGGGCATGGACGATCGTGCCCTTCCAGGCCGCATCCTGTTCGGCGCCGAGGTCCTGCAAGGGGCGCAACCGAAGCATCGCCTTGGCGTAGAAGGAGAAGGGGTCGGCTTTCAGCCGGTCGAGGTCGGTGACTCGGATCCGCCGGGGACGTTGAGCGGCCGGCGGGCTTGGCGCCGGGCGGGTCGCGGGCTGTTCGCGCTCTGGTTCGTCGAGCGCGATCGCCAGCGCTTCGAGCGCCTCGTGCCGGGGAAGCCCGCCGGTCAGCGCCTCAAGCCGGAGCAGCAGCCGCGAGCTGACGGTCGGCGAGCGTCCGTCGCGGCGCGCGCGGGTCAGCAGCACCTCAGGCGCACAGAGCATCGAGGCAAAATCGTGGGCGGAAAGACCGATCCGCAGGTCCGCGCCGGGAAGTCCGAGCGCACGGCGAACCGCGACCGGTAGCCAAGGGTCCGGGCTCGGCGGTGCCGGCCAGACGCCCTCGTTGAGGCCTGCCAGGATCATCAGGTCGGTCTTGATCAGGCGCGCCTCGAGCAGGCCGAGGATCCGGACCCGCGGATGCTGGCCATAAGGCGGCCGGATCGCGACCCCGTCGAGGAGCGTGCGGAGCAAGGGCAAGGCGTCGTCGGGCCCGAGCCTGAGCCGCGCAGTGCTCGGCGACGCTTCGATGTCGGCCAGCATGTCGGCGGCGGCCCGCCCGGCCGGACCGCTCCAGAGGCTTTCGCCGCACAAGGTCGTGCCGATGTCGCGAAGGCCCGCGGCAAGCGCCGATAGGCTGGTGCCCGGGCCCAGCAGGTCTTCCAGGGGTTTGGCCGCGGAACGGAGCCGTTGCCAGGCTTCCGCAAGACCGCGAGGGCGGCCTTCGGCGACCTTGTCGGCAACGGCCCGTTCGACACCGGCGAGGCCCGGCAGCGGACGCGGTCCTCGCAGCGCGAGGTCGAGCGCCCGGACGTCATCGAGCCATTTCTGCCGTTCGTCCCCCGCGTTCACCAGGGGATGGCCGAGCAGTGCCAGCAACGCGACGGGCGCGAGCCGTTCGGCCGAAGCGCCGACCAGCGCGAGGAGGAAGGCGCCCGGGGCGGTCAGCGACAACGGCGTACCCGCGCTATCGTCGGCTTCGATCCCCCACCGCTTCAGATGCTCGCCGACCCGCCGCGCGAGCTGGCGATCGGGCGTGACCAGCGCCGCGGTCCGCTCGGGCGTTTCCAGCGCCTGGCGGAGCGCAAGCGCGATGGCCTGCGCCTCGGTCGCCGGATCCGGAAGGACGGCCAGGCGGACATTCTCCATCCGCCGTTCCTCGTCCGAAAGCATGCTCCAGCTGTTGCTGAAGGAAGCCGCCGTCAGCGCCTGCGCGGCGGCCCGGCTGCGCTGCGGGCCGTCGGGCGCGGCGCTGGCCGCGGGCCATGCTCTCACCTCGGCGCGACCGACCCCCATGCGTTCGAGCAGCAGCTTCAGATGATATTGCGGATGGGTCGGCTCGGGCCGGGCGTCGCCTTCGCGATCGCCGCCGAGCGCCTGCCATTGCTCCTCGGGCATCAGAGCCTCGGACGCGAGGCCGGGAAGCACGACCGCGCCATCCGGCTTTCGCGCGATGACCGAAAGGAGCCCGGCGATGGCCGGGGCCGCAGTCGTGATCCCGGCGGCGACGGTGAAGCCTGCCGGCGGATTGGCCCGCCAGCGCCGCGCGGTCGCCTGGAGAAGCAGGTTGCGCCGCTCGGTCAGCTCGATCCCGCCCAGTTCCTCCCGCCGGCGTGGCCATCGGTCGAGCAGCACGGCCAGCTGATCGATGGCCTTCTGCTGATGGGCGGCAAGCTCCGCATTGCGACCGAGGGCATCGCGCAGGTCGGCGAGCGAGCGATCCTCGATCAGCAGCTGGTCGAGCGTCCGGGCAAGCTCTCCCGCAAGCCGCCAGCTCTCGGCCGTGCCCGTCCCCCGCTCCGCCTGCACGAGCGCGGCGAGTTCGGCCTGCCGGGTCAGCGGATCGATGGCCGGTGCGATGGGATCGCCGCCGAGCGGATCGAGCGCGCCGCCGACCCGCTCGTCGAGCGCGGGATCGCCGATCGGGATCAGCCGCGGGAGGAGCAATCCGGCGCCGCTGGCGCGGACGAAGGCCTCGGTGACCGAGCGGACCGCACGGGCATTGGGAAGCAGGATCCGCCCGCGGGCCAGCGACAGCGGGTCGCCGGCATGGCGCCTGACCAGTTCGACCGCGAGGGCGTCGGCGAAGCTTGCCTCGGCCGGGATGGAATAGACGCCCGGGAAAGGCGCCTCACTCGCGGGCAAGGGCTTCCTCGGTTGCCCGGATCGCGCCCGGCGTGCCGACGTCGAACCACAGCCCCTGGTGGACCGTGCCGAAGCAGCGGCCTTCCTCGATCGCCTTGTCCCACAGGATGTTGGTCGAGAAGGCCCCGTCGGGGGCGCCGTCGAGCAGGCGCTGCGCCATCAGCTGGATGCCGGTGTAGACGAAGGGCGCGACGCGCGCCTTGCCGCGGCGGCGGAGACGGCCGTCGCGATCCATGTGGAAGTCGCCGACACCGCTGTGATTGCCGGCACGGGCGAGCGGGACGAGGAGGAGCAACGCGTCCATCCGCTCGGCGTCCCACTGGCTGGCGAGCAGCTTCAGCGCGTCGCTCGGCCCGTCGACCCAGAAATTGTCGCTGTTGACGGCGAGGAAGGGATCGCAGTCGATCAGCGGCCGGGCGCGGACGAGGCCGCCGCCCGTCTCGAGCAACAGCTCGCGCTCGTCGCTGACCGCGACCTCGAGATCCTTCACCCGCGCCTGGAGATGCGCCTCGAGCGCGTCGGCGAGATAGTGGACGTTGACCACGACCTTCTCGACGCCCGCGGCGCGGAGGCGGTCGAGGACATGGTCGAGCAGAGGCTTTCCGGCGACTTCAACCAAAGGCTTGGGCCTGGTCGCGGTCAGCGGGCGCATTCGCTTGCCGAGGCCGGCGGCCATCACCATCGCGGTGCGCGGGACCGCCGCCGAGATGTCGGGGCGGATGCGAAGGGTGCGGCGAACCTGTCCGTCCATGGCTCAGCCCTCCTGCCAGGCGGCGGCACGGGCCGAAGCGGGCACGTTCGCATCGAACCAGGCCTTGACCGGAGCGAGCCCCGGGGCGGCGAGGTCACGCTCAAGGAGACCCCACATGCGCGGCTGGAAGCGGCGGTAGCCGGGCTTTCCGTCGCGCTTCCACAAGCGGCAGAAAACGCCGAGGATGCGCGTGTTGCGCTGCGCGGCGAGCGCCCAATAGGCATGTTCGAACCCGTCGCCCTGCCCGGTCGCGGCCTTGTAGCGGTCGAGCATCAGGCGTTCGATCGCGGGATCGACATCACGCCGCGCGTCCTCGAGCACCGAGGCGAGGTCGTAGGCGGGATGACCGGCAAGCGCGTCCTGGAAATCGAGGAGCCCGAGGTGCCGGGTTCCCTCGCGTCCGCCGACAAGCATGATGTTCTCGGCATGGAAGTCGCGAAGGACGGTAACCGGGCCGAGGCCATCGGCGGCGACCGGCGCGAGCACATCCTCCCACGCGGCGCGATAGGAAGCGCGATCGACCTCGATCCCGACTGCGGGCGCATACCATTCGGGGAAAAGGTCGACCTCGGCCAGCCACTCGGCAAGGCCATGCGGCGGAAGGCCGTCCATCGGCGAATGCCGGTGAAGGTCGACGAGCAGGTCGGTCGCCAGCGCGTATAATTCCTCTTCGCGCGCCGGGAGGTCGTCGAGCGTCTCGCGCAGCCGCGCATCGCCGAAGTCGCCAAGCAACAGCAGCCCGGCGTCGAGGTCGCGGGCGAGGATGTCGGGCGCGCTGAAGCCATGGCCGCACAGCCATTCGGCAACCGCGACGAACGGCCGGGGATCCTCGTGTGGCGGGGGTGCGTCCATCAGCACGGCGGCGCCATGCTCGTCATGATGGACCCGGAAATAGCGCCGGAAGCTGGCGTCGCCAGCAAGCGGGCTGATCCGCGCTCCGTGCCAGCCCGCGCGGGCGAGGAAGTCATCCGCCGAAGCGGGGGGAATCATGCTGGGAGCTGCGCCGGTGGCCATCGCCCCTCCCATGCCCCCGGCACCTTCCAAGTCAAGGCACGGCGGCCGTCGTCTGCGATGGCCAGCGACAGGCGCAAGGCCTGTGGCCAGGCCGCCGCACCCGCGCGCTCGGGCCATTCGACCAGGATCGCGCCGTCGAAAAGCATGTCGTCGAGCCCGATCTCCTCGAGTT
The DNA here is from genome assembly GCF_058313385.1 of Sphingomonas sp. SP2. Classification (NCBI taxonomy): domain Bacteria; kingdom Pseudomonadati; phylum Pseudomonadota; class Alphaproteobacteria; order Sphingomonadales; family Sphingomonadaceae; genus Sphingomonas; species Sphingomonas sp. SP2. Next base: position 1,789,682 of record NZ_JBZFLD010000001.1, on the reverse strand, counting down.
CCGCGGGATCTTCGATCCGGTAGAGGTCAGCGTGGGCTACCGGGACCCGCGTCCGGTCGTAAGGCTGGACGATGGCAAAGGTGGGCGATGGCACCTCGCCCGCGTGCCCGAGCGCCGAAAGCAGGCCGCGGACGAGCGTGGTCTTGCCGGCGCCGAGCGGCCCCGACAGCAGCACCACGTCGCCAGGCCGAAGCTGTGCCGCGAGTGCTTCACCCGCCCGGGCCATGGCCGGCTCGTCGAGGAGCCACATCAGCGATTGCCTCGCGGCAGGCTGATGAGGACGCTCGTCCCCTGCCCCGGCGTGCTCGACAGCTGGACCGTGCCGCCGTGCGCCTCGATGAACTGGCGGGTCAGCGGCAGGCCGAGACCTAGCGCCGCCTCGCCGCGGCTCTCGCCGAAGCGGGTAAAGCGCTCGAAGACGCGGGCCTGATGCTCGGGCGCGAGGCCGGGCCCGGTGTCGCTGACGAGGATCTCGGCGCCCTGCTCGTCGCCGCGGGTGACCAGCCGGACCTCGCCCTTGTCGGTGTAGGCAATGGCATTGCGAAGGACATGCTCGACGCTTTCGCGGAGGCGGCGACTGTCGCCCTGCAGTGAGCCCGTCCCTTCGCCGATGACGACCTTGTAGCGCAGGCGCTTGGCCTTGGCCGCGCCCTCCATGCCCTCTGCGACGCTGCGGACAAGACCGGCAAGGTCGACCCGCTCGCGTTCGAGGACGACATCGCCCTTGGCGCCCTGGGTGAGGTCGAGGACGTCGTCGATCAGGCGCGACAGGCGGGCGACGGATTCGAGGATCGCGGCGACATAATCCCGGGCCGACCCGCTGAGATCCCCGGCATAGCCGTCGCGGAGCATCTCGGCGAAGCCGCCGATTGAGGTCAGCGGGGTGCGCAATTCGTAGCTCATGTTGGCGACGAAGTCGGTGCGGACTCGGTCGGCCTGTTCGAGCGCCTCGGCACGCTCGCGAAGCGCGGCCTCGATCCGGCTCGAGTCCGTCACGTCGACCATGGTGAAGAGCGCATTGCCATCGGGCAGCGGGACGGCGGCAAATTCGAACTGGCGGCCGTCGGCAAGGCTGAGGCGGCCGCGTTCTGCCCGGCGCTCGGTGGTCGCCGCGCGGACCAGCTCGCGCAGCCTTGCGGCGGCGGTCGGATTGACGAGGCGGCCAGCGAACGCCGGGACCAGTTCGTCGACGCGCGGATGCTCGGCGAGCCAGCTTTCGTCGAGGTTCCAGAAGTCGCCGAAGCGCCGGTTCCAGAGGTAGAGGCGGCCGTCGGACGCGAAGACGGCGACGCCCTCGAACAGATTGTCGAACGTCGCGGTGCGCACCCGGAGCAAGGTGTCGCGGGCGCTGGCGAGGCGGACCTGTTCGGTACGATCCTCGAAGATGATCCGAAGCCCGCCATCGGGAAGCGGCTGACCGACCACCCTGAGATGGTCGCCATTGGCGAGGATCCATTCTTCCTCGTGCAGTTCCTCGGCACTGGTGAACCAGCCGCGGCGCTCGGCCTTCCATTCGGGAAAGTCGCGCACTTCGGGAAGGCGGTGGTTCTCGCGCATCCGCTCGAGCAGGCGGTCGAACTCGGGAGCCTCGTCGAGCCACTCGGTCTCGATCTGCGACAGGATGGCGAACGGCGTATTGTAGAAGGACAAGGTGCGGTCGGGGTCGAACTGGACGGCGCCCGCGGTCATTCGGTCGCTGAGTTCGCGCTGGCTTTCGACATAGCGTTGGAGATCGCCGCGGGCATCCTCCAGCTCCTGGATGTCGACCGCATAGCCGGCCACGGCCCCGCCCGGGAGCGGGACGTCGACGAGGCGCAGGGTGCGGCGTTCGCCGCCGATGGTCGCGGGGCGGACACGAGCCACGGGCTTGCCCTCGGCGAGCGCGTCGGCCGCCCCTGCGCGGGCGCCTTCCTCGATCAGTTCGATGCCGCGTGCGACGACCTCGTTGGCCGAGCTTCCCTCGACCGCGTCGACGAAGGCGCGATTTACCAGCGCGAGGCCGAGGTCACTGTCGCGCACCCACATCGGGAAAGGCGCGGCCTCGATCAGTTGGGTCAGCGCTTCGAGCGCCTGCTCGGTCGCCGTAAGCTGTTCGGCCGTGCGGGCCCTGGCTCCCTCGGCGGTGCTGCAATCGGCGATCCAGAGGAGGACCGAGCCGGGCGGCGACGGAGGCGGCGCAGGACCGCCGCGAACGTCGAACAGCCGGCCCGACGACTGGACACGAACGGTGTGCATGATCCGCCCCGGGCCCAGCGCTGCGGCCGGGAGTTCATGCTCGAGGGCGGCAAAGTCGGCAGGCGCAATCGCGCCGTCGCTCGAGAGGTCCGCGAAGACCTGCGCCCCCGGGTTGCCGAGCTCGCGAAGGAGCGACGGCTCGCAATCGAGCTTTCGGTCCGGCGTTATCAACAGGGGCCGGCTTGGCGCACTTGCCAGCAAGGCGCCGATCGCCCGCGCGTGGCCGGCCAGTTCGCGGGCCCGGCGGCTCTGGCGGACGGCACGCCAGGAGAGGAAGACGGCGACCGGGACCCACAGAGCGGCAAGTGCCAGCGCTGCTGCCTGCACCATGTCCTGGTCCCAGATTCGGATCACCGACGCCCCCTCACCCGCCTGCGATACAATGGCCCCGCGTGCAGGCAAGGGCAGGCCATTAACAAGCAGCGAATCCGCCTAGTCCGGCAGGCTCTGCACCCACCCCATCCGCGCGGCTGGCGTTGGCTAAGTACTGTATCCACTACGGTTCTGACCCAAAAACTAATCCAGGTTAACAACACGCTTGAGTCCGATGTTGCATTTCTGTGACAGATGAACGGGAAGAAAACAGACCCGCCCCCCGTAACATTGTCTTTGCCCAACGAGCCGGGAACAAGGTCCGCGGATTTTGCCATCCCCCTCGAAGGAATCTCGGACTCATGAGGAAGACAAGCCTGCTCGGCGCGACCGCGCTCAACACATTCGTTCTGCTCGGCGCGACCTTTGCGTTCGGCACCGGTGCTGCTGCCCAGACCACCACGACGTCGACCACCCCGGCTGTCCAGTGCGACGACGGCACCGTCCCGCCCGCCGGCGAAGCGTGCCCGGAGAAGCCCGCGCCCGTCACCTCGGCCGAAGCCGAGCAGAGCCAGACCGGGACCGGCGAAGTCGTCGTCACCGGTTCGCGCATCCGCCGCCCGAACCTGGATTCGTCGGTTCCGATCACCTCGATCAGCACCGCCGAACTGTCGCAGCGCGGTGAAGTCTCGCTCGGCGACGCGCTGAACGACCTTCCGGCGCTCCGCTCGACCTTCAGCCAGGCGAACTCGACCACCTCGATCGGCACCGCCGGCCTCAGCCTGCTCGACCTTCGCGGTCTCGGCACCGTCCGCACCCTCGTGCTGGTCAACGGCCGCCGTCACGTCACCGCCACCCCGGGCGGCACCCAGGTCGACGTCAACACCATCCCGGTCGACCTGCTCGAGCGCGTCGACGTGGTGACCGGCGGCAACTCGGCCGTCTACGGTTCGGACGCCGTCGCCGGCGTCGTGAACTTCATCCTCCGCAAGGACTTTACCGGCGTCCGCCTGCGCGCCCAGGCCGGCATTTCCGGTTATGGCGACCGCGAGAACGTGTTCGGCTCGATCGTCGCCGGCCACAATTTCGCCGACGGCCGCTTCAACATCACGGCCCATGCCGAATATTCGAACTCGGACGAGGTCTTCTATTCGGACCGTCCATACCTCGGCGCCTACACCGGCCCGTCGGGTTTCTACACGACCCAGATCACCAATGCCCCGAACCGCAACTTCGACGGCATTCCCAACACCAGCTTCTATGACAACCAGGGCGGCTCGATCCCGGGCATCACCTTCGGCAACATCTCGACCGGCGGTTATGTCTCGACGGTCTGCCCGGCGCTGACGGCGACCAACGCCGCCCAGGTGGCGGCGGCCTGCACCGGCCAGCTGACTCCGACCGGCGGCCGCATCGCCCGCAACTATGCTTTCCTGCCCGACGGCACGCTGGCGCCCGACATCCCCTATTTCGACAATCGTTCGATCGGTGGCGGCGTGTTCGGCGGCCTTTCGGCGACCGGCCTCGAGGACGCCATGCTCCTCCCGGGCCTGGAGCGCATCGTCGGCAACATCTTCCTCAACGGTGACGTGAGCACGGCCTTCCAGCCGTTCCTCGAAGCCAAGTGGGTGCGGGTCAATGCGACCCAGCAGTCGACCCAGCCGACCTTCACCAGCGGCCGCCTGTCGTCGACCTTCAGCATCAACAACCCGTTCCTGTCGGCGCAGGCGCGCAACCAGCTGTTGACGATCAACCCGACCGGCACCACCTTCAGCGTGCTGCGCTTCAACAACGACCTCGGCACCCGCGCCGAGGATCACCGCCGCGACACCTATCGCATCGTCGGCGGTTTCCGCGGCGATCTCAGCCAGACCGGCAACCTGCGCTACGAAGTCGCGGTCAACTACGGGAAGACCAAGACCTTCTACGAGACGGGCGGCAACGTCATCGTCAACAACTTCAACAATGCGGCGAACGCGGTGCGCGACACCGCCACCGGCCAGATCGTCTGCTTCATCAACTCGACGCAGGACACGATCACCGTCGGCGGCGTGACCAGCACCAACACCGCCAACAACGACCCGGCCTGCGTTCCGATCAACCTGTTCGGTCGCGGCAACGCCAGCCAGGCGGCGAAGGACTATGTCCTCTACACCTCGTCGCGTCGCCAGAGCGCCAGCCAGCTCAACATCACCGGCTACCTGTCGGGCGATTCGGAAGGCATCTTCGAGCTTCCGGGCGGCCCGATCGGCTTCGCGGTGGGTGGCGAATATCGCCGCGAGACCGCCAAGTCGGTCTATGACGAGCGGACCCAGCGCGGCGAGACCTTCCTGAACGCCTTCCAGCCCTTCCTGCCGCCCAAGCAGAAGATCAAGGAAGTGTTCGGCGAACTTCGCGTTCCGCTGGTCAAGGACGTCCCCTTCTTCCGTGAGCTCACGGTCGAGGGTGCGGCCCGCCGGTCGGACTACAACACCTTCGGCGGCGTCAACGCCTACAACGCCGGTCTACTCTGGTCGCCGGTCCGCGGTGTCCGCATGCGCGCCGGTTTCGGCCGCTCGGTCCGTGCGCCGAACCTCAGCGACGCCTTCGCGGCGTCGACCGAGACCTTCGCCAACGGCCTGACTGATCCGTGCGATCAGCCCGGCGGCACCAACGCCAGCAACAACATCACCGCCAATCCGGCGCGTGCTGCAAACTGCGCGGCGGCGGGCGTTCCGACCACGGTCACCTACACCCAGTCGGATGGCACGGTCGTCACCCGTCCGTTCACCAACGTCCCGGGCTCGGGCGTCTCGGGCATCAACCGCGGCAACCCGAACCTCGTGCCGGAGACCAGCGACAGCTACACGGTCGGTGCGGTGTTCGAGCCGGAGTTCCTCCCGGGCTTCGCGCTGACGATCGACTATTACGACATCAAGGTGAAGAACGTCATTTCGGGCCTCACCGGCCAGGCGATCCTCAATCGCTGCTATGACGATCCGACCGGCATCGACAACGAGTTCTGCTCGGCGATCTTCCGCCGGACCAGCACCGATCCGATCCTGAACGGCACCTTCACCGGCCAGACGACCCGTCGCCTGGAGAACCGGCTGCAGGACAACCTGCCGTTCGTCGGCCCGGCCTTCATCAACCAGCCGTACAACTTCGCCGCGCTGGTCCGGTCGGGCGTCGACTTCGACGCCAGCTACCGTCGCAAGATCTTCGGCAACAAGACGCTCTCGCTCCGCGGCATCGTCAGCTACCTGCGCAAGTCGGAGAACTTCTCCTACCTCACGCAGCCTGACCGTTCGGACAAGATCGACGAGGGTCTGGGCGATCCGAAGTGGGCGGCCAGCTGGAATGCCGGCCTCGACTTCGGCGTGATCGACCTGAGCTACTCGGGCACCTATGTTGGCCGTCAGTCGATCCTGGCCTGGGAAACCCAGTTCACCCACCAGGGCCGTGGCCCGACCAACCCGGACGCCCGTCCGTTCCGTTGGTATCCGGCGGGGATCACCCACTCGGGTCGCGTCAACTTCGAAGTCAACAAGACCTATCGTTTCTACATGGGCGTCGACAACATCACCAACGAGCGGCCCCCGTACGACCTGACCGGCCTCGAAGCCGGCAGCCCGTACGGCCCGACCGGTCGCTACTTCTACGCCGGTGCCGGCCTGAGCTTCTAAGCCTCAGCCGCATCGCAAGGAGAGGCCGTCCCGCAAGGGGCGGCCTTTTCCTTTGGGCGCGATCCGCCCGCCCGAGAGCAGACATAAAGCTTTCTTTATATCTGATGTCCCGCTATGGGCGCGGGCGACCGGCTGCCCGCTTTCCTGCGCGCGGCCTTCCATGCTTGGAGACTGATTGTGGCCACCCAGACCCTGACCCGCGACTATCTGGTCAAGGACCTTTCCCTCGCCGATTTCGGGCGCAAGGAAATCGAGATCGCCGAGACCGAAATGCCGGGCCTGATGGCGCTGCGTGCGGAATATGGCGAATCCCAGCCGCTGAAGGGCGCGCGGATCACCGGCTCGCTCCACATGACGATCCAGACCGCCGTCCTGATCGAGACCCTCACTGCGCTCGGCGCGACGGTCCGCTGGGCGAGCTGCAACATCTATTCGACCCAGGATCATGCCGCCGCCGCGATTGCCGCGACCGGCGTTCCCGTCTTCGCCGTCAAGGGCGAGACGCTGGAGGAATATTGGGATTATGTCGTCCGCATCTTCGACTGGTCGAAGGACGGTGACGACACCACCTGCAACATGATCCTCGACGACGGCGGCGACGCCACCATGTTCGCTTTGTGGGGCGCGCGCGTCGAAGCGGGCGAGACCCTCTTCACCCCGTCGAACGAGGAAGAGGAAATCTTCGTCGCGACGCTCAACCGCTTCCTCAAGGAGCGTCCGGGCTACCTCACCAAGACCGTCCAGAACATCAAGGGTGTCTCGGAAGAGACCACCACCGGTGTTCACCGCCTCTACGAGCTCGCCAAGCAGGGCAAGCTCCCCTTCCCCGCCATCAACGTCAACGACAGCGTGACCAAGTCGAAGTTCGACAACCTCTACGGCTGCAAGGAAAGCCTCGTCGACGCGATCCGTCGCGGCACCGACGTGATGCTCGCCGGCAAGGTCGCCGTGGTCGCCGGCTTCGGTGACGTCGGCAAGGGTTCGGCCGCTTCGCTCCGCAACGGCGGCGCGCGCGTGCTCGTGACCGAGGTCGATCCGATCTGCGCGCTCCAGGCCGCGATGGAAGGTTATGAAGTCGTGACGATGGAAGAGGCCGCTCCGCGCGCCGACATCTTCGTCACCGCGACCGGCAACATGGACGTCATCACGCTCGACCACATGCGCGCGATGAAGAACATGGCGATCGTCTGCAACATCGGCCACTTCGACAGCGAGATCCAGATTTCGTCGCTGAACAACATGAAGTGGACCGAGATCAAGCCGCAGGTCGACGAGGTCGAATTCGCCGACGGCAAGAAGATCATCGTCCTGTCGAAGGGCCGCCTCGTGAACCTCGGCAACGCGACCGGCCACCCGAGCTTCGTCATGTCGGCGAGCTTCACCAACCAGACGCTCGCGCAGATCGAGCTGTGGACCAAGTCGGAGCAGTACGGCAACGACGTCTACGTTCTGCCGAAGCACCTCGACGAGAAGGTCGCCGCGCTTCACCTCGAAAAGCTCGGCGTGAAGCTGACCCAGCTCAGCGACAAGCAGGCGTCGTACATCGGCGTGAAGCAGCAGGGCCCGTTCAAGCCTGAGCACTACCGCTACTAAGCGGCGCTTCTCGCAGAATTATTGGCCCGGTGCCCGCTTAGCCCTTCGGGGCGGAAGCAGGCGCCGGGCCTTTCTTTTGCGAGCGCCTCAGGCGGCGAGGTCGCCCAACACGGCGCGCAGTGGCTGGAGCCATTGCGCATAGGGCTGCCACGTCCCCACGCCTTCGCGGTTGAGGGGTCGGCGGACCTGCTCCGCGCTCGGGGTGCGGACCTCGCGCTTGCTCTCGTGGAAGCGAAGCACGGCGTCGTCGAACGTGATGCCGATCTGCTCGAACAGCGCGCGGAGCACGGGCTCAGGCCGCTCGATCAGTTCGTCATAGCGGACGTGACTGATCCAGCCGGGCAGGACTTTGTCGAGATGATCCATGAAGCGGACATAATCGACATAGGCTTGGCCGATGCCCTCGAGCGTGAAACTTGAGGCGTGGGCACGGCTGAAGCTGTGGCTGAAATTCGACCAGCAGCAGGTCATGGCGTCGCGGCGGATGTCGATGATCTTGGCGTCGGGCAGGATGGCGCGAAGGAGGAGCGCGTTGCTCCAGTTGTGCGGCATCTTGTCGGCGAAATAGGGCCGGTCGGTCGTACGGTGCGCGGCGACCCGGCGAAGATATTCCTGCCCCATGCCGTGGCGGTCGGCGGGTGACAGGCGGGCGATGGCCTCGGGAACCGAGCGGATGCCGGCGCGCGTCGCGCCTTCCATCATCGTCCGGAGCAGCGCCGGGATGTGCGGCAGTTCGCCAAGCGGTTCGATTTCGGGATGCGAACCGAGCATCTGTTCGAGCAGGGTCGAGCCCGAGCGCGGAAGGCTGACGATGAAGATGGGGGACGGGTCATGCACCCCGCCCTCCCCCAGCGTCGCCGCGCTCTCGGCGGTGAACAGCCGTTCGCTTTCCGCGACCTCGCGGGTCAGCTGGGTCGAATCATAGTCGAGCGAGCGCGCCCAGATCGCATTGGCCTCGGCGAAATGATGGAAGGCCTTGTCATAGTCCTTCTCGGCCTGGAAGGCGCGGCCAAGCGCGAAGTGCAGCGGCGCGAGATTGTTGACGTCGACCGCGCCTTCCGCGGCTTCCTCCATCGCGGCGATGTCGCGGTCGGTGAAGACCTTCTGCTTGATGCTGGCAATGCCCCACCAGGCATCTCCGAGATCGGGCATGAGCGCGATCGCCTTGCGATAGGCGTCGACCGCATCGGCGGTCTGGCCGGCGCTGCGCAGATTGTGGGCGTAGGCGAGCCAGACGTTGGGGCGGTCGCCATGAAGCTCGGCGGCCCTGGCGAGGATCGCGCGGGCTTCGTCGTGACGGCCGAGCTTGTCGAGGATCAGGCTGACGATCACCTCGGTCGAACTGTCCTCGTCGCGCCGCATCGTTTCGAACAGCGCGAGCGCCTCGGGAAGTTTCTCCTGCTGGTTGAGGCAGCGGGCGAGCTCGAGCCGGGTTTCACGGCTGTTGGGATCACGGCCGAGCGACTGGCGGTAGAAGATCTCCGCCTGGAACAGCGCGCCCGTCGCGGCGGCGACCGAGCCGAGCAGGGCAAGGCCGCGCGGCTCGCCCGGATATTGGCGGAGGTGCTGGACCAGAAGCTGCGCCGCCTCGTCGTGGCGGTCGGCCCGAAAGCTCTGCTGCGCGCGGGCAAGGAGGGGGAAAGCGTCGACCATGAGTTCCTGTCTTGTCAGGCGTAGCCGAGCAGCGCGCGAAGGCCGGGCGCCTCATAGTCGACCAGGCGGCGATGTTCCTCAGGAAGCGTCTCGGGAAGCGCGCGCGCGACGCCGGCGAGATTGGCGCGGGCGGTCCCGCTGTGCGCGGGGTCCGCGCCGATCCGGACCCGCTCGCGCCAGTCGTCGGGCCGAGCGATCCCGGCGGCTTCGAGCAAGGTCGCAAAATAGTGCTCGGACTGTTCGCTCTCCAGCGTCGCGACGGCCCGCTTCAATTCCTCGAACCGGACCAGCAGGGCCGCGCCCGGAAGCCAGGCCGCGGCATTGTGGCTGTAGGTCTCGTTGAGCGACGGGGCCTTCCGGTAGACGCCGAAGATCATCAGGCTGAGCAGGTCGCCGAGCGGAAGCCGGGGATCGCGCAATTCAGCCATGTCGCCGTCGAAATTCTCCGACAGGAAGAAGCGTGCTCGGGCGAGGACCCAATCATAGGGGTCGCGCACCAGCAGGAGGCGCCGGACATGGGCGGTGACCATCGCCGTCGTATCGGTGAAGAGCAGGTGGCCGCAGGACAGCATGGGCCGGTGGAAGGCCTCCTGCGTCTGCGCGAGGTTGGGATATTGGACGAAGTCGCGATCGTAATGCTGCGCGGGCGGCACGAACATCCGCAGGATGTTGCGGAGCAGGTGCGTGCCGCTCTTGGGCACCGAATTGACGAACAGCGGCTGCTCGAGCGGCACCTGCGCAAAACGCCCGGCTTCCTCGTCCAGGCGGTCGCGCTTGAGGGTCACCGTCGGCATCGCCAAGGAGTGTGCGCGCCGCGCCGACATGGCAAGGGGCGACGAATGACTTCGCCGCCCCTCCCCCTGTCGAACGCTGCTTAGCGCTTCTTCGAGCCGAGCTTCGCCGTCACGTTGACGAAGAAGCGGCGGCCGAGCCAGTCATACTGCGACACGGCCGGCGCCTGGCCGAGCGTACCGATCACGCCACCGTTCAGCACCGAGATCCGCGGCGGCCGCTTGTCGAACAGGTTCGACACGCCGAGCGTGAAGTCGAAATTCTCGATCTCCTTGGTGATCGAGGCCGAGTGGTAGAGCACGGTCGGGGTCGTGACCTTCGGGCAATAGGTGCCGCGAATGGTGGTCACGAAGCAGCCCGTCTGGACCGGATCGTCGATCTGGCTGAGGTCGCGCTTGCTGCTCGACTTGCCGATAATGTCGAGGCCGTAGAACAGCGACCAGCCGGTGTTGCGCGACGACCAGGTCAGGTTGATGTCGCCGACGAACCGCGGCGAACCGACCTCGCCGACATTCTTTTGCAGCGTGTCCGCGAACAAAGCGAAGTTCTGCTTGGTCGTGTAGGTCGCGTTGCCGACGATGTTGAAGTCGCCCCACGAACCGGCGTCGTGACGGACGCTGGTGGTGAAGTCGAAGCCCGCGGTCCGCTGGCTGGCGATGTTGATATACTTGTTCTGGACCGTCTGGATCACGAACTGCGTCGCGCCGCTGGTCGAGCGGTTGAACAGCGAGCAGAGCGGATCGGTCGGGAAGAACTCGCTGTTGTAGCAGCCGAAGACGATGTTGCCGGCGCCGAGCTGCGAGATCTGGCCCTTCACCTCGATGTCGAACCAGTCGACCGCGAAGTCGACCCGGGTCCGCGGCATGAAGCCGAAGCGCGGGGTAAGGATGATGCTCGCGGTCTTGGCCTTCGAGGTTTCGGCCTCGAGCAGGCCGAGGCCGCCCTGGCTGAAGACGGTGGCCGTGATCGAGCCGCCGCTGAAGTTGCCCGGAATGCCCTGCGAGGCGCAATTATCGCGGATGCGCTGGTTGATCGCGCCCGAGGCGAAGGCCGCCGCATAGTTGGTGCAGGGGTCGATGTTGCGGACGGGCGTGAAGCTCGTCTCGTTGGCGAGGAACTGCTCGAAGAGCGCCGGGGCGCGGTAGGAGGTGCCGTAGGTGCCGCGGAAGCGGAGCCAGCGGGTCGGCGCGTAATTGGCACCGAGCTTGTAGGTCCAGTTGCCGTTGTCGCGGTCCTTGACGCCGTCCGACTTGCGGGTGGCAGTGACGCTGGTGACGCGCGCGGCGGCGTTGATCGTCAGGTCGCGTGCGCCCGGAAGGTCACGAAGCAGCGGGACGTTGATTTCGCCGAACGCTTCCTTGGTGATCGACTCGCCCGCGGTGATGCCGCTGGTCGAGGCACCCCAGGCATTGCCCGCACGGGTGATCTCGCCCGGGACGTCGTTGATCCGGTCGCGACGGACCGAGGCGCCGAGCGCGAGGCCGACGGTGCCGTAGGGCAGCTTGATGAGGTTGCCCGAGACCGACACTTCGCCGTTCAGCTGAGTGTAGCGGGTCTTGCCCGTTTCCCAGCTGGTCAGGAAGTCGGCCTGCTGCTGGGTCAGCTGCCCGGCGAGGAAATAGGGATCGGTCCAGGGCAGGTCGATGCACTGCTTCTTCGAGACGGGCAGGATCTGGCCGACGCACGAGGCGGTCTGGAAATAGCCGCTGTCATAGACGTCCTGGAGAATCTGCTGCGTGCGATACTTGCCGTTGGAGCGGCTGTACTGGACGTAGCTGTCGAACTTCCAGCCCGGGATGAAGCCGATGTCGCCCTTGAGGCCGCCGACGCCGCGATAATAATCGACGGTCTGGCTGCTGTCGGACAGGTTGGTGATGCCGGTCGGCGAAAGGAAGTTCACGCCCTCCCAGCCCTGCGCCCAGATGGTGCCGGTGCCGTATAGGTTGCCGGTGCCGTAGAGGTCGCCGGTGAAGCCGAAGTTCCAGAACTGACGCCAGCCATTCTGGTAGGTCTTGCGGCGGTTGACGAGGAATTCGGCGAACGCCTCGACATTGTCGCTGATGTCGACGCCAGCCGTCAGGTAGCCCGTCGCACGCTCGGTCTTCGGAATGATCGTCTGCTCGAGCATGAACGGGTGGTAGCTGTTCTGCACCGCCAGGCTGCGCGCGTCATAGCCCGTCGGGAACCAGCCCGGAGGGGCGCCGAAGTCGCCGAAGTAGGACGGCGCGCCATAGGCCGGCAGGCCGAGATTCTCGCCCGGATACTGATACTGGATCAGCACCGTGCCGCCGCCGATCGAGGTGTTCGGGCCGGTGTCCGGTCCGCCCGGTCCGTCGAGCTGCAGGTTGTCGATGAGGTTGTAGGTCCAGACGTGACCCCAGCGCAGGTCCTCGCACTTGTACGAGCCGGTGCGCGGATCGACGAGGTCGGCGCGGCTACCGTCCGGACGGAAGGTATAGGCCTCGGGGCAGCTGAGGAAGCTGCGGTCACCGCGCTTCAGCTCCTGCTGCTTGTAATAGTCGGCGGCGACGGTGAGATAGCCGCGGCCGAAATCCTTCCCCCAGATCGCGCTGACGCGATACTGGTTGCCGCCGCTGCGCTGGGTCGGCGAGCCGTTGAGGTCGAGCTGCAGGCCGTCGGTGTCGCGCTTGGTGATCAGGTTGACCACGCCCGCGACCGCGTCCGAACCATAGACCGACGACGCGCCGGTCTTGAGGATCTCGACATTCTGCACGATCGACTGCGGAAGGACGTTGAGGTCGAAGCTCGACACGCCGCCGCGGGTACCCGCCGGGCCGGCGCGACGGCCGTTGAGCAGGATCAGCGTGCGGTTTGGACCAAGACCGCGAAGGTCGAGCGTCGAGGCGCCGGGACCGCCGTTGGTGACGAAGTTCGACGACAGGGCCGAGGTGATCTGGGTCGAGCCGGCGGCGATCGGCGAGCTCTGCAGCGTCTGGGCAAGGTCGATCTTGCCCTTCTTCTCGGCGAGTTCGGGATTGATGATCGCGATCGGATCCGGGCTCGAGAATTCGGAGCGGCGGATGCGCGAACCGGTGACGACGACCTCGTCGCTCGCGGCCGGGGCCGGCGACCCGTCGGCATTAGTGATGGTCTCGTTCTCGGGCTGAGTCTCGCCCGCCGCCGTCTGCTCGTCGGCCGGAGTCTCGGGCGGCAGGGTCGTCTGCGCGAACGCTGTCGAACTGAAGCCGGTCACCAAGGCTGCCACCGCAAGACCGCGAAGAGCGGTGGCGTTGAGAAGCTCGCGCTTAATCATGAGTACAACCCCGTTTTTCTGCCCAGCATGTTGTATTTCAGCACGCAGACACCGGCACAAGCCGCCATGCCCTAAAGGGCAGTCGTTACGGCGCCGATGTGCTCTGGGGACCACAGTCACAAATGCGAGCCAGGGCGGCAAGCGCGCAAAAGGCTGTCAAGCCCAAATCGGGCTTACCGTTGCTGTCAGGCAACAACATGGATTAAGTTGTAAGATATCGTCGCTCCGCATTGCCCTTTGCCTTTCCAGCGGCTTGAAGCGGCTCTGCTCTCTTCAAATCCCTGGAAAGACGGACCCACATGCGAACTACTCGGCTTACGCTGACCACCTCGACGCTGGCGCTCGCGCTCGGCGCTCTCATTGCCTCGCCCGCCGCGGCGCAGGACGCGACCACCCCGGCCCCGACGGCACAGGACGTTCCGGTCCAGACGCAGAATCCGGACTGCCCGGACGAGAACCAGGATGGCGTCTGCGATCCGGCCTCGACGCTCAGCAACGCCGACACCAGCGCGCAGAATGACCAGACGGTCACCGTCACCGGTTCGCGCATCCGTCGCGACGAATTCAGCACCACCGAGCCGCTGACCGTCATCACCGCGGAAGAAATCACCCAGTCGGGCTTCAACAGCTCGACCGACGCGCTGCAGAGCGCCGCCGTCACCCAGGGCGCCGGCCAGATCAACAACGCGTTCGGCGGCTACGTCACCGACGGCGGCACCGGCGCCAACACCCTCGGCCTGCGCGGCCTCGGGCCGGCCCGCACCCTGATCCTGCTCAACGGCCGCCGCCTGGCGCCGGGCGGCAGCCGCGGTTCGGTCCTCGCGGCCGACCTCAATGTCCTCCCGACCGCCATCGTCGAGCGCATCGAAGTCCTCAAGGCCGGCGCCTCGTCGATCTACGGTTCGGACGCGATCGCGGGCGTCGTCAACATCATCACCGACCGCAAGCTGACCGGCCTCAACATCGACGCGCAGGTCAATGTCCCCGAGCTCGGCGCCGGCGTTGATCGTCGCATCGCCGCCTCGTTCGGCATCCAGGCTCCGCGCCTCAGCGTCATCGGCTCGGTCGAGTATCGCAAGCGTTCGGCGCTGGCCCGCAACCAGTCGAACTTCTTCCGCTGCCCGATCGGTGGCTTCCTCAGCGGCGAAGGCACGGAATTCGGTTCGGGCGACTATATCGATCCCGTCACCGGCGAGCCGGCCTGCTTCACGCTCGACAATGGCGGCGTGACCATCAACACGCTCGGCATCCCGACCCGTGACGGCATCGGTCGCACCAGCGGCCTCCCGGGCCGTTTCAACCGCTTCGTCCCGGCCCCCGGCCAGACCACCGGTCCGTTCCCGGGCTATCTCGGCGTCGGCTTCTACGACCGCGACACCTTCGATCCGCAGCAGGAGCGCGAGCCCCTGATCACCGGTGCCGAGATCATCACCGGCTACCTGTCGAGCACCTATGACCTCGGCGTCCTCGGCGGTTCGGAGCTGTACGGCGAACTTCTGGCCACCCGCCGCAAGTCGTCGTCGCCGCTCTATCGCCAGCTCAGCCTCGACTATCTGACCGGCAGCCCGCTGCTCCCGGCGGACCTTCGTGACGGCGTCTTCGCCAACCCGACGGAAACCTCGAGCGGCCAGACGATCGCGGCCCGCGCCTTCATCGGCTACGGCCTCACCGACAGCCGCCAGAAAGTCGACTATGTCCGCGCCTCGGGCGGCATCCGCGGCGACTTCTTCTTCAAGGACTGGCGCTACGACCTCTATCTCGGCAAGTCGTGGAACGACGCGACCTACGAGATCGAATCGTTCCTGACCGATCGTCTCGCGACCTCGCTCAACGTCGTCCAGAATGCCGACGGCAGCTTCAGCTGCGCGGCGCAGGCCTCGATCCCCAACTGCGTTGCCGCTCCGGCGCTCAGCGCGGCGGTCATCGGCGGCCAGCTTCCGCAAGCGTTCCGCGACTATATCGTCGACAATACGATTGGCACGACCAAGTTCCGCGAGACCACGGCCGCGTTCGGTGTCGACGGTCCGCTGTTCGCGATGCCGGGCGGTGACGTCCAGCTCGCCCTCGGCGCCGAGTATCGCAAGCAGCGCATCAACGATCAGCCAGATCCCAACAGCATCAACGGCAACCTGTTCGGCCTCACCGCCGGCACGCCGACCGTTGGCAGCGACAGCGTCCGCGAAGTGTTCGGCGAACTGTTCGTCCCGATCCTCCGCGACACGCCGGGCTTCTACCGCCTGAACGTCGACGGCTCGGTCCGCTACACCGACTACAAGTCGTACGGCGGCCAGACGACCTACAAGATCGCCGGCGAGTGGGAGCCGGTCCGTGGCTTCGGCTTCCGCGGCAGCTACGGCACCTCCTATCGCGCCCCGGCGCTTGCGGAGCAGTTCCTGGGTGCCACCAGCGGCTTCCTCGGCAGCAACAGCGACCCCTGCTCGGCCCTGCCGGCGCCGGGTGCGCAGTCGCCGGCCCAGCAGATCCTCGCCCGCAACTGCGCGGCCGTCGGTCTGGCGCCGGACTTCGAGCAGCGTAGCGGCATCACCGTCTTCCGGGTCGGTGGCGCTGATGCGGGCCTCGAAGCCGAGACCTCGAAGAACTGGTCGGTCGGCGTCGTCGCCCGTCCTCCGATCCCGGCCTCGATCGGTCAGCTGAGCCTCGCGCTCGACTACTTCAACATCAAGGTCGAGAACGGCGTGTCGGACCTTTCCGGCGAGACCATCCTCAACCGTTGCTACACGGCCGAGAACTTCGACCCGAACGCCGGCTTCTGCCGCTTCGTCACGCGTGATTCGAACAACGCGCTGACGGTCGTCAGCAGCTTCGTGAACCTGTCGGAATCGATCGTGAAGGGTTACGAGTTCAACGGGCGCTTCTCGACCAAGGCGGTCGGGCCGGGCACGCTGATCCTCAACGCCAACGTCACCAAGTACACCGAGCAGTCGAGCCGCCTGTTCCCCGAGGAATTCCTCTCGGACGCCAACGGCATCGTCTCCACGCCGGACTGGGTGGGTAACTTCGACGCGACCTATGCGACGAAGCACATCACCTTCCGTTACGGTCTGGACTGGATCGGCGGCAGCAAGGGCAAGACCTACAAGTATCTCGCCTTTGACAACCTGACCGGCGAGGTCGATCCGGCCACCGAGCAGTTCTACCGCGACAATTACCTGCTCGATACGAAGGACTATTTCCTTCACAATGCGTCGGTTCAGTTCGACGTGTCGGATCGTTTCGAGTTCACGGTCGGCGTCCGCAACCTGTTCGACAAGGCCCCGCCGCGGATCACCAGCGGGATCTTCAACGCCGTCGGCAACGCGCCGCTCTACTCGGGTTACGACCTGGTGGGCCGGAGCTTCTTCGCCAACGTCAACGTCAAGCTCTAAGCCTCACGGCCTCGAGCAACGGGAAGGGCTCCGGGAAACCGGGGCCCTTCTTCGTTTGCGCATTTGAACTTGGACGGCCCGAAGGTCGTCGCGGGGCGGATCAGGCCGCGCCGGTCTCGCTGGCGAGAAGGCGGGGGTCGATCCCCTCGGCCTTGAAGGCGGCGGCCCAGCGCTCGTCGGTCGGCGTGTCGAACAGGATTTCCGGGCGACCGCTAGCGGCGAACCAGCCGTGGCGGGTCATCTCCTCGTCGAGCTGGCCCGCATCCCAGCCGGCATAACCGAGCGCGACCAGCCAGCGGCTCGGTCCCCGGCCCTCGGCGATCGCGCGAAGGACGTCGATCGTCCCGGTCATCGCCCACAGCTTGCCCGACGCGCCGACGACCTGCAGCGTGTCCTCGCCGCCCCAGTCACTGCTGTGGAGAACGAACCCCCTTCCCGGTTCGACCGGGCCGCCATGATGGATCGCCTCGTCGGGCGCGACGCCGGGATCGAGGTCGAGTTGCTTCAGCAGCCCGCGCAGGCGAATCCCGGCCCGCTTGTGGCTGATGCCGACTCCGACCGCGCCATTCTCGTCGTGGATGCAGAGCGCCGTCACCGATCGCTCGAAGCGCGGATCGGCCATACCGGGCATCGCCAGCAGCAATTTTCCGGAAAGAAACGGGGGATCCGCGGCCATGTCCCGACATCTTGGCATTGCCGCGGCGCGGCACAAGTCTTGTTGGTGAAACGAACGCTTAGTAGAGCGGCCGCCACGACGACCTTCAGCCAAGGAGCCTCCCCAATGACAATCCAGATCGGCGACCGCCTTCCCGACGTGCCGCTCACCATCGCGACCAGCGAAGGGCCCAAGCCGACCACCACCGGCGACTATTTCGGTGGCCGCAAGGTCGCCCTGTTCGCGGTCCCGGGCGCCTACACCCCGACCTGCTCGGCCAAGCATCTTCCGTCCTATGTCGAGAAGGCCGCCGACCTCCGCTCCAAGGGCGTCGACGAGATTGCCTGCACCAGCGTCAACGATGCCTTCGTCATGGCCGCCTGGAACAAGGACCAGGGCAGCGAGGACATCACCATGATCGCCGACGGCAATGGCCAGCTCGCCGACGCGCTCGGCCTCACCATGGACGGCTCCAAGTTCGGCATGGGCCAGGTCCGCTCGCAGCGTTACTCGATGATCGTCAACGACGGCGTGGTCGAGCAGCTGAACGTCGAGGCGCCGGGCGAATATAAGGCGTCGAGCGCCGAGACCCTGCTCGAGCAGCTCTGAGCATCAGCGTCGCCCCGGTTCGCGCCGGGGCGACGCTATCCTTCGCTCCGTCGCAAACGGGGCATCCAACACCTGCCTGTTTCGTTTCCCCGCCGATCCCTACGCGTAACGGAGGAAATGGCATGGCAGGCAGTGACAGTCGCAACAATGGCGAGCGCACCCACGGCGGTAGCGCGCGCGCCCACGGCAGCAACAGCCGCGATCGCAAGCGCGACCGCATCGTCGAGGGCGTGAAGAGCCGCCCCTATGCCGCCGCAGCGGCCGCAACGGTGGCAGCCGGCGCCGCCGCCTTCTTCCTCACTCGCGGCAAGAGCGACAAGCCGCTGATGAAGTGGGGCCAGGAAGGCGACACCGGCAGCGCGACGGTCACCAAAACGCAGGACAGCGCCCGCGGCGCGCGGACTTCGGAAATGGCCACCGCCTCCCCGAGCAGCGCCGCCGCCGCGAAGCTCTCGCAATCGAACGACACGAGCAGCAGCAGCGGCTCGACCACGCCCGTCGTCGGTGCCGACAAGGCCAAACCGAATGTCCAAAAGTCGGGCTCGACCGGGCTCGACGAGACCGCCGACGATCAGAGCAAGGTGGGCAGCATCGCCTACGGAGCCTGAGCGCGGTTCGGTGATTGTATGAGGGGCGTCGGGGTCACCCGGCGCCCCTTTCCTTTAAGGCGGAGAAATTGATGGCGGTGTCGTTGAAGCCCTTGTCGGACCAGGTGATGGTCATTGTCGGCGCATCGAGCGGGATCGGTCTCGCGACCGCACGCCGGGCGGCCGAACGCGGTGCCAAGGTGGTGCTCGCGGCGCGCAACAGCGAAGCGCTCGACGAAGCGGTGGTCGCGATCCGCAACAAGGGTGGTGACGCGACCGCGCTCGACCTCGATATCGCCGACGAGGGCGCGGCGGACAGGCTTGCAGCCTTTGCGATCGAACGGTTCGGTCGGATCGACAGCTGGGTGAACGATGCCGCCGCGGCGATCTACGCCCGCCTCGAGGATGTAGCGCTCGACGAACATCGCCGCGTGTTCGACGTCGGCTATTTCGGACTGGTCGAGGCGAGCATGGTGGCGGTGCGCCACCTCCGCGGCTCGGGCGGGGCGCTGATCAACATCGGCTCGGTGCTCAGCAACCGCGCCATCCCGCTCCAGGGCCCTTATTGCGCGATGAAGGCGGCGGTGATGCAATTCACCGACAGCCTGCGGATGGAGCTCGAGCAGGAAGGCGCGTCGATCAGCGTCACGTTGATCAAGCCCGCGGCGATCGACACCATGTATCCGGAGCATGCCCGCAACAAGCTCGACAAGCCTGCCCGCCTGCCCCCGCCCCTCTACGATGCGTCGCTGGTCGCCAAGGCAATCTGCTTCGCCGCCGAGAACCGGCGCCGGACGTTGATCGTCGGTGGTGGCGGGCTCGCGCTGACCGCGCTGGCACCCTCGCTGCCGCGGCTTGCGGACAAGGGGATGGAGCTGATCGGCGGCGAACTCAGCCAGACGAGCGACATTCCGCCCGCGCCCGGGACCAGCGACAATCTCTTCGAGCACCGCGTCGACGGCCGCGTGGCGGGTAACCAGGAGCCCTTCACCCGCAAGACGTCGCTATTCCTCGAGGCGCAGATGCACCCGGTCGCGACGGCAGCCCTCGTGGGCGGCGCCGCGGTCGGGGCCTTCCTGCTGGCGCGTCGCAACGACGAGGACGTCGGCACCGCCGAGGCGCGCCGGCGAATCCGCGCGGCAGGAATGAGCTGAAAAGAAGAAAAGGCCCTCTCCCGCGACGGAGAGAGGGCCTTTTCATTTACCAGCCGCAGGTCTTGCCCTGGTTCTGCTGCTCCAGCCAGCGCTGCAGCGGCGCGAAATATTCGAGCATCGGCTTGCCGCTCATCTCGCGCGTGCCGGTGAAGGCCTCGAGCGCCTCGGGCCAGGGCTTGGACGCGCCGAGCTTCAGCATGGCGTCGAGCCGCTGACCGACCTCCTTGTTGCCGTAGAAGGAGCAGCGGTGGAGCGGGCCCTTCCAGCCCGACATGTCGCAGGCCGCCTTGTAGAACTGGAACTGCAGGATCCGGGCGAGGAAATAGCGCGCATAGGGCGTGTTGCCCGGGATGTGATATTTCGCGCCCGGGTCGAAGTCGGCCTCGGTCCGCTGGGTCGGCGGGGTGATGCCCTGATACTGGAGGCGGAGCTGGTTCCAGCCGGCCTCGTAGCCGCTCGACGGGATCGAGCCGTCGAACACGCCCCAGCGCCACTTGTCGACCATCAGGCCGAACGGGAGGAAGGCGACCTTGTCCATCGCCTGGCGCAGCAGAAGGCCGGTGTCCTTGCTCGCGTCGGGCACCTTCTTGCGGTCGAGCAGCCCGATCTGGACCAGATATTCAGGCGTCACCGACAGCGCGATGAAGTCGCCGATCGCCTCGTGGAAGCCATCGTTGGCACCGTTGAGGTAGAGATAGGGCTGCTGGTTATAGGCCCGCTGGTAGAAATTGTGGCCAAGCTCGTGGTGGATGGTGACGAAGTCGTCGCCATTGACCTTGGTGCACATCTTGATGCGCAGGTCGTCCTTGTTGTCGAGGTCCCAGGCCGAGGCGTGGCAGACGACTTCGCGGCCTTCCGGACGGACGATCTGCGAGCGGGTCCAGAAGCTGGCGGGCAGCGGGGCGAAGCCGAGCGAGGTGTAGAAGCCCTCGCCCATCCGGACCATGTCCACCGGAGTCTTCTTCTTGGCCTTCAGGAGCTCGGTCACGTCATAGCCGACGTCGCCGGCACCCTTGGGCGCGACCACGTCGTAGATGTTGCCCCATTCCTGCGCCCACATGTTGCCGAGGAGATCGGCGCGGATCGGGCCGTTGGCAGGCTGCACGGCATTGCCATACTTCTGGTTGAGCTTGGTGCGGGTGTAGCAGTGGAGCTGGTCGTAGAGCGGCTTCACCTCGCTCCACAGCCGGTCGTACATGGCCGAGAATTCCTCGGGTGTCATGTCGTAGCCCGAGCGCCACATGGCGCCGGTGTCGGCGTAGCCGAGCTCCTTCGCGCCCTGGTTGGCGATCTCGACCATCCGGACATAGTCGGGGCGCATCGGGCGGCCGACATTGTTGTTCCAGCTGGTCCACACTTCGGCGGTCCGCTTCGGATCGCGAAGCTCGCCCATCTGCTCCTCGGCGACGTCGCCGGTGATGACCTTGCCGTCGAGCGTCGCCCGGCCCTTGCCGTAGGTCGACTGGAGCTTGGTCGAGATATTGTTGAGCTCGGCCGCGGCGCCGGGCGTGGACGGGGCCGCCAGCACCAGCGCGCCGCGCAGGATGTTGAGCTTGCGGGCGGTATCGGGGTCGAGCCCCTGCACCTTCGACCATTCGGCCGCTTCCTTGGCGTAGGCGACACCCTTTTCGGTGCCGATGGTGCCGAAATAGGCGGCGAGCGCATCGGTATCGTCGGTGATGTAGGTCGAGTTGACCCACGAGGCGCGGCTTCCGATCACCGACAGGTCGAAGAGATCCTTCTCGACCTTGGCGATGAACTGGCGGGCCCCCTCCGGGGTGCGCGCGCTGACGGCGGCATCGGCGTCGGCCGGGGCGGCCTCGACCATGGCGTCGGTCTGCGCCTGAGTCATCCGCGGCGTACCGTCGGGCGCGGTCATGCAACCGGCGAGGGAAAGTGCGAGAATTGAAACGGAAGCGGCCAATTTCATGCGGTTGACGCCTTCATCTGAGGAACTGGCGGCGTTCGTGCGCCCGCATCACTCGCCCGTCAAGAAGTCCACCATCGCCTGCCCGAGCGCCTTTTGCGTGACCGAGGTCGTGTGGGTGCCGGGAATCTCGGCATAAGAGGCATTGGGCAGCGCTTCGGCGAGCGCGGGGGCCGAGCCATTATCGCGATCGTCGTCGCCGCACAGTACGAGCGTGGGCATGGTCAGCCGCGCCAGCATCGCCTCGTCGACATGGCTGTTGCTCTCGAGGAGCAGGCGGGCGGCGACGCGGTCGACCTTCTGGCTCTTCATGAACTGGACCGCGAACCAGTGCCGGTCGCCGCGGCTGGCGGTCTCGAACTTCTCGAATGCCTCGATGAAGAAGTGATGCCTCTTCTCCCAGCCGAGCAAGCCTTCGAGCCCCATGCCGGCGAGGATCAGCCGCCGCGGTGTCAGGCCCTGCGCAACTCCGTGCACGCTGGTCCGCGAGCCGAGCGAGAAGCCGCCGAGGTCGAAGTCGGCGAGGCCGAGGTGCGCGACCAGTTCAACGAGGTCGCGGCCGAGGACGCCAGGCGGATAGGCAGCGGGATCGTGCGGCTTGTCGCTGAGGCCGTGGGCGCGAAGATCGGGCATGATCACCCGAAAGCCCGCGTCCACGAGCTTTTCGGCATGGCCGAATTTCACCCAATTGAGGTGCGCGTCCGAGAACAGGCCATGGACGAGCACGACCGGACGCCCCTCCCCCGTCTCGCGCCAGGCGAGGGAGACGCCGTCGGAGGCGGTGAAGTGGTGGGTGGTGGTGGTCATGTCCGCGTCCTAGCCGTTCTCCTGCGAAAGCAGGAGCCCAGTGCCTCGAAAGTCACTGGGCCCCGGCCTTCGCCGGGGAACAGTTCGTGACTACCGATTCACCGTCGCCATGCCCTGCGCGTGATAGCGGTCGCCCGCGGCGGCGCCTGGCGGCAGGATCTGGTCGAGCCGAGCGAGCTCGTCGGCGCTGAGCTCGAGGTCCACGGCCGCGATATTCTGGTCGAGCCACTTGCGGCGCTTGGTCCCGGGGATGGGCACGATGTCCTCGCCCTGATGAAGCACCCAGGCGAGCGCGAGCTGCGCCGCGCTGACGCCCTTGTCGGCGGCGAGCTTCTGAAGCTCGTGCACCATGGCGATGTTGCGCTCGAAATTTTCGCCGGTGAAGCGCGGGTGGAAGCGGCGATAATCGTCGTCCGGGAAGTCCTCGGGCGCCTTGATCTCGCCGGTCAGGAAGCCGCGGCCGAGCGGCGAATAAGCGACATAGCCGATGCCGAGTTCGCGCACGGTCGGGAGCACCTCGGCCTCGGCGTCGCGGCTCCACAGGCTGTATTCGGTCTGGAGCGCGGTGATGGGATGAACCGCATGGGCGCGACGAATGGTCGCGGGCGCGGCCTCGCTCATGCCGAGGAAGCGGATCTTCCCCTCTTCCTTGAGCCGCGCCATCGCGCCGATCGTGTCCTCGATCGGCACGTTCGGGTCGACGCGGTGCTGATAATAGAGATCGATCGTCTCGACCCCGAGGCGCTTCAAGCTCGCATCGCAGGCCGAGCGGACATAATCGGGATCGCCGCGAACGCCGAGGAACTCGCCCTTCTCGCCGCGGACATTGGCGAACTTGGTCGCGAGAAAAACCTGGTCGCGGCGGTCGGCGATGGCGCGGCCGACCAGTTCCTCATTCTTGAACGGGCCGTACATGTCCGCCGTGTCGAGGAAATTGATACCCTGCTCGAGCGCATGGTGGATGGTGGCGATGCTTTCGGCATCGTCGCCGGTCCCGTAGAATTCGCTCATTCCCATGCAGCCGAGGCCGATGGCGGAAACCGTGGGGCCATTGGGCCCGAGCGTACGAGTCTGCATGGGGTCTTCTCTCCTGTCAGTCGGCAATCGCGTGTACCGGCGCTCCGCCATCGCTCTTGGCCTTGCGCAACAGCAGCACCAACGGAAGAGCGGCGATCGTGACCCACATCATCAGCCAGAAATCGTCGAGATAAGCGATAAACAGGGCCTGCCGCGTGACTTCGGCATTGATGACGGCGAGGGCGACGTCACCGCCCTGCCCGATCCGCTCGAGCAGCCCGGGGTCGAGTGTCGGGATGGTGCTGTCGGTGACATGGCTGGCGAGGTCGGCGTGGGCGACCTGCGTCATCCGCACCAGCTGCGAGCCGACGATCGCGATCCCGACCGAGCCGCCGATGTTTCGGGCAAGATTGAGGAGCGAAGCCGCCGAGGTGCGAAGCGCCGGGGCGAGGGTCGCGAAGGCGAGGCTCTGCATGACCACGAAGATCAGCCCGATGCCGAGCCCCTGGACCACGCCCGACCAGATGACCGGTCCGGCCGGCTGGTCGAGCGCGAAGCCGGTCATCATCCACAGGCTGGTCGCCATCAGCGAGATGCCGGCGACCACCAGCAGACGGCTGTCGATCTTGCCGACCAGCCTTCCGGCGACGAGCATGGAAATGAGGGTCCCGACTCCGCGCGGCGCGGTCAGCACGCCCGACTGGAGCACCGAATAACCGTAGAGCCGCTGAAGCAGGGGCGGCAGCAGCGCGAGGCCGGCCAGCAGCAGGACGCCGGTCACTGCCATGAACAATAGCCCGGTCGCGAAGTTGCGGTCGGCGAACATCGGCTTCTCGAAGATCGGATGCTTCGCCGTCATCGTGTGGATGGTGAACATCCAGAAGAAGGCGATCGCGAGCCCGAGCTCGATGATGATCTCCCAGCTCTGGAACCAGTCCTGGCTTTCGCCGCGGTCGAGGAACATCTGCAGCGACCCGAGCGCCAGGGCGATCAGCGCGAAGCCGGCAAGGTCGAAGGGTCGCCTGCTGGTCGGGCTCTCAGGCATGGTCCGCCAGAGCATGAAGGTGGCGAGGATCCCGACCGGCAGGTTGACGATGAACACCCAGCGCCAGTCGAAGCTGTCGGTCAGCCAGCCGCCGAGCACCGGCCCCATGATCGGCCCGATCATGATGCCGCCGCCGAACAGGGCCATTGCCTGCGCATGCTTGGCCGGGGGATTGATGTCGAACATCGTCGCCTGTGCCAGTGGCACGAGGAAGGCGCCGCTGATCCCCTGCAGGATCCGGAAGACGACCATCTCGGGGAGCGAGGTGGCGATGGCGCAGAGCATGCTCGCCGCGGTGAAGCCGACGACGGCGATCAGCAGCAGCTTGCGCCGGCCGATACGCTCGGCCAGCCAGCCGGCGATCGGAATGGCGATGGCCGAGGCGACGATGTAGCTGGTGAGCACCCAGTTGATGCTCTCCTGCGTGGCGCCGAGGCTCGCCTGCATGTGCGGCAGCGCGACGTTGGCGATGGTCGTGTCGAGCACCTGCATCAGCACCGCCAGCATCACCGCGACGGTGACGAGGAAATGCCGCATCGGATCGAGCGGGGTGGCGGCTCTGGTCTGGTCCACGCCTAGTGCCTTTCGACGACGCGCTTCGCGCGCGGTCCTTGCCTCAGTCGCCCGTGCGGACGGTGACGTCGGCGCTGAGGCCGGCGATCATCGGACGGGCGGGCTTGCCTTCGAAGCGGATGCGGACCGGCACGCGCTGGGTGACCTTGACCCAGTTGCCGTTGGCATTTTGCGCCGGGAGAATGGCGAACTCGCTGCCGGTCCCCGCGCCGATGCTCTGCACCCGGCCCTTGAGCTTCAGCCCGGGATAGGCGTCGATCGCGATTTCAACCGCCTGGCCCGGGGCCATCGCCTCGAGGTCCTTCTCCTTGAAATTGGCCTCGATCCAAGCATCGCTCGACGCGACCAGCGAGAGGAGGCCGATGCCCGGCACCGCCTGCTGCCCCGGAAGGAGCCGGTCGGTATTCGAGACGACGCCCGCGGTCGGGGCTCGAACCTCGGTCCGGCTGAGGTTGAGGCGGGCCTGGGCGATGGCGGCGCGGGCCGCCTGCTCGCTCGGCTGATCACCCGAGGGCGCGATCGCCGCACGGGCATTGGCGGCACGCGCCTGCGCATCGGCCAGCGCCGTGCGGTCGCGCTCGACGTCGGCCAGCGCCTCATCGTAGCGGACGCGGGTGGTGAAACCCTTGGCGAGCAGCTCGGCCTGACGGCTCAACGCGCGCTGGTCGATCGTCAGCTGCGCCTGCGCGCCGGCGATGTCCGAGCCCGTCCCCTGCGCCTGCGTCACCACCTGCCGCTCGGCAAGCTGGGCTTGCGCCAGCTGCGCCTCGGCCTGCATCAAAGCGACGCGATAGGGTTCGGGATCAATCCGGAAGAGGATCTGTCCGGCCTGGACGCGCTGGCCTTCCTTGACCAGCACCTCGGCGATCGGCCCGCTCACCTGCGCGCCGACGCTGGTGATGTCCTGCTTCACCTGCGCGTTGTCGGTCGAGACGGTGCCCTGACCCGAGAACCACAGATAGGCGCCGCCGACGAGCAGCAGCAGCGGGACAACCAGCATCAGGGCGATGCGCTTCGCCTTGCTGGGCGCCTTCGCCGACGCTCCGCTGTCGCTGCCTGCCGCGACGCCCGCGGGCGCTTCGACTTCCTCGGCGGCGCCGATCCTCGTTTCCTGGTTCATGCCAATGCCCTGTTCGTATTGCTGCTGCGCGGGTCCATGCCCGCGACGTTCGCGCGCACCCTGGCGAGCAGGGCCTGCGCCGCGCGGATCTCCGCCGGATCGATGTTACCGAAAGCGTCAGCCGAAAAATCCTCGGCCACCGCATGGAGCTTGGCGATCAGCGGCTTGGCCTGATCGCACAGGTAGAGCTGCCAGGCGCGACGGTCGCCGGGATCGCGGCGGCGCTCGACCAGCGCATTCTCCTCAAGCTTGTCGACGATCCGGCAGAGCGTGATCGGCTCGATGTCCATCCGGTCGGCAAGCTCGACCTGCCGCTGCCCTGGATTGTGGTCGAGATGGGCGAGCACCCGCCACTGCGCGCGGGTGATTCCGAGCGCGGCGGCGCGCCGATCGAAGGCGCGGCGAAGCGCATGCGAGGTCTCGCCAATATCCCAGGCCAGCTGTTCCATGGACGCCGCATATAGTAAGCATCCTTACTAAATCAACGCTCCTGTCCGAAAGGCCGGGTGAACCCTGCCGGCGCCGGACCGTTGCCTCCTCGAAGAAGGAGACGAAGCATGGAAGACGAGCGGATCTGGGCGATGGAAGAGAAGCTCTGGCACGGCGGCACGGAGGTCTATGACCGCCTCGTCGACGAGAATGTGGTGATGGCCCTCCCCGCCGAGCCGTTCCTCTTCACCCGCGACCAGGCCAAGGCCGCGGTGAAGGACACGCCCCGGTGGGAGGAGGTGCGCTTCTCCGACCAGAAGGTCACCCGCCCCGAGGAGGGCCTGATCGTCATCGGCTATCAGGTCGAGGCATCGCGCGGCGACGAGCGCTATCGCTGCTATGCGAGCTCGACCCTGATGCGGCGCGGACACGAGGACTGGACGGTGGTCGCGCACAGCCAGATCGTGCCGCCGAAGGCCGGGGTTCAGGGCGCCTGAGCGACGAATATCCCCGCACCCCGGACGGCCGCTATTTCGTTGTCCGGGGTCGCCTCTGGCGCCTCAGCAATCCCGCGCTCGATCCCGAGCGGCGCGAGCATCTGGTGCGCGAACTGATGGATGCGCGGCGCAAGCGCGACCGCGTGCGGGTCGACGCCGCGAAACGGGCGCTGGGCGAGCGCGGCCCCGTCTGGTGGGAGGACGGCGCCCCCGACTGGAACCGCCACCTCGCCAGGAATACGCCTTATGCCGACTGGTGGGCAGCTCAGATGCCGCCCGGCACCACCAGATAGCCCGCGCTCTCCATGCTCGCGGAAAGGAGGCCGGCAACGGCTTCGGCCTTTTCCATATCTTCGGACCGGATCACGAAATTGGCGCCCACCTTGCCCTCCCGAAAGAAGGGATAGGAGCCGATCGCGATGCCTTCGTGGGCGCGCTCGGTTTCGCGCAGGAGGTCGGCGACTTCGCTTTCCGGGACCATTCCGCCGATGGTCACGCTGACGAGCGGACGCCCGCCCTCGAGCGTCCCGGTCAGCGCGTCGAGCATCCCGGCGGTGATATGCGGCACGCCGGCGAGGATGAAGATATTGCCGTGGCGGATGCCGGGCGCGCCCGAGACCTTGTTGACGATGAGGTCGGCCCCTCCCGGCACGCGCGCCATTCGCAGCCGCGCCTCCGTGAGGCCCCCACGTGTCTCGTAATAGCGCTCGAGGATGGCGCGGGCGTCGGGATGGACGATCACCGGCACGCCGAGCGCGGCCGCGATCGCGTCGACCGTGATGTCGTCGTGGGTCGGGCCGATGCCGCCCGTGGTGAAGAGATAGTCGTTGCGCGCCCGCAGCTGGTTGACCGCCTCGACGATCCGCTCCTCGACGTCGGGGACGACCCTCACCTCGGCAAGGCGGATCCCCTGCACGTTGAGCCAGGTCGCGATCTGGGCGACATTCTTGTCCTGGGTCCGGCCCGAGAGGATCTCGTCGCCGATGATGCACAGGGCCGCGGTATAGGTCTTGGTCGAAGCCATGGCCCGGCAGCTAGGCCCTGCCCCGCCGCCCCGCAACCTCACCCTCGGACGATGTCGACAAGTGCCGCCGCGAGGACCCGATCATGGCCGCCCGCGATGTCCGCGATGCCCGGCCGGGCCAGCAGGTCGGGCATGAGGCCGGCGTCCGGCTGCGGGGATCGCGGGAAATAGCCGATTAGCGGAAGATCGAATTCGAGGCCGCTTGCGGGGAGCCGGACGAAGAAGAAGCTTCCACCATTGATGCCGCGGCGGTTTCCACCCGTGGGACCGCCGACGAGGCGGCCGAGCCCGAGGCGCTGCACGGTCGATGCGAACTGGAAGGTCGCACTGCTGTTCACCGGCGACACGAGCACGCGCACCGGCAGGCCGAGGCGTTTGCCCGCTGGCGCAACCAG
The DNA here is from genome assembly GCF_058313385.1 of Sphingomonas sp. SP2. Classification (NCBI taxonomy): domain Bacteria; kingdom Pseudomonadati; phylum Pseudomonadota; class Alphaproteobacteria; order Sphingomonadales; family Sphingomonadaceae; genus Sphingomonas; species Sphingomonas sp. SP2. The sequence goes on along the minus strand of NZ_JBZFLD010000001.1, from coordinate 1,760,933 downwards.
CATCGCGTCCTCGGCGGACGGAGGCCGGCGATAGAAGCCGCCACCAAATGCGGCCGCACCCTCGCCAAGCGTCCGGAAGGAAGGGTCCCACGTATCGAGATAGGGATCGAGCGCCGGAGGGGTGCGCTGGAAGCGAAGGCGCTGTTCCCAATCATTGGTAGCGACCGGCCGGTCGATCAGGCGGGCGAGGATCGCAGCGCCGCAACTCTCGTCGCCACCTTCGTTGTCGCGAAGGTCGATGACGAGACCGGGGGCGCGCTCCAGGCTGTCGAGGCGCTCAGAGAGCCAGCTCTTCCAGTCCCATTTGCTGTTCCACAGGGCCCAGCCGGGCATGGTCAGCACCGCAATGCCATCGGGCCGCATCACCCATGACCAGACCGCTCCGTCCTGATCGGGCGGGGACGCGCGCATCATCTTCTGGCGCGCGGCGAGAGCGATGGCCGGAAGGGCAAGGGCCAGGCGCTTGCCGCCCGGCGTGAGGGCCTCCAGCTGATGGGTGCCGCTCGGCGGTGGCGCGACCAGCCCTTGCAGGACGTCGAACGTCTCGAACTCGTCGTCGCCCCGCACCTCGAGGAGGGACACGCGCTTCGCATCATTGTGGCCGTCGCCGCGGGTCAGCGGGATCAGCCGGTCGCGCAGCATGGCCGGATCCAAGCCATTCATGCGCGTGATGCGCGTTCCTCTGGCAAGGGTGCCGGAGGGGTCGCTGGTGACGACCATCGACCGGTCGACCCAGTTGAACAGGAACGGCAGGCGGGTCGGCCGGTCGAACAGAGCGGTCTGCACGGCCGTCTTCTGGTTGAAGAAGTTGCCATAGCTGTGCCCGCAGCGGATGGCGGCGGTCAGCCTTGCAAGGGCCAGATAACGTCCGGCCATGTCGCCCGCCCGAATATATTCGGCGGCAAACATTTCGAGCCGTCGCTCCGCTTCGCGGGGAGATTGGTAGCGATGGAGGCCGGGGTGCAGGGTCAGCGCCTGCCGGACGATCGCGACGTCGCCGCCAAGGTCGCGGCGGGTGGGGAGATCGGCGGCCGCGCTGCGCGCCGACCAGCCGGTCAGGGCAACGCCACCGCTTGCTTTCAGGAAGCTTCTGCGCCGCACCCCCGCGCTCCTTCGACATTTGGCCTTGTACCCCCTAGATAGCAGGAATGACTCAATATGTGACGGTGTCGGCGGACGATCGCAGCGAGGCGCGCAGCGGCGTGATCAAGCTGCATGGCGAGGATGGCTTTGCCGGGATGCGGGCCGCGGGCCGGCTTGCCGCCGAGATCCTCGATGCGCTGGCGCCGATCGTGGTTCCCGGCATCACCACGGCCGAGATCGACGCCTTCGTCTATCGCATGATGCGCGAGGCGGGCGCGGTCCCCGCGACGCTCGGCTATCGCGGCTACACCCACAGCTGCTGCACCTCGATCAACCATGTCGTCTGCCACGGCATCCCGGCCGACAAGGCGCTCAAGGAAGGCGACATCGTCAACATCGACGTTACCCCCATCCTCGATGGCTGGCACGGCGATTCGAGCCGGATGTACCTGCTCGGCGATGTCGGGGTGAAGGCACGGCGGCTGGTCGACGTCACCTACGAATGCCTGATGCTTGGCCTCGAGCAGGCCCGTCCCGGCAACCGTCTTGGCGACGTCTCGGCCGCGATCCAGCGCCATGCCGAGAAGAACCGCTACTCGGTCGTGCGCGACTTCTGCGGGCACGGTCTCGGCCGACTGTTCCACGACAGCCCGGAAGTCGTCCACGCTGGCCGCGCGGGCACGGGCCCCGAACTGAAGCCCGGCATGTTCTTCACGGTCGAACCGATGATCAACATCGGTCGGGCCGACTGCAAGATGCTCGACGACGGCTGGACCGCGGTCACCCGCGACCGCTCGCTTTCAGCCCAGTTCGAGCATTCGATCGGGATCACCGAGGACGGCTGCGAGATCTTCACGCAAAGCCCCAAGGGCCTGGACCGCCCACCTTATTAAGCTGTTCTCCTGCGAAGGCAGGAGCCCAGTTTCGCTTTTTATTTGAAGGTCACTGGGCCCCTGCTTGCGCAGGGGAGCTACCAGCTCGCGACCAGTTTCTCCGCCGCCGCGACGTCTTCGGGGAAGTCGACTTCGCCCCACTCCTCGCCTTCGATCGACAGCGTCCAGATGTCGCTCGACTGGGCAAGGTGGTGGATGACCCGAAGATACCAGATCTGAGTCCCCTCGGGCGAGCGCATCGCCTCCTCGATCGCATGGCGGAAGCGCTCGGCGCCGTCGCCGCGGAAGGCGAGCAGGCCGATCGATTCGGCATTGACCCCGTCGGTGCTCGCCAGCCGCTTGCCGATGGCGCGAAGGCGTCCGCCCTCTTCGACCACCTTCATGTCGTCGGCGTCATAGCCTTCGGCCTTGCGGTCGATGGTGACGCAGATGCCCGGCCGGTCGTTCGCCACCACCTTCGCCATGAGCGCGGGCGAAACCATCGTGTCGCCGTTCCAGACCAAAGTGTCGCCGCTCAGCGCCTCGCGCGCCATGAAGAGGGAGCCGGTATTGTCGGCCACCTTGTAGAAGGGGTTGAAGACGGTCCGCGTCTCCGGCCCCTCCCCGGCCGCGCGGCGCCGCTCGAGCGCAGCCTCGATCTGGTCGTCGCGAAAGCCCGTGACGATGATCGCCTGCTCGATGCCGTTCGCCGCGAGCGTGTCGAGCTGGCGGTCGAGCAGGGTCCGGCCGCCGAATTCGATGAGGCACTTGGGCCGGTCGGTGGTCAGCGAACCGAGCCGCGATCCCTGGCCTGCGGAAAGAATGATTGCCTGACGCATGGGCGGGGCGCTTGCCGGGGAATTGCGGCAAAGCCAAGACGCCGCCTAAGGTGGCATCAGCCCCAGGGGAGGATGAAGTGAAGAAGGTCGAAGCGATCATCAAGCCGTTCAAGCTCGACGACGTGAAGGACGCACTTCACGAAGTCGGGGTGAGCGGCATGACCGTCACCGAGGTCAAGGGCTTCGGCCGCCAGAAAGGCCACACCGAGCTTTACCGCGGCGCCGAATATGTCATCGACTTCCTGCCCAAGGTGAAGATCGAGGTGGTGGTCGAGGACAGCCTGACCGCCAATGTCGTCGAGGCAATCGCCAATGCCGCGCGCACCGGGCGGATCGGCGACGGCAAGATCTTCGTCTCGCCGGTCGAGCATGCCGTCCGGATCCGCACCGGCGACGAGGGCACGGACGCGATCTGAGCCTGAAGGTGTCGAACGATCCCCGCCTTGCCTCGATGAGCCCGGACGAGCTGCGCACCCACATGCGCGCGCTCGGCTACCGGACGCAGAACGAGCTCGCCAATGCGATCGGTGTCAGCCGCTCGGCGGTCTCGCTCTGGCTCGAAGGCAAGGTCGGAGTGCCACGCCCCGTGGCCATGCTGCTGCGGATGCTCGTCGCGGCCCAGCGCCGCGTCTTCTAGCGCCAGAGCTGGAGCGAACGGACCGCCTGCGGGAATTGATGCTCCCCGTCGATCCGGGCGAGCTGGCGGTCGAGCAGCTTCCACTTGCGGCTGAGCCCGCCCTTCTTCCACACGTCGACCTGCCACCAGCGCCCCTCGACGCTCCGGCCTTCGATGGCCCCTTCCATCTCGAGTTCGGCGGCGAACACCGCGACCCCTTCGGCCTCGCGCGAATAGACGGCCTGGCCGAAGCGATAGCGCTCGAGGCGCCAGCGCTCGCCCGCCGCCTCGAGCATGCTCTTGCGGTCGAGCAGCACCGGCGTGCCGGCCGCCACCACCATCCGGAACCGCCGCGACAACAGCGCCCGGAGAACCTTGCGATCGCCGGTCGCCCAGGCGCGCATCAGCTGGTGTTCGAGCGCCTCGATCCGCCCGTTTGTCTCGCTTCCCATGGCTCCGGTCCTTAGCCCGCCGCCCGGTCGAGGCAAGACGTGGCGAAGCTGCGGCGGCCAATGGCCACCCCGACGGAACGCAGGCCCCTATCCGGCATTGGAGAATCGCGATGGACCTTGCCGCCCTGCACCTCGATCTCCTTGCCTTCATGCCGCTCATCGGCGGCGCAATTGGCGGTGCCCTGCTTATCTTCCTCGCGACCACCCTGCTGACGGCCAGCTCGATCCCAGGGCTCCTCATCCCGATGAGCCTGGCCAGCGGTGTGCTGCTGGGTCCGGGCCTCGGCGTGGCGTCGGTCGCGGGCGGCGCGCTCACCGGAAGCCTGCTCCTGTTCGGGCTTACCCGGCGGTTCGGGGCGGCGCGGCTTCGCTCGCGGTTCGGCGCCCGGCTGGAAGTCCTCGAAGCGCGGCTTGGACGTTATGGGCCGGCCGCGGTGGTCGGGCTCCGGGTCGTCGGCGCACCAGGCCCCCTCATCACCGCCGGAGCCGCGCTGACGACCATGCGGACGCCGGTCTTTGCCGCCGCCACGCTTGCCGGTCTCCTTCCGGCCATCGGGCTCGCCGCCGCCGGTCCGCACCTCCTCATCTTCTGAGTACGGCCAAGCGAATTCGTTCCGCTTTTCGCCCACGCGAAATCTTCACCCCGCCCTTGGCCTCCACCGTCCGCCGCCCGAAAGGCGGAGCCAGTCCAGTATCCCAGCGAGGAAGTGATTCTCATGGCCGATTCCGCCACCGCCGCGTCCATCATGAAGCGCATCGAGAATGAGGAGATCGAGTGGGTCGATCTTCGCTTCACCGATCCCAAGGGCAAGTGGCAGCACCTGACCATGGCCGCGGGTGCGATCGACGAGGACATGCTCGAGGACGGCTTCATGTTCGACGGGTCGTCGATCGGCGGCTGGAAGGCGATCAACGAGAGCGACATGATCCTCAAGCCGGATCTCGATGCCATCTACGTCGATCCGTTCAGCGCCACCCCGATGATGATCGTCTGCTGCAACGTGGTCGAGCCGGCCACGGGCGAGCTTTATTCGCGCGATCCCCGCTCCTGCGCCACGCGCGCCGAGGCCTATCTGAAGGCGAGCGGCCTCGCCGACACCGTCTATGTCGGGCCGGAAGCCGAATTCTTCATGTTCGACGACGTCCGCTTCGGCGACGACTATAACGGCAGCTACTATCACCTCGACGACATCGAGCTGCCGACCAACACCGGCCGCGAATATGAGGGCGGCAACCAGGCCCACCGGCCCCGCGCCAAGGGCGGCTACTTCCCCGTCGCCCCGGTCGACAGCGCCGTCGACATCCGCGCCGAGATGGTCTCGACCATGCTCGAGATGGGCCTTCCCTGCGACAAGCACCATCACGAGGTCGCCGCTGCGCAGCACGAGCTCGGCCTGACCTACGGCACGCTGGTCCAGACCGCCGACCGGATGCAGGTCTACAAGTATGTCGTGCACCAGGTCGCCCATGCCTATGGCAAGACCGCGACCTTCATGCCCAAGCCGATCGCCAAGGATAATGGCTCGGGCATGCACACCCATTTCTCGCTGTGGAGCGGCGGCAAGCCCCTCTTCGCGGGCAACGGCTATGCCGGCCTGTCCGACACCGCGCTCTACTTCATCGGCGGCGTCATCAAGCACGCCCGGGCGCTCAATGCCTTCACCAACCCGACCACCAACAGCTACAAGCGGCTGGTCCCGGGCTTCGAGGCGCCGGTGCTGCTCGCATATTCGAGCCGCAACCGCTCGGCCTCGTGCCGCATTCCCTACGGGACCGGCGAGAAGTCGAAGCGCGTAGAGTTCCGCTTCCCCGACGCCATGGCGAACCCCTATCTCGCTTATGCCGCGATCCTGATGGCCGGGCTCGACGGCGTCCAGAACCGCATCCACCCGGGCGAGGCGATGGACAAGAACCTCTACGACCTGCCGCCCGCCGAGCTGGTCAGCGTGCCGACCGTCTGCGGCAGCTTGCGCGAGGCGCTCAGCAGCCTCGCCGCCGACAAGGATTTCCTCCTCAAGGGCGACGTCTTCTCGTCCGACCAGATCGATGCCTACATCGACCTCAAGTGGGAAGAAGTGCTGCGCTGGGAGACGACCCCCAGCCCGGTCGAATTCGACATGTATTATTCGAGCTGATCCGCGCTCAAAGCGGATTGACGGTCGGGCCGGGGTCCGGGGCAGTGATGTCCCGAGGCTCCGGCCCGATCCGTTTTGGAGGGGCCGGCAAGGCAAGCTTAGCCCTTTGGTAACCCCGCCGCTCTACTGTCCGGCCTCGATCAGGAGGCGCAAAGGCGGCCAGGCATGAACGAATTCCGGGACAGGCTGCTGCGCGGCAAGCGCACCGAGACGCCGTTGCTCAAGACCAAGGACCCGCGCCCAGCGGACATGCCCGTCGCCGAGGAGGAGAGCTTCACCGAGCTCGTCATCCCGCGCGAAACCCATCGCCAGTCCGACCATCGCGACGGCGACCGCCACCGGCTCGACCAGGAAAGCGCGATCCTCAATCACAAGGGGCGCAGCCAGAAGGTGACGTTGGTCAACCTGTCGGGTGGCGGCGCCATGATCGAGGGCGCCAAGAAGCTTCGCCTGTGGGACCGCGTCGAGCTGCAGCTCGGGGACTGGCACCGGGTCGAGGGCGCCGTGCGCTGGATCAAGGGCGAACGGATCGGGCTCGAATTCGCGCACGAAACCTGCGTCGACACCGGCACCGAGGAACTGGCGGACATGCTCCGCGTGGTGCTCCAGCGCTCCTTTCCGGACGTCGCGATCGCCGCCGTCGAACCCGCGCCGCCACCGCCTGCCGCCCCCGCGGCGGAAGCGGATGCGCCTGCGGACGATGTGCGTGACCATGACGAGCGCGAGATTCGCCATCCGCTCATCTGGAGCGGCGAGGTCCATTATGCGCACGAGACGACCCCCGTCCGCCTTCGCAACATCTCGAGCGGCGGCGCGCTGATCGAGGCTTCGGCGGCCTTCCCCGTCGGCGCCGAACTCCTGCTCGACCTCGGCGACGCTGGCACCATCTTCGGGACGGTCGTCTGGGCGCATGGTGATGCCGCGGGACTCAAGTTCCACTCAGCCTATGACGTGCGCAACCTGGCGAAGGCACGACCCGAGATCGCCGGCGCGCGCTGGGTCGCGCCCGACTATCTTCGCAATGACCGGTCGAGCGACAGCCCATGGGCGAGCCACTGGGGTCGAAGCGACCTTGCCGGCCTTCACCGCAAGCTGGGATCGCCGCGCGGCTGACCCTGCCCGGCGGGCCGCCTCAGGCGGCTAGCCGACGAACCCTGGCGGCCTGGAACTGGGCCCAGGCGAGGTAGACCACCAGGCCGATGCCATTCCAGGAGAGGAAATAGAGCTGCGTCTTCTGCGGCAGGCTCCAGAAGAGATAGAGACAGCCAAGGATTCCGACGGTCCCGATGACGGGCGCCAGCGGCGCGCGGAACTTGCGTTCGGCGTCGGGCGAGCGGCGCCGCAGCACCAGCATCGCCGCGCAGACCGCCACGAAGGCGGCGAGCGTGCCGGCATTCGCGAGCGCCGCAATCTCGTCGAGCGGGAAGAGGCCGGCGATCACCGCCACCACGATTGCGGTAAAGAGCGTGATCCGCACCGGGCTGCCACGCTTCGAGACCTTGGCCAGCGGCTGCGGGAGGAGGCCGTCGCGGGCCATGGTGAAGAAGATCCGGCTCTGCCCATAGAAGAAGGCGAGGATCACCGTCGGCAGGGCGATGACCGCGCTCGCGCCGAGGATCCGCGCCGCCCAGCCCGACCCGATCTCGCGAAGGATCAGCGCCAGGGGCTCGGGGCTGTCGGCAAAGCGGGTGAAGCTCAGCGCCCCGATGGCGGCAGCGGCGACCGCCATGTAGATGGCGACGCAGACGACCATCGAGCCGACGATCCCGATGGAGAGATCACGGCCGGGATTCTTGGCTTCCTCCGCGGCGGTGGCGATGGCGTCGAACCCGTAGAAGGCGAAGAAGATGATCGCGGCGGCGGCCATGACGCCGACTTCCGAGCCGCTCGCGCCCGAGCGCGGGAAACCGAACGGCATGAAGGGCTGGAAATTCGCTGCGTTGAAGTGCGGCAGGGCAACGGCGATGAAGAGCGCGAGCGCCGCCATCTTGATGACGACGAGGATGGCATTGAGCGTCGCGCTCTCGCGGGTGCCGGCGCTCAGCATCAGCGCGACGACCGCGATGATGAAGACCGCGGGAAGATTGAGGATCCCGCCGGCATGGGGCCCCGCGACCCATTCGGGCGGCAGCGCAAAGGGCGTTCCGGCAAGGAAGCCGGTCGCATAGCCCGACCAGCCGACCGCCACGGCGCTCACCACCAGGCTATATTCGAGGATCAGGCTCCAGCCGATGATCCACGCGATGAGTTCGCCGAAGACGACATAGCTGTAGGTGTAGGCCGAGCCCGAGGCCGGAATCATGGTCGCGACCTCGGCATAGGCGAGCGCGGCGCAGGCGCAGATCAGGCCGGCAATGGCGAAGCTAAGGATGACCGCGGGACCGGCTTTCCCTGCGCCGACCCCGATGAGGGTCAGGATGCCGGTGCCGACGATCGCGCCGACGCCGAGGGCCACGAGATGCGGCCACGACAAAGTCCGGGCGAGGCGATGATGCTCGGGCAGCTCGTCATGCGCGGTGACGGACTTGCGATACTTCCAGCTGCTCAAGACGACATGCCTCCCCCTGTTCGGCCGCGAAGGAAGCCGAGCGGGAAGGCAAGGTCAATTGCTAAGCGTGCGACCTAATGGATGGTCGCGGCATCCGCGCCGGCCGAGAGGGCGACGATCACCCGTTCGATCTGGCGCCAATGGCAGAAGCGGAGGACGTTGCCGAGGTCCCGAGCGCCTTCGGCCCGCACCGCCGCCTCGAGCGCGGCATCGTCGCCGAAGACGTCGATCAGCTGGACGGCGTCCGCGAGAGCGGCGCGGGAGGCGATATAGGCGTGCATTGCAGGGAGCCTGCTACGCCCCGGGCCCGTAAGAGCGGCCCAACAAACAGGATTGAGAAAGGATTCACCTTGTTTTCTTGGCCTTCGCGCACGGCTCTGCCAAAGGCGCGCCATGCAGCCTGATCTCGAAAAGCCCGCTTATGCCGGAGGATGCCTCATCCTCGTCGGTTTCCTCGTCGGCGCGGTCGCCGGGATCGCTCTTGGCGAACCGAGCATCGGGACGATTGCAGGCGTCGGGATCGGCGGACTGATCGCGCTGCTCCTATGGCTCCGCGCCCGCCGCTAGCTCAGCGCAGCCGCCGTCCGGTCCATAGTACGCGGCCGACAATCGTCAGATCGGCGGGATCGAGCCCGGGCCAGTCGGCGTAAGCGGGATTGTCCGCCTGGACGGTCACCATCCGCTTGATCGGGTGAAGCGTCAGCCGGCGCACCTGCTTCGTCCCGTCCATGTCGAGGAGATAAAGCCCGTCACGGAGACGCCCCGCGGCGTCGCCGAGGTCGACCAGCAGGCTGTCCCCGCCCTGAAGCGTTGGCGCCATTGCGTCGCCGTCGACCAACGCGAGGCGGAGGCAGGCAAGATCGCTGCCGAGTTCCTCGAGCCAGGCGCGCGGGAAGCCGAGCCGGACGTCGGCGCCGCTTCCTCCCTCGATCGCCGCCGGTGCGACGAGCGCGTCGGGAGGCGGCGGAGTCCCGCTCGCCCCAAGCCACTGCTCCGGAATGCCGAAGTGACGCGCCAGGATGGCGCGCTCGCGCTCGGGCAGTCGCCGCGGCGTCCCGCGCCGGATGAACTGCTGGATGTAGGCGGCATTGCGTCCGATCAGCCGCGACAGGCCTGCGAAATCCTCGCCCCGCTCCGCGCACAGGCGCGCCAGCACCTCGCGGGGACTGTCAGGCGGACTGGACATCGCAATCATAGGAAAACCCCTAGACATGTAGGATGGCGGCTGGGACAAGAAATGAGCCGAGTCGTCATTGGTCGGGGGGCCAAGACGTGTATTTACTCAGAGACGTTGAAAGATTTCTTAACAGTTCGAACCAGAGCCCGGCCCGCTTCGGCCGCGAGGTGATGCGGGATCCGCGCTTCGTTTTCGACCTTCGCCGAGGGCGAGAGCCGAGGGCTGAGACGGTTCGGCGAGTGCGGGATTATCTGGAACAGGGACAATGAACCGGCCGCGCATGACGGCCTATGCGATGGCCCTGCTCCGTCTGCTTCTGCAACGGGCAGGCGAGGACCGCAATAGGATTTTTCTTAGTAGATGGTCGACAACGGACTGGCAGTCGCTGACGTTGGAGGGCGAGCGGCATGAAGCGAGCTTCACCGTGTCGGGCGACGATGCGGCAGCGTTCGCCGATCTCTGGCTCGCCGGGCTCGAAGATGCCGAGTTCGACCTTCCCCGCGGTTTCGTCGCGGAAGTATCGGTGACCGCTCCCCTCCTCCACCGGCCCGACGGGTCGGTCGAGGTGGAGATCGGGGCGCTGACCCTGAACGACTAGGCGAGGTTGCGGCGGAGTTCGCCGAGCGCCTGGCGCAGGGCGGCCGCCGCATCCACTTCGAGTTCGAGCACCGGCGCCGGGCGGCTGTCCTGCCGTTCGCCGAGATGGGCCTCGATCCGCTGACGAAGCTCGCCAGGGGTCGGGAGTGCGCGTGCCGCGAACAGCTGCACGACGCGGCTGTCCTCCTGCGGCGGATCGAGCCGATCCTCTAGGACCAGCGGCGCGACTTCGTCTTGCAGGACGTCGATCAGTTCGAGCACCGGCGAGGCTGGCGCGGGCTCGGCGTCGGCCTCTGCCACGATCGCGACCGGTGGCAGCGCAAAGGAGCGCAGGCGGAAGCGCCGCGGCTCGGGTTTGACCTGACGAAGGAGCGCGAGCGTCATCAGCCCGCTCACCGCCGCCACGCCGACGCCGACCAGCGGCCAGCCGAGCAGAAGCAAGGCCGTTCCAATCGCTGCGCCAAGGATTGCGGCTGCAACGCCATCGGCGCTCCAGCCCATCCAGTCTTCCCCGCTCCCGTCCATGGACGAAGGGGTAAGCGACAATGGTTAGCCTTTCGTTGCCATGATCGCCGCGAGCAGCGCGTCGGCGAAGGCGGCGGAATCCGCCGGTCCGACCGCCGTCACGATCGGGCCGTCGGTGACCACCGGCCCCTCCTCCACCGCGGCGCCGGCGTTGCGAAGATCGGTGCGGATCGAGCGCCAGGAGGTCGCCCGGCGACCGCGCAGCGCATCGGCTTCGATCAGCAGCCAGGGACCATGGCAGATGGCGCCGACCGGCTTTCCCGCCGCGACGAACGCGCGGACCAGCGCGACGGCCTCGGGCCGGGCGCGGAGGTGATCGGGATTGATGAGCCCGCCCGGAAGAAGCAGCGCGTCCCATTCGTCGGCGCGGGCCTCGGCGATGGCGAGGTCGGGCGTGATCCACTCGCCGGGATCGTCGAGCACGGTCGCGCGGATCGGGGCCGTCGCCGGAGCGGTGAGGCTGACCGCGCACCCCTTGCCGCGAAGCCGTTCGAGCGGAACGAACAGTTCGTCCTGCTCGAACCCGTCGCTCGCCATGATCAGGACTTTGGGCCGCATGCGGAACAACCCCTAGGCTTGCGGCGCTTCAGCCTCAAGATGGCCTCTTCCGCACCCACCCGCCTGCGCCACTGCACCGACGATCAGCCGGGGATCACCCGCAAGCAGATCAAGGGCAAATGGGCCTATTATTCGCCCGAGGGCGACCGCATCACCGACCGCGAGGAGATCGACCGGCTGAACGCCATCGCGCTTCCGCCGGCCTACACCGACGCCTGGTTCTGCCCCTATCCCAATGGTCACATCCAGGCGACCGGCCGCGATGCCAAGGGCCGCAAGCAATATCGCTATCATGCCGCCTTCCGGAGCCGGCAGGACAAGAGCAAATATCTCGGCACGATCGAGTTCGGCGCCGCGCTTCCGCGCCTTCGCCGCAAGGTCGAGGCGGATCTCAAGCTCCGCGCTACCAGCCGGGAGGCGGTGCTCGCCGCCGTCGTGCGCCTCCTCGACACCGAGCATATCCGCATCGGCAACGAGCAATATGCCAGGAGCAACAAGAGCTTCGGCGCGACCACCCTGCGCAGCCGCCACCTCCGCAAGGCGGGGTCGAAGCTGCTCGTGCGCTTCAAGGGCAAGCATGGCATCACCCACGAGCTTCCCATTTCGGACAGCCGGTTGAAGCGCATTGTCGCCAAATGCACCGAATTGCCGGGCCAGAACCTCTTCCAGTATCTCACCGACGAGGGCGAGCCCTGCCCGATCACCAGCGCCGACGTGAACGACTATATTCGCGAAGGCACGGGCGGCGACTTCACCGCCAAGAATTTCCGCACTTGGGGTGCGAGCGTCATCGCGTTCGAGCAGATGCTCGGTGCCCAGGAGGAAGAGGTCCGCAAGATCAGCCTCAAGACCGTGCTCGAGCCGGTCGCCGAGGCGCTCGGCAACACGCCCGCGATCAGCCGCAAATCCTATGTGCATCCCAAGCTGATCGACGCCGCGCGCGACAATCCCAAGCTCCCGCTCGGTCGCTTCGAACGGCCGCGGTCGCGCAAATATCTGTCGAGCGCCGAGGTCGGTCTGCTCGACTGGCTGATGGGCAAGAAGAAGCGCAAGGCAAAGGCCGTCGACGAGGTGGTGAAGGCCGCCCGGACCTCGCCGCAGAAGGTCGACGAGGTGGTCGCGGCCTGATCGCCCGGCGCTTGACCCCCTCGCCCGCCCCCGCCATCCCTCCCGCACCATGACGGAGCTTCAGAAACTCGCCGACTGGCTGTGGCAGAGCCGCGAGGCGCTGCTGGTCGGGACCCTCGTTGCCGTGGGCCTCGTCGGCCTGATGATCATCGCCCGCGCCGTCGGTCACCGGATGGTCCGGCGCGACCCGGGCACGCTCGGCTGGTCCGGCGTGATCGGACGAGTCCTCAGCAAGACCAGCCTCGCCTTCATGGCGATCGCGGCGATCGACATCGTCCTCAATTATGCCGGCCCGCCCGCCCGCATCGAGCGGCTGAGCAACGTCGCCTTCATCGTCGCCTTCGCGCTCCAGGCCGCGATCTGGGCGCGCGAGCTCATCCTCGGGGTCATCGGGACCCGGGTCGGCGAGCGGCCGGGAGAAACCGCGGTCGGCAATGCCATGGGCGTCATCCGCGTGCTGGTCAGCGTCGCGGTCTTCGCCATCGCGCTCATCGTCATCCTCGACAATCTCGGGGTGAACGTCACCGCGCTGGTCGCGGGCCTCGGTATCGGCGGCATCGCCATCGGCCTTGCCGCGCAGGGCATCTTCTCCGACCTCTTCGCCGCGCTCTCGATCCTGTTCGACAAACCCTTCCGCCGGGGCGACACGATCCGCTTCGACACCACCACCGGCACGGTCGAGAAGATCGGGCTCAAGACCACCCGCCTCGTCAGCGTCACCGGCGAAGCGGTGATCATGGCCAACACCAAGCTGCTCGAGCGCGAGATCCGCAATCTCGCCGGCGGCAGCGACCGCCAGGAGACTTTGCGCTTCGGCCTCACCTACCAGACCCCGCCGGCGAAGCTCGAGGCGGTCCCCGCGCTCGCTCGCGCGGCGGTCGAAAGCCAGCCCGGCTGCCACCTCCAGCGCTGCGTCATGACCGCCTTCGGAGCGAGCAGCCTCGACCACGACCTCGTCTTCCGCCACGAAGGCCTCGACCAGGACCATCTGTTCCAGGCCAAGGCGGCGATCATCCTCGACCTCCTCCGCCGCTTCGCCGCCGAAGGCATCGAATTCGCCTACCCCACGCAAACCACCTTCACCGCCGCCCCCGACGGGACTTTGGTCATGCCCTACGCGGTCCCGCAACAGACCTGACCCCGACGGACGACCTCGGCGCCCGGCACAAAGCCACCCTATGGCGACCGAAGAATGGCCGCCTTCGACCTTCGGCCCGAATGTCCGCTTTCGACCCATTGCGGACATTGGCCTAGACTGTGATGCTGACGACATGAGGCTCACATCCAAGCGCATCGCACTCAGTCTGCTTCTGATCTGGGTAGCTTGGTGGGCTTACGAGTTTCTCAGTGCGCCGGTGCCGGATTACGAGATGAGAAAGGTGTTCGCTCTGCTCATGAGCATTGGACTGCCTTGCGCTGGTGCGGCAATCTATCTGCTGTTTGCGGGGCTTAAGGCGATGCTGAGACGCAGTCGCTAGGTCTCGCGCTTAGATGTCGGCTTTCTACCCATTCGCGACATTGCGGCTGAGCGTCCGACTTCGACCCAGTGCGGACATCAAGTTTCAGGCGCGGGGCCGAGTGCGACACTTGGTTCCGGACTGATATTCACCTGTTGAAGGGTCGAGACCATCCCTGTCCGTTCTCCAAACGCCAAAATGGTCGTCTGCATGCACGGATAGGGTTGCGGAGCAGTCTTGGATACCGGTGCGAGTTTCGAACGTGAAGCGGCAGAACCATCGTTGGTCGATTGGTTCGACAATCGGCTGCTGCTTCACGCAGCTCTCACTCAGCAGGTTTGCGGGTTCACCAATCCCTTTCGGGTCCGCTGCCATCCTAACCGCTATCGACAGGTCAGGCTTCGTAACACCTCCGACAATGTCTCCATTGTCGCAGCCACTGAGCGGAACGGCCAGTAGCACGAGAGCAAAGGTAGCAAGGCAGGAAAATGACAAGCCTCCCGCTACCGAAGATGATGTCCTCTTTTCACCCGTTGCGGAAATCATTCCTCCGGCAAGAACTGGCTTTTTAGATAGGTCGCCATCATCTCATCTCGCTTTTGTGCATTGGAGACGTGAACGATCAGAGTCTCTTTAAGGTCAATTTCAGAGTGGAGCGCCACATGTCCCGCGAACCATAGCGCTTCGGATAATGGCTCATCGTCATGCCAGGTCGGCATCACAAACTTGTCGTGGGGGATGTCATCAAAATCGAAAGCCTGAAGGACAGACCAATCGATTGTGTCGTGCCACTCCTCGCACTCGACGCCCCAAGCCACGACATACAAGCAACCGCTGTCTACCAGCCAACCGGCGATGAGTTTTCGCCATTCTTGGGACACTGCCTCGTCGGAAACGATCACCGCTCGAAACGGCTCGCTCCTGAGGCTTGGTGGTGGAGTCTCTTCTGGGCGAAGGTGCAGATATTCTACTCCCATCCAACCAGCCTAGGAGAAATGTCAGACCACACAATCTGCAATGTCCGCTTTCCACCCGTTGCAGACATTCTGGCCGAACTCTGCCCCCGACCCGTTGCGGGCGTTCCCGCTGATGCTCAGAGACAATCGCCGCCAGCACACGCTCCAAGCAAACCTGCTGCCATTACAGCCGGGTAAAGGACGACAGGGGCGGTAATGAGCAGCCACCATGCCCGGTGCTGGCGGATCGCGGCCGCAATCAATGCACCCCATGCAATGACAGCAATCCAGAATAGCCACGCGGACCTTCCGAGCGCCATTTCAAGCCAGCCATAGCGGAACTGGGTCTGCCATAAGGCAAGCGCAACTGCGATGATGACCGGCCCTGCCAGCCACCAGCGGCGACCCACGATTGGCGGCGTTCTCATATGCGTCATCGTGGCATGCCGAGTGTCCGCTTTCCACCCAAAGCGGACATTCTCACCACCGCTTGCAAAGTAGGATTTCACCTGCTCAACTCACCGGAGCGGTTCGCCGCGAGGCTCTTTCCACTCGTTGATCATTGCGACCTCGCGGCGCTCGAAATTGCATCCCGCGTCAGCGAAAAGAGGAAAAGATACGACGCCGCACCCCCCGCCCTATGTAAACTTTGTCAACTTAGGCGGAATTTGGCGCGGCCACTTCAAGACCTTTGTGACCTCGGTGCCGATCGGCCGAGCGCTTTCGGGCTTCGTGCTGCCCTCTAAAGGCACGCGCCGAGACCCCGGCATGGGGGGACGCCCTAGCGCTTGCGGACGAACTCCGCGCGCAGGACGAGGCCGCGGATGCCGTCGAACTTGCAGTCGATCTCCTGGCTGTCGCCGGTCAATCGGATCGACTTGATCAGCGTCCCGCGCTTCAGTGTCTGGCCGGCGCCCTTGACGTCGAGGTCCTTGATCAGCGTCACCTGATCCCCGTCGGCGAGGAGGTTGCCGACCGAATCGCGCACCTCCACCGCCGCGGCGGCGCGCTTGCGCTCGGCAAGCTCGGCCGCCGGCAGCCATTCACCGCTTTCCTCGTCATAGACGTAGTCGTCGTCGGCCATCGTCACTTATTCCTGTGGCTCGCCGTCGGCATCGTCATCCTTGCCGAAGCGACCCTTGAGCCAGCGCCATGCGCCGCCGAGCGCCACCGCCACCAGCACGGCAAACTTCTTGCCGAACGCCAGGAGCAGCCCGAGCAGCCCGACCTTCTTGGCCGCAGCGACGCCGGCGCCGGCCGCGACCAGCCCGGCAAGCCCATAACCCGCTTCCTCGTCGGTGCCAGGCACGAAATCGGCATAGCGCGCGCCATCGTCGAACTGCACGGTCGAGCCGAGGCTTCCCGCCGCGGCCTTGACGACCGGCAGCCGGCTCATGCCGTCGACCATGTTTAAGCTGAGGACGCCGGTCCGCCCGAGCGAGCGCACGTCATAGTTGAGGCTGTGCTCGGCCTCGCCGTCGGCGGCAAGGTCCCGGGCCCAGACCAGCACCTTCTTCGCGGGATCGTAGGTCGGCGCCTGCGCCCAACCGGCGAGGTGCAACTTCTGGTAGCCCGCCTTCACGCGCGCCTCGTTGGACGCCTCGGTCGCTTCCTGCAGCTCCTTGAGGACGGCGGCATAATCTTCCTTCGCCGCATCCGCGTCGGTGATGTGGCCGGTTTCCTCATAGGTGACGACCGCCCCCCAGCTGTCGGAGAAATCCGCCCCCGCCGGGAAGATCATGCCGAGCACGCCCTCGGCCGAATCCGGATGATTGCCCCAGGCGTCGACCAGCACCTTTCGTGCATCGTTCGGCCCGAGGAAATAATAGGCCTGTCCGAGGTTCAGCCGCGCCTTGGCCTCGGGAATGGCGATGATCCCGGTCTGGGGACTGAGGCCCTTCTTGAACTGAGCGATCGACTGGCCCGCCTCCTGTGGCGGGGTGGGCGCCCTGGCGGCGCCTGGAACGGCAAGTGCCAACAGGGCAGCCGACAGCAGCAGCCGATACGCATGGGTCATGATCTGGTTATCCCCCCGGATGAGGCGCCGAGACTACATCCCCGGTGGCGCGACGCAAGTCACGGCCAGAAAGCGAAATAAGCGCCGTTTTCGACCGTTATTGCCAAGCCCGGTCCCTTCCCGCACATTGCTTCAAGCAGCCGTCCGCAGGGGGCGCCCGGTGACCGACGTGTTCGTGTCCTACAAGGCTGAAGACCGGCGCCGCGTCGCGCCGCTCGTCGACGCGCTCGAAGCCGGCGGCCTGACGGTCTGGTGGGACGCCCGGATCGGCGCCGGCACCGGCTGGCGCAAGGAAATCAGCGATGCGCTCGATGCCGCGCGCTGCGTCATCGTCGTCTGGTCGAGGCGCTCGATCGGCGAAAAGGGCGGCTTCGTCCACGACGAGGCCACACGCGCGCTGCGCCGCCACGTCTACCTCCCCGTCCGGATCGATCGGGTCGAGCCGCCGCTCGGCTTCGGCGAGGTCCAGGCGCTGTCGCTGGTCGGCTGGAAGGGCGACCCCGGTGACCACCGCATCGCCACCCTCCGCGACGAGATCGCCGCGATCATGGCGGGCAAGCATCTCAGCCGGACCGGCGTCGTCGAGGAAGGCGGGGTTGATCGTCGCCAGTTGCTCGCCGGGACGGCCGGAGTCGCCGTCCTCGGACTGGCCGGGGTCGGTGCCTGGCAATGGCTGCGACCCGTCGCGACCGCACGAACCAACAGCATCGCGGTCATGCCCTTCCGCAATCTCGATCCCGCCGAAGGCTTCTTCAGTGACGGGCTGGCGGAGGAATTGCGCTCGGTCCTCAGCAGCAATCCAATGCTGGAAGTGGCAGCGCAGACGAGCTCAGAAAGCTTTCGCGACGATCCGCCCGACGCCAAGACCATCGCCCGCCGCCTGCAGGTCGCCTATCTCCTGGAAGGCAGCGTCCGGCGTGCCGGGCAGACGCTGCGGATCGACGCCCGCGTCATTGACGGCCGCACCGGCTTCGACAGCTGGGCGCAAAGCTTCGACCGGGTCGCCGCCGACGTCCTCGCGGTGCAGGCGGAGATCGCCTCGCTGGTCACCGATTCGCTGCTTGCTGGTGTATTCAAGAAGTCGCCCGAGCTTGCCCGTGTTGGCGGGACCGGTGATCCGACGGCGTTCGAGGATTATCTCAAGGGCATGGCGCTCTATCGCCAGGCTGGCGGGGCCGAGGGCGACCGCGCCGCCCTCGCTCGCTTCGATGCCGCCCTTGGCCGCGATCCCCGCTACGCCGCGGCGCATGCCGCCCGCTCGCGGGTGCTGACCGCCACCGCCAATAATGGCGCCAAGGCGGACCAGCGCGAAAGCCTCTACGGCCAGGCAAAGAAGGCCGCCGCCAGGGCTGTCGCCATCGCCCCCGACATGGCCGAAGGACATGGTGCGCTGGGGTTTGCGATCATCAACGGCGACCTCGACGCACGGGCTGCCGAGCAGCCCTACCAGCGGAGCTTCGAACTCGGCTTCGGCAATGCCGACATCCTTTCGGCCTTTGCCGTCTTCGCCGGTCGGACCGGACGCTTCGACGACGGTCGCAAGGCGATCGGGCGGGCGCAGCGGCTGGATCCGCTGAACGCCACGGTCTTCCGCAATGCCGGCCTGCTCGAGTTCGCCGCCGCAAACTATGACGCGGCCCTGCCCCCGCTTCGCACCGCGCTCGATCTCCGGCCCAAGGGCAGCATCATCCGCTCCCTGCTTGGCGACATCGCGCTGATGGGGGGCGATGCGAATGCCGCGGCCGATTATTTCGCGGCGGAGCCCGACGATGTCTCGCGGCTCCGCGGGCTCGCCATGGCCGAGCATAAGCGCGGCCGGACCGCCGAGGCGAAGGCCGCCATGGCCGAACTGGTCGCCGAACACGGCCCGGAGAGCCATTACCAGCAGGCCCAGATCCTCGCCTTCTGGGGCGAGGTCGGGCCCGCGCTCGACCAGCTCGACCAGGCGCTGGCGGCCCGCGACGCCGGTCTCGTGCGCCTGCGCAACGACCCCTTCCTCAATCCCTGCCGCGCCGATCCACGGTTCGCGGCACTGTCCCAGCGGCTCGGCTTCTCGTGAGACCGTCGATATTGTTCGAAAAGGAGATGCACGTGACTGGACGCACCCTGACCCGACTGACGGCCGCCCTGCTGCTGACCACCGCCCTCGGCGCATGCGGCAAGACTGCGAAGGAAGCGGCGAGCGACGATGCCAACCAGGCCGCCGCCGAGGCTGCGGCCAATGCCGCGGTGCCGTCGAATTCGATGATCGGGAATGGCGCCGACCAGCGCACCAATCCCGACGACCGCACCAACCCTGACGACCGCACCAACCCTGACGACCGGACCAACCCGGACGACCGCACCAATCCTGATGATCGCACCAACCCTGACGATCGCACCAATCCGGATGACCGCAGCGCCGCCGACATGCGGACCAATCCCGACGACCGGTAAGATGACGCCGCATCGCTGGCCGGCCGCGGCTGGCCTCCTGTGTCTCGCCTTCCTGGCGGCGACCCGTGCCGGTGCCCAGCCTGCCCCGGACGACCTGGTCGCGCCCGAACTCGAGCTTACGGAGCGGCCGCCCTGGCTCATCTGGCTGACGAGGCTGACCCCGGCCGAACAGGAGCGCCTGCGGCTCTTCACGAACAGGCTCGGCGAAGGCCGACGCGGCTTCGTTATCGCCGGGCTGCTCGCCGCGCCCGAGGAGACGCGGCGCCGTTTCGTGACGCTGCTGGGGAAGCTCGACGACGGAGAAGTGGAGAAGCTCGCAGGCCGATTTGGACGCTATCCCGTCGCGTTTCTCGACGGGCTGAAGACCTACGTCGGCAGCGTCGAGCCGGATCGCGCTTATCACGACATGTTCGTGCGGCCACGCTACACGACCACGCCCGAAGACGAAGCGGATGCCGCAGCGGAGGCCGCCTGGCGCGCATTCCGTTACCTCTGGGACCCGCCGGAAGCGCTGACCCGCGCACGGCCGGCGGAGGATGAGGCGGCGCCCTTTCAAGTCCAGATCTACAAGGCGGGGGCCAGCGCCGCCCCGCTTTCCCCGCTCGAGCTTCGGCGCGAGTTCGACAATTACGGACAGGCTCTCAAACCCTACCAGCGCACGCACCATTGCGGCGGCGCGCTGATCGCGCCGCGGCTGGTCCTGACGGCGGCTCATTGCGTCAAGGATCCGCCGCCCGGCCCGTTCCTCCAGACCCGCAGGGTCCGCACGGGGACGCAGGACATTCGTGATGGGGGGACGACGTGGAGAATCGCCGCGGCCGTCCGCCACGGCGGTTACGACAGCAACCAGCGCAACGATATTGCGCTGCTCGTCCTCGAGCCCGATGCGCAGACAAGTGAGGCAGCCAACCAGGGCGCTCGCGCCATCCGCCTGCCGCGCCGCCGCGATCCCGCGGTGGGGACGGCCGAGCCGCTCACGGTGTTCGGCTGGGGCAACACCACAGAGACCGCGATCGGCGCCAAGTTCCGCAATCGCTTCGGCGGCGCGAAGATGGCGACCCCGGTGCTTCAGGAAGCCAATCTCCTGATGAAACCTGCCGCGGTCTGCAACGGCAACGCGGCCTTTGCCGGCGCCAGCGAGGTCGGCCGGGGACAGCTCTGCGCGCTGGGCGCCGACGGGGTCGATGCCTGCCAGGGCGACAGCGGCGGTTCGCTCATCCGGACCCTGCCCAGCGGCGAAAAGGTGCTGGTCGGCCTCGTCTCCTTCGGGCGCGGCTGCGGCATTCCGGGCGTGCCCGGCGTCTATACGGATGTCGCAGCCTATGAGAGCTGGATCGCGCAGGCCCGCAAGGCGGCGAGGCCGGGGCAGCTGATCGACTGGCCCGCACGGCCGCGACCTGCAGCGGCGGCGGCGCGCTAGGCTGAGCGTGGAGCGGGCTTGCTAAGGCCGCGCGCTTCTTCCACCTGACAGGGAACATCGAACCCGTCATCCGGAAGGTCAGCCATGCCCGTTGCATCGATCGACACCATCAAGTCCAAGGTCGGCGAGGAGCTCGGGGTCTCCGACTGGATCGAGGTCACGCAGGACCGGATCAACGTCTTTGCCGACGCCACGGAAGACCATCAGTTCATCCATGTCGACGAGGCGCTCGCCGCCCAGACCCCGTTCGGCGGGACCATTGCCCACGGCTTCCTCAGCCTGTCGCTGCTGAGCCGGATGGCCGCCGACGTGATGCTGGTGCCCGAGACCACGAAAATGGGCGTCAATTACGGCTTCGAGCGGGTCCGCTTCTTGTCGCCCGTCCGCGCCGGCAAGCGCGTCCGCGGCCGCTTCACCCTCGTCAGCTTCGAGGAGAAGCGTCCGGGCCAGTATCAGTTCGCCCACGACGTCACGGTCGAGATCGAAGGCGAGGACAAGCCCGCCCTCAACGCCGTGTGGATCGGCCAGGTCTTCGCGTGACGAATTTCCCGTCACCCTGAACTTGTTTCAGGGTCCATTTCTCAACCCGCGACGACATCGCGACGACGGGATGGATGCTGAAACAAGTTCAGCATGACGGGTGGAAACCGGTTCGCTAAAGCCACCCATGAAGCACCCCTCAAGGAGCCCCCAATGCCCACCGCAGCTCGTGATGCCGTCATCGTCTCCACCGCCCGCACCCCCATCGGCCGGGCCTATCGCGGCGCGTTCAACGCCACTCCCTCGCCGACGCTGACCGCCCACGCCATCCGCGCCGCGGTCGAGCGCGCCGGCGTGAGCCCGGATGAGATCGAGGATTGCGTCATCGGCGCCGCGCTCCAGCAGGGCGTGCAGACCACCATCGGCCGCACCGCCGCGCTCCGTGCCGGGCTCGGCGTCGGCGTCGCCGGCATGAGCATCGACCGCCAGTGCGCTTCGGGCCTGATGGCAATCGCCACCGCCGCCAAGCAGGTCATCGTCGATCGCATGGACGTCTGCGTCGCGGGCGGCGTCGAGAGCATCAGCCTCGTCCAGACCCCGGAGATGCGTCTCGGCTCGGACCCCGAGCTGCTGGCTATGCACAATGCGGTCTACATGCCGATGATCCAGACTGCCGAAGTCGTCGGCAAGCGCTACTCGGTCAGCCGCGAGCGGTGCGACGAATATGCCCTCCGTTCGCAGCAGCGCACCGCGCAGGCGCAGGCAAACGGCCTGTTCGACAACGAGATCGTGCCGGTCACCGCGCGCATGGCGGTCAAGAACAAGGAGACGGGCGAGACCTCGATGCAGGAAGTCACCCTCGCCAAGGACGAGGGCAATCGCCCGCAGACCACGCTCGAGGATCTCGCCAAGCTGCAGCCGGTGATGGGCCCGGACAACATCATCACCGCCGGCAATGCCTCGCAGCTTTCCGATGGTGCTTCGGCCTGCGTGGTGATGGAAGCGAGCCTTGCCGAGAAGAAGGGCCTTGAGCCGCTCGGCCGCTATGTCGGCATGGCGGTCGCCGGCACCGAGCCCGACGAGATGGGCATCGGCCCGGTCTATGCGGTGCCCAAGCTCCTCAACCGCTTCGGCCTCAAGGTCGAGGACATCGGCCTGTGGGAGCTGAACGAGGCCTTCGCGGTGCAGGTCCTCTACTGCCAGGACAAGCTCGGCATCCCTGACGAACTCCTCAACGTCAACGGCGGCGCGATCTCGATCGGCCACCCCTATGGCATGAGCGGCGCGCGCCTCACCGGCCACGCCCTGCTCGAAGGCAAGCGTCGCGGCGCCAAGTATGTCGTCGTCACCATGTGCGTCGGCGGCGGCATGGGTGCCGCCGGCCTGTTCGAGGTCTTCTAACCTTCGATCAGGGAGCGCTGCCGCCGGCTTCGGTCAGCGGCAGCGCGCCACTTCGCCCCGGCAGCGGCCATCGATGCTGTCCTTGGCAATCGGAAGCCCGACCCAGCTGGCCAGCGTCGGCAGGATGTCGGCCGTGTCAGCGGCCTGGCTCGGCGAGGCGGGCTTGAGGCCCGGACGCCAGAAGATGATCGGGACGCGCCGATCATAATCCCAGGGCGACCCATGGCCGGCGACATAGCCGGTGCTGGGCCTGGGAATCGGCACCACATGGCGCTTCAGCGCGATCAGGATATCGCCCGAGCGCGCCGGATCGAAGCTCGCGCGGAGGCGCTGGCGGAGGGTCCACTGCGACGGATCACCGCTCGGCATCGGGGTGGCAACCATATCCGCGGCCGTGAAGGCCGCCTCCACCTGGGGATGGGCCCGAGCGATGGCGAGCGCACCCGCCTCGACGGTGCGGCGATCGGCCGCCGACAGCGTCTTGTCGATCCAGACGTCGCCGACCGAGCCGCCGAGCAGCACCGGCTGGGTACGTCCGATCCGACCGGCAAGCTGCTTGCCGATCGCCTCGACGGTAAAGCCTGGATCGAGCCGCGCTGCGTCGGCCATCCCGCCGGCGCGGAGTCGCTCGACCAGATCGAGCCCGCCATGATCGGCGCTCAGCACGACCGCATACTCGAGCTTCTGCGCGTCGAGGGCGGCAAGGAAACCCGCGATCTCGCGATCGAGCGCGAGCATCTGGAGGCACATCTCCTGCCCGCCCCAGCCATAGCTGTGGCCGACATAATCGGTGCCCGACAGGCTGAGGCTGAGCACGTCGGTCGCCGGCCCCTTGCCGAGACCCATCTCGCCGACGAGGCCAAGCCCGATCGCCAGCGTCGCGCCGTCGATCTCGGGGCTCGCCCGGAAATTGCGATTGTCGCCCGCGCCGCGCGCCAGCGTGCCGTTGCCGACGGTCAGCGTCGGGCTGACCTGGAACGGCGTGGCACGGGCCTGGCAGAGCGCAGGCGGCGCGAGCCCCGCACGCGGCTGGGCGAAGGCGGCGGCAAAGGCCGGGAGGAAGGCGGTGATGGTGCGCGGGACGGGCGCATTCTTGAGATCGGTCGCCCAGGTCTTGCCGTCCCAATACCAGCGCTGGTCGGCGACATGCCCGCCCATCATGACCGCCGCGCGGTCCTTGCCGGCGACGGCGACGTTGCGGCTCTGCGGATTGGCGGCCTTCATCCGCTCGCCGAGCGTCGTCACCCGAAGGTGGAGCGGGCTGACGGTATAGCTCGACGAACTGCTGCTGGCGACGCGCTCATCCTCGGCGCAATAGACCGACTTGTCGGCGCGCGGGGCATTCTGGTCGGTCCAGTCATTGGCGACGATCCCCGTCGCGGCCGGATGGCGCCCGGTCAGGAGGGTCGAGTGGCCGGGGCAGGTCTCGGTCGCGGCGTGGCTCTGATAGCCGTTGGCGAAGGTCACGCCGCCGTCGGCGAGCCGCTTGAGGCCGCCGGTGAAGTGCGGCCGGTAAGCCTCGAACAAATCACTCGAAAACTGGTCGATCGAGATGGCAACGATCAGCTTGGGTGCCTTCGCCGGGACCTGGGCGATGGCGGGAGCGGCGACGAAGGTGGCGGCGGCGGCGAGGAGGAGGTGACGCATGGCCACCCTCCTACCCCGCCGCCGGCCGGGTCACTAGCCCAGTTTCGCCTTCAGCCGCTCGTTGACGACGCCCGGATTGGCCTTGCCCGCCATCGCCTTCATCGTCTGGCCGACGAAGAAGCCGAACAGCTGGACCTTGCCGTCCTTGTACTGCGCAACCATGTCGGCGTTGGCCGCGAGGATCTTGTCGATCTCGGCGTCGATCGCGCCGGTGTCGCTGGTCTGCTTGAGGCCCTCGCGTTCGACGATGGCGTTCGCGCCGTCGCCGGTTTCGAGCATCTTCTCGAACACGGTCTTGGCGATGGTGCCGCTGATCGTGCCGTCGGCGACGAGGCCGAGGAGTTCGGCGGCCTGCGTAGGCGAGACCGGGCAGTCGGTGATGTCCTTGCCGAGGCGATTGAGCGCCCCGAACAGTTCAGCATTGACCCAGTTGGACGCCTGCTTGGGCTCGGCGCCGGCGTCGAGCAGCGCATCGAACCAGCGGGCGGTCTCGACCTCGGCGGTCAGCACGCTGGCATTGTACGGCGTGATTCCCGCGCCTTCGTAGCGCTGGCGCTTGGCGTCGGGGAGCTCGGGCAGCGAGGCGCGGCAGTCGTCGACGAACTGGTCGTCGAGCTCGAGCGGGAGCAGGTCGGGGTCGGGGAAGTAGCGATAGTCGTGCGCATCTTCCTTCGAGCGGAGCGACCGGGTCTCCCCCTTGTCCGGATCGTAAAGCCGGGTTTCCTGGACGATCTCGCCGCCTTCCTCGAGGATCTCGATCTGGCGACGCGCCTCGATCTCGATCACCTGCTGGACGAAGCGGACGCTGTTCACGTTCTTGGTCTCGGTGCGGGTGCCGAAGGGCTCGCCGGGCTTGCGCACCGAGACGTTGACGTCGGCGCGCATCGAGCCTTCCTCCATGTTGCCGTCGCACGAGCCGACGTAACGGAGAATGGCCCGCAGCTTCCGGAGATAGGCCCCGGCCTCGGCGGGCGAGCGGAGGTCGGGCTTGGAGACGATCTCCATCAGCGCGACGCCCGAGCGGTTGAGGTCGACGTAGCTCATCGTCGGGTGCTGGTCGTGCATCAGCTTACCCGCGTCCTGCTCGACGTGGATCCGCTCGACCCCAATTGTGCGCGCGCTCGATTCGTCCTTCTCGTCGGTGAGGACGGTGATCGCGCCCTCGCCCACCAGCGGGTGGTAGAGCTGGCTGATCTGATAGCCCTGCGGAAGATCGGCGTAGAAATAGTTCTTGCGGTCGAAGCGCGACCATTTGTTGATCTTGGCGTCGATCGCGAGGCCGGTGCGGACGGCCTGGCGGATGCACTCGCGGTTGGGGACCGGGAGCATGCCGGGCATGGCGGCGTCAACCAGGCTCACCTGCGTGTTGGGCTCGGCCCCGAAAGCGGTCGCGGCGCCGCTGAACAGCTTGGCCTGGCTGACCACCTGCGCATGGACTTCGAGGCCAATCACGACCTCCCATTCGCCGGTTTCGCCCTTGATGCGGTAGTTAGTCATGCTTCCCACGCTTTCTTCGCCGCGCTCTCTTC
Organism: Sphingomonas sp. SP2; assembly: GCF_058313385.1. Classification (NCBI taxonomy): domain Bacteria; kingdom Pseudomonadati; phylum Pseudomonadota; class Alphaproteobacteria; order Sphingomonadales; family Sphingomonadaceae; genus Sphingomonas; species Sphingomonas sp. SP2. Next base: position 1,735,060 of record NZ_JBZFLD010000001.1, on the reverse strand, counting down.
CCCGAGCGCCGGTCAGATTCATAATGTGCGATCTTACGCTTCTTGCGACCGAGACCGAGTGCCCTGCCAATTCCCTCGACGATCGCATCGAGGATCGTCTGACCGACAAGTTCGCCCAGCCAAGCCAAGGCTTACCACCACTTCTCCGGCCGGGCCGTGAAGCCCGCGCGATCTTCAATCGCGAGGCCTGCGTTGAGCACGCCTTGCTCGTCCATCTCGCGGCCGATGAGGTGCAGGCCGAGCGGCAGGCCCTGGCTGTCGAGGCCGCCCGGCACGCTCATCGCCGGCAGGCCGGCGAGGCTGGCGGGAACGGCGAAGACGTCGTTCAGATACATCGCCAGCGGGTCGCTGGTCTTTTCCTGCAAGCCGAAGGCCGCGCTCGGCGCGGTCGGGGTCAGGATCAGGTCGCACTTCTCGAAGGCCTGCGCGAAGTCGCGCTTGATCAGCGCGCGGACACGCTGCGCCTTGGTGAAATAAGCGTCGTAGAAGCCGGCCGAGAGCACATAGGTGCCGATCATGATGCGGCGCTTGACCTCGGCGCCGAAGCCTGCGGCGCGGGTCGCGGCGTACATGGCATCGAGGTTGCCGCCGTCGGGCGCCTCGCGAAGCCCGTAGCGGACACCGTCATAGCGGGCGAGGTTCGACGAGGCCTCGGCCGGCGCGATGATGTAGTAGGTCGGAAGCGCATACTTGGTGTGCGGCAGGCTGATCTCGACGATTTCGGCCCCGGCATCGCGCAGGAAGTCGATGCCCTTGTCCCACAAAGCGTTGATCTCGTCGGGAACGCCGTCGATCCGATATTCCTTCGGGATGCCGACGCGCTTGCCCCGGAGATCGCTCGACAAACCCTGCTCCCAGGCCGGGACCGGCGCGTCGAGCGAGGTCGCGTCCTTGGGATCGAAGCCGCTCATCGATTCCAAAAGGATCGCGCAGTCGCGCACCGTGCGGCTCATCGGGCCGGCCTGGTCGAGCGACGAGGCGAAGCTGACGATGCCCCAGCGACTGCAACGGCCGTAGGTCGGCTTGATGCCGGTGATGCCGGTGAAGGCCGCGGGCTGGCGGATCGACCCGCCGGTGTCGGTGCCGGTGACGCCCGGCGCGAGGCCCGCCGCGACCGCCGCCGCCGATCCGCCCGAGCTTCCGCCAGGAGTCAGAGCGGCATTGCCGCCGTCATTGCGCTTCCAGGGGCTGATGACCGGACCATAGGCGCTGGTCTCGTTGGACGAGCCCATGGCGAATTCGTCCATGTTAAGCTTGCCGAGCATGCCCGCGCCGTCGGCCCGGAGCTTGGCCGAGACCGTGCTCTCGTAGGGCGGCTTGAAACCCTTGAGGATGTTCGAGCCCGAGGTCGTGTCGACGCCCTCGGTCGCGAACAGGTCCTTGATGCCGAGGGGAATGCCCGAAAGCGGCTTCAGGTCGCCCGACTGGCGCGCGGCGTCGGCCTTGTCGGCGCAGGCGAGGGCGTCCTCGGGGGTCTCGACCGTATAGGCGTTCAATGCCCGGGCGGCGGCGACTGCGGCGTTGAAACTGTCGGCGATCTCGCGCGCGGAGAAATCGCCGGCGCGGAAGCCGTCGCGGAGCTGCGTCAGCGTGAGGGTGGTGAGCTCGGCCACTATTCGATCACCTTGGGAACGGCGAAGAAGCCGTGCTGGGCATCGGGCGCGTTCTTGAGGACCGCGTCGCGGACATTGCCGTCGTCGATCACGTCGTCGCGGAGCCGGAGCTTCTGATCGATGACGGTGGCCAATGGCTCGACGCCGGCGGTGTCGACCTCGCCGAGCTGCTCGACCCAGCCGAGGATGTTGTTGAGTTCGGGCACCAAGGCCTCGACTTCCGCGTCGCTCATCTGGAGGCGCGCAAGCTTGGCGATGTGCCGCACGGTGGCGGTATCGACGGACATGGCCGCGGCGTTAGCGAGGGGGAGCCGAGCCTTCAACTCCCTCTCGCCGACGCGGGGCGCTCAGCGCCTAGCGGGGCTTGCGATCCTTGCGGTTTTCGCGGCGCAGTTCGCGGCGGTCCTGCCGCTGGTCCTGGCGATAGTCGCGGCGATCATCACGCCGATCGGCGCGATATTCCTCGCGGGTCACCTGACCGTTGCGGACGGCGGCGCGATCCTCGCGGCGCTCGACCCGATAATCGCGGCGATCGTCACGACGCTCGACGCGATACTGCCGGACATTCTCGCGGACGGCGGGATTGTTCGCGCGGATCGCGCGCTGCTGCTGCCAGTAGCGGCGATGGGCATCGCTGATCGGATAACGGCGGCGCTGGCGATCGTAGACGTAGGTGCCGGTGCCTGGATAATAATAATTCTGGTACCAGCCGCCGTAGGGCGAGCTGTAGCCGCCATAGGATCCGTACGAGCCATAGCCGGCATAGGGATCGTAGCCGTAGCCACCATATCCACCATAGCCGCCGTAATTATCGTAACCGCCGTAGTAAGGCGAACCGTAGCCCACCCCGACTCCGACACCGCCATAGGGATCGAAGCTGGCACAACCGGCGAGGCTTGCGGCACCGACGGCGGCAAGCGCGAGATTTCGTAGCTGAGACAAGGACATGGGAACGCTCCAGACAACCGCCCCCGGTCTCGACCCTCATTTGCCCTGCCGCTTGAACCGGAGGTGAATTGGACTGCTCGCGATGATAGGCTCGGGGCCGTGACCGCCGCCGCTGATCGCCTTGCCGCCTTGCTGCCCCGCGCCGATCTGACCGACGCAACCAGCTTCTTCGACAGCCTTCCGCCGGTGGCGCCCGACGCTTTGCTCGGGAGGTGGAGGGGAAGCGAGCTGGCGACGGGTCACGCCTTCGACGGGCTGCTCGAGCCGTCGGGCTGGTGGGGCAAGGAATGTCGCCACCTCGATGACGTCGATCCGCTATTGTTCAAGCGCGGCAATCGCCTGTTCGCGGCCAACCCCGGGCTGATCCCGCTCGGGCTGATCGGACGTTTTCCCAGGCTCGCCCGTTCACCTCTGAGCGCTGCGCTGTTCCGCCTCGTGCTGCCGCTCCTCAGGACGGGCAAGCCCCGCGCCCGCCTCCGCGTCGTCAGCTATCGCGGGGTGGCGTCGGCGGCGATGCTCTACGACCAGCTGCCGATCGTCGACTGCTTCCGCCGGGTCGACGAGCAAATCTTGCTCGGGGCGATGGACATCCGTGGCTTCGACGATCCTTATTTCTTCGTCCTCCGCCGGGCCTGATGGACCGCCTTGCGGGGCCGCCACCCCTCCCCTAGGTCCGCGGCCATGTGCGCACGCCGCTTCCTGATCGTCATCTTCCTGCTGACCCTGATCGTGGTCGCAGGCGCCTTTGCGCTGTTCCAGTTCGGCAGCAGTGTCCTCATCAAGCAGTCCCTTCCAACCGTGCCGTTCGAGGCGCCCAAGGGCGACACCGGCCCCAATTATGTGCGGGTCGAGAACTGGCTCAACCTGCCCGATACCGTCCCGCCGGGCCCCGCCGACGCCTGGATGCCGAAAGGCGCGCCACCCGAGAACGTGCCCGGCCGCTACGCCGCGACCTTCTACATCCACCCAACCACCTATCTCGAACGCGACCGCTGGAATGCGCCGCTCGGCGACCAGGAAAGCCAGAACCGGGCCCAGCTGTTCGTCCGCAGCCAGGCGAGCGCGTTCAGCTTCACCAAGGTCTATGCGCCCAAATATCGCCAGGCCGCCTTCGGCAGCTTCCTCGACACCGGCAAGGATGCGACCGCCGCGCTCGGCCTTGCCTATGGCGACGTCGAGAAGGCCTTCGACCGCTTCCTCGCGCAGGTGCCGACCGGCCCGATCATCCTCGTCGGCCACAGCCAGGGGGCGCTCCACCTGACGCACCTGCTGCGCGACCGGATCGCGAGGGATCCCGCGCTCGCGAAACGGGTGGTCGCGGCCTATGTCGTCGGCTGGCCGGTCAGCAAGACCGCCGACGTCCCGGCCATGGGCCTTCCCTCCTGCGAAAGCCGCGGACAGGCCGGCTGCATCCTCAGCTGGATGAGCTTCGGCGAGCCCGCCAACATCGAACCTTTCGCCGCCGTCTATGACGGGACGACCGGGTTCACCGGCGTCAGGCGGCAGCGCAGCGACCTGCTCTGCGTCAATCCGATCAGCGGGCATCAGTCGGGCAAGGCCGCGTCATCGGCCAATGCCGGTTCGCTCATTCCGACGGACGACACCTTGGCCGATGCCACGCTCGAGAAAGGCCTTGTCGGCGCCGAATGCCGTGGCGGCTTCCTGTCGCTGAGCTTCGCCGACGACAAGCCGCCGGCGCTTGGTCCCTATGTCCTCCCGGGCAACAATTATCATGTCTACGACATGGCGCTGTTCTGGGCCGACATCCGGCGTGACGCGATGGAGCGGGTCGAGGCATGGCAGGAGCGCTGATCACCGCCATCGCGGGGGAATTCCGTGAGCATTTCCCCGCGGGCGGCGTCCTTGCCGGCCTCGACGTCGGGACCAAGACGGTCGGCCTTGCCCTGTGCGATTCCGGGTGGAGCTTCGCCGGTCCCGCCGAAACGCTCCGCCGGACCAAGTTCACCGCCGACCTCGCCGCGCTGCGGACATTCTGCGAGCGGCACCGCGTGGCCGGGCTGGTGGTCGGCCTTCCGCTCAACATGGACGGCACCGACAGCCCCCGCACCCAGTCGGTCCGCGCCTTCGCCCGCAACCTGGCGCCGCTCGCGCTTCCGCTGCTGCTGTGGGACGAGCGCTGGTCGACCCAGGCGGTCGAGCGGGCGATGATCGCCGCCGACGTCAGCCGCGCCAAGCGAGCCGAGGCGGTCGACAAGATGGCGGCGGCGCATATCCTCCAGGGCGCGCTCGACGCCCTTTGCATGTCGCCGCCCGCACGCTAGCAGCAGCGTTCGTGCACTTACTGTCCATCACGTCGCTCGGCGACGACCAGATCAGCGCGCTGCTCGACCGGGCAGCCGAATTCGCTTCCGATCGCAGGGCGGGGCGCGACGTCCTTGCCGGTCGTACCATCTTCAACTGCTTCTACGAGAACAGCACCCGCACGGCGATGAGCTTCGCCCAGGCGGCAGCGCGCCTCGGCGCCCAGGCGATCACCCTTTCGGTCGAGCATTCAAGCGTGAAGAAAGGCGAAACGCTGGCCGACACCGGGCGGACCCTCGGCGCAATGGGACCCGACGCGCTGGTCCTCCGGCACCGCCAGAATGGCGCCGCGGCCGAGGTCGCCGCGCTCGTCGACTGTCCGGTGGTGAATGCCGGCGACGGCACCAACGAACATCCGACCCAGGCCCTGCTCGACGCGTTGACCCTCCGGCAGCATTTCGGCGATCTTCGCGGCCGCCGGATCGCGATCGTCGGCGACATCCGCCACAGCCGGGTCGCCCGTTCCAATGCCCTGCTGTTGCCGCGGCTCGGCGCCGAGGTGCGGATGGCAGGACCGCCCTCGCTCCTGCCCGAGGATATGACCGCGCTCACCATCGACGAGGCGATCGCGGGTGCGGACGCGGTGATGATGCTGCGGGTCCAGCGCGAACGCCTCGACGAGGAGCTGGGCGACGCCCCGGGCGAATATCTCCAGCTCTACGGGCTGACCGAGGAACGCCTCGCCTCGGCCGCGCCGGGAGCCGTGGTGCTCCATCCCGGGCCAATGAACCGCGGGGTGGAGATCGCCGACACCGTCGCCGATCTCCCCGGGCGGTCGCTCATCCTCCGCCAGGTGGCGAACGGGGTAGCGACCCGGATGGCCGTCCTCGAATTGCTGGTGACGAGCGCCTAGCGGCTGGCGAACTGCACCGGCGCATCGCCCGCGGCATTGCGGACGAAGCAGCTGGCGCCGCTGGCCTTGAGCTGCATGCAAAGCTGGCGGGCTTCTCCATCGCTGGCAAAGCCGCGCAGGCTCAGGCGGTAGACCGTCCCGCGCGGACCGTCGAAGCGGGCGCTCGCCGGAACGTAGGCGCCGAGCTGATGATGCCGCTTGCGGACCACCGACCAGCCCATCTTGACGCCCGCCTGCGTGGCATAGGCACCGAGTTGGACCACGGCCTTGCTCTGGCCGAAGCGCCTGGCGGCGGAGCGGCGAAGCTCGGCGACCTTGGGCAACGCGCCGCTGGGGCGGACCGGCTCGGCACGAAGGCTGTCGACCATCTCGACCACGTCGGGCGCGGCGGTCGCGACCTGGGTCTCCGACGGAGCGGCGGCCATTTCGGGCATCGGCTCGGCGACCGGAGCGATCAGCGCCGGCGCGGGCGCGGTGCTGGCGACGGCGACCGGGGCTTCAACCGGTGCAGCGGGTTCCGCGACCGGAGCCGGCGGTACGTCGGCCATCGCGGTCCGGACCGACGGGTCGGGCGTCTTGAGCGCAAGGCGAACGGGCTGCCCGGGATCGGAGGCTGCGGGCGAGACGCCGATCAGCGCCGCCACCTGCGCGCCGGCCTGGCCGGGCTGCGCGAGCTTGGCCCATTCGGCCATCCGGGCTTCGAGCTGGTCGCCCGGAACGTCCTGCGCCGCGACGCTGCGGGCGCGGACCCAGTCCCCGGCGAGCGCATGCGCAAGCGCGAGATTCTGGCGGACCCGGGCATCGGCGCCGGACGCGCGGGCGGCAAGGTCGAGCGCCTCAACCGCCCCGCCGGGACGACCGGCAAGCGCCATCGCAAGGCCGGCATCGGCCGCGTCGATCGAGTCGCGATAGGTGTCGAGGGTCGCCATGGCCGCATCGCCCTTGCCCTGCCCGGCCTGGGCCAGCGCCAGCTTGAGCGGAACGCCCGGAAGCGTCGGAATCATCGCCAGCGCGTCGGCGTAAGCGGCTTCGGCGGAGCGGAAGCGACCCGCAGCGAAATAGGCGTTTCCGAGCAAGGCGCGGAAACCGGCGTCGGTCGGGCTGTTCTCGACCGCGCGCTCGGCGAAGGAGACGGCCGAGACGGCGTCACCCTGCTCGAGCGCGGCTTGGGCGCGAATGGCCGTGCCGATGTGGCTGTTGTCGGACCGGCCGCCGAAGGAAGAGCGCTGCCCTCCCATCGCGCAACCGGTGACGGCAACCGCCAGGACGATGCTGGAAGCGGCCAGAAGTGCGGACTTGGGCTTGCGCATATGTCTTATCCCTTGCTGGCGTTTCGCTCCGGCGCCCGCTCGGCCATGGCATCGAGCTCGGGCATGGTGGCGAGCAGCTCGTCGAGCGCCCTGGTCACCAGTTGCTGAGCCGACGTACCGGTGACGGCGCAGGCGAGGCGAAGCTTGAGGTGACGATCGGCGTCGAGGCGGAGCGTGAAGGCAGCCTTGCCCTTGCCGGCGACGGTACGCGCGGCCCGCGGCGTGCGGACCACGGGCGCCTGGCGGACGACCGGAGCGGCGACCGGCTTGGCAACCGGAACCTCGGCCCGTGCTTCGGCGACGACCGGATTTTCGAGCACGGCGCGGAGCGGCGGCGCGTCGGCCGGGATCGGCTCGGCGGTCTCGTCATTCTCCTCGTCGGCGACATCCTGCACGAGCCGCTGGACGATCTCTTCCTGGACCGCATGGACCGGGCTGATCGGGCTGAGGCCGGTGACCGGATTGGGCCGCGTCGCCAGAACTTCCTCGTCGCCCAGCACCGGCGTCAGGACCGGCTTGGGCGGTTCGAAGCCCATGTCGTTCCAGCCCAGGTCCTCGAGACCGCTGCCGCCCTGGCCAAAGCCCTGCGGACGCATCGCCGGACGGGCCGCGCCCTTGCGGGCGAGCAGACCGCTCGAAAGTGAGGCGAAAGGCCTCGGTTCGCTCTTCATCATGGGATCGGCCTCCTCTTAGCCGACCACGCGGCGGCCGAAGCCACCGACGGGACGCGGACTGGCGGCACCGATGCCCGGCTGCACACCCGGCGCAGCAAAGACGGTACGGCGGAAATTCTTTTCGAGGCGATCCGAGATATATTCCCACAGCTCGGTCACTTCGCCGGCCGACTTGCCCTTCGGATCCACTTCCATGACCGTGCGGCCGTCGATCATCGAGGCGGCGAAGTCGGTGCGGTGGTGGAGGGTGACCGGAGCGACGGTGCCATGCTGCGACAGCGCGACCGCGGCTTCGTAGGTGATCTTGGCCTTGGGCGTCGCGGCGTTGACCACGAAGATCAGCGGCTTGCCGGCGCGTTCGCACAGGTCGACCGTGGCGCCGACGGCGCGCAGGTCGTGCGGGCTCGGACGGGTCGGGATGACGATCAGTTCGGCCACCGCAATCACGCTCTGGATCGCCATGGTGATGGCCGGCGGCGTGTCGATCACGGCAAGGCGGAAGCCCTGCTGGCGAAGGACTTCAAGATCGCTGGCGAGACGGGCAACCGTGGTCTGGGCGAAGGCCGGCATTTCGGTCTCGCGCTCGTTCCACCAGTCGGCGAGGCTCCCCTGCGGGTCGATATCGATCAGGCAGACGGGCCCGGCGCCCGCCAGTTGCGCCTGCACCGCAAGATGACCGGAGAGCGTGGTCTTGCCCGACCCCCCCTTCTGCGATGCCAAAGCCAGAACGCGCATTCCGATCCCCTTGGGTATGGTGCAATTCGATTACTCCTGAGGGGAATGAGGCTGGCGGCCTAAAATCAGGTTAACGCGGCCGCGACGCTGTTCTAGGAAGTGCGGCAACGGGAGGGCTGTGATGCGTCGGTTGATCGTGGGGTTGCCGCTGATGCTGTTGATGGGCGCGGCGCCGCTCAACGCCCAGTCGGTCAAGGCGGGGATCGACGCCTGGACGGCGGGCAAGACAGAGCAGGCGGTCGCGATCTGGAAGCCGCTCGCCGCCAAGGGCAGCGCCGACGCCGCCTTCAATCTCGGCCAGGCCTACAAGCTCGGGCGCGGTGTCCCCGCCGACCTCGCGCAGGCGCAGCGCTATTACGAGCAGGCCGCGCGGGCCGGTCATGCGGAAGCGCAGACGAGCCTCGGGCTGCTCCTGTTCCAGAACGGCAATCGTTCGGGCGGGCTGCGCTGGCTGAAGACGGCGGCGGACGGCGGCGAACCGCGTGCGATGCTGGTCTATGGAACGGCATTGTTCAACGGCGACGGAATGCCGGTCGACCGGGTTCGCGCCTACGCGTTGGTCAGCCGCGCCGCGGCGCAGGGACTGGCTCCTGCCAAGACCACGCTCAGCGAGATGGATCAGCTGATCCCGATCGACGAACGGCAGCGCGGCGTGGCGCTCGCCCAGCAGCTGGTCGCGGGGCCGGCGAAGACCGCGGCGGCGACCGCGAAACCCGCGCCTGCGCCGCGCGTCGCAGCGCCAAAGCTCGCCGCCCGTCCGGTGACGACGCCACTGGCCCCCGCCCCCGCATCCTTGGGCGGCGGCTTCCGAATCCAGCTCGGCGCCTTCCGCGACGGGTCGGGCGCGCAAAAACTCTATTCGACCCTCGCGCCCAAGCTTCGGGGCGCGGGCATGATCCTCGTTCCGTCGGGCACCATGACCCGCCTCCAGGCCGGGCCCTATCCGACCCGCGCGGCCGCCAGCGCGGCCTGCGCGGCGCTCAGGCCTCAGCCCTGCTTTCCGGTCCCGGCTCGCTGACGACGTCTTCCTCGACGACCCATTCTGCTTTCGGGATGCCCTGCGCCCAGAGAAGGGCCGTGAGGTCGCCATTGCGAACCCGCGCGTCGGCGATGGCGGCGAGCCGCGGCTTGCCGCGATAGGCAACGCCGAGCCCCGCTTCCTCGATCATCGGCCCGTCGTTGGCGCCGTCGCCCACAGCCAGCACGGCCGCGCGTGACAAGCGGCGCTCGTCGCGGAGCGCGATCAGCGCCGCCTTCTTGGCCGAGGCATCGACGATCGCGCCCTTGACCCGTCCGGTCAGGTGCCCGTGCATGCTCTCGAGATAATTGGCGCGCACTTCCTCGAAACCGAGCTCGGCCGCGAGCGGATCGGCGAAATCATGAAAGCCACCCGTGACGAGCAGGGTCGCTGCCCCCCGCGCCCGCATCGTCCGGACGAGGGTCCTGGCGCCGTCATTGTGGGTCACCCGCTCGGTACGGCAACGCTCGATGCAGCCGACGCCGAGGCCGTTGAGCTCGGCGACGCGCTGGTGCAGCGCCTCGGCGAAATCGAGCTCGCCCTGCATCGCGCGCTCGGTGACCGCGGCGATTTCCGCCTTCTTTCCCGCAAAGTCGGCCAGCTCGTCGATGCATTCCTGGCCAACCATGGTCGAATCCATGTCGGCGACGAATAGCCTTTTCTCGCGGTCCTCGACCGGCTGGACGAAGACGTCGGCATGGGGGAGCGCGGCCTCGAGCCGGTCGCGAAGATCGCGCCAGTCGTCAAGCGGTCCGAGCAGCAGGTCGGCGGCATCGCCGGGGTCGATCCAGCGCACCTCGCCGCCGCCGGCGACCTCGATCGCGCGGGCGAGATCGTCGTCACCCAGTCTTCCTGCTGCTATCAGGGTCGCAATGAACAAGGCTGTCCCTCCTGTCTGTGTCATCGCAGGGCCGACCGCGAGCGGCAAGTCGGCCCTGGCCGTCTCGCTCGCCCAACGCTTGAACGGCGTGATCGTCAATGCCGACAGCGCGCAGGTCTATGCCGACCTGCGGATCCTCAGCGCCCGGCCGAGCGAGGCCGAGATGGAGGGGATCGAGCATCGCCTGTTCGGTCATCGCGATGGCGCCCTTCCCTGCAGCGCCGCCGACTGGGCCGAGGAAGCCAGAGCGGTCATCGCCGATGTGAATGGGCGTGGCCGCCTCCCCATCCTCGTCGGCGGCACGGGCCTTTACCTTCGGACCCTGCTCGACGGCATCGCCGCTGTGCCGCCAGTGGATCCCGCGATCCGCGAGCGCGTGCGGGCTCAGGATGTCGCCAGCAATCACGGCGAGCTTGCCCTTATCGACGCGGAAGCGGCGACGCGCCTTCATCCCAACGACAGCACCCGCGTCGCCCGCGCGCTGGAGGTCATCCTCTCGACCGGCCGCCCGCTCCGCGCCTGGCAGCAGGAAACGAGCGGCGGCATCCGAAACGCCGTCCGCCTGTTCGGCGGGATCGTCGAGGTCGATGACGACGTCCTGAAGGAAAGGATCGACCGGCGCTTCGCGGCGATGGTGGCGGAGGGCGCGCTGGCCGAGGTCGAGGCGCTGCTCGCCCGCGGCCTCTCCCCCACCTTGCCTGTCATGCGCGCGATCGGCGTGCCCGAGCTTGCGGCTCATGTCGAAGGCCGCGCCGCGCTCCCGGACGCGATCCGCGCGGGCCAGCTCGCCACCCGGCAATATGCCAAGCGCCAGCGCACCTGGTTCCGTCACCAGCAACTCGGCGTCGCGCCGCTAACGGCGGAGGATGGCTTGGGACGGCTGCTGGAGGCGGCTAAGGGCAAGTGATGCTGTACGATGCCGAGCTCGACCCTGCCCCGCTTGCCGACAAGGTCGTGGCCATCATCGGCTATGGCAATCAGGGTCGGGCGCAGGCGCTCAATCTCCGCGACAGCGGGATTGCCGTGCGGGTCGGTCTGCGGGCCGGAAGCGCGCGCGCTGCCGAGGCTCGGGGCGAAAAGCTCGCCGTCATGCCGCCGGCAGAAGCCGCAAGCGGGGCCGACCTCGTCATGCTCCTCGCGCCCGACGAGCATCTGCCCGACATCTATGCGGAGATTGCCGACTCAATCCGCCCGGGCGCCGCGCTCGGCTTCGCGCACGGCCTTTGCATCCATTATCGCCTGATCGATGCGCGGCCTGACCTCGACGTCATCATGGTCGCCCCCAAGGGCCCGGGCGCCGCGCTGCGGACGCTCTATACGCAGGGCAAGGGCATGGTGACGCTGGCCGCGGTCGCGCGCGACGCGACGGGCAATGCCTGGCCGCTGACCCTCGCTTATGCCGTGGCGCTCGGTGCCGGCCGCGCGGGCGCGGGCGTCCTCCGCTCGACCTTCGAGCAGGAGACGCTGTCGGACCTCTTCAACGAAGGCGCGGTGGTCTGGGGCGCGGTCCCGGCAATCCTCGAGGCAGGCTTCGAGACATTGGTGGAAGCCGGGATCGATCCCCAGCTCGCCTATCTCGAATGCATCTCCGAGCTGAAGCTCCTGGCGGACCTCGTCTCGGTGCGCGGCATCGCGGGAATGCGCGAGGCGATCAGCAACACCGCCGAATTTGGCGCGACCCTCGGCGGGCCTCGGATCGTGGATGACGCCAGCAAGGTCCGGATGCGGGCACTGCTGGAGGAACTCCGATCGGACGACTTCGCCGCCAGCCTCCGCGCCGAGGCCGGTGCCGGCTATCCCCTTCTCAAGGCCGAGCGGGCCCGCGCCCGGGCGTCGCGGCTCGAGCAGGCGCGAAAGACGCTCGGCGGCGCCTAGCCGACGATGTCGCGTTCGAGCGCGCGGTCCCCGACGCTGGCCCGCTCGACATAGACGCGCTGAAGCTTCTTGTGCACCTCGGCTGCGACCGGGTCGCTCGCCGCTTCGGACCGGGCCTGTTCCTCGGCCGCGCGGCGGGCGAAATAGATCCGGCTTTCCTCTTCCATGGTCGCCCTCCCATAGAGTTGAGCAGGGATCCTACCACATCTGCGCGCGCATGAAAAAAGGGGCGCCCGGATTGCTCCGGACGCCCCGATCTTTCGCTTGGGTCGACGCGCTTAGAAGCGGGTCCCGACGGTCAGCGCGAGCTGGTGACGCTCAACGTCCTGCTCGTAGTTGCTGTAGCGATACTCGCCACCGACATAGGCCTTGCCGCTCAGCGCGAACTGCGCACCGGCGCCGAGGCGGTAGCCGTCAAGGTTCTCCGAAGCGCTGATGGTGCCGTCCGAAGCCTTGAAGCGGGCATTGGTGTAGCCGCCCTTCAGGTAGACGTTGCTGCCATCGGCACCGAGCGGGAAGCTGACGCGGCCACCGGCGTAGAGGTCACGGCCGGTCTTCAGGGTCCCGGCGATGTTGCTCTCCTTGGTGTTCGAGTCGGTCGCCTCGAGGTCGGCACCGAGCGAAACGCCGTTGCTGAGACCGAAGTCGTAACCGACGCCGACGCCGTACAGGACGCCCTCGTCCTTGAACTTGCCGTCGATACCGGCGTCGCTCAGGTCAACGCGAACGGCATCGTAGCCGACGATGCCTTCAACGCGCGGGCCGGTCGGGGCAGCCGCAAGGGCCGGGGTGGCCGCAAGGGCGGCGGACGCGACAGCGGCAAGCGCAACAAACTTGTTCACGAATATTCTCCTGATTATCATTGGAACGGGACTGTTACGTTCCCGCTCAGCGCCGCATCTGGTTGTGCAGCGCACGACTTCCAAGAGACAATCCGAGCAAAGGTTGCGAATTTTTCGACGAACCGACGCACCGTTGCTGGAAAACCATCATTTCTGACGATCTGTTCAGCCTGGACCTGGCAAGACTGAACAGATGTTCATCAATGTGTCGGCTTTACGGCAGATGATTACTTGCCGCGCTTCTTCCGATGACTGTCGAAATCGAGGACGGCATTTTCGCCTTCCTGTCCCTCGAGCAGGCCAAGGCGCCGCGCGACCTCCTGATAGGCCTCGGCTTCGCCGCCGAGATTCTGCCGGAAGCGATCCTTGTCGAGCTTCTCGCCCGAACGCATGTCCCACAGGCGGCAGCCGTCGGGGCTGATCTCGTCGGCAAGAATGATGCGCGAGAAATCATTCTCCCACACCCGCCCGAACTCGAGCTTGAAGTCGACCAGCCGAATTCCGATCGCGGCGAACAGGCCAGCCATGAAGTCGTTCACGCGGATCGCCATGTCGGCGATGTCGTTCATCTCATCCTGGGTGGCCCAGCCGAAGCAGGCGATATGCTCGTCGGCGACGAGGGGATCGCCCAGCGCATCGTCCTTGAGATAATATTCGATGATCGTGCGAGGGAGCTGCGTCCCCTCCTCGATCCCCAGGCGCTTCGACAGCGACCCCGCCGCGACGTTCCGGACCACCACCTCGATCGGCACGATCTCGCACTGGCGGACCAGCTGCTCGCGCATGTTGAGGCGGCGGATGAAGTGGGTCGGGACGCCGATCGTGCTGAGCGAGGTGAAGATATGCTCGGAGATGCGGTTGTTGATCACGCCTTTGCCGTTGATCGTGCCGCGCTTCTGCGCATTGAAGGCGGTCGCATCGTCCTTGAAATACTGGATCAGCGTTCCGGGCTCCGGACCCTCGTAAAGGATCTTGGCCTTGCCTTCGTAGATCTGGCGGCGGCGAGCCATGCGTGACGTTCCAATTCTCTATGGTGAGGTTTGGACCGCCATAGAGAGCCGCCGCTTCCCATGCAATTAAGGCTCAGGGTTGGGCGAGCTCGCGGGCGAAGGCCTCGTCGCTCTTCCGGCTCAGCCAGGCGCCAACGCGGAAGCGCAGCCACAGCCAGACGAGCAAGCCAATCATCACCGCCCACGGAAGGAGGGTCGCGCCCGCGACGATGAGGAAGGCCGCCGCACGCTCGAAGGCGAGGCCGGCGCGGACGAAGGCGGTCGCGATGGGCCGCTCCTCATCGAACCCCGGTACCGTCGCGCCCGATCCGTAGACGAACATCATCGGGGTCGTCGCGAGGCTGTCCTCGGCATCCTTCTTCTGGGCGCCGAGCGCGCGAATCCGATCGCGCAGCTGCGCCGGCTCGGTCAGCAGACGGTCGCGAACGACATTGCTGAGGCCGGAGCGGGCAAGCTCGCGGTTGACCCGGTCGAGATCGTCCTGGAGCGCCGCGCGACCCCGATCCGCGCCCTCGATCGTCGGCGCCATGTCGACCCCGCTGATCTGCTGGTCGACGAGCATGCCCTCGGCATCGGTGACGATCTTGGTCGCATCCTTGCCGAACTGCCGGGCGACCGAGGGGTCGAGCTTGAGCTCGAGGCTCGCGGCGATGTCCCGCTCGTTGACCAGGCTGTAGCGCATGCCGGTGATCCGACAGCGGGCGACGGTAAGCTTCTCGCACATCTGCGCATGCGCTTCCTGCGCCGCCTGGATCCGGGCGTTGGCGAGGCGATAGGCATAGCGATAGTTGAAGGCGACGCCGGGCGCCGAGGTCACGCTGATGTCCGGCCCTGCCCCGTCCGCACTCTCCCGGGAGGGAATGGCGGCGGACACGGTCGGCGGCGGGGCCATCGGCGGCGGCGCGGGCGACACGGGCGGCGCTTCACTGACGTCGAAGGTCCGCAATTCCTCCGCAGCCCGCTTCGGCTGTTCTTCGGAGCATCCGTACAGCAACAGCGCCGCCGCACTCGCCAGCAGATATGAACGCATCACCTAGCCCTCCATTAGGACAGGCAAGGTGACATTATATCATTGATTGAGCAAGCCTAGGCGATGCCGTCCCGGCGGCGCCGTTCGATCCGGCGCCATGGGGCGTTCCAGGCCGAACGGGCGTGCGCCTTGCCGATCGCCAGCCAGAAGCGAACGACCCGCGCGAGCAGGCGGTCGATCCCGCCGTTCAGCGCCTCGCGCCCTTCCTGGAATTCACGGTCGTACATTTCGTCCCTCATTGCTGGCCTCCATGACTTGCGACTGACGCAGGACGGGACGACCAAGGGTGCGTTCGATGGCTTCCCACCGAGCGTCGGCCGGCAGCAAGCGCCAAGATGCCCGCGCTTTATCGGTGGCGAAGGCACGCGCCTCGTCGGCGCGCCCGGCTCCATAAGCCATGGCGATGACTTCCCTGTCTTCCCTGTTGCTTGTCGCCGACGAAGCAGCGGGATGGAAAAGGGCGATGCCCCGACCGGCGACACTAGTCTGAATAGGAAGGCCCGGCTCGTTCCGCCAATCGAATGACTGGCGGAGGCCATAAGGCTGGTTTATGGATTGGTGATGCGGAGCCTTCCTCCCCTCGCCGCCGTTCGGGTCTTCGAGGCCGCCGCCCGGCACGAGAATTTCACCGCCGCCGCGAGCGAGCTCGGGCTGACCCAGGCGGCGGTCTCCTACCAGGTCAAAAGCCTCGAAGACCGGGTCGGCGCGGCCCTGTTCCTGCGCGAGCGCGGGCGGGCGCGGCTGACCCCGCTCGGCCGCCAGTTGCTTGCGCCGCTCGGCCAGGCATTCGATCTCATCGAGAAGGCTTTTGCCGCCAGCCGGGCCGAGGACGAGGCGTTGCTGACGGTTGCGACCACCCATACGTTCGCCAACACCTGGCTGGCGTGGACGCTCGGGCGCTTCCAGATCGCGCATCCGGATCTCGCCGTTCGGCTCGTGACCGACAACCGGCTCCACGACCTTCACGCGGGCGAGGCCGACGTCGCCATTCGCTCAGGCAAAGGCGACTGGCCCGGCCTCGATTCGCGGCTGCTGATCCGCGGCGAATTCACCGTCATGGCGAGCCCCACCTTCCTCGACGAGGTCGAGCGCACGCTCGGGCGCCGGGTTACCCCGGCCGACCTTCCCGATTTCCCGCTGATCGGGGCGCAGGACGAATGGTGGGAAATCTGGTTCGGCGACGCAGGGATCGCCTATGACCGCCGCAGCAGGAAGGGTGGCATCCGCCTCGACAGCCAGGCCAATGAAGGACATGCGGCGATGGGCGGCCAGGGCTTCGCCCTGCTCACCCCCTTCCTGTGGCGCGGCGACCTCCAGTCGGGTCGGCTGGTCCAGCCCTTCGAGCAGCGCTCGACCGCCGGCTTCGCTTACTGGCTCTGCGTGCCGCCGGCCCGGGCGCGCGTGGCCAAGATCAAGCGCTTCGCCGAATGGCTGACGAGCGCGCTGGCCGACTGATCAGACGAAGATGGCGACCGTCTGCCGCCCTGCGAGCACGCGGCGGCCCTGCTGGTCCCAGAGGTCCATCGCCTGACGCGAATAGCCGTCGGCGGTGCTCTCCGAAGTGGCGGTGGCGAGATACCAGGCCCCCGCTTCCTCGGGCAGGCGATCGAGGTCGAAGCTCCATGACAGCGAGCTGATCACGCCGAATTCGGGAAAGACGGGCATCGCCGCGGGCGGAAGCACGTCGGCGAGGGCGATGAGCGACACCAGGGGATCGACCCCGGCATCCTCCTTGAGCCGCGCCCACATGGTGAACTCGGCCGGCCCGCCGCTCAGCGGAAGCCCCCCGCTCACGTGCCGGATGTCATAATTGGCGGCGAAGGTCGGCCCCTGCCCGCTTCCGAGCACGCGCGGCAGCTCGTCGGGTGCCGGTGCCTGCGGGGTCGACACGCGCTGATGCTCGACCTTGCTCGCGCGCGGTGCGCCGCAGAAGAAGGTCAGCCGCGCCGCAAGCCCCGCATCGCCGCGGACGTCGACCCCGACGGTCGTCGCCGAGCGGCCTTGGCGAAGGATCTCGGGCGCAAGCGTCAGATGGCCGGCGGCGGGTCCGACGAACGCGGCATGGACCGACCGCAGCGGTGGCAGATCGGGCAAGGCCCTGGTTGCGGCAGCCCAGCCGAGCGCGGCGGTCATCCCGCCGTAGAGCGTGCGTCCTTGGCTCCAGGCCGGCGGGGCGTCGAGGGCGAGCGGGCTACCCTCCATCATGTCGACGACTTCGCCGAGCGTCGGGCTGGTCGACTGCTGGTCCATCATTCGCCCTGGAAGCGATTGTCGCGTGGGAAGCCGAGCGGCGCCATCCGGCCGCTCGCGCCGCGGATCGCGCGCCACGGGCTGAGGTCGGTCTCGCTGCGCGTCCGGCCGCTGTCGCCGCCCATGCTCCAGCTGAGCCCATCGGCAAACTTGAGCACCGTGACGTCGGCAAGGCCGCCGTCGCGATAACGCTGCAGCTGGACGCCCGACCCGCGGCCCATTTCGGGCAGCTCGGCGAGGTTGAACAGCAGGAGCTTGCGATTGTCACCGATCACCGCGACCGCGTCGGCGCCCTCGGGCACCGGCCGAAGCACCTGCAGCTTGGCGCCCGGACGGAGGTTCATCAGCTGCTTGCCCTTGCGGGTCTCGGCCAGCACCGCCTCGCCACTGGTGACGAAGCCGCGCCCGTCGCTGCTCGCGGTGAGCAGCCGGGCACTCGGCTTCACCACCAGCATCGCCGCAATCTCGACCTCGGCGGGAAGGTCGATCGCCAGGCGGATCGGTTCGCCGAACCCGCGCCCGCCCGGAAGCTTGTCGCCGCCGAGCGTATAGACCCGGCCATTCTCGCCCGCGATCAGGATCTTGTCGGTGGTCTGCGCATGGAGCGGCTTGCCCCACAATTCGTCGCCCTCGCGGAATTTCAGCGTCTCGAACTCGGTCGGGGCGAGATGCCCCTTCATCGCCCGGATCCAGCCGCGCGCCGAGAGGATGACGGTGATCGGCTCCTTCTCGATCATCGCCGACCAGTCGATCTCGGCCCGGGCGGCAAGCGGCTTCTCCTCGATCGTCGTGCGGCGCGCGTCGCCGAACTTCGCCTTGACGCTTTCGAGGTCCTTCTTGAGGCGGTTGCGCTGCTTGCGCGGGCTTTCGATCAGGGCGAGCAGCTCGTCGCGTTCCTTGGCGAGCGCGGTCCGCTCCTTGGCAATCTCCATTTCCTCGAGCTTGCGCAACGACCGCAGCCGCATGTTGAGGATCGCCTCGGCCTGCCGGTCGCTGAGCCCGAACTCGGCCATCATCACGACCTTGGGCTCGTCCTCGGTGCGAATGATCTCGATCACCCGGTCGAGGTTCAAGTAGGCGATGAGGAAGCCGTCGAGCAGCTCGAGCCGGTCCTCGATCTTGCCGACCCGGGTGCGCGATCGGTTGAGCAGCACCTCGATCTGGAAAGACAGCCAGGCGGTGAGGCAGCCTTTCAGCCCCATCACCCCCGGCGTGCGATGCTGATCGAGGACATTGAGGTTGAGCGGGAACCGGACCTCGAGATCGGTCAGCCGGTAGAGGCTCTCGAGCAGCAGATTGGGATCCACCGTCCGGCTGCGCGGCTCGAGCACGATGCGCAGATCCTCGGCGCTCTCGTCGCGTACGTCGGCGAGGATCGGCAGCTTCTTGTTCGCGATCAGCTCCGCGATCTGCTCGATCAGCTTGGCCTTTGGCACACCATAGGGGATTTCGGTGACGACGAGGTCCCAGCCCCCGCCCTTCTCCTTCTCCTGCGTGGCGCGGGCACGGAGGCGGAAGCTGCCCCGCCCGCTCTCATAGGCGGCGAGGATCGTCTCGCGCGCATCGACGACGAGCCCGCCGGTCGGGAAGTCCGGCCCCGACACGAAGTCCATCAGGTCGCGGGTCTCGGCCGCGGGATTGTCGATGAGGTGCGCGGCGGCATCGATCAGCTCGGTGACATTGTGCGGCGGAATGCTGGTCGCCATGCCGACCGCGATCCCGCTTGCGCCATTGGCGAGGAGATTGGGGAACAGGCCCGGGAAGACTTCGGGCTCCTCTTCCTCGCCATTGTAGGTCGCGCGGAAGGCGACGGTGCCGTCGTCGAGCCCCTGCATGAGCTGCGCCGCGATCGCGGTCAGCTTGGCTTCGGTATAGCGGTAGGCAGCGGCGTTATCGCCGTCGATGTTGCCGAAATTGCCCTGCCCGTCGACGAGCGGATAGCGGAGCGCGAAATCCTGGGCGAGGCGGACCATCGCGTCGTAGACCGAAGCGTCGCCGTGCGGGTGATATTTGCCGATAACGTCACCGACGACGCGGGCCGACTTCTTGTAGGCCCCCGCCGGATCGAGCCGAAGCAGCCGCATCGCCCACAGCAGCCGGCGATGGACCGGCTTCAACCCGTCGCGGACGTCGGGCAGCGAGCGGGCGGTGATGGTCGACAGCGCATAGACGAGATAGCGCTCGGACAGAGCGGCATCGAACGGGACTTCAATCTCGGTTTCGGAAGGCTGCATGGGGTCGTGCTAGCAGGGCGGCGCGGCCTGCAAAAGAAGGTGGCTGCGGCGCCGGATCTGCGGGGCAGAGCCCACCGTCAGGGTGACGTCGCAAAACCCAGTTGTTCGCACCATCGCTTCTCGTTTCGCGTGGTAGCGCGCGTACGGCAATAATCGTCCATCGTGTACCAGTCGATGTAATCGTTATAGTCATTACCCTTGGCTTGTTTGGAGTTCACCAGACAAGTGCCATCGACGTCGAAGACGATACAGCTTATATTAGGCCCCTTATCAGCAGCTGCTGGCTCTCTTGGCGCACTAGCCAAAGCGGTAGAAGAAAGACTGATAACAATAAGAGCAATAAAGGAGCGCATTCGTATCTCCTCCTCTGGGGAAGAAACATTCCTGCGCTTGCGAAATTACTCAGATACTATCACTTTGATCCGTTCTGGACCCAACTGATGTCAGAGACGATCATGAAAAGTTCTCGTCGAGGAATAGCGCAATCGACAGACTTACCAGGAGCTCTTGGAAGATGTCTTCCTTCGCCAGGGCCTCGTCAGCCGATGTCGGCCAAGCGGCGATATAGGCTTCGACTTCGCCAAGATCGATGCAGCGCCCGACGAGGGGGTTTCGAACAAGGTTCTCGAGTTCCGTCCTGAGCTGTTCAGCTGTGAACGCTTTCCACCAATCCGCCGCCTGACGACCTCTTCGGCGTTCCTTGGTGACGCTTGCCGGCAAGACATCTGCAAAAGCTTCTTCGTATAACGGACGTCCGAGGCTGCCGTCCGTGAGCGACGAGGCAGGGCAGGAAAGCACAAATTCCACCAACTCAGTACTGGCTGTCGGATCGCGCAGTTCAATTCCGTGGATATAAGCAGCCGGGTCGGCCATCTCCATTTCACCAATGACCTGCAGTATCTCCGAACGCGGATCGACCGCATGATTGCTTTGGCGAGGTAGAGCCCGTGCTGCCCTCGCAAGTGGGCCCTTCCAGATCGGCGGCACGCGATATGTGCTTCTCCTTCGCAGCCAAGCGATTGGTCGGCGCACAAAATGAGGAAGACTGCGAAAGATGATCGTGCGCAGTGCTAATCGCCCCCGCAGCGATCTGCACGTTCTGATCCAAGTCAAAATTCCTTCTTCGCGACGTAACGCGTCAAGAAAGGACAATCCCCCAGCTGACAGACTCAAATTACCGTAAGCCCCCGTCAGCATGACCCTAGCGCCTAACGACGCGGCCGCTTGCAGCATCGCCATTCGTAGGCCGGCGCCAGAAGCGCTCAGCAATGGCAACGGGGCGCAGCGCTGCAATTGGCGGAGCCATGCGAGCTGCTCGTCCGGGCTCCCCCCATGGACGACGCTATGAGGGATGCCAAGTGACGTCGCAGTGTACGAAGCGACGGCGGCCTCATCAAAGATGAGCTTGTCCGTGTCTGCAGGCACCGAGCCGGGGCGAGGTGCGAACGAAATGCCGACCACCCGCCCGGGCGCAAGCCTGGCCGCTACAGCGGTGACCGCGCTGCTGTCGCGGCCAGCGCTCAATTGACTGGCGATCGGTCCTGATTTCGGAAGCGTGGCCGCCACACAACGCTCGAAGACAGTGCGAAACTCACGCGCATTCTGGCTTTTTCCTGATGTGACTTCGGGTGTCCAAAGTGAGCGGACTTCCCAGCGACCTTCGGACCAGATTGCGAAGCACCCGGCAGGTAAGCGCGTGACGCCTTCAAATCCTGTCTGGGTCGAAGGCAAGGTCATGTGACGGGCAAAATGAGCGATGGCGTCCCAATTTGGCGTTGGGCGCACCCCCAGGAGCTCGGGCACTAGCCGCGCCAAAGAGGCGAATGCCGGTGATCTCTTCGAGTCCGCGAAGTAGAGAGCGTGGCTACCCATTGGCGAACGCAACAGCACTAATTCGTGGCGTTTTTCATCCCAAAGCGCGAGGCACCAGTCTCCTGCGACCTTACGAGCGATTGCCACGTTCCATCGTGCCCACGCCGCTACCAGAATTGCAGTCGTATCGGCCGACGAGGGGAGTCTAAGCGTCGCGGCAAGACCGTCCGCATCCGCCAGCCACCCTGCAGAAAGTGCGGACATCCGATCAGTGCTGAGGACGCGATTTTTACACGCGAGATCAGCCTGGAAAAATCTTCCAGACGCACTGTCGTAACACTGGAATTTTAGACCCAAGTACGAGGGCAAGCTCGGACCTTGATCCGAACCCGCATCGTCCTTGTTTAAGATGCCGGCAATTATAGTCATTGCCGGGTAGGGCCATTTAGGAGCGGCGGCTCGTCCCACCGCCGGTTGCGGGCTCGTTGCGCGCGCCAGTGCTCGCTTCCGCACCGCCAGCAACCATACGCTTCAGTTCTGGCTTCACCCACGACTTCTTCATCACGCACACCTTTCCGGTACCGAGCACCCGGCAATCCGCCAGAATGAATGCAGTCGCTACCATTTTGGTTGCATTTAAAGCAAGGTGAATAAGGCCCTATTTTGAAACGGAAACGATATGGGTCAGGCGTCACCCAGACGCCACGGTGGGAAGCGTCGGGATTCGCCGGCGCGGTACAGGAAGATGATGTTGCCGGCGGGATCCCGAAGGCGTGCCTCGCGCCATAGCCAGGGCTGGTCGCGCGGGCCATGTTCGAAGTGGATTCCGGCGCGGGCAAGCGCTTCGACCCGGCTGTCGAGGTCGTCGCACTCGAAATAGATGGCGGTGGTCGGCGAGATTTCTTCTTCCGGGTCGATCTGGATCGAGAAGGTGGTCCCGCCCCACGCCTCGAAGCGCGCATAGCCGTTTTCGGGGCTGTCCACGATCTGCCGGAGCCCGAGCTTGCGATAGAAGGCGACCTGCGCCGCATAATCCTTGCCGGTCACGGTCACCTGATTGATCCGCGGCGCGCCGCCGACATCGAGCCGGACCTTGCCATGCCCCATCGGCCCTGCCCCGCCGCCAAGGCCGGGTGCCTCGAGCAGCGCCATGCGCACGAAATTGCGGGCCATGGCGACGGCATCGGGCAACCGCTTGCCCTCCGCGAGACCGACCGCGATCGCACTCGCCAGCGTGCAGCCGGTGCCATGGCTGTGCGGGGTCTCGATCCGCTGCCCCTGCCAGCTAGTGAGATTATCTTCCTCGATCAGCGCGTCGGCGACCGCCTCGCCTTCATCGTGCCCCCCCTTGACGAGGACCGCGCAGCGATGGGCCGAGACCAGCCCGAGCGCCGCCTCGACCGGATCCTCGCGGCCGGTCAGCCGGACGAGTTCGGGCAGGTTGGGCGTGGTGATGGTGGCAAGGTCCATCAGCGTCCCGAAGGCGTCGATGGTGGCGTCGTCGGCGAGCGTCGCGCCGCTGGTGGCGACCATGACGGGATCGAACACGAGCGGGATCCGCTCTTCCACCTGGCCGAGCCGCTCGGCGACCATGCGCGCGGTGAAGGCCGAGCCGATCATCCCGATCTTGATCGCGTCGGCGCCGAAGTCGGCGAGCACCGAATCGATTTGCGCCAGCACCATCTCGGCCGGGACCGGATGGACGGCGTCCACTCCCAGGCTGTTCTGGGCGGTGACGGCGGTGATCGCGGTCATCGCATGGCCGCCAAGCATGGTGACCGTCTTGATGTCGGCCTGGATGCCCGCCCCGCCTCCGCTGTCGGAGCCGGCGATGATGAGGATCTTGGGGGTGCGCTGCTGGGTCATGGGGTCCCCCTGTCCTGACGGCGCTTGCTTAAGATTTCGCCACGCGGGCTTCGGAGGCCTTGGTCCGCGTCGGCCGGTCGAGCAATTCGCCGCCGCAATTGGGGCAGCGCTCGTCGAGCGCTTCCGCGCAGGGCGAACAGAAGGTGCATTCGAAGGAGCAGATGAAGGCGCCCGGAAGCTGGGCGGGGAGCGGCTCCTGGCAGCGCTCGCAGGCGGGTTTCATCGCAAGCATCAGCCGGCCACCTCCTCGACCGCGGCACAGATGCCCGCGACCACCGTCTCCACCTCGCCCGCATCGTCGCCCTCGGCCATGACGCGGATCAGCGGCTCGGTCCCCGACTTGCGGATGACGAGCCGCCCGCGGCCCTCGAGCTGGCGCTCCGCATCGGCGATGATCGCCTTGACCCGGTCGTTCGCGAGCGGCTCGCCGTCCTTGAAGCGGACGTTGCGGAGCAACTGGGGGACGGGCTCGAACTGGTTGAGGAGTTCGCTCGCGACCTTCTGCTGCGAGACCATCGCCGCGAGGATCTGAAGGCCCGCGACCAGACCGTCGCCCGTGGTCGCATGATCGGACAGGATGATGTGACCCGACTGCTCGCCGCCGACGTTGCAGCCGAGGCTGCGCATCCCCTCGAGCACATAGCGATCGCCGACCTTGGTCCGGTGGAGCGTCAGGCCGGCATCGCCGAGGCAGCGTTCGAGCCCCAGGTTGCTCATCACCGTGGCGACCACGCCATCGCCCTTGAGCAGCCCCTGGCGCTTCTGGTCGAGCGCGATCAGCGCCATCAATTGATCGCCGTCGATCACCTTGCCGGTCTCGTCGACGACGATCAGCCGGTCGGCGTCGCCATCGAGGGCAAGGCCGATATGCGCGCCGCTTGCGACCACGGTCTCCTGGAGGAGCTGAGGATGGGTCGAACCGCAGGCGTCGTTGATGTTGATGCCGTTGGGCTTGACGCCCAGCGGGATCACTTCCGCGCCAAGCTCCCACAAGGCGTCGGGCGCGACATGGTAGGCGGCGCCATTGGCGCAATCGACGACGATCTTGAGGTCGTCGAGCCGAAGCTTCTCGGGGAAGGTCGACTTGGCGAAGTGGACGTAGCGGCCGCGCGCATCGTCGATGCGCTTGGCCCGGCCGATCTTGCCGGCGGCGACGAGGTCGACCTTGCCCTCGAGCCGCGCCTCGATCGCGAGCTCATCCTCGTCGGACAATTTGTAGCCGTCGGGACCGAACAGCTTGATGCCATTGTCGTAGAAGGGATTGTGGCTGGCCGAGATCATCACCCCGAGGTCGGCGCGCATCGAGCGGGTCAGCATCGCGACCGCCGGAGTCGGCATCGGCCCGAGCAGCACCACGTCCATGCCGACGCTGGTGAAGCCGGCCACCAGCGCGCTTTCCATCATGTAGCCCGACAGGCGCGTATCCTTGCCGATCACGACCCGGTGGCGATGATCGCCGCGGAGGAAATGCGCCCCCGCCGCCTGCCCGACCTTGAGGGCGACATCGGCCGTCATGGGAGCCTTGTTGGTGAGCCCACGGATGCCGTCGGTGCCGAAGAATTTGCGTGCCATGATCGCGCCCTAGCGCGTCAGGCGAGCCACCGCCACAGGCCGACGGGAAGCGGATGCACCCAGGTTGCTCCGAGCCAGAGCAAGGTGCCTCCCAGGAGCGCTGTCCAGCCGGGGAAGGCCAGGCCCCGGGCAAAGGGGATGAAGCTGGTCCGCCCTTCCCACTCGGTCCAGCGTGGGCCGAGCTGGCTGCGCTTCTTGGCGTCCTGCGCGGCCGCGCCGACAAGAGCGAGGAACAGAACCGCCACCGCGATCGCAACGCCGCTCGGCACGGGATGCACCAGGAGGTGCGTCACCGCCCACAGGGCGAAGCTCCACATCATCGGATGCCGAGTCCAGCGGAACAGGCCCGTCGGCCTCCCGATCACCGCATCATGGTTCTGCAGCGTCTCCATCGCCGGATTGCGCAGGAAGGAGCCGATGAGAAGGATGCCCGCAAGCCACATCACGAGGGCGGCGGCGTCCCACCCCCAGGCCGGGACCGGCCAGAGATAGTCTTCGCTGCCGGCCGAGCGCCGGGCAAGGATCATCGGCACGAAGGTCGCAAAGGCGACCACCGAGTACAGGCCGACGAATCCCTTAGCACCCAGACGCGCGACGATCGGCGCGCGGAGCGGATGCGAGAGCAGGAGATGGGTCGCGACGAACAGCCCCGCGAAGAGGGCCGTCAGCGCGGCAGCGCTCACCGGCGGTAGGCCTCCGGCAAGGCGCCGCGCTCGAGGCTCCGGTAGCGGTCGCGAAGCCGGGTCTGGCGCGTGACCAGCGGCTGCTCGACCCCGTCGATCATGACCATCTCGGCGGCGCTCAGATTGTCGAGCGGGTCGCCATTCCATACGACCACGTCACCCCGCTTGCCCGCGGCGAGACTGCCGACATCGGACAGGCCTAGCACGTCGGCCGGGGCCGAGGTGATCGCCTGCAGCGCCTCGCCCCAGCTCAGGCCCGCGGCGCCCGGCACCCGGGTCAGGCCAACGAGGTTGCCGGCGTACCAGCGCGAGCGGAAGGCCATGCGGCTGTCGTCGTCGTTGAGCGTGCCGATCGCCACCTTGACCCCGGCCGCGCGCATGCGGCCGACATTGCTCTGCGTCGCGGCGAGATTCTCGAACTGGGCGGGAAGATCGCTCAGCGCCGAGGCGATGACCGGAATGTTGGCGGCGGCAAGTTCGCGCGCCACGGTCCAGCCTTCGTCGGCGCCGGCGATCACCAGCCGGAGCGCCGGGAATTCGCGCTTGAGGGCGATGACCTGGCGAAGATCGGCCGCTCGCTCGGCATGGACGAGGAGGATCTGCCGCCCGCGCACCACCGGCCCCAGCGCAAGCGCGTCGAAGCGGGTAAGCAGCACGTCCTGGTTGCGCCGCGCGTCATAGGAGCGGCTCTCGTTGGGATTGGAAACGACCGGATCGTTGCGCGGATCGGTCGGGGTCCGCCCGGCCTCGCTCCGCGGCGACGCGGCGCCGCTCGCCAGCTGCTGCGCCTCGCGCAGCGCATTGCGAAGAAGGACATGGGCAGCGGGACGGCTTCCCCCGGCCTGCGCCGCGCCCTGCTCGCCAAGCTCGATATATTGGAACAGGCGCGCGCGGGTCACCGGCTCGGGATCGGCGGCGGTGTCGATCAGCGCCCCCTGCCCCGCGAAGATGCTCTTGCCCGCCGACGGCGCGACCACCGCGCGGGTGATCCCCTCGGCGCGGTTGATCGCGACCGGCGCGGCGCCGGGATTGATCGCGGTGGAGACATCCAGCGCCGCGCTGAACGGGCCTTCCGAGCTCGTGTCGTTGGTCCCGTCGACCGCATCGACGTCGACGAGGCCGAGGCGCGAGAAGCCCGCGACGATGCCGGGGGTCACCCACTTGCCGGTCGCGTCGATGGTCCGGGCGCCAGCGGGAACGCCAACCCCGGCCCCGGCCGCGACAATCCGGCCGTTGCTGATCACCACCGTCCCGTTGGGGATCGGCGCCGACCCGTCGCCGAGCGCGACGGTGCCGCCGGTGATGGCGATGGTCTGCGCCGCAGCCGGCGGGGCAAGGACGAGCGCGAGCGCCGATGCGATCACGGTGCGGATCACTTCACGTCTCCTTCGCCGGTCTGGCCGAGCTCGAAGTCGCTGACCGGACGAAGCCGCGGATTGGCGGCGTCGTACATGAGCGTGCCGTCGATCCAGACCCGCTCGGGCCGCGTATAGGTGCTGAACGGATTGCCGTTCCACAGGACGACGTCGGCATTCTTGCCCGACTTCAGGCTGCCGATGCGGTCGAACATGCCGATCGCCTTGGCCGGGTTCATGCCGAGCCAGGTCCAGGCATGTTCTTCGGTGATGGGGATACCGGCGCGGCGGCCCGCGGCCATCGCCTTGGCGGCTTCCTGGTTGAGGCGCTGGATGCCGTTGGGATCGTCCGAATGGACCACGGCGCAGGCCCCGGCCCGATCGACGAACGCGATATTCTCGCGGATCGCGTCATAGGCTTCCATCTTGAAGCCATACCAGTCGGCCCACATCGCCGAGCAGATGCCGTTCTCGCGGAGGAGATCGGCGATCTTGTAGCTCTCGACCGCATGGTGGAAGGCGCTGATCTTGTAGCCTGCCTCTTTCGACAGGTCGATCATCTGCGCCATTTCGTCGGCGCGATAGCAATGGTTCTGGACGAGGATCTTGCCCTCGAGCACGCCCTTCAGCGTGTCCATCGCCAGATCCTGCTCGGGCGGATCGCCGCCGTCGCGTTCATAGGCGTCCCACTTGCGCTTGTAGGCCTTGGCGTTGATCCACGTCTGGCGCGTGACGGCGATATTGCCCATCCGCGTCGCCGGCCCGCCCTTGTCGCCATAGACGCGCTTGGGGTTCTCGCCGCAGGCCATCTTGAGGCCGTAGGGCGCGCCCGGGAACTTCATTCCCTGCACGGTCCGTGCAGGAACGTTCTTCAGGATGACCGAGCGGCCACCGAAGAGGTTGGCCGAGCCGGGCAGGATCTGGAGGGTGGTGATCCCGCCATTGGCCAGCGCGCGGCTGAAGCCCGGATCCTGTGGCCACACGCTATGCTCGGCCCAGACCTCGGGCCGTGCCGGCGCCGTGGCCTCGTTGCCGTCGTCATGGGCGGCGACGCCGGGCGAGGGATAGTCGCCGAGGTGGCTGTGGATGTCGATCACGCCCGGCGTCACATATTTGCCGGTGCCGTCGATGACCTGCGTCCCGGCGGGAGCGCCGACCGTCTGGCCGACCGCCTGGATCTTGCCGTCGGCGAAGTAGATCTGGCCGTTGTCGATCCGGCCCCCTTCCCCGTCGAGGATGGTGACCCCGGTGATCACCACCGGGGCGCCCGGATAGCGCTGGTAGGTCGAGGGGAAGGGATCGGCGGCGATCGCGACCCGCTCCCCCTCGTCCTTCGTTGCCGTCCCGGTGGTGGCGCAGCCCGCCACCACCATCGCCCCCGAGATCGCGCCGATCAGCCCCCGCCGCATCGGCTCAGCCCTGACGCGGGCCGGTGGGCGCGGTTTCGCCCTGGGGGAACATGCCGGGGCCCTCGTTCTCGGCCAGCTCGGCCCGACCGGCGAGGTCGTCCTTGCCCAGCGTATCGAGGTGCATCCAGCGCTTCACGATCGGGCTCAGCAACAGCACGACGACACCGGCACCAACCGCGATCCACCCGAACATCCCGTAGATGTCGAGCAGACCTTGCTTGCTGAGCTCGCCGTCATGGCCGCCGGTGGCTTCACCGATCTTGCCGGCGACGAAATTGCCGACCGCGGTCATGTAGAACCAGGCACCCATGATCAGCGACGCGAGGAACTTGGGCGCAAGCCGGTTCATCGCGCTGAGGCCGACCGGCGAGAGGCAGAGCTCGGCGGTGGTGGCGAAGAAGTAATAAGCAAACACCAGGATGACCGGGGTCATCGCGGCGACGCCGAAGGCTTCCGCGCCATAGACGAGGACGAGGTTGGCAAGGCCCATCTGCGCCAGCGCCAGGCCGAACTTGGCCGGGGCCGACGGCTCGGCGTTGCGCTTGCCGAGCATCACCCAGAGCGCCGCGAAGACCGGCGCCATGATCATGATGAAGATCGGATTGATCGACTGGAACAGCGAGGCCGGGACCCCGCCGCGATCGACGAACTTGTCGGTGAACAGGCTCATCGAGCCGCCCGCCTGCTCGAACAGACCCCAGAAGAGCGGGTTGAGGCTGATCAGGAAGAGGATCGCGAACATGCGCTCGCGCGGTTCCTTGGGCAGCTTGAAGCTCTCGTAGAGGACATAGCCGAGGAGGGCGACGCCCGAGACGACCAGCAGGCCCTGGATGACGTCCTGATACTGGACCAGCGCCCAGATCACCGCGACCGAGGCGACGCCGACGCCGTAAAGGGTGAACTCCTTGTTCTTGCTGAGCGGTGCCGGGGCTTCGCCCGCGCCGTTGAGGACACCCTTGCCGATCACGAAGACGATCAGGCCGGCGAGCATGCCGATGCCGGCAAGACCGAAGCCATAACCCCAGCCGATGGTCTCGCCGAGGTAGCCGACGAGGATCGTGCCCAGCGCGGCGCCGACGTTAATGCCCATGTAGAAGACGGTGTAGGCGCCGTCGCGGCGGATGTCGGTCAGCTTGTAGAGCTGGCCCACCATCACCGAGATGTTGGCCTTGAGGAAGCCCGAGCCCACGATGATGAAGGCGAGCGCGGCCCAGAAGACGTTGATCGCCGGATCGGTCTGGCCGCCATTGCCCTCGACCGCCATCAGGCTGTGGCCGATGGCGAGCAGCAGGCCGCCGAACAGCACCGCCTTGCGCTGGCCGAGGTAGCGGTCGGCCAGATAGCCGCCCAGCACCGGGGTGATGTACACCAGGCTGGTGTAGGCACCGTAGATCAGCGACGCCTTGCTGTCGGTGAAAAGCCAGTGCTTGGTCAGGTAGAAGATCAGCAGCGCCCGCATGCCGTAGTAGGAGAAGCGCTCCCACATCTCGGCGAAGAAGAGCATGTAGAGGCCCTTGGGATGCCCCGCGAACTCCGGATCCTTCTGAACGGCAATCTTGCCGCCGATCGCGAGAAAGACGACGAGGAGGAAGACGGCAATGGCGGCGATCCAGTCGCCTTCCTGCCAGAGATCCATGGACTTCATTGCGTGACAATTCCCGTAGTTACGCCGGGCCGTGGCCGGCAAAAGTGGCGGCACCTTAAGGGATAAGTCTCATCTGCCAAGCGCATTGTGGCAGGCCCCCCGCCTTCCTATGTCGCGCCTGCCCATGTTCAACGACCTCACTTCCGTCCGCGACTACCTTCGCACCCGGCGTTCCGGCCGCCCGCGCGAGATGGTCGCCCCCGGCCCCGACGAAGCCGAATTGCGCGAGATCATCGCCCTTGCAGCGCGGACCCCGGACCATGGCAAGCTCCACCCCTGGCGGTTCGTGATCGTCCGCTCCGACCAGCGCGAGGCGTTCGCCGACCTTCTTCAGAAGGCGCTCGACCGTAACGATCCGGACGCCGGGCCCGCCCATCGCCAGAAGGCGCAGGACTTCGCCCGGCAAGGCCAGTCCCTGGTGGTGATGCTGTCCGCGCCGGTGCCCGGGCACAAGATCCCTGTCTGGGAACAGGAATTGTCCGTCGGGGCAGCGGCGATGAACCTCCTCCATGCCGCCCATGCGCACGGCTATGTCGCGGGCTGGCTGACCGGCTGGGCGAGCAGCGATCCGCTGGTCACCGCAGCCTTTGCCGCCAACCCGTCCGAGCGGATCATCGGCTTCTTCTTCATCGGCTCGCCGGGCCGTCCGCTCGAGGAGCGCCCGCGCCCCGATCTTGGCGCGGTGGTCCGCAACTGGACTCCGCCCGCCTGACCCTTGCCAAAGGGCGCGCCGCACCGTATTACGACAGCATGACGCTCCGAGGCCGCACCGAAGCCAAGCCGGTCTATGTCCGGCTTCGCGACATCATTTCCGAAGCCATCCTCGCGGGGCGGTACCGCGACGGTGACCCGCTTCCGAGCGTTCGCGCCTTCGCCGCCGAGCAGGGCGCCAACCCGCTGACCGTCGCCAAGGCCTATCAGGGCTTCCAGGACGAGGGTCTCGTCGTGGTCAAGCGCGGGGTCGGCATGTTCGTCGCCCAGGGCGCCCGCGAGCGCCTCTCGACCAGCGAGCGCGACATCTTCATCCGCGAGGAATGGCCCGCCGTCCGAGCCAAGATGGACCGCCTCGGGATCGACCCAGCCGAACTGCTCGAGCGGCAATAACGGCCGAGGTCGTTCGAGCTGACCTACAGAAGAGCTTCCGCCGGAATCTTGTAGAGCAGGTCCGCGCCGGCCTCGGCCGCGGCGGCGAGCCCCAGCGCCTCGGTCGCGATCACGGTCGCGAAATAGGCCGCCGCCGTGCGCTTGGTTGCGCCGAAGGGCGTATCCTCGAGCGCCGCGCGCGACTGACGCTCCATCAGCCAGCCCGCGGTCAGGACCGCGCACATGGTGAGGAAGGGATAGCTCCCCGCCAGCCGGTCGTCCTGCCCGGCATTGCGCAGCGTCGTCGCGGCGATCTCGACCGCGTCGGCCAGCGCGACCAGCGCCGGCGCCTCGATCTCGGCGCGGATGTCGGCGATCAGCCCGTCGAAGGCCAGCCCGCGGTCGAGCCCGAGCTTGCGCCCGACAAGGTCGGCGGCCTGGATGCCGTTGGTGCCCTCGTAGATGGGCGCGATCCGAGCGTCGCGCAGATGCTGGGCCGCGCCCGTCTCCTCGACGAAGCCCATGCCGCCGTGGACCTGGATGCCGAGGCTCGCGACCTCGCAGCCGACATCGGTGCCCCAGGCCTTGACCAGAGGCGTCAGCACGTCGCCGCGCATCGCCGCCTGCGCATCGCCGCGATGGGCGCGGTCGATCTGCCCGAAGGCATAATAAGCCAGCGCCCGCGCGCCCATGGTGAGGCTGCGCATCCGCAGCAGCATCCTTCGGACATCGGGATGCTGCTCGATCGCCACCGGCTCGCGGCTCTCGCCCCCGGCGCGGGCCGACTGCACCCGGCCGAGCGCATAAGCGACCGCGCGCTGGGTCGCCGCCTCGGCAATCCCGACGCCCTGTAAACCGACGTTGAGGCGGGCGTTGTTCATCATCGTGAACATGGCGCGCATCCCGCCATGCTCGGGCCCGATCAGCCAGCCGGTCGCCCCGCCCTCGTCACCGAAGGCCATGGTGCAGGTCGGGCTCGCGTGGATCCCGAGCTTATGCTCGATCGAGGCGCAGCGAAGGTCGTTGCGGCGCCCGTCGGGCAGGATCTTCGGCACCAGGAAGAGCGAGATGCCGCGCGTCCCCGCAGGCGCGTCGGGAGTCCGGGCGAGCACGAGGTGGATGATGTTCTCGGCAAGGTCATGCTCGCCATAGGTGATGTAGATCTTCGAGCCCGTGATCGCCCAGCTTCCGTCGCCGTTCGGCACCGCCTTGGTCCGCAGCGCACCGACGTCCGAGCCCGCCTGCGGCTCGGTGAGGTTCATCGTCGCCGGCCATTCGCCGCTGACGATTCGCGGCAGATAGTCGCGCTTCTGCTCGTCCGACCCGTGCGCCGAAATCGCCTCGATCGCGCCCATGGTCAGCATCGGGCAGAGCGCGAAGGCGAGGTTGGCGGCGTTCAGATCCTCCATCACCGCCGCGCCGAGCGCGAGCGGAAGCCCCTGCCCGCCCGCTTCCTCGGGCGCGCTGATCGTGCCCCAGCCGCCCTCGACGAACTGGCGATAGGCGTCGTGGAATCCCTCCGGCATGGCGACGCCGTCCGGCGACCATTTCGCACCGATCGTGTCGCCGACACGGTTCAGCGGTTCGACCTCGCCCTCGGCATATTGGGCGGCGCCCTCGAGCACGGCCGCGACGATGTCGCCGTCGTTGGTCAGCTCGTGAATTCGAACGACCTGCTCGAGTACGAACCTCTGTTCCTCAACCGGGCAGCGGAGTGCCATAACCGTCCATTCCCTTGTGACTGCTTCGCCTTTGCCATAGCGGCGGAGCGATGACGGGCAAGAGCACCGACATACGGCCCTTCGGGCCCGAGGCGATCGCCGAGGCTGCCGCGCTGATCCGCGCTGGCCGGCCCGTCGCCGTGCCTACCGAAACCGTCTACGGCCTCGCCGCCGATGCCACCAATGCCGAGGCCGTCGCCGGAATTTATGCGGCGAAGGGGCGGCCGAGCTTCAATCCGCTGATCGTGCATGTCCCCGACCTCGCCGCGGCCGAGCAACTGGGCGACTTCTCACCCGAGGCCCGGGCGCTGGCCGAGGCGCACTGGCCGGGACCGCTGACCCTTGTCGTTCCGCTCCGCGCCGGAAGCCCGATCGCGAGCATCGTGACCGCAGGCCTCCCCTCGATCGCAATCCGCGTTCCAGCCCATCCGGTGATGCGCGCCCTCCTCGAGGTAGCAGGACGTCCCCTCGCCGCTCCAAGCGCCAACGCCAGCGGCCGGATCAGCCCGACCCGCGCCGCGCATGTCCTGCTCTCGCTCGACGGGCGCATCCCGCTGGTAATCGACGGCGGAGCGACGGCCCACGGGGTGGAAAGCACGATCATCGCCGCGACCGGCGGTCCGCTCCGGCTCCTCCGTCACGGCCCGGTCCTCGTGCCCGGGGCAACCGAAGGAACGATGGGCATCGAAGCCCCCGGCATGATGGCAAGTCATTATGCTCCGTCGAAACCGCTTCGGCTGAACGCGACGCAAGCGCAGGGCGACGAATGGCTGATCGGCTTTGGTCCGGTCGAAGGCCGCGCCAATCTCAGCGCCTCCGGCGACCTCGTCGAAGCCGCCGCGCGCCTGTTCGACCTGCTGCACGAGGCCGACGCCTCGCCCGCGCCGCGACTTGCCGTCGCGCCCATTCCCCGAGAGGGACTTGGCCTCGCCATCAACGACCGGCTGCAGCGCGCTGCGGCGCCGCGCGACTGATCAGAGCCGCGAGGCCAGCACCGAGGGCTTGAGCGACGAGGCCCGCATCCGGCTGCGCCAGTAATCGAGCGCTTCGTCGGCGACGAGCGGCTTCGCGAAGAAATAGCCCTGGCCCGAGGCGCAGCCCAGCGCGGCCAGCGTCGTCGCCAATTCGCGGCTCTCGATCCCTTCCGCCGTCGTCGACATGCCGAGCGCGTCGGCAAGGCTCAGCACCGCGCGCACGATCGCCACGCTGTCGGGATCGATCATCATGCCGGTGACGAAGCTGCGATCGATCTTGAGGACATCGATCGGAAGTCGTTGAAGATAGGCGAGACTCGAATAGCCGGTCCCGAAATCGTCCATCGCCACCGTCGCGTCGAGCGCCTTCAGCGCATCGAACACGCGGGTCGCGCGGCGCGGGTCCTGGACGATCGAGCTTTCGGTCAGTTCGAGCGTCAGCCGGTGCCCGCCAAGCCCGGTCGAGCGCAGCGCGCCGGCGACCATCTCGGCGATGTCGTCGCGGGCGACCTGGATCGCCGACAGATTGACCCCGACATAGAGCGGCAACTGCTGGCCGGACTCCTCGTCCCACCGGGCGAGCGTCTCGGCGGCGCGGTGCATCGCCCAGCGCCCGAGGCTGAGGATCAGTCCGCTTTCCTCGGCGACGGGAATGAATTCGGTCGGGCTGATCTCGCCCCGCTCTTCATGGTTCCAGCGGGCAAGCGCCTCGAAGCCGGTCACCTCGCCGGTCTTGAGGTCGACCAGTGGCTGGTAGTGGAGATCGAGCAGGTCGCGGTCGAGCGCGCGGCGAAGCTCGGTCTCGATCGAGAAGCGCCGCCGGGCGAGGCTCGCTTCCTTGGGCTCGTAGATTTCGGGGCGCCCGCTGGCCTTTGCCTGCTTCACAGCGAACTGGGCGTTGCGGAACAGCTCCTCCGCGTCCTGCCCGGGCTGCATGATCGCAAGGCCGATGGCGCACTCGACCTTGATCTCGAGCTCGCTCAGCTTGAACGGCGCGTTCATCGCGTCCTGGATCCGGCTCGCGGCCTTCAGCGCATCGGCCATGCCGCGGCGAAGCGCGACCACGATCCCGAATTCGTTGCCGCCGGTCCGGGCGAGGCTGTCGCCGGCACGCAAGGCGGAAATCAGGCGGCGAGCGAAGGTGATGAGCAGTTCATCGCCGGCGAGGCTGCCCATGCTCTCGTTGATGCGGCTGAAGCGGAGCATGTCGACCACCAGCACCGCATGGCCCTGGCCATCGGGATCGGTATCGCGTCCCTTAGCCTCGACCATCTCGGTGAAGGCGAGCCGGTTGGGCAGACCGGTAAGGCTGTCGCGCAGCATTTCCGCGCGCAGGGTACGTTCGGCCTGGACCTCGGCGGTGCGGTCGACCACCGACAGCAGCGCCCGCTTCCAATCGCCATGGCTCGGCAGCGGCGCAAGCTTCAGTCGGTAGAAGCGCGCCGCGACCCCGGCCCCGTCACGGAAGTCGAGGTCCGGGCGGAGCTGCTCGCCACTGAACCAGTCACACAGGTGGGTCGCGATCAGGCCCTCGCCGCTGAGGCACAGCTTGCGCAGGCCGGCGAGCGTGTTCGCGGTCGACAGCGCCACCGCTTCCTCGAAGCGGCTGTTGTGCGCGGTGATCCGCACTTCGCTCCCGTCATATTCGAGGATCGCAGCCGAGATCGGCAGGGCGTCGAGCAACACCGGCCCGTCCGCCCACAAGGGCGGCGCAGCGAGCGGGGCACCTCGGGGTGAGGTGCGCTGGGGCGAGGCCGGCATGTCCCGCCTATGGACGGTCACTCGTTAAACTTCTGTTTCCTTGCCCCCCGCTTCCAGACCGGCCATGGTCGGGGCAACGGCGATCGATCGCCGATGGCCGAAAACCGCGAAAAGGATATGAGCTCGATGCGCCGACTTGTGACGATTCCCGCAATTTTGGCGCTCGGCATCAGCGTGTCGGCGGTGGGACAGAGCGTGAAACCGCTCGCCGGCAAGGACCGGGCGGCGCTGTCGACCGCCGTCGCGAACCCGGCCCGGAGCGATTCGAATCGCGCCCGCGACCGTTATCGCAATCCGCAGGCCACCCTTGCCTTCTTCGGCGTCCGGCCGAACCACACGGTGGTCGAGATCTTCCCCGGCGGCGGATGGTACAGCGAGATCGTCGCGCCTTACGTGCTGAACGGCGGCGGGACCTATTATGCCGCCGCGCCCGATCGCGGGCTCAACGGCCTCCGGGCGCTGGCGGCCAAGAATCCGGCGCTCTACGGCAAGGCCCGGCTCGCCATCTTCCCGAACCGCGAGGCCGGCCAGGCCAAGGTCCCCGACGGCTCGGCCGACGTGGTGCTCACCTTCCGCAACGTCCACAACTGGGCGATGGGCGATCAGCCCTATGCGGCGGAAGCCTTCCAGCAGATGTACGCGATGCTGAAGCCCGGCGGGGTCCTTGGGATCGAGGAGCATCGGCTGCCCGAGAGCGCCGACGGCGCGCGCGAGAAGAGCAGCGGCTACCTCAAGGTCTCGACCGTCCGCCGCCTCGCCGAGCAGGCCGGCTTCCGCTTCGCCGGTGCGAGCGAGATCAATGCCAACCGCAAGGATACCACCGACTGGCCGCAGGGCGTGTGGACGCTCCCGCCGACCTACCGCCTCGGCGACCAGGACCGAGCGAAATATGCGGCGATCGGCGAAAGCGACCGGATGACCTTGCGGTTCGTCAAACCCCGCTGACCCGGCCGACCTTCGGCGCGGTGGGGTTGGTCGCGAGCCATGCCTCCAGCGCGTCGAGGTCGAGCCCCGCGTCATAGGCATCCTTGCCCTCGGAGAGCACCGAGAAGCCGTCGCCCCCGCTGGCAAGGAAGTTATTGGTGTTGACCCGGTAGGTTGCGGCCGGGTCGATCGGCCGGCCATTCAGCCGCATGTCGACGATCCGCTCGCCCTCGGGCTTCGACAGGTCGTAGCGGAAGGTGAAGCCCGCGGACGGCACGAGCATCGAC
Source organism: Sphingomonas sp. SP2 (assembly GCF_058313385.1). NCBI lineage: Bacteria > Pseudomonadati > Pseudomonadota > Alphaproteobacteria > Sphingomonadales > Sphingomonadaceae > Sphingomonas > Sphingomonas sp. SP2. The sequence goes on along the minus strand of NZ_JBZFLD010000001.1, from coordinate 1,698,374 downwards.
CCGATCCGGGCCTTGCCGTTTTCGACCTTGAACTGCTGCTCGAGCAGGCGCTTCAGCTGCGTTCCGGTCAGGCTCTTCACCACCAGATTGTTGCCGAACGGCTGGATCGCGAAGATCTGGCCATAGGTGATGGTCCCGTCGGCACGCGGGATGAGATCGGTGCGGACCCCGCTCGCGTTGATGAAGGCGATCTGCGCGCCGCCCTGGGTCGGGTCGCGGGTCGCGGCCAGCTGCGCGTCGGAGATGAGCTCGGCGGCCGAGCTCTCATGATCGTCGGGATCCTTCATCGCCGAGCCGATCAGCCGGCCGACCACCCGCTCGGAAGCCGGCCGCGCCGCCTCGGCATAGCGATCGACCAGCGCCTGCACCTCGGGATCACGCTCGGCCAGGACGGGAACGTTCGACGCCGAGGCCGCGACCATGCGCCCGCTCGCGGGATCGAAGCGGAGGCGGATGTCACTGACGAGATAGCCGTTCTTGCCCGCGCTGGTGAGCAGTCGCGGCGCCCCGCCGGCATCGACCGTGCAGGCATAGGCGTGATGGGTATGACCGCTGACCACGACGCTGATCGCCGGATCGAGCCGCCCAAGCAGCGGCACGATCTCGCCCGAAAGCCCGTCGCAGCCGAACGCGTCATAGGTCGGTGGCACCCGCCCGCCCTGATGGATGAGGAGGACGATCGCATTGGCCCCCTCGGCCTTGAGCTTGGGCACCAGTGCATTGGCGGTGGCCGCCTCGTCGGCGAAGGTCAAGCCCTTCACCCCGGCCGGCGTGACCAGCGTCGCCGTCTCCTTGAGCGTCATGCCGATGAAGCCGAGCTTCACCGGGCCGACCTGCTTCACCGCGGTCGCCGGGAAGAGGGTCGTGCCCTTCTCGGTGAGGACGTTCGCGGCGAGGTAGCGGAAGCGGGCCGGGGCATGCGGCTCGACCCGGCAGGGGACCCGGCTGGTCAGCTTCTCGCAGCCGCCATTCTGGATCCGAAGCAGCTCCGCCCCACCCTTGTCGAACTCGTGATTGCCGACCGCGGCAAGCTCGAGCCCGGCAAGGCCGAGCGCCTTGATCGTCGGCTCGTCGAGAAAATAAGCGGAGACCAGCGGACTCGCGCCGATAAGGTCGCCGGCCGCGACGGTGACGCTCTGCCGCCCCTCGCGCAGACGACGCAGGGTCGCCGCCAGCTGCGCCGCGCCACCGGCCCGATATCTGGTCGTCGACCCGTCCGCGTTGCGCAGCGGCACCGCGTCCTTGGGCGTCTCGAGATTGCCGTGGAAATCGTTGATGCCGAGGATCTGCACTTCGACCGGAGCGGTCGGCAGCGGCGCCTCGGCGATCCGGGCAGGCTGGACCGCGCAGGCCGAAAGAACAGCGCTACACGCGAGCAGCGAAAGGCGTGAAATCGGTACGCTCATCGAAGACATCCACTCCTTCGCGCCGCTTGAGGAACCCGACCACCGCATAGGTGACCGGGGTCAGCAGCGCTTCCCAGGCAACTTTCAGCGCCCATTGGGTCAGCAGGACCTTGAGCACAAGCTCGTTGGTCCAGCCCTGGGCGCCCCAGAAGGCGAGCGGATAGAAGATCAGGCTGTCCACACCTTGACCGGCGACCGTGCTTCCGATGGTGCGGGTCCACAGGTGCCGCCCGCCGGTCCACAATTTCATCCGCGCGAGGACCAGCGAATTGACGAATTCGCCCGCCCAGAAGGCGACGATCGAAGCGAGCACGATTCGCGGAACCTGCCCGAACACCTGTTCATAGGCCGCCTGTCCGCCCCACGTCGGTGCCGGGGGGAGCTTGACCACGACATAGCTCATGAAGGCCATGAACAGCAGCGCCGCCGTCCCGACCCAGATGCAGCGTCGCGCCCGGGCATAGCCATAGACCTCGGTCAAGAGGTCGCCGATGACATAGGACAGCGGAAAGAAGAGGATCCCCGCGCCGAACGGCCACAGCCCGATCAGCGGAAGGTCGATCTGCGCCACCTTGCCCGCGCCGAGCACGTTCGACAGCAGGAGGATGGCGACGAAGGCCGCCATGACGAGGTCGAAATAGCGTAGCGGCCGCCCGTGAAGGCTGGCGGCCTCGACCCGTTTCACCTCGTCCATTCGCTCCATTTCCCCCTTGCCCGGTCCGCGATCGGGTTCCCGCGCTGGCAAGGAAAAGAAGCGCACGCGCCGGGTCAAGCCCGGGGTGACGAAAGCACGGGGCCTGACTAACAGGCGCGAATGACCGACGAGGAACTGATTGCCGCCGCCCGCGCCGCCGCGCTCAAGGCCTATGCCCCCTATTCCGGCTTCTCGGTCGGCTGCGCGATTCTCGCCAGCGACGGCCAGCTGGTCACCGGCGCGAATATGGAGAATGCCTGCTACCGGCTCGGCATCTGCGCCGAGCAGAGCGCGCTGACCACGGCGCAGCACCAGTTCGGACTGACCAATGTCGCGCGAATCGCCGTTGCCGGCGGCGACGGCTCTGGCGAGGCGCTGGCGGGTGCCCAGGCTGTCAGCCCCTGCGGGGGTTGCCGCCAGGCGATCCTCGAAGCCGCGCAGCTCGGCGGCCGCGACATCGAGATCCTCTGTGCCAGCGGCGACGGCTCGGTGGTCGAGCGGCACCTTATCTCCGACCTCATTCCGCACGGCTTCGGTCCGGCGAACCTCTCCGACGCCGTCTAGGCCCCGAGCCACCCCCGCCATTCGGCCGCCAGCGCGCGGGCCTCGGCATCGGAGCCGGTCGCGACGAACAGGGTATCGTCGCCGCTGATCGTGCCCGCGACCGCAGGTAGCGCGGCGGCGTCGAGCGCCACCCCGACAAGGTGCGCCGAGCCGGGCGGTGTCTTGAGGATCACGAGGCTCGCCGCGGGCGCGATCGAACGGACCCACTCGGAAAAGAGGCTTCTCAGCCGCACTTCGCTGGGCGGCAGGGAACCGATGGCTTCAGGAAGCGCATAACGGGTCTCGCCCCCGCGGCGCAGCTTGATCGCGCCAAGCTGGTCAAGGTCACGGCTGACGGTCGCCTGGGTGACGTCGTGGCCGAGCGCGCGGAGCTCGGCGACGAGCGCGTCCTGGCGGGTCAGGCTTCGTCGTCGAAGAAGGTCGGCAAGCGCCGCCAGTCGCCGGTTTCGCGCATCAGTCATGTCACGTTTATGCATGAGGTTGCATAGAGATGCAAACAGGACCATAGGCCGCCTCCCATGATTCGAACTGCCATCCTCGGAGCCTCCGGCTATGTCGGCGGCGAACTGCTCCGGCTTCTCGCGCGCCACCCGGCGCTCGCGGCCACGCGCGTGTTCGGGGACAGCAAGGCCGGCCAGTCGCTCGCGACCGTTCACCCGCATCTGGCCGGTCCGGCCGCGGCGCTTACGGTCGAGCGCTTCTCGATCGACGCCCTTGCCGACGTCGATCTCGTCTTCGCCGCCCTCCCCCATGGCGAAAGCCAGAAGATCGCTGGCGACATCCTCGGCTTGGGCAAGAAGCTGGTCGACCTCGGCGCCGACTTCCGGCTGCATGATGCGCAGGATTATGCAAAATGGTATGGCGAGGCGCATGGCTCCGCCGATCTCCTCGACCGGTTCGTCTTCGGCATTCCCGAGCTTCACCGCGACTCGATCCGCAAGGCGCAGGCGGTGGCGGCGGCCGGCTGTTATCCGACCGCGACCATCCTCGCGCTGAAACCGCTGGTCGACGCCGGCCTCGTCGACTCCGCCAGCATCATCGTCGATGCGGCGAGCGGGATCAGCGGCGCCGGTCGCGGGCTCAAGGAAGGCACTGCCTTCAACACGGTCGACGGCAGCTTCGCGGCCTACGGCCTCCTCACCCACCGGCACACCGCCGAGATGGAGCAGGAACTGGGTGCGACCGTCCTCTTCACGCCGCACCTCGCGCCCATGACCCGTGGCATTCTCGCCACCTGCTATGCGAGCGCGGCGCGCGACATGGATCCGGGCGAGCCGCTCGGCGTCCTTCGCGCGGCCTATGCGGATGAGCCGTTCGTTCGGGTCAGCGACGATCCCCCCTCGACCAAATGGGTCGCGGGAAGCAACGGCGCCGTGGTCTCGGCCCGCTTCGACCCTCGCACCCGGCGCGTCGTCGCGCTCGGCGCGATCGACAATCTTGGCAAGGGCGCCGCCGGACAGATGATCCAGTGCGCCAATCTGATGTTCGGGCTGGACGAGGCCGCTGGCCTTGCCGCCGAAGGAGTATTTCCATGAGCGTAACCGCCGCCGAGGGCTTCGTCGCCTCGGGTCTCCATGCCGGAATCAAGCGCAAGAAGCTCGACATGGCGCTGCTTGCGACCGAGGACCGGGCGCCGGTCACCTGCGCCGCCGTCTTCACCCAGAACAAGTTCTGCGCGCCCCCCGTGCAACTCGACCGCGCCCTCCTTGCGGCCAATGGCGGCAAGGCCGTCGGGGTCGTGGTCAACAGCGGCAACGCCAATGCCGGAACGGGCGCGGCCGGGTATCGCGACGCCCAGGCGATGCAGATGGCGGCCTCGCAGGCCCTTGGCGCGGGCAGCGGCCACGTGCTGGTCTGCTCGACCGGGATCATCGGCACGCCCCTGCCGATGGACGTGATCCTGCCCGCCATCCCGAAGCTTGCCGCCGATCTGTCGGTCGAGGGCGGCGCGGATGCCGCGGCGGGAATCCTCACCACCGACCATGTCGCCAAGGAAGTGGTCGTGCGCGGTGACGGCTGGACGATCGGCGGCATGGCCAAGGGCTGCGGCATGATCGCGCCCAACATGGCGACCATGCTCGCTTTCCTCACCACCGATGCCGACGTGCCCCATGCGGCGCTCCAGGCGATGCTCCGCGACGCAAGCGACCAGACCTTCAACACGCTCAACGTCGACGGCGCGACCTCGACCAACGACACGGCGATGGTCTTCGCCAGCGGCCGTCGTGGCAAGCCGGGCGATCTCGACGGCTTTGCCCGCGCGATCCAGCAGGCCTGCCGCGACCTCACCATGAAGATGGCGCATGATGCAGAGGGCATGACCCGCCTTGCCCATCTTCACGTCACCGGCGCTGCCAACGACGGGGAGGCGCGCCGCGCGGCCAAGTCGATCGCCGAGAACAATCTCGTCAAATGCAGCTGGTATGGCGCCGACCCCTATTGGGGCCGCCTCCTTGCCGCGGCCGGGTCGGCGGGCGTCGAGCTCGATGTCGAGCGCAGCGCCGTCCTCTACGGGGGGATCATGGTCGCCAGGGGCGGGGTCGGGATCGATCATGACGCGCAGGCTTTGACCGACCATATGCTCGGCACCGAATTCGCGATCGAGGTCCGCCTCGGCACCGGAAGCGGTGAAGCGCGGATGATCGGGGTCGACCTTGGCCCCGGCTACATCAAGGAAAACAGCGTCACGTCATGACCGAGATCCTGTCCCTCGACGTTCCTGCCTCGGCCTCGAGCCACGGCGATGCGCTGGCGCGGAGCCTGCTCACGCCCTCGAGCACGGCCGAGATCCTCGTCGACGCCCTTCCCTACATCCAGCAGTTCGCCGGCAAGGTCGTGGTGGTGAAGCTGGGCGGCGCCGCAATCGACCCTGAGAGCGACCGTGCGCTGGCCCAGGACGTGCTTCTGCTCCGCTCGGTAGGGGTGCGCTGCGTAGTGGTCCACGGCGGCGGCCCGCAGGTCGACGTCATGCTCCGCCGCGTCGGCAAGGAGCCGCGGTTCGACAATGGCCTTCGAGTCACCGATGCCGAGACGCTCGAGATCGTCCGCATGGTGCTGGTCGGCAAGATCAACCGCGACCTCGTCGCGACGATCAACAATGCCGCCGCCGACGAGCCGGTCGCGGTCGGCGTGTCGGGCGAGGATGCCGGGCTGCTCCGGGTCACCGCGCGCGATTCCAAGCTCGGCTTCGTCGGCGACGTCTCCGAGGTTCGGGCCGAGCATCTCCTGCGCCTGCTCGACGACGGGATCATCCCGGTCGTCTCGACCATCGGCGCCGACGCAAACGGCCAGCCCCACAACGTCAATGCCGACGAAGCGGCCAAGGCCATCGCCATCGCGATGAAGGCCGAAAAGATCGTCTACCTGACCGCCGCGCCCGGCCTCCTTGAGGACGCCAGTGACGAAACAACGCTCATTCCCCGGCTGACCGCGCCCGAACTTCGCGAGCGGATCAGCCATGCCAGCGTCGGCGGAGGCATGATCCCCAAGCTCACCGCCTGCGCCGACGCCGTCGAGCAGGGCGTCGCCTTTGCCCACATCATCGACGGCCGCGTGCCCCATGCGCTGCTGATCGAACTGCTGACCCGCCACGGCATCGGGACGATGATCAAGGCGGAGGCCAATTGGTGAAGCACCTTCTCTCCCTCGACGGTCTCGCCGCAGCCAACCTCGAAGCGATCCTTGCGCTGGCCGAAGCGGCCCCCGCCCCGCTCCTCGCAGGGCGCGGCGCCGCGCTCTACTTCGAGAAGCCAAGCGCCCGCACCCGCAACTCGATGGAGCTCGCGGTCCACCAGCTTGGCGGTCACCCCGTCTATCTGACGCCCGGCGAGCTCGGGATCGGGACTCGCGAGAGCGTCGAGGACATTGCCCGCACGCTTGCCTGCTTCCACGGCGTCACCTGCGCGCGGGTGTTCGACCATGGCCTGCTCGAGGCGCTTGCCGCCGCGAGCCCGGTGCCGGTGGTCAACATGCTGTCCGGCAGCGACCATCCGCTGCAGGCGCTCGCCGACCTGCTGACGATCAAGCAGCTGTGCGGCCGCATCGAGGGCGTGAAGGTCGCTTACGTCGGCGACGGCGACAACAATGTCGCGCGAAGCCTCGCGCAGGGCTGCGCGATGCTCGGCGCCGCGCTGACCATCGTCGCGCCGGACGGCTATCAGCTGAGCGACGCCCCGGCCGGGGTCGCGCAGACCGCTGACCTCGCGGCGGTCGAGGGCGCCGACATCGTCTACACCGACGTCTGGGTGTCGATGGGCCAGGATAGCGAGGCCGAGCGGCGCAACGCCGACCTCGCCGCCTACCAGGTCAACGACGCGCTGATGGCGCGGGCGCCGCACGCCCATTTCCTCCACTGCCTGCCCGCGCGGCGCGGCGAGGAGGTCACCGCCAGCGTCATCGACGGACCGCGCTCGGCGGTCTGGCGTCAGGCGGAAAACCGGATGCACAGCGCGCGCGGCGCGCTGATGTGGCTCCTCCAGAAGGACTGAAAGACCCATGGCCAAGCTCAAGGTCGTGCTCGCTTATTCGGGCGGGCTCGACACCTCGATCATCCTCAAGTGGCTTCAGACCGAATATGACGCGGAGGTGGTGACCTTCACCGCCGACCTCGGCCAGGGCGAGGAAGTCGAGCCGGCGCGGGCCAAGGCGCAGATGCTCGGCATCAAGCCCGAGAACATCTTCATCGACGATCTGCGCGAGGAGTTCGTCCGCGACTTCGTCTTCCCGATGTTCCGTGCCAACACCCTCTACGAGGGGCAGTATCTGCTCGGCACCTCGATCGCGCGGCCGCTGATCGCCAAGCGCCAGATCGAGATCGCGAGGGCGGTGGGCGCCGACGCGGTCTGCCACGGCGCGACGGGCAAGGGCAACGACCAGGTCCGCTTCGAGCTCGGCTATTATGCGCTCGAGCCCGACATAAGGGTGATCGCCCCGTGGCGCGAATGGGAGTTCGCGAGCCGTGAGCAGCTGATCGACTTCGCCGAGAAGAACCAGATCCCCATCGCCAAGGACAAGCGCGGCGAAAGCCCCTTCTCGATCGACGCCAACCTCCTTCACTCCTCGTCCGAGGGGAAGGTGCTGGAGGACCCGGCCCAGGAAGCGCCCGAATATGTCCACCAGCGGACGATCAGTCCGGAGGACGCGCCCGACAAGCCGACGGTCATCACCATCGACTTTGAGCGCGGCGATCCGGTTGCAATCGACGGGGTGGCGATGAGCCCGGCGACCCTGCTGACCAAGCTCAACGAGCTTGGTCGCGACAATGGCATCGGGCGCCTCGACCTCGTCGAGAACCGCTTCGTCGGCATGAAGAGCCGCGGGGTCTATGAGACGCCGGGCGGGACCATCCTTCTCGCCGCGCACCGGGGGATCGAGAGCATCACGCTCGACGGCGGGGCGATGCACCTCAAGGACTCGATCATGCCGCGCTATGCGAGCCTGATCTACAACGGCTTCTGGTTCGCGCCGGAGCGCGAGATGCTCCAGGCGCTGATCGACAAGAGCCAGGAGATGGTCACCGGCCGGGTGACGGTGAAGCTCTACAAGGGCAATGCCACGGTCATCGGCCGGGAGAGCGACTATTCGCTCTATGACGAGGACCTCGTCACCTTCGAGGAGGGCAGCGGCTCCTACGACCAACGCGACGCGGCGGGGTTCATCAAATTGAATGCCCTCCGCCTCCGCATCGCAGCACAGCGGGCCAAGAAGGTCGGCTGACGGCCTAAGTTGACGAAGTTGACATAGGGCGGGGTCACTCCCGCCCTATTTCTTTTCCCGTCAAAACAGCATCTTGCACGCGATCCCGCCCAACCGGCGCAAGGAGTCACGAAAGCAGGCGAAATCCTACTTTTCAAGCGGTCCGAGCAATTCCTTCCAGCGGGCCACCTGCTCGCGGACGCGGACGGGGGCGGTGCCGCCGTGGCTGACCCGGCTGGCGACCGAGGCCTCGACGCTGAGGACGTCGTAGACCCTTCTGTCGATGCGGCGGTCGATGGCCTGGAGCGTCTCGAGCGATAGGTCGGCAAGGTCGCAGCCCGCCTCCTCGGCCGCCTTCACCGCGCGGCCAGTGATGTGATGCGCCTCGCGGAAGGGAATGCCCGCCTCGCGGACCAGCCAGTCGGCAAGGTCGGTCGCGGTCGAGAAGCCCGATGCGGCGGCGGCGCGCATCTTCTCGGGCACGAAGGAAGCGCTTTCGACCGTGCCGGCGAGCGCGGCGAGGCTGAGCGCAAGGAGGTCGTGCGCCTCGAAGGTCGGCGCCTTGTCGTCCTGCATGTCCTTTGAATAAGCGAGCGGCAGGCCTTTCATCGTTACCATCAGGCCGGCGAAGAGGCCAAGGATCCGCCCTGAATGGCCGCGCACCAGTTCGGCTGCGTCGGGATTGCGCTTCTGCGGCATGATCGAGCTTCCGGTCGACCACTGGTCCGACAGCTTCACGAAGCCGAACGGCGGGCTCGCCCAGAGGATGATCTCCTCCGCCAGCCGCGAGAGGTGGAGCGCGCACTGGGTCGCGGCGGCGAGATAGTCGAGCGCGAAGTCGCGGTCGGAGACGCTGTCGAGACTGTTGGCGGTGGGCTGGTCGAAGCCGAGCGCTTCGGCGGTGCTCACGCGGTCTGTCGGGAAGCCCGTCCCGGCGAGCGCAGCGGCGCCGAGCGGGCAGTCGCTGGCGCGCTCGTCGGCGTCGAAGAAGCGCGAGACGTCGCGCTGGAGCATCTCGACATAGCTGAGGAGATGGTGGCCGAGGGTGACCGGCTGCGCCACCTGGAGATGGGTGAAGCCCGGCATGATCGTCTCGGCATGTTCGGTGGCCCGGTCGATCAGCACCTTCTGCAGCGCGACGATCCCGGTTGCGGCCTCGCGGCAAGCGCCCCGGACCCACAGTTTGAAATCGGTCGCGACCTGGTCGTTGCGCGAGCGGGCAGTGTGGAGACGGCCAGCGGCGGGGCCGATCAGCTCGGCGAGCCGCGCCTCGACCAGCATGTGGATGTCCTCGAGGTCGGGCCGGTCGGGCACGCCCTCGGCCTCGAATTCGGCCTCGATGCGATCGAGCCCGACAAGGATGGCGGCGGCGTCATCAGCGTCGATGATGCCCTGATCCCGGAGCATGGCGGCATGGGCCTTCGAGCCGCGCAGATCCTCGCGCCACAGGCGGCGGTCGACGGGAAGCGAATTGTTGATCGCCTGCATGATCTCTGACGGCCCGGCGGCGAAGCGCCCGCCCCACATCTGGTTGCTGCTCATGGCCGTGCCTATATTTTGGCAAATGGACGCCGTCACCCGCCCTCGCACCGCGACCCTCTACCGGATGGTCATGCCGGACCATGTCTGTCCTTATGGGGTGAAGGCGCTGCACCTGCTGCGCAAGGCCGGCTACCGGGTCGACGACCGGCATCTGACCGACCGGGCGCAGACCGATGCCTTCAAGGCCGAGCATCAGGTCGCGACCACCCCGCAGATCTTCATCGATGGCGAGCGGATCGGCGGACACGACGACCTCCGCCGCTTCCTCGGCCTCAAGGTCGCCGACCCCAAGGCGACGTCGTACGAGCCGGTCGCCTGGCTGTTCGCCATGACCGCGGCGATGGCGCTGGCGGCGAGTGTCGCGGCCTTCGGGCGGCCCTTCACGGTTCAAGCCGCCGAATGGTTCGTCGCCTTCTCGATGTGCGTCCTTGCGCTGCTCAAGCTTCAGGACGTCGAGCGCTTCGCGACCATGTTCCTTAACTACGACCTCTTGGCGCGGCGCTGGGTGCCTTATTCCTACGCCTATCCCTATCTCGAGGGACTGGCGGGCGTGCTGATGGTTGCCGGGGTGCTCAACTGGCTGTCGATCCCGATCGCGCTGTTCATCGGGACGATCGGTGCGGTGTCGGTGTTCAAGGCGGTCTATGTCGACAAGCGCGAGCTCAAATGCGCCTGCGTCGGGGGAAGCAGCAACGTGCCGCTGGGCTTCGTCTCCCTGACCGAGAATCTCGGGATGATCGCCATGGCCCTTTGGATGCTAGGCCGTCACGCCTTGATGGGCTGAGCGTTGAGCGCCTTGTCGAGCGCGGCCGCGAGCTCCGCCTGGCGGAACGGCTTGCTGAGGTGCGGGAAGGACGGCGACAGGCTTTCAAGGTCGGCGTAGCCCGACACGATCAGCACCGGGAGGTCGGGGCGACCGTTGCGGAGGCGGACGGCGAGGTCGGTGCCGCTTAGCCCCGGCATGAGCTGGTCGGTGACGAGGAGATCGGGAACAAGCCCGCCGTCGAGCAGCGCCAGCGCCGCTTCGCCGCTGTCGGCTTCGACCACGCGATAGCCGAGATCGGCGAGCATCCCGGCGGTGGATTCGCGGACCAGTTCCTCGTCGTCGACGAGGAGCGCCGTGCCGGCCCCGCTCGCCTCGGCCTCGGCGCTGTCCCCTTTCCCGCTGGCCACCTTGCCGCGGGCGACGGGGAGCCACAGTTCGATGGTCGTGCCCATGCCGGGCCGGCTGCGGATATCGAGCCCGCCACCCAATTGCGCGGCAAGCCCGTGGACCATCGACAGGCCAAGCCCGGTGCCCTTCCCGATCCCCTTGGTCGAGAAGAAGGGCTCGATTGCGCGGCGGCGGGTTTCCTCATCCATCCCGGTGCCCGTATCGCTGACGCTGAGGACGACATGCTGCTTGTCGGGAAGACCGAGGCGGGCACCGCTACCGGGCCGTTCGAGGCGGGTCGCGATGGTCAGGGTGCCGCCGTCAGGCATGGCGTCGCGGGCGTTCACGCTGAGGTTGAGGAGCGCCATCTCGAGCTGGTTGCCGTCGGCGAGCGCGGGCGGGAGCTTGTCGGGGGCGTCGGTCACGACCCGGACCCGGGGCCCTGAGGTGGAATCGATGAGTTCGCTCATCTCGGCGACGATCTTGCCGATATCGACCGCGGTCGCCTGGAGCGGCTGGCGGCGGGCGAAGGCGAGCAGGCGTTGGACGAGGACCCGGGCGCGCTCGGCCGAGGTCAGCGCGCCTTCGACCAGGCGGCCGGTGCGATCGTCGAGCACCAGCTTGCGCTGGAGGAGGTCAAGGCTGCCGATGATCGGAGTGAGGAGATTGTTGAAGTCGTGGGCGACGCCGCCGGTCAGCTGACCCATCGCCTCGAGCTTCTGGCTCTGGCGGAGGGCCTCCTGCGCGGCCTCGCGCTCGGCGACGACCTTCTCGACCTCGCGCTCGAGGCCGAGGGTGAGCTTGCGTTCGCGATCGATGTCGATCGAGGCGACCACCCCGCCGGTGACCGTGCCTTTCTCGTCGCGGATCGGGGCCGCGACGTAGCGCAGCCAGCGGCGCGAACCATCGGCGCGCTCGACCTGGCATTCGAGCTCGGGCCGGTCCTCGCCGCGAAGAGCGCGGGTCATCGGATATTCTCCGCTCTCGACCTGGCGGCCGTCGGCATGGAAAGCGACGAAATCCTCCTTGTAGCTGTCGATGCTGCTACTCTTGAGCGTGTCGCTGCCGAGGAAGCGGAGGATTTGCTCGTTGCTTCCGGTGAGGCGGCCCTCGCGGTCGGCGAACATCAGCCCGACCGGGACGGCCTCGAGGATGGCGCGAAGTCGCGCCTCGCTGTCGCGGAGCGCGCGCTCGGCCTCGATCCGGTCGTCGATGTCGGTGCAGGTGCCCATCCAGCGGACGATGGTGCCACTTTCGTCGCGGATCGGAAGCGCCCGGCCGAGCACCCAGCGATAGGCGCCGCTGTGGTGGCGGAGGCGATATTCGATCTCATAGGGTTCGCCGCTAGCGAGCGACTGCTGCCACCTCTCCCATGAGCGGGGCTGGTCCTCGGGGTGGAACATGCCGTTCCACTCGGTCCCGTCGGTGGTGCCTTCGGAAACGCCAGTGAACTGGTACCAGCGATCGTTGTAGAAATCGTGATGGCCGTTGGGGAGCGTCGACCAGACCATCTGCGGGATGGCATCGAGGCGGAGGCGAAGCTCGCGCTCGCTGCGGCGCAGTTCCTCCTCCTGCTGGACGCGTTCGGTGACGTCGGTGAAGAGGATCGCGACATTGGAATCGGCCGGCGCGCCGATCGGGAAGGCATAGACTTCGAACCAGCGGCCGAGCGGCTCGGCAAAATCGACGAAGCGCTCGTGCTGGCCGGTCCGGGCGACCCGGCCGTAGCGGTCGAACCAGATCTGCTCGAGGTCGGGGACGGCTTCGCGCATCGACTGGCCGAGGATGGCCTCGGGAAGCCCGGTCTGGCGAGTGAAGGCGGGGTTGATCTCGCTGAAGCGATAGTCGGCGGGCTTGCCGTCCTCGTCGAAGGAGACGCGGATGATGCAGAAGCCCTGGTCCATCGATTCGAACAAGGCGCGGTAGCGTTCCTCGCTGATCGCGAGGGCGTTACGGGCGCGATATTCCTCGCTCCGGTCGCGGAAGAGGACGGCGACGAGGCGGTCCTCGACGCTGCCGACGCGGAAGGCGGCAAGGTCGAGGAAGCGCTGGGTCGCCTTCAGTTCCTGTTCGAAGCGGATCGGCTGGCCGGTAAGCAGCACCTCGCGGTAGCGCTCGACCCAGCTGTCGGCCTCGTCGGGGACCATGGCCCGGACATATTGGCCGACCACGTCGGGGATGCCGGCGTTGCGGGTGTAGGCGGGATTGGCCTCGACGTGGACATAGTCGCTCAAGGGGCCGTGGGGACCGTCGACGAAGCGGATGATGCAGAAGCCCTCGTCGATCGTGTCGAACAGGCCGCGATAGCGCTGCTCGCTACGGCGGAGGGCTTCCTCGGTGCGCTTGCGCTCGCTGATGTCCTCGACGACCGAGATGAAGAATTTGACGCTCCCGTCGGGGTTACGCTCGGCCGAGACGGTGAGGTTGACCCAGATGTCGCCGCCGTCCTTGCCGATGTAACGCTTTTCGATCGTGTAATCGTCGATCTCACCGGCGAGCGCCTTGCCGACCAACTCGGCATCGGGGGAGAGGTCGTCGGGATGGGTGATCTCGCGCCAGCCGCCGGCGAGGATCTCCTCGCGCGAACGGCCGAGGATATCGCAGAAGCGGTCGTTGATCTCGAGGAAGGGACCCTCGGGCGCGACCCGGCCGATGCCGACCGCGGCGGAATTGAAGATCGTGCGGAAGCGCTCCTCGACCTCCTTCTCGAGGGTGATCTCCTCGACCGAGCCGGCGGCGCCGACGATCGTGCCCTGCGCGTCGCGCAGCGGAAGCCAGTTCTCGCGCCAGGTGCGGACGACGCCCGGTGCCGCGGGGGTCTCGCCGCTGGTCTCGAAGCCCCACACTTCCTCGCCCGCGAGGCAGCGGCGGACCGCCTGCTCGATCCGGTCGCTGATGTCGGGGAGGACCTCGGCGAGGGTCTTGCCGACATGGTCGGCGGCGGGAAGGCCGCTCATTTCGGCGAGGCGCTCGTTGACGCGGACGTAGCGAAGGTCGCGGTCGACCACGACGAGGCCGATCGGGGCGGTGGCGTAGGTGGCGGCGATCTCGTCGGCGGCAAGGCGGGCCTGCTCCTCGGCAGCGCGGCGATCGTCGATGTCGAGGCTGATGCCGACCCAGCGGACGATGTCCCGGTTCTCGTCGATGATCGGGGTGGCGCGGCTCGAATGCCAGCGCCAGGCGCCGTCCTTGCGGCGGATCCGATATTCGAGGCTGACGGTTGATCCTTCGCTGACCGCGACCCCGAGCGCCTCTTGAACCGAGGGCAGGTCGTCGGGATGGATGATCGAGGCCCAGCCCTTGCCGAGGACGTCGGTCTTCTCGACGCCGGCGTAGCTGCGGTAATAATCGTTGACGTAGAGGTTGTTGCCGCGGCTGTCCGACACGAACAGCATCCCCGGCAGCGTGTCGGCGGTGCTCCGGAACTGGGCTTCGCTGAGCTGAAGCTGCTCGCGCTGGGTGACTTCCTCGGTGACCTCGCGGGTGACCCCGTCGATCTTCTCGACCGAGCCGTCGGCGGCATAGGTGATGCGGCATTCGGCGCGCCAGTGGCGGCCGTCCCGCCCCTTCACCGCCAGCGAGCAGGCAGGGCGCCTCGCCGCGATCGCCTGTTCGAATTCGCCGCGAACCAGCGCCTTTTCCTCGTCGGCGACGAAGAAGAGGCTGTCCCCGGTGCGGTCGGGAAGATCGGCGGGATCGAGCCCGAGCAGCTCGGCGGCATTGGCGCCCCAGTGGATCCGGCCGTCGCGGTCGGTCTCCCAGTCGAACATCCGCGCCATCCGGACCGCACGCTGGAGCCGCTCGGCCGAGCGCCGCGCCTCGACCTCGGCCTCATGCTGCTCGGTGACGTCGGTGCTGGTGCCGAACCAGTAGCGGACCGCCCCCTCCTCGTCGTGATGGGGAACGGCGCGGGCAAGGAAATGGCGGTAGCTGCCGTCGATCGCGCGGAGCCGGTAGGAGCTTTGATAAGGTGTCCTGGCGGCGACCGCGGCAGCCCACTCCTCCCCCACGCGGGGCGCATCGTCGGGATGGATGGCCCCGAGCCAGCCCTCGCCCTGCAATTCCTCGTTCGAGAGGCCAATGAGTTCACTGCAGCGGCGGTTGAACCAGAAAGGGTGGCCGGTCCCGTCCGCCATCCAGACCAGCTGGGACATTTGCTCGGCGAGATTCTGCCAGAGCCAGGGGTCGGGAATGTCGGGCAGCGCCGACGTCAAAGCATCCATGCCACGCTCATTTCGCCCGCCCTGCCCCGATCATAGCCCATGCCCGTAATGATTACCAACGCCGCATCGTCGAAAATGGGCCATCGGGTCAGGCTTGCGCGGCGCCCGCCGCCTCCGTAGCGAGAAAGGACCAATAGAGGGGGTCCGATGCCGCTTCCGTCCGTTTTCGACACGCTGCGCCTGCCGGTCATCGGCGCGCCCTTGTTCATCGTCTCGACCCCGGCGCTGGTGATTGCGCAATGCAAGGCCGGCGTGGTCGGCAGCTTCCCCGCGCTCAACGCGCGCCCGCAGAGCCAGCTCGACGAATGGCTGCACGAGATCACCGAGGCGCTGGCCGAGCACGACCGGGCCAATCCCGACTGTCCGGCGGCACCTTATGCGGTCAACCAGATCGTCCATCGCTCGAACACCCGCTTCGAGGAAGACGTCGCGACCTGCGCCAAGTGGAAGGTGCCGATCGTCATCACCTCGCTCGGCGCACGCGAGGAACTCAATCATGCGGTCCACGGCTGGGGCGGGATCACGCTTCACGACGTGATTGACGACCGCTTCGCCCGCAAGGCGATCGAAAAGGGCGCGGACGGGCTGATCGCGGTTGCCGCCGGCGCCGGGGGCCATGCCGGGCGCTGGTCGCCCTTCGCGCTCATCCAGGAAATTCGCCGCTGGTTCGACGGACCGCTGGCGCTGTCGGGCTCGATCGCGACGGGCGATTCGATCCTCGCCGCGCGAGCGATGGGCGCGGACTTCGCCTATGTCGGCTCGCCCTTCATCGCGACCGACGAGGCGCGCGCCGGCGACGACTACAAGCAGGGGATCGTCGAAGGCTCGGCCAAGGACATCGTCTATTCGAACCTCTTCACGGGGGTGCACGGCAATTATCTGCGCGCCTCGATCGAGAATGCCGGGCTCGACCCCGACAATCTTCCGGAAAGCGGTCCCGAGGCGATGAGCTTCGGCGGCGCCGCGGGCGCCAAGGCGTGGAAGGACATCTGGGGGTCGGGCCAGGGCATTGGCGCGATCGACTCGGTCCAGCCGGCCGGCGCCCTCATCGCTTGCTGGGAGGCCGAATATCGGGCCGCCCGGGCGCGGATCTGCGGCTAGGA
The DNA here is from genome assembly GCF_058313385.1 of Sphingomonas sp. SP2. Taxonomy (NCBI): domain Bacteria; kingdom Pseudomonadati; phylum Pseudomonadota; class Alphaproteobacteria; order Sphingomonadales; family Sphingomonadaceae; genus Sphingomonas; species Sphingomonas sp. SP2. The sequence continues at coordinate 1,681,995 of NZ_JBZFLD010000001.1, read as the reverse complement.
CTTCAGCGCCGACAGCGCCTGTCGCCACGCCTCGGGCCAGGGCACCGGGCGGCGGTCGGCACGGCCCACGGCGACATGGACGAAATGGCCCGCCGCGGCGGCTTCGTCGGTGTCCGGCGCGAAGGCGGCGATGCGGTAGCGGACGCTCGAGCGGCCGAGGTCGGTGACGGCAAGGCCGATCTCCACCTCGCCCGGATATACGAGCGGGGCGAAATAGTCGCAGCCGGTGCTGACCACGAGGGCGATGGGATCGCCGGAGAGGACGTCGAGCAGCCCCTCGCGCACGAGGAAGCTGTTCACCGCGCTGTCGAACCACTGATAGTAGATGGCGTTGTTGACGTGTCCGTAGACGTCATTGTCCGACCAGCGGAGGCTGAGGCGGTGCCAGGTGCCGAACGCGGCGCGGCGCGGCGGGACCGGGCGGCTCACCAGGCGCTCTCGTAGAGGCGGCGGGCATCCTCCTCGCCGATGGGGACAGGGTTGTTCACCAGCAGGCGCTGCTGCTTCATCGCCTCGCGCGCCAGCATCGGCGCCTCGTCCTCGCCGATCCCGTGGTCACGCAGCCGGGGCTTGAGCCCGGTGGCGAGGACCAGTTCCTCCATCCGCTCGATGAGCCGGCTTGCGGCGCCCTGCGTACCGAGCGCGGCAGCGGCGGGATCGAGGATGGCGGCAAGCTCGGCATAAGGCGTGCGGGCGGCCTCGGCGTTGAAGGTCAGCACCGGGCGCAGCATCAGCGCATTGCTGAGGCCGTGCGGGAGATGATGGATGCCGCCGAGCGGATAGGCGAGCGCATGGACCCCGGCGACGGGGGCATTGGCGAAGGCCAGCCCGGCAAGGTGCGCGCCGAGCAGCATCGCCTCGCGGGCGGGGATGTTGCCGGGTTCGTCGCAGGCGGCGACGATGTTGGCACCGAGCAAGCGCAGCGCTTCCCGCGCCTGCATGTCGCTGACGGGATTCTTGGCATGGGCCGACGTATAGGCCTCGATCGCATGGACCATCGCGTCGATGCCGGTGGCGGCGGTCAGCGCGCGGGGCTTGCCGAGCGTGAGGCTGGCATCAAGCACGGCGATGTCAGGGATGAGCGGCGCGCTGTTGACCCCGCGCTTCTCGTTGCCCTCGACGGTGATGACCGCGACCGGCGTCGCTTCGGAGCCCGTTCCGGCGGTGGTCGGAACGAGGCCAAGCGGGAGCCGGCGACCGCGGGCGAGGCCGACACCCCAGATGGAGTCGAGGTCGTCGCACGAACCGAGGAGATAGGCGGCAAGCTTGGCGACATCCATCGGGCTGCCGCCGCCGAAGCCGATGACGGCGGCGACTCCGGCGCTACGCCCTTCGTCGACCGCGGCGAGCAGGGTATCGCGGCTGGGATCGGCCTCGACGCGATCGAACAGGACAACCTCGCGGCCGGCGCGGAGGCGGTCGAGCAAGGGTTCGAGCAGGCCGGCACCGCTGACGCCAGGATCGGTGACGAGGAGGACGGGTCCGGGCGGAAGCCAGTCGGCGAGCTCGGGCGCGCGGCCGCTGCCGATCAGCAGCCTTGGCCCGGGGTGAAGCGATTGGGAGCTGGTCACCCTATAGGGCGTAGCGGGTCAGCGCGGGGTGTTCCAGATGAGGTCGCGCTCGAGCCGGCCCATCAGCGCGCGGGCCGGGCTCGGCGCCGGCTCGTCGTTAAGCTGCTCCTCGTCGAGGCGCTTCACGCGCTCGTAGAGATCGGTCGAGGAGGCGATCAGCGCCCGCGCCGCCGGAGGAAGCTGCTCGACCACCGCGGCGTCGCTCGACCCCGCATGGCCGAGGCGGCGTTCCGGACGGCGGCCGGACGCGGCGGTAAGCTCGCCCGTCTCGACCGCGCGCTGGGTAAGCAGCCAGGCGATGATGTGCATCAGCCGGGTGGTGACCTTGAGGCTTTCGCAGGCGAAGCCGACCCGGACGAAGGGATCGAGCGTGTCGCGCTCAGCCCGCCCCTGCGCGTCGAAATAGGTGCGCGCCTCGTCCGCCAGCAGCATGGCTTCGGTGTAGAGGCTTTCGACCAGCCGGGGGGTGATCCGGCTGCCGATGCCGCCAAGGGGCGTGACGTCGCTCATCGTCCCTCCTTCATAGCCCCTGCTCGGGTCTGCGAAAACGCACCCCCTCTCAGGCCGGCTCCCTGTTGTCCCGATGTGACACGATTGCCCGCCGCGGTCACGCGATGATGTCCGGGACGCTGGCGTCCATTAGCTGCTGGATCTCGTCCTTGAGGCGGAGCTTGCGCTTCTTGAGCCTTGCGAGCGCGAGCAGATCGGCATCGCCCATCGCGAAGCGCGCGCTGATCTCGGCGTCGAGCAGGCGATGCTCGGCGCGGAGCGCTTCGAGGCGGGCGGTGGGCTGGTCGTCGTTCATGGATCGCGGTTCGTCGTTAAGCGGGAGGATTGCTACCGGATCGGCCGGGGCCGGTCACGCCCAGATGCGGGGATGATGCGGCAAATGGCGCAAAATGGGCGGGACAAAAGCGCGCTTTCGTGGTTTCTTCATGAAGCTGTCACACCAACGAAAGGGAATGACGCACGATGGAAAAGGCACACGTCGAGGCACTCGCATCAAAGCATGCCGCACTTCAGTCGCAGATCGATGCGGAAGAACAGCGGCCCAACCCCGACGATATCCTTCTCCACCGCCTCAAGAAGGAAAAGCTGAGGCTGAAGGATGAGATGCTCGGCCTGACCGTGCATTAAGTTCAGGTGCCGTCCCCGTCGCTGGCGGGGACGGTCCCTCAATCGTCGCGGCTGATCTTCTCGATCCGCTCGTGACGCTCCTGCGCTTCGAGGGTCATGGTCGCGATCGGGCGCGCTTCGAGGCGGCCGAGGCCGATCGGCTCACCGGTCACTTCGCAATAGCCATATTCGCCCGCGTAAAGGCGACGGATGGCGGCGTCGATCTTGGCGATAAGCTTGCGCTGGCGGTCGCGGGTGCGAAGCTCGATTCCCCAGTCGGTCTCGCTCGAGGCGCGGTCGGCGAGGTCGGGCTCGCGCAGGGTGTCGACCTGAAGCTGGGCCATGGTCGCCCGGCTTTCCTCGATGATCGCCTCTTTCCAGGCCTTCAGTTTGTCGAGGAAATAGGCGCGCTGGAGCGGGCCCATGAATTCCTCGTCGTCGCTCGGACGATAGCCTTCCGGCAGGGTGATCCGATCGAACGGCTCCGGTGTGTCGTAAACGTCGCTAAGTGCGGTCGCCATCATCCCCTCCCCAAGGCGGGTCAGCGGCGGCGGCCAGTCCCAAAGGCGCGCCGGTACCAACCCAAAGCACACCCGCCGCCGAACCGGGCCAACCGGTAACCGGAGGCGATACCAAAGCTTTTCCAGAGCTTACGCCTGGCAAAAGCCAACAAACCCCTGCGGCGCCTGTACTTATGTCAGGGGCCCTGAACAAGCGGTGAAAATCGGCTTTGATGCGCGTTGTTGCCAAAATGGCGCAACGGCGGTTGCGCGCGCCTCATGCGGTGCCCATAGCCCCTTCCCATGCGCATCCTCCTGACCAACGACGACGGCGTGAATGCGCCTGGCCTCGCCCTCCTCGAGGAGGTGGCGCGCGGCTTTACCGACGACCTGTGGATCGTCGGCCCGGCCGAGGAGCAGTCGGGCACCGGCCATTCGCTCACCCTCACCCGCCCGGTGCGGCTGCGGCGACTCGGCGAGAAAAGGTTCGCGGTGGCGGGGACGCCGACCGACGCGGTGCTGATGGCGCTGTTCCACCTGATGCCCGACGAGCGGCCCGACGTGATCATCTCGGGCATCAACCGCGGCGCCAACCTCGCCGAGGACGTGACTTACAGCGGTACGGTCAGCGCGGCGATGGAAGGCGCGCTGGCCGGGGTCCGCTCGATCGCGCTGAGCCAGGTCTATGCCCGTGAGGGCATGGGCGACACCGTCCCCTTCGCCGCGGCCGAGCATTGGGCGCCGCGGGTGCTCGAGCAATTGCTCGCGACCGAGATGCCGGCGGGCACGCTGACCAACGTCAACTTCCCGGCGCTGCCGCCCGAGGAGGTCAAGGGGATCAAGGTCGTCCGCCAAGGCATCCGCGACTATGGCCGGACCCGGATCGTCCAGCGGACCGACCCGCGCGGCTACAATTATTACTGGTTCGGGCTCGGACCCTCGGTCGAGACCCCGGGCCATTCGACCGATCTCGAGGCGATCGGCGACGGCTATGTCTCGGTGACCCCGCTCCATCTCGACCTTACCCACGAGCCGTCGCTGGCGACCCTCGCGAGCCGCTTCGCGCCGCGATGAGCTTCCACGGCGAGGATTGGTATGCGTTCAAGCTGTTGATCGAGCATGCCACGGGGTGGCCGATGGACACGCTCCACGTCATGGTCGGCGTGCTGCTGCAACTGCTCTTCGCGAGACTGCTTCGCACCTCGCTCGCCGACATCCGGCCGTGGCTACTCGTCTTTCTCCTCGAGCTCGCCAACGAAACCTATGACCTTTGGTTCGAGCGCTGGCCGTCGCTGCCGATGCAGCTTGGCGAAGGCTTGCGCGACGTGATCGGGACGATGCTGCTGCCGACGATCCTGCTGCTCCTCGCGCGGCACCGCCCGGCCCTGCTCGCGCCGAGGCCGTGATCTTCTCCCCCACCCTTCGCACCGTCGCCAAGGCGCTCGGTCCGGCGGGACGGCGGCGGCTGATCCTGCTCGCCGGGCTGACGGTGCTGAGCGCGCTGGCCGAGTTCGCGACCATCACCGCCATGCTGCAATTGCTGCGCTCCTGGCTCGGCGACGGCGCCGCTGCGGCGGGCAGCCGGGTCTTCCTTCTCTTCGCGCTCGCGATCCTCGCGGCGGGAAGCATCCGTCTGCTGCTGTTCGCCGCGACCCAAAGGCTTGGCCTTGCCACCGGGCACCAGCTGCTGGTCGCGGTCCAGCGCCGGGTGCTGGCGCGGCCGTGGACGGTGCATGTGACGGCGCGGGGAAGCGGCCCACTCGCCGCCGTCGACCTCGTCGAGCAATGGCTGTTCGGCGTGCTGCTTCCGGTGCTTCAGGCCGGGTCGGCGATCGTGATCGGCCTAGGGCTTCTCGCAGCGCTCCTGTGGGTGAATGCCGAGGTGGCGATCGTCGCCGCGCTTCTCCTCGGCGTCCTGTTCCTCGTGGTGACGACCATCTCCCGCCGGTCGCTTCGCAGGGCGTCGGATGCGCTGGGCGAAATGTACGAGCTTCGCTTCGCCGCCATCCAGGACAATGTCGGCGGCCTTCGCGAACTGATCCTCGCCGGGTCGCGGGAGGCGGCGGCCGAGCGCTTCCGCCAGATCGACCGGACGCTGGCCGACGCGCGGACGCGAATGATGATCGTGGGCGGGGTGCCGCGGATCCTCGTCGAGACACTCGGCATCATCGCGCTGGCGCTGGTCGCGGCGTGGCTGGCGCAGCGCCCGGGCGGGCTCGCGCCGATGCTTCCGACACTGGCGGCGCTGGCGCTCGGGGCACAGCGCCTGCTTCCGCTCGCGCAAAGCGTCAGCCAGGCGGCGACCAACATGGCCGGGATGAACGGCGTCCAGCAGCGGATGGTCGCGCTGCTCGATGGGCCCGACCTCGACGAGAAGGCGCCCGCCGCTCCCCTTTCCTTCATCGGCCAGATCGCGCTGCAGGACGTCGCCTATGCCTATCCCGGGCGCGACGAGCCGGTGCTGCAGGGGATCGACCTCGTGATCCGGCGCGGCGAGCGGATCGCGCTGATCGGCCGCAACGGCAGCGGCAAGAGCACGCTCGCCGACCTCGTCATGGGGCTGCTGGAGCCCTCATCGGGGTCGATCCAGGTCGACGAGCAATCGCTTGCGCCGTCGGTGGTCCGCGGCTGGCAGCGCAACATCGCCCATGTCGCGCAGGCGCCGTTCCTGATGGACGCGAGCATCGCCCGCAACATCGCCTTCTCGGACGAGGCGCCCGACCATGCTTCCGTCGTGCAGGCGGCGACCAAGGTCGGGCTTCACGACTTCATCATGGCGCTTCCGCGCGGCTACGAGACGAGGGTCGGCGAGCGGGGGCAAATGCTGTCGGGCGGGCAGCGCCAGCGGCTCGCGCTCGCCCGCGCCTTCTACCGTCAGGCGCCGCTGCTGGTGCTCGACGAGGCGACCAGCGCGCTCGATCCGGCGAGCGAGCAGAATGTGCTCAGCGCGCTCGACGAGCTTCAGGCCACGGGCACGACCATCCTCCTCATCGCCCACCGCGAGACGATGCTGCGCGGCTGCGACCGAGTCTATCGCCTGAGCGACGGCCGGATCGAGCGGACTTAGGCGGCGTCGGAGAGGCTGGCGGCGCCCTGCGAATCCCGCCAGCTTTCGAACATCAGGATCGCCCAGAGCGCGACCGTGCTGTCGCGGCTGCCCGACTGGTGGTCGCGGTAGCGGCGGCGGACCGCCTCGACGTCGAAATAGCCGCCGCGGCGCAGCCGGTCCTCGGACAGGAGGTCGTCGGCCCAGGGCTTGAGCGGGCCGCGCAGCCACTCGCCGACGGGGATGCCGAAGCCCGCCTTGGGCCGGTCGGTCAGCGCCGGCGGGACATGGCGGTCAAGGATCTTGCGGATCGGGAGCTTGCCCTTGCCGCCGGCGATCTTCATCCCGATCGGCACCCGCGCGGCGGTCGCGGCGAGGCGATGGTCGAGGAAGGGCACGCGGGTCTCGAGGCTGACCGCCATCGAGGCGCGATCGACCTTGGCGAGGATATCGTCGGGGAGATAGCCAAGGGCATCCTCGAGCATCATCAGTTCGGCCGGGCTGGCGCCAGCGACCGCGACGTCGGGAAATGGCGGGCGGGTCGCGCCGAGCACCGGATTGGCTTCAAACGCCCATTCGTCGACGAAGGAGCGATAGACGTCGGCGGGCTCCCTGGCGCGGGTCGCGACCTTGAGGCCCTTGGCGATGCGGGCTGCGCCGCTCCCCTTGGGCCCGCTCCGGACGAGGAGCTCGAACCACTTTTGCGGCAGGTCGCCGAGCGGGCGGCCGAGGGCGCGCAGGCCAGCCGGGACCGGGGCGAGCTTGCGCCACAGTTCGGGCCCGATGATGTGCCGGTTGTAGCCGCCGAAGAGCTCGTCGCCGCCGTCGCCGGTCAGCGCGACGGTCACATCCTGCTTGGCGAAGCGGCTGACCAGATAGGTCGGAATCTGCGAGCTGTCGGCGAAGGGCTCGCAATAGATGCTGGCGAGCTTGGGGATGACCGAGAGCGCGTCGTCGGGAGTGACGTAGAGTTCGTGATGCTCGGTCCCGAGGTGCGCCGCGACCGCGCGGGCATGGGGCGCCTCGTCATAGCCCTGCTCGGTGAAGCCGATCGAATAGGTGCGGACCCTGGCGCCCGAGACCTGCTGGTAGAGGGCGACCACGGTCGAGCTGTCGAACCCGCCCGAGAGGAAGGCCCCGACCGGCACGTCGGCGACGGCCTGGTCGGCGATCGCCTGCCGAAGGCCGGCCTCGACCGCGTCGAGCGCCTCGGTCTCGTCGGTGAAGGGGGAGCGGAGGCCGGCTTCGACCTGATCTCGATAGGACCAGTAGGTCTCGAGGCGGACCCCGCCCGTGACGGTCCCGACCCGCGGCGGCTCGCGCAAGGGATCGGCGCCCGGCGACAAAGTGAGGATGGTGGCGGGGGGAAGCTTGAAGACGCCGCGATAGATGGACAGCGGCGCCGGCACGTTGACCCGCGAGGTCAGCGCGGCGACGGCGTTGCGGTCGATCTCCGCCGCGAAGCCAGGAACCATCCGGAAGGCCTTGATCTCGGACGAGAAGACGAGGTCCCTCCCGACCCATCCATAGTAAAGCGGCTTTTCGCCGAAACGGTCGCGGACGAGGTGGAGTCGGCGCTCGGCCCGGTCCCAAAGCGCGATGGCGAACATGCCGACTGCGCGCGACAGCGTCACTTCGAGGCCCCAGTGGGCGACCGCCTCGAGCAGGGTCTCGGTGTCGCTGTGACCGCGCCAGCCGGCCGGCGGGGCCGCGCCGGCGGACTCGAGCTCGGCCCGGATTGCGCGGTGATTATAGACTTCGCCATTGTAGCAGATGACGTACCGGCCGCTCGCCGAGGTCATCGGCTGCGCGCCGTGCGGGCTGAGGTCGACGATCGCGAGGCGGCGATGCGAGAAGCCGATCCCGGCGTCGGCGTCGTTCCACACGCCGCCAGCGTCGGGCCCGCGATGGGCCTGGCAGTCGCCCAGCCGGCGCAGAAGATTCTCGTCTCCGGCGCGCACGCCCATGATTCCAGCGATGCCACACATTCGGCCGTCAGTAGCGGCGCGCTACTCTTGTGGGAAGCACGGCTAGTCAGCCCTGCCATCGCTGGCTAAAGCCCCCGCGTTCTCCACGGACTTATGGATCTTAAGCAATGCGCATCTGCATGATCGGCACGGGCTATGTGGGCCTGGTGTCGGGCGCCTGTTTCGCCGACTTCGGCCATGACGTGACCTGCGTCGACAAGGATCATGGCAAGATCGACGGGCTGCTGGCCGGGCGGATGCCGATCTGGGAGCCGGGCCTCGAGGCTTTGGTCTCGCACAATGCGGCGCGCGGGCGGCTGAAGTTCACCACCGACCTCGCCGAGGGCATCCGCGACGCCGATGCGGTGTTCATCGCGGTCGGGACCCCGGCGCGGCGCGGCGACGGCCATGCCGACCTCAGCTTCGTCTATGCCGCCGCCAAGGAGATCGCCGGCGCGCTCACCAAGCCCGCGGTGGTGGTGACCAAGTCGACCGTGCCCGTCGGCACCGGCGACGAGATCGCCCGCATCCTCAAGGAAAATGGCGCGCCCGAGGGGACCGGCGTCGCCTCGAACCCCGAATTCCTGCGCGAAGGCGCGGCGATCCGCGATTTCAAGATCCCCGACCGGATCGTGGTCGGCGCCGAGGACGAGATGGCGCGCGAGATCCTGCGCGAGGTCTATCGGCCGCTGTTCCTCAACAAGGCCCCGATCCTCTTCACCGGCCGGCGCACCGCCGAGCTGATCAAATATGCCGCCAACGCCTTCCTCGCGACCAAGATCAGCTTCATCAACGAAGTCGCGGACCTGTGCGAAGCAGTCGGCGCAGACGTCCAGGAAGTGAGCCGCGGCATCGGCCTCGACAACCGGATCGGGCCGAAGTTCCTCCACGCGGGCCCCGGCTATGGCGGAAGCTGCTTCCCGAAGGACACGCTGGCCCTGCTCCAGACGGCCGAGGGCGCGGGCGTGCCAATGCAGATCGTCTCGGCGGTGGTCGCGGTCAACGACGCGCGCAAGTCGGCGATGGCCGACCGCGTCTCGGACGAGCTTGGCGGGGACCTTCAGGGCAAGCGGATCGGCGTGCTCGGCCTCACCTTCAAGCCCAATACCGACGACATGCGCGACGCGCCGAGCCTGGCGCTGATCAAGCGTCTCCAGGAAGGCGGCGCGAGCGTCGCGGCGTTCGATCCGGTCGGCCGCGAGCAGGCCGAGCCGATGCTGCCGGGCATCATCTTCGCCGAGGACGCCTATGCGGTGGCCGATGGCGCCGATGCGCTCGTGCTGGTGACCGAGTGGGACGAATTTCGCGCGCTCGACCTTCGCCGCCTCGCCGAAGCAATGCGTGGCAAGCATCTGATCGACCTTCGCAACGTCTACGAACCCGCCGATGTCGCCCGCGCCGGGCTCAGCTATCGCGGCATCGGGCGCGGCGAGCAGCGCGCTTGATCGCGACGCCATGACCATCCTCGTCACCGGCTGCGCCGGCTTCATCGGCATGCATGTCGCCAAGGCCCTGCTCGAGCGGGGCGAGACGGTGGTCGGGCTCGACAATCGCAACGCTTATTACGACCCGCGGCTGAAGGATGCGCGGCTGGACGTGCTGCGCACGTTCGACGCCTTCCGCTTCCTCGAGCTCGACCTTGCCGACAACGAGGGGCTGGTGTCGGCGCTCGACAGCGTGGAAATCGACCGGATCGTCCATCTCGGCGCGCAGGCGGGGGTCCGCTTCAGCCTGGAATCGCCGGCAAGCTACATCCGCTCGAACCTTGTCGGGCATGCCAACATCCTCGAGCTCGCGCGGCAGCGGAAGGTCGCGCACGTCGTCTATGCCTCCTCCTCGTCCGTCTATGGCGGCGGGACAACGCTGCCGATGTCGGTCGAGCAGCGGGCCGACCGGCCGCTCTCGCTCTACGCCGCGACCAAGCGCGCGGACGAGCTGATGAGCGAAAGCTATGCCCACCTGTTCGCGCTGCCGCAGACTGGGCTTCGCTTCTTCACCGTCTACGGGCCGTGGGGCCGGCCCGACATGGCGGTCTGGCTATTCACCGACGCGATCCTCGCCGGGCGCCCGATCCGACTGTTCAACGAAGGCCGGATGAAACGCGACTTCACCTTCGTCGACGACGTGGTGAACGGCATCCTGCTGACGCTCGACCGGCCACCGGCCGCCGACGGCCAGGAGAAGCCGGGCGGAAGCTTCGCGCCGCATGCCATCTACAATATCGGCAACAACCGGTCCGAAGAGCTGATCCGCCTGGTCGAGGTGATCGAGCAGGCGACGGGCCGAAAGGCCGCGGTCGAGATGGCCCCGATGCAGCCCGGCGACATGGTCGACACCTACGCCAACGTCGACGCCATCGCGCGGGACACGGGGTTCAGGCCGAGCACCGCGCTCGAGCAGGGCGTGCCGCAATTCGTCGGCTGGTTCGAGGAATGGCGTAACATGAGTGGAGACGGGCGTGGCCGCTGAGTGGATCAAGAATCGTATCGTCGAAACCGTTCGCGGCGGCATGTTCCAGGGCCTCTGGTCGCGCGCCGTTCACCTCGGCCGGATCGGCCAGGGCTTCTACGCGACGACGATCAGCGCGAGCGGCGAACTGGCGGTGCTCAAGCGCTTCGCATCGGCGAAGGTCGTGTTCGACGTCGGCGCCAATGAGGGCGACTATGCCGAAGCGGCGGCGGCAGCCTGCCCGGAAGCCACCATCCACTCCTTCGAGCCCTCGCAGACGGCCTATGGCAAGCTGCAGTCGCGCGTCGGCAGCAATCCCGCGGTCAAGCTCCACCACGTTGCGCTCGGCGCCGAGGAAGGCACCGCCGAGCTCCATCATCACGAGCCCGGCGACACGATCGGCTCCCTCCTCGACATCCGCGATCCGGTGCGGCCGTTCGATCCGGCGCTGACCGAGACGGTCCGGATCACCACGCTCGACCGCTTCTGCGCCGAGCAGGGCATCGAGCGCATCGACTTCCTCAAGATCGACGTCGAGGGTCTCGAGCTGGACGTGCTGAAGGGCGCGAGGTCCCTCATCGCCGGCAATGCGATCGGCGCGGTGCAATTTGAATTCGGGGTCGGCAATGTCGACGCGCGGACCTTCCTGCGCGACTTCTACGACCTGCTTCAGGGTTATGACTTCTACCGGATTACGCCGGCGGGCCTCCAGAACCTCGGCGCTTATTCAAACGACCATGAAGTCTTTCTGCCGTGCAACTATCTGGCGATCCGTCGCGCGGATCGCGACTAAGCGGCCGGGTGACGCTGCTCGATCTCGCGGACGACCCGGGCGGGGTTGCCGGCCACGATGACATGGTCGGGCACGTCGCGGGTGACGACGCTGCCCGCGCCGACGATCGCGCCCTTTCCGATCGACACGCCGCCAAGGACGATGGCGCCGGCGCCGATCCAAACGCGGTCGGCAATGCGGATCGGGGTATCGGCATATTCGGGCAGTTGCTCGCGCCCGAAGGTGCGCGGATCGAGGCCGGCCGCGACCAGCATCGCGCCGGCCGAGATCACGACATCATTGCCGATGTCGATGCCCGAGCGACCGATCAGGAAGGCGCCGTGATTGATGGCAAGATTGGTGCCGACGCGGATCGAGCCTTTATCGATGACCGTGAACGGCCCGAACGCCTGCGCGTTGCCGCCAAGTTTCCACTTGCCCAGCAGGCGCCAGAACAGCTGCGTCACCGATACCATTGCAATCAACCTTCATCCTCGCGGCGCGGCATGACCCATGGTTAAGGCGCTGCGCGGCTTGCTGGGCCGACACAGCATGATCCTCGTTGGAAGCTCAAGCTTTCTCATCCGCCTCGCCGCCCTTGGAGCGACTTTTCTTACCGGGGTGCTGGTCGCCCGCCTGCTCGGGCCCGCCGACTACGGCCGCTTCGGCCTCGTCATTAGCCTGTCCGCCCTCGCCGCGACGCTGCCGATGATCGGGACGCCGCAGCTGGCGGTGCGCGAGATCAGCATCGCGCTGGAGCGGAACGACCGCGCGCAGGCGGCGGCGCTGGCGGGCGGCTATCTGTTCCTCGTCGGGATATTGTCAGTCACCCTGATCGCGATCTCGGTCGTGATTGGCGTGGCGTTGGGCAGCGATCGCCACGACCTGTTCCTGATCGCCGCGGGTGCACTGCTGGCGATGTTCGCCGCGCTGATCGGGCTTATGAGCGGCATCCTTCGCGCCTTCGGATCGCTCAACCGCGGCCAGATCGTCGAAGTCGCGGCGCGGCCGCTGCTGACCGTGCTGCTTTACGCCGGGCTGCTGCTTGCCTCGTCGCGGATCACGCTCGCGCTCGCGGTCGGGGTGCAGGTCGTCGCGGCGGGGCTTGGCGTGCTGCTGCTGGTGAGCTGGCTCCGGCGCGCCATGACCGCGCCGCTCCATCTCAGTGCGTCGGCACTGCCCGGGGGCTGGCTGAAGGCCGCGCTTCCGCTCTGCGCGGTCGATTTCCTCCGCCAGCTCGACGGTGCCTATGGCCTGATCCTGCTCGGGCTGCTCGCGAGCGATTCCGAGGTCGGCTTCTACCGCGTCGCCTTGTCGTGCGCGGTCATCCTGTCGATGCCCGCGACCATTTTCCACATCACCCTTGCCCCCCGGATCGCGCCGCTCCTCGCCAACCGCGACGAAAGGGCGCTGACGTCCCTGTTCGCGACCGTGAGCCTGGTGCTGTTCGGTGTGCTCGGGATCGGAACGCTGGCGGTGTGGCTGATCGGACAGCCGCTGCTGATCCTCGCATTCGGGGCACAATATGCTTCGGCCTACGGGCCGCTCCTGCTGCTGTCGGTCGCCTGGTGCGTGTCCGGCCTGTTCGGCATGGGGCCGATCGCCCTTGCCATGGGCAGCAGCGAGAACGTGCTCATCCGCATCTACCTGATCGCGATCGTCTGCGGCGCGATCGTGAGCTTTGCCGCGATCGAGGCCTTCGGGGCGACCGGGGCCGCGCTCGGCCAGCTGGTGTCATTGTTCCTGACCGGGCTGCTGTCCGAGCTTCACTGCCGGCGCAAATGGGGCCTCAGCCTCCTGCCGACGGCGATCCTCCTGCGGCGAGCGCCTCTCTCCCGCCTCTAGCGCTCGGGTTCAGCCGCGACCGTGCAGCAACCGCACGGCGCGCTCCGGACCAAGCGCCACCAGCGCGGTCGCCCGCGCGAGGTCCTTGGCGAGGCTCCCCATCTGCCGCAGCTCGGCGGCATTGCGGAGCAGGAGACCAAGCGCGGCCCAGCGCCGATGGCCGGCGTAGAGGTCAGACAAGGCCGACGCGATCGCCTGGCGCCGGGCGACCATCGCGACCCGTTCCGGCGGCTGCCCGAAGCGCTGCTGGATCCGCGTCATGGCCTCGAGCGTGTTGGCGGTCCGGCGATAGTTGCGCGCAGCCTTGGCCGGGGTTCGCGCATCGCCGCTGTGGTTCGACCCGTGCAGCCGGTAGCGGAAGAGTTTCTCGGGTAGATAGCCGCTTTTGCTGCCCGGAAGCGCTGCGAGCCAGGTCGCGAGCGGCCAGTCCTGATAGGTATTGCGGGGGTCGGGCAGCGCCGTGGCGAAGCGGGCGAAGCCGTCGGGGTCGGCGCGGGAACGGCGGAAGCACATGGCGCTCCCGAGCCAGACATAGTCGCTATGCTCGAGGATGCCGTCCCTGACGAAGTTCGGCCAATCGGCCTCGGCGACCTTGGCCATTTCCTCCTCAACGCGGCTGCGGCGCTCGATGATCGCATCGTCGCTGTCGATGAAGCGGAGGTCGTGGGTGAGGAAGACGAGGTCGGGGTCGGCGGCGAAGGCGGCTGTGACCGCATTGAGCTTGCGCTTCTCCCAGAGGTCGTCGCCGTCGAGCAGGCAGATGATGTCGCCGTTCGCCCGGGCGATGCCGGCGAGCATGGCGTTAAGGACGCCGCCGTTCTCGGGAAGGGCGAGGAGTTCGACCGGATAGCGGGCAGCGACGGCGCGGCTGTCGTCGGTCGAGCAATCGTCCACCACGATGACCTGGCGGGGCGGTCCGCCCTCCTGCTCGAGCACCGATTCGATCGACGCGCCGAGATAGCGCGCGAGATTGAAGCAGGTGATGATGACGGAGACGCTAGGCTTGGACACGGGCGCGATGTGGCAGCCCAGGCGGGCGCCGTCCACTCGCCTTCACGTTACGCCCTGGCGCGCCGCCCCTCAGCCGTGGGTAAGGGCGGGCCGTACCGGGCCGAAAGTGGCGGTGGCGGCGCCGATCTCCCCCACCCGCGGGCGGCCGAGGATGGTGCAGTCGACGCCCATGACGCGGCGGACATGGAGGGCCAGGGCAAGGTTCATGAAGGCGACTCCGGCGGCCGAGCCGAGCGCCGCGCCGATCCCGCCAAAGATGGGGATGAGCAGGCTCTCGATGAGCAGGCTGAAGGTGACGGTGGCGCCGAGGACGAGGAAGGACGCGCGCTCGTGCCCGGTGAGGAGGGTCAGCGACGCCGCCGAGCCGGTCGCGGCCATGACGATCCCGCCGACGAGGCTGATCAGGACCATCGGCACGGCGGCGGAGAAGGCCGGACCCCAGAGCGGCAGGATGTAGGGCGCGGCGATGGCGAGGCCCGCCGAAACCAGCAGCGCCGAGGCGACCGAGAGCCGCGCGGTCAGGCGGGCGACCGAAGCCACTTCGTCGAGGTCGCCGCGGTGATAGGCCTTGGCGATGCGCGGCCCGGTCACATAGGTGACCGCGACCACGCCGAAGATGGCAAGCCCGGACAGGCGGCTCGCCGCGGCATAGAGGCCGGCCTCGCTGCTTCCCGACAGGAGGCCGAGGAGCAGGATTTCCTGCTGGTTGAAGAATTCCTTGAGCAGCCCGAGCAGGCCGATCACCGAGCCGACCTTGAACCACTGGACGCGGTCCGAATAATCGGCGGTCTCGGCGGGGAGCGCCTTGATGTCGCGCCCGAGGCGGGCGAGGCAGATGATGGTCGCGATGGCGACGCTCGCGGCGGTCAGTGCCATCGCCCGCGTCGCATCGATGGCGGTGCCGACGAAGGCGGTCGCGAGCAGCAGGAAGATCAGCACCGCGGGACGCAGCATCTGCTCATAGAATTGCGATTCGAAGATGTGATCGCAGGTCCGGAACAACGCCGAGACGACGCCGAGGATCGAGAGGAAGATGGCGAGCACCGCGGCGCCGAGCAGCAGGGCCGGATCGAAGCCCCGCAGGAAGGGCGCGTCGAGGACCCAGGCGAGGACCAGCATCCCGATCAATGCGGACCAGGCGAGGAAGATGGCGCCGAGGGCATTGGCGAAGAAGCCGCGCAGCGCGCCGTGGCGCTGCTGCTCGCGGTAGACGGAGGCGAAGCGAAGCGCGGCATTGTCGAAGCCGCAGCGGATCGCGATGCTGGCGATCGTGCCGCAGCCGAGCGCAATCATATATTGACCAAATTGCTCGATACCGACGAGGCGCGACAGCACGAGGCTCGCGACGAAGGCAAAGGCAAGGCCGGAGACGCGCACTAGCAGCGACAGCGCGGCCTGGCGGAAAATAACCTGCCCCAGGCTCATGCGCGGTCACCCGGCACAACAGTTTGGTAAAGAGACGTATCCCTGAAGATGTAATCGATCCCGCCCATGCGGGCGGTGATCGGCGCCAAGTCTTACCAAAACAATGAAGGGCGCCGCCTTGGTTGTGATACTTCCATATTGGGAAGATTGGCTGGATTCCGACGATCTTTATTAGCTTTGGATTATGCTGTTCGAATCTCCGCATAGTTGATCGTCGCACGGCCCGGAAAAGCGGCCCATCTCTGCGACTTGAGACACGCCCGCCCTCGCCCGGCCCGATTTGCCGCCGAACGAGGCGCGCGGCTAAGCGGCCGCCATGTCCCGTATCCTGTACCTTTCCTATGACGGAATGACCGATCCGCTCGGCCCCAGCCAGGTCCTGCCCTATCTCGAGGGCCTTGCCCGCCTTGGTCATCGCATCACGCTCGTCAGCTTCGAAAAGCCCGAGCGAAGCGCGGCCGAGCGCGCGGCGATCGCCACGCGGTGCGACGCCGCGGGGATCGCGTGGGAGCCGCAGCGTTACACGCAGCACCCGCCGGTGCTGTCGACGGTGAAGGACCTGCGGGTGATGACCCGGGTCGCCGAGGCGCTCAACGCGCGCGAGCGGTTCGATATCGTCCATTCCCGAAGCTATCTTCCCGCCCTCGTCGGCGCGCGGATGAAGCGGCGGCACGGCACGCGCTTCCTGTTCGACATGCGCGGCTTCTGGGTGGACGAACGGATCGAGGGTGGCCTGTGGCGCCTGTCGAACCCGGTCTATGCCGTGGTCGCCCGGTGGTTTCGCGGGCAGGAGACGAGCCTGCTCGCAGAGGCCGACGCGATCATCAGCCTGACGGAAGCGGGCGAAGCGACGATCAAGCGCTGGCGCGGGTCGGATGCGGGCCCGCCGGTGACGGTCATCCCCTGCTGCATCGACGAAGCCGCCTATCCGCCGATCACCCCCGAGCGGCGCGCCGAGGGCCGCAAATTGCTCGGCATTTCGGAGACGGCGACGGTCGCGCTGACCGTGGGCTCACTGGTCGGCTGGTATCGGCTCGACCGGATGATGGCGCTGTTCGCCGAGCAGCGCCGGAAGGATCCGAGCGCCATCTTCCTGTTCGTCACGCGCGACCACCGCGATCTCATTCTCAGCGAGGCGGCACGGGCCGGCGTCCCGACCGAGGCGCTGCTGATCCGCTCGGCGACGCGCGACGAAGTCCCGCTGTTCGCGGCGGCGGCCGACTATGCGGTACTGTTCGGCAAGGCCGGCACCTCTCCCCTCGCCCGCTCGCCGGTCAAGCTCGGCGAATATCTGGCGATGGAGCTGCCGGTCATCACCGACCGGGTGATCGGCGATGTCGGGGTCATCATGGAGGAGAGCGGCGCCGGCGTGCTGGTCGATCGCTTCGATGCCGAGGGATATCGCGCGGCAATCAGCGCCATGGCTGGGCACACCGCCGATCGAGACCGTTCGCGCGGCGCCTTCCGCCGCTGGTTCGATCTCGATCAGGGTGTCCGGCGCTACGCCAACGTCTATTCGGCCTTGTCGAGATAACCGACGTAGGCCTCGGCGAGATATTCATCGAGGCATTCGCGCCAGTCGCGCATCCGGTACATCCCGCGGAGCTCGAGCTTCTTGGGGATGAGGCGCTCCGAGGCCGGGCGGGCAGCGAAATATTCGGCCTTGAAATAGTCCGAGTGGACCGGGGTGACGGCGACCTTGTCGGCCAGCCCACACGCCTTGACCAGATATTCGGCGACCTCGAGGCGGCTGGTCACGCCAGCGCAGATGAGGTTGTAGACGCCCCAATAGCCCGAAGCGAGCAGCAGCTCGACGTTGCGGGCGAAGTCGAACGTGTAGGTCGGGGTGCCGAGCTTGTCGTCGACGACGTGGAGTTCGGTCTTGCCGGCCTTGAGCTGGGCCATCAGCTTCTGGACGAACTTCTTGTCCTTGGCCGGGCCGCCGCCCATCATCCAGCCCGCGCGGCAGACCAGATACTTGTTGCAATTCTCGACGACGTAACGCTCGCCCATATATTTGCTGCGGGCATAGTGGCCGAGCGGATTGGGCTGGTCCCAGTCGTCGTACGTGTCCTGCGCGCCGTCGAAGATTCCGGCGGTGCTGATGTAGAGCAGCGGAATGTCGAGCTCGTTGGCGAGGTGGACGGCGGTTTCGACCGGAAGCGTGTTGGTCGCATAAGCGTCGTCGGGATCTTCCTCGCAATATTCGAGGCTGGTGTGCGCGCCGAGGTGGAACAAGGCGTCGGGCGCGAAGTCGAGAACGTCGCGGCGATAGGCCTCGGAATCGCGGAAATCGAGGAACGACAGCCAGTCGGCGTTGACGTCCTTGTCGGTGCAGCGGACCTCGTTGCGGTCCGAGAAGACACGATAGAAGGCGTCGCCGAGCATGCCGCCGCAGCCGGCCATGTAGATTTTCTTGTCTTGCATGGTCAGGCCCTTAGCGCCTGCTCCAATACCTGGCGATACTGAATGGCGACCGCATGCTTCGAATATCGTTCGAGGACGTCGCGGCGGGCCTGTTCACCGAGGCGACGGCGCAGCGCGGGCTCGTCGATGAGGCGGGTGAGCGCGGCGAGCCACTCCTCGTCGGAGCGGACGAGGAGGCCGTTGACGCCGTCCTGCACCACCCGCGGGGTGTTGCCGATGTCGCTGGCGACGCAGGGCAGCGCGAAGGCCATGTACTGGATCGCCTTGAGCCCGCTCTTCCCGGAGACCCAAGCCTCGTCGTCGAGCGGCAGCGGATAGACGCCGATGTCGATCCCCTGCAGCTGCGCCACCTCCTCGGCGGCCGACCAGCGCAGGACCTCGAGGTCGACGCCCGGAAGCTCATAGTCGAAGTTGCCGATCACCCGTAGGCGGAAGTCGCGCGTCTCGGCGAGGCGCTGGAAGACGGGGCGGAGGAGATCGAGGTAGATCCGCGAGCTGAACGTACCTGTCCAGCCGATGACCACCCGGTCGTCATTGTCATAGCCATTGATGGGCTGGAAGCGGTCGGTGTCGACCGACGAGGTGATGTAGGTCGCCGCATGCCGCTGGTTTTCAGCCGTGCAGCGTTCAGCAAGCTCGGGTGAGGAGGTGATGACATGGTCAGCGGCACGCACGAGGTAGCGCGCCTTGCCCGACCCGCGCAGCAGGCGGAGCAAGGGATTGGGATTGTCTCCCCCACCCTTCGCCTCGAGCACGCTGTCCTCGAGGTCGAACACCAGGCGCCGACTGAGCGCCCGGGTCAGACGCTCGAAGAGCGGCGGCCCGAGCGGGGTGACCCACATGAAGCTGTAGACGAGGTCGTAATTGCGCAGGCGGAAGAGATCGCGGACGCGTCGCGCATAGCCGCGCAGCGTGCCGATGATCTTGGCGCCGGCATGGCCGGGCTCGAACACAACCGACCAGAAACTGCGGTCCATGAACGGGCTGACCACGACTTCGTAGCCGGCGGCCTTCCAGTCGCTGTAATATTGCTCGAACTTGAGACGCTGTCCCGCGCCCGTGTCCACCGGATAGGGGCACAGGACGAGGATCCGGCGCGGTTCGCCCTGACGCGGCATGGCTTCAGGCGGCCTTGGTTCCGCAGGCCACCCAGAAGGGCTCAGAATCGCTGAAGCGGATGTTCTCCAGTCCGGCCGCCGTCATCATCTCGGCAATCTGCTTGCGGGAGAAGCGCTGCTCGAGACGGGTCCCGAAACGGTCGAGGGCGTCGGTCCGCATCGTGTAGAAGCCAAGGTTGCGATAGGTGGTAAGCGGCCAGTTCTGGACGTCGCGCCCGGCTCGTTCGGCCAGCTTCGCGCCCTTCGCGAGCGGGAGGTAGACGGTCGCGGCGATGCCGGTCGTCACCGCCTTGCGCAGCGGAAAGGGAAGCCAGCAGATGCCGCGGCGGACGACGTCGGTCGCCTGCCAGATCCCGCGGAACCATGCCGGGCGATTGTCGAGCGCATAATAGAGATAGACGAGGAACGGCGCGCCGGGCTTGAGCTTGGCGGTACAGTCCTTGAGCGCGCGGGCGGTGTTCGGAATATGGTGCAGGACGCCGAGCGAATAGCCGAAGTCCTGGCTGCCATCCGCGAGCGGGATCTGGTCCGCGGCGGCATGGTGGAAGACGACGTTCGGCTGCCCGGCGAGGCGGCGGCGGGCGACCGCCAGCGCCTTGTCGGCGGGGTCGATGCAGTGGAGGGTCCCGACCTTGGGCGCTACATGCGCCGCCCAGCGGCCCGAACCGCAGCCAAGGTCGAAGCCTTCGGCGGACGGGGGCAGGTCGGCCCAGGGGAAGATGCCGAAGTAAGCATCGATCATCCGCTGGTGATCAAGATCGCTCATCGCGGTCTGGTCGAAGGCGTCCCATTCCTCCCCGAAGCCGGCGACGGTCTTGGCGTCGAGGTTGCTGCTGCCACTCATTGATCTGGTCTCGTCAGTTCGCGCACGGTCGCGGGGAGGCTTTCGCGCCAGTGCGGCAGCGCGAGGCCGAAACGGCGTTGGAGCTTGTCGCCCGAGAGGACCGACCAAGAGGGTCGGGCAGCCGGGGTCGGATAATCGGCGGTGGTGATCGGGACGATCCGCGTGGGAAGGCCGGCGGCGCGCATGATCTCGGCGGCGAATTCGGCCCAGCTGGCCTGGCCCCCGCCCGCGGCATGATAGGTTTCGCCCCAGCCGGCGGATTCGCCCGAAAGGCGCCGCTTGGCGAGGGCGAGGATCAGGGCCGCGAGGTCGGGCGCGCTGGTCGGCGAGCCGCGCTGGTCGCCGACCACGCGGATCTCGTCACGGTCGCCGGCGAGGCGAAGCATGGTCTTCACGAAATTCTGGCCGAAGGGCGAATAGACCCAGGCGGTGCGAAGGATGAGATGGTCGGGCTGGCCCGCGCGGACCTGCTCCTCGCCCGCGGCCTTGGTCTGGCCGTAGACGCCCAGGGGGGCGATCGGCTGGTCCTCGCCAAGCGGGGCATCGCCGTCGCCGCCGTAGACGTAATCGGTCGAGAGATGGATGAGGGGAGCACCGATGGCCGCGGCCGCCGCGGCCACTTCGCCCGCCGCATCGGCATTGATCCGCCGGGCGAGCTCGGGCTCGGTCTCGGCCCGGTCGACGGCGGTATAGGCCGCGGCGTTGACGACGAGGTCGGGCCGCACCTGCTCGATCGCCCGCGCGACCGAACCCGGCTCGGCGAGGTCGCAATCCGGGCGGGCGGCGAAGACCAGGGTGATGCCGGGATCGGCGGCGGCGGCCTCGGCGAGGCTGCGCGCGACCTGGCCTTCGCGGCCGGTGACGAGGATCCTCATCCGGCTGTCCCGAGGCGCTCGCCGGCATAGCGGCCCCGCAGCGGCTCCCACCACCAGCGGTTGGCGAGATACCAGTCGATCGTGTCGCCGAGGCCCTGCTCGAAGCTGCGCGACGGGGTCCAGCCGAGCTCGCGCTCGATCTTGGCGCAGTCGATGGCGTAGCGCCGGTCGTGTCCGGGGCGATCGGTGACGAAGGAGATGAGGCTCCGCCGCGCGTCGCCGCTGGCGAGCGGCTGGCGCTCGTCGAGAAGGTCGCAGATCGCCTCGACGACCTGAAGGTTGGTCCGCTCGGCGCGACCGCCGACGTTGTAGCTTTCGCCGACGCGGCCGTTCAGCAGCACCTGTTCGAGCGCCTCGGCATGATCCTCGACGAACAGCCAGTCCCGGACATTCTCGCCCTTGCCGTAGACCGGCAGCGGGCGGCCCTCGAGGGCGTTGAGGATGACCAGCGGGATCAGCTTCTCGGGGAAGTGATAGGGTCCGTAATTGTTCGAGCAGTTCGACAGGACGACCGGCAGGCCGAAGGTGTGGTGCCAGGCGCGGACCAGATGGTCCGAGGCGGCCTTGCTCGCGCTGTAGGGCGAGGACGGCGAGTAGGCGGTCTCCTCGGTGAAGATGCCGCTGTCGAACGGAAGGTCGCCGAACACTTCGTCGGTCGAGACATGGTGGAAGCGGAAGGCGTCGCGCGCTTCGCCCTCGAGGCTGCGCCAATAGTCGAGCGCGGTCTGGAGCAGGCGATAGGTGCCGACGATGTTGGTCTCGATGAAGACGCCCGGGCCGTCGATCGAGCGGTCGACATGGCTTTCGGCGGCGAGGTGCATGATTCCCTCGATCGCTTCCTCGCGGAGGACCCGGCCGAGCAGGTCGGAATCGGCGATGTCGCCTTCGACGAAGCGATGATTGGCCGCGCCCTCGACGTCGCGCAGGCTGGTGAGCGAGCCCGAATAGGTCAGCTTGTCGAGGGTGACGACATGATGCCCCTGGCGGACGAGACGGCGGACGACCGCACTGCCGATGAAGCCGGCGCCGCCGGTGACGAGGATCCGGCTCATGCGAAGATCTCCGCGTCGGCGAGGAGCGGCGCAGCCTGGTCCTTGGCTGACAGGAGCCACTCGCCGGCGGGCAGCGGCCAGTCGATGCCGATCGCGGGATCGTCGGGGCGGATCGCCCGATCGTGGCCGGGGCTGTAGGGCGCGCTGACCTTGTACTGGACTTCCGAGCCGTCCTCGAGCGCGACGAAGCCGTGGGCGAAGCCGGCGGGGACGAGCAGCTGGTTCCAGCTGTCGGCCGAGAGGATCACCCCGGTCCACTGACCGAAGGTCGGGCTCGAGCGGCGAATGTCGACCGCGACGTCGAACACCGCGCCGCGGCTGACCCGGACGAGCTTGGCCTGCTCGAACGGCGGGAGCTGGTAGTGGAGCCCGCGAAGGACGCCCCGTGCCGAGCGACTGTGATTGTCCTGCACGAAGGCGAGGTCGATCCCGGCCTCGCTAAAGCTCGCGGCATTCCAGGTTTCCGAGAAGAAGCCCCGGTCGTCGCCGAAGCGCGCGGGCCGGATCTCAAGGACGCCGGGAAGGCTCGTCTGGACGACCTCAACCATCGGCCAGCTCCCGCGCGCGGCGGCGGAGATAGGCGGCGTAGGCGGTCTTCCCGAGACGGTCGGCACGGGCCAGCACCGCGTCGGTCGAGAGCCAGCCCTGCTCCATCGCGATCTCCTCAGGGCACATGACCTTGAGGCCCTGGCGCTGCTCGATGGTGCGGACGAACGAGCCCGCGTCGTGGAGGCTGTCGTGTGTGCCGGTGTCGAGCCAGGCATGGCCGCGGCCGAGCCGGGTTACGTAGAGCTCGTCGAGCTCCAGATAGGCGCTGTTGACGTCGGTGATCTCGAGCTCGCCGCGGACCGACGGGGTCAGCGAGGCAGCGATGTCGAGCACGCGGTTGTCGTAGAAATAGAGGCCGGTGACCGCCCAGTGCGACTGCGGATTGGCGGGCTTTTCCTCGATCGAAGTGACCTTGCCGTCGGCGGCGAAGCTGGCGACGCCATAGCGTTCGGGATCCTCGACCGGATAGACGAAGACGGTCGCCCCTTCCTCCCGCGCGGCGGCGTTCTTGGCCAGCTCGCTGAGGCCCGCGCCGTAGAAGATGTTGTCGCCAAGGACGAGCGCCACCCGGTCGTCGCCGACGAAATCGCGGCCGATGATGAAGGCCTCGGCAAGGCCGTTGGGCTGCGCCTGCTCGGCAAAGGAGAGGTTGAGCCCGAATTCGGCGCCGTCGCCGAGGAGCCGGCGGAACTGCGGCAGATCGTCGGGAGTGGAGATGACGAGGATGTCGCGGATCCCCGCCAGCATCAGCATGCCGAGGGGATAGAAGATCATCGGCTTGTCGTAGACCGGGAGAAGCTGCTTCGAGATGCCCATGGTGGCCGGGTAGAGGCGCGTACCGCTGCCGCCGGCGAGTATGATGCCCTTCATCGGCGCATCCCCCGCGGCGCGGGACGCTTGGCAGTATTGGTCATGACGGTCAGCGTCCTGAATCGGAGAAGAGAATGGTCTGGTAAGGAAGCCAGTAGTCGGCGTGGACGGCGTAGTTCAGCCACACGAACAGCACCGCTGCGGCATAGCCGACGACGGCGAGGCGGCCGATCACGGCATTGGTCAACCACAAAGGCAGACGTGCGATCACCGCCAGCTGAAGCGGCATCAGGTAGAGCGAGACGCGGTCGACCGCGGTCGAACTCGGCGTCAGGACCAGGGCGACCACGGTCAGGAAGGAGACAATGGTGAAGTTGCGCCAGATCTTGCCCTCGACCTCGCTGAACCGCATCGACTTGCGGGCGATGACGAAGATCGACGCGGCGAAGGCGAGCTGGGCGACGCGGATCCACGCGCCCTGCGAGGAATAGCGCGCGTCGATATAGTTGGTGCGGAACAGGGTGACGCTGTCCTGGAGGAACAGGACGTAGAGCGAGATCGACAGGCCGACGACGAGCAGGAGGCCCGTGGCGCGCGAGCGCGGGAAGATGAAGCCCATCAGCGGAAGGACGACGATCGCGGTGCGGTGGAACAGCGCCGCGGCCGCGACATAGCCGGCGAAGCGGACGAGGCCCCCGCCCCTGATCACGCCGGAAAGCCCGGCCATGAGGAAGCCGAGCGCCGCCGCCTGGCGGGTGTAGCCCATGGCGACGACGATGATGAGGTAGGGAATGGCGACCACGATCACCAACCACGGATCGGGCTGGCTGCGGGCGAAGCGGTAAAGGCCCCAGGTGAAGATGGCCGCGCAGACGAGGTTCACCTGCCAAAGGGTGCCGCCGATCTCGGCGATCAGGCCGTTGAGGAACTGATAGCCCCAGTCGCCCTGCGCGATGTTGGTGTCGAACTTGGCGAGGCTCGAGTAGCGGAAGATGTTCTCGTAGTTGAACCAGTCCGCGCCGACCTCGTAGCGAAGCCCCACCATCAGCGCGACGATGATCATCCCGACGATGAACATGAAGCTGTTGAGCGGCGTGCCCGTGCCCACCCCCGCCACCGGCTGGCCGTTGACGTCGACCGGCAGCGCCGCGGCCGCCTGGGCTCGGATCCGAAGAAGCCCGCCAAGGGCGAAATACAGGAAAAGAAACCAGTAAGGCAGCATGCGGGTGCCGCTCTACACCGCTGACCCCGGGTGGCAAGGCGGCTTCTCGAACAAGGCGGCGAACGGTGCAGCGGGCCGCTCATGGCCATGGGCCGATGGCGCGACTATATTGGCGGCATGCAGCGGGAAGCGGACTGGAACGACTGGCGCTCCTTCCTCGCGGTCGCACGGAGCGGAAGCACGCTCGCGGCCGGGCGCGCGATGCGGGTCAGCCAGACGACCGTCGCCCGGCGCATCGCGGCGCTCGAGGAGGCGCTCGGCATCCTCCTCTTCGAACGGCGTCCCGGCGGCTATGCGCTGACGGCAGCCGGCGCCGAACTCGTGCCCCAGGCCGAGGAGGTCGAGCGGGCTGCGCTCGCGGTCCAGGCGCAGGCCCGGGCGGCGGGACGCGATCTTGCCGGCACGGTGCGGATTACCGCTGAGGAAATCTTCAGCAGCACGCTCCTTGCGCCCATGCTGCTCGATCTGCGCGAGCATTATCCCGACATCCGCATCGAGATCGACAATACGATCGGCCTTCGCGACCTGGGCGCGGGCGAAGCCGACATTGCGGTGCGCAGCAGCATCAATCCGCATGGCGCGGGCCTTGTCGGCCGGATCATCGCCCGCGACGACTGGACGCTCTATTGCAGCCGCTCCTATGCCGAGCGTCACGGGAGGCCGGCCAACGTGGCAGCGCTTCGCAACCATGTGATCATCGGTGGTGGCGGTGGCCAGCTTGCCCGTGAATGGGGCGAATGGATCGAGCAGGCTGACCTTCAGGACCGGGTGCTGATCGAACAGGGCAGCGCGTCGGGGCTGCTGAGCGCGGTCCGCGCCGGCCTCGGGGTATCGGTCCTGCCCAGCATCGTCGCCGACGGCATGCCGGACCTTATCCGTTGCGTGCCACCGATGGAGGAGAAGCGGATCATGTGGCTGCTGACCCACGAACGGGTGCGCCACCAGCCTGCGGTCCGCGCCGTCATCGACTTCCTTTACGACCGCCTGACCGCGCACATCCGAAGCCTCGACCAGGCGCGAGCGGCCTAGCTTTTCGCGGCTTCAGGTGGACGCGCGGTCCTTTCCGTTCACTCGACCGTGACGCTCTTGGCGAGGTTTCTCGGCTGGTCGACATCGGTGCCCTTGAGCACTGCCACGTGATAGGCAAGCAACTGGACCGGGATGGCGTAGACGAGCGGGGCGATGAGCGGGTGGACCGCCGGCATCTCGATCGTCGCCATGGCGCCCTCGCCTGCCTCGGCAATGCCTTGCGCGTCGCTGATGAGGACGATCTTGCCGCCGCGGGCGCGGACCTCCTGCATGTTGCTGACGGTCTTCTCGAACAAAGGCCCCGAAGGCGCGAGAACGATCACCGGGACCTGGTCGTCGATCAGCGCGATCGGCCCGTGCTTCATCTCGCCCGCGGCATAGCCTTCGGCGTGGATGTAGCTGATTTCCTTGAGCTTCAGCGCGCCTTCCAGCGCCATCGGATAATCGGGACCACGGCCGAGATAGAGGACGTCGCGCGCCGGCACGATCAGCGGGGCCATCGCCTTGATGTCCTCGTCATGGTCGATGGCGCGGGTCATGGCCTCGGGCGCCTCGGCGAGATGGGCGACGATCTCGCGCTCTTCCTCGGCCGTGATCCGGCCCTTGGCGCGGGCGAGATTGACCGCGAGCGCCGCAAGGACGGCGAGCTGGCAGGTGAAGGCCTTGGTCGAAGCCACCCCGATCTCGGGACCGGCGCGGGTCGGCAGGAGAAGGTCGGCCTCGCGCGCCATCGAGCTGGTCGGCACGTTCACCACGACCGCGATCTTCTGGCCGCATTCGCGGGCGTGGCGCAGCGCGGCGAGCGTGTCGGCGGTCTCGCCCGACTGGCTGATGAAGAGGGCGAGGCCGCCGTCCTCGAGGATCGGGTCGCGATAGCGGAATTCGGATGCGACATCGATGTCGACCGGCACGCGGGCGAAGCGCTCGATCCAATATTTGCCGACCATGCCGGCGTAGAAGCTGGTTCCACAGGCGACCATGGTCACGCGCTCGACCGAGGCGAAGTCGAAGTCGGTGGCGGGAATGGCGACCTCGCCGTCGAAGGCGCGGACATAGCTCTGCAAGGTCTGCGCGACGACCACCGGCTGCTCGAAGATTTCCTTGCGCATGAAGTGCGCGTGATTGCCCTTGGAGATGGTCTCGGCCGAGGCGTCGCTGTCGACCTTGGCGCGTGTCACCGGCTGATTGGCGCGGTCGAAGATGCGGACCTCGTCGCGCTTCACCACGACCCAGTCGCCTTCCTCGAGATAGGCGATGCGCTGCGTCCAGGGGGCAAGCGCGATGGCGTCCGAGCCGAGGTAATTCTCGCCCTCGCCGAAGCCGACGGTGAGCGGCGCGCCCATGCGCGCGCCGATCACGAGATCGGGGAAATCGCGGAACAGGAAAGCCATGGCGAAGGCGCCGTGTAGACGCGGAAGAACCGTGGCGACGGCCTCCTCGGGGCTCGCGCCGCGCTCGATCTCGCGGGCGACGAGGTGCGCGACGACCTCGCTGTCCGTCTCCGAGAGGATGGTACGGCCCTCGGCGAGCAGTTCCTCGCGGAGCGGCTTGAAATTCTCGATGATACCGTTGTGGACGAGCGCGACCGGCCCGGCGATGTGCGGATGGGCATTGCCCTCGGTCGGGGCGCCGTGGGTCGCCCAGCGGGTGTGGGCGATGCCGACGTCGCCGCCGAGCGGATCCTCCGCGAGGCGCTGGGCGAGATTGTCGAGCTTGCCCTCGGCGCGGCGGCGGTCGAAGTCGCCATCGACCACGGTGCAGATGCCCGCGCTGTCATAGCCCCGATATTCGAGCCGCTTCAGCCCTTCGAAGAGGCGCGTGGAAACGAGGTCCTTGCCGACGATCGCGACGATTCCGCACATGACTTACTTCTGACCTTTCTTGGCGCTCTGGCGCTCGCGGAACCGGGTGGCCCAGCCGGATAATTGCTTCTGGTCGGCGCGGGTAACGCCCAGCGCCTCGGCCTCGACGTCGCGGGTGACGACCGAGCCGGCGCCGACGATGGCCCCGGCCCCCACGGTAACCGGCGCGACCAGTGAACTGTTCGAGCCGATGAAGGCGCCCTCGCCGATCCGGGTCGGATATTTGAAGAAGCCGTCGTAATTGCAGGTGATGGTGCCGGCGCCGATATTGGCCTTCGCGCCGACCTCCGCATCGCCGATGTAGCTGAGGTGATTGGCCTTGGCCCCGGCCCCGAGGCGCGCCTTCTTCACCTCGACGAAATTGCCGACCTTGCTCTTCTCGCCAAGCTCCGCGCCCGGGCGCAGGCGGGCATAGGGGCCGACTTCGGCGCCCTTGCCGACTGCCGCGCCCTCGAGGTGCGAGAAGGCGCGGATGGTGGCGCCGTCGGCGATCGAGACGCCGGGCCCGAAGAAGACGCTCGGCTCGACGAGCACATCGCGGCCGAGCTTCGTGTCATGGCTGAACCAGGTGGTGGCGGGATCGAGCAGGGTCGCGCCTTCGGCCATGGCGCGGGCGCGGCGGCGGCCCTGCCATTGGGCCTCGACCGCGGACAATTCGGCGCGGCTGTTGATCCCGGCGGTCTGCCAGGCGTCGCACTCGACCATCACCGAGCGGCGGCCTTCGCGCTCGGCGACCATGACGATGTCGGGGAGGTAATATTCGCCCGCGGCATTGTCGTTGCCGACCGCGGCGAGCCAGCGGAACAGGTCGGACGAGCGGGCGGCGAGCATGCCGCTGTTGCACAGGCGGACGGCGCGTTCGGCGTCGCTCGCGTCCTTATACTCGACCATCCGGTCGATGACGTCGCCTTCGCCAAGGATGACCCGACCATAGGCGCCGGGATCGGCGGGCGTGGACGCAAGCACGACGACCCCGGGCTGGTCGGCGGCAGCGAGACGCTGCGCCATGCCGGTGAGCGTCGCTGCCTCGACCAGGGGCGTGTCGCCATAGAGGACGAGGACGTCGCCCTCGAACCCTTCGAGCGCCGCGGCGGCCTGGGCGACCGCATGGCCGGTCCCCTTCTGCTCGGCCTGGACGGCGATGGCGAGATTGCGGTCCGCGACCGCCGCCTCGATCTGCTCGCGGCCCTTGCCGACGACCAGCACCGTCCGCTCGGCGCCGATGCCGGCGACCGTGTCGAGCAGGTGGAGCAGCATCGGGCGACCGGCGAGCGGGTGCAGCACCTTGTGCAGGTCGGAGGCCATGCGGGTGCCCTGCCCGGCAGCGAGGATGACGACGGCAAGCGAATTCATGGTCGCGGGCTCTGGCACGGGCTCGGGAAAAGCGAAAGGGCTTCCGCCCCTGCCGGGATCGGAAGCCCTTTTCTGTTGGTCAAAGGCAGACGCGATCAGCTCTTGCTGCTGTCGCCGCCCGAGTTTCCGCCGCCGGTCGGCTTGCGGCCACCGCGGGACGCGGAGCTGCCCGAACGGCTGGTCGAGCGCGAACGCGTCGCCGCGCCGGCGCGGCTGGCGGCGCTGCGCTTGGCCGAGCTGGCCGCCGACTTGGCGGCACCGGCGGCGCCGGTCGCCTTGGCGGTGCCCGACGAGCGGCTCGAGGCCGAGCGGCCGGTACCGGTCGCCTTCTCCTTGGCGGCCGAGGCGCGCTGGCTGGCGCTGCGCTTGGCGGTGCTGGCCGACGAACGGGCCGACGAGCCGCTGCTCTTGCTCGACGATGAGGACGAACCCGACGCGGTCGACGACCCGCCGAGGACCTTCTGCGCCGCATCGGCGACGGCGTCGGCGATCAGCGAGCCGAGGCGGCTGACGCTGGCGGCCATCGAGCTTGCGGCATTGCTGGCGGTGTCGGCGGCATCGGCGCCCGCGTCGCGGATCTTGCGGCGGACCGACGGGCTGGCGCTGATCGCGGCGGCCGCGGCGGCAAGACCGGCGGCGAGCATTTCCTTGCTCATCGCGGCCTTGGCCAGCTTGTCGAGCGTGTCGTTCAGCGGGCTGTCGTCGTCGGATGCATTGGCGCCGGTCGATTGCGATCCGGTGCTGCTGGAGCCTGCGCTGTCCTGGCTGGTGAAGGAGCTGTTGCCCCCGTTGTTGTTCGACTTCGAGGTCTTGGCTCGTGCCACGATATCGTCTCCCCGTTGAAAGGCGTTTTCGACAAGACGATGCAGCCGCGCAACGGTTCCGCTTGTCAAGGATGCCAGAGACGTAAAAGGGACCGTCGCCTCAGCAGCGACGGCCCCTTCGACATGGTCAGCGGCCGGAGAGCTCCAGCCCGGGAGACCATCGGCGGGTGGCTAGACCCGCGGCTCCCGAACGAACTTCACCGACCTCTCTGCTGAACCATGAGACATCGGATCACCTCCTTTCGCTGCGTTGTTGGCAAGGCCGAGAATGCGCGAAGCGGAGGAACGTTCAAGTCTTGAAATGCGGTCTAGCTTCGGCAATCCTCGATGGCTCGCGCCGGCTCCGGCGCCGAGCGCAGCACCAGCGGCATCGTCCCCTGCGCATCGAACCATAAACGCCCCCGGCTGAACGCGACCGCATCGAGCAAGGGGTCATTCGCAAGCAGGCTGTTGCCGACCGGAAGAAGCCGGTCGCCGGTCGTCGTCGCGACGCGAATCGGGATGGTCGACAGCGCACCGGTGCGGACGATGCTGACCCGCCGTGTCGAGCGGGTGCAGCGAATGGTGAGCTGGGCTCCCCGCGAATCGGAGAAGATCGCCTCGCTCGAATCGGCCATGGTCCGCCAAGTCCAGGCGCCGGCGGTTAGCGGGCGGGTCCGCCAGTCGGCGGGTGCGGCAGGGGCAAGGGTCGCGGCCTGAAGCGCCGCGCTCAGCAACAGGATCATCATCTCAGCCAGCGAGCTTGTCGACCTTGGCGCGAAGCGCGTCGAGCTCGGCCTTCAGCGCCGACACTTCGTCGTCGCCGCCGGCCGGTTTCGCCGTGGGGGCGGCCGGGCTGACAGTCCCGGCGAAGGCCTTCGCGCCCTGCTCGAACAGGGCCATCTGGCGCTTGGCGAGGTCGGCGAAGAGATTGCTTCCAAACGCGTCCTTGAACGCCGCCTGGTTCTTGGAAAAGTTTGCCATCGCGGCATCGAGATATTGCGGGACCATGGTCTGCATCGAATTGCCGTAGAGCGCGATCAGCTGGCGAAGGAAGCTCGCGGGCAGCATGGTTGCGCCGCCCCGTGCCTCTTCCTCGACGATGATCTGGGTCAGCGCCTGATGGGTGATGTCCTCGCCGGTCTTGGCATCGACCACCACGAAGTCGCGACCCTCGCGGATCATCTGGGCCAGCCGGTCGAGCGTGACATAGGTCGAGCTCTCCGTGTCGTAGAGCCGGCGGTTGGCATATTTCTTGATCGTGACCTTGTGGGGAGCGGCATTCATCGGGCAGTCCTCGAAAGCGTGGGTCAGGACCTAGCACCGCCGTTCGCCGCACCGCAACAAACGCGCGGTCCCCGACCCTTGCCGCTGTTCCTCGCGCATCTTCGCGCGGCGGCCTTGCGCGATCCTGAACTGGGCCGGGCGGCGCTCGAGGGGCTTAGCCGCTACCAGTCGGTGCGCGACGTGCCGGCGCCGCGGACGCGGCCGATCCTCCACCGGCGAGAGGGCGCTGCGCTGCGCGACTGCGGCGGCACGGGCGAGCCGGTCGTGCTTGTGCCGTCGCTCATCAATCCGCCGCACATCCTCGATCTCGACGCGGGCAGTTCGCTGGCCGATGCGCTGGCGGCGCGAGGAAACCGCGTCCTGCTGCTCGACTGGGGCGAGGCGCGCCATCGCCGCGGGCTCGACCTCGACGGCCATGTCGAGCAACTGCTCTTGCCCCTGCTCGCCGAGGCGGGGGCACGGCTGCTGGTCGGCTATTGCCTCGGCGGGACGCTCGCGCTGCGGGCGGCGGCGCTCGCACCCGCGGTGCGCGGGGTCGCGACCATCGCCTCGCCATGGCGCTTCGATGCCTATCCGGCTGAGGCGCGCGCGGGCCTGCTGTCCGCCTGGGCGGCGAGCCGGTCGGCGTCGGCAAGCCTCGGTTTTTGCCCGATGGAAGTGCTGCAGACCGCCTTCTGGCAGATCGATCCCGGCCGCGTGGTCGCCAAATATGCGGCCTTCGCGACGCTTGCCGAAGGAAGCCCCGAGCAGCGCCGGTTCGTGATGCTCGAGGACTGGGCCAACATGGGCGAGCCCCTGCCCCTCCCCGCCGCGGCCCAGCTGGTCGAGCGGCTGTTCGGGGACGGCGCCCAAGGCTTCGGACCGCTGCCCGGCTGCCATCTCCTCCATTTCACGGCGGCCAACGACCGGATCGCGCCGGCCGCAACCGGCGCCCCGGGCGAACAGCGTCACTGCCCCACGGGGCATGTCGGCATGGTCATTGGGCGCGACGCGCCGCGACTTCTGCAGGCGCCGCTGCTGTCATGGCTTGAAGGGCTGCGCGAGCGCGGCTAGGGCGAGCGCCACGCACCCGTAGCTCAGCTGGATAGAGCGCTGCCCTCCGAAGGCAGAGGCCACAGGTTCGAATCCTGTCGGGTGCGCCACTTCCCCAACATACTCGAGCCTACGGCCCCTCGCTCAGCGGACGCCCAGTTCGCGCAGCAGATGCTCCTGGCCATAGGCATGGCGCAGGGCCGCGGTGATGGCGGTCGTCGTCACCAGCACGCTGCGGTTGAGATTGGGATCGTAGCCGTAGGCGTTGCGCTGGGTGAGCACGGTCGAATCGAAATTCGCGCCGATGATTTCGCCCTTGGCATTGATCGCGGGCGAGCCCGACGAGCCGCCGATCGTATCGGTCGAGGCGGCCACGTCGAGGATCGTGCCCGGGGCGATCCGATCCTTCGCCGCCAGCAGGCGCGGCGCGACGTCGAACGGCTCGGCCCCGGTCGCGCGATTCCACAGGCCGCCGAAGGTGGTCGCGAACGGCACGGTCCTCCCCTGGTGGGTCCAGCCCTTGAGGCGGCCATAGGTCAGGCGCAGGGTGCCGGTGGCATCGGGATAGACGCTGGTGCCGTAGACGGCGAAGCGGGCCTTCGCGAGCGCTTCGCTGGCGCGGTCGGTCGGGGCCTGGACCTTGGCTTCATAGTCGCTGCGGGTGGCGCGGGTGACGTCCTGGATCTGCAGGAGGAAGCGGATCAGCGGATCGTCCGAGGCCTGGATCGCGGGAAGACCGCCAGCCCAGAGCGCCTTGCGCACCGCCGGATCGCCGAGCTTCGTGCCGCGGGCAAGCCGGGCCGCGAGCTGCTCGGGCGATTCCTTGCCGAGCAACGGCGCGATGCGGGGATCGTCGACGGTCAGGATCTCGCGCACCTTCGACAGCCACCAGGCAAGCTGGACCTCGTCGAGCGCCGGGTAGGTCGGGCGTTCGGCGAACAGGCTGTTCTCGACCCCCGACAGACGCGCGTCGCCATATTCGGCGAGCCGGTCGGCATTGGGCTTGGTCTTCTCCTGCGCGCCGCGGACGAGATCCTCGGCCCAGTTGTAGAGCTGCGAACCGCCGCCGGCGCGAGCCTCAAGCATGTAATAGCCGGGATAGAGGCGGATGACCTCGTCCTGGAGCGCGGCGAGGTCGCGCCACGGATCGCCGATCGCCTGGGTGAGTGCAGCGTCGCCTTGCGCGCGGGCGCGGAAGTCGGCTTCCTGGCGCGCGCGCTCGGCCATGAAGCGAGCGTCGATCAGCGCCTGCTGGCGGCCGAAGCCGCGCTTGTAGACATTCTCGATCGAGGAAATGGCCTGGCCGGCGATGAACGCATTCTGCGCATTCTCGTGGCTGAAGCGGAGCAGGCGGCCGCGAAGCTCGCTGTTCACCAGCTGCTCGAGCGGCAGGATGACGTCGGCGACGGTGCGGAGCTGGGCCTGGGTCAGGAGGCGCTGGGTGGCGCCGGGGCTGCCCGACAGGAACACAGGCTGGTTCTCGACCGGCGGAGCGGCATTCCACTTGAGGTAGCCCGGCGTCTTCACCGGCGCATCCTTGTCGTAGATGCGCAGGAAGGACGCATCGACGGCGAAGCGCGGGAAGCTGAAATTGTCGAGATCGCCGCCGAAGGCCGAAGCGCGATGCTCGGGCGCGAAGGCGAGGCGGACGTCGGCGTAGCGGCGATAGGTGTAGAGCTTGAACTGGCCGCCCCGGTAGAGGGTGACGACCTGGCAGCGGCGCGTCACGTCCTTGCCGCAGGCCTCGGCCTCGATCCGTCCGGCCTCGGCATCCCGGGCCTTGGTGAAGGCTTCGCCCGACAGCCCCTGCCCCGCCGCCTGCATCCGGGCGGAGACGTCGGTGATGTCGGTCAGCACTTCGGCGGTCATGCCGGGGCAGCGCTTCTCCTCGGCGCGGCTGGCGGGCGTGAAGCCGGTCTGGACGTAGTTGCGCTCCGGCGTCGAGAGGTCCTCGACGCAGCGCGAGGCGACATGCTCGTTGGTGAGGATGAGGCCATCGGGCGAGACCAGTCCGCCCGAGGCGCCGCCGATGCGGACCGAGGCGAGCCGGACCTTGTCGAGCCACTTCTGGTCGATCTTCGTGCCGAGGTCGCGATTGGCGGCGGCGACCGGGAAATTGTCGAACGTCCACATGCCTTCCTCGGCATGAGCGATCGTCGGCAAGCAGAGGGTCGAGGCGAGCAGGAGGCGGGACAGACGCAAGGCTTCACTCCGGATGGGGAGTGCGCGTGGTAGCACAGGCAAGGGCCTTCACAAGGCGCGCGGCGCCGTTCGCGCTCAGCTGTCGGTCACTTCCTCGCCGGGAATGGGCGTGTCGGTGTCGAGCGCCTCGCGGACGTAGAGGCGCTTCACCAGCACGTAGATGACGACGGTGAGCGGGGCGGCGAAGATGATCCCGAGCGGCCCGAACAACGTGCCCATCGCCAGCAGCGAGAAGAGCAGGATCGCCCCGGGCAAATCGACCGCCCACTGCTGGAGCAGCGGCGAGAAGACGTAACCTTCGAGCTGCTGGACCACGAAATAGACGGCGAGGACCTTGAGCGCGAGCGTGGGGTCGCTGGCGGCGGCGATCAGCACGGCCGGCACCGCGGCAAGGATCGGGCCGATGAAGGGGATGAATTCGAGCAGCGCGGCGAGCAGGCCGAAGGCGAGCGCGCTCGGCATGCCGACGATCCACAGGCCGATGCCGGTCGCGATGCCGACCACGGCCATGGTGATGAGCTGCGCCTTGAGCCACAAGCGGAGCGCCTTGCCGGTATCCTCCACGGCGTCGCCGACGAGGTCACGGCGCGCCGGGGGAACGAGCTTCAGCGCGCCGGTGCGGTAGAAGCGCGGGCTGGCGGCGAGGAAGATTCCGCCGACGACGATCAGCAATGCGTCGGCGAGGCCCCCGCCAAGCGACATGGCGAATTGCCCGGCGCTGGCGGCGAGGCCGCTGCCCGATCCCCCTTTGGTGAACTGTTCGAGCTGGCCGTCGAGCCCGAAGCCCGCGAGGCGCTGCTGGAGCGCGGCCCAGGCCTTAGGCAAGGCCGCGCGGATTTCCTCGGCCTGGTCGACCAGCTGCGCGCCGAACAGGGCAAAGCCGACGCCGAGGATCGCGACGACGGTGAGGACCGACAGCAACAGCGCCACGCCATTCGGCAGGCGGAGCTTCTCGAACTGCTTGGCGAGGCTCTGGAAGAGGGTCGCGATGACGATGGCGCCGAACACCATCAGCACCACTTCACGAAGCTGCCAGGTCAGGTAGGCGAGCCCGACAAGCGCGATGACGATGAGCGTCCGCCGAACGAACTGGGAGTCGTCGCGCGACGTCGGGGAGGTGCTGTCCATGACGCGAGAACGGCGACCGGTGGCCGCCGTTCCGTTACGATGATGAAATCATTTCGCCTGACGCGTGGTCAGTCAGCGCTGCCCGGCTCGTTCATCTTGCGTCCTTGCTGCGCCGAGACGCTTTCGGGGAGAACCCCGGCAGCCAGCACCTGCGCCTTGTTCAGAAGGCCGTGGACGACCGCATGCTCGCCCTTCTTCATCGCCTCCCAGCCGGTCTTCGCGACATCGGCGGGATCGGCCTTCTTCGAGGCACCGACCTTGGTATCCTCCATGTCGGCACGGGCGAAGAATTCGGTCTCGGTCGCGCCGGGCTTGAGACAAGTGACGGTCACGCCCGTGTCCTTCAGCTCGTTGCCGAGCGCGGCCGCGAAGCTGTCCACGAACGCCTTGGAGGCATGGTAGACAGCCTGGAAAGCTGCCGGCACGTGGCCCGCGATCGACCCGGTGATGAGAATCCTGCCCTCGCCGCGCGCGGCCATCGCCTTGGCGATCGGCTGGATCAGCAGCAGGGTCCCAGTGATGTTGGTATCGATGACGTGACGCCATTCGTCGGGGCTCTGCTCGAGGAAGCCGTGGCCGAGGCCATGGCCGGCGTTGGCGACCAGCACGTCGACCGTTCGACCGCCAATCGCATCGAGCAGCTGGCGAACGCCGCTTTCGGACGACAGGTCGGTCTCGATCGAAGCGATCACCCCGCCCTGGTCGCGAAGGCTGGCGCCCGCGTCGACCTGCGGGGTGTCGCTGGCGACGATCAGTTCGTAGCCCTCGGCCAGCGCCAGCCTGGCGATTTCGAGACCGATCCCCGACGAGGCGCCGGTGATGACGGCGAGTTTGTCTACCATGTTCCTGTTGCTCCTCAGACCGGTTCGGCGACGCGCGCGGGGGCGTGGCCTTCGGCATAGCGATCCATGCCCGGCTTCAGCACGATCTTGGTGTATTGATCCTGCTCGTCATGCCAGTGGCGGTACATTTCCGCGGCCTTGCTGAGTGGCTCGCGGTGCGAGATCAGGAAGGTCGTGTCGAGCTCGCCCTGCTCGATCAGCTTGAGCAGCCTGCCGGTATATTTCTGCATGTGGGTCTGGCCGGTCTTCACCGTCAGGCCCTTTTCCATCAGCTGGCCGAGCGGGAACTTGTCGGCGAAGCCGCCATAAACGCCGGGGACCGAGACCCGGCCGCCCTTGCGGCAGGCGATGATCGCCTGGCGGAGCGCATGGGGCCGCTCGGTCCCGAGCAGCATGTGCGCCTTCACCGTGTCGGCGATATTGTCGATCGCGAGGCCATGGCTTTCCATGCCGACGCAGTCGATCACCGCGTCGGGACCGATTCCGCCGGTCATCTCCTTCAGCGCCTCGAGCACCTCGACTTCGCTATAGTCGAGGATGTCGGCGCCCATCTGCTTGGCGAGCTGGAGCCGGCGCGGATAATGGTCGATCGCGATGACCCGGTGCGCGCCGAGCTTGAAGGCGCTCTGGATGGCGAACAGGCCGACCGGGCCGCAGCCCCAGACGGCGACGGTGTCGCCTTCCTCGATGTCGGCATTCTCCGCCGCCTGCCAGCCGGTCGGGAGGATGTCCGACAGGAACAGCACCTTGTCGTCGTCGATATGGTCGGGGATGACGATCGGGCCGACGTCGCTGAACGGCACGCGGACATATTCGGCCTGGCCCCCGGCATAGCCGCCGGTGAGGTGCGCATAGCCGAAGGCCGCGCCCATGGCGTGACCCATCAGCGTCTCGGACGCGTCGCTGGTCTCGGCCGGGTTGCTGTTGTCGCAGGCGCTGAACTGCTGCTTCTTGCAGAAGAAGCAATCGCCGCAGCTGATGGTGAAGGGAACGACGACGCGCTGCCCCTTCTTGAGCGTCGACTTGGCGCCGGTCTCGACGACTTCGCCCATGAATTCATGGCCGAGGACGTCGCCCGCCCGGAGGGTCGGGATATAGGCATCGTAGAGGTGGAGATCCGAGCCGCAGATGGCGGTCGAGGTCACCTTGATGATGGCGTCGCGCGGATTGACGATCTCGGGATCGGGGACCGATTCCACGCGGACGTCGTGGCGGCCTTGCCAGGTAAGGGCCTTCATGCGGAATTCTCCTAGATGCGGGGCTCGGTCGGGCTTTCGCTCTTGCGGCCCGACGGGGACGCGTTGACCGGGACTTCGCCGGTTTCCATCAGCTGCTTGAAACGCCTCAGGTCGCGGCGCGCCTGGACGTTGGGCTCGCGCTGCATGACCTTGGCGACGAGGCGGCCGAGGCTGCCCGCGGGCGGCGTGTAGCGGATCAGCAGCCGGACGTAGGTGCCGCGGCCCGGCGGGGCGGCGGCGAATTCGACCCGGCCTTCGGTCTCAACCTGACTGTCGGGCTCGCTGACCCAGGCGATCGTCTTGTTCGGGACATCCTCG
Source organism: Sphingomonas sp. SP2 (assembly GCF_058313385.1). Taxonomy (NCBI): domain Bacteria; kingdom Pseudomonadati; phylum Pseudomonadota; class Alphaproteobacteria; order Sphingomonadales; family Sphingomonadaceae; genus Sphingomonas; species Sphingomonas sp. SP2. The sequence goes on along the minus strand of NZ_JBZFLD010000001.1, from coordinate 1,644,303 downwards.
GCGATGCGGGTGACGAGCTTGACCGTCGCGCCGCCCGGGGCCTCGATCGTCCATTCCGATCGCTTGTCGTCGAGCTTCCGAATCTCACGGACATTGTCCATGAATTCGGGGAATCGCTCGAAGGCCCGCCAGAAGGCATAGAGTTCGCTCGCGGGCTTGCCGATCGTCACCGTCCGCCCGACTAGGGCACGGCCGGGTTCCTGGTTCTGCGCCTGCTTCAGCGCCTTGCCGCGAAGCACGTGATCGGGCGCGTCGCTGATCTTCGGACCCGTCCAGTCCTCGTCGTCATTGCGTGCCTTGGCGAAGAAGAAGGCGGCGGCGCCCGCGGTGGCGAGGCCAAGGCCGAGGCCGATCAACGTCCGATTGCTGGTGCCGTCCCGATCGGGATTCCTGTCGCGCCGCGCGGCCTCGCGGCTGGCGGCGGATTTGTCTTGCTTGTGCTGGACCATCTGTCCTCCTGTCCGGCCACCCAACGAGCCGGACAGGGGGGCGTTCCTGTCGTTACGCCTGCGGCGCGGGCCAACTCTCGAGGATGGCGACGAAGCGGCTGAGCCAGGCGTTGGTCTGATGGCCGTCGATCACGCGATGGTCGATGGTGAGCGTGACATAGGCCATCGGGCGGATCGCGATGACGTCGTTTCCGTCGACGTCGAGCACCACCACGCGCTTCTGGAGCTTGCCGATCCCGAGGATCGCGGCCTGGCCGGCGTGGAGGATGATCGGGGACGCGAGGAGCGAGCCCGAGACGCCGTGGTTCGAAATGGTGAAGCTGCCGCCCGCGACGTCCGCGCGCTCGAGCTTGCCAGCGCGGGCGCGGGCGGTGAGGTCGTCGAGCCGCGCGCCAATCTCCTCGAGACCAAGGCTGCCGCAATCGCGGACCACGGGCACGACCAGTCCCTTGTCGCCGAGCGCGGTGCCGACGCCGATGTCGACCGTCGGCGAGACGATAATCCGGTCGTCGGCCCAGCGTCCGTTGACCGCCGGCGCCACCGCCATCGCCTCGGCCGCGGCCTTGAGGAAGTAGGCGGTATAGCTGAGCTTGATACCGCGCGCGGCGAGCGCCTTCTTGTGTGCGGTGATCGCGGTGAAGTCGGCTTCGAACAGGGCCGTGACATGCGGCGCATCTGCAACGGCCTTGACCATATTGTCGGCAATGGCGCGGCGCATCCGGTCGTGCGGAATGTCCTGCCAGTTGGCTTCGGCGACGCGCGGCTGCGCGATGGCCTTGGGCTCCCCATCGACATGGCTGACGGTCGCGGTTTCGACCGCGCGATCGACGTCTTCGCGGGTGATGCGCCCGTTGCGACCGGTGCCCGTGATGCGGGCGGGGTCGAGGTCGTGCTGAAGAAGCGCGCGGCGGACCGAGGGGGAGAGACGGGTTTCGGCGTTGCCTTGAAGCTCGTTCGCGCTGAGCGAAGTCGAAGCACGTTCGCGCGGCGGCCCTTCGACTACGCGCTCCGCGCTCCGCTCAGGACCAACGATGTCGTTGGAGTGGGTCTCCGCATCGATCCGGCCGAGCAACGCCCCCGGCATCGCTTCGGCGTCGGTGCCAAGCAGGATCTCCGCCAGCACCCCGGCCGCCGGCGCGGGCACTTCCTGGGTGACCTTGTCGGTCTCGAGCTCGACCAGGGGATCGTTCAGCGCGACCGTGTCGCCGGGTTGCTTGAGCCAGGCGCGGACGACTGCCTTGGTGCCTTCCTGTTCGTCGGGAACGCGGACATCGATCATCGCTTAGAAGCCCACCAGTCGGTCGATCTCGGCCCGGATCCGTTCGACGCTCGGGACCGCGGCCTCGAGCAGAGCCGGATGATGCGGGCTCGGGATGTCGGGCATGGTCACGCGGGCAATTGGCGCGTCGAGGTCGAGGAAGGCCTCGTCGGCGACCACCGCGGCGATTTCGGCGCCGAAGCCCGCGGTGCGCAGATCCTCGTGGACGATGAGGCAGCGGCGGGTGCGGGCGACGCTGGCGAGCACCATCTCCCGGTCCCACGGCTGGAGTGTGCGCAAATCGATCACGTCCGCGCTGATCCCCTCGGCCGCCGCTTCGCAGCGCGGGACCATCGCGCCCCAGGTGACGATGGTGATTCTGTCGCCTTGCTTTGTTTTCTTCGCCCGCCCGAACGGCAGGACATAGCCGTCGCCCGGCCACGGCCGCCGCGCCCAGCTGTCGTCGAGCATGGCGCGATGCTCGAAGAAGAGGACGGGATCGTTGCCGCGAAGGCTCATGCGGAGGAGGCCGACGGCATCCTCGGCATTGCTCGGCACCGCGACCAGCCAGCCCGGATTGTGGACGAACTGCACCTCGTTGGTCTGGCTGTGCCAGGGGTCGCCGCACTTGAAGAAGCCGCCGGGCACGCGCAGCACCATCGGCGCGGAAAAGCGGTTGGCGGTGCGCCAGCGCATCGTGCCGGTGTCGTTGATCTGCTCGGTCGCCGGCTCGGCATATTTGCGAAACTGGATTTCGGGCACCGGCAGAAGCCCGCTGAGCGCCATCCCCACCGCGCGGCCGACGATGCCTTCCTCGTTCAGCGAAGTGTCGAACACCCGGGCCACGCCATATTTGTCCTGGAGGCCCAATGTCACCGCATGGACGCCGCCCTTGGGGCCGACATCCTCGCCGAACACGCACATCCTGGGATTGGCGTCCAATTCCTGGTCGAGCACCCGGCGGATCGCGGTCACCATGTTGATCCGCTGGCCCTCGGGCCGCGGCTCGTCATGCGTGCCCTCGAGGCTCAGCCCCGCGCGGCCGCCGACCTCGGCATGGGTGCCCGAGAAGAAGACGTCGTTGGCGACCTCGTCGACCGGCAGCACCGGCCGCGCCTCGGCCTCGGCGCGGGCCTGGCCGACGTCCCAGGCGACCGACTGCTCGAGCTCGCCCCAGCGCTGCTCGCCGATCTGCCGGCCGGCGCAATGGGCCTTGAGCTTGGGCAAGGGATCGCGTGCCCATTCGGCGGCGATCTCGTCCTCGCTCTTGTAGGTCTGCGTGTCCTGGTAGCTGTGCCCCTCGAGCCGCGGCACGGTCAGGCGAAGGAGCGCCGGCCCCTGCCCGCCCCTGACATGGGAGACCGCCGCAGCGACCAGCCGGGCGGCTTCCTCGGGCTCGGTCCCGTCGCCGTTGAAGATCGTCAGGCCCTTGAAGGAGCCAAGGTTGGCGGCAATGTCCTGGCCCGGCGTCTGATAGGTCGAGGGCACGGAAATGCCGTAGCCATTGTCCTCGACGTAGAAGAGCAAGGGCAATGCTTGCGTGGTCGCAATGGTCAGCGCCGACCAGAAGCCCCCGGTCGCGCAGCTCGCGTCGCCGCCGAGGACCAGCGCAATGTTGCCGCGGGCCTCTTCCTTGAGCACCTCGGCCTTGTATTTGACCGCCTGCGCCCAGCCGGCCGCGGGCGTATATTGCGCGCCGACCCCGCCGCACATCGGCAGCGCGTGGGCGCCGCCCGGATTGGGATAGTTGAAGACGACGCCGATATCGCGGCCGCCCGAATAACCGCCCGAGCGGCCCATGCCGGAGCCCAATGCGTCGGCCAGCGGAACGCCCAGCGCGAGCAGCAGCGGACGCGAGCGATAATAGCCGCAGGCGGCATCGCCGTCCTTCAGGCTCAGGCCCAGCAGCACCTGCGCCAGGTCATGCCCGCGTGCGCTGAACTGGTAGAGCACCTGCTTGGCCGGGACGAGTTCCTCTTCCTCCAGCCGGTCAAGCTCGCGGCTGGTGAGGACCAGCCGGGCGACCTCTTCCCAGTCGACGGCGGTGCGAAAGGCAGGTTCCTCGGCGCTCTCGGCGGCTGCGCTGTCGAGCATGGCGGCGTCAGCCATTCAGCGCCTCGACGATCGCCGCGCAGAAAAGGTCGAGCTGATGATCGGCGATCCCGACGAGATTGGCCCGGCCGCTGTCGGCCATGTAGATGGCGTGGGTCTCGCGCAGCGCGCGGACCTGCTCGATCGAGAGCGGGAGCATCGAGAACATGCCCTGCTGGTCGGCGATATAGGCGAGCCGCGGATCGGCCCCGGCGACGCGCTCGCGGACCATGCGGATGCGGGCGTGGATCTCGTCGAGCTCGGCGCGCCAGTCGGCGGCGAGCGCGGGATCGTCGAGCACCGTCCGGACGGTCGCGCCGCCATGGTCGGGCGGCATTGACCAGGCTTCGCGGCTGATCTGGAGGAGATGGGTGAAGGCGAACTTGGCGATCTCGGCGGTCGGCGCCTTGACGAAGAGGCAGCCGACGCGGTCGCGATAGACGCCGAAATTCTTGTCGCAGCTCTGAGAGACGATCACCTCGTCGCAGGTGTCGAGCATCAGCTCGACGCCGAAGCGGTCCTGTTCGAGGCCGCGCCCGAAGCCCTGGTAGGCGAAGTCGATCAGCGGGATGAGCCGCCGCTCCTTCACGATGTCAGCAACGGTGCGCCACTGGTCCTCGGACAGATCGGCGCCCGTCGGATTGTGGCAGCAGCCGTGGAGCAGGACGATGTCGCCCGGCCGCGCCTCGCGGAGCGCCTCGGTCATGGCGGCGAAGTCGATCGCCTTCGCAGTCGGATCATAATGGCGATATTCGACCATCTCGAGCCGGGCGCCGGCGATCATCGGCGGATGGTTGGGCCAGGTCGGGGTCCCGACCAGCACTTTCGCATCGGGATTGGCGGTGGCGAGCAACTTGACCGCAAGGAAGATGGCGCCGCAGCCGCCCGGGGTCTGGAGTCCGACGATCCGGTCGTCGCCGGCATGGCGCCCGAGCACCATCGGCCGGAGCAGCTCGGCGAAGCGCCGGTCACCCGCACCGCCGAGATAGGACTTGCTATGCTGTTCCTCGAGCAGGCGCTTTTCGGCCGCCTTGACCGCGCGCATCACCGGGGTCCGCCCCCTGCCGTCGCGATAGACGCCGACCCCGACGTCGATCTTGTCGGCCCGCGTATCGGCATTGACCATCGCGATCAGCGCCAGCAGCGAGTCGCTGACGAGGGGTGGCAGGTCGGCAAGGCCGCGGCGTTCTGGGCTGGTCAGCATGGGCGGCGATTAGCGCGTCTCAGGCAGCGGGGAAAGCACCGCCTCGCGGGCGATCAGGCGTCGTAGTCGAGCGCGACCCCGTCCCCCTTGGGGACCGACTGGCAGGTGAGGACGTAGCCGGCCGCGATTTCCTCGTCGCTGAGACCGTAGCGCGCCGCCATGCTCACCTCGCCCGCCGTCACCCGCGCCCGGCAGGTGGCGCAGACGCCGGCCTTGCAGGCGAAGGGCGCAGGAAGGCCGGAGGCGCGCGCCGAATCGAGGATGTTGCTGCCGTCGAACTCGACCTTGCGGGTCCGGCCATCGATGGTGACGCTCATGGTGAGGCCCGAGGCGGCCTGCTGCAACTCCGCCATCTCGGCGGCGAGGGCAGCCGAGGGGCGGCCCGCGGTGAAGCGCTCGATGTGGATCCGGGCTTCCTCGGCCCCGGCGCCGAGCAGCGCGGCTTCAGCGGCGTCCATCATCGGACCGGGCCCGCAGATGAAGAAATGGTCGATCTCGGCCACGTCCGGGAGGAAGGCGTCGATGACCGCGTCGCAGGTGTCGCGATCGAGCATCCCGTTCAGAAGCTCGACGTCGCCTTCCTCGTCGCTGAGGAGGTGGAACAGTTCGAACCGGCCGAGATAGCGGTCCTTCAATTCGGCCAGCGCGTCGAGGAAGATGATGCTCGACGCATCGCGGTTGCCGTAGAACAGGGTGAAGCGGCTGCCCGGCTCCTCCGCGAGTGCGGTGCGCGCGAGGCTCATGACGGGGGTGATGCCCGAACCGCCGGCGAATGCGACGTAGCGGCGCGTGGCCGACGCATCGAAGTCGACCGTGAAGCTGCCATGCGGCGGCATCACGTCGAGCGTGTCGCCGGCCTTCAGCTCGCGTGCCACCCAGTTGGAGAAGGCGCCGCCGGCAATCTGCTTCACCGTGACCTTGAGCGCCCCCTCGTGCGGCGCGGTGCAGAGCGAATAGTTGCGCCGCACCTCCTCGCCGCCGATGTCGGCGCGGAGGGTGAGGTGCTGGCCGGCGCGGTAGCGGAAGAGGTCGGCAAGCTCGGGCGGGACCGCAAAGCGGATCGAACGCGCGTCGGCGGTCTCTTCGACGATCTCGGCGACCTCGAGGGCATGGAAATGCTTTTCGCTCACCAGGCGGCGTCCGGATAGGTGCGCGGGAGATATTGCATAATCGCGAGCAGGTGTCCGAGATGCTCGCTGTGGTGGCCGCGGCGGCCGCCAAGGATGGCGCGCTGGTCGGCCGGGACCGGGAGGGTGGCCTCGTTCAGCACTGCGGCGAGGGAAGCGCGATAGTCGGCTTCGAATCCGCGCGGATCGATCGCGATGGAGGAGGCGATCGCTGCTTCCAGTTCCTCGTCGACTTCGAACAGTTCGGGGACGAAGCGCCAGCACCAGTCGAGCCCGTCCTGCGTGCGGACATGGCTCTCCTCGGTCCCGTCGCCGAGGCGGATCACCCATTCGGCGGCGAGCTCGCGGTGATAGGCAAGTTCCTTCACGCCCTTGGCGGCGATCCCGGCGATGGCAGGATCGCTGCTGGCGACGAGGCGCTCGAAGAGCATGTGCTGGAAAGTCGCGAAGAGGAGATGGCGGACCATCGTCCGGGCGAAGTCGCCGTTCGGTTGCTCGACCAGCAGGCAGTTGCGAAAGTCGAGCACGTCTCGCTTGAAGGCGAGTTCGTCGGCATCGCCGGCTTCGCCAAGGAGCAGCGTCGCCTGGCCGACGAGGTCGAGCGCCATGTTGGCGATGCTGAGGTCGACCTCGACCGACGGCGCGTGGCCGGTCCATTCGGACAGGCGCTGGCCGAGGATCAGCGCGTCGTCGCCGAGGCGGAGGCAATAGCCGGCGCGGACCGGGTCGTGCGCGTCGGACGGCGCGTCGAAGGCGCCGGCGGGCTTGATCTGATCGGCGACCGCCTCGTCCTCGGGGCGGATCGGGGGAAGGCTCGGCATCAGATGTGCTTCACCACGTCGGGAATGTCGTAGAAGGTTGGGTGGCGATAGACTTTGTCGGCCGCCGGCTCGAACAGCTCGCCGGCCTGGGCGGGATCGGACGCGATGATGTCGCTCGACTTCACCACCCACAGGCTGACGCCTTCCTGGCGGCGGGTGTAGGTGTCGCGCGCATGGCGCAGCGCCATCTCCGCGTCAGGCGCGTGGACGCTCCCGAAGTGACGGTGCGCAAGCCCGCCCTTGGTGCGAACGAAAACTTCCCAAAGCGGCCAGTCCGACATCACATCCTCCGTCGCCCCGCCTTCGCGGGGCCGACGAATTAGGTCAAGCCGCGGCCTTGGCGGCGCGCTTCTTGGCCTCGTGGGCGGCGGCCGCCTCGCGGACCCAGGCGTTCTTCTCCCAGGCCTCGCGGCGGGCGGTCATCCGCTCCCTGGCGACCGGGCCCTCGCCCTTCACCACGGCGTAGAATTCGTCCCAGTCGATCTCGCCGAAATCATAGCCGCCCTTGGCCTCGTTCCAGGCCAGCGCCGGGTCGGGCACGGTGAGGCCGAGATATTCCGCCTGCGGGACGGTGATGTCGACAAACTTCTGGCGAAGCTCGTCATTGGTCTCGCGCTTGATCCGCCAGCGCAGCGACTGGGCGGTGTTGGGCGAATTCTCGTCGGGCGGGCCGAACATCATCAGGCTCGGCCACCACCAGCGGTTGAAGGCGTCCTGCGCCATCCTCTTTTGCGCCGGGGTGCCGTTCGCGAGATGCATCATGATCTCGTAGCCCTGGCGCTGGTGGAAGCTTTCCTCCTTGCAGACGCGGACCATGGCGCGGGCATAGGGCCCGTAGCTGGTGCGCTGCAGCGGCACCTGATTCATGATCGCCGCGCCGTCCACGAGCCAGCCGATGGCACCGATATCGGCCCAGGTCAGGGTCGGATAGTTGAAGATGGTGCTGTACTTGGCTTTCCCCGAATGGAGCGCCTCGATCATCTCCTCGCGGCTCGTGCCGAGCGTCTCGGCGGCGCAATAGAGATAGAGACCGTGGCCCGCCTCGTCCTGCACCTTGGCGAGCAGGATCGCCTTGCGCCGAAGCGAAGGCGCGCGGGTGATCCAGTTGCCCTCGGGCAGCATGCCGACGATCTCGCTGTGGGCGTGCTGGCTGATCTGCCGGGTCAGCGTCTTGCGATAAGCTTCCGGCATCCAATCCTTGGGCTCGATGAACTCATCCGCGGCGACCCGCGCCTCGAATGCCTCGAGCAGGGCGGGATCCTCGGCGGTGGCGATCGGCTGGACCTTGGCACCGGGCTTGCTGAGATCGGTCGTGTACATGGGCCTTAGATAGCGATTGCAGGGCCTTGGTTCCAGCACGTCCTTTCGCCTAGAGCGCCCCGGTGCCCCTGCCCCGCGCCCGTGTCGTCACCCTGAACGCCGCCCTCGGCCCGCTCGACTATCGCGTGCCCGAGACGATGGCGGTCGAGCCGGGGAGCGTGGTGGTCGCGCCGCTCGGGCCCCGCCAGCTGATCGGGGTCGCCTGGGAAGCCGAGCGGCTGCCGACCGAGGAGGTCGGCGACAATCGCCTGCGCCCGCTGGCCGGCGTGATCGACGTGGCCCCGATCCGCGAGCCGCTTCGGCGGCTGTGCGAGTGGACCGCCGATTACTACCTCTCGCCGCTGGCCTCGGTGCTGCGGATGGTGCTGCCTTCCTCGTCCGCGCTCGAAGGCGCGCGCCAGCTGACCGAATATCGGCCGACCGGTCTGCGCCCCGACCGGCTCACCCCGCAGCGCCTCCAGGCGCTCGAACGGATCGAGGGGCGGCAGGGCACGATCCGCGAGCTCGCGGCCCATGCCGAGGTCAGCGACGCCGTGCTGCGCGGGCTCGCCAATGCGGGGGCGCTGGAGCGGGTGCAGGTGGAAGCCGACCAGCCCCTCGCCTGCCCCGATCCCGACCATGCCCCACCGATCCTCGGCGATGAGCAGCAGGAAGCGGCGGACAGCCTGATCGCGGCGATCGGCGGCGGGTTCGATCCCGTGCTGCTCGACGGGATCACTGGTTCGGGGAAGACCGAAGTCTATTTCGAGGCGGTGGCGGAGGCCGTCCGTCGGGGCCGGCAAGTGCTCGTCCTGCTGCCCGAGATCGCGCTGACGGAGCCCTTCCTCAAGCGCTTCGCGGCCAGGTTCGGCTGCCTTCCGACCGCCTGGCATTCGGACCTCCGCTCCTCGCAGCGGCGCCGCGCCTGGCGCGGGATCGCGAGCGGCGAGGCGAAGGTCGTGGTCGGCGCGCGCTCGGCATTGTTCCTGCCTTATGCCGACCTCGGCCTCATCGTCGTCGACGAGGCGCACGAGCCGAGCTTCAAACAGGAAGAAGGCGTCCAGTATCACGCGCGGGACGTGGCGGTGATGCGAGCCAAGTTCGAGGACATTCCCGTCGTCCTGTCGTCGGCGACCCCGGCGATCGAGACCCGCCACATGGTCGAGACCGGCCGATATCGCGAGCTTCGGCTGCGCGAGCGCCATGCCGGGGCTGAACTGCCCTCGCTGACCGCGCTCGACCTTACCGCCGACCCGCCGCCGCGCGGGCGCTGGATCGCGCCGCGGCTGGTGGCCGAACTCGAGGCCAATCTCGCGGCGGGCGAGCAGAGCCTGCTGTTCCTCAATCGGCGCGGCTTCGCCCCGCTGACCCTTTGCCGGACCTGCGGGCATCGCTTCCAGTGCCCCAATTGCACCGCCTGGATGGTCGAGCACCGGCTGCTGCACCGGCTCGCCTGCCATCATTGCGGCCATGTCATGCCGCCGCCCGCCGCCTGCCCCGAGTGCGGCGATGCCGACAGCCTGGTCGCCTGCGGGCCCGGGGTCGAACGGATCGCCGACGAGGTGGCGGCGCTGCTGCCCGAGGCGCGGACGGCGGTGGTCACCTCCGACACCATCTGGTCGCCGGCCCGCGCGGCGGAGTTCGTGGCGAGCATGGAAGCGGGCGAGATCGACATCGTGGTCGGGACCCAGCTCATCACCAAGGGCTATCATTTCCCCAACCTGACCCTGGTCGGGGTGATCGATGCCGACCTCGGGCTCGCCGGTGGCGACCTCCGGGCTGCCGAACGGACCTTCCAGCAGATCCAGCAGGTCGCCGGCCGCGCCGGGCGCGGCGACAAGCCGGGCCGGGTCTTCGTCCAGACCCATCAGCCCGAAGCCGAGGTGATCGCGGCGCTGACCAGCGGCGATTCGGATCGCTTCTTCGCGGCCGAGACCGAGGCCCGGCAGGACGCCGGAATGCCGCCCTTCGGCAGGCTCGCGGCGATCATCGTCAGTGCCGAGGATCGCGAGGAGGCCGACCAAGTCGCGCGGCGGATCGGCCGCAAGGCGCCCGAGGTCGAGGGCATGTCGGTCTATGGCCCTGCCCCGGCGCCGCTGGCGATGCTGCGCGGCCGCCATCGCTTCCGCCTTCTGGTCCATGCCCGGCGCTCGCTCGACGTGCAGGACGTCATCCGGGACTGGCTCGGACAGGTCGAATGGAGCGCGAAGGCCAGGGTCGCGGTCGACGTCGACCCCTACAGCTTCCTCTAGGCGGGCGTCCCGGCGGCAACGCCGCGCCGATCGCGCCAGTAGGGCCCGACGATGTGCCCGCGCCGGATTGCCCAGACGACGTAGGCGACCCCGGCAAGCGTGACGATCGTCACCGCGATGAGCGAGGCCTCGAGCCCGAAGGCGCCGCCCGACAAAAGGGGGTCGCCGCCAAGCTCGCCCTTGAACAGGCCGCGGGTGGTGAAGCCCGACACGGGCAGGCCGAAGATCCCGCCCTGCGTGACATTCCAGCCGGCATGAAGGCCGATCGCCAGCCACAGGTTGCGGGTCGCCATATAGGCCCCGCCGAGGAGCACCCCGGCCTCGAGCGCGATGGCGAGCGAGCTGACCAATGTCGCATTCGGGTTTGCGCCATGGGCAAGGCCGAACACGAGTGAACTGAGGGCCAGCGCGACCCAGGTCCCGCCAAGTTCCTCGAGGAAGCGGAACAGCACACCGCGCAGCAATATCTCCTCGACGACCCCGGGGACGAGGCCGGTGATCAGCAGGGCGAACAGGAATTCGGTCGCGCTGTCGGGCCCGGTGTAGCGGTAGATGCCAATGAGGCCCGCGACGAGCACCACAGCCGCGAACAGGCCAGCCCCGCCGACGAGCCCGATGCCGAGGTCGCGAACGCCGCTCCCGGTCCAGCGGAGGTCGTCTCGCTTGCGCATGCCGAGGTGGCGGATGACGAGCTTGTAGACGGCGACCGTGAGGAGGACCGAGAAGCCCGCCTTGAGGAGGGTCGAGAAGAGCGTGCCACGAAGCGGGATGACGGCATTGAACCAGCCGCCGAGCGCCCCTGCCCCCATGAGCAGCGCGACGGCGATGACCAGGGAGACGAGCGGAAAGTCGACGATCCTTCGCCACAGCGGCGGCTTCGCCTCGACCGGTACCGGCGCCTCGATGTTCATCCCCGCTCTCCCCCTTTGCTGTCGCCGAAGGAAAGCAGGAGGGCGCACGCCGTGCAAGGGCGGGGAAGTTCCGGCTCTCAGGTCAGGGGATCGGGCGCCCGTCGACGTTGCCCGTGGGACCGTAGCGGCAGGCGAGATAGGTCCAGCCGCGCCCGCTGCGGATCGCGCAGCCGACCCGCGTCGTCCGCGAGGAGATCATCTGCGTGTAGTGGCCGACGTCGGCCCAGCGCCCGGTGGTACTGACCTGCGGAAAGATGCCCGGCCGGAACCAGCGCCGCTCGTTGACCCAGGCGCCGACCATCGCCCGTACGGGATAAGCGCCGGCCGAGCCCATCCAGAGATTCTCGCCCTGGCCCGGGCGCCAGGACTTGGGGCTGTGCCCCCAGCGACCGGTCCGCGCCATTTCGGCGGCCCAGCGGTCGGCGCCGGCGGCAAGACCCATGTCCCATTCCAGCGGCGCGACCCGCCAGGCGGCCCGCTCGCGATTGTGGAGGGTAAGGATCTCGGCTTCCCACGACTGGGCGGCGGCGGGCGCGGCCGCGGCGGACAGAAGAAGCGGAACCATGAGACGCATGATCGCGCTTATCTGTGGTGGATAGGTTCGCGTGCGCTACTGCCGTTTACCGGCGTTATCGGTGAGACGACGGCCTTTGTCCGGTCTGGTGGCGCGCGGGCACGCCGTTAACTCGCACGGATGAGCATCCTCGTTCCCATCCTCGGCGACCAGCTGAGCCATGACCTCGCGTCGCTGCGCGGCTGCGACAAGGCCGCGACGGTCCTGCTCATGATGGAGGTGCAGGAAGAGACGACCTACGTCCGCCATCACAAGGCCAAGATCGTCCTCATCCTGTCGGCGATGCGGCATTTCGCCGACGAGCTTCGCGCCGATGGCTGGATGGTCGATTATGTCCGGCTCGACGATCCCGACAACAGCGGCTCGTTTACCGGCGAGGTCGGAAGGGCACACCAGCGACACGGCTGCAAGTCGATCCGGATCGTCGAGGCCGGCGAATATCGGGTGCAGCAGGAGATCGGCCGCTGGCAGGAGCGTTTCGGCTTGCCCGTCGAGGTCCTCGGCGACGACCGCTTCATCTGCCCCCTTCCCGACTTCTTCGCCTGGTCCGGATCGCGGCGCGAGCTGGTGATGGAGAGTTTCTATCGCCAGCAGCGCAAGCGCACCGGCCTCCTGATGGAGGAGGACGGGACGCCCGTCGGCGGGCAGTGGAATTACGACAAGGACAATCGCGCGCCCCCGCCAAAGGAGCGCCCGCTGCGCGAGCCGAAGCGCTTTGCGCCCGACTCGACCACGCTCGAGGTGATTGCGCTGGTCGAGCAGCATTTCGCCGGCCATTTCGGGACGCTCGACCATTTCGCCCTGCCCGTCACCGCGGCTGAGGCGCGCGACCTGCTCGCCGATTTCGTCGAGGAACGGCTGCCGCGATTCGGTACCTATCAGGATGCGATGCTGGAAGGGGCGGACTTCCTCTATCATTCGCGGCTGTCGACCAGCCTCAACTGCGGACTGCTGACCGCGATCGAGGTGTGCCGCGCGGCCGAGGCCGCCTATCGCCGCGGCATTGTCCCGCTCAACGCCGCGGAGGGCTTCATCCGCCAGATGATCGGCTGGCGCGAATATGTGCGCGGCATGTACTGGCTCGAGATGCCGACGCTGTCGGAGGCCAATTTCTTCGGCAATACGCGCGACCTGCCAGACTTCTACTGGACCGGCGAGACCGCCATGGCCTGCTGCGCCGACAGCGTCCGCAACACCCGCGACAATGCCTACGCGCACCATATCCAGCGGCTGATGGTGCTCGGCAATTTCGCGATGCTGGCCGGGATCGACCCGGCCCAGGTCGCCGACTGGTATCTCGTCGTTTATGCCGACGCTTACGAATGGGTCGAGCACCCCAACGTGCTCGGGATGAGCCAATATGCCGATGGCGGCAGGCTCGGGACCAAGCCCTATGCGGGCTCGGGCGCCTACATCAACCGGATGAGCAACTACTGCCGGGGCTGCCGCTACGACGTGAAGAAGAGGGTCGGCCCCGACGCCTGCCCGTTCAACGCGCTCTACTGGGACTTCATCGCCCGCAACGAGCGCAAGCTGCGGCAGAACCGGCGGATGTGGCAGCCCTATGCGACCTGGGACCGGTTTGGCGACGAGACCAAGGCGGAAATCCGGGAGCAGGCGCGCTCCTTCCTCGATTCGCTCGCGCCGGCCAGCCCCGGCTGGGCGCGCTGATCAGGCGGCGGCGACCTGCGGCCGGGCCCGCTCCACACCGAACAGGGGACGGTCCTCGCCCGCAAAGGCCTGGCGCACCGCGGCATCGGTGAGGCCATAATCCTCGAGCGCATAGGAATGGCCGCGATGCGCCTTGGCCCGCGCCATGTAGCGGCGCATCGCGGCGAGCACGGGAGCAGTGAGCGGGAGGCCGAGGAAGCGATAGCAGCGGTGCATCGCCCCCTCCCAGTCGGCGGTCATCTCGTCATAATGGAGGTCGAAGGCGGCAACCTGCGGGTGGGCCGAGCGGGCCGCGGCGACGAGGCGCTGGCGGCCGACCGTGCGGTCGAGCCATTCCTGTCCGATGGCATGGCGGTCGATCGCCTCGCTGTGGATCCGGCGCTGCTCGGTGACGAGGCTCGCGCTCGAAGCCACGACCTTGGCGGGATCGCGGCTGAGATGGATGACCGAAGCGTCGGGGAAGGTCGCCATCAGCGCCTCCGCCATGTCGCCATAGGCCGGGCATTTGAGCAGCCAGCGCCGCTCCCCCGCCCCGCCGCGGGCCCAGCTGTTGATCCGGAGAAGGCTGCGCAGTTCGTGGGCGACGGGCGACAAGTCACGCCCGCGCTCGACCGCGAGCAGGCCGGGCGTATTCCACTGGACGCTATATTGGGCGCTCGACAGCGACAGAGAGAGGTGGCCGAATTCCTCGTCAGGCCGAAGCGGTCCGGAGGGATGGATGCGCTGCACCGCGGGGTTGAGGCTGCGGAGCAGGCCGTGAACGGCGGCGGCGGCGGCGATCCGCCCGGCATTGCCGGTCGCGCCGGGGACCGGAAACAGGCTCTCGGCCATGCGGGTCCAGATCAGCCGCGGGTCGCAGGCGAGGAGTCGCTGCAGCCGGGTCGAGCCCGAGCGCATCGGCCCCATAATGATGATCGGCCGGGCAAAGGGCTCGCCGTGGATGGCGGGGTGGCGGGCGAGCAACCGATCGGCCCGGCAGCGTGCCTTGAGGATCCCGACCATCTGGCCGTTGGCGAGGATCCGGCCGAGCGGGCTCAGCCTGGCCGGTCCGGCAAGGTCTTCGCAGAGCGCCTCGAAGGCGGGCCGCCAGTGATCGCCCGCGACCCTTGCGATGCCGAGGCGGCGGGTGACGAACCGCTCAATCTCCGCAGGATCGAGCGACACGGGCGGGAGGTTGCGAAGGCCGCGATTGGACAGCCGGAGAAGGGGGTGATCGTCGGTCAAGGCAAGAGGGGCAACGATCCTTGTCCGGCCTTTGTTTCTGCGTCGAGCAGCGCCCGCTTGCGGTCGAGTCCCCCGGCATAGCCGCCGAGGCTTCCGTCGTTGCGGACTACGCGGTGACAGGGGACGATGATCGCCACCGGATTGCGGCCGTTGGCGCTCCCCACCGCGCGGGTCGCATTGGGGTCGCCCAGCGCGCGGGCGATGTCGAGATAGGAGCGGGTCTCGCCCGGCGGGATCTTGCGCAGCTCGGCCCAGACGCGCTGCTGGAAGGCGGTGCCGGGGACATCGACCGGGAGGTCAGCGGCGAGCGCGGGATCGTCGAGTGCGGCAAGTGTCGCGCGGATCAGCGGGGCCTCGGGATCCTCGATCAGCTCCGCATGGGGATAGTCGCCTCGCAGCCGCTCGGGCGTCGAATCGAAATTGACGTGGCAGAGGCCCTTGTCGGTCGCCGCGATCAGCATCGGGCCGAAGCGCGTTTCCACCGCGGCATAGCGAATGATCATCCCCTCTCCTCCCTTGCGGATGGCGGCTGGCGCGGCACCGAGGGCCGCGGCGTCAGCATAGAAGCGGCTCGGCCCCGAGTAACCGGCCTCGTAGATGGCGTCGGCGACCCGCTCGCCCCGCGTCAGGCTGCGCCGCGCCGTGTCGAGCCGGAGCGCGCGTCCGAAGGCGGCGGGCGACAGGCCGACGGCGCGGGTAAAGATGCGCTGAAGATGGGTCGGCGAATAGCCAGTGCGCTGGCCGAGCGTCTCGAGCGGGATCGGGCCTTGCGCTTCCTCGATCATCCGCCGGGCCGCGGCGACGGCCGCCTCGTCGGGTGCGACATGGTCGGGAAGGCAGCGCTTGCACGCGCGCAGACCTGCGCCACGCGCCGCCCCGGCCTCCGCGAAGAAGCGGACATTCTCGCGCTTGGGCCGGCGGGCGGCGCAGGAGGGCCGGCAGTAAATACCGGTGGTGGTGACGCCCACCAGGAAGCGGCCGTCGAAGGCACGGTCGCGCCGCTCGAACGCGGCCCAGGCTTCCTCTTCGTTCAGCATCACGCCCGCTCCACCGCCGCGGCGAAGCAGCCGCGGATCGCATTATGGGCATGGATGTAGGCGATGGCGGGATCGGCGAACAGGCGGCGGATGGCGGCATCGGCCTCGCCCGGGTGCGCCAGTTCGGCGGCCTTCATCATGTCGTCGCTGTCGAACGCGCGGAGCGAAAGGATGCGTCGGTCAAGCGCGGGCGGAACGGCATCCTCATGGAGCGCCGCCTCGTCCTCCTTGCCGACGAAGATCGCATGGCTGGCGGCATAGGGCCCGCGGGTGATGCTGGCGTGGTTGAGGAGCAGCACCTCCGTCCCGGGCTCGAGGTCGTCGAGCGCGATGCGGCAGGGAAAGCCCGGGCTCTCGCTCACCGTCATCCGGACGATTGCCCGGGCGGCGAGCGCCTGGTCGTCGAGCGCGAAGAGCGGGTGAAAGGGTGCGGGGTCGAGGCCCCTGATGCGATAGGTCATGGGACCTTCCTGCGCGCAAGTCGACGGCGATGCGTCCCGAAGCTTGCGGTCAAACCTTCACCTCGTCGCATGCGCTTTCCGGGGCTAACCGAAGGGCATGGGTTATTCGGTCCACCAGGGCGAATTGCACGCCCCCGACACAAAAGCACTGCTCGACCTCCATGTCGCGGCGATGCGGGCGCAGTCGCCCGAGGACTCCTGCCACGTCATGCCCGCCAGTGCGCTCGACCAGCCGATGATCAGCTTCTTCACCTTGCGGGATGGCGGCGCGCTGGTGGCGATGGGGGCGCTGAAGGCGCTTGGGAACGACGAGGGCGAGGTGAAGTCGATGCGGGTCCAGCCCGCCCGCCTCGGCCAGGGCGCCGGCCGGGCGATGCTCGAGGCGCTGGTGGCCGAGGCCCGGGCCCGCGGCTATCGTCGGCTCCTTCTCGAGACGGGCACGGGCGCCGATTTCACCGCCGCCAACGCCCTCTACGACCGCGCCGGCTTCCAGGACTGCGGGCCGTTCGGAGGCTATCCGCCGAGCAACTTCACCCGCTTCCTCGCGCTCGACCTGTGACTCGCCTTGCATCGCTTTTGCCCCCCTGCTAGGGGCGCGCCAACTCGGCAGGGGCGGGCGTTCGCAAGGTCGCTTATCGCCCCGCTTTGCATATCTTTGACGGAGCTTTGGGCGCGTGGAGACTTCCGGCGGCATTCGGGCCAGCTTAGCGGGACGCTATGCGTCTGCGCTGTTCGACCTCGCGCGTGACGAGCGGCAAATCGAGGCGGTCTCGACCAGCCTCGCGACGCTCAAGCAGGCGCTGAGCGAATCGGCCGATCTTCGCGCCGTCGTGACCTCGCCGATGGTCGGCCGCCAAGCCGCCGCGCAGGCACTCGCCGCCACCGCGGCCTCGCTCCAGCTCGACCCCACCACCACCAAGTTCATCGGCGTCGTGGCCCGCAACGGCCGCCTCCGCCAGCTCGAGCAGGTCATCCGCATCTTCGAGGGCCTCGCTGCCGAGCATCGCGGCGAGACCACCGCCGAGGTCGTCAGCGCCCGCCCGCTCGACGATGACCAGATCGCTGCGATCAAGGCGCAGCTCGGGACCCGCGTCGGCCGCGACATCCGCATCGACGCCAAGGTCGATCCCGCCATTCTCGGAGGCCTCGTCGTCCGGCTCGGAAGCCAGATGATCGACGCCTCGATCCGCACCAAACTCAACACCCTCGCCACGGCGATGAAAGGCTAAACGATGGACATCCGCGCCGCTGAAATCTCCCGCGTCATCCGCGACCAAATCGCGAATTTCGATGCCGACGCGCAGGTCTCCGAAGTTGGTCAGGTCCTGTCGGTCGGTGACGGCATCGCCCGCATCCACGGCCTCGACAACGTCCAGGCCGGCGAAATGGTCGAGTTCGACAACGGCGTGAAGGGCATGGCCCTCAACCTCGAGGCCGACAATGTCGGCGTCGTGATCTTCGGGTCGGACAGCGCCATCAAGGAAGGTTCGACCGCCAAGCGCACCGGCACCATCGTCGACGTTCCGGTCGGCAAGGGCCTCCTCGGCCGCGTCGTCGACGCGCTCGGCAACCCGATCGACGGCAAGGGCCCGATCGTCGCCGAGCAGCGCAGCCGCGTCGAAGTGAAGGCTCCGGGCATCATCCCGCGCAAGTCGGTCCACGAGCCGATGCAGACTGGCCTCAAGGCGCTCGACGCCCTCGTCCCGGTCGGCCGCGGCCAGCGCGAGCTGATCATCGGCGACCGCCAGACCGGCAAGACCGCCGTCGCGCTCGACACCTTCATCAACCAGAAGGCCGCCAACGCCGGCGACGACGAGAGCCAGAAGCTCTACTGCATCTATGTCGCGGTGGGCCAGAAGCGCTCGACCGTCGCCCAGATCGTCCGCGCGCTCGAAGAGAATGGCGCGATGGAATATTCCATCGTCGTCGCCGCGACCGCTTCGGAGCCGGCTCCGCTGCAGTTCCTCGCGCCCTACACCGGCTGCGCGATGGGCGAATATTTCCGCGACAACGGCATGCACGCCGTGATCGTCTATGACGACCTTTCCAAGCAGGCCGTCGCCTATCGCCAGATGTCGCTGCTGCTCCGCCGTCCGCCGGGCCGCGAAGCCTATCCGGGCGACGTCTTCTATCTTCACAGCCGGCTGCTCGAGCGCGCCGCCAAGATGAACGACGCCAACGGCAATGGCTCGCTGACCGCGCTTCCGGTCATCGAGACCCAGGCGGGCGACGTGTCGGCCTACATTCCGACTAACGTCATCTCGATCACCGACGGCCAGATCTTCCTCGAGACCGACCTGTTCTACCAGGGCGTCCGTCCGGCCATCAACGTCGGTCTCTCGGTCAGCCGCGTCGGCTCGGCCGCGCAGACCAAGGCGATGAAGAAGGTCGCCGGCTCGATCAAGCTCGAGCTCGCCCAGTATCGCGAAATGGCCGCCTTCGCGCAGTTCGGTTCGGACCTCGACGCCTCGACCCAGAAGCTGCTGGCCCGCGGTGCGCGCCTGACCGAGCTTCTGAAGCAGCCGCAGTATCAGCCGATGCCGGTCGAGGAGCAGGTGGTCGCGATCTTCGCCGGCACCCAGGGCTTCATCGACAGCGTGCCGACCTCGGACGTGACCCGCTACGAAGCGGCGCTGCTGAGCTACATGCGGTCGGACAAGCCCGAGATCCTCGCCAAGATCCGCGACACCAAGGCGCTCGACGACGAGACCGCCTCGGCGCTCAAGGCCGCGCTCGGCGAATTCGGCAAGCAGTTCGCTTGACCTGTGCCCCGGCTCCGGCCGGGGTCCAGTTGTTCTTTGTGAGGTTACTGGGCCCCGGCCTTCGCCGGGGAACAAGGAAACGGAATGGCATCGCTTAAAGCCCTCAAGATCCGCATCGGCTCGGTGAAGTCGACGCAGAAGATCACCAAGGCGATGAAGATGGTCGCCGCGGCGAAGCTTCGCCGTGCGCAGACCAATGCCGAGCAGGGCCGCCCCTATTCGCAGCGCCTGTCGGACGTGGTCGCAAGCCTCGCCAGCCGGATCACCGTCGGTCCGCAGTCGCCGAAGCTGATCGCCGGCACCGGCAGCGACCAGCGTCACCTGATCGTGGTCGCCGCCTCGGATCGCGGCCTTGCGGGTGCGTTCAACACCAACATCGTCCGCTCGGTCCGCCGCACCGCGGAGGAGCTGATCGCGCAGGGCAAGGACGTCCGCTTCTACATCGTCGGCCGCAAGAGCCGTCCGGTGCTGACGCGCTTCTTCGGCGCCGACCGGATTGTCGGCCAGTATGACACGTCGGAGATGAAGAACCCGACCTACGCCGACGCGCAGGCGATCGCCGCCGAGGTGACCCGCCGCTTCGAGGCCGGCGAATTCGACGTCGCCCACCTCGCTTATTCGAACTTCAAGTCGGTGCTGGCGCAGGAGCCGACGGTCGACCAGATCATTCCGGTCAAGCCGCGCGCCGCCAACGATGCCGGCGTCCCGGCGGCCTCGGCCGCGGTCGAATATGAGCCCGACGAGGAGGACATCCTCGCCGCGCTGCTGCCGCGCAACGTCGCGATCCAGATCTATCGCGCGCTGCTCGAGAACCAAGCCGGCTTCTACGGCAGCCAGATGACCGCGATGGACAATGCGACGCGCAATGCCGGCGACATGATCAATCGCCTCTCGATCCAGTACAACCGCCAGCGCCAGGCGGCGATCACGACCGAGCTGGTCGAGATCATCTCCGGCGCCGAAGCGCTCTAACGAACACGACAAGGCAAGGAAGACAGCCATGGCCACCGCCGCCGACACCATCAGCGCCCCGCAGGGCACCACGTCCAACCTCACCGGTCGCGTCGCGCAGGTGATCGGCGCCGTCGTCGACGTCGCGTTCGACGGCGAGCTGCCGCCGATCCTCTCGGCGCTCGAGACCGACAATAACGGCAACCGCCTCGTCCTCGAGGTCGCCCAGCACCTCGGCGAGAACATGGTCCGCACCATCGCGATGGACGCCACCGAGGGCCTGACCCGCGGCCAGACCGTCAGCGCCACCGGCTCGCAGATCCGCGTCCCCGTCGGTCCCAAGACCCTCGGCCGCATCATGAACGTCATCGGCGAGCCGATTGACGAGCGTGGCCCGATCGGCAGCGACCTGTCGGCCCCGATCCACGCCGAGGCCCCGCAGTTCGTCGACCAGTCGACCGAAGCCAGCATCCTCGTCACCGGCATCAAGGTCATCGACCTCCTCGCCCCCTACGCCAAGGGCGGCAAGATCGGCCTGTTCGGCGGCGCCGGCGTCGGCAAGACCGTGCTCATCCAGGAGCTGATCAACAACATCGCCAAGGGCCACGGCGGCGTGTCGGTGTTCGCCGGCGTCGGCGAGCGCACTCGCGAGGGTAACGACCTTTACCACGAGTTCCTCGAGGCGGGCGTCATCGCCAGCGACGCGGACGGCAACCCGACCAGCGAAGGGTCGAAGGTCGCGCTCGTGTTCGGCCAGATGAACGAGCCGCCGGGAGCCCGCGCCCGCGTCGCTCTCTCGGGTCTGACCCAGGCCGAATATTTCCGCGACGTTGAAGGCCAAGACGTGCTGTTCTTCGTCGACAACATCTTCCGCTTCACCCAGGCGGGTTCGGAAGTGTCGGCGCTGCTCGGCCGTATTCCGTCGGCCGTGGGCTACCAGCCGACCCTGTCGACCGACATGGGCGCGCTGCAGGAGCGCATCACCTCGACCAACAAGGGCTCGATCACCTCGGTGCAGGCGATCTACGTTCCCGCGGACGATCTTACCGATCCGGCCCCGGCCACGTCGTTCGCCCACCTCGACGCCACCACCACCCTGTCGCGCGCCATTTCGGAGCTGGGCATCTACCCGGCGGTCGACCCGCTCGACTCGGTCAGCCGCGTGCTGACCCCGGCGGTTGTCGGCCAGGAGCATTACGAGACTGCCCGCGCGGTCCAGGAAGTGCTGCAGAAGTACAAGAGCCTGCAGGACATCATCGCCATTCTCGGCATGGACGAGCTGTCGGAAGAGGATAAGCTCACCGTCAGCCGCGCCCGCAAGATCCAGCGCTTCCTGTCGCAGCCGTTCCACGTCGCCGAAGTGTTCACCGGCATTCCGGGCAAGTTCGTCCAGGTTGAAGACACCGTCCGCAGCTTCAAGGCTGTCGTGAACGGCGAATATGACCACCTGCCGGAAGCCGCCTTCTACATGGTCGGCGGGATCGAAGAGGCCGTTGCCAAGGCCGAGAAGATGGCTGCGGACGCCTAAATGGCCGCGCTCCACTTCACCTTGGTCACGCCCGAGAAGCAGGTCATGTCGAACGACGTCCACATGGTCGTCGTCCCGGGCGTCGAGGGCGAGTTCGGCGTGATGGCCGGGCATGCGCCCTTCATGACCACGCTCCGCGACGGGGCGCTGAGCATCTACCGCTCGGCCAATGCGACCCCCGAGACGATCAAGGTCTCTGGCGGTTTCGCCGAGGTCGGCGATGCCGGCCTCACCATCCTCGCCGAGAGCGCGGAAGCCTAAACCAACCATTGCGAAAGACTTGCTGGCGTCGGTCGATTGTTAAGATCGGCTGACGCCAGTTAGCATTTTGGCAAAGTTTGCATGTCATCAACCAACCGTAAGTTTCGCGACTATACGGGGTTGGTGAGGGCATGAACGCATTCGGGAAGCGCGGCGGGGGACGACCCAGCTTCGGCGTCGCCCGCCCGATGAAGGGTGGCCCTGCCGGAAGCGGCGGCGACCAGTTCCCGGCGATCGAGGAAGCGCCCGTCCCGGCCGAGGCCGAGGCGATGGAGCCCTCGGGCGCGCCGCTCGGCGCGATGGACCGCCTCAACAACCGCATGAACGGCAGCGCCGACGCTGGCTCGTCCAAGGCGGAAGGGTTCGAGGCCAGCGTTCACCGGATCAAGGAACAGGTGCTCCCGCGCCTGCTCGAGCGGGTCGATCCCGAGGCCGCGGCGACGCTCGGCAAGGACGAACTCGCCGAGGAATTCCGTCCGATCATCTCGGAGGTTCTGACCGAGCTCAAGATCAACCTCAACCGGCGCGAGCAGTTCGCGCTCGAGAAGGTGCTGGTCGACGAATTGCTCGGCCTCGGGCCGCTCGAGGAGCTGCTCGCCGACCCGGCGGTCAGCGACATCATGGTCAACGGCCCCGACCAGACCTTTATCGAAAAGAAGGGCAAGCTCCAGCTCGCCCAGATCCAGTTCCGCGACGAGGAGCATCTGTTCCAGATCGCCCAGCGGATCGTGAACAAGGTCGGCCGCCGCGTCGACCAGACCACCCCGCTCGCCGACGCACGCCTCCAGGACGGCAGCCGCGTCAACGTCATCATCCCGCCCCTGTCGCTCAAGGGCACCGCCATCTCCATCCGTAAGTTCTCGGAGAAGCCGATCACGCTCGACATGATGCGTGGCTTCGGCTCGATGAGCGAGAAGATGGCGACCGTGCTCAAGATCGCGGGCGCGGCGCGGATGAACATCATCATCTCGGGCGGTACCGGCTCGGGCAAGACGACGATGCTCAATGCTTTGTCGAAGATGATCGACCCGGGCGAGCGCGTCATCACCATCGAGGACGCGGCCGAACTTCGCCTGCAGCAGCCGCACTGGCTGCCGCTCGAAACGCGTCCGCCCAACCTCGAAGGCCAAGGCGCGATCACCATCCGCGATCTCGTCATCAACGCGCTGCGTATGCGTCCCGACCGGATCATCCTCGGCGAAATCCGTGGCCAGGAGTGTTTCGACCTTCTGGCCGCCATGAACACGGGTCACGACGGCTCGATGGCGACCCTCCACTCCAACTCCCCGCGCGAATGCCTCGCGCGTATGGAGAACATGGTGATGATGGGCGACATCAAGATCCCGAAGGAGGCGATCAGCCGCCAGATCGCGGATTCGGTCGACATCATCGTGCAGGTGAAGCGCCTCCGCGACGGCTCGCGCCGGACGACCAACATCACCGAGGTGATCGGGATGGAGGGCGAGGTCATCGTCACGCAGGAACTGTTCAAGTTCGAATATCTGGACGAGACCGCCGACGGGAAGATCATCGGCGAATATCGCTCGATGGGCCTGCGCCCCTACACGCTCGACAAGGCCAAGCAATTCGGCTTCGACCAGCCCTATCTCGAGGCGTGCCTCTAAGGATCACGAAGGCGACATAGTCGGTGGTGCCAGCCGCCCCTTCGTCCTGGCCGTTTATCCCCCTGAAACAATGGCTTCGCGAAGACCGCGAAGGCGACATGCCGTGACCTTTTGCCCGGGAGAGACGGGAAAGGCACGACATCTTGCCGGTAGAGTGAACCATATCGGTTCCTACATGGCAAGTCGCGCCCTTCCCTGTCGGTCGGTCAGCGCTCCATCCGGTAGACGAGGTTGAGGCTGACGCCGGTTTCGAGCTGGCCAGGGGCGACGATGCTGTCGCGTTCGGGGGCGGGCGGCGGCGGGGGCGGCGGAGCGGCGGCGTAGTTGACGCGGCTGGCGGTGACGACGACTTCGGTGCCGCGGTAGCTCGTCCCCTCCTCTACGGACAGGAGGGTCACGCGCGAGAAGCCCTGCGCACGGGCATATTCAAGCGCCTCGGCCTGGCCGCGGTCGAGCGCACGCTTGCGGGCTTCGGCACGCAGCGGAAGCGGATCGCTGATCGAGAAATTGGGGCCATAGACACTGTCCGCGCCGGCCGTCGTCAGCGTGTCGAGCAGGGCCGTGAGCCGCGGAATGTCGCGGGTCTTCAGCTGGATGCTGTTCGACGCGAGATAGCCGTTGAAGACCTGCCGCCCGCGACCCGTGGCGGGGTCGTTGACGTAATTATATTCGGGACTGAGCTGGATGCCCTGCGTCTGGATGTCGCGCTCGCGAAGGCCAGCGCGGCGCATGGTCGCGAGGAGCTTTTCAGTCTTTTCCTTGTTCGCCGCGGCGGCCGCGGTCGCGGTCATGGCGCGCGCCTGCGTGCCCACAGTGATGCTGGCTTCGTCGGGCGGGGTGCGCAGGCTCTCGGCGATCTGGAGCTTGACGAGCGGGGTCGTGGCCATCTCGGCGATGGTCGACTGGGGCAGCACCTGCGCGGAAGCCACCGCGGGAAGGCTGAGGAGGGTCAGGGCAACGAAGAGACGCATCGGCGATCCTTTCACGGGTCCGGATGGGTCAACGTCTAGGGCGCCGAACCGTTCTCCTTGCTTAACGAAATGGCGGAACAAGAAAGGTGACGCGGGCGTGAAAAGGGCTCCGGTTCGTGGTGAACCAGGGCCCCTCAATCATTTCACGGCAACTCACCCTCGAGGGGGAGCCACGTGAGCTAACGCTTTGGACGCTCAGGCGTCGTCTTCGCCGGGGCCGACCATCAGGGCGTCGCCAATCTCGTCCTTGCCGCGGCGGATGGCGGCTTCGATCTTTGCGGTGATCTCGGGATTTTCCTTGAGGTAGGTCTTGGAATTCTCCCGGCCCTGGCCGATCCGGATGCTGTCGTAGCTGAACCAGGCGCCCGACTTCTCGACCACCCCGGCCTTGACGCCGAGGTCGAGGATTTCGCCGATCTTGCTGACGCCTTCGCCATACATGATGTCGAATTCGACCTGCTTGAACGGCGGCGCGACCTTGTTCTTGACGACCTTCACGCGGGTGCTGTTGCCGACGATATCGTCGCGATCCTTGATCTGCCCGGTGCGGCGGATGTCGAGGCGGACGCTCGCGTAGAATTTGAGCGCGTTGCCGCCGGTGGTCGTCTCGGGATTGCCGTACATGACGCCGATCTTCATGCGCAGCTGGTTGATGAAGATCACCATGCAGCGCGAGCGGCTGATCGAGCCGGTCAGCTTGCGCAAGGACTGGCTCATCAGGCGGGCCTGGAGGCCGACGTGGCTGTCGCCCATCTCGCCCTCGATCTCGGCGCGGGGCACGAGCGCGGCGACCGAGTCCACCACCAGCACGTCGATCGCGTTGGAGCGGACGAGCGTATCGACGATCTCGAGTGCCTGCTCACCCGTGTCGGGCTGCGAGACGATCAGCTCGTCGATGTTGACGCCGAGCTTCTTGGCATAGGCCGGGTCGAGCGCATGTTCGGCATCGACGAAGGCCGCGGTGCCACCATTCTTCTGGGCTTCGGCAATGGTGTGGAGCGCGAGCGTGGTCTTGCCCGAGCTTTCCGGGCCGTAAATCTCGATCACGCGGCCGCGGGGTAAGCCGCCCACTCCAAGCGCGATGTCGAGCCCGAGGCTGCCGGTCGAGATGACCTCGACCTCCATCTTGGGCTTTTCGCCCAGCTTCATCGCCGAGCCCTTGCCGAAGGCGCGATCGATCTGCGCCAATGCGGCGTCGAGAGCCTTCTGCCTGTCCGTAGTCATACCATCCCCGCCCATACCGACGACTTTCAGCTGCGTTGCCATGCCCCTTGCTCCTTCTCGTGCCGGCGGCGGCGGATGCCTCCGTTCCGGACGCTATGTACATATTCCGTTCTCCCAGAACAAGAGGGGAACAGAAGCTGTCTCAAGGAGAGGCGCAGCAACAATGAGCCGAGCGCCGACAATCTAGCGCCCTGCCCTTCAAGTGCAATGATTAAGCGGGCTCGCCGTGCAGCAATTCCCGCAGCCACTTGTTGGGGAAACGACGATCCATCGTGACGGCGTGGAAGCTGGCGGCGATGCCGGGCATCCGCCCGACCTCGCAGAGCGTGCCGGCGGCGATTTCGTCGCGGACGACGATCGGCGGAAGGACGGCAATGCCGACGTCCTCGCGGGCCAGCAGGCGGAGCATCGCCATGTCCTCGACCTCGGCGGCGATCTGCGGGCGAAGGCCGAGCCGGTCCATCAGCGCGTCGAAGCCGGTGCGGATCTCGCTGTCGAGGGTGGGAAGGACGACCGGGCAATCCGCCAGCAGGCCGGCGACGTCGCGCGCCCGCCCGGCAAGGCGGGCCGGGGTCCCGAACAGGCTGACCGGCTGCTCGGCCAGACGGTGGGTGACGAAGCGGGTGAGCGCGTCGCTTGCGGGGGGGCGATTGACGAGGACCACGTCGAGGTTGAGCGTCTCGAGCGCGCGGAAGAGCTCGGCCGCGCTGCCCGAACGAAGCACGATCTCGATGTCGTTGCGGCCGAACAAGGGGCGGAGGAATTCCATCTGGAAGTTGCGCGAGAGGGTCGCGAGCGCCCCGACGCGCAGGGCCTGGCGGGTGGCGCCGGTCTGGCGGAGGGTACCGACCAGTTCGTCGCCAGCGGCGAAGATGGCGTCGGCATGATCGAGCGCGATCCGCCCGGCCTCGGTCAGGTGCAGCTGGCGGCCGCGGCGTTCGAACAGGGGCTGGCCGAGGCGCTCCTCGAGCTTGCGGATCTGGACCGACAAGGCGGATTGGGTGACGTTCAGCCGCTCGGCGGTGCGGGTGAGGTTGCCGTCATGCGCGACCGCCCAGAAGTAGCGCAGATGGTTGAAGTTGAGCGCAGCCATCGTTCTGTTTTAGAGAACGAGACGGTTAGAACAATGCATTTTTGCTGATGACGTTGGCGGGGTAGGCAAGGTTCGTCCCGCGATGGAGCCTGCCTTGACCTCTTCCCTCCTCCCCTTCGCCGCGCCGGCCCTGCTGCTACTCGCCGCCTTCCTCGGCTTTGCCCGGCCCGGGATCCGCCCCGGTGCGGTTCCGGCGATTGCCGAGGCGGCGGCGCTGGGCGCGCTGGCGGTCGCGCTCGGAACGCTGGCGCTGCTGGTGAGCGGCGGACCCGCGACGAGCGCGCTGGTCGGAGGCGCGGGGCTCGGCCTCGCTGTGCGGATCGATCCGGTGAGCGTGACCATGCTGCTGCTGGTCTCGTTCATCGGCTGGGTCGTGGTGCGGTACAGCCGGACCTATCTCGACGGCGAGGTGCGGCAGGGCTGGTTCACGGGCTGGCTGTGCAGCGCGATCGCCGCTGTGATGCTGCTGGTGACGGCGGGGAACCTCGTCCAGCTTGCCGGCGCCTGGATCGCGACCAGCTACTGCATTCACCGGCTGCTGCTCTTCTATCCCGGCCGGGTCGAGGCGCAGCGGGCGGCGCGCAAGAAAAGGCTCTTCTCGCTCCTGGGCGGGGTCGCGCTGGTCGGCGCGGCAGCGCTGCTATGGGCGGCGACGGGAAGCGGCGACATCGGCGCGATCAACGCGGCGGCGCGGGCGGACGGGCTCGGCGGTGCGGGCGTCGGCGCGGCGGGACTGCTGGCGATGGCGGCGCTCCTCAAGTCGGCACAATTCCCGACCCACGGCTGGCTGACCGAAGTGATGGAGGCGCCGACGCCGGTCTCGGCCCTGCTCCATGCCGGGGTCATCAATGCCGGGGGTTTCCTGCTGATCCGCTTCGCCGACGTCATGCTGGGGGCGCCGGGCGTGCTTGCCCTGCTGGTGATGGTCGGCGGGTTCACCGCTTTGTTCGGGGCGCTGGTGATGCTGACCCAGCCGGCGGCGAAGACCTCGCTCGCCTGGTCGACGGTCGCGCAGATGGGCTTCATGATCCTTCAGTGCGGGCTGGCGCTCTTCCCGCTCGCGCTGCTGCACATCGTCGCCCACTCGCTCTACAAGGCGCACGCCTTTCTCGCCTCGGGCGGGGCGGTCGAGCAGGTGGCGGCGATCCGGCGCCCCGGGCCGGTGGCGGTGCCGAGCGGGACGGCGGTCGGGCGGGCCTTCCTCGTCGCGATCGGTATCTATGCGGCGGTGGGCATGATGTTCGGGGCCGTGGTCGGCTTCGAACACAAGTCGCCGCAGGCGCTGACGCTGGGCGCGATCCTGGTGTTCGGGGTGGCCTATCTGATCGCGCAAGGGTTCGCCGACGCGGCGCCGCGCGCGCTGACGCGGATCACCGCCGGTTATGCGGCGGCGGCGACCCTTGGCTATTTCGCGCTGCAGACGGCAGCCGAATGGCTGACCCGCGGGACGCTTCCGCCTACGCCCCTCCCCGGCCCGCTCGAATGGGCGCTGCTCGTCCTCGCGGTGCTGAGCTTCGGGCTGGTCGCGATCGCGCAGGCGCTGTTCCCCTTGTGGGCGACGCATCCGGCCGCGGCGGGGCTGCGGGTTCATCTTTCGAACGGCCTTTACGTCAACGCGCTGGTCGACCGGTTGCTCGGCAACTGGACGGCGCGGCGGGCGGGCTGAGCGACGATCCATTTCCCAAAGGATGACTGCGATGACGACGTCCGATCGAGATCAGATCCTCGCCGCCGCCGAGCGCGCAGGAGAGCATGTCCCGCCGCTGTGGCCGCTTGCGGCGAGCGTGGCGGTCAATCCCTTCCTCGGCCAGGCCGGCGAGCCGCTGGCGATGGCCTCGGCGCGGTGGCAGCGAGCGGCGAGCACGGCGGTGGTGATGCCCCGCGCGTGGTTCGCGGAGCGGCTGGCGGAGGGTCTGATCGAGGAGGAGGATCTTGCCGGCGCGGTGCAGGCGGCGGGAAGCGCGCTGACCCCTTCCGACCTCAGGCAAGCGGCATCCCTGCCGCGCACGACCGTCACCGCGCCCGCGACGGTGGCCGAGCTTGCGGCCGAGGCGAGCGGGATCGACTGGCCGGGGCTAGTGCGGAACCGGATCGGCCATTGGGCGGCCGGCTATTTCGACGAGGGCCAGGCGCTGTGGCCGGTCCGGCGGGGCGAGACGGCCTATGCCGGGTGGCGGCTGACCGCGCTCCACGACCTCACGCCCGAGATCGCCGGGCTCGAGGGCTTTGCCGATCATGTGGCGAGAATGCCGGTGACGGGCGGCGAGGCCCTGGTCGCGGCCGCGACGGCGCTCGGCCTCTCCAGGGATGCGCTCGACGGCTATTTGCTGCGGCTGCTTGCCGATCTCGGCGGCTGGGCGCAGGTGGCGCGCTATCGGGGCTGGCAGGCCGGGCTCGAGGGCAGGAGCGACGAGACGCTGCGCGACCTCCTCGCCATCGCGTTGGTGTGGGAAGCGGCCCTGCTCGACTGCTATCGCGCGGCGGTCGGCGGCGACTGGGTAGCAGCGGTCGCGGCGCATGGCGCGCCGATCGGGCCGAGCAGCGACGACGCGATCGACGCCATGCTCCAGGAGGCGAGCGAACGGGCTGCGCAGCGGCGGCTGTTTGCGACCCTCGACCAGCCGGGCGCGAAGACCGGAAGCGACCGGCCCCGGCTCCAGGCGGCCTTCTGCATCGACGTTCGATCCGAAGTCTTCCGGCGTGCGCTGGAAAGCGTCGATCCGGCGATCCAGACGCTCGGCTTTGCCGGCTTCTTCGGGCTCGGCACGGCGCATCGGCGCTTTGCCAGCGACGTGGTGGAGCGGCGGCTCCCGGTACTGCTCAACCCAGGTCTCCAGTCTGTCGCCGAAGGGACGTCGGGACCGGCCCGGATCGCCGCCCGGGCCAGGCGCGCATGGGGACGGTTCAAGCTGGCCGCCGTGTCCTCCTTCGCGTTCGTCGAGGCGGCCGGGCCGATCTACCTTGCCAAGCTGGTCCGCGAGGCGCTCGGCCGCGTGACGGCGAAGGAGCCCGATCCCGCACCGGCCTTCACCCCGCCCCTCCCCACCGACACGGCGGTCGCAACGGCCGAGACGATCCTTCGCGCCATGTCGCTGACCCGCGACTTCGCGCCGCTGGTGCTGATTGCGGGGCATGGCGCGAACACGGTCAACAACCCCCATGCGAGCGCGCTCCATTGCGGGGCGTGCGGCGGCTATTCGGGCGAGGTGAATGCGCGGCTGCTGGCCAGCCTGCTCAACCGGGCCGACGTTCGCACCGGCCTTGCCGCGCGGGACATCATGGTGCCGGACGACACCCTCTTTCTGGCGGCGCTGCACGATACGACGACCGACGCCGTGACCCTGTTCACGGGCGACCAGCCGGCCGGCAATCATGACGCGTCGATCCGCGAAGCGGAAGGCTGGCTGGCGCAGGCGCGGCGGCTGGCGGCGACCGAGCGGGCGCTTCGCCTGCCCCGCGCCAGCGATGCCGGGGACGTCGCCGCCCGGGCACGCAACTGGGCCGAGCTCCGGCCCGAATGGGCGCTGGCGGGCTGCCAGGCGTTCATTGCCGCGCCGCGCGCCAGCACCGCCGGGCGCGACCTTGGCGGACGCGCCTTCCTCCATGATTATCGCTGGCAGGCGGACGAGGGTTTCCGGATCCTCGAACTCATCCTGACCGCGCCGGTGGTCGTCGCGAGCTGGATCAGCCTTCAATATTATGGCTCGACCGTCGCGCCCGCGTTGTTCGGGGCAGGCAACAAGTTGCTGCACAATGTCATCGGCGGGCTTGGCGTGGTCGAAGGCAATGGCGGACTGCTGCGCGGCGGGCTGCCGCTCCAGTCGGTCAGCGACGGCGAGCGGCTCATCCACGAGCCGCTGCGGCTATCGGTGATCGTGGCGGCGCCGCGCGAGGCCATCAGCGACATCCTTGCCCGGCACGAGGGCGTTCGGGCGCTGTTCGACAATGGCTGGCTGCATCTGTTCGCGCTTGGCGAGGACGGAAGTCGGCATCGCTATTCGGGCGCACTGCGCTGGGAGGCGGAACGGAGCGAAGAGGAACGGGCGCTGGTCGCGGCGTGACGGTCACGTGGCGGTGATTGCCAGACTCGGGCGGCGAACGTAGACTGAGGCGATGATCGGCTGCTCCGACGCCACGCCCCTGCCCCGCGACGGCACTCGCTGAGATGTCGACGGTGCTCGCTTCGCCGGCACCCGATGCCACGCCCGACACTTCGTCCGAAGAACTCGAGCCGGCGACGCCGAAGGGCGGCGACCTCGTCAAGCGGCATCGCCTCTCGACGCGCCTCTGGCACTGGGTGAATGCGGTGACCCTGCTCGTCATGCTGATGAGCGGGCTGATGATCTTCAACGCCCATCCCCGGCTCTACTGGGGGCAATATGGCGCCAATCCCGACAAGGCCTGGCTCGAAGTCAGCAGCACGACGACCAACGGCTACGTGACCGTCGGGCCGGTCCGGCTCGAGACGACGGGCGTCATCGGTTACTGGAAGGCACCCGACGGATCGATCCAGCGCCGGGCCTTTCCGCACTGGGCGACCATCCCGTCGAGCTACAGCCTCGCCGATGCGCGGCTGTGGCATCTCGCCTTCGCCTGGATCCTCTCCGTCGGCCTGCTCGTCTACATGATCGTGTCGCTGTGGAACCGCCATTTCCAGAAGGACCTCCGGATCCGCGCGGCGGAAGTCGCGCCGGGGCATCTGTGGGCGGACATCAAGCAGCATGCCCGGCTGCGCTTTCCGACCGGACCGGCCGCCCTCGACTACAACATCCTCCAGAAGCTGGCCTATGCCGGGGTCCTGTTCCTGCTCCTGCCGCTGGTCATCTTCACCGGCCTTACCATGAGCCCGGCGATGACCTCGGGCTGGTCCTTCCTGATCGACCTGTTCGGCGGGCGGCAGTCGGCCCGCTCGCTTCATTTCATCGCCGCCTTCCTGCTGGTGCTCTTCTTCCTCGTGCACATCGCGATGGTGGTGCTGGCCGGGCCGTATAACGAAGTCCGCTCGATGATCACCGGACGCTACCGCCTGCCCAAGGAAAGGGACGCGGCGTGAGCCAGACCCCGTTCGATCGCCGCAACCTCCTTCGCGGGCTGGCGCTGACCGCGGGCGGGCTGACGGTCGGGGCCTGCGACCGGCTCAACAGCGCGCCGCAGTTTCGCGAGCTGCTGCGGGGCGGGGAGCAGCTTCATTACCGGGCCCAGCGGCTGGTCGCGGGGCGCGACGCGCTCGCCCGGGAGTATAGCCGGCTCGACATGTCGCCGGTGTTCCGGGTCAACGGCAACAGCATGCCCGCTTCGAGCCTCTATCAGGCGCAGGCGGAAAGCCAGTTCGCCGACTGGCGGCTGGTGATCGACGGGCTGGTCGCCCGCCCGCTCCGGCTCAATCTCGCGCAGCTCGCCGCGGCGCCGCAGCGGCGGCAGATCACGCGCCACGACTGCGTCGAGGGATGGAGCGCGATCGGCGAATGGCAGGGCCCCTTGCTCGGCCCCCTCCTGCGCGCCGCCGGCATGTCGAGCCGGGCGAAGTTCATCGTCTTCCACTGCGCCGACGACAGCGGCGGGCAGCCTTATTATGAATCGATCGACCTGGTGGATGCCTTTCATCCGCAGACGATCCTCGCGACGCACATGAACGGCGGGCGGCTGAGCATCCCGCATGGCGCGCCGGTCCGGCTGCGGGTCGAACGGCAGCTCGGCTACAAGCAGGCTAAGTTCGTCATGCGGATCGAGGCGCGCGAGCGGCTCGACGATCTCTACGGCGGCAAGGGCGGCTTCTGGGAGGATCGCGCAGATTATGCCTGGTATGCGGGCATCTAGGGCGGACTAGCGCCGGACGGTGTTGCCGTCGGTCTCCATCTCATTGTCGGCCGCGGCAAGATTCTGGTCCAGTTCCCGCGCCTTGGCCTCGAGCTTTGCCTCGGTGTCCGAATAGCGCTCGTCGAAGCTGCGCCGGTCCTTGCAGGCGGCGAGCGCGGCCAGCGCGGCGAGGAGGAGCAGCCCGCGCATCAATAGGTCTTGCGATACCGCACGCTGACGTTGGTGCTGCCTGAGCCGCCGGCCTGGCTGAGGATCGAGAGCGAGCGGCTGAGCGTCACCTCGAGCTGAGTGGCGGTGAAGCCGCGCGCGTCGGTCACGACTTCGAGATAGATGTCGTCGCCGATATACTTGCCGGCGGCGAGCGCGGTGCCGCGGCCGATCGTATCGTCGGGGCCGAGGATCCGAAGCCGGTCGATGCCCGCGACCTGGCGCAGCTTGCCGAGCGGATTGAGGCCGCCGCCCGAGCCGCGCAGGCTGTTGAGCGAAGCGGCGAGCTGGACCGCCTGGATCGCCGACAACTGGCCGACCGAATTGCCGAAGAGGATGCGCGAGACGATCTCGTCCTGGGGCAGGCCGGGCGAGCTGGTGAAGCTGATCCTGGGGTCGAGCGCGGCGCCGGTGACGTTCACCGTGACGTCGACATCCTCGATCGTCTCGGTGGCGCTAAGCGCGACGGTGGCATCGCCGGTGGTCCCGCCGTTGAAGCGGATCTGCCCTTCCTGAAGCGCGAAGGAGCGGCCGGCAAAACCCAAGGTGCCGCGGACGAGGTCGACCGTTCCGGCGATGCGCGGGGCCTGGCTGCTTCCGGTCACCTTGAGGTTGGCGCGCCATTCGGATTCGAGGCCCATGCCCGAGACGAACAATTGACCGGGAGCGACGATGGCGAGGTCGAGGCGGACGTCGCCGAAGGACGCGGCGGCCGAGGGCGGCGGTGCATCGCCGGTGACCCGCGGACGGCCCCGCGGCGGCTTGAAGCGGACCCCGGTCAGCTCGGGCACCTGCGCCGCGCCCTGGCGGACGATCTGGTAGCGGGTCGCGGGCAGGCGCACGGTCCCGCTCAGCACCGGCGGCTGGTTGGCGGGCTTGAGCAGGCGGACGTTGCCGGTCGCCTCGACCCGCAGCGACTCGCTGTTGGCGAGACGGGCGTCGTTGAGGGTGAGGTCCAAGTCGGCCGGATAGCCACTGGCGGCGGCGAGGCTGACATAGCCGCTGCCCCGGACCGTGCCGCCGCCGGCGCGCGCGGTGAGCTGGTCGACCTGCAGCCGCTCGCCGGTGAAGCGACCCTGCAGCGCGAGCTCGGTCAGGCGCGTGCCGTAGGTGGCGTTGGCGTAGGTGAGGTTGCGGCCGCGGACGATGCCCTGGAGCGAAGGCTGCTCGACCCGGCCGGAGAAATCGGCGGCGACCCCGAGCGGTCCGCTGAGGCTCTGGTCGGAAAGACCGGCGAGCGAGAAAAGAGCGTCGGCGGGCCCGGTGTAGCGGATCCCGCCCCGCAGCGGCGCGCGGGCGATCTGCTCGGTCCAGCTGCCGCCGCGAACGGGGGTGATCGCCGCCTGGACGCGGCCGACGACCGTGCCGCGGGTCCGCATCACGGCGTTGAGCGTGCCCGTGCCGGGCGCGAGCCGCGCGACGAGGTTGACGTCGAGGGGGCGGCTGACCGCCGCGGCGGTGGTGCGGGTGAAGCCGCGGATGGCAAGGCTGGCATCGAGCGTCGGGAAGCCGTTCCCGACCTGCGCGAAGTCGATGCTCCCGGTCGCCCGGCCACCAATCCCGAGGCCCGGGGTGAAGAGGTTGACGAGGGTCATGTCGACCCCGTCGATCCGGCTCTGGAGGCGCAGCCCGCGACCGTAGGTGCCCGACAGGCGGGCACTGCCCTGGTCGAGCACGATCCGAGTCGGGAGGAGCTCGTAGCTTCCCTGGCGCGGGACGATCCGGGCGGGGCTGTCGGTGCGGACGTCGACGCCGTTGACCCGGCCCTTGAGCGCGGCGCGCCAGAGGTCGGGTGCTAGCTCGCTGTTGAAGGCCAGCCGGAAGGGCACGCCCGAATTGCCTTCGGCGATGCCGCGGGCGAAGCCGCGCCCGCCGCGATAGTTGATGATGGTCCGGAGCGCCGAAATGTCGGTCGAGCCGAAGCGCGCGCGGGCAAACTGCGCGTCGGCGATGATCTCGGGCTGGTCGTAGAGCGTGACCTGCGCGTCGACGATCGCGGCCCCGACCGCGATGTTGGCGGGGGCCGGGAGCAGCGCATCCTGGGCGCGGAGATTGATCAGCGCCTGCTGGTAGCGGCCCGCGGCGGCGAGCCGGACAAGGCCGGCAAGTCCCTGTCCGCGCGCGTCGAGCTGGCCCGCGAAGGGCCCGGCGGCGGTCTGGCGGACGCGGCCGCTGGCGGTGATCCCGGCGAGGGTCGCGCGGCGAATGTCGATGGTCAGCGGGCCCGCGGCGGTCGCGACCGCGACATCGGCGGTGAACGGACCATAATCGCTGCGGCCGGCGGCATTCACCTGATAGGCGTTGCCGACGCTGCGGATCTCGGCGCGGAGGCCGGCGATCCCGAGCCCGAAGCCGGGGCGCGCGGCCGTGACGATCGCACGCGGGCTGGAGACGGTCCCGGCGACTTCGACCCCGACCGGGCCATAAGGCCGCGAGACGCCGCGGGCGACCAGTGCGATCCGGCCGTCGGGCGAATAGCTTCCCCGCCCGTCGTCGACCCGGAGCTCGGGCGAGCGGAGGCGAAGGCTCGAGAAACGGATGATCCCGTCGGTACCGTAGGCGACGTTGCTCGACGCAGTGAGATTGCCGCCGAGGAATTCGCGCAGGCCGTCGTTGAACAGGCGGGTCGACTGGGCGCGGACCTTTCCGACGAGGGCGAAGCCGCCGTTGGCGAGGGTCTTCACGTCGGCGGTGGTGGCGATCGAGAAGATGCCGAGGCTGTCGATCCGGTAGTTGTTGACCCGGCCCTCGATCGCGCCGGTGTAGAGCCCCTTGGCGACGTCGGCGAGGACGATGGCCTCGGCGTCGATCCGGTCGGCGCGGAGGCGCAAATTGTCCGACACGATCCGCGGCCAGTCGACCGCCAGGTCGCCGTCGAGGCGGACGTTGCGGATGGTCCCGCCGGCGGCGACGTCGAGCCCGGTGATCGCGCGTGCGGTGGCGGCGACGGGCACGATCATCTGGCTGCGGTCGAAGCGGGCCTTGCCGCGGGCGTCGAGCGCCTGGAGGCCGATGTCGTTGAAGGCGAGCGTGGTCGCGGTCACGCGGTAGTCGACCGTCGGGCGGGCAAGATCGCCGTCGAGCGTGGCGACCGCGCGCAGGTCGCGTCCCGCAAGGTTGGGCGCAAGCACCGCGGGTTTGAGCAGGCCGAAGTCGACCTTCATGCCTTCGAAGCGATTGCGGCCAAGGTCGGCGACGCCATTGGCAACGAGCTTGAAGGCGTCGCTCGAGGCCGTGCCGGAGAGGTCGGCGCGGCGATCTTCCCAGGTCGACTGGAGCGCGATGGTGGTGATCGGGCCGAGCAAAGCGGCGGTCGGGCCTTCGAACAGGCGGGCAACCCGGGTCGGGCCGCGCACGCCGAAGGTGCCGTTGCGCGCGGTCAGCGCCAGCCGGGCGAAGGGCACGCGGTCGAGGTCGGCAAGGAGGTTGCCGTTCCACTGCCGCCAGTCGCCCCTCCCCTGCAGCTTGACCTGAAGCGGCGCGGAAAGGCCGGCGAGCTTGACGAGGAGCCCGTCGGCCGGGGCGCTGACGAAGGCGTCGAGCGCAAGCCTGTTATCGTCGGGAACGGCGTCGAGCCGGAGCGCGAGGCGGTCGCCCCCGGCCCTCCCCTCGCCACCGATCACCGCCGCGTCGAGCTTCACCTGCGCGCGCCGGTCGGCGATCTTCGCCCAGCCGTCGACGAAGCCGACCCGCCGCTCGCCGGTGACGGCCGGTTCGATCACCAGCCGGTCGATCTTCAGGCGGGACAGTTCGATGTCGAGATCGGGAAGGATCGGCCCGTCGCTCGGCGGCGAGGCGCGGAATTCGGGCAGCCGCGCAAGGGTCGCGGTGTTGGCGGTCAGCCCGCGGACGACGACCCTGTTGTTGAAATATTCGAGCGGACGCCAGTCGAGCCGGACCAGGGGCGAGGAGAAGAAGACCCCCTTGGGATCGGACAAGGTGAAGCGGCGGATGGTGAGGTCACCATAGAGCGAGCCCTCGATCCGGCCGATGCCGATCTTCATTCCGTTGGCGAATTCGAGCCGCTCGATCCGGTCGGCGACAAAGCGCCGGCCAGGATCGGTATTGATCCCGACGACGACGAGGCCGGCAAGGAGCAGGAGGACGAGCAGCAGCCCGAGGAGCCATGAAGCGATGCGCACGGGCCAGGGCTTGCGGCGGACGAGGACCCGTTCGTGGACCTCGACCGGGTCGGCGGCGGTAGCGGCGGTCATCAGAAGGCCTGGCCGATCGAGATGTAGACATTGAAGCGGCTCTCGCCCGGCCGGCGGCCAAGCGGGGTCGCAACATCGACCCGGAGCGGACCGAAGCTGGTATAGTAACGCGCGCCGATGCCGACGCCCGCGCGCAGATCCTTGAAGGTCGGGACCCGGCGGTCATAGACCTGGCCGACGTCGACAAAGCCGGCGACGCCATAATCGCCGAAGCGATAGCGGACCTCGCCCGCCGCCTCGACCAGGCTGAGCCCGCCGAGCGGATTATTGTCGGGGTCCTTCGGCCCCAATTGCTGGTAGCCGAAGCCGCGGACCGAACCGCCGCCGCCGGCATAGAAACGGCGCGAGGGCGCGAGGTCGAAGCGGTCGATCCCGAGCGTGGTCCCGATCCGGGCTCGTCCGGCGACGACCAGATTATCGCCGAAGGGATAATAGCCGCTGCCGTCGAGCTGGCTGCGCAGATAGGGCCGGAAGCCGTCGCTGAGCGCCCCTTCGGGCTGGACCAGGATCTGGGCCCGGAAGCCCTTGGTCGGATCGAGCAGGCTGTCGGTGCGGTCGAACCCGAGCTGGCCGATGAGGGCGCCGATCAGGAACTTTCGGTCGGCCCGGCCCTCGCGGGCGATGAGCGAATCCTTCTCCACCGTCCCGACGATCTCGGCGCCAAGGCCCCAGGTGATCGTCTTCCGCCAGATCGGCGTGCTGTCGTAGCTGAGCCGCGCGAACAAGCGGCCGGTCAGGGCATCGAAGGCGTCGAAGCGGCTGCGGCGCGCCTCAATTCCGGCCTGGAAGGTGCGGTCGCGGCGACCGGCGTTGGAGCGGCGGAAGATCGCGCTCGCGCCCTGCTCCTGCGTGCCCGCGACGATGCTGGTGACGAGCGCGCCTTCGGGCGGGAAGAGGTTGCGGTGGGTCCAGCTTCCCTCGACCCGAAGGCCCTGACCGGTGCCATAGCCCGCGCTTGCGGCGAGTGTCCGCGGCGGCCCGGCGTCCTGCGTCACGAGGAGCGTGATGTCCTCGGTTCCGTCGGGATTGACCTGCCCGCTGCGCTCGGGCGCGACGGCGACGGTTGAAAAGAGGCCGGTTGCGACCAAGGCCTGGCGGAGGTCGTCGACGTCGCGGCTGTCGTAGAGCTCGCCGCGCTTGAACCGGGCCAGCGTCGCGACATGGGGGACGCCGAAGGCAAGGTCGCCCTCGGTGCGGAAGCCGCCGAAGCGGCCGCGCGGACCGACCGTGACGGGAAGCGTGTAGTCGCCGAGCTTGGTATCCTGGTCGAGCAGGACGTCACGTTGGCCAACGGTGGCGAAGGGATAGCCGTTCTGGGGAAGCGCAAGCGCGACATTCGCCTCGGCACCCTGGATCCGCTGGGCGACGATGGGCTCGCCGATCTTGAGCGGAAGGTTGGTGGCGATGAGATCGGCCGGGACGGTGGGATCGGCTTCGACCTTGATCGTGGCAATCGTGTAGCGCGTGCCGGGCGAGACGGTGAGGATCGCGGTCGCGGGCTCGGCGGGCGCGGCAGCATTGCGGTCGACGCGGGTCTGGACGGTCGCGTCATACCAGCCCTCGGCCTGGAGAATGCGCTGGACGAGCTTGCTGTCCTCTTCGAGCCGGGCCGAGAGCTGCGCCTCGTTGGCGGCCTTGCCGTCTCCGTCGCGAAGCGCCGAGAGATCGTTGAACTCGCTCTTCAGCGCAGCGGCGCTGATGTCGTCGGCCGCGTCGAGGCCGTCGAGGCGGACGGTGTAGCGGAAGTCGGCCGCGGGCTGGTCGGGATCGGGCTGCGCAAGCTCGACTTCGCGGACGTCGAACTGGTCGAGCGGGGCAAGCGG
Source organism: Sphingomonas sp. SP2 (assembly GCF_058313385.1). Lineage (NCBI taxonomy): Bacteria > Pseudomonadati > Pseudomonadota > Alphaproteobacteria > Sphingomonadales > Sphingomonadaceae > Sphingomonas > Sphingomonas sp. SP2. Next base: position 1,605,448 of record NZ_JBZFLD010000001.1, on the reverse strand, counting down.
TCGGGCAAGCTCGGGATCGCTGCTCGGCGCGACTTCGCCGGTCGCGCTCTCGCCGGCACGCAGCTTCGCCTCGAATTCGGCGACGCTTTCGAGCGGCTGCTGGAGGGCGGGATCGTCCGCGCCGAGCGGCGGCGCGTCCTTCTCGACTTCCTCTCGGCAGACGATCGGCTCGACCGTCGGCAGGGCGGCCCCGGCGGGCGGCGGCGCGACGATGGGCGTCTCGGGCGGACAGAGCGGGCGTTCGGGCGCCGGCGCGCGGACCTGGGCCGCGGCGGGACTTGCGAAGAGGAACAGGCCAGCGACTCCCGCAAGGAGCGAGCGATGGAGCGCGGCAATCCGGTTGCAGGTGCCCGAAGGAGAAACGCGGGTCAGAAAAGCTTGTCCTTCAGCATGCACGGGGGCGCCGGTGGCTCCGGCGGTCGATAGCGCTTGAAAACGCGCTGCGGACGCTTCGTTCCTGCGACGCGCGCTTCGCCGCCCGACTGTTGCTGAAGCGACACGACGCGATTTCCGGGCCCATTCCCCTTCCGTTCATCGATTACCGCCTTTCGACCAGTGACCGGACACTTGTGGCGTGGCTGTCGTTCCGGCACCAGCGCGAGCGCTGCACAGGATAATAAACTTGATGAAGTTCACGACGCTTCGCCCGTCGCACCACCGTCTTCATGTGTCCACTGCCCTGATGGTCGCCGGCCTGATGATCGGCGGCCTTGCGGGCTGCTCCGATTCATCGACCGCGCAGCAGCAGCGTGGTGGCGCGGGTGCGCGCGGTCCGACGCAGGTCGGCTTCGTCACGGCGGCGATCACCTCGGTGCCGGTGGTGAGCGAGCTTGGCGGGCGCGCGGTAGCGTTCGAAACGTCGGAGGTCCGGCCACAGGTCAGCGGCCTCATCCAGCGTCGGCTGTTCAGCGAGGGCAGCGTCGTCCGCCAGGGCCAGCCGCTCTACCAGGTCGATCCGAGCCTCTACCGGGCGGCGGTGAACCAGGCGAATGCCAATGTCGCGAGCGCCCGAGCGGCGGCGCAGGCAGCGCAGGCCAAGGCCAATCGCTATCGCCCGCTGGCGCAGATCGAGGCGGTCAGCCAGCAGGAATATACCGACGCGGCGGCGCAGGCGCGGCAGGCGACGGCCGCGGTGGCGCAGAATAATGCGGCGCTCGACACGGCCCGGATCAACCTTCGCTTCACCACCATCCGTGCGCCGATCAGCGGGCGGATCGGACGCTCGCTCTTCACCCAGGGCGCGCTTGTCAACCAGAACCAGACCGAGCCGCTGGCGGTGATCCAGCGCACCGATCCCATCTATGTCGACATCCAGCAGTCGGCCGCGGACCTCACCGCGCTGCGCCGGGCGCTGGCGAGCGGCGGGGTCACCCCGGGAAGCACGCAGGTTCGCCTCAAGCTCGACGACGGCAGCGATTACGGCTTCACCGGCACCGTCCAGTTTTCCGAAGTGGTCGTGAACGAGAGCACGGGGACGGTGACGCTCCGGGCGCGCTTCCCCAACCCACAGGGGACCCTGCTTCCGGGTTCGTTCGTGAAGGCGGTGTTCGCGCAGGCGGTGACGCCCAACGCGATCCTCCTCCCGCAGAGCGCGGTGCAGCGCGATATCGGGGGCGACGCGTTCGTGTTCGTCGTCGGCGCCAACAACAAGGCGGAGCGGCGCAAGGTCATGGCCGACCGGACCTACGGGTCCGACTGGGTCATCACCGGCGGGATCAAGGCGGGTGACAAGGTCATCACGCAAGGGCTCGCCAACCTCAAGGACGGGGCACCGATCAAGCCCGTTCCGGCAAGCGCGCCGCAGAAGATCGCGCCGCGCCCGGCGGGCGAGGGCGGCGGCGGCGGGCCGGCTGCGTCCGGACGGGGGCGCTAAGCCACAGTGTCGCAGCTCTTCATCAACCGCCCGATCTTCGCCTGGGTGCTGGCGATCATCGTGATGCTCGCCGGGATCGGCGCCATCACGCAATTGCCGGTCGAGCAATATCCCGACGTCGCCCCGCCGCAGGTCAATATCCGCGCCACCTATCCCGGCGCCTCGGCGGAGACGGTCGAGAACAGCGTCACGCAGATCCTCGAGCAGCAGCTGACCGGGATCGACGGGCTGCTCTATTTCTCCTCGACCTCCTCGTCGCGCGGGTCGGTCAGCATCTCGGCGGTGTTCGCCAAGGGGACCGATCCCGACACCGCGCAAGTGCAGGTCCAGAACCAGGTCCAGCAGGCGGTCTCGCGCCTTCCGCAGCAGGTCCAGCAGCAGGGCGTCCGGGTGACCAAGTCGAACCCCGACTTCCTGCTGATCGTCGCCGTCTACGACCAGACCGACCAGCGATCGAACATCGACGTGTCGGACTATCTGACCTCGAACATCCAGGACTCGCTGTCGCGGGTCGAGGGTGTCGGCGACGTCAACGTGTTCGGTTCGTCGCGGGCGATGCGGATCTGGCTCAACCCGCAGCGGCTGGCCGCGGTCGGATTGATGCCGGGCGACGTGGTCACCGCCATCCAGAACCAGAATACTGAGGTTGCCGCGGGCGAGGTCGGGAGCCTCCCCGCCCCCGCCGACCAGCTGCTCAACGCCACGGTCACCGCCCAGTCGCGGCTTCGCACCCCCGAGCAGTTCGAGAATATCGTCCTCAAGACTGAGCCGAGCGGCGCGACCGTGCGGGTCGCCGACGTCGCGCGGGTCGAACTCGGCGCCGAAAGCTACAATGCGATCAGCCGGGTCAACGGCCATCCGGGCGCGGGCATGGCGATCAGCCTCGCTCCGGGCGCCGACGCGCTCAAGACCGCCGAACTCATCAAGGAACGGGTCGGCGAGCTCCAGGAGAGTTTCCCCGAAGGCCTCAAGGTCGCCTACGCCAACGACACCACGGCCTTCATCAAGCTGTCGGTCGACGAGGTGGTGAAGACCCTGCTCGAGGCGGTCGTGCTGGTCGTCATCGTGATGTTCGTCTTCCTGCAGAGCTGGCGGGCGACCCTCGTTCCGGCGATTGCCGTCCCGGTCGTCCTGCTCGGCACCTTCGCGGTCTTCTACCTGCTCGGCTTCTCGATCAACACGCTGACCCTGTTCGGCCTGGTGCTGGCGATCGGTCTCCTCGTCGATGACGCGATCGTGGTGGTCGAGAATGTCGAGCGGCTGATGGAGGAAAATCCGGGCATGAGCCCGCGCGAGGCGACCGAGATCTCGATGAAGGAGATCCAAGTCGCGCTGGTGGCGATCGCCGTGGTCCTGTCGGCGGTGTTCCTGCCGATGGCCTTCTTCGGCGGCTCGACCGGCGTCATCTACCAGCAATTCTCGATCACCATCATCAGCTGCATGGTGCTGTCGGTGCTGGTCGCGCTGATCCTCAGCCCGGCGATCACCGCGACCTTGCTGAAGGCGCGCAAGCCGCACGACCAGGAGCTTGCCGAGCGCGAGGACCGCAACGCCTTCCAGCGTTTTGCCCACCGCTTCCAGGACGGGTTCAACCGGACCTTCGACCGCGGGGTAGCGCGCTATACGGGCGCGGTGACCAGCGTCATCGACCGCAAGAAGCTGTTCCTGCTGATCTACGGCGCGATCTGCCTGATCCTCATTCTCCTCTTCGGCCGCCTGCCCACCAGCTTCCTGCCGACCGAGGACCAGGGAGCGGCGAGCATCCAGTTCCGCCTGCCCGCCGGCGCGACGCAGCAGCGGACGCTCGAGGTGCAGCGCCAGATCGAGCAATATCTCCAGCGCTACGAAGCCAAGAATTTGGCCACGGTCTTCACCGTCGCGGGCGGGGGTGGCGGCGGCGGCGCGACCGGCCAGAATACGGGTCAGGGCTTCATCAACCTCGCGCCGTGGGACGAGCGCAAGGGCAAGGAAAACAGCGCCGACGCGATCGTCGAGCGGGCGTCGGGCGCCTTCCGCGGATTCCGCGACGCGCAGGTCTTCGCGCTGGTACCGGGCGCGATCCGCGGGCTCGGCCAGACCAGCGGCTTCAACATGCAGCTTCAGAACCGCGGCGGGCTTAGCCGCGAGCAGTTCCAGGCCGCGCGCGACCGCCTGATCGCCGAGGCAAGCCAGGATCCGCTGCTCGCCTCGGTTCGCCAGAGCGACCTCCCCGATGTCGCCAACCTCAAGGTCGACGTCGATCCGCAGCGACTGACCGCCTACGGCCTCAACTCCGCCGACGTGAACAACACGCTCGCGACCGCCTGGGGCGGGCGCTACGTCAACGACTTCATCGACAATGGCCGGGTGAAGCGTGTCTACGTCCAGGGCGACGCGCCCTATCGCGCCGACCCGTCGGACCTCGGCCAATGGTATGTGCGCTCGTCGGACGGGCAGATGACGCCCTTCTCCTCCTTCGCGCAGACCGGCTGGAGCACCGGGCCGAGCAGCCTGTCGCGCTTCCAGGGCGTGCCTTCGTTCGAACTCCAGGGCACGCCGGCGCCGGGCGTCAGCTCGGGCGAGGCGATGATGCGGATGGAGGAACTGGCCTCGCAGATCCCTGGGACGAGCGTCGCCTGGTCGGGCGCGTCCTTCCAGGAACGGCTGTCGTCGGGCCAGGCGCCCTTGCTTTACGGCCTGTCGCTGCTGGTCGTCTTCCTCTGCCTTGCGGCGCTCTACGAAAGCTGGTCGATCCCCGTCGCGGTGCTGCTGGTCATCCCGCTGGGGCTGGTCGGCGCGGTCTTCGCCGTGACTCTGCGTGGGCTCGAGAATGACGTCTATCTGCAGATCGGCCTGCTGACGACTATGGGGCTGGCGGCCAAGAATGCGATCCTGATGATCGAGTTCGCCGAACAGGCCGAGCGCGCCGGCAAGCCGGTGATGGAAGCCGCGCTCGAGGCGGCGCGGATCCGGCTGCGGCCGATCCTGATGACCAGCTTCGCCTTCATCTTCGGCGTGCTTCCGCTGGCGCTGTCGACCGGTGCCGGCGCCAACAGCCGGATCGCGATCGGAACTGCGGTGATCGGCGGGATGCTGACCGCGACCCTCCTCGCGCTCTTCTATATCCCGCTCTTCTTCGTGCTGGTCCGGCGCGGGGCCAAGGAAGGGCTGACCTATATCCGGACCCGACTGACGCGGCGCCGGCCTGCCCCCGCCAGCGACGAGGCGACCGCATGAAGAAGCTGACCCTTGGCGCCGCCGGCGCCGCGATCCTGCTGGCGGGCTGCCGCTCGATGGATCCGGCCTACCAGACGCCCGCCGCGCCGGTGCCGTCGGTCTGGCCGGTAGGCGATCCCTATCGGGCAGAGGCCCCTGCCCTGCCGGCCTTCGGTCACCGCGACGTTTTCCGCGACGTGCGGTTGCAGACGCTGATCGCGCAGGCGCTCCAGAACAACCGCGACCTTCGCGTCGCCGCCGCCAACATCGCCGCGGCGCGGGCGCAGGTACGGATCACGCGCGGGGCGCAGCTGCCGCAGCTCGATGCCGCCGCCGGGGTCGAGGTCACACCGCGCCGCAACGCCGACGGCGACATCAACGGGGTGTGGATCGGCGGATCGGCGAGCCTCCTTCCCTCGTTCGAGCTCGACCTGTTCGGGCGGCTCGCCTCGCTGACCCGCGCCGACCAGGCCCGGCTGCTTGCGACCGGCGCGGCCGAGCGCGGGGTGCGGGTCGCGCTGATTGGCGACATCGCCGACGCGTGGCTAAGCTATGCCTTCGACAGCAGCCTTCTCGCCATTGCCGAGGACACGGTCCGCTCGGCCGAGCGCAGCCGGGCGCTGACCGAGGCGCGGCTGAAGGGCGGGATCGCGCCGCGCACCGACCTCCTCCAGGCGCAGCAGATTCTGGAGACCGCGCGGGCCGACCTCGCCCAGCAGCGAGCGCTCCGGGCGCAGGACCTCAACCTGCTGCAATTGCTGGTCGGGGCGCCGGTCGCGCCGTCGCTGCTGCCGACGTCGCTGGATTCGGTTGCGGGCAGCGTCGCCAGCCTGCCGGCCGGCCTCGACAGCCGAATCCTCCTTCGCCGGCCCGACATCATCGAGGCCGAATATCAGCTGCGGGCGGCCAATGCCGAGATCGGCGCGGCACGCGCGGCGCTGTTCCCGTCCATCTCGCTGACCGGGCTGCTTGGGCTTGCGAGCGACACGCTGACCGGCCTGTTCAGCGGGGGCGCCTTCGCTTTCTCCGCCGCGGCCGACGCGCGCCAGTCGATCTTCTCGGGCGGGACGCGGCGGGCGACGGTGCGATTGCGCGAGGCCGAGCGCGACGCCGCGGTGGCGCGCTACGAGCAGGCGATCCAGACCGCTTTCCGCGAAGTCGCCGATGCGCTCGCGGACAAGGGCACGATCGGGGACCGGGTGGCGGCGAACCAGCGCAATGTCGCCGCGGCCCGGCAGACGGTGACGCTCGTTCAGGCCCGCTACCGCGAAGGGATCGATCCCTTCCTCACCACCCTTGATGCGCAGCGTTCGGCCTATGCCGCCGAGCGCAACCTCGCCGCGGCCCGGCTCGCCCAGGCCCGCAACGGCGTCGCGCTCTATCGCGCGCTCGGGGGCGACGGGATCTAGACCCGCTTATTGCGGGGTGAGACCGGTCCAGCCGCCGCCCATCGCCTGGTAGAGCGAGACGGTCGCGGTCAATTCGTCGGTGCGCGCCTGCGCGAGGCTCAGCTCGGCCCCGAAGAGAGCGCGCTGGGCGTCGAGCTGCTCGAGATAGGAGGTGTAGCCCGCCTCGTAGCGGTTGGTGGCGTGGCGAAGCGCGTCGGCGAGCGCGGCGCGCTGGAGCGCGAGCTCGCGGCGCTGTTCACCGAAGCGACGCAGCGCGGCGAGGCTGTCGTCGACCTCGCGGAAGGCGGTGAGCGTGGTCTTGCGATAGGCGAACAGGGCCTGGTCGCGGCGCGCGGCATTGGCGTTGAGCTGACCGGTCAGGCGCCCGCCCTGGAACAAGGGCGCAAGGACGCTGGCGCCGAGCGACCAGATGGTGACCGGATTGCCGAGCGCGCTCGAGAGGACCAGCCCGGCGCTTCCGGCGAGGTTCAGGCGCGGAAGGAATTGCGCGCGGCTGGCGGCGAGGGTCGCGTCGCTCGCGGCGACGGTCAGCTCGGCCTGCGCGATGTCGGGCCGGCGCCGGAGGAGGTCCGAGGGAAGGACGGCAGGAACCGGCAGCGGCGCAAGCTCGGCGAGGCTGCGCCCGCGGATGACGTCGCGAGGCGTCGTCCCGAGGAGCAGCGCCAAGCCATTCTCCTGCCGCGCGATGGCGAGCTGGAGCTGGGGCACGAGCTGGGTGGTCGAACGATATTCGGCCTCGGCCTGGCGAAGCTCGAGGTCGCTGGTGTAACCGACGCGGGCCCGGTTGCGGGCGATGCGGAGTGCTTCGGTCCGGCTGCTGACGGTCTGCTGGGCGATGGCGAGCCGGGCGTCGAGGCCGCGAAGGGTGATGTAGCCACTGGCGGTCGCGGCAGCGACGCTGAGCGCGGCGGCATCGCGCGCGGCCTGGCTGGCGAGATAGGCCGAGCGCGCCGCCGAGACGGTCTCGCGGACCCGCCCGAACAGGTCGACTTCATAGGCAGCCTGGATGATCGGCTGAGCCGAGGTGTTGGTGGTCGCGGTTCCGAACGGGCTGACGGTGCGGGCTTCCTGCACCCCCACCCCGGCATCGAGCGTCGGGAAGAGCGCGGCCCTTGCGATCTGTTCCTGCGCGCGGGCCTCGCGAACCCGGGCGGCGGCGATGGCGATGTCGCTGTTGTTGGCGAGCGCGGTCTCGACGAGGTTGGTGAGGATCGGATCGCCAAAGCCGTTCCACCACGCGCGGTCGAGCGGCGCGGTCGCGGCGAGCGGGGTCCGCCAGCCTTCATTCGGCACGACCCCCACCCCTTCGGGAAGCGGCGGGGTGGCGGGAACGCAGGCGGCAAGAAGGCCGCCCAGCGCCGCGACCGCGGCGACGCGCTTCACTTGACCCCCTTGGTGTCGATCCGCGCCTCGACCGACATGCCGGGGCGAAGTCGCTCGGCGAGCCGCTGGCCGGGATCGATCGCGATCCGGACCGCGATCCGCTGCGCGACCTTGACGAAGTTGCCCGTGGCATTGTCGGGGCGGATAACGCTGAATTCGCTTCCCGCCGCGGGCGCAAGCTGCTGGACGGTACCGGTCAGCTCCTCGCCGCCGAGCGCATCGACCCGGATCCGTGCCTTCTGCCCCGGGACGATCCGCGCGGTCTGCGCCTCCTTGAAGTTGGCGACCACCCAGACGGTCTTCGGCACCAGGAACATCATCTGGCTGCCGGCGGTGACATATTGGCCGAGGCGGACTCCGAGCTCGCTCACCTGCCCGTCCTGCGGCGCGCGGATGATCGTATTGGCAAGGTCGATCTGGGCGAGGCGGAGCTGGGCCTGGGCATTGGCGACGCCGGCCTCGAGCCCGCCGCGACCGACGGTGACTGTGCGAACCTGCTCCTGCGCGACCGAGCGCTGGGCCTCGGCCTGAAGCACCGCGGCCTGCGCCTGGCGGAGCGCGGCAAGGGTCTGGTCGCGTTCGCGCAGCGAAAGCGAGCGTTCGGCGACGAGCTCGTTCACGCGGCGCATATCGGCCTGGGCACGGGCGAGCTGAGCGCGGGCGCTGGCGACGGCGGCCGACTGGCCGGCGACCTGCGCTTCGCTCGAGCGACGGCTCTGCTGCGAATTGGCGAGGTTGGCCTGCTGGGTCTGGATCGCGGCCTGGGCCTGCTCGACCCGCTGGCGATAGATGCGGTCGTCGATCCGGGCTAGCGGCTGACCGGCCTTCACCTGCTGGAAGTCCTGGACCAGCACCTGCGTGACATAGCCGTTGACCTGCGGCGCGATCACCGTGGTCTGCCCGCGGACATAGGCATTGTCGGTGGTCTGCACGGTCGAGGCGAAGGGCGGCAGGCTCCACGCATAGAGGACCAGCAGCGCTCCCGCGATGAGGATGGCGACAAACAGGAGCGTGCCCTTGAGGCCCGAGCGCGGCGGCGCCCAGCCACGGGAACGGGCCTCGGCCGGCGGCGTGTTGGCCTCGATCGGGTCCTCGAGGCGCTCGTGCGGCTCCGCCGTTGGCGCGGGGCCAGGCTGGCGCGGATCGTTGGTCCCGATCGGATCGGCGACGGGCGTGGAGACTTTTTTGGTGGTGTTGTCGGCCATCAGCGGTTCGCAAGCATCTTCTGAAGGGCAGCCAGGTCGGCCGCGAGGGGGTTTACGCCACGAATACGCAGGTACAGCCAGCGCCCGCCGAGCCACAGGAAGGCGAGCGCGGAGAGCCAGGTGATGAGGAGGAAGACGTCGTTGAACGCGAGCACGGCAGCCTCGCGGCTGACCTGCCCGGTGAGCGTCGCGGCGCCCTGCGCCTGGCGAAGGATGGGATCGCCCACCACCCGGCCGTAGGCCCCGCCGAGCTGCTGCAGGCGCTGGGTGACCAGCGGATCGATGGCGGTGATCGACTGGGCGAGTTCGTGGCTGTGATATTTCTGCCGGACGATCTGGAAGGTGCCGAGCAGGGCCGTGCCGCCGAGGCCGCCGATGGTCTGCGACACGCCGAAGACGGCGGAGAAGCTGACCATGTGGCTCGGCCCCTTGGCGAGCGCGCGAAGCACCCCGGCCATCATCGTCGGTCCGATGAACAGGATAGTCGCGAAGGCGATCATCGCCTGGCTGAGGAGGAGATTGCCCGGGCGGGTGAGGTTGGAGGCGTCCGAATCCATCCAAGCCGCCACCCCGATCAGTGCGATCGCGACGACGATGGGACGGAGGAGATCGGTCGGCTTCATGGTCGCAAGGCTGACGATTAGCCCGGCGAGGCTGGCGAGGGTCACGACGAGGTAGAAATTGACCAGCTGGTCCTGCCCCATGCCGAGCAGGGTGAGAAGGCCGATCGAGCCATAGCCCTGCTCGCTCAGGAGCACACGCATCACCGCGGCGATGGCGGCGAAGCGGATGATCGCGCGGCTGGCGATCCAGCGCGTGTTGAGCATCGGATTGGCGCGATTGTGCTCGATCAGCATCGCCGCGCCGATCAGCACCACCGAGGCGGCGAGCGCGTAGCCGATCCAGGCGGTCGACCACCAGACGATGCGGCCCTGGACGAGGACGGCGGTGAGGAGCGCGATCCCGGGGGCGAACAGCGCAAAGGAGAGGACGTCGAGCTTTTCGAACACGGGCGTGCGCTCGCTCGGCGGCAGGCGAAGCAAGGCGACGCTCCCGAAGCAGAGCAAGGCAAGGCCGAACTCGAACCAGTAGAGGTTCTGGATGTCGCCGTTGACGAGCAGGAGCGGCGACAGAAAGCGGGCGAGCGGGAGCGCGATCTGACCGAGGCCAATGCCCATGATCATGCCGCCGAGCCGCGCCGCGGGCGGCATCGCCTGCATGATGTAGAAGAAGCCCAGCGGACTGAAGCCGGCGGCGATGACCCCGGCCGCGGCGCGCACGGCGATTTCGGTCCAGAAGCCATGCACCAGTAACTGCATGCCGGTCAGCAGGACGAAGCCGACGAGGAAGACGCGGGTGATCCGCTGCAGCCCGAATTCCTGCCGGAACTTGATCAGGAGGAAGCTCGTGCAAACGTTGGTCATCGAATAAGCGGCCGCGATCCAGCCGCCCTCGACCGGGCTCAGGCCGAGATCGCCCTGGATCTGCGGCAGGTTGGCGATGAGGATTCCGTTGGCGAGGCCGGCACTGATCGAGATCAGCACGCCGATGAGGAAATAGCCGATCCGCCGCGGCATCGGATGCTCGGGCGTCGCCGGCGACCCGGGCATGAAGGGACGCTCGTGAGGCTTGAACTCATAGGGGTCGGCCACCGCCGCAGAGGAATCGTTTCGCTTCGCCAAGGATCGCCCTTTTCCCCTGCGCAATGCGCGGGGCGAGCGATTGGTTGCGCTGCAACATTCGCGTCGTTGCGGAAGGAAGGCGGGCGTTGCGCCAAGACTTCGCTTCGCGCGCCGCTTGGCCTAAGCGGGCGGCAAAAGAATCGGCGGTGCCAGCATCGCCGCGCAGGAGCATTCCCCTTGTCGCTTGAATCCACCGCGCCCAGCGCCGCCGCTCGCCCGGGCCGGGACACGCCGTCGGCCGATCCGGTCAATTTCAGCACGCTGTCGCGGCGTACCTTCGCGATCATCTCGCACCCGGACGCGGGCAAGACCACCCTGACCGAAAGCCTGCTGCAGGCCGCGGGCGCGGTTCACGAGGCGGGTGAGGTCAAGGCGCGCGGCGACCGTCGCCGGGCCCGCTCGGACTGGATGAAGATCGAGCAGCAGCGCGGCATCTCGGTGACGAGCTCGGTGATGACCTTCCAGCGCGGGGACGTTCTGTTCAACCTGCTCGACACGCCAGGGCACCAGGACTTTTCGGAAGATACCTATCGGACTCTGACCGCGGTCGACTGCGCGATCATGGTGATCGACGCGGCCAAGGGGATCGAACCGCAGACGCGCAAGCTGTTCGAGGTCTGCCGCCTGCGCAACGTGCCGATCATCACCTTCGTCAACAAGGTCGACCGGGAAGGTCTCAGCCCCTTCGCGCTGCTCGACGAGATCGCCGAGGTGCTGCAGCTCGACGTCAGCCCGCAGAACTGGCCGACCGGGATCGGCGGGCTGTTCCACGGCCTCTACGACCTTCGCCGCGGGCAGTTGCTGGTCGCCGACCGCAGCGACGGCATCGTGCCCGGGCGCTGGATCGACACCACGAGCATCGACGATCCGGCGATCGCCGCGGCCATCCCCGCCGACGCCGCCGACAGCCTCAGCGAGGATGGCGGGCTGGCGCTCGAATCCTATCCGGCCTTCGATCTAGAATCCTTCCGGCAGGGCGACCTCACGCCCGTCATCTTTGGCAGCGCGCTGAAAGGCTTCGGGGTCGAGCAATTGCTCGACATCCTCGCCGACGACGGCCCTCCCCCGCAGGCCCAGCCCGCCCGGCCCGCGCCGGTCTCTCCGGACGAACCGCGGCTGACCGGCTTCGTGTTCAAGGTCCAGGCCAACATGGACCCCAACCATCGCGACCGGGTGGCGTTCGTCCGGATCTGCTCGGGCAAGCTCGAGCGCGGGATGAAGGTCCAGAACAGCCGCCTCGGCAAGGCGATGGCGCTGCACAATCCGATCACCTTCTTCGCCCGCGACCGCGAGCTTGCGCATGGCGCGGTCGCCGGGGACATCGTCGGCATTCCCAATCACGGCACGCTGAGGGTCGGCGACACGTTGACCGAGAAGGGCGACGTCACCTTCACCGGCCTGCCCGACTTCGCGCCGGAAATCCTCCGCCGGGTCCGGCTCGGCGACCCGATGAAGGTCAAGCAGATGCGCCGCGGCCTCTCGGACCTCGCCGAGGAAGGCGTCATCCGCCTGTTCAAGCCGGTGATCGGCTCGCAGTGGATCGTGGGCGTGATCGGCGAGCTCCAGCTCGACGTCCTCCAGACGCGCCTCGACCAGGAATATGGCGTCGCGCTTGAATTTGAGCCCTCGCCCTACGAGGTCGCACGCTGGGTGAAGTCCGACGACCCCGCGCTGCTGAAGAAGCTGATCGAAACCCACCGCTCGGCGATGGCCGAGGACCAGGACGACGTCCCGGTCCTCCTCATGCGCAACGCCTGGGAATTCGGCCGGCTGCAGCAGGATTGGCCCGGCATCGCCTTTACCGCGGTGCGCGAGCGCAACTGAGCCGGCCGGCCCCAGCTTATTGCGGATAGGCGTCCACGACCTCGTGGGCGGCTCGGTCATAGTCGGCGAGCAACTTGAGCGCCTCTGTGTTGCTGCCGCCGCGCTCGGCATAGAAATAGCGCTCGTAAATGGCGAAGGCCTTGCGGCAGCCGGCGTTGCGCTCGGCGACCTGCGTGCCGGTCGTGATGCTGAACCGCCGCCACGTCTCCCACTGGTAGCCGGCGCAGGTCGTCGTCCGGGCGAGCCAGTCGAAGATCGCGCCATGGTCTTGCTCGAGATGCGCGACGATGGCGGGCGTGGCCGAGGCTGGCCGGACAGGCGCGGCAAAGCTGCCCTTGCGATTTTCCCGCTCGAGCTCGTCGGCGTTGCGGAGCATCTCGGCAATGTCCTCGGGCGGAAGCTGTCCGCGCATCCGCTCGGCCGTTTCCCGCATCTGGCGGATGACGGTGCTCATGTCCGGACTGGGCTGGGCGGCGGCGATCAGGGCGGCGGCGGCGAGCGCGAAGGGAGCCGCCATCTCAGCGATGCCCGCCGATCAGCGACCCCAGCCCGCGAAGGAGCTGGCGCTTGCGGTTGGGGCGCTGGGCGTCGGGCGTTGCCGGACGCTCCGTCCCGCCCAAAGCGGCGTCCATCCCCTCGGGCATGCCGAGCAGTCCCATATGGGTCGAACGGGTGCGGAGCTTGACCGCCCAGGGGCGCTGGCCGGGCGCGCTGTGAAAGTTGGCTTCCGGACCGTAGGCGGTCATCTGCAGCGCCGCCCCTTCGCTTCCCTGGACCACCTCGGCGGGAACGGTGCAACGGTTGGTGTCAGGCGCCATCAGCACCTTGGACGCGACCAGTCGCGACAGGTCGGCCGGCGCGAGGTAATCGGGCATGAGCATGCTCGCGACACGGGTCGCGCTGGAGCTCCACAGGAACATGGTCCCGTCGGGCCGCGCGCCCATCACTCCGGCGAAATAGGCGCGGGCATATGGGACTGCGGGCCAGTCGACCTGCATCGCTCCCGAGGCAAGCTTGCTGCTGCGCGGCGCGAGCGGGGCGAGGAAGTCGTTGGCCGCGGTCAGCGCGAAACCGATGTCGGGCAGGTAATTGCCGCGGACGCGATGGTCCCCGACGAGGGATCCCGACGCCGGGACGCTGGTCCGCCCCGAGGCATTGGGCCATTCGCCGTAGGTCGCCCCGGCATGCGGACCGGGCGGCAGCATCGGCGAGAAGCTCGGCGTGAGGCTCGCCATGACCTTAGCCGCGGCGGCGCTCCCGAATTCGATCACCATCGGCTGACCGGGCCCGGCCTTCTCGCCGCAGCCCCAGTAGAGCAGCATACGGGTCTTGGGCATGGCCTCGGGCCGGGCTCCGGGCACACGCGGCCCCGGCTGCCCGGCATCGCGCGGGCTGGTCAGCGGGAGACTGGTTCCCGCCTTGAGCAGCGCCGGGGGCAGGTGTTCGGCGGCGGGCGCGGCGACACTCGTCGGCGACGCGAGCTGAAGCTGGAGCCGCCTGGCCTGTCCTCCCGGCATGCCGGTCGCCATGCCCGAGACGGTCTCGGCGCTCATCCAGTAGCGGGTTTCGGGCGCGCTGCGCTGCGGCGGCGCGGCAGCGGCGAGGGTGGCGACGGCCACAATGGCGGTGGCTGCGGTCAGTGCAGGCTTGAGCGTCATGATGGTCACTCCTGGCAAGATGAGGTTCAGGGGCGGCTCGGAAGGCCGCCGACGAAGGGCGCAAGGGGGCTTGCGACGGCCTCGGCGCGTGCGGTCGGCAGCGACAGCGCAAAGGACAGGGCGCCGAGCGAGGCCGCCTGCAGGACCGCCGCCGAGAGGGCGAGCGCGCGAAGGGTCGGACGATGGGTCATGACCGCCTCTCCCACTTAACTGGCGGGCGCCGCGGCCTGGAGCGCCTGGCGCCACCCGGCCGGGGTCATCGTGTCGAGATATTCGCCGGCCATGTCGGTGGTCAGCAGCTCCATCATGCAGCTGTTCTCGAGCCACAGCTCGATCACTCCGAAGGCCCCGCCCCGCTTGCGATATTTGGCGAGCCAGCCTTCGCGCGCGGCGATTGCCAGCACCTGCTCGCGGCTGAGCGGCGTGGCGATGGCGGCGTGGGTCGCCGAGCGCGGGCTGGCGGCGGGATTGTGCGTACTGACACAGTCCGCATCGCCCTCGGCGGGAACGAGCTCGGTACCGTGCGGATAGACTTCGATCAGCGAATTGCGATCGTCGCCGGCAAGCACGACGAGGCTGCTTGTGGCGATGGGCGGAAAGGGCATGACTTCGCCCTTCCATAGTTCGGCAAGGACGGCGGCGACGCGCGCCGGGTCGCGGGCGGCGATCGAAAGATGGTAGATCATGCGAGTTTTCCCCTGTGTGTTCGATGCGTGACGCGGGTCAGGCCGCCGGACGGATGGCGCTGAGAAATCCGTTGAAGGCAGCGTAGGTCGGATCCCAGCTGGGTCGGGCCTTGAGGGTTCCGAGCCAGCGGCGGATGTTGGGCGTGTCGCCAAGGTCGACATCGACCGCTTCGGCGAGGACGAGGAGCGAGCCGCCGACATAATCGGCGATGGTCAGCTCCTCGCCGGCGACATAATTGCGGCGCGGCCCGATCATGTGCTGGTCGAGGACCGCGAGCCAGCGATGCGTCGCGGCAAGGCCGGTCGCGATCACCTCGGCCCGGGCGCCCGTTGAATAAGGCTGGAAGGCCGGGAACAGCGTTGGATAGGCGAGCTGCACCCCGACCGCCGTGTGGAAATTGGTCACCAGCCAGTCGAGCGCGGCATTGACCCGGGCGCGGGCGCGAAGCTCGGCCGGATAGGCGGGCGATTTCGCGAGATCGGCGAGATAGCGCAGGATGCTGTTGGACTCGCCGAGCACGAAGCCGCCGTCGACCAGCACCGGAACGCAGCCGTTGGGATTGATCGCAAGGAATTCCGGCGTGCGATGCTCGCCCTCGAACAGGCTGACGTGGACGACCTCGATCGGCAGGTCATGCTCCTCGGCGAACATGAGAAGCGGCCTGGAGGTGGTGGAAATGGGATCGAGGTAGAGCTTCATGACGCGGCAGTTCCTGTGTCTTGCCGCGCTTCTACTCTTCGCCGAAAACCGCCGAAATCCGAACTATTGCGCGACTGGTCTGCATGGATGCAGAATGGCCGCGGGCCAGGCGGGGGGAATTGTCATGGCGTTGGACTGGAGCGACCTGCGTCATTTCCTTGCGGTCGCGCGGCATGGCAGCACGCTCGGCGCGGCGCGCGAGCTCGGGGTCAACCAGACCACCTGTGCGCGGCGCATCGCGGCGCTCGAGGAAGAGCTCGGCTTCACCCTGTTCGAGCGTGGCCGCGAGGGATATCGACTGTCGGAACGGGCCACGCCGCTGGTCGCGGCGGCCGAGCGGGTCGAAGCCGAGGTGAAGGCGTTCCTCGATACGGTCGCGGGGACCGAGCGGCGCCTGTCGGGCACCATCCGGATGACCACCAATGAACCCCTCGCCAATGCGGTGGCGGCGCGCGCGGTGCGCGATTTTCGCGTCGCCTATCCGCGGGTCAGGGTGGAAATGACGGTCGGTGATCACAAGCTCGACATTGCGCGCGGGGAGGCCGACGTCGCGCTTCGCGTGGGATCAAGGCCGACCGATCCGTGCCTTGTCGTGCGCCCCCTCACCCACGCCGCCTGGGCGACCTATTGCAGCCACGACTATGCCGCGGAATATGGGACGCCGAGCGGCGCCGGCGACCTTGCGGGCCATGCCCTGGTGACGTCGGAAGCGGCAGCGGCGGACTGGGTCGCGGCGATCGCGCCGGGCGCCGAAATTGCCTGCCGGAGCAATTCCCTCCCGAATCTCGCGGCGATGCTGAGGGCGGGGTCGGGGATCGGCGGCCTCCCCTGCATCGTCGGCGACGTCGAACCCGAGCTTCGGCGCTGCTTCGACCTGCCCGAGATCCGGCCGCCCGTGTTCCTCGTCTATCACGAACGGCTGAAGTCCGAGCCGCACGTCCGCGCCTTCCTCGACTTCCTCGGCGCGCACGTCCTCGCCAAGCGCGACCTGCTGACCGGCACCGCCTGAGCGACGGCCGCCGCCGGCAATCAATACCGGTTGGCCGGCGCTGACATCATGAATGGGGAAGAAATGGTGGGCGTGGCAAGGATTGAACTTGCGACCCCTGCGATGTCAACACAGTGCTCTACCACTGAGCTACACGCCCACGCTGGAACGGGCCTCTAGCGGGGGGTTTTCCCCTGCGCAAGGCAAAAGCCTCAGGCGATGGCGAGAAACTTTTCGCGGCGCATTTTCCGCAGCTCATCAGGCGAGCGGCCGGCCAGCTGGTCGAGCTCCTCGGTGATCGCCTGCTTGAGGTTGGCGATCGCGTCGCTGGGGTCGCGATGGGCGCCGCCGAGGGGTTCGGCGACGATCCGGTCGATGACCTTGAGGCCGAGGAGGTCGGCCGCGGTGATCTTCATCGCCTCGGCCGCATCGGCGGCCTTGTCGGCGGTTCGCCACAGGATCGAGGCGCAGCCTTCGGGGCTGATCACCGAATAGACGGCATGCTCGAACATCAGGACGCGGTTGGCGGCGGCAATGGCGACCGCGCCGCCCGAACCGCCCTCGCCGACGATTGCAGCGATCGAAGGAACGGTCAGCGCAAGCCCGCGCTCGGTCGAGCGGGCGATGGCCTCGGCCTGGCCGCGCTCCTCGGCCTGGACACCCGGGAAGGCCCCCGGCGTGTCGACCAGGCTGACGAGCGGAAGCCCGAAACGGTCGGCGAGGTCCATCAGGCGGATCGCCTTGCGATAGCCCTCGGGCTTGGCCATGCCGAAATTGTGGCGGAGCCGGGTCTGGGTATCGGCGCCCTTTTCATGTCCCATCAGCACGACCTTGCGCCCGTCGATCCGGGCAAGGCCGCCGATGATCGCCTGGTCGTCGGCAAAGGCGCGGTCGCCGGCGAGCGGAATGAATTCGTCGGCGAGGCCGGCGACATAGTCGCGGAAATGCGGCCGCTCGGGATGACGGGCGACCTGCGTCTTCTGCCACGGGGTCAGCTTCGCATAGGTTTCCTTGAGCAGCTTGCTGCTCTTGGCCTCGAGCTTCTCGATCTCGGGATCGAGGTCGAGGTCGCCGCCACGGGCGGTATCCTTGAGCTCGGCGACGCGGGTCTCCAGCTCGGCGATCGGCTTTTCGAAATCGAGATAGGTCAGCATATCGGGCCGCGGGCTAGGCCGATGTCCGCGCCTTGGCAAGCACTCCCCCGGCCAGCGGGTGGACGCGATTCACCAGCTCGACCAGCCGCTTGCTGTCGACATGGGTGTAGATTTGCGTGGTCGCGATGTCGGCATGGCCGAGCAAGGCCTGGAGAACGCGGAGGTCGGCGCCGTTGGCGAGGAGGTGGGTCGCGAAGGCGTGGCGGAGGACGTGCGGGCTGACCCGGTCGGGGGCAATCCCGGCGTCGGCGGCCATGGCTCGAACGAGCTGGAACAGGCGGACCCGGCTGATGTGCGCCTTGCCGCCGGGAAAGAGCCAGAGGCCGTCCTTCGGAAGTGTTTCTCGCCAATGGGCGACCGCGGCGCGGGCACGGTCGGAGATGGGCACCAGCCGCTCCTTCCCGCCCTTGCCGGCGAGGATCAGGTAGGGCTCCGGGCGGGCCAGCGCCCGGACCGGAAGGCTGACGAGCTCGGTCGCGCGAAGCCCGGACCCGTAGAGCAGCTCAAGAAGGGCGAGATTGCGCAGGCGAAGCGGTTCGCCGCTGGCGGCGCGATCCTCGGCTTCGGCGAAGATGCGATCGACTTCGGCGGGCTCGAGCACGCGCGGCAGCGGACGAACGGTGCGCGGCCGGGGCAGCGCGTCGGACGGGTCGTCGGCGCGAAGCCCCTCGTCGGCGAGGAAGCCGTAGAAGCGGCGGAGCGCGGCCGAGCGGCGGGCGAGCGTTGCCGGGCTGAGCGACGCCCAGGCGACCGCAAGGTCGGCAAGGGCGGCGGGCGCCGCGGTCCCGACCTCGCCCAGCACGTCGGCCGCGGCGGCAAGGTCGCTGCGATAGGCGAGCAAGGTGTTGCGCGCTGCGCCGCGCTCCGCCGCCAGCGCGTCCGCAAAGCGGTCGACCAGCGCGCGGTCGGCCGGTGTCACGTCCGAGCGAGCATCTCGGCGGCGATCATCCGCGCGGAAAAACCGAGCCCGGCGCTGCGCATCGCGGTCAGCGAGCGGAACAGGTGGGCGGCGGGGATCCGCTCGGCCTGCTGCGCCTGCATCCCGATCGCGGCGAGGAGCACCGCGCTGCCGGCCTGGCGGCGCTCGCCGGCCTGCGTGACGATCCGGGTCCAGCCATTCTCGCGGCCGAGCCCGAGACTGTGGCTCCGGTTGAGGCGGGTGGCCGTCTCCGAGTCGATCTCGCCGAGCCCGGCGAGCCCGGCGACGAGCAGTTTGGAGCGCGCCTTGCCGCTGCTCTCATCGCGGTCGATGAAGCTTTCGATCCGGTCCTCGGAGCGGTCGACATTGGCATCGGTGCCGAGCGCCAGCAGCGCCCAGGCGCGATCCTCGTCGGCCGTTTCGTCGAGGTCGCCAATGACGGTCGCCCAGCGCGCCGCGGCGCGATCATAGCCGCCGGCAAGCATCGAGGCGATGAGCTTGGGGACGTCGGCGCCGAGGCTGGCATCGGGGCGGACCCGCGAGGCGGCAAGCGAGACCAGGGCCTGGCCGGCGAGGCGCTGGACGGGATCGTCCCCCTGCCCCCACAATTTGCGCATCGCGCCGAGCTTGTCGCCCGGCTCCTTGGCGGCGAAGGCCAGGCGAAGCTGCCAGGCGTCGGTCCCGCTGAGGTCCGATGGATCGGTCGCGTCGTAGATCTGCGAATAAAGGTCGACGAGGGCGGCCGAGGAGAAGACCCCGAGGCCGGTCGCGATCCGGGCCGAGAGCAGGCGCTGCTCGGCGCTCAGCATCGGCGCCCGGGCCTGCCAGGCGCGAAGGCGAAGCGGTGCCCGGTCGATGAGATTGTTGGGGGGAACGAGGCCGGTCGCGCTCGCCAGGCCGAAACGCCAGGCGGTGAGGCCCTGGACGCCCTCCCATTCGACCGTCGCCGCACGGCCGGTATCGGCCCCTGCCCCGACGACCTTGTCGGCCAGTACATGGTCGATGCCGGTGATCGGGCCACGCCGGCGCGCCTGCTCGATCCGGGTGGCGGCGCTTCCGGCCTCACCGGCGAGCGAGGCGCACATGGCCTCGGTCAGCGCCAGAACGCGGCTCTCGACCTTGTTCATCTTCTCGCGCAGCGGGCAGAGCGCGCCGGGATCGGAATTGGCGAGCGCGCTCTGGACCGCGACCTGGGTCATCTTGGGCGTGAAGTCGGTGACGTCGACGCCTTCGACCAGCAGAGCGGCGGCATCGGCCTCGCCCATGCGGAGGAGGAGCCAGGCCCGCTCGGCGACCCAGTCGACCGGATGCACGGCAGGCGGCGCTTCGCTTCGGGCAAGAAGCGCATTGCGCAACGTGATGTGGAGCCAGCGATTGGGAAGCGGCGTGTCGAGCCGCCTCATCAGCTGCGACAGGAAGGTCCCGTTGGCGCCGCCCCAAGGAGAGGCGCCCATGCCCCAGGCGACGGGATCAATCGCACCGACCTGGCGTGGATCGCGGGCCGAGGATGACGGGATTTCGATGGGCGGCGCTGCGACCGGCACCTTGGCGAGGTCAGCAATGCTGAGCGTCTCGCTCTCGACGACCGCGCCTCCTTCGCTGCTGCCGCTCGGGCGCGGGCGCCGCGCGTCACTGGGCGCGCTGTCGGGGGCCTGGCCGTTCGCCGGGCTCGACGTCTCGGGCGGTGGAGCGGTGTCGTTGAAGCCGGGCGGAAGCAGGCTCTCCTGCGCCACCGCAAAGGCCGGCAGGACCAGCGCGGCGACGCCGACGCCGAGCCACCAGCGTTGCTTAGGCCGGACGGGCAACGTCCACCTCGATCGGGCGCGTTGGAACTTCCTTCGCGCTGCCCGCGAGCCAGATGGCGGCCGCCACGAGGATCGCCAGGATGATGAGCCAGATGATGAGCCCGCGCGCGGGGTGCGGGGGCTTGCGTCGTATCGCCATGAGGCGGGCTTTTGCCGACTGGCACGCCCGCTGTATAGCCCCGGCGCACATGGCGCGGCGCACTCTCCCCTTCGATGGCAGACTTGACCGGTCGGTGGTGCTCGTCGGCCTCATGGGGGCTGGCAAGTCGACCGTCGGGCGGCGGCTGGCGCGCCGGCTCGGGCTGCCGTTCGTCGACAGCGACAGCGAGATCGAGGACGCGGCAGGCCTCAGCGCGGGCGAAGTCTTTCAGCGATTCGGCGAGCATGACTTTCGCGATGGCGAGCGGCGGGTGGTGGCGCGGCTGGCGAGCGGGCCGGTGCGGGTGATCGCGACCGGCGGCGGGGCGTTCGTCAATCCGGCGACGCGCGACCTTCTCAATGCCAAGTGCATCACCGTCTGGCTCGACGCGCCGGTCGATCTCCTCGCCGAGCGGACCGCCCGGCGCCCGGAAACGCGCCCGATGCTGAAGGACGGCGATCGCGCCGAGACTCTGGCACGGCTGATCGACGAGCGTGCGCCGGCCTATGCCGAGGCGCATATCCGTATTCCGAGCGCCGCCGGCGCGCACCACCAGGTGGTGGAGCGGATCGTCGCGGCGCTCGACGAACATCTGAAGGACAAGACGTGAAGAACCTGACGGTCGATGCCGGTGACGAGCGCTATGACGTGCTGGTCGGGCGGCTCGAGGATTGCCGCAGCCGCCTGCTGAGCCTGTCGAAGGGCAAGCCGATGACCCTCGTCACCGAGCCGAAGGTCTGGGGACTTCACGGCGAGCGGCTGCAGGCAATCCTTCCGTGCGACCCGATCCTTGTACCGGAGGGCGAGGAGGCCAAGGACTGGCCGCATCTGCGCGACCTCATCGGGACCTTCGCCGAGCGGAACCTCGATCGGAGCACCACCATCGCCGCCTTTGGCGGCGGCTCGGTCGGCGATCTCGCGGGGCTTGCCGCGGGGCTGTTCAAGCGGGGCATTCCGCTGGTCCATCTGCCGACCACCCTTCTTGCCCAGGCCGACAGCGCGGTCGGCGGCAAGACCGCGATCGACGCGCTCGGGCAGAAGAATCTCGTCGGCATGTTCCACCAGCCCTGCCTGGTTATCGCCGACGTCAGCCTGCTCGACACGCTCGACCCGCGTCAGCTTCGCGGCGGCTATGCCGAGGTCGTCAAATATGGGCTGATCCGCCACGAGGCGCTGTTCCACTGGCTCGAGGACCATGGCGCCGCCCTCCTCGCCGGGCACCGCGAATATCGCGAGGAAGCCGTCTGGCAGAGCGTCGCCGCCAAGGCCCGGACGGTCGAGGCGGACATCACCGATCGCAATGGGGCGCGGGCGCTGCTCAATTTCGGGCATACCTTCGCCCATGCGCTTGAGAGCGCGGCCGGGCTGGGCACGATGCTGCACGGCGAGGCGGTCGCGGTCGGCATGGTGCTCGCCTTCGCGCTGTCGGCCGATCTCGGCCTTTGCCCGCACGAGGATGCGCGGCGGGTGCGCGATCACCTGGCTTCGGTCGGGCTTCCGACGACGCTCGCGGAAACCGGCGTGGCGCGCGATGCGCTGATCCCCCTGATGCGCGGCGACAAGAAGAATGACGGCGGCGCGCTTCGGCTCGTGCTGACCCGCGGGATCGGCGACGCCTTCCTCAGCGAGGGCGTCGAGGAAGCGGTCGTCGCCGACTTCCTCGCCCGCACCGCCTAGCCTTCGCGGGCAGGCTCGGGCGCAGGGGCCTCGTCATCGAGGGGGCTGTGGGTGAAGCTCTTCTCGATGCCCGTCCGGAGGTCGCCGGTCGCCGCCTGGACCCGCAGCCGCTCGCGGTCGCGGGTGCGATAGGCGGTCTCGACCCGCAGCGCCTCGCGCTCGGCGATGCCCAGGGCCTTCAGCGCCGAGCGACCCATCGAGACGGCGCTTTCATAGACTTCGCGCTGGAGCAGCCGGACGTTGAGGCCTTCGAGCGCGAGCGCCTGCCGGCGGTCGAACACGCGGACCATGATCACCGCCTTGGGGAAGGCCTCGGTGATCGCCTCGAGCTGCTCGCGGCCGAAAACGCCGTCGTCGTGACAGAAGAGGATGGCTTCCGCCTCCTCCCCGCCTGCTGTGCGCAGCAGGTCGATCCGCGTGCCGTCGCCGTAATAGACCTTGGTTCCGAATTCGCCCGCGAGCTCGATCTGCGAGGCCTTGAGGTCGATCAGGGTGACCGGGATGCGCTTGGCCATGAGCATCTGCGAGACGGTCTGGCCGAAGCGGCCGTAGCCGACCACGATGACATTGGTTTCGGGACTGAATTCGGGGCCGTCGAGGTCGACATGCTTCTGCGGCTGGCGCTGCTGGAGCCAGCCGATGAGCCGCATCAGGAATGGCGTCGCGACCATCGAGGCCGTGACGACCGCGCCGAGGAGGCTCGCCTGCTCGCGGCTGATGACCTCGCCCGAGGCGGCGCTCGCGAACAGGACGAAACCGAATTCGCCGGCCTGGCTTAGCAGCATCGCCATGGTGATCGCACGGCCCGGCTTGCTCCCGAAGAAGCGTGCGAAGGGGTAGAGGACGAGCGTCTTCAGAGCGATCACCGCGACCGCGAGGCCGAGGACGGTGAGCGGCTGCGCGGCGACCACCGACAGGTCGAGAAGCATGCCGACCGACATGAAGAAGAGGCCGAGGAGGATCGAGCGGAAGGGCTCGACGTCGCTTTCGAGCTCGTGACGATAGGGGCTTTCGGCGAGCATCACGCCGGCGACGAAGGCCCCGAGCGCGACCGACAGGTGCAGCGAATGCATCAGCGCCGCCGACCCGATCACCGTGGCGAGGCCGGCGACGACGAACAGCTCGCGTTCGCCGAGGCGCCCGATGAGGCGGTAGAGCGGCGCGATGAGGAAACGGCCGGCGAGCACAAGGCCGATCACCGCGGCGACGGTCATTCCGGTCATCGCCCAGCCCGAGGGCGTGCCCGGATCCTTGCCGACGCTCAAGGCCGCGGTGAGCGTGATGAGCGGGATGAGGGCGAGGTCCTGAAGGAGCAGGATCGAGAAGGCGCGCTCGCCATAAGGGGTGTTGAGTTCCCCGGTCGAGCGAAGCATCGGCAGCACCTGCGCGGTCGAGGAAAGGCCGAGCGCGAGGCCGATGGCGATCGCCGGCCCCCAGCCGAGGCCGAGCACGAACTTGACCAGGATCGCGAGCACCGCGCCGGCGCCGAGCAGTTGCGCGAGTCCGAGGCCGAAGATTTCCTTCTTGAGGCGCCACAGGCGCGAAGGCTGAAGCTCGAGGCCGACGAGGAACAGCAGGAGCGCGATGCCGATCTCGCTGACCTGATTGATCGCCGCTGCGTCGCCGCCGATGTTCAGCACCGACGGCCCGACGACGATCCCGCCGACGATGTAGCCGAGGGTCGCGCCGAGCCCGAGGCGGCGGAACAGGCCGACAAACAGCAGGGCCGCGAACAACAGGCCTGTCATCCAGACGAGAATGCCGGTCATGCCTTGTCCTTCAGTGCGGCGAGCAAGGCGTCGAACGGCAGCAGTACCGCGCCATGGCGCCCTGCCCGCCCCTGCACGGGTGAGAGGTCAGCAAAGTCGGGTGGAACGTCGCCGCGTCCTTCGAGCCAGGCCTTGAGCGCCGCCCGCATCACGATGATCTCGGCCTTGAGCCGCCCCGGTGCCCAGCGCTGGACCAGCGCCGCGCTCGCCTGCCCGTAGGCGCAGGCGGTGACCTTCTGGGCGAGGTCGACGATCCGGCCGTCAGCGAAGCGCACCGATGATGTGAGGGTGGAGCCGCAGGTCGCCGAGCGGGCCTCTCCCACCCCGTCCGCCCCCTCGAGCCCGGTCGCGAGCGGCAGCGATGCCGCCAGCCGGAGGATCTCGAGCGTATAGGGCGGCTCCCGGTTCATGCCCGCCGCCAGCTGGTCCCTTGCGGCCCGTCCTCGAGCAGGATGCCCTCGGCCTTGAGTTCGTCGCGGATGCGGTCGGAGGTGGCGAAGTCGCGGGCGGCCTTGGCGGCGGTCCGCTCGGCGATGCGGGCGTCGATCGCCGCGTCGCCGTCCCCGCGGAACCACTGGTCCTCGGTCTCGCCGAGGAGGCCAAGCAGCGCGGCGCTCGCCTTCAGCGTCGCCGGATCCTCGATCTGGCCGAGACGGGTGATCGCGAGCGCGCTGTTAAGATCGTCGGAGAGCGCCTCGATGACGGCCGGGTCGGCCGTTCCTGCGGCGCTGTTTCCGATCCGCCGGTAGAGACCGTCGAGCGTCGCCTTGCTTTGCGCGAGCAGCGCCTCGGTCCAGGGCAGCGGCGAGCGATAATGGGCACTGAGCAGCGCGAGGCGCAGCACCTCGCCCTTGTGACCGGCCGCGAGCAGTTCGCCCGGAGTCACGACATTGCCGAGGCTCTTGCTCATCTTCTCGGCGCCCATGTCGACGAAGCCGTTGTGCAGCCAGTAGCGGGCGAGCGGTGCGCCGCCGTGGGCGCAGCGGCTCTGCGCGGCTTCATTCTCGTGGTGCGGGAAGACGAGGTCGATCCCGCCGCCGTGGATGTCGATCGTTTCGCCCAGATGCGCGCGGATCATCGCCGAGCATTCGATGTGCCAGCCCGGGCGGCCACGACCCCAGGGGGAGTCCCAGCCGATCATGTCGTCGGCGCTTGGCTTCCACAGGACGAAGTCGCCCGGCGCCTTTTTGTAGGGCGCGACCTCGACCCGCGCGCCGGCAAGCATCGCCTCGCGGTCACGGCGGGAGAGCGCGCCATAGTCGGGATCGGAAGCGACATCGAACAGGACATGCCCCTCGGCGGCGTAGGCATGACCCTTGGCGATGAGGTCGGCGATCATCGCGACCATCGGCCCGATCTCGGCAGTGGCATGGGGCGCGATGTCGGGATCGCGCACCCCGAGCGCGCGCATGTCCTCGAGATAATGTTGCTCGAACCGCTTGGTGATGATCGAGGGCTCCACGCCCTCATCGGCAGCGGCGGCGATGATCTTGTCGTCGACGTCGGTGATGTTGCGCGCGAAGGTCACGCCATGCTCGGGATAGGCATGCTCGAGCAGGCGGCGGAGGACGTCGAATACCACCGGCGGACGGGCGTTGCCGATGTGGGCGCGGCCGTAAACGGTCGGGCCGCAGACGTAGATGGTGATGGGCTGGCCTTCGCGGGGCGTGAATTCGCGTTTGTCGCGGGTGGCGGTGTCGTAAAGGCGGATCATCACAGTTGGTTTCGCTTCAGTCTTGTCTCGTTCCAGGTCGCGAGCATGGCCCGGCCGCTGGCATCGAGCAGGGGATAGGTGTGGCTGTCGCGCATCCACTCGGGGCGCTCGGCCTTGGCGCCGTAGACGATGTCGGTGCCGAGATTGGCGAGCAGGAAGAAGAGGGTCGCGCCGATCAGCCCTTTGAGCATGCCGAACCCGCCGCCGAGCAGCCGGTCGAGCGGGCCGAGCATCGAGCTGCGCGCCTGCCGCCCCAGCCGCTGCGCGAGAAAGCGCATCAGGAGGTAGGAGGGCAGGAAGAGAATGACGAAGGCAAGGGCCGCGGCACCCGCGCTGCCCTTGGCGATGCCGCTGACGGCTTCGGCCACCGGGGCATGGAAGAGGACCAGCGCGACGACGCCCGCCGCCCAGGCCGCGAGGACCAGCGCCTCCTGCACGAAGCCGCGCACGAAGCCGACCAGCGCGCCGCCGCCGAGGAGCAGGAGAACGAAGATGTCGAGCGCGGTCATGGTGCAGCGCAGCGTTAGTTGAGGAGCCTCTGCGTGGCTAGATGGCCTTAGCGCCCGACTACCTTCTCGACGAGCTGGCGCAACTGACCGAAGCGGGCGACCTTGATCCCGTTCGCATCGACGCCGCCGGGGACCCAGGCTTCCTCGAAACCGAGCTTGGCGGACTCCTTCAGGCGAAGCGCAGTATGCGCGGCCGGACGGATTTCGCCCGACAGGGCGACCTCGCCCATGACCACCGCCTCGGCCGGGACCGGCCGTTCGCTCAGCGCGGAAACGAGGGCGGCGGCGACGGCGAGGTCAGCGGCGGGGTCGTTCAGCCGGTAGCCGCCGGCGATGTTGAGATAGACTTCGGCAGTCGCGAAGCTGACCCCGCACCGTGCCTCGAGCACCGCAAGGAGCATGGCGAGGCGGCTGCTGTCCCAGCCGACCGCCGAGCGCCGCGGGGTCGCTCCGCTCGCGAGCCGGACAGTGAGGGCCTGGATCTCGACCAGCACCGGCCGGGTGCCTTCGAGCGCCGGAAAGATGGCGGTCCCGCTGACGGGATCGTCACGGCGGGTGAGGAAGAGGGCGCTGGGATTGGGGACTTCGGCGAGCCCGGCCCCTTCCATTGCGAAAACGCCGATCTCGTCGGTCCCGCCGAAGCGGTTCTTGACCGCCCGCAGGATGCGATACTGGTGGCTGCGCTCTCCTTCGAAGCCTAGTACCGCATCGACCATATGCTCGAGCACGCGGGGGCCGGCGATGCTGCCGTCCTTGGTGACATGGCCGACGAGGATCAGTGCGGTACCGCGCTCCTTGGCGAAGCGGATCAGTTCCTGCGCGCTGGCGCGGACCTGGCTGACCGTCCCGGGGGCGCCCTCGATCAGGTCGGAATGCATGGTCTGGACGCTGTCGATGACGAGCAAGGCGGGCGGGCTTTCGGACCCGAGCGTGGTCAGTATGTCCCGGACGCTGGTGACGCTCGCCAGCCGCACCGGCGCAGTACCAAGCCCGAGGCGAAGGGCGCGAAGGCGCACCTGATCGACCGCTTCCTCGCCCGAGACATAGACCGCGCCCTTGCCGGACCGCGCGATCGCCGCGGCGACCTGGAGCAGAAGGGTCGACTTCCCGATCCCGGGGTCCCCCGCGAGCAACATCGCCGAGCCGGGCACGATCCCGCCGCCGACCGCCCGGTCGAACTCGGCGATGCCGGTCTGCACCCTCACCGGAAGTGCGACCTCGGCGTCGAGCCCGACCAGCTTGAACGCGCGGCCTCCGGTCTGGAGATCATGCTTCTGGCTGAAGACGGTCGGCGCGGCGCTCTCCTGGATCAGCGTGTTCCATTCAGCGCAATCGACGCACTGGCCCTGCCAGCGGGAACTCACCGACCCGCAGGCCTGGCAGACATAACGGGCTTTGGTCTTGGCCATGGCAAAAGCTTAGAACAGAAGCGGAACGCAAAGCAACGTTCCTGCCTCTTGGGTGTTGATCAGCAACTTACACCCCAAGGAGAATTACATGCCCTACGCCAAGGCCAAGGATGGCACGATGCTCTACTACAAGGACTGGGGCACCGGCGATCCCGTCGTCCTCATGCACGGCTGGCCGCTGACCGGCGACACGTTCGATGACCTCGCCATCAAGCTGGTCGAGAATGGCAAGCGCTGCATCATCCCCGATCGCCGCGGCTTCGGCCGGTCGGACCAGCCCTGGGACGGGCATGACTATGACACCTATGCCGACGACGTCGCTGCGATCCTCGAGGACGCCAAGATCAGTCAGCCAGTCGCGCTGGTCGGCTTCTCGATGGGCGGCGGCGAAGTCGCGCGCTTCCTGACCAAGCAGGGCAAGGGTCGGGTCAGCGCGGCGGTGCTGGCGAGCTCGGTCGTCCCCAAGGTCGCGCAGAGCGACGATTATCCCGACGGCGTGCCGCAGTCGACGCTCGACGACATCACCAAGCAGATGAAGGAAGATCGCGCGGGCTTCCTGCAGACCTTCATCAAGCAGTTCTACGGCATCGGCTTCATTGAGCGCCCGGTCAGCCAGGGCGTGCTCGACGCCGGCTTCCAGCAGGGCATGATGAGCGGCGCGCGTCCGTTTTATGCCGCCGCCGCGGCCTGGGCCGGGACCGACTTCCGTCCCGACCTCCCGTCGTTCGAGGGCGTGCCAACGTTGATCCTCCACGGGACCAGCGACAAGAACGTGCCGATCGAGGGTACCGGCCGCAAGGCCGCCGAGGCGCTGCCGCATGCGACGCTGATCGAATATGACGGCAGCCCGCACGGCATCTTCGAGACCGACAAGGAGCGCTTCTGCAAGGACGTGGTCGAGTTCCTGACCCGCGAGAGCCGCGGCACCACCGCGGACACCAGCGCCAGCGCGATCCCGCTGACGAACTGAGCTAATATCCTGAGGCGGCAGGGGCCCGGTGACCTTCCGTTCGCGGAGGCACTGGGCTCCTGCTTTCGCAGGAGGACGGCTACACAAGCACTTCTCCCGCAGCCCCCTGGCTGAGGAAGGCCTGCGGACTGGCGCTCAGCCCGTAGGCACCCGCGCAGAAGATCGCGATCACGTCGCCCACCTCGGCGCGCGGCAGCATCACCTCATCGGCCAAGAGGTCGAGCGGGGTGCACAGGCATCCGACGACCGTCACCTCTTCCTCCGGCTCGGCCCCGAAGCGGTTTGCCACCGCCACCGGATAATTGCGCCGGAGGAGCTGCCCGAAATTCCCGCTCGCGGCGAGCATGTGGTGGAGCCCTCCGTCGACCACGAGGAAGGTTTTGCCGCGGCTCATTTTCCGGTCGACCACCCGGGTCAGATAAACGCCCGCCTCCCCCACCAGCCAGCGGCCGAGCTCGATGACGAAGCGCGTGTCGCGCAGAAGCGGGTGCACACTGCGCAACGTCGTCTCGAGCGTCGCCCCGATCGCATCGATGTCGAGCGGGGTATCGCCCGCGAAATAGGGGATGCCGAAGCCGCCGCCGAGATTGGCTTCGGCCGGGGTCGCGCCGATTTCGGCCGCGATCTGGCCCGCAAGCGCCACCGTCTCGCGCTGGCTTTCGATGAGCGCGTCGGCCGACAGCGACTGCGACCCTGCATAGACGTGGAGTCCGCGCCATTCGGCACCGGCGGCCAGGATACGGCGGACCGCTGCAGGCACGCGCTCGTGATCGATCCCGAACTGGCTCGCGAGCCCTCCCATCTTCATCCCCGAGCCCTTGAGCCCGAACGGCGGATTGACCCGCACCCCGATCCGAGGCCGCCGCTCCATCGTGGTGGCGATGCCGAGCAGCCGCTCAAGTTCGCCCTCGCTTTCGACATGGACGCAGACGCCGCGAAGCACCGCTTCGGCAAGGTCGCCATCACCCTTGCCGGGTCCGGCAAAGCTCAAGGGCAAATCACGATCGACCAGCCCGGCCCGATCGAGGATAGCCAGCTCGCCCGCCGAGGCGAGGTCAAAGCCGTCGACCAGCCCGGCCATATTTTCGAGCAACGGCGGATAGGGATTGGCCTTCACGGCATAATGGAGGCCGACGTCGCCGAACGCGCGGCGGAAGCGGGCGACCTGCCGCTCGATGCCAAGGCGATCATAGACGAAGAGGGGCGCCCCCTCGGCCTCAAGCAGCTCGAGCGCACTGCGGCCGCCAATCGTCAGCACGCCCTCCGGATCGGCGGCAAAGCCTGCGGGGATAGGTCCGAAGGCCTTCACGCACCCACCTCCGTTCCCAGCGCAGCCCGGTCGATCTTGCCGTTGGGCGAGATGGGCAGGGCCTCGACCCAGCGGATCTCGCTCGGCCGCAGGTGCGCGGGCAATTCCGCGGCGAACCAGCGCTGGAGGCGATCCTCCGCGTCGTCGCCGCGGGCGATTGCGACCAGCAGGATCCGCTGCCCAAGCCTCTCGTCCTTGATGCCGAAGGCGGCGGCATCGCTGACGGCGCCGCTGGCGATTGCGGCTTCCTCGACCTCGCTCGGGCTGACCCGGTTGCCGCTGACCTTGATCATCGCGTCGTCGCGACCGCGGATGCGGAGCAGGCCATCGGCGCCGACCGTCGCTCGATCACCCGACCAGACCTCGCCGCCGCGAAAGCGCTGGACCGTGCGCTCGGGATCGTTCCAATAGCCCTGCGCAACCAGGGGGCCGGCATGGACCAGCTCGCCTTCCTCGCCGGGCGCGGCCTGGCTTCCGTCGGCACGCCGGATCGACAGTTCGGCGAAGGGAATGGCGGTGCCGACGCTGTCGGGCTTCGCGTCGACGAGGCCGGGGTCGAGGCTTGCCGAGCGAAAGGCTTCCGTGAGGCCGTACATGAGGTGCAGCCTGGCCTCGGGGAAGAGGGCGCGCAATCGCCGGACCAGCGCTTCGGGCATGTGCCCGCCCGAATTGGTCAGCGTTCGAAGGCTATCCCCCGCCCCGCCCCATTGCTGTTCGGCGAGCTGGATCCACAGCGGCGGGACGCCGGCGAGCACGGTCGCACCGGTCCGCTCGACCGCACGGACCACGTCGCGCGGGAGGAGATAGTCGAAGGCGATGGCCTCTCCGCCCGCATGCCAAGTCGAGAGAAGCTGGTTCTGGCCATAGTCGAACGCGAGCGGAAGGACGCAGAGCGTGCGGTCGGCGGGACCGAGCCCGAGATAATGCGCGACGCTGACCGCCCCCAGCCAGAGATTGGCATGGCTCAGCATCACGCCCTTGGGCCGCCCGGTCGAGCCCGAGGTGTAGAGCAGGGCTGCGAGCGACGCGGGGGCGTTGGCCGAGGGCGGAAGCGCCTCCTCGCTGTCGACCCACTCCTCGAGCGCAACAGCTTGGGCCGGGCGCTGCTCCAGCGTCTCGAGCCGGGCGCGGTTCGCGACCAGCAGCCGCGCGCCGCTGTCGGCCATGATATGCTCGGCCTGAGCGCGGCGAAGGACGGGGTTGATCGGCACATGGATCAATCCGGCCCGGGCACATGCCAGCGGAGCGAGACAGGCGAGGACGGTCTTGCCCATCCAGGTGGCGACACGATCGCCGGGCGCGAGGCCGAGCGCCAGGAACCGCGCGGCCATACGCCCGACCGACTGGTCGAGCTCGGCGTACGTGAGCCGCGTCGATCCCACGGACAGCGCCGACGCGCCCGGGGCACCGCGCAGCGTCAGATGGTCGAGCGGAAAGGGCGTGGGGTCCGGGCCGGTCATCGCGGGAGGTCAGATGCCGCTTAACTTGCGCCTTGGCCAGCCCTCGCCTAGGGCGCGCGCACCATGGCCGCCAAGCCCCTGCCCGACGCCGCGCACGACCTCGATGCGGTCCTCCGCGCCCTGCTCGCCGAGACGCTCGGCCTGACCCCGGCGCGCGTCGCCGCATTCGACGCCGATACCGAATTGTTCGGCGCTTTGCCCGAGTTCGATTCGATGGCGGTCGCCAACCTCCTCACCGGGATCGAGGAGAAGTTCGACCTGCTGATCGAGGATGGCGACGTCGAGGCCGAGGACTTCCTTACCTTCGGGTCGCTGAAAGCCTTCGTCGCGCAGCTGACCGCCTGAGCCGACGGGCCCCGGCCTGAAGCCCGGGCGCGCTCATTCCGCGGCCTGAAGCTCCGCAAACTCTTCCGCCGCGAGGAAGCGCTCGGCGTCGAGCGCGGCCATGCAGCCGGTGCCGGCTGCGGTGACGGCCTGGCGGTAGGTCTTGTCCATGACATCGCCGCAGGCGAACACGCCGGGGATGTTGGTTCGGGTCGAGCCGGTCTCGACCGCGAGGTAGCCGTCCTCGTCAAGATCGAGCTGACCGGCGAAGAGGTCGGTCGCGGGCTTGTGCCCGATCGCGACGAAGGCGCCGTCGACCGCAAGTTCGCTCAGCTCGCCTGTGAGGCGGTTCTTGAGACGAAGCCCGACCAGTGCCTCGGGTTCGCCGCCCGACAGGAACTCGTCGACTTCGCTGTTCCAGATGACCTTCACCGACTTGTGCGCGAACAGGCGGTCCTGAAGGATTTTCTCGGCGCGCAGGCTGTCGCGACGATGGATCAGGGTCACGTCGTCGCTGTGGTTGGTGAGATAAAGGGCTTCCTCGACCGCAGTGTTGCCGCCGCCGATGACCGCGACCTTCTTGCCGCGATAGAAGAAGCCGTCGCAGGTCGCGCAGGCGCTCGCGCCCTTGCCCTTCATCCGCTCCTCGCTTGGAAGGCCGAGCCACTTGGCCTGCGCTCCGGTCGCGATGACGAGCGTGTCGGCAAGATAGGTGGTGCCGCTGTCGCCGATCAGGCGAAACGGACGGCCGTTCAGCTCGACCCGGTCGATATGGTCCCACATCATCCGCGTGCCGACATGCTCGGCCTGCGCCTGCATCTCCTCCATCAGCCAGGGGCCCTGGATGACATCGCGGAAGCCGGGATAATTCTCGACGTCGGTGGTCGTGGTCAGCTGGCCGCCCGGCTGGATGCCCTGGATCACGATCGGCTGAAGGCCGGCGCGCGCGGCATAGATGGCGGCGGTCAGGCCGGCCGGGCCGGAGCCCAGCACGATCATGCGGCTGTGAATGGTCTCGCTCATGGCTTCCTACTTAGTGCGCGTGGTCGTGCTCGCCATGCCCATCGGCGGCGGGGGCGTCGGCCTTCTTCATCTTGTCGCAGCAGGGCATCTTCTTCTCGCCCTTGCAGCATTCCATCGGGCAATCCGCGTCCTTCATCTTCCCGGCCTCGGCCGGCTGCGGCTGCGCGGCGGCATCGGGCGCCGGGAACGACATGGTGGCGGCAAGCAACAGTGCGAACATCGGCGACAATCCTCGTGAGTCGAACGCCTGTGTAGCCGAGGCTCAGACCAGTCGCGACTGCTTGACGGCGGCGGCGATGAAGCTGGCGAACAGCGGATGCGGGTCGAACGGCCGGCTCTTATATTCCGGATGGAATTGCACGCCGACGAACCAGGGATGGTCGGGCCGCTCGACGATCTCGGGCAGGCGGCCGTCGGGCGACAGGCCGCTGAAGACCAGCCCGCCCTGCTCCAGCGCGGGCTTGTAATGGGCATTGACCTCGTAGCGGTGGCGGTGCCGCTCGCTGATCGTGGTCGTGCCGTAGATCGCCGCGACATGGCTGTTGCCGCCGAGCGTCGCTTCATAAGCGCCGAGCCGCATGGTCCCGCCAAGGTCGCCCCCGGCGCGGCGCTCCTGCAGGCCTTCTTCGCTCATCCACTCGGTGATCATGCCGACCACCGGCTCGCTGGTCTCGCCGAACTCGGTCGAGGATGCGCCTTCGACGCCGGCCGCGCGGGCGCCTTCGATGCAGGCCATTTGCATGCCGAGGCAGATGCCGAAGAAGGGCACCTTCCGCTCCTTGGCAAAGCGGACGCTGGCGATCTTGCCCTCGGTGCCGCGCTCGCCGAAGCCGCCGGGCACGAGGATCGCGTGCATGGGCTCGAGCTCACCGGCGAGGCTGTCCTCGCCCTTCTCGAACATTTCCGCGTCGAGCCACTTGATGTTGACCTTGACCCGGTTGGCGATGCCGCCGTGGACAAGGGCCTCGCGGAGCGACTTGTAGGCGTCGGGGAGGCCGACATATTTGCCGACGACGCCGATCGTCACCTCGCCCTCGGGATGATCGACCGCGTCCATCACGCCTTCCCAGCGGGTGAGGTCGGGGCGCGGGTCGGTCGGCATGCCGAACGCCTTCAGCACCTCGTCGTCGAGGCCTTCGCGATGATATTGCAGCGGCACGTCGTAGATCGAGCGCGCGTCCAAGGCCTGGATGACCGCGCTCTTGGGCACATTGCAGAATTGCGCGATCTTGGCCCGCTCGGCCTCGGGGATCGGCATTTCGCAGCGGCAGAGCAGCACGTCGGGCTGGACGCCGAGCGAGGAAATCTCGCGCACGCTGTGCTGGGTCGGCTTGGTCTTCAATTCGCCCGCGACCTTGATCCACGGGACGAGCGTGGTGTGGACGCTGACGGTCTGGCCGCGCCCGAGGTCGTTGCGGAGCTGACGGAGCGCCTCGATGTAGGGCAGGCTCTCGATGTCGCCGACGGTGCCGCCGATCTCGCAGATGACGAAGTCGAGGCCGTCGGTATCGGCCAGCGCGAACTCCTTGATCGCGTTGGTGACGTGCGGGATGACCTGCACGGTCGCGCCGAGATAGTCGCCGCGCCGCTCGCGGGCGATGATGTCGCGGTAGATGCGGCCGGTGGTCACATTGTCCGACTGGCGCGCCGAGACGCCGGTGAAGCGCTCGTAATGGCCGAGGTCGAGATCGGTCTCGGCGCCGTCGTCGGTCACATAGACTTCGCCATGCTGATAGGGGCTCATCGTCCCCGGATCGACGTTCAGATAGGGGTCGAACTTGCGGATGCGGCATGCGTAGCCGCGCGCCTGCAGCAGTGCTGCAAGACTAGCCGAGAGGAGACCTTTGCCGAGGCTGGAGACCACGCCGCCGGTAACGAAAACAAACCGCGCCATGGGAGTCGGGCCTTAGGGAAGAGAATCGAAAAGGGGCAAGGAGAATATTTCTGCGTCCCCGCAAAAGCAGGGGACCAGTGACCTCATTGCCGCCCGTGAAAAGGCATTCTCCTCCTGCGTTTCGCAGGAGAGAATGTTTACTGGGCCAGCGGCACCGCGCCGTTGTCGGCCGGCGGGGCATTGTTCGGCTTGACCGTGCTGGTCGCCGGGGCCGGGCTGGTGGCCGGATCGGTCAGCGGGCCGGTCGGGGCCTGCTGCTGGATCGGCTGGTTGGCGATCGAGGCGTCGATCTTCTGCGAATCGCCGCGGGTCCCGGCGATCGCGGCAAGCGCGATGCAGAGAATGATGAAGGCCCCACCAAGCCACGCCGTCGCACGGCTGAGGAAGTCCGCCGCACCACGCGCCGTCATGAAGCCGGCGCTCGAGCCGCCGACGCCAAGGCCGCCACCTTCAGAGCGCTGAAGGAGGATGACGACGCAGAGCGAGACAGCGACGATCGTCTGGACGATCAGGAGGAAGGTGAACATGGGGACTTTCGAATGCAGGAAGTTCGGCCGGGCACTTAGCCGTGACCGGCCGAAGTTTCAACGTGTCGGCGGTTCGCTTACTCAGGCGGCGCCGGCCTCGACGATCGGGAGGAAATCGCCAGCGGTGAGGCTTGCGCCCCCGACGAGCGCCCCGCCGACCTCTGGGGTCGCAAAGATCTCGGCGGCGTTCCCGGCCTTGACCGACCCGCCGTAAAGGATCCGGATCTTCTCGCCCGCCGCGCCATAGGCTTCGAACAGGCGGACGCGGATGGCGGCGTGCATCTCCCCGATGTCGGCGCATTCGGCGACCCGGCCGGTACCGATCGCCCAGATGGGCTCATAGGCGACGCTGAAGCTTGCCGCGTCGATTGGGCCCGCGGGCAGCGACGCGTCGACCTGCGCCGACACGGTCGCAATGGCACGCCCGGCCTCGCGCTCCTCGAGGCTTTCGCCGACGCAGAGAATGACGACGAGTCCGGCGGCAAGACCCGCTTCGGCCTTGGCCTTCACGTCGGCATCGGCTTCGCGGTGCGCGTCGCGGCGCTC
The DNA here is from genome assembly GCF_058313385.1 of Sphingomonas sp. SP2. Lineage (NCBI taxonomy): Bacteria > Pseudomonadati > Pseudomonadota > Alphaproteobacteria > Sphingomonadales > Sphingomonadaceae > Sphingomonas > Sphingomonas sp. SP2. The sequence continues at coordinate 1,569,697 of NZ_JBZFLD010000001.1, read as the reverse complement.
GCTGTGGCCGACGATGACGAGGCTCGCGCCGGCATCGTGGAGCATCGCGGCCGCGATGTCGCCGGTATGCGCGCCCTGGGGATTGCAGTGCATGTCCTGCGCCCCGATCGCGAAGCCCGGCACGGTCTCGGCTGCGCGATGGATGAGGGTCGCGGGCAGGCACAGCGCGACATCGACCTTGCCGGCGAGCGCGGCGGCGCGCTCGGCGATGGCCCGGACCTCGCCGAGGTCGGCGGACGTCCCATGCATTTTCCAGTTGCCGGCAATCAGCTTGACCATGTCACTCCCGTCCCAACGCGCTATTGCCGGGGGCGCCTAGCAAGCCGCTCCGCTTGAAGGAAGCTTGGCCAAGCCTTAGAGCCCTGCCCCGCACATCTTCGTTTCCACAATCAGGACCGATACCGCCCCATGCTCTCCTTCTTCCGCCGGCTCAGCAAGTCCAAGGGCGGCACCCTCATCGGCATCCTCTTCCTGATCGCCATCCTCGCCAGCTTCGCCATCGCGGACATCACCAACCTGCGCCAGGGCGGAAGCCTGCCGCAGGGGACGCTCGCCAAGGTCGGCTCGGTCGACCTGACGACGGCCGAGCTCGACAGCGCGATGCAGCGCCGGCTGACCGTGCTTCGCCAGCAGAACCCGCAAGCGACCTATGCGGACCTCGCGCCCGAGTTCGACGCCATCGTCGACTCGCTGATTCAAGAGCGGACGTTGTGGGCTTATGCCCGCAAGCACGGCTTCACCGTGTCGAAGAAGCTGGTCGATGCCGAGATCGTGAAGCTGCCGGGCGTTCAGGGGCTCGACGGCCGCTTCAGCGACGCCGCCTACCGCCAGTTCCTGCAGCAGCAGCGCCTGACCGACAGCCAGGTCCGCCGCGAGATCGAGACCGCGCTCCTCCAGCGCCTGGTCCTGACCCCGGTGGCCGCCAATGTCCGCATGTCGCAGGGCCTCGCCAAGCCCTATGCCGACAGCCTGCTCGAGCAGCGCGTCGGAAGCCTGGCCCTCCTGCCCTTTGCCGCCTTCACCGGCGGCGCAGCCCCGACCGACGCCGAGCTTCAGGCTTTCTATCGCCAGAATGTCGCACGCTACACGATCCCCGAGCGCCGCGCGCTCCGCGTCGCGCGCATCACCCCTGAGCAGCTCGGCAATGTCGCGCCGACCGAGCAGGAGATCGCGGCTTACTATCAGCAGAACCAGGCGACCTATGGCGGCGTCGAGAAGCGCGTGCTGAGCCGCGCCACCCTGCCGGACCGCAACGCCGTCGCCGCCATCGCCAATCGCGCCAAGGCCGGCGGGACTTTCGCCGCCGCCGCCACCCCGGCCGGCTTCTCTGCCGCCGACGTCAGCCTCGGGCCGCAGACCCGCGCCGAGCTTGCCGCCAAGGCCGGCGAAGCGGTTGCCGCGCAGGTCTTCTCCGCCCCCGCGGGCTCGGTGATCGGTCCGGTCCAGTCGTCGACCGGGTTCGATGCGATCAAGGTCGAGAGCATCCAGTCGGCCTCGGGCCGCGGCCTCGACCAGGTGCGCGCCGAGATTGTCGCCAAGCTGACCGCGGACAAGCGCAAGGGCGCGCTCGCCGATCTCGTCGGCAAGGTCGAGGACGCGATCGCCGATGGCCAGACCTTCGAGGAAGTGGCGACCGCCAACAAGCTTCCGATCACCGTCACGCCGCCGGTGACCCGTGCCGGCGGCACCTTCGACCAGCCGGGCTTCCGCCTGCCGGCCGAATTCGTGCAGCTGCCGGGACAGGCGTTCGATATCGGCGCCGACGACGACCCCGTGGTCGAGACGCTTCCGAACGAGGCTGGCTATGCCCTCCTCGACGTGACCGACGTGGTGCCCGCGACCCCGGCGCCGCTGGCCAAGATCGCCGATCAGGTGCGCAAGGACTTCGTCGCCCGCCGCGCCAACGACCGCGCTGCCGCGGCCGCCAATCAGGTGCTCGCCGCCGTCAATCGCGGAACGCCGCTGGCGGAGGCCCTGGCTGCCCTGAAGCAGGCCGGCGTCCGTCCGCCCGAGGCCATCGACCTTCGCCGCGGCGCTCTCGCGCAGTTCGCGCAGCAGGGCCAGGAAGTGCCGCCGCCGCTGCGGATCTTCTTCACCCTCGCGCCGGGCAAGGCGCAGCGCGCCGCCGGTCCGTCGGGCATCTATCTCGTCAAGGTGGACCGAATCGTCCCGGGCAATGCCGCGACCAATCCGACGCTGATCGCGCAGGAACTGACCGGCCTGCAGCGCAGCGCAAGCGAGGAGCTTGCCCTGCAGTGGCTTACCGCCGCGCAGAAGGAGCTGAAGGTCAGCCGCAACGAGGATGCGATCAAGGCGGCTCGCCAGCGCATCCTTGGTGCGCCCGCCAGCTGATCGCGGGAGCGGATTGAGGCGAGGCTGGGACGGATAGGTCGGCGATGATCCGCCTGCTCGTCATCGACAATGTCGACAGCTTCACCTTCACTCTCGTTGATTATCTGCGCCAGCTCGGCGCCGAGGTGGCGGTACGCCGCTCCGACGCGCTGACGGTCGCGGAGGCGATGAGCTTCCCCGGCCCGCTCCTCGTCAGCCCGGGCCCGGGCCATCCCGTGGATGCGGGCATTTCGGTGCCCATTGCCGCGGCCTGCATCGCGGCGGCCAAGCCCCTGCTCGGCGTCTGCCTCGGGCACCAGGCGATCGCGCTCGCCGCCGGCGCCGCGGTGGTGCGGGCCGACCCGGTGCATGGCAAGACCGACGCCATCGCCCATGATGGAAGCGGCATATTCGCCGGACTTCCGAGCCCGCTCTCCATGACCCGCTATCACAGCCTCGTCGCGACCGGCCTGCCCGAGGCTCTTGTTGCCAATGCCACCGGAGGCGACGGGACGATCCAGGGGCTTCGCCACGCCGCCGCGCCCGTGCACGGGGTCCAGTTCCATCCCGAGAGCGTTGCGAGCGCGCACGGCCTCGGCCTGCTCGCGAACTTCCTTGCTACGGCCACTTGACGGCCCCCGAAACGTTCCTTACTCGTTCCCCGTCTGTTCACTTGAAGGCTGCCGGGCCCATGCTGACCTCGAAGCAACGCGAACTTCTTACCTATATCGATCAGCGCCTGAAGGCGTCGGGCGTGTCGCCAAGCTTCGACGAGATGCGCGAGGCGCTCGACCTTAAGAGCAAGTCGGGGGTTCACCGCCTGATTTCGGCGCTCGAGGAGCGGCAGTTCATTCGCCGCCTGCCCAATCGCGCGCGTGCGCTCGAAGTGGTTCGCCTGCCCGAAGCGGTCGGCGGCCCGGCCCCTGCCCCGGCTCCGTCCGCGCGTCCGGTGGTCCCGGCCAACGACACGATCGAGCTTCCGCTCGCCGGGCGCATCGCGGCGGGTACACCGATTGAGGCGCTGCAGGGCTCGGACAGCTTTCCCGTTCCCGCGGCTTTGCTCGGCCCGGGCGAACATTATGCGCTCGAGGTGTCGGGCGATTCGATGGTCGACGAGGGCATCCTCGATGGCGACTATGTGCTGATCCGCAAGTCGGAGACCGCGCGCGAGGGCGAGATCGTGGTCGCGCTGATCGACGATGCCGAGGCGACGCTGAAGACCTTCCGCCGCGAAGGACAGATGGTCCGGCTCGATCCCGCCAATCGCAGCCACGAACCGCAGCGCTACGATCCGCGCCGGGTGAAGATCCAGGGCAAGCTCGCGGGACTGATCCGCCGCTATCACTGATGCAGGGGCGCCTCCCTTCGCGGGAAGGGGGAAGCGGCGGCTGGCTGACGAAGGGCTGAGCGCGCGCGCCATCCCGTCGCCGCAGCGAAGGCGGGGACCTCTGATAGAGGCCGCGGGTGCCTTGAGGTCTCCGCTTTCGCCGGGGCGACCGACGATCCCAATCTCAAACTCGCCAATCTGTATCGCGCCCGCGCCGGACCGCTCGACCGGCATGGAACGTGCCCGCCCTCCCCGGCTTTCTTGCCAGAGGAGGAGAAGACCATGGCTTACGACCACTATCGCGATCACGACCTGCGGTCCCGCGACGAAGGCCGTTTTCAAGACGACCGCTTTTCCGAAGACCGCGAATCCGACCGCGGCTTCTTCCGCTCGGGCCGCGATGACCGCGATCTCGCCAGCCGTCGCGGTTCTCAGCGCGACGATCGCCGCGCCCCCATTCCTACCGACGAGACCCGCGACCTCATCGCCTCGCGCAAGGTCGAAGGGACCGCGGTCTATGGACGCGACGGGAATCGTCTCGGCACGATCAAGACGTTGATGATCGACAAGGTCCGGGGCACCATTCGTTATGCCGTGCTCGCCCATGGCGCCGGCTTCCTCGGCTTCGACGAGCAGCTTTTTCCCGTGCAGTGGGACGAGCTTCGCTATGACGAAGGACGGGGTGGCTATCTCGTCGACTTCACCGGCGAGGACGTCCGCTACACCCTCGAACGCCGCCAGCGTCAGCGCGGGGCCGGCGCCCGCGACATCGATCGCGACTGGCGGCGCTGATCCGTTCAGCAAGGGTGTCGCCCAGAACGGCTAGGGAGGCGGCCATGCGTATCGCCTCCCTTGCCGCCTTGCTGGCGCTCCCCCTCGGCGCAGCCGCCGTCGCCGCCCCGCCCCCGCCGTCGGCGTGGACCGTCGGGCCGATCGTCTATGGCATCAGTCGGTCGCCCGGCCTTCCGCTGCGCCCCCAGCGCGCGCCCGGCGGCGCCATCGCGGTCGCCATCCCGCCTGCCCCGGCCAGCCTTCATGGCCTGACCTTCGCGCCGGGAAGCCTGGCAGCGAAGCGCCGGATCGTCGTCCGCTACCGGGTCGAGGCGGCTCCCGGTACCGCCATTCTCGCAAGCAGCGACCAGCGCTCTCCCGGCATCATCACGCTCTTCATCCAGCGCCGCGGCGACGACTGGTCAGCGCGCGGTCCGTTCGAGACCTATCGCTGGTACGCGACCTTCGCGACCCAGAGCCTGCGGCCGGGCGTCGAACAGGTGATGGTCGCCCCGCTGTCCGCGAACTGGACCGCGGTGATGACCTCGAGCGCGCGGACCCGGCCGGCGGAGTTTCGCGCGGCGCTGGCCGATGCGAGCGCGGTCGGCGTGGTGCTGGGCGGCGGCGACGGCTTCGGCCACGGAGTCGAGGCCAGCGCGCCCGCCCGCCTTGTCATCACCGACTTCAGGATCGAGTGATCGACGGCGACCGCCGCAAGCAGTAGGATCCATCCATGCGCCTTTCCGGAAAGACCTGCGTCGTCACCGGCGCTGCGCGCGGCATTGGCCTGGCGATTTCCGCTGCCTTCGTGGCCGAGGGCGCCAGGGTCATCATGACCGACAAGGATGCGCCGGCCGGTCGCGCCGCGGCCGAGGCGCTCGGCTGCGCCTTCGAGACGCTCGACGTCGCAAGCGAGGCGGACTGGCTCGCCTTCGCCGAGCACTATCCGGCGATCGACGTGCTGGTGAACAATGCCGGCATCACCGGCTTCGAGGACGGGCCAGCGCAGCACGATCCCCAGCATACCAGCCTCGAGGAATGGCGGAGGGTGCATGCGGTCAATCTCGACGGCACTTTCCTCGGCTGCCGCTACGCCATCGGCGCGATGGCCGCCAAGGGCGAGGGATCGATCATCAACATCTCGTCGCGCTCGGGCCTCGTCGGCATCCCCTTCGCTGCGGCCTATGCCTCGTCCAAGGCCGCGATCCGCAACCACACCAAGTCGGTCGCGCTCTATTGCGCGGCCAAGGGCTGGCGGATTCGCGCCAACAGCATCCACCCGGCCGCGATCCTGACACCGATGTGGGACGCGCTGATCGGTGACGGCCCCGATCGCGAGCAGCGGATGGCGGCATTCGTCGCCGACACGCCGCTTCGCCGCTTTGGCACGCCGGCGGAAGTGGCGGCACTGGCGGTCATGCTTGCCTCGGACGAAGCGTGCTACATGACGGGCGCGGAACTGACGCTCGACGGCGGGCTCCTCGCCGGCTCGGCCGCCTCTCCCGGCGGCTGACCAGGAGCGCTCAGCGCTTCAGCATCGCCTTTGCCATCTTGCGGGCGAGATTGCCCCACGGCGGCCCCAGCCGCTCGAAGGCGATGAACGGCCCGGCCCGGAAGACGCCGCGGGCATGGCTGAACCGCTTGAAACCCTCGACCCCGTGGTAGGCGCCGATCCCGCTCGGCCCGACGCCACCGAACGGCAGATGCTCCTGCGCGATGTGCAGCAAGGTGCCGTTGACCGTCGCTCCACCCGAGACGGTGTTGCGAAGCACATGCGCCTGCCGTTCCGCGCTCTTGCTGAAGCAGTAGAGCGCCAGCGGACGGTCGCGGCCGTTGACGAAGTCGATCGCGTCCTCGAGCCGGCGGTAGGGAATGATCGGCAGCAAGGGTCCGAAGATCTCTTCCGAGGCGAGGATCGTCTCCTCGGGTGCGCCGAGGACCAGGGTCGGGACGACCTTGCCCTCGGCTGCCTCGTCGCCGTGGGTCATCACGGTGGCTCCCGCTTTGCGCGCGGCATCGACGGCATCGAGCAGGCGCTGGCGGTGGCGGTCGCTGATGATCCCCGAATAATCGGGGTCGCGCGCCGGATCGGGATAGGAGCGCCGCACCTCGTCGAGCAGGGCCTCGGCCAAGGCTCCGGCCTGGCGTTCGGGAACGAGGACATAATCGGGCGCGATGCAGGTCTGGCCGGCATTGAGGAACTTGCCGAAGGCAATGGAGCGCGCCGCCTTGGCGAGCGGATAGTCGTCGCACAGGATGACGGGCGACTTGCCGCCAAGTTCGAGGGTGACCGGGACGAGGTTGGCGGCAGCGGCCTTGTAGACTTCGCGCCCCACCGCGGTCGAACCGGTGAAGAGGAGATGGTCGAACGGGAGCGAGGAGAAGCCCCGCCCCACCTCGACCCCGCCGGTCACGACCGCGACTTCCTCGGGGTCGAAAGCCTCGGCGATGGCCGCGCGAAGCTGCTCGCTGAACGCCGGGGTCAGCTCGGACGGCTTGATGAGGACGCGATTGCCGGCCGCAAGCGCGTCGACCAGCGGCGACAGCGCGAGGTTGAGCGGGTAGTTCCAAGGGCTGATGATGCCGATCACGCCAAGCGGCTCATATTGGACGAAGGCCCGCCCGGGCATGAAGTTGAGACCCACCTTGCGCTTTTCGGGCCTCATCCAGCGCGCGAGGTTCCTGGCGGCGTGGTCGATGGCCGAGAGCGTCGGAACGAGTTCCATGAGCTCGGTCTCGATCCTCGCCCGGGTCCCGAAGTCGTCGGCGATCGCGTCGGCGAAGGCGTCGGCACGCGCCTTGACCATGATCTTCAGCCGCTCGAGCCGGTCGCGGCGCTGCGCGAGGTCGGCCGGCGGCTCACGGCGCGAGGCGCGATGCTGGAGGTCGAACAAGCCTCGCATGGCGGCGAGCTCCTTCGACGGGGGCATGGCAGGATCGGCATCGGCCATTGCGTCAGTCCTCATCACGATTGTCGCGACAAGGCTACTCCTGAAGACGGACGCGCAAAACCAGGATTTTCGGGATGAAACGAACGGTCGCTTGCCGTCGAAACAGAAACGGGGCCCTCCTCGCGGAAGACCCCGTCTGCAAATGGCGCGCCCGGAACGATTCGAACGTCCGACCCTCAGATTCGTAGTCTGATGCTCTATCCAGCTGAGCTACGGGCGCCTGCCGAGGGGGCATCTAGAAGGAGGTTGGCCGGGGCGCAACCCCTTGTTGCACGGCTTGTCGCTGGTAGAGGAAAGAACATGTCGTTCCGATCCGCTTTCCCCCTCGCCCTGCTGGTCCTTGCTGGCGGCTGCGCCTCGGGGGGCAAGGAGCCGCCGTCGCTCGCCCCGCGCGCGGCCGAGAAGATCGATCCGCGACTGCCGATTGTCGACCGTTCGGGCGAACTGCCCGCCGACCCGGCATTGGCTGCGGCGCTCGCGGACGCCCGCCGCACGGCTGCCGAAGCGGCACGGCAGGTCGATCCTGCCATCGCTTCGGCCCGCGCGGCGGCAGCCGGAGCGGGCGCCAAGGGCAGCGAGAGCTGGATCGCCGCACAGCAATTGCTATCGGTGGCGGTCGCGGCGCGGGCGCCCTTCACCAAGGCACTAGGCGATTTCGACCGCCTCATCTCGGAGCGCATCCAGCGCGGCAGCCGGCTCGTGCCCCGTGACCTCGAGATCGCCCGTTCGGTGGCGGCCGACCTTGCCGCGCTCGACCGGCGGCAGGGAAGCGAACTCGACGCCCTCGAACGGCAGCTCCGCCGCTAGGACGCCCGGCGTTCCAGCGCGGCCGCCCGCGCGGCTGGCCATTGCTCCGCAAGCAGGCGCCACTGTTTGGTAGGGCCGACGTCGGCATAGCGCGGGTCGACGAAGTCGAGCGCGGGATCGTAGACCATCCCCAGCCGCTCCATCAGGCCCCAGCTTGCCTCGTTCTGCTGGAAGGTGACGGCGATCACCGACGGGCTCGCCCAGCGCCCGAACGCGAGGTCGAGGCACGCGATCGCGGCCTCCTTGGCGATTCCCCGGCCCCACGCAGATTCCCGGAAGCGCCAGCCGATCTCCATCTCGCCCGGGTTGGGCGCGCCCGGATAGTTGATCCGCTTGAGGCCGCACCAGCCGAGGATCTCGCCGGTCGCGCGCTCCTCGACGATCCAGAAGGTGAAGCCGAAGTCGCGCTGGTAGCCGAGCAGCCGCTCGACGACATCGTGCCATTGCTCGGGGGTCTGGACGCCGCCGAGCCAGCGCATCACCACCGGATTGTTCATCACTGCGTAGAAAAGCTGTTCGTCGCCCTCCCCCCATTCGCGGAGGCGCAGGCGATCGGTCTCGGCGATCACGTCAGGCATTGAGCAGGCGCGCGGCATCGATCGCGTGGTAAGTGAGGATTCCGCTCGCGCCCGCCCGCTTGAAGGCGAGCAGGGTTTCGACGATCAGCGCGTCGCGCTCGCCTCCCCCGGCAGCGGCCATATGCTCGATCATCGCATATTCGCCGCTCACCTGATAGGCGAAGGTCGGGACCTCGAACCGCTCGCGCACTGCCGAGACGATGTCGAGATAGGGAAGGCCCGGCTTCACCATCACCATGTCGGCGCCCTCGGCGAGGTCGAGCGCGACCTCCCGCAGCGCTTCGGAGCGATTGGCGGGGTCCATCTGGTAGGTGCGCTTGTCGCCCTTGAGTCGGCCGAGACTGCCGACGGCATCGCGGAAGGGGCCATAGAAGGCCGAGGCATATTTGGCGGCATAGGCCATGATCGCGGTGTTGCGGTGCCCACCCGATTCGAGCGCTGCGCGGATGGCGGCAACCCGGCCGTCCATCATGTCCGAGGGCGCGACGATGTCGGCGCCCGCCTCGGCCTGGACCAGCGCCTGCCGCGTCAGCATGTCGCTGGTCTCGTCATTAAGGACGTAGCCGGAATTGTCGGTCAGGCCGTCGTGGCCGTGCGCGGTATAGGGATCGAGCGCGACGTCGGTGAGGACGCCGATCTCGGGGCAGGCATCCTTCACCGCCTTGACCGCGCGGCAGATGAGATTGTCGGGATTGAGCGCTTCCTCGGCCCCGTCGGTCCGCAGGTGACTGGGCGTGTTGGGGAAAAGCGCGACACAGGGAATACCCAGTTTCCAGGCCTGACGGGCGCGGGCGCCGATCCGGTCGACCGTCCAGCGGCTGACCCCCGGAAGGGCCTTGATCGGCTCCTCGCAGCCCTGCCCCTCGCAGATGAAGAGCGGGAGGATGAAGTCGCTCGGATGGAGGCGATGCTCGGCAAGGAGCGAACGGATCCACGGTGCCGAACGGCCGCGGCGAAGGCGCAGGGCAGGAAAAGTTGCGGTCATGGACCGGTTATGGCGGCACCACCCTCCTCTTCCAAGCATTGTGCGGGGATGACCGACGATACGCTTCCGAAACATGCCGTCCTGATCGTCAACGCCAAGAGCCGCAATGGGGCCGACGCGTTCGAAAAGGCCCGCGAACTGCTGCAGCAGCGCGGGGTCGAACTAATCGACGCGCAGGCGGTGACCGATCCCGAGAAGATGCAGCGCACCGTGCGCGAGGCGCTGGCCAAGAAGCCGCCGATGGTGATCGTCGGTGGCGGCGACGGGAGCCTGTCGTCGACGGTCGACGATTTCCTCGGCACCGACACGGTGTTCGCCATTCTTCCTCTGGGGACCGCGAACAGCTTCTCGCGCACGCTCGGCATGGGTCCCAACCTCGAAGCGGCGATCGACACCATCGTCGACGGGCGCAAGATGAAGATGGACCTCGGCGCGATCGACGGGGATTATTTCGTCAACGCCTCGGCCATGGGCCTGTCGCCGATGATCGCCGAGACCGTGCCGCACAACCTCAAGCGCTACCTCGGCATGGTCGGCTATATGCTGTGGGCGCTGCGGGTGGCGGTGAAGTTCCGCCCCTTCCGGCTGCGGATCGACGACGGCAAGACCATCCACAAGCACTGGGCGACCGAGGCGCGGATCGCCAACGGGCGCTTCCATGGCGGGATCGAGCTGATCGAGGATGCCGACCTCCAATCCGGCGAGATCGTCATCCAGGCGGTGACCGGGCGGAGCCTCGTCCACCTCGCCTGGAGCTGGTTTGCCACCCTCTTCAAGCTCCGCGCGCGCAAGCAGACGATGACCGAATATCGCGGGCGCGAATTCAAGATCAGCGCCAAGCCCAGCCAGCGCATCTCGATCGACGGCGAACTGTCCGGAAAGACCCCGGCGGTGGTGAAGGTCGCGCGGGCCGCGGTGTGGGTCGCCGCGCCGCGCGAGGCTCAGATCGCCGCCGGCTGAGTCCGGCCCGCGGCCATCCGCGCTTCGCGCCAGTGGCCCGAACGATAGTAGAGAATCGCCAGCGTCAGGTTGACGAGGGTCGACACCGGGAAGCTCCACCACAGGGCATCAGCGCCCAGCCATGGCTCCGCCAGCCAGGCGAAGCCGATCCGCACCGGCAAGAGGCCCACCGCAAGGATCACCAGGGGGCCGATCACCGCACCATTGGCGCGGACGGTGCCGAATAGGACGAGGGTGATCCCGAACAGGAGGAAGCTCCAGGTGGCGATCCACTGGATATGCATCGCGATGGGGAGCGCCGGGCTGTCCATGCCGAGGAAGAGGCTGAGGGCGGGCTTCTCGAAGAGCAGGAACAGGCCGATCAGGCTGGCGGTGATGATCAGCGTCTGGACGATCGCGGTGCGGGTGATCTGCGCCACCCGGTCCCACCGCCCGGCCCCTATGTTCTGCGCGGTCATCGCGCTGACGGCGGCGCCGAAGGCCATCGCGGGCATCTGGATGTAGGTCCACAGCTGCATGGTGACGCCATAGGCCGCGGTGATGTGGACACCCTCGCGGTTGACCAGGCCGACGAGCAGCAGGCTCGAGACCGAGATGACGATCATCTGCAGGCCCATGGGCAGGCCCTTGAAGACGATGGTCTTGAGGCAGCCCCCGGCGGGCTTGAGATAGGCAAGTTCGGCGCCGCGCAGTCGAAGGACGAGGTCCTTGGCGTAGATGTAGGCGACCAGCCCGAAGAGCGCGACCCAGTTGGCGATCACGGTCGCGGTCGCCGAACCGGCGATGCCCATGCGCGGAAAGGGCCCGATTCCGGCGATCAGCAGCGGGTTCAGACCGCTGTCGAGAATCACCGCGAGGATCATGAACCACAAGGGTGTCAGGCTGTCGCCCGAGCCGCGTAGCGCCATCATCGACATGACGAGGAGGATCGTCGGCGGCATGCCGAGGAAGATGACACGCAGATAGGCGTCGGCGAGCGGGACCGCCTCGCGCGGGGTGCCCAGCAGGCCGAGGATGTGCGGGCTGAGAAACCAGCCGGCGATCGCGACCAAGGTCCCGAGGATGGCGAAGAAGCCGACCGCGGTCCCGAAGGCACGACGCGCGGCATCCACGTCGCGGCGCCCGAAGGCCTGGCCGATGAGGATGCTCGAGGCCATCGAGAATCCGAAGGTGAAGGCCGTCAGGACGAACACCGTCATGTTGGCGTTCGCGGTCGCGGCGAGCGCATCCTCGCCGATCAGCCGCCCGACCCAGGCCGCGTTGATCGACCCGTTCAGGGACTGGATGATCGACGAGCCGAGGGTCGGCAGCGCAAAGGCGAGCAGGGTCCGGGCGATCGGACCCTGCGTCAGGTCACGGCGATTGGGGCTGCCCTTCGTGGGCACCGGAGGAGCGTCGGCGTCGGCCATTCACCCCAAACGCGACAAGGCGGCGGAAAGACGCTCGGCTTCGGCCGACCTGGCCTCATGGTCAGCCCGTGCCTTGGCCACCGCTTCGGGCTTGGCGCGCTCGGCGAAAGCCGGGTTGGCGAGCCTCGCGGCAAGACTGTCACGATCCTTGGCGGCAGCCTCAATCGCCTTGGCGAGACGGGCCTTCTCGGCTTCGAGGTCGATCGCGTCGCCGAGGGGGAAGGCGACGGTGGCGCCGGCGGCGAGAATCTGCGCCGAGCCCGGCGGGGGCGCGTCGGCTTCGACCGGGGCTTCGACCTTGACCATGCGAGCGAGGATCGAGGCGCCCTTGTTCAGCCGCTCCAGGGTCTCGGGCACACCGCCGAGTACGTGCGGCACCAAGCTCGCGGTCCAGGGGATGTTGAGCTCGGCGCGAAGTGTCCGGACACCCGCGACAACGTCGATCAGGCTGTCGATCTCGGCCTTGGCCGAGAGGTCGACCGACGCCTGCGGCGCAGGCCACCTGGCGACGATGAGGTCGTAGGGCCGGCTCCCCATCGCATGCCACAATTCTTCGGTGACGAAGGGCATGAACGGGTGGAGCATGACAAGAATCTGGTCGAACGCCCAGGCGGCGACGGCCTTGGTCTCCTCGTCCCACGACCCCTTCACCAGCTCGACATACCAGTCGCAGAAGGTGCCCCAGGTGAAGTGGTAGATGGCGTCGGCCATGCCGTCGAAGCGGAGTTCGTCGAAGGCGCGGTTGAGGCGATCGAGCGTCTCTACCACCTCGCCGATGATCCAGCGATTGACCGGAAGAGTCGCCGACGGTGCTTCGATCGAGGTGGAAGCCCCCACCCCGTTCATCTGGAGGAAGCGGGCAGCGTTCCACAGCTTGGTCGCGAAATTGCGATAGCCCTCGACCCGCTTCTCATCGAGCTTGATGTCACGGCCCTGGCTTTCCATCGCGGCAAGCGTGAAGCGCAGCGCGTCAGCGCCATATTGGTCGATGAGGCCAAGCGGATCGACCGTGTTGCCCTTGGACTTGGACATCTTCTGCCCCTGGGCGTCGCGGACGAGCCCGTGGAGGTAGAGGGTGCGCCACGGCACCTCGTCCATGAACTCGAGGCCCTGCATCGCCATCCGGGCGTCCCAGAAGAACAGGATGTCGAAGCCGGAGATGAGGACGTCGTTGGGGTAATGGCGCTTGAGGTCCGCGGTCTCCTCGGGCCAGCCGAGCGTGGCGAAGGGCCACAGCGCCGAACTGAACCAGGTGTCGAGGACGTCGGGGTCGCGGGTCAGTTCGCGATCGTCGCCGGCCAGCGCGCGCGCCTCTTCCTCGGTCTCTGCCACGAAGGGCGTGCCGTCGGCGTCGTACCAGGCCGGAATCTGGTGACCCCACCAGAGCTGGCGCGAAACGCACCAGGGCTGGATGCCCTCGAGCCAATTGAACCAGGTCTTCGACCAGGTCTCCGGCACGATCTTGATCTCGCCCGAGCGGGTCGCCGCGGCGGCCCGCTCGGCGAGCGGCTTGACGTCGACATACCATTGGTCGGTCAGCCAGGGCTCGATCACGACGCCCGAGCGGTCGCCGAACGGAGTGGCGATGGTGCGGTCCTCGACCTTCACCAGCGCGCCCGCCTCGTCCAGCAGTTCCACCACTCGGCGGCGCGCGTCAAAGCGCTCGCGGCCGAGCAATTCTTCGGGCACGAGGCCGTCCTGCGTCTGGCAGACGTTGGCGGCGGCATCGAGCATGTTGAGCATGTCGCCGGCCCTGATCCCGGCGCGGCGCCCGACCTCGAAGTCGTTGAAATCGTGGCCCGGGGTAATCTTGACCGCACCCGAGCCGAGCTCGGGATCGGCATGTTCGTCAGTGACGATCGGGATCAGGCGGCCGGTGATCGGGAGCCTGATCTGCTTGCCGACCAGCGCGGTGTAGCGCGCATCTTCCGGGTGCACGGCAACCGCCATGTCGGCGAGCATCGTCTCGGGGCGGGTGGTGGCGACCTCGATGTGGCCGCTGCCGTCGGCGAGTGGGTAGCGGAGCGTCCAGAACTTGCCCGGGACGTCCTTGGTCTCGACCTCGAGATCCGAGATGGCGGTGCCGAACCTCGGGTCCCAGTTCACCAGGCGCTTGTCGCGGTAGATGCGGCCGCGCTTGTGGAGCTCGACGAACACCTTGAGCACGGCCTTCGAGAAGCCCGGGTCCATGGTGAAGCGCTCGTTCGACCAGTCGCACGAGGCGCCGAGGCGGCGGAGCTGGAGGGTGATCTGGCCGCCGCTCTCTTCCTTCCATTCCCAGACCTTGGCGACGAAGTCGTCGCGGGCGAAGTCGGTGCGCTTCTGCTGGCGCTCGGCCATCTGCCGCTCGACCACCATCTGCGTGGCGATGCCGGCATGGTCGGTGCCGACGACCCAGAGCGCGTCCTTGCCCTGCATACGGGCGCGGCGCGTCAGGATGTCCTGCAACGTATTGTCGAGCGCATGCCCAATGTGGAGGCTGCCGGTGACGTTGGGCGGCGGCATGACGATGGTGAAGGGCTCGGCGTCCTTCCGCTCGGGGCGGAACTGGCCGGAACCCTCCCAGTGATCATACCAGCGGGCTTCGATCGGGCCCGGTTCGAAGGTCTTCGGCAGTTCGGTCATGGGATGCGGTTAGCGCAGGGTTGTTGCACTGCACAACCCGCCCCTCCCCTTCAGGGGAGGCGTCGCCGAAGGCGACGGAGGGGTTCCCGCGATGCTCGGAGAACCCCTCAGTCAGCTGCGCTGACAGCTCCCCTTAAGAGGAGCGGCGTTATTGCGCGCTACCCGTCCACTGCTTCAGCCAGCGCTCGACCTCGCGATACCACTGGATCGAGTTCTGCGGCTTAAGCACCCAGTGGTTCTCGTCGGGGAAGACCACCAGCTTGGACGGAATGTTGCGCCGCTGAAGCGCGGTGAAGGAAGCGATCCCCTGCGTGTAGGGGATGCGGAAGTCTTTCTCGCCGGTGATGACCAGCATCGGGGTCTTCCACTTGGCGACATGGTTGACCGGGTTCCAGCGCTCGAACGCGGCCGGATCCTCATAATAGGTCTTGCCGCCATGCTCCCACTCGTCGAACCACAGCTCCTCGGTTTCGTAGGCCATGGCGCGGGCGTCGAACACGCCGTCATGCTGGACGAGGCACTTGAACCGGTCCGGCCAGTTCCCCGCGATCCAGTTCATCATGTAGCCGCCGTAGCTGGCACCGAGCGCGCAGGCGTTGTCGGCCTGGAGCTGCTTGTCCTGCGCGGTGGCGTAGGCAAGCCCCTTCTGCAGGTCCTCGAGCGGCCAGCCGCCCCAGTTGTTGCGGATGCTGTCGGTGAAGGCCTGGCCGTAGCCCGTGCTCCCGTGGAAATCGACGCTGACGACGCCCATCCCCATCGACGCCATGACGCGCGGATTCCAGCGATAGGACCAGCCATTGCCGAAGCTGCCCTGCGGCCCACCGTGAACCACGAAGGCGACCGGAAGGGTGGCGCTGGTCACGGGCTTGATCTTGATGCCCCAGACCTTGTCGCCATTGGCACCGGCGAAGCTGAAGCGATCGACGGTGACGGGATCGAGCTCGGCGAGCAGCGTCTTGTTGACCGCGGTCAGCTGGACCGGCTTGGCCTTGCCACGGAGAAGATAGAGGTCGTCGGGCGCCTGGATGCTGTTCGAGGTGTAGAGGACGGCGCCGTTGGGAAGGGCGTGGACGTTGCCGGCATGCCCCTCGGCGGTCAGCCGCGCGACCTTGCCGCTAGCGACGTCGACCCGGAAGATCGGTCCTTCGAGCGTGTCGTCGGCGGTGACCAGGATCGACTTGCCATCGGGGGCCCAGGCGATCGAGCCGACCGAACGGTCCCACCCTTGCGTCAGCGCGCGCACTTGGCCGCTGGCGAGGTCGCGCAGCTTGAGGACCTGGCGATCGGCCTCGTAGCCGGCGCGGGCCATCGAGACGTAGGCCAGGGTCCGACCGTCGGGGGAGACGGTCGGGAGCGTGTCGGTGCCGTCATTGTCGGGCGTGAGGTTGGTCGGCTCGCCCGATCCATCTGCCGGCGCCGCGAAGACGTCGAGATTGGTCGAGGTGGGCTCGATCCGCCCGGCCTCGCGCAGTGCGAAGAAGACCGTACGGCCATCCTTCGACCAGTCGATCTCCTCGCCGCCACCGAAAGGCTTCGACGGCGTGTCGCCGACGAGGCTTCCGGTCACGCGCGTGCCGAAGCCTTGAAGCCGGCCGTTCGCGATCGGGAAGGTGTAGATGCGGCTCTTGGTGCCGGGCT
Source organism: Sphingomonas sp. SP2 (assembly GCF_058313385.1). Taxonomy (NCBI): domain Bacteria; kingdom Pseudomonadati; phylum Pseudomonadota; class Alphaproteobacteria; order Sphingomonadales; family Sphingomonadaceae; genus Sphingomonas; species Sphingomonas sp. SP2. The sequence continues at coordinate 1,553,315 of NZ_JBZFLD010000001.1, read as the reverse complement.
CGGCCCAGGTGTCCCAGTGGCGCACGAACAACTGATCGTAGACTCGGCCCGAGCCGGGCTCCTTGGCTGCGAAGGTGGTCGCGGCGCAGGCGAGGTCGGGGCAGTCGCGCTGATCGGCCCAGACGAGCACCGAATCGCCGCGCGGCGAAAGCTTGAAGCCCGAGATGTCGGCGCCGAAGTCGCTCATCACAGCGGCCTGGCCGCCGAGCGGCATGCGGTGAAGCTGGTCGCGGTCGCCCACCGCCTTGAGGAAATAGAGTGCGCCGTCGGGCCCGAACACCGCGTCATGGCCACCTTCGGCCCCGGAGATCGGCTGCGGCGCGGCGCCCCGCTTCGTCAGGTCGAGCAGGTGGAGAACATTGTTGCGCTTGTTCTTCGCAAGGTCGGTGGTCGACAGGCTGAAGACGGCATAGCGGCCGTCGGGAGAGACATCAGGACTGCCGAGGCGACGCATCATGTGCATGTCGGTGGCGGTCATCGGCCGGGCTTCCACCACGGTCGGGGCGACAAGGGCGGCAACGGCCGCCAGCAGCAGCATACGCTTGGTCATGGCGGCAGGGCGTAGCAGCGCGGCGATGAACCGCAAGTGCGCGTTTTCTTAGAGCGGCTGCCCGGTGATGCGGCCGATCTCGCGCTTCACATGCTCGTCGACGATCGCGGGCAGGTGCTGGTCGAGCCAGTCCTTGAGAATCGGCCGAAGCATGTCGCGCACCACCTGCTCGAGCGGATTGACCGTCGGCGGCGGCGGCGCGGTCGCGGCGACTTCCTGAAGCGCGACCAATTTGGCCCGGCTCGCCTCCGCCGCATCCTCGCTGACCAGCGGCGGCCCGAGGTCAACCGGCGGGAGCACCACTTCCTCGACCATCGGTTCGTCGAGTTCGAGCACTTCGGGGGCAGTCGCTTCGGGCGTCGCATCGACCAATGGCTCGGCCTCGGGCGCAGGCACGGTCACCGTGCCGCCCGAACGCAGCTCCTTCTCCTCGGCGATCACCTTCTTGATCGACGCCAGGATGTCTTCCATCGAAGGTTCGCGGCCAGCCATCGCGCCTAGCTGCCTCAACGCTGCGGCGTTGTCACCCCCACGGGCGGTCCAGCCACCGGCGTTTCGGCCGCAGTCACCGTGCGCGTCGACTGCGGATCATGCCGCCCCTCGCCCGCCCAGTCGTTCCAGCTGCCCGAAACCTTCCGGTAATTGCCGGTCGGATCGTAGAGCGCGCCGCCCTCGAGACCGAGGTCATCGGCTTCGGCCTGACCCATGGCGTTCAGGAGCTGGAAGCCGGCGACATATTGGTCGCGGCGCGCGGTCACGAGCTGGACCTGCGCGTTGAGCAGTTCCTGCTCGGCATTAAGCACCTCGATCACGGTCCGCGTGCCGACGCTGCGCTCCGCGCGGGCGCCTTCGAGCGCAAGGCTGGCAGCCGACACCGCAACCTCGTTCGACTGGATCGCGCGGTTGGCGGCTTCGTAGGACGCAAAGGCGGAACGGGTATTGGCGACGACCAGCCGCTCAGTACCGATCACCTGCTCGAGCAACTGCCCTTCGAGCGCCTGCGCCTGGCGGATGCGGGCCGACGGCAAGCCGCCCTGGTAGAGCGGGATGCGCGCGTTGACGCCAATGGTCGTTTGCGTGCCCGAGCGCGGAAGCCCGCCCGAATCCCCACCGACACGATTGAGATAGTCGCCGCTGAGCACGCCCGAGACGGTCGGCAGGCGGTCTGCCCGAACCGTACGGACATCGAGCCCGGCGGCCTCGGCCTGGCGAACCACGGCGATGACGTCCGGGTTCTGCGCAATGGCGATCCGTACGGCCTCGTCGGCGCTCGCCGGAAGCGGCGGAAGCGGCGGCGGCGAGGACAGGGTCGTGGGCGCGCGGCCCACGATGCGGCGGTAATTCTCCTCGCTGGCGGCAAGCCGGGCCTGCGCATTGGCCAGCTGCGAGCGCTGCAGGCTGAGACGCGATTCGCTCTGCGCCACGTCGGTGCGGGTCACGTCGCCGATCTCGAAACGGTCGCGGGTGGCCTCGAGATTGGTCGACAGAACCCGGATCTGGTTCTGGTTCAGCTCGACGATGGCGCGGTCGCGGATCACGTCCATGTAGGCCGCGACAGCATCAGTGAAGACGTCGCCCTCGACCGCTCGGAGGGTCGCCCGGCCCGCCGCCACGCGGGTCTGGGCCGCGGCGACCGAATTGCGGACCCGGCCGCCGGTGAAAAGCGGAAGACTGAGATCGACGCCGCCCGACACGGTCGGCCCCTTGGATCCGCCGGTATCGAGAATGCCCGAGCGGGTGAGGTCGCGGTTGACCCCGACGACGCCACTGACCTGCGGCCGGCCAGCGGCCCGTGCGATCGCGACGCCGGCGTCGGTCGAACGAAGCGCCTCGCGCTGCGCGTTCAGCGTCGGGTTGGTGCGATAGGTGGAGACGAGCGCCTCGCGCAGCGTATCCGCCGCAGCGGGGCTGGACAGCGCCAGCGCTGCGGTCGCGCAGCAGGCGAGAAGACGTGGCAAGATGGGAATTCTCCCGGTCCTAGAAGGTAAAGACTTCGGCCCGGGCGAATCCCGGCAGGGGGGCCATGCTAGCGTCGGCAATCGACTTGAGCCCAAACCCGTGAACGGAGCGGGTGCCGACCATCAGCCGGGGCACGCCGCCTTCGACAAGACAGGTGGCGAGGCGACCGCCGACCTTCAACTGCTGGACCAGCGCCTCCGGCAATTCCTCGATCTGGCCGTCGATCAGGATGACGTCGAAGGGCGCCTGCGACGGCGCGCCCTGCTCGAGCGGTCCGGAGACTGCGGTGACGCCCTCGCCTGCGACCGAGCCGGCCGCTAGGTCGGCGTCGCTTTCGAGCGCCACGACCTTGAGACCCATCTCGGCAAGCACCGCCGCCGCATAGCCGGTCGCCGCGCCGATCACGAGCGCGCGCTCGCCGGGGCGGCAGGCCAGTTCGGTCAGCATCCGGCCAAGGCTCGCGGGCGGGCTCATCATGCGGCCACCGCCGAGGGGAACCATGCGGTCGATATAGGCGATCGCGGCCGAGTCTTCCGGCACGAAGCGCTCGCGCGGAACGCTCGCCATGGCGTTCACCACCAGCGGATCGGTGACCGCCTGCGGGCGAAGCTGGCTGTCGACCATCGCGCGACGGGCAGCGGCAAAGTCCATGTCTATCCTCTTGATCACAGCTGTCTTATGTCACTAAGACACTAGAAGTTCAACCGCCCATGTACCCGTCTCCGCATCGCGCGCCAAGCAACGCGACCGCCGTTCGTCGAAGCCTGCGGCCACGAGGTCGAGCCATGCAGCTTCGATGCTTGGCATCACGCGTCGGCTCGGCTCTACAAGGCGGGTCTCAAGTCTCTGTGATTCTGGCGGGAGTTCGTGAATTCGATGCGTTGGTCAGCCGTTCCCGCCGCCCTTTTCCTGCTTTCGACCGCCGCCCCGCTCGTCGCTCAAGGGCCGGCTGCCACGACCGAGTCCTCGTGGATGAAGGGGGACGGCCTGCGTGTGGACCCGGAGCTGAAACTCGGGACGCTTCCGAACGGGATGCGCTACATCATCCGCCAGAACCGGACTCCGCCGGGCCTCGCTTCCGTGCGGCTGCGGATCGACACGGGCTCGCTGAACGAGGCCGACGACCAGCGTGGGCTCGCGCATTTCCTCGAACATATGGTGCTGAACGGGACCGAGAATGTCCCGGAGGGCGAGTTCGTCCGGCGGCTTGAGCGCCACGGCCTGCGCTTCGGCCCAGACACCAACGCCTCGACCGATTTCGGCCAGACGGTGTTCAAGCTCGACCTTCCGCAGACCGACAAGCCAACCCTCGACGAGGCGTTATTCCTGCTCCGCGAGATTGCTGGCAAAGCCAAGCTCGACAGCGCGGCGATCGACCGAGAGCGGGGAATCATCCTGTCCGAGGAGCGGGTCCGCGCCAGCCCGGGCTATCGCCAGGCCGTCGACCAGCTAGCCTGGCTCTATCCCGGCCAGCTCCTGCCGAACCGGCTTCCGATCGGCACGACCGAGGTCATCCGCACCGCGCCCCGCCAGCGGCTGCTCGATTTCTACCGGGCCTGGTACCGGCCCGAGCGGGCGACCCTGATCATTGCCGGTGACATCGATCCGGGCGACATCGAACGCCGCATCCGCGAGCAATTCGGCGACTGGCGCGGGGTCGGTCCCGCCGGCGTCCCGGCCGACGAGGGCAAGCCCGGCACCCGCGCCACCGACGCGCGCGTCTTCGTCGATTCCGCCATCGCGGCGTCCCCGTCGCTGAACTGGGTGCGACCGCCCGATCTCGAACCCGACAGCGCGGCCAAGCGTCAGGCCGACCTTGAAAATCAAATCGCCGTGGCGATCCTCAATCGGCGCCTCGAGAAGCTGGCGCAGCGCGACACCAACCCGCCCTTCGTCAGCGCACGCCTGTCCGTCGGCGACAACCAGCGCACCGCCGAGACGACCAGTCTCGTCGCCGAAGCCCGGCTCGGCAACTGGCGCGCCGCGCTGGCCGCGCTCGACGAGGAGCAGCGCCGGCTGGTCGAATTCGGGGTCACCCCCGACGAACTCGAACGGGAGCTCACCGGCGCCCGCGCCGCGCTCGAAGCGTCGGTGGCGGCGGCCCCCACGCGGGCCAGCAACGCGCTCGCCGAGACGCTCGTCGGGGCGGTCAATCGCGACACGGTCGTGACCTCGCCCGCCGACCGGCTCGCCTTTTTCCGAACGATCGAGCCAAGCCTCACCACCGACCGGATCCACGGCGCCGTGCGCCGCCTGTTCGCCGGCTCGGGCCCCCTCCTCTACCTGACGCTTCCCCGTCCGGTCGCCACCCGCGAAACCCTGCTGGCCGCCTACGAGCAGAGCCGCAAGGTCGCGGTGACGGCACCATTGGCGCAGGCCAAGGTGGCCTGGCCCTACGACCAGTTCGGGACCCCGGGCTCAGTCGCCGAGCGCAAGACCTTCGCCGACATCGGCACCACGCAGGTCCGCTTCGCCAATGGGGTCCGCCTGACCGTCCGGCCGAGCAGCAGCCGCAAGGAGCAGATCCTCGTCACGGTCCGCTTCGGTAACGGCCGACTGGCGATGGATCCTGCGCGGCTCAGCCCGGAGTGGGCGCTCAGCCCGGGCCTGATCTTTGGCGGGACAGGCAAGCTCGACGCCGATTCGATCAACCGCGCCACCACCGGCAAGCTGGTCGCCGCCAACTTCGCGGTCGAGGACGAGCGCTTCATCCTCGGCGGCGGAACCCGTCCGGCCGATTTCCGGACCGAAATGCAATTGCTTGCGGCCTTCCTGACCGATGCGGCTTGGCGTCCGCTCGGCTGGGAGCGGCTGAAGTCGACCGCGGGTTCGATCCACGACCGCTTCGAAAGTTCGCCCGGCGGCTTGCTCGGCCGCGAGCTCGGGCTGATCCTGCGCAGCGGCGACAAGCGCTGGGCAATTCCCGGCCGCGCCGCCATGCGTGCGAGCAGCATCGCCGACGGACGAGCCCTGCTCGACCCCGCGCTCAAGACCGGGGCAATCGAGGTCATCGTGGTCGGAGACATCGATGTCGACCGCGCCATTGCCGAAACCGCCGCGACCTTCGGTGCGCTTGCCCCCAGGACCGAGACAAAGTTGCCCGTGGGCGCAATGCGCTTCCCGGCAGCTCCTCCGTCCGGCCCGATCACGCTGTTCCACAAGGGCCGCGACGACCAGGCCTCGGGCTTCATCGCCTGGCCGACCACCGGCTACGCACCCAAGACCCGCAAGGAAGCCCGGATGCTGAGCCTGCTCGGCTCGGTCTTCCAGCTGCGCCTCACCGAGCAGCTGCGCGAACAGGAAGGCGTCAGCTATTCGCCGAGCGCGGGTCATGCCGCCTCCTCGACCTGGGGCGACTATGGCTATCTCGCGGCGCAGATCGAAGCCCCGCCGGAGAAGCTCGACGCCTTCTTCGGCGAAGCGCAGGAGATTGCCGCGGCGCTTGCCGCCAAGCCAATCGACCAGGATGAGCTCGATCGCGCGAGGAAGCCGCTCGTCGCCTCGATCGACCGCGCCCGCGACGGCAACGCCTACTGGCTGACCGCGCTCGAGGACCTCGGCCGAGACCCGTTCACGCTCGAGACGATCCTGACCCAGAAGGCCGATTATGAGGCGGTGACCCCGGCGCAGCTGCAGGCCGCGGCAAAACGCTACCTTCTCGCTTCCAAGGCGGTGAAGATCCGTGTCGTGAAGGGCAATCCGCTCCTTTCGGTCATCCCGCCTGCGGGCGGGGCACCGGTCGCAAAGGCGTCGGGTAAAGATTGACAGCCCGGGCGCGGTTCGGCTTAGGAGCCGCAACCCACGCTTCGAGGCCCGATGGCGGAGTGGTGACGCAGAGGACTGCAAATCCTTGCACGCCGGTTCGATTCCGGCTCGGGCCTCCATGACGCCGCTGCGATGCCGCAGCGCCCGCGCACCTCAGGCGTTCAGCCATTCCGCGAAGATCCTGCCCCGGTGCCCATCGGGGGCAAGCGCAGTGCGCAGCGCTTCGAGCAAGGGTGGCAGCGCCTGCGTGAAGGCATAGGGCGGATTGACGACGAACAGGCCGGCACCGTTGTAGACGCCGGGCTGCTCGGCATCGAACAGCCAGTGCTCGATCGTCATGAATTTGGGGATGCCGAGGCGGCGCAGCTGCTGCTTCCACCTTTCGTGCGTCTCGCGGTCCTTCAGCGGATACCAGATGACCGTCACGCCATGCGCCCATTTGCGCGTGGCGGCGGCAAGCGTCGCGGTGATCCGGGCCCGCTCGTCGGTCTGCTCGTAGGGAGGGTCGACCACCACCACACCGCGCGGAGTCCTGGTCGGCAGCAGGGCCAGCCAGAGCTCGTAGGCGTCGCGCTCATGCACGGCGGCAGGAGTCCCGCGCATGGCGCTGCGCAGCGCCGCCGCATCCTCGGGGTGCTTTTCGTTGAGGATCAGTACGTCCTGCGGACGCAAGAGCTGGGCCAGGAACTGCGGCGAGCCCGGATAGAGATTGCCCTCTCCCCCCTCATTCACCGCCGTCACGGAGGCACGATAGTCGTCGAGCAGCGGGTTGGTGTCGTCCATTACCCGCATCACGCCCTGTTCGGCCTCGAGGGTGCGCTGGGCCTTGTCGTCGTCGAGATCGTAGAGCCCGCAGCCCGAATGGGTGTCGATCAGGGTCAGGGCGCCAGGCTTCTGCTGAAGAGCGCGGACGAGCGCGATCAGCAGGCTGTGCTTGACGACATCGGCGCTGTTTCCAGCGTGAAAGGCGTGACGATAGTTCATCGAAATTCCGAGATCTTTGGCGGTTCCTATAAGCGGCTCGGCCGGAGCGCCTAGACGGCCAGTTCTTCATAATGGCCGGGAGCGATGCCCGCGACCGTCCATGCTCCTACTGCCCAGCGGACGAGGCGAAGCGTTGGCAGGCCGACCGCCGCGGTCATCCGACGCACCTGCCGGTTGCGCCCCTCGCGGATGGTGATTTTGAGCCAGCTGTCAGGAACGGACTTGCGCACGCGGATGGGCGGGTCGCGTAGCCAGAGGGCCGGATCATCGATATGCTCGATGTCGGCGGGCCGGGTCATGCCGTCGTTCAGCAGGACGCCCTTGCGCAAGGCGTCGAGCGCCGCCTCCTGCGGGTCCCCCTCCACCTGCACGAGATAGGTCTTGGGCAGCTTGAAGCGCGGGTCGGCAATGCGCGCCTGAAGCCGGCCGTCGTCGCAGAGCAGCAGCAGGCCCTCGCTGTCGCGGTCGAGCCGACCGGCCGGATAGACGCCCTTCACCGCAATGAAGTCCGATAGGGTCGCGCGGGTCGTCGGCGACCCCCGGTCGGTGAATTGCGACACGACCCCGTACGGTTTGTTGAAGAGTAGCAGCCGGGCCATCGGGGACGCGCATATCGCCGGAGGGCCGCCATGTCTTCACGCGTCGGAGGAAGGCGTTCGCCGATAGTGACTTGCCCGATGGCGGTTGGCGGGCGAGGCTGGCGGCGCAGCGGGAGGATGCCCCTTCGGCGAGGAGACAGAAGCGTGGAGATGGCGGACAGGCCGGCGATGATTGACCGCTTCGGGCGTCGGATCGACTATGTCCGCCTGTCGGTCACCGATCGCTGCGACCTTCGCTGCCGCTACTGCATGGCCGAGCGGATGACCTTCCTCCCCCGCGAGGATCTGCTGACACTGGGCGAGCTGAAGCAACTCGCAGACCTCTTCATCGCCCGCGGGGTCCGGCGCATACGGCTCACCGGCGGGGAGCCGCTGGTTCGGCGTGACGTCCTCGATCTGGTCGATGCGATCGGTCGGCGGCTCGGCAACGGGCTCGACGAACTGACCCTGACGACCAACGGCAATCGGCTGGCAGCGGCCGCCGCGAGGCTGGTCCGCGCCGGGGTACGCCGGGTCAATGTCAGCCTCGATAGCCGCGACCCCGATCGGTTCAGCGCCATCACCCGTGGGGGCGACGTGGGCCGCGTGCTTGACGGGATCGCCACCGCGAAGGCGGCGGGGCTACGGATCCGGGCTAACATGGTGGCGCTTGCGGGCGTCAACGAGGACGAGATTGCGGCGATGCTCCGCTGGTGCGTGGCAGAGGGGCATGACCTGGCGCTGATCGAGACGATGCCTTTGGGCGCGGTCGAAGAGGACCGGACGCGTCACTACCTTCCGCTCGACCGCGTGAAGCGCGAGCTCGAAGCAGAATTCGCGCTCGTCCCGACGCTCGAGCGCACGGCCGGACCGGCCAGCTATTTCCGGGTCGACGGAACGGCTTGCAGGCTTGGCCTCATCACGCCGCTGACCGACAATTTCTGCGGCGGCTGCAACCGGGTCCGGGTGGCGGCGACCGGCACGATCTTCGGCTGCCTCGGGCATGACCAGAAAATCGAGACCCGCGATCTGCTCCGGGCCGGTGACCATGACGCGCTCGAGGAGGCGCTCGACCGCCTCATCGCCGGCAAGCCCGCCAGGCATGATTTCCGGATCGATGCCCCGGCCCCGGCCGTCGCCCGCCACATGAGCGTGACCGGGGGCTGAGCTTGGCGCCGGAATGGCTGCTCGCCCTGTGCATGTTCGTCGGCGCCCTGCTCTATTCGAGCGTCGGCCACGGCGGCGCCTCGGCCTATCTCGCGCTGATGGCGCTGTTCGGCCTGCCACCCGCGGTAATGAAGCCGACCGCGCTCGTGCTCAACCTCATTGTCGCGGCGCTGGGCTCGATTCGATACCTGCGCGCCGGCCAGTTCCGCTGGCGGACCCTCTGGCCGTTCCTCGTCGGCGCCATGCCGTTTGCAGTGCTCGGCGGGAGCATTCCGCTGTCCGGCGCGGTCTACAAGCCGCTGGTCGGCTTGGTCCTCCTGCTCTCCGCGGCAAGGCTGCTGTGGCCGGGCGATAGGCGGGCCGAGCAAGAGGTCCGCGACCCGCCGGTGTGGCTCGGAATCCTGCTCGGCTGTGGGATCGGGCTCCTGTCTGGCCTCACCGGGACCGGCGGCGGCATCTTCCTCTCGCCCCTGCTGCTGTTCCTCGCCTGGAGCCGGCCCAAGCCGACCTCGGGCGTGGCCGCCGCCTTCATCCTGTGCAACTCGGCCGCCGGACTGCTTGGCAATCTGGCGTCCGTGAGCGTGCTCCCGCCAGACCTTCCGCTCTACGCGGCGGCCGTGCTTTCCGGAGCGCTGCTGGGAACGACCCTCGGCATCAGGCTGCAGGCACCGCTGGTGTTGAAGGCCCTTGGCCTTGTGCTGCTCGTCGCCGGACTGAAGCTGGTGCTTGGTGGCTGACGTTCAGAAATCGAGCACCTCGACCGGGCTTCCTTCGACAATCGGCAGATCGCCCGGCGGCAATCTGATCAGCAGGGTGGTTTCGGCGAACCCCTTCTGGCCATTGCTGTCCTGGTGCGAGAACAAGTTGGCGCATCCGCCCTCCTCATGCCCGCGCGCGAAGGTCTCGCGAGGGCCCGTGGGGGGAAGCGCGGCGGCGAGCGTCATGCTCCGCCAGCGGAGCGCCGACCGGGGGTCGCTCCCACCAAGGCCGCGGAGCAACGGGGCAAGATAGAGACGCGCCGTGACCATCGCCGAGGCGGGATTGCCCGGAAGTCCGAGGATGAGCGTGCTTCCCGCGCGCGCCAGCCAGACTGGCTTGCCTGGCTTCATGGCGACCTTCGAGAAGATGGACCGCGGCTCGGCATCGGCGAACATGGCGCGGGCAAAGTCGCGCTCGCCGACCGAGGCGCCGCCGCTCACCACGATCACGTCGGCATCGAGCAGCGCGCTGGCGGCAGCTTTGCGAAGCGTATCGAGCTCGTCCCCGAGCCGATCGATTCCCAGCACCTCGGCGCCCTGCTCGTGGGCAAGCGCGGCGACCGCGTGGCTGACGCTGTCGGGGATGACAGAGGTATTTGCGCGCGCTGATCCCGCTTCCACCAATTCGTCCCCGGTTGCGATAAGCCGCACACGGGGTCGGCGATGAACCAGGAGCTCACCGACGTCCGCCGCCGCGGCGGCGACAAGTGCCGCTGGTGTCAGCGGACGCCCGGCGGGGAGAAGCAGCTCGCCGATCCGGAAATCCGATCCGGCGAACCTGATGAAGCGCGAGGCGCCCGGCGCCTTGAATATGGCCAAGTCGCCGTCGCGCTCGACCTCCTCCTGCATCACGACCCGATCAGCCCCCGGCGGAATGGGCGCTCCGGTGAAGATGCGCATGCAGGAGGCCGCGGGAAGCGGTTCTGGCGGAAGCCCCGGACGCGATTCCCCGCGTACCGGCAGGGCCGCTCCCCCTTCCCCGAGTTCGGCGGTCCGCACCGCATAACCATCCATCACGGAGACGTCCGCGCGCGGGGAGTCGATCGCCGCTCGGACTGGCGCTGCCAGGGTTCGGCCATGAGCGTCGGCGAGCCGGACCGATTCGCCGGCAAGTGGCGCAATTTGTCCGATGAGGAGGTCGAGCGCTTCCTCGAAGCGGATCATCGCTCCCACAATCCCGACTTGCCGCCGGTCTTAGAGACAATGGAAATCGCCTCGATGACCATCGACCGGTCGATCGCCTTGAGCATGTCGAACAGGGTAAGGCAGGCGACCGAGACCGCGGTCAGTGCCTCCATCTCGACGCCGGTTTTGCCGGTCGTCCGGACCTCCGCCTCGACCCTAAAGCCGGGAAGCGCAGCGTCGGGCTCGATCCGCACCGCGACCTTTGTCAGCGCCAGCGGATGGCAAAGGGGGATGAGGTCGGCCGTCCGCTTGGCCGCCATGATCCCCGCCAGCTCGGCGGTCTGAATCACTGCGCCCTTGGGGGCACTCCCCTCGGCGACCCGGTCGAGGGTCGCTGTTAAGCAGCGAAGCTGGCCGCGCGCGACAGCGGTGCGCTGGGTCGCGGTCTTCGCCGAGACATCGACCATCGCCGCTCGCCCGTCGCCCCCAACATGACTGAGGTCGCTCATCCTCAGCGCTCGCGAAGCCGGGGAATGTTGGACGCGACCGAGCAGGGCCGGTAGCGGCTGTCGAGCGCCTGCCCGAGCACAAGGTCCCAGGCGTCGCGGCAGGCGCCGGTAGAGCCGGGCAGGCAGAAGATGAAGGTATCGCCGATCTGCCCCGCGACCGCGCGCGACTGCATGGTCGAAAGGCCGACCGTGGTCGCGCTCGCCTGGTGAAACAGGATCGCGAAGCCTTCCATCTCGCGGCGGAAGAGCGGACGCACGGCTTCGGGCGTGACGTCGCGGGGAGCAAAGCCGGTCCCCCCGGTGGTCAGGATCACGTCGATGTCGCTTGCCTCGGCCCACTGCCGGACACAATTGCGGATCGCATCAACATCGTCCGGGACGATCGCCCGATCGGCAAGTTCGTGCCCTGCCTCACGAAGGCGCGACGCGAGCAGCGCCCCGGACGTATCGTTCGCCTCGGTGCGCGTGTCGGACACGGTCAGCACCGCGATCCGCAACGGATGGAAGGACAGCGCCTCGTCGATGCCGCTCATGAAACCGTGCCCCAACGCGACCGGGCGGCGTGGTCGTCAGCCGTCGGCTCGATCCAGGTTTCGCCGGCCGGGCCTTCTTCGCATTTCCAGAACATGGCCTCGGTCTTGAGGCGATCCATCAGAAAGTCCACCGCTTCGAAGGCCGCGCGGCGATGGCGGGCGGCGACGGCGACCCAGACAATCGGCTCACCGGCGGCGATGGTCCCGCAGCGATGGGCGACCTCCACCGCATCGAGCGCGAAGCGCCCGACCGCCGACGCAGCGATGGCATCGAGCGTCTGCGCGGTCAGCACGGGATGATGGTCGAGGCGGAGCCGGGCCACCGGCTGGCCGGACGCATTCTCGCCGCGCACGAGGCCCGTGAACGTCGCAACCGCGCCCGACTGCCCGGCCAAGGTGCGCGTGAAGGCGCGGAGGCGTTCGGCCGGGTCGAAGTCGTCCGCGAGCAGCTCGGCCGTGACGAGGGGCTCAGCCACCCGACACCGGTGGGAAGAAGCCGACAATCGACCCCGGCACGACCGGCGTCGTTTCCTCGGCGAGTTGGTCGTCGACGAGCGCGCGGACCGAGGTCGAAGGCAGCAGGCCGCGAAATTCCGGGCGCTGGCCGGCAAGCTGTGCGCGAAGCGAAGCGATCGTCATGCCCTCGGCCAGATCGATGCGTACCGAACGGCCCGCGACGGCGGCGAGGCGCCCGTAGAAATCGACGCGCACGCTCTGCGCGTCTCCATCACTTTTTCGCGGCCCATCGCCCATGCGCCAGAGCCTAGCTGCATTTGTCGGTGCAACAAGGGAGCGCTAGGGCAGCAGCGATGAAAGCCCTCCGCGCCATCCTCCACCGCTCCGGCGGTCCCGACGTGATCGAATGGGAGGAGGCCACGCTTCCGTCGCCGGGACCCGGCGAAGTGCTGATGGCGAACGAGGCGATCGGGCTCAATTTCATCGACACCTATCATCGAAGCGGCGTCTATCCCGTTGCCTTCCCCGCCGCGCTGGGGATGGAAGCCGCGGGCCGCGTGCTCGCCGCGGGACCGGGCACCGCGTTGCGGGAGGGCGATCGGGTCGCGACCTTCGGGCCGGAGCGCGGCGCTTACTCAACCGCGCGGATTGCCAGGGCCGAGCATCTTCTGCCCGTTCCCGACGACATTCCGAGCGACCTTGCCGCGGCGGTCCTGCTGAAGGGCTGCACGGCCGAATTCCTCGTCGAGCGCTGCGGCCGCGTCCGGGCGGGGGACGACGTTCTCGTCCACGCCGCCGCGGGCGGTGTCGGGCTCTTGCTTGTCCAGTGGCTCAATCATCTTGGCGCCCGGGTCATCGGCACCGTCTCGACTGAGGCCAAGGCGAGCCTTGCCCTGGAGGCCGGAGCCGCGGCCATCATCCGCTACGATCATGAGGACGTCGCCCAGCGCGTTCGCGAGGAGACCGGGGACAAGGGCTGCCGGGTGATCTTTGACGGCGTCGGCCAGGATACGTGGCAGGCCAGCCTCGATTCGACGGCACGGCGCGGGCTGATTATTAGCTTCGGCAACGCCTCGGCGCCGGTGACCGGGGTCGCGCTGGGCACGCTGGCCCAGAAGGGCTCGCTGATGGTCACCCGCCCCACCCTGTTCGATTATTACGCCACGCCGGCGGAGCGTCAGGCAGGCGTCGCGCGGGTCTGGGAGATGGTCCGGTCAGGCGTGCTCAGGGTCACGATCGGCGGGCGCCTTCCGCTGACTGAAGCCGCCGAGGCCCATCGTCGCCTCGAGGCCAGAGAAACACAGGGGTCGATCCTCCTCATTCCCTGACGTTTCACGCGAAAAACCAAGCTTTTTCTTGCCCTGCCCGCCGTTTCGTGGCCCAATCGAGTGAACCATGCTGCTTGCGATCGACACCGCCACCCCGGCCTGCACCGCCGCCCTCTTCGATGACGATGGCCGCCTGCTCGACCGGGTCGACGTGGTGATGTCGCGGGGCCATGCCGAACGGCTGATGCCGCTGCTCGACCAGCTGCTCGCCGGGCGCAGGGCGACGGCCGTTCTCGTCGGCTGCGGCCCGGGAAGCTTCACCGGGCTTCGCGTGGGGATTGCCGCCGCGCATGGCCTTGCGCTTGGCTGGGGCGTTCCGCTCCACGGCATGTCGACCCTCGCCCTGCTGGCGGCGTCCGTCCCGGGGGACACGCCCGTCGTCGCGGCGCTCAACGGGGGCCATGGCGAACTCTTCGTCCAGGCCTTCGAACGCCAGCCCTTCGCCGGGACGAGCGACCTCGCCAGCCTAACGCCAGCCGCCGCCGCAGCCGCGCTGGAGACGGATCTTGTCGCCGGCCCGGGGGCGACGGCGCTGGTCGAGGCCCGGGGTTGGGGCGAAGCGCTCGACGCTCTTCCAACTGCGGCGGCGGCGCTTCGGCTGCCCCTCTCCCTTCGATCGCTTCCCCCCAAGCCCATCTACGCCCGCGAACCCGACGCAAAGCCGAAGGCCGCATGAGCCGCGAGGCAGCCCCCGGGATCATCATCGCCCGTGGCAGCGGCAGTGATCTCGATGATGTCATGGAAATCATGACGACAAGCTTCGACCGCCGCTTCGGCGAAGCCTGGACCCGGGCGCAGGTCGCCGGGATCCTGCCGATGCACGGCGTGACCTTGCTGGTCGCCCGCGAGGACGAGCGGACGGTCGGCTTCAGCCTCTCGCGCAAGGCGCTCGACGAGGCCGAACTCCTCCTGATCGCGGTCAGCCCCGAGGCGTCCGGGCGTGGCGTCGGCGGGCGGCTGGTCGACAGCTTCATCGAGGATCATCGCGCGGCGGGCTCTCATCACCTCCACCTCGAAGTGCGTGACGGCAATCCGGCAGTGTCCCTCTACCGGAGCCGCGGTTTCGACATCGCTGGACGCAGAAGCAAATATTATCGTGGTACTGACGGCGAACACTTCGACGCCCTGACCATGGTCAAATCAATCTAAGAAATTGACGTATGTTTAGGTCAAGAAACAATCGTTGATTTCTGTTCTATTCAGAATGTAAGGCTCAAGAGCGCTGCTCGGAGCGTCAGTAGGCGTTTCTGCTTTCCATAAGGTTCAAGCCATGAACGACAACGACCAAAGTGCCGAAACACTGATCACCTTGACCGCCGATATCGTTGCTGCCCACGTCAGCAACAATAGCGTCGCGGTCAACGACTTGCCGCAACTTATCCAGAACGTTCACGGCGCGCTCGCGGCGCTGGGCAGCCGGCCGGCCGCGCCCGAAGCGAAGCCCGAGCCCAAGGTTCCGATCCGCTCGTCGGTCAAGCCCGACTATCTCGTCTGCCTCGAGGATGGGAAGAAGCTGAAGATGCTGAAGCGCCACCTGATGACGCATTACAGCATGACCCCGGATCAATATCGCCAGAAGTGGGGACTTGCCGCCGACTATCCGATGGTCGCGCCCAACTATGCCGAACAGCGCCGCACCCTTGCCAAGTCGATCGGCCTTGGCACCAAGCGCAAGCGCGGCGGCCGCACCGCCAAGTAACCCGCGCCGGCCGACTGCGGCGAGATCGTTCCTTGGACGCGATTTCGCTGCGGCGGCCGGCCGCTCGGGCCTAGACGCCCCGGCGCACCTCCCCTAGGTGAGCGTCGATGCATCGCACGATCGATATTGAGGCGCTGTGCGCCGAAAAGGGGCTCCGGATCACCGAGCAGCGCCGCACCATCGCGCGCATCATCGGCGAATCCGAGGACCATCCCGACGTCGAGACTCTCCACGAGCGGGCGAGCGCGGTCGATCCCAATATCTCGATCGCCACGGTCTACCGGACCGTCCGCCTGTTCGAGGAAGCGGGCATCCTCGAGCGACACGAGTTCGGCAACGGCCGCTCGCGCTATGAGGCGGTGTCGGACGAGCATCATGACCACCTTATCGACGTCGAGACCGGCAAGGTCGTCGAATTCCACGACGAGGAACTGGAAGAGCTGAAGCGCCGCGTCGCCGAGCGGCTTGGCTTCCGCCTCGTCGACCATCGCCTGGAGCTGTACGGCGTCCCGCTTGGTCGCGACCGCTAGATCATCCTCAAAGGTTCGGGCGGCGGGCCGGCTGGCCGCCATGGCGGCGCTGTTCGTCGTCTGCGCGTCGGCCCACCTGATCGTCCGCCGCTTCACACCTTCCCCCTGGCCGCGCCGCCTGCTGCGCGGGGTCGGCTGGATTGCGGGGGCGAGGGTCCGCAGCGACGGGCCGCGACCGGAAAGCCGGACCCTGATCGTCGCCAATCATGTGAGCTGGCTCGACATTCCGATGCTGGCCGGTGCGACCGACTGCGCCTTCGTCGCCAAGGACGGGCTGAAGGGGCATCCGCTGATGCGCTGGCTGTGCGAGCAGAACGGCACCGTCTTCGTCGATCGCGATCGCAAGGCCAGTGTCGGCGATCAGCTCAGCGACATGGAAAGAGCGCTGCGGAGCCACAAGCCGCTCACCCTCTTTCCGGAAGGGACCGTCAGCGACGGCGGGCGCCTCCTTCCCTTCCGGTCGTCGCTGCTCAAACTGGCCGAGAACCCCCCGGCGCCACTCATCGTCCAGCCGGTCGCCATCGACTATGGCGGAGCGGGTCCGGAATATGGCTGGCCGCAGGGAGAAACGGGCCAGGCCAATTTCCTTCGCCTGCTCGGCCGGCGCGGCACGGTCGCGGTGACCCTTCACTTCCTCGCTCCGCTGGCGCCGGGCCGCGACCGCAAGCAGATGGCGCGCGAAAGCCACGACGCAATCGCTGCCGCGCTCGCGCCTAGCGGCGTGCTTCCCGCGGGCGTATAGGCGCGCTCGACCATGACCAAGACCTTCCAGATCAAGTCCTTCGGCTGCCAGATGAATGTCTATGACGGCGAGCGCATGGCCGAGTTGCTGGCTGCGGAGGGACTTTCCCCGGCCGCCGCCGGCGACGAGGCCGACCTCGTCGTCCTCAACACCTGCCACATCCGCGAGAAGGCGGCGGAGAAGGCTTATTCCGAGGTCGGCCGGCTACGCCGCGAGGACGGCAGCAAACCGGTGATCGCGCTCGCTGGCTGCGTCGCTCAGGCGGAAGGCGAAGAAGCGCGGCGGCGTTCGCCAGCGATCGACCTCGTGGTCGGCCCGCAGGCCTATCACCGCCTTCCCGAGATGCTTCGCACGGTCGAGGGCGGCGGCCGTCCGGTCGACACCGACCTGCCCCTGCTCGACAAGTTCGCCGCCTTGCCAAAGCGCCGGAAGAGCGGGATCTCGGCCTTTCTCTCAGTGCAGGAAGGCTGCGACAAATTTTGCACCTATTGCGTCGTGCCCTACACCCGCGGCGCCGAAATCAGCCGACCGCTCGGCGACCTGCTCGAAGAGGCCGCGCAACTGGTCGAGGGCGGCACCCGCGAACTGACTCTCCTCGGCCAGAATGTGAATGCGTGGGAAGATGGCAGCGACAATCTCGCGACGCTCATCCACCGGTTGGCCGAACTGCCGAAGCTTGAGCGGATCCGCTATACGACCTCGCATCCGATCAACATGAGCGATGCGCTGGTCGCCGCGCACCGCGATTGCGCCAAGCTGATGCCCTATCTGCATCTGCCGGTGCAGGCCGGAAGCGACCGCATCCTGAAGGCGATGAACCGCCATCACACCGCCGCCGATTATCTGCGTGCGCTGGACCGTGTCCGTGCGGCTCGGCCTGACATCGCCATCTCGGGCGACTTCATTGTCGGTTTCCCGGGCGAGACCGAGGAGGATTTCAAAGCCACGCTGAACATCGTCCGCGAAGTCGGCTACGCCAGCGCCTTCACCTTCAAATATAGCGCGCGGCCCGGAACCCCGGCGGCGACCATGGACGGCCAGGTCGCGGAGCCGGTGAAGGACGAGCGGCTGCAGCGGCTTCAGGCGCTGGTCGCCGAGCAGAGCCGCGCCTTCAACGCGTCGAAGGTCGGGGTCACCACCCGAATCCTCCTCGACCGCACCGGTCGCAAGCCGGGACAGATGATCGGCAAGTCGCCCTGGCTGCAGTCGGTCTTCGTCGACAGCGACGCGCCCATCGGCACCATGCTCGACGTTCGCCTGACCGAGGCGCTTCCCAACAGCCTCGCCGGTGAACTTGTCACGGATCCGCAGCAAGAGGCCGCGTGACTCTGCGCGATGACCGATTACATATGGGAACAATGAAAGCTCCCAAGGCTTCGCGCCTCTAGATGCCAAAGCGCCCCGACCTCCACGCCGTGGACGACCCCACCCGCGCCCGCCTCGAGATCGAGTTCGAGCAGCCCTATCTGCTCGGGCCCCTCTTCGGCGACTATGACCGTCACCTGGTCGCCATCGAGGATCGCCTCGGCGTGAACATCGCCGCGCGCGGCAGCCGCGTGCAGATCGAAGGCGAACCCGACAGCGCCGCCCGCGCCAAGGAAGTGCTGGTCGATCTCTACAGTCGGCTCGATGCTGGGCAGGATGTCGACCTTGCGGTGGTCGAAAGCGTGATCGGCATGGGCGCCCAGCGCCAGCTCGACGGGATCATGCCCGATGCGGACGCGCCGGTCGGCAATCCGAACCGGGTGATGATCCGGACGCGCAAGAAGACGATCGTCCCGCGTTCGACCATTCAGACCCATTACATGGAAGCGCTGGCCCGCGACGACATGATCTTCGCGCTCGGGCCGGCGGGTACGGGCAAGACCTACCTTGCGGTCGCGCAGGCCGTGTCGATGCTGATCGGCGGGCAGGTCGACCGCCTGATTCTCAGCCGCCCGGCCGTCGAGGCGGGTGAGCGCCTGGGCTTCCTTCCCGGCGACATGAAGGAGAAGGTCGATCCCTATCTCCGGCCTCTGTACGATGCGCTCTACGACATGCTCCCGACCGAGCAGGTCGAGCGGCGGATCGCCAGCGGCGAGATCGAGATCGCACCGATCGCCTTCATGCGCGGTCGCACGCTCTCCGATGCCTTCATCATCCTCGACGAGGCGCAGAATACCACGCCGCAGCAGATGAAGATGTTCCTGACCCGCTTCGGCATGCGCAGCCGGATGGTGATCTGCGGCGACCCCAATCAGACCGACCTTCCCCGCGGGGTCGAATCGGGCCTTGCCGACGCCGTCCACAAGCTCGAGGGCATCCCGCGCCTCGCCATGGTCCGCTTCGGCGCGGCCGACGTCGTCCGCCACCCGCTCGTGGGCCGGATCGTCGAAGCCTATGAAGGGCCGTCCGCATGACCCTCGACCTGATGCTCGATGCCGACGAGGAATGGGACAGTAGCACCGACTGGGCGGCGTTGGCCGAGGCTGCCGCATGCGCGGCGATCGCGGAAAGCGCCTATCCCAGGCTGGTCGAGATCGAAAGGCGGGTCGAACTGTCGGTCGTCCTCACTAGCGACGCCGAAGTTCATGCGCTGAATGCCGAATGGCGGGGCAAGGACAAGCCGACCAACGTCCTCTCATTCCCTCAGGCTGAAGCCGAGGAACTCGAAAATGCCGCGGGTCCGGGTCCCG
The DNA here is from genome assembly GCF_058313385.1 of Sphingomonas sp. SP2. NCBI lineage: Bacteria > Pseudomonadati > Pseudomonadota > Alphaproteobacteria > Sphingomonadales > Sphingomonadaceae > Sphingomonas > Sphingomonas sp. SP2. The sequence goes on along the minus strand of NZ_JBZFLD010000001.1, from coordinate 1,533,957 downwards.
AGTTGATGCTCGGCGACATCGTGCTCGCGCTCGAGACCTGCACTCGGGAGGCGGCCGAGAAGGCGCTCCCTCTCAAGGATCATGCCGCCCACCTGATGGTTCACGGAACGCTTCACTTGCTCGGCTACGACCATCTCGAGGACGACAGCGCCGAGGATATGGAGGCGCGCGAGACCCGCGCCCTTGCCCGGCTTGGCATCGGCAACCCCTATGAGGAGGCCGCCTGATGGCCTCGCAGCCTGACAATGGCTCGCGCCTGTGGCGCGGTCTTCGGAGCCTGATGTTCGGCGAAGACAGCGAGCCGACCCTTCGCGACCAGATCGAGGAAGCGATCGACGACGCCGAGGATGAGCAGCCGCGCAAGGGCGACCTCAGTCCGCTCGAGCGGCAGATGCTTAAGAATTTGCTGCACTTCGGCGACCGGACCGCGGGCGATATCTGCGTCACGCGCGGCGAGATCATCTCGGCGCCGCACAGCAGTTCGATGGAGTCACTCGCCGCCATCTTCGCGGAAGCCGGGCACAGCCGCCTGCCGATCACCGGGGAAAGTCTCGATGAGATCGTCGGGATGGTCCACATCAAGGACGTCTTCAACGCCTACTTCGACGCGACCGAGCGCAAGAGCGTCGACGAGATCATCCGCACGCCCCTGTTCGTGCCCGAGAGCATGGGGGTGCTCGACCTCCTTGCCCGGATGCGCGCCGAGCGAGTCCATCTCGCGATCGTGATCGACGAGTTCGGCGGCACCGAAGGTCTCGTCACCATCGAGGACGTGGTCGAGGAGATCGTCGGGGACATTGCCGACGAGCATGACGAGGAAGAACAGCCCCTGCTCGCCCGTCTCGACGACGGCCTGTGGGAGGCCGACGCGCGGCTCGAACTCGACGATCTTGCCGAGGCAGTCGACGCACGGCTCGTGGCCGAGGACGACGAGGTCGACACGCTGGGCGGCCTCGCCTTCCTGCTGGCCGGCCGAATCCTCTCGCCCGGCGAGAGCATCGCCCATCCGAGCGGCTGGCGTCTCGAATCGGTCGAGGCCGACGAGCGCAAGATGACCCGGCTCCGCCTCCACGCCCCCGAGGGCGTGGTCGAACAGGAAGCCTGACGCACCTTGGCCGGCACTGACCTGATGGCGCGGCCAGGCCCGCGCGCGCTCGCCGCATTGCTGCTCGGCCTCGGCTCGGCCTTCGCCTTCCAGCCGGTCGGCTGGTGGCCGCTGATGCCGCTTGCCTTTGCCGGGCTGCTCTGGCTGCTAAGCCGGGCGTCGAGCCTGCGCGGGGCGCTGCTGACCGGTTGGCTGTTCGGCCTCGGGCAGTTCGTGCTCGGCCTCAACTGGATCGCCACCGCCTTCACCTACCAGGCGGCGATGCCACCCTGGCTCGGATGGATCGCGGTGGTCCTCCTCAGCTTCTATCTTGCCGTCTATCCGGCGATCGCCGCGGGCGTGACGTGGCGGTTCGGGCAACGGTCGCTTCCGGCGCTCGTCCTCGCCGCGGCCGGCGCTTTCGCGATCACCGAATGGCTGCGCGCGACCATGTTCACGGGTTTCGCGTGGAATCCGGTCGGCGCGACCCTGGTCGACACTTATTGGCGCAAGAGCAGCGTCTTCATCGGCACCTACGGGCTGTCGGCGCTGGTCGTCATTCTCGGCGGTGCGCTTCTCCTCGCGATGCAGCGGCGAAGCGCGAATGCCCTCGCCTTCGCGGTTCCCAGCCTCCTCCTGCTGGCGCTCCCGGCTGCACCAATCAACGAGCCGCTGACGAATTTCGACGGGTCAGGCCGCAAGGCCACGGTCCGCCCGATCCGGGTCGTCCAACCCAATATCGGGCAGGAGGACAAGTGGCGCGAAGGGCTCGACGAGGAAGCCTTCCAGCGCCTGGCCAAGCTGTCGGACGGCGGCACCTCTCCGCGCCTTCTGTTCTGGCCGGAGGTCGCCGTACCGGTCCCCTTCCAGGCCGCACCGACCGATCCGCGCCTGATGGCGATCGCGCTCCCGCCGGCGGCGCGGGCGGCGAGCCTGCTCCGGCCAGGCGATCTCCTCGTTACCGGCGCCTTTGCGCTGACGGTCGACGGGCAGGGACGGGTCACCGGCAGCACAAACAGCGTCATGCCGATCGATCCGCAGGGCCGGATCCTCGGGCGCTACGACAAGGCACATCTCGTGCCTTATGGCGAATATCTGCCAATGCGGCCGCTCCTCAGCGCGATCGGCCTGTCCCAGCTCGCGCCCGGGGTCGGCGACACGCTTCCCGGTCCGGGGCCGCGGACGCTCGACCTCGCGGGCTGGGGACAGATGGGCCTTCAGGTCTGCTACGAGATCATCTTCTCGGGTGAGGTTGTCGATCGCACAAATCGCCCCGATTTCCTGTTCAATCCGTCAAACGATGCCTGGTTCGGCCGGTGGGGGCCGCCGCAACATCTCGTCCAGGCTCGGCTTCGTGCGACCGAGGAAGGTCTTCCGATCATCCGCTCGACCCCGACCGGGATCAGCGCGGTGGTCGATGCCCACGGCCGCCTGCTGAACTCGCTTCCGTGGCGCACCGCTGGCGTCATCGACACCGAGCTGCCCGCTCCGGCGGCCCCCACCTTCTTCAGTCGGCACGGCAATGTCATCCCGCTCGCGCTGGCCTTCCTGCTGCTCGCAATCGCGGTTGGCATCGACGCCCGAGGCCGCTACAGGCGCCACATATAAAGCTTTCTTTATATCCCGATTCCGCCTCTCGGCGACCTGGAGACCCATGCGCAACTCGTACCTCTTCACCTCCGAATCCGTGTCCGAAGGCCATCCCGACAAGGTTGCTGACCAGATCAGCGATGCCGTCGTCGACCTGTTCCTCTCGAAGGACCCGGAAGCGCGCGTCGCCTGCGAGACGCTCTGCACCACCGACCTCGTCGTCCTCGCCGGTGAAATCCGCGGCAAGGGCATCATGGACGAAGCCGGCAACTGGGCCGATGGCGTCAAGGAAGAGATCGAGGCTGCGGTTCGCGGCACCGTGAAGCGGATCGGCTACGAGCAGAACGGCTTCCACTGGGACACCTTCCGCTTCGAGAACAACCTCCACCCGCAGTCCGCGCACATCGCGCAGGGTGTCGATGCCGGCACCGACAAGGACGAGGGCGCGGGCGACCAGGGCATCATGTTCGGTTTCGCCTGCGACGAGACCCCGGACCTCATGCCGGCGACCCTCTATTACAGCCACAAGATCCTCGAGAAGCTGGCGGACGACCGCCACTCTGGCGTGGCGCCGTTCCTAGAGCCCGACGCCAAGAGCCAGGTCACGCTTCGCTTCGCCAACGGCCGCCCGGTCGCCGCGACGGCGATCGTGGTCTCGACCCAGCACAAGAAGGGCTATGACGAAGGCGCCAACGAGGCCGAGCTCAAGGCCTATGTGAAGAAGGCGATCGCCGAGGTCATTCCGGCCGACCTCCTGTCGGACGAGACCGTCTATCACATCAATCCGACCGGCAGCTTCGAGATCGGCGGCCCCGATGGCGACACCGGCCTTACCGGCCGCAAGATCATCGTCGACACCTACGGCGGCGCGGCACCCCACGGCGGCGGCGCCTTCTCGGGCAAGGATCCGACCAAGGTCGACCGTTCGGCGGCCTATGCCTCGCGCTACCTCGCCAAGAATATCGTCGCGGCCGGCCTTGCCACGCGCTGCACCATCCAGCTGAGCTATGCGATCGGCGTCAGCGAGCCGCTCTCGCTCTATGTCGACACGCACGGCACCGGCACCGTCGGCGACGACCGGCTCGAGCAGGCGATCAGCGGCATCGACCGTCTCGGCCGCCTGACGCCGCGCGGTATCCGTACCCTGCTCGGCCTCAACAAGCCGATCTATCAGCCGACGGCCGCCTATGGCCACTTCGGGCGCAAGGCCGAGGGCGAGCTGTTCCCGTGGGAGCGGACCGACCTCGTCGACGAGCTGAAGGCGCTGGCCTCGGCCTAAACCGTCGCAGCGACCGGCAGCTTGGCGATCTTGCCACTGCCGGTCGCGGGCGCGGCGCGCCGCCCCATCGACCAGTTGGCCTGCATCCGGACCTGCGGATTGGGCACGCACCAGATTTCGCCGCCATCATCCATGGCAACGACCCAGAGCAGGTCGAACTCCGGCCCGTAATCGATGACGGCGACGGCGACTCCCTTGCCGCGATCGACGATATGGAGCGGGAGCTGCGGATCGAGTTGGGTAAAGGACATGGGGCGGAAACGGTCCGCCCCAGCCCCCGGTTGCTAGTGCTTTAGTCCCGTCAGCGGCGATCGCGGCTGAACTTGTTGCCCGGGCTCGCCTCAGCCGACTGCTCGGGGTTACGAACGCCGATCCCGTGCCGGTAGACGAGCTCGCCGCCAAGCCACCCCGAATAAGCGAGCACGGCGACCGAGATCGCGCTGAGCCAGATGCCGAGGCTCGACACCTGCTCATTCCCGCCGGTCAGCCGGACCGCAAGGTTCACTGCCTCGAGCGTGACGACGACGATATTGGCAATCATGTGCCGGGTCGCCTGCCCGATCCGCCGGATGCGTTCGTCCCCGCGATAATCGGCATAGCCCGCGCTTGCCGCGATGAGCGCGGTGACCAAGCCGATTCCGAGCAGCCAGTCACCGGCCGTCGCCCACCCGTCCTGCCGGGCGGACAGGAAGATGATGTCGGTGACGAGGACGCCGATGAAGCTGACGATCGGAAAGGGGATCAGCAGGGGGTGGAGCGGGTGTCCGCCGACCTGGGCGGTGGAGCGCGGATGATCGCCGGACATGAAAACTGATTCCCTCACCTGTTGAAGACGCAACGCAGGCTCTTAAAGGCGTATCCCATGACAGCCTTCAAGTCCGGTGACCCGCTGACCCTCAATCGCTTGTACGGCCGCTCGAGCGGACACAAGCTTCGCCAGGGCCAGCAGGAGCTCATCGACACTCTTCTTCCGCAGATCGACGTTCCCGCCGAGGGACCGATCACCTCGCGCATCCTGTTCGGCGACGACCGGCCGCTTCATTTCGAGATCGGCTTCGGCTCGGGCGAGCATCTCGCCCATCGCGCCGACCTCCTGCCGGATCATGGCTTCGTCGGGGCCGAGCCCTTCCTGAATGGGGTCGCGACCGCGCTCGGCCATGTCCGCGACGGGCCGCTGCGCAACGTTCGGCTGCACATGGGCGATGCGCTCGAGGTGCTTCGCCGTGTGCCCGACGGCAGCCTGTTCATGCTCTATCTTCTGCACCCCGACCCTTGGCCCAAGGCGCGTCATGCCAAGCGGCGGATGGTCAATGACGGCCCGGTCGGCCTCTTCGCGGACAAGCTTCGCCCGGGCGGCGAGCTGAGGATCGCGACCGACCATCCGGTCTATCTCGAATGGGCGCTGACGGTGATGCAGCGGCACGGCGAAACCTTCGACTGGCTGGCCGAGAAGCCATCCGATTTCCTCGATCCGCCGTCGGGCTGGATCGAGACGCGCTATGGCGCAAAGAGCCGCCGCGAAGGCCGCCGACCCTACTACTTGCGCTATCGACGGACCTGACCGGCGATCGCTGCGTTTCTTCCCCGAACTCAACTTCCAGAAGGAACAGCAAGCATGAACGTCGACACGCTTTCGGGCTCGGGTACCCAGCTCAAGGGTCAGATCAAGGAAGGCCTCGGCCAGGCCACCAACGATCCGGCCCTGCAGCAGGACGGCATCGCCGACCAGGTCGCCGGAACCGTTCGCAAGGGCATCGGCCAGGTTCGCGACATTGCGATGAAGCAGCCGATCGCCACTGCCGCGGCAGCCGGAGTCATCGGCCTCGCCATCCTCAACACGCTGCGCGGCAAGAAGACCTACTAAGTCGCCTTTCGGCCCCTCTCCCGCCACCGGGAGAGGGGCTTTCGATTCAGGCCGGCGTCAGCCGAAGCATCCGACCATTGTCCTCGAGCAGGTAGATTTCGCCGCCCGGCCCCTGCTCCACTTCACGAATCCGGGCACCCATGTCCCAGCGCTCCGCCTTCTTCGCCTGATCGCCGGTCACATCGACCCGGATCAGCGACTGTCCCGAAAGGGCGCCGAGCAGCAGATCGCCTTTCCAGTCTTTGAAAAGGTCGCCGGTGTAGACCACCAGCCCGGCCGGCGAGATGCTCGGGTTCCACCAGACCTTCGGCTGTTCGAACTCGGGGCGAGTCGGATGGTCGGGGATGTCGCCGCCGCCATAGTCCGACCCGTTCGAGACCAAGGGCCAGCCATAATTCTTGCCCGGCAGGATGAGATTGACCTCGTCCCCGCCCTGCGGCCCCATCTCATGCTCCCACAGCTTGCCGTCCGGCGCGAAGGCGATCCCGAGCAGGTTCCGGTGCCCCATGCTCCAGAATTGCGCCGCGACGCCGCCCTTGCTCGCCCAGGGATTGCCCGGGAAGGGCTGGCCCTCCGGAGTCAGGCGGAGCACCTTGCCGAGGTTCTTGTCGAAGTCCTGCGCCGGCGTGCCCTTCTGCCGCTCGCCCGACGTCAGGTACATCGCCCCGTCGGGGCCAAAGGCGATCCGGTGCGAGAAGTGCCCGCCGCCGCTGACCTTGGGGTCCTGGCGCCAGATCACCCTGAAGTCGGCGATGCTGTAACTGCCCTTGGCCGCGTCGCGATCGAGACGGCCGTAGCCGACCGCGGCACCGCTGGTACCGCCCGCGCCCGCCTCGACGAAGCTCAGATAGATACGACCCTCGGGACCGATCACCACGTCACCGAGCCCGCCCTGGCCGGCGACCTTGACGGTCGGAACGCCTGCCACCGCGGTCTTGGCGCCGCTTGCGGTATCGACGGTCCACAGGCGACCATCCTTTTCGCTGACCAGCGCCGTCTTGGTGCCGGGAAGGAAGGTCATCGCCCAGGGCGTGTCGAAACTCGCCACCGCGGCGACCTGGAAGGGCTTGCCCCCAGTTGCCGGGCGATCCTCGGTCGGAAGCGCTGCGGAACCGCAGGAGGCCAGTGCTAGACCAAATCCCAATACCGCTTGCGAAGCCTTGAACAGCATCCTTACGTATCTCCAACGGTTATCGTGATCGGGCGTCCGACCATCGCCGTCCATATAGGAAGCAATCCGCCCGGTGCAGCCCGCCAAAATCCTCAGTCTCGCCACTGCCCTTCCCCCCTTTCGAGTGACCCAGCACCAAGCCAAGGCGCTCGGGCGGGAGCTCTTTGCCGGTCGCAAGGCCCTGTTCGATCGCCTGTCTGGCGTATTTGACAATGCCGGGATCGCCGAACGCGCGATCGTCGCGCCGGTCGAATGGTATGGCGAGGAACAGGGGTGGATGTCGCGCAATGCGCTCTACCTCGATGCCGCCGAACGTTTGTTCGAGGAGGCTGCCGCAAAGGCGATCGCCAATGCGGGGCTGGACCCGTCGGACATCGACGGGGTCGTCACGGTCTCCACGACCGGCATTGCCACTCCCAGCCTCGAAGCCCGGGTCGGACCGCGGCTCGGCCTTCGCGCCGACGTCCGGCGTATCCCTGTCTTCGGTCTGGGCTGTGCCGGCGGGGTCAGCGGGCTCGCGTTAGCCGGACGTCTCGCGGCGGCCGAACCCGGCAAGCGCTATCTCTTCGTGACGGTCGAGACCTGTTCCATCTCGATCCGCCTCGACACCGACGATCCGGCGGCCCTGGTCGCCACCGCTCTGTTCGGCGATGGCGCCGCGGCAGCGGTCGTCTCCACCGAAGGCGCCGGGCTCGCCACCATCACCGGGGCGGGCGAGCGGCAATGGCCTGACACGCTCGGGATCATGGGCTGGCGGGTCGAGGATCCCGGGCTGGCGGTGGTCTTCGACCGGGCCATTCCGCCTTTCGTCACCGCCGAGCTGGCCGACGCGGTCGATTCCATCCTTGGCGACCTTGGCCTTCATCGCGGCGACATCGACCGGCTCTGCTCGCATCCGGGCGGCGCCAAGGTCATTACCGCGATCGAGGAAGCGCTCGCCCTCCCCGAGGGAACGCTCGACCTCGAGCGCGAGGTGCTCCGCGACCATGGCAACATGAGCGCGCCGACCGTCCTGTTCGTGCTCGAGCGCCTCCTTGCCCGGGGCCTTCCTCCCCGCACCCTGCTCACCGCCTTCGGCCCCGGTTTCACCTGCGCCGCGCTGACCCTGGAGCGCGCATGACCCCGCACTGGCCGCAGCTCGCGATCCTTTTCTTCGTCCTTCTCCAGCGCCTTTCCGAACTGGTCATCGCGAGGGGCAACACCGCGCGGCTGCTTGCCGCCGGCGCCTATGAGGTCGCCCCGGGGCATTACCCGCTGATCGTCGCGGTTCATGCAGGCTGGCTCGCAAGCCTGTTCTGGCTCGCACCGGGTCAGCCGATCCACTGGCTCTTGTTCGGGGTGTTCGTTCTGCTTCAGCTCGGCCGCCTGTGGGTGCTGCGCACGCTCGGCCCGCGCTGGACCACGCGGATCATCGTCCTGCCCGGCGCCCCCCTCGTTACCGGCGGCCCCTTCCGCTTCGTGCGCCACCCCAACTATCTGGTCGTGATTGGCGAGATCGCCGTGCTGCCGCTGGTCTTCGGACTATGGCAGGTGGCGCTGATCTTCACCCTGCTCAACGCCCTCGCCCTCACCATCCGCATCCGCGCCGAGGAACGCGGCCTCGGCGGTTAGCGCGGAAAGACGTAAACGTCGTAGACTTCGTCAATCGCCGCCCTACGCAGCGTTGCAATGCGCCGGGTCTCGCGATTGAAGCGGATGACGCCATCCTTTGTGATCAGTGTGGATTTGCCAAAGATGAGATCCCACTTCCTCGGGGTCTTTACATAGTCGATTGGCAGCATGAGCGCGATCACGACCGGCTTGCCCGTTCGATCATGAAGTCGCTTTGCCTGCGCAAGAATCGTATCGAGCGTCAGGACCTCTATGCCGGCCGAGGACAGAGGCGACACCGTGCCGAGGCGCTGTTGGCGAAGCAGCCACACCGGGCTATCAATCTGGTAGGCAATTGATTCTCCCAGCGTGTCGGGGTCGACCATGACGATCGCGTCGCGGAGGTCGGGCCGCTTGAGCAGCTCGGCGAAGTCTGCGGCCCGGCTCAGGGGTACACCTGTAAGCGCGCCGTAAACTGGCTTTCGCACGTAGAGCGCCGTCTGAAGACTGAGAAGGAACAGGAATGCCCAGCTTCCAATCGCAAGCGGGGATTTGGCTGGTTCAGTGCCCTCTCGACCTCGTTTTGATGCTTCGATCCACACCAGCGAAATCATGAGCAGGAAGAATAGGGAGGAGTGTCGATAGTAGCCGGGATAGATGAAGTAGAAAAAGAGTTTCAGCCCGAGCAGGCAGGTCAGGGCCGCGACAAGGGCCTTAGGCTGCCGTGCGAAGATCAGTAGGCTGACAAGGAGGATCGGCAGGTTCCAAGGTGCGCTCTGCCCCAGCCCGAAATCGATGAACGCCCGCCTGCTGCTGATCAACGCCATGAACAAATTGGTAGCGTTGAGCTCCTTTCCCATCTCCGAAACGGCGGCATCATGCGCTGGAGGGTAGACCGCGACAAAACAGAGGAGTGCGCCAAGGCCGAGAAGAAATCCGTTCAAGAGCCATCTGCGCCAAGGCCCCGACCACAGAGGGACTCGCTCAGCTCGCAATTCGAGCGTTCGATAGAGATACAGGGAGCCAGCAAGAAAGAGGCTCGGAACGTTCGTATTGCATAGTAGCAGCAGGCCCAGCCCCAGCAACCAACTATCGCGTGTCCTTTGCCAACTCGCCGCCAGCGCGAAGATGATCAGCGCCGTGATTCCGTAGTTACGGCTAACAACGACATATTCGTACCCAAGCGACAGGCTGAAGATCATGATCGCCAAGGCAAGCAGGCGGAACGGCGAACGGAACACAAGCACCGCAACAGCGGCAATGCCGACCAGCAATCCGACGGCAGGCAGCACCATTTTGCTGTCACTAAGCAGGTGGCCCGCCCGCAACATGATGTACCAGAGGAACGGATGGCCCTCCCCTTGGACGACGGCGAAAAGGTCGGTCCAGCCCCTCGCCATCTTCATCAGGGCCCAGGCTCGCGCTTCGTCCCGCCACGGAACATGATGCGCCGCGAGCCAGAAGGTCGCCATGAGCCAGAGCAGGAATAGGCTGGCCCTCGCGCGAGCCGATGGTGCTTCAGATCGTTGCAGCAGCAAGGGTTGGCCGGCCAAAGACTTTAGGAAGCGCGTCATCGTCCCCCGCACTGATCCAGATCGGGATTAGTGCCCATTTATCGCGCTTTGCATAGAGGGCTTTAAACGTTAGATAAATGACCGTTGCGACGTGAAGACTCGCACCACCAGGGGGACATGCTGGTGATCAACGGGCAAAAGATTGCGGTCGTACTGCCGGCGTATAACGCCGGAAGAACGCTCGAGCGCACATATGCTGAAATCGACTTCACGATTGTCGACGATGTCATCCTTGTCGACGACGGGAGTCGGGACGGGACCTCCGCCATTGCGCGAAGGCTCGGCATCTACACAGCCGAGCATCCCGAGAACCGCGGCTACGGTGGAAATCAGAAGACCTGCTACCAGCTAGCTCTGGATCGCGGCGCTGACATCGTCGTCATGCTGCATCCCGATTATCAATACAGTCCGAAATTGCTCCCGGCGATGGCAGGAATGATCGCGTCCGGTCACTATGATGCCGTCTTCGCTTCGCGCATCCTCGGCAATGGCGCCCTTGAAGGGGGCATGCCCCTTTACAAATATGTCGCCAACCGGATCCTCACTGCCATTCAGAATCTCCTGATGGGCGCCAAGCTCAGTGAGTATCATACGGGATATCGAGCCTGGAGCAGGCGCGCGCTCGAGCTGCTTCCGCTGCGCACTTGCTCGGACGATTTTGTCTTTGACAATCAGATGATTGCCCAGACCATGTGGAAGGGATTGCAGATCGGGGAGATCAGCTGCCCAACCCGGTATTTCGAGGAAGCTTCAAGCATCAACTTTCGCCGAAGCTGCACCTATGGCTTCGGTGTCCTGTGGACCGCGCTATTGTTCCGTCTCAACAAGATGGGGTGGTCGAAGTCGCCATTGTTCAGGAGCGAGGACTGCCTCCGTAGTGATGCGTTGAATGGGGGCCGGCATCGCACTCTGCTGGAAGCGGCCGACATCGCTGTCTCATGATCCGATCCGCGCTCCGCTCCACCATTCGGCGCAGGTTGGAGGCCTTGCTCGCTCAGCCGGCGGTCAGGCAGTTGATCCGCTACGCCCTTGCAGGCCTTCTCGTAACGCAATTCGCTGCCACCATCTATTCGACGCTCGTGCTGCAAAGCCTCAATCCATATGTCAGCAATATCAGCAGTACGGCGTGCGGCCTTATCGCCGGCTATGTCATACACAGCCGCTGGAGCTTTCGCGGTGGGCGCAAGGATAGCGAGGCACTTCAGCTTTCCCGCTTCCTCGTGGCGGCGACGATCGCATTCGCAATCAACAATTTGTGGATTTGGCTGCTTGTCAGCCGCATGGGTCTCCCAGCCATCGCCCCCGTACCGTTGATGATGGTAGCAACACCGTGTTTGAGTTTTCTGTTGAACCGATACTGGGTGTTTCGCGCCCACTGACTTCGACCCTGCGCGAGGTTGCTTCCCTCGCAGCACTTGCCTATATGCAGGCTTCCTCCTCACATCGCTGATGCTGGCGAGGCTGCCCGGGTTTCCGCGGCGGTCCGAGGGGGTTTGACCTGATAGGACCCGCATGGACGCCGCACTGACCGCATTGATCGAAACCGAAGCTAGGGCGCTCGGCTTCGACCTCGTGCGAGTCGCGATGATCGGCGGCAAGTCCGATCCGACGCTTCAGGTCATGGCCGAGCGGCCCGACACGCGGCAGCTCGACCTTGCCGACTGCGAAGCCCTGTCGCGCCGGATCTCGGAGAAGCTCGATGCGCTTGAAGAAGCGGGCAAGGACCCGATCGAAGGCGCCTACCGGCTCGAGGTGAGCTCGCCGGGGATCGACCGGCCGCTGACCCGGCTCAAGGATTACACCGACTGGCAGGGCCATGAGGCACGGCTGCGGCTGGCACGCGAGGTCGACGGGGCGAAGCAGGTCACCGGCGACATCGAGGGCGTCGAGGGCGAGACCGTGCTGATCTCGGGCTCGCGGGGCACGCGCCCGATCCCGTTCGAGGCGATCGACTCGGCCAAGCTGCTGCTGACCGACCGGCTGATCGCCGCCACCATGCCGCTGTCCGCGCAGGGCGCCGACGACATCATCGAATCGCCCGGCGAGGGCGCCGACGAACTTTTGACCCAAGAGGAAGACTGACCATCATGGCTACCGCCGCTCCCTCCGCGCCCACGGCCAACAAGGCCGAGCTGCTCGCCATCGCCGACAGCGTCGCGCGCGAGAAGCTGATCGATCGCGGCATCGTCATCGAGGCGATGGAGGACGCGATCCAGCGCGCCGCCCGCGCCCGCTACGGCGCCGAGAACGACATCCGCGCCAAGCTCGACCCGCAGTCGGGCGACCTGCGCCTGTGGCGGGTTCTCGAAGTGGTCGAGGGCGACGTCGAGGATTATTACAAGCAGATCGACCTCAAGGGCGCGCAGAAGCTCAAGGGTGATGCCGCGGTCGGCGACTTCATCGTCGATCCGCTGCCCCCGATCGAGTTCGGCCGCATCGCCGCCCAGGCCGCCAAGCAGGTCATCTTCCAGAAGGTCCGCGACGCCGAGCGCGAGCGCCAGTATGAAGAATTCAAGGACCGCGTCGGCGAAGTCATCACGGGCGTCGTCAAGCGGGTCGAGTTCGGCCACGTGGTGGTCGACCTCGGCCGCGCCGAAGGCGTCATCCGCCGCGACGCGCAGATTCCGCGCGAAATGCACCGCGTCGGCGACCGCGTCCGCAGCCTCATCCTGCGCGTTGCGCGCGAGACCCGCGGCCCGCAGATCTTCCTCAGCCGCGCGCACCCGGACTTCATGAAGAAGCTGTTCGCGCAGGAAGTGCCCGAAATCTACGACGGCATCATCGAGATCAAGGCCGCCGCCCGCGACCCGGGCAGCCGCGCCAAGATCGGCGTCATCAGCTACGACAGTTCGATCGATCCGGTCGGCGCCTGCGTCGGCATGAAGGGCAGCCGCGTGCAGGCCGTCGTGCAGGAGATGCAGGGCGAGAAGATCGACATCATTCCGTGGAGCGAGGACACCGCGACCTTCGTCGTCAACGCGCTGCAGCCGGCGACCGTCGCCCGCGTCGTGATCGACGAGGAGGAGAGCCGGATCGAGGTGGTCGTTCCCGACGACCAGCTGAGCCTTGCGATCGGCCGTCGCGGCCAGAACGTGCGTCTCGCCAGCCAGCTGACCAGCTCGCAGATCGACATCCTCACCGAGGCCGATGCCAGCGAGAAGCGCCAGAAGGAATTCATCGAGCGCTCGGAGATGTTCCAGAACGAGCTCGACGTCGACGAGACGCTCGCTCAGCTGCTGGTCGCCGAAGGTTTCACCAGCCTCGAGGAAGTCGCTTACGTCGAAGCCGACGAGATCGCCTTGATCGAGGGTCTCGACGACGACATCGCGGGCGAACTCCAGAGCCGCGCCGGCGAAGCGCTCGAGCGGCGTGAGGCGGCGGCCCGCGAGGAGCGTCAGGGCCTCGGCGTCGAGGACGCGCTGGCCGACCTTCCGCACCTCACCGAGCAGATGCTGGTGACGCTGGGCAAGGCGGGTATCAAGACGCTCGACGACCTCGCCGATCTCGCCACCGACGAGCTGATCCAGAAGAAGCGGCCGGAGCCGCGTCGCCGTGCCGAGAACGCGCCGCAGCGCGAGCAGGACAAGGGCGGGATTCTGGCCGAATATGGCTTGAACGAAGAGCAGGGCAACGAGATCATCATGGCTGCCCGTGCCCACTGGTTCGAGGACGAGGATCAGGCCGCATCGCCGTCGGGCGACGCGCCGCAGACCGAGGAGGCCGCCGATGCGGATTCCTCGCAATGACGCGCTAGCGGACCCTTCTTCTCCCCTCCCGCCTGCGGGAGGGGCCGGGGGAGGGCCTGTCGGCACTCCTTCGGACGAGGACATGCCCTCCCCTAACCCCTCCCGCGAGCGGGAGGGGAATGATCCTGAGCGCAGCTGTGTCCTCACCCGCCGCACGGCGTCGCGCGAGGAGCTGATCCGGCTCGTCCTCGGGCCCGACGGCCAAGTCCATCCCGACGTCCGCGCCAAGGCGCCGGGCCGGGGCGCGTGGATCGGGGTCGGCCGGGCCGAGCTTGAGACCGCGATCGCCAAGGGGAAATTGAAGGGCGCGCTTAGCCGGGCCTTCCGGACGCAAGGCGTCGCGATTTCACCCGACCTTCCCGAGAAGATCGAGCAGGCGCTGGCCCGCGCGACTCTCGATCGGCTCGGCATGGAAGCCCGGTCGGGAACGCTGATCAACGGCGCCGACCGGGTCGAGCAAGCGGCGCGGATGGGCAAGGTCCGGCTGCTTCTCTACGCGCAGGATGCGGGCGCTGACGGCCGCCGCAAGCTCGACCAGGCATGGCGGGTCGGCGGCGCCGAGGAACTTGGTCACCGCCACGGGTTGGAAATCCCGGTCCCGCGCACCATGTTGAGCATGGCGTTGGGCCGCGAAAATGTGGTACATGTCGCGCTGACCGACCCGGGAGCTGCCAGCCGCGTTGCCCAAGCGCTGAACCGCTGGCGCGCTTTCATTGTAGGACCTGCTGGGCTAGGCCGCGGCGACGACGCTGCGGGCACACGCTCGGCTGACGATTGAGTAGACAAAGGACTTTATGAGCGACCAGACCGACAAGCCGAAGCTGGGTACCCGGCCGCCGCTGGGCATCAAGCGCACGGTGGAGACTGGCAAGGTCAAGCAGAGCTTCAGCCACGGGCGGTCGAATACCGTCGTGGTCGAGGTGAAGAAGCGCCGAATCCTTGGTCGCCCCGGGGAAGCGCCGGCTGCTGCCCCTGAACCCGAGGCCCAGGCCGCCGCCCCGGCCCCGGCACCCGAACGCGCCCCTGCCCCGGCCCCCGCGCCGGCTGCGCCGCGCCGCTCGTCGGCCGACGACATTGCCGCGCGCAAGGAAATGCAGGCCCGCCTCCTCCGCGAGGCGGAGGAAGCCCGCATGGCCGCGCTCGAGGATGCGCGCCGCCGCGAGGAGCAGGCCAAGGTCAATGCGACCGAGGACCAGAAGCGTCGCGCCGAAGAGAATCGCAAGGCCGAGGAAGAGGCCGCGCGCAAGGCTGAGGAAGACGCCAAGCGCCGGATCGAGGAGCAGGCCCGCGCGGCCGAGGCCGCCGATGCTGCCGCGGCCGCTGCTGCCGCCGCCCCGGCCGAGCCCGAAGCCCCTGCTCCCGCCCCCGAGCCCGCGCCGCGGACCGTTCAGGTGCGTCCGGGTGGCCAGATGTTCCAGCCGGTGCGGCGTCCCCCGCCGCCCGCGCCCAAGCCGCAGCCCGCTGCGCCCCAGACCCAGCCGCAGGCGTCGCAGTCCTCGTCGTCCGCGCCTTCGGGCGGCGGTGCGTCGTCGAGCCCGCGCCGGCCCGAGCCTGCGCGTCCGGCCCGGCCGGGACAGCGCGGCGATGATCGCCGTCACTCGGGCAAGCTGACCGTCAGCCGTGCGCTTGCCGGCGACAACGACCGTGCCCGCAGCCTCGCCGCGCTTCGCCGCGCCCGCGAGAAGGAAAAGCGCAGCTACGCCCAGTCGGGCCCGCGCGAGAAGCAGGTCCGTGACGTGGTCGTGCCGGAAGGCATCACCGTCGGCGAGCTCGCCAACCGCATGGCCGAGAAGGCCGCGGATCTGGTGAAGGCCCTGTTCAAGATGGGCACCCCGGTCACCGTCAACCAGGTCATCGACCAGGATACGGCGGAGCTGCTGGTCACCGAGTTCGGCCACAACATCAAGCGCGTCAGCGAGAGCGATGTCGACATCGACACCGCGGCCGACGTCGATGACGATGCGACCCTGCTCCCCCGTCCCCCAGTGGTGACCATCATGGGCCACGTCGACCACGGCAAGACCTCGCTGCTCGACGCGATCCGCGGCGCCAACGTGGTCTCGGGCGAGGCCGGCGGCATCACCCAGCATATCGGCGCCTATCAGGTGAAGGTGCCGAGCGGGAGCGAAGTCACCTTCCTCGACACCCCGGGCCACGAAGCCTTCTCGGAGATGCGCGCCCGTGGCGCCAACGTCACCGACATCGTGGTGCTGGTGGTCGCCGCCGACGATGGCCTCAAGCCGCAGTCGATCGAGGCGATCAACCACACCAAGGCCGCCGGCGTGCCGATGATCGTTGCGATCAACAAGATCGACAAGCCCGACGCCAAGCCGCAGCGCGTCCGCGAAGAGCTTCTCCAGCACGAGATCGTGGTCGAGCAGCTCGGCGGTGACGTGCAGGATGTCGAAGTGTCGGCGCTCAAGGGCACCAACCTTGACGGCCTGCTTGATGCCATCGCGCTCCAGGCCGAAATCCTCGAGCTCAAGGCCAATCCCGATCGCGCTGCCGAGGGCACCGTGATCGAGGCAAAGCTCGACAAGGGCCGCGGTTCGCTGGCGACCGTGCTGGTCCAGCGCGGCACGCTCAAGGTCGGCGATGTCGTCGTGGTCGGTGCCGCCAGCGGCAAGGTCCGGGCGATGATCGACGATCATGGTCGCCAGGTGAAGACCGCCGGTCCGTCGATGCCGGTCGAGGTCCTTGGCCTCAGCTCGGTGCCGAGTGCGGGCGACCAGCTGACCGTGGTCGAGAACGAGGCCCGTGCCCGTGAGGTCGCGGCCTATCGCCAGGGCGTGCTCGATCGCAAGCGGACCACCGCTGCGCCGATGAGTCTCGAGAACATGTTCGCCAACAAGGCTTCGACCACCATCGAATTCCCGCTGGTGATCAAGGCCGACGTGCAGGGTTCGGCCGAGGCGATCGTCAATGCGCTGAACCGCATCTCGACCGACGAGATCAAGGTCCGCATCCTGTCCTCCGGCGTGGGTGCGATCACCGAGAGCGACGTCACTCTGGCGAGCGCGACGGGCGCGCCGATCATCGGTTTCAACGTTCGTCCGAACGCCAAGGCGCGCGAGGTCGCGGCGCGGAACAAGACCGAGCTGCGCTACTATGACGTCATCTATCACCTCACCGACTGGGCCAAGGAAGCCATGGCCGGCAACCTCGGTCCCGAGATCATCGAGACCGTCGTCGGCCGCGCCCGGGTCCAGGAAGTCTTCCCGGCCGGCAAGCGCGACAAGGCCGCCGGTCTGCTCGTCCTCGAGGGTGCGATCCGCAAGGGTCTCCATGCCCGCCTCACCCGCGACGACGTCATCGTCTCCAAGACGACGATCAGCTCGCTGCGGCGCTTCAAGGACGACGTGGCCCAGGTCATTGCCGGCCTCGAGTGCGGTGTGCTCCTGGCCGACACCAACGACATCAAGGCTGGCGACAACCTTGAAGTGTTCGAGGTCGAAGAGCGGGCGCGTACCCTCTAGGCCATGAAGCGCAACGAGTCCTCGGAAGGGCGCTCGGTCCGGCTCCTGCGGGTCGGCGAGCAGGTTCGCCACGTGCTCAGCGAAGTGCTGGCACGTGGCGACGTCCATGACGCAACGCTGCAGAGCCATCTCGTCAGCGTCACCGAGGTACGGATGAGCCCTGACCTGCGTCATGCGACCGTGTTCGTGAAACCGTTGCTCGGACAGGATGAAGAGGTGGTGCTGAAGGCGCTTCGCACCAACACCGCCTATCTCCAGGGCGAAGTCGCGCGGCGGGTGAACACCAAATATGCCGCGAAGCTCAAGTTCCTCGCCGACGAAAGCTTCGACGAGGGCGGCAAAATCGACTCTCTTCTCCGCAGCCCGCACGTCAGCCAGGACCTCGGCGAGGAGTGAGCGCGCTCGGCGCCCCGATGCGGGGTGACCGCTGCTCCGCCCTGCCCTTCACCGAGGATCTTCGAGCCGGGCTCAAGGCGGTTTGCGCCGAGGACCGCGACATCTGGCAGCTCTACCCGATGAGCTTTGCTCCCGACCGCTTCGACGCCAGCCTCGACGGCTTTCTCGCGCGGCCGGACATGGTCACCTTCGTCCTGTTCGACGGCGATGCCCTCGCCGGCATGTCGAGCTTTCTGGCCATCGACGAACAGCGCGGGGCGCTCGAGATCGGGGGAACCTACCTTCGCCCGGCCGTCCGCGGCACCGGGTTCAACCGCCGGGTCAAGGACATGATGCTCGCCCGCGCTTTTGGCTGCGGATACCGCCGGGTCGAGCTTCGCGTCGACAGCCGCAACGGCCGCAGCCAGGCGGCGGTCGCCAAGCTTGGCGCGATCCGCGAAGGCGTTCTCCGGGCCGAGCGTATCACCTGGACAGGCCATGTCCGCGACACCGTGGTCTTCTCCATCCTGCGCGAGGAATGGCTGGCCGAAGGTCGGTAGGGGCGAGGCTCCCGCTTCTTCGTTGAGCATCCCGAATCAATCGAGGAACATGCTCATGACTGAGAAGAAGGGCCACGGGAGCGCGACCGCGCAGAAGGCCAATGCCAAGGCCGCCCACGAGGGAAAGAAGAACCCCCGCAACTCTTCGGCCGCGCAGGCCGAGCTTGGCAAGAAGGGCGGAAAGGCTGCTGCCAAGAAGTGAACTGGACCCCGGCCTTGGCCGGGGTACAAGCGGGCCATGGCCAAGCTCTATTTCTACTATGCGGCGATGAATGCGGGGAAATCCACCACCCTGCTCCAGGCCGACTTCAACTATCGCGAACGCGGCATGGAGACGATGCTGTGGACGGCCGCGCTCGACGACCGCGCCGGCGCGGGTCGCATCGCGTCGCGGCTCGACATCGGAGCCGATGCGACCTCGTTCGACGCGGCCACCGACCTGTTCGAGGCGGTGGGGTCGGAGCTGACCCGCCGCCGAGTGCACTGCATCCTGGTCGACGAGGCCCAGTTCCTGACCGAAGCGCAGGTGCTCCAGCTCTGCCGCCTCGCGGACGAGCTAGATCTACCCGTTCTCTGCTACGGGCTTCGCACCGATTTCCAGGGCGTCCTGTTCCCGGGCAGCGCCGCGCTGCTTGCGCTGGCCGACGCGCTCGTCGAGCTCAAGGCCGTCTGCGAATGCGGGCGCAAGGCGACAATGAACCTTCGTTTCGATCAGGAGGGCCGGGCCGTGGCGCAGGGCCAGCAGACCGAGATCGGCGGCAACGACCGCTATGTCGCCATGTGCCGACGTCACTTCTTCGCGCGGCTCCGTGCCGCCGAGGAAGCTCAATCGTCGTCGTCGTCCTCGTCGTCGGTCACCGCCGCGGCATAGTTCCACCACAGGAGCGCGCTTCCGCCCGAAGCGCCGATGCGCGCCGCTGCCGAGGCGAGCACAAGGGTCGAGGGCTCGCGCGCCACGACCAGGAAGAAGAGCGCGATTCCGCTGCTGACGAGGGTGAGGACGATCATTCCACCTCGGTGGCGCGGGATCATCCGGCTGATCCGGGCATCGATCCGGGCACCCCTGCCCGTCCGCGCGAGGACGGTCCCGAACGGTCCGAGCAGTCCGCCGAGCACCGACTTTGCCATCCGGTAGGTGAGCCGCTTGCGCGCGGCGGCCTCGGTCCGGGCAGCCACTTCGGCAAATTGCAGGACTTCGGTGGCGGGCTCCACCGCTGGCTGGCGGGGCCGTGCGAAGAGCGCCGTAGCGAGCAGCCCGGCCCAGTCGCGCGCGGCAATGACCAGCGCCGCCTCCCACCAGCTTCCGCCGAGCTGCCAGACAAGCAGCATGCCGAGCACCGACATGGCCGAGGCACCGAGCCGCCACGGGATTTCGCGGTCCTTTCGGATCACGAGGATGCCGCCGGGATTGCGGGCCGGGATCCCGGCCGCGATCAGCGCCAGCGACCCGGCCGCGACAGTCATGCCGCGCCACCAGAGAAAGCCAGCCAAGAGCCCGACGACGGTCAGGCAGCCGAGGAGGACGAAGCCGTCGATCCGAAGCGCGCGCCGGAAGGAGGGGCCGAACAGCGCCGGCAACCCCACGCGCCGGGCAAGCGTCGCGGTCATCTCCATCGCGCAAAGATTGCGGATCGCCTGGACGAAGGTGTTGGCGGCGAACATTCGGACGGCGTCGGCATGGCCGATGGCAAGCCCGAGCATCGCCCAGGTTCCGAGCCAGGCGCCGAGGGGCACATATTCGCGGACCGTCAGGCGGCGGACGAGGGGATGGGTGATCGCCCGCTTCAGCACTGTGCCTTGTTTCCCGGTCCGCCTGCGCTAACGCGCGACCATATGGCCTCCGCATCGCCTCTCGTCCACCGTTCGGGCTGGATCATCCTCGACAAGCCGCTCGGCCTCGGCTCGACCCAGGCGGTGAGCGCGGTCAAGCGCGCGCTTCGCCAGGCGGGCGAAGCGAAGACCAAGGTCGGCCATGGCGGCACCCTGGACCCGCTGGCGAGCGGGGTGCTTCCGATCGCGCTGGGCGAGGCGACCAAGCTTGCCGGGCGCATGCTCGATGCGACCAAGGCCTATGACTTCACCGTCCGTTTCGGTGAGCAGACCGACACGCTCGATCTCGAAGGCAAGGTCATTGTCACCAGCAAGGTCCGCCCCTCGCCTGCCGAGGTCGCGGCAATACTTCCGCGCTTCACCGGCCCGATCGAGCAGGTGCCCCCCGCCTATTCGGCGCTGAAGGTCGACGGCCAGCGGGCCTACGACCTCGCCCGCGCTGGCGAGGAGGTGGAGCTGAAGCGTCGCGCCGTGACGATCCACGCGCTTGACCTCCTCGCCGCGGACGAAAGCTCTGCCACCCTCGCCGCGACCGTCTCCAAGGGCACCTATATCCGGAGCCTCGCGCGCGACATCGCGCTTGCGCTCGGCACGGTCGGGCACGTCACCATGCTGCGGCGGACCAAGGCCGGTCCCTTCTCCCTCGCACAGGCGATATCACTGGACTTTCTGGACGATTGCGCTAAGGCGCGCTCGCTCGACGGGGCTTTACTGCCATTGCAAGCAGGGCTGGACGACATCCCGGCCTTTCCCGTCACCCCCGAGGAAGCGCGCCTGATCCGACATGGTCAGCGACTTTCGCGGGTTCCGCCCACAAGCGGTCTCCACCTTGCCGTCGAGGGTCAGACCCCCGTCGCCTTGGTCGAAGGGGATCGTGTCGTGCGCGGGTTCAACCTTTGATACAGGAGAATGGACGATGTCGATCACTGCCGAGCGCAAGGCCGAGCTGATCAAGGAATACCGCCGCGACGAGACCGACACGGGTTCGCCCGAGGTTCAGGTTGCGATCCTTACCAGCCGTATCCAGACGCTGACGGACCACTTCAAGAGCCACGCCAAGGACAATCACAGCCGCCGCGGGCTGCTGATGATGGTCAACAAGCGGCGTAGCCTGCTGGCCTACCTCAAGAAGGAAGATGCCCAGCGCTACACCGACCTGATCGGGCGCCTCGGCCTCCGCAAGTAACCAGTTTCACGAAGGGCGCCCACGCGGCGCCCTTCGCTTACATGGACTTCCCGCAATCCGGCGGGGCGTTCTGGGGCTGAACCATCAACGCCCCGACCGTTGGCCGACCGGCTTGTCGGCCAAGCTGCACCCGTCCGCATCCGGCGGCGGGACAAAGGAATCAACATGTTCAATATCAACACCGTAGAAGTCGATCTTGGCGGCAAGACGCTGAAGCTCGAGACCGGCCGCATTGCCCGTCAGGCCGACGGCGCCGTGCTTGCCACCATGGGCGAAACCGTCGTCCTCTGCGCCGTCACCGCGGCCAAGAGCGTCAAGCCGGGCCAGGACTTCTTCCCGCTGACGGTTCACTATCAGGAGAAGTTCTCCGCTGCCGGGCGCATCCCGGGCGGCTTCTTCAAGCGTGAGCGCGGCGCGACCGAAAAGGAAACGCTGACCAGCCGCCTGATCGACCGTCCGATCCGCCCGCTGTTCCCGGAAGGCTTCTACAACGAAGTCCTCGTGATCGCGCAGGTCCTCTCCTACGACGGCGAGAACGAGCCCGACATCGTCGCCATGTGCGCCGCTTCGGCTGCCCTGACCCTGTCGGGCGTTCCCTTCATGGGCCCGATCGGCGCCGCCCGCGTCGGCTACCAGGACGGCGAATACATCCTCAACCCGACCCCTGAGCAGACCAAGGAAGGTGACCTCGACCTCGTCGTCGCCGCCACCGGCAACGCCGTGATGATGGTCGAGTCCGAAGCCAAGGAGCTGTCGGAAGAGGTCATGCTCGGCGCCGTCGTGTTCGCGCACGAAGCTGCCAAGAAGGTCGTCAACGCGATCTGCGACCTGGCCGAGAAGGCCGCCAAGGATCCGTGGGATCTCAAGCAGGCCGACGACAAGGCTGCGACCAAGGCCAAGCTCAAGGACCTCATCGGCGCCGACATTGCGGCCGCCTATAAGGTCACTGCCAAGGCCGAGCGTTCGGACCTCCTGAACGCCGCCCGCGCCAAGGCCAAGGAAGCCTTCGCCGAGGCGGAGCCGCAGGAGCAGCTCGTCGCCGCCAAGCTCGTCAAGGTGCTGGAAGCGGACATCGTCCGTACCGCCATCCTCGAGGAAGGCCGCCGCATCGACGGTCGCGACACCAAGACCGTCCGTCCGATCGAGGCGATGGTCGGCTTCCTTCCGCGCACGCACGGTTCGGCGCTGTTCACCCGCGGCGAGACGCAGGCGATCTGCACCACCACGCTCGGCACCAAGGACGCCGAGCAGATGATCGACGGCCTCGACGGCCTCAGCTATTCGCGCTTCATGCTGCACTACAACTTCCCGCCTTATTCGGTCGGTGAAGTGGGCCGCTTCGGTGCGCCGGGTCGCCGCGAAGTCGGTCACGGCAAGCTCGCCTGGCGCGCGCTTCACCCGATGCTGCCGACCAGCGAGGAATTCCCCTACACGATCCGCGTTCTCTCGGACATCACCGAGAGCAACGGCTCGTCGTCGATGGCCACCGTCTGCGGCGGCTCGCTGTCGATGATGGACGCGGGCGTTCCGCTGAAGCGTCCGGTCGCCGGCATCGCCATGGGCCTCATCCTCGAGGGTGAGAAGTTCGCGGTCATCAGCGACATCCTCGGCGACGAGGATCACCTCGGCGACATGGACTTCAAGGTCGCCGGCACCGACCAGGGCATCACCACGATGCAGATGGACATCAAGGTTGCCGGCATCACCAAGGAGATCATGCAGGTCGCCCTCGCCCAGGCGAAGGACGGCCGCGCGCACATCCTCGGCGAGATGGCCAAGGCGCTCGACAGCACCCGCACCGAGCTCAGCGCTCACGCGCCGCGCATCGAGACCATGCAGATCCCGAAGGACAAGATCCGCGAAGTGATCGGCACCGGCGGCAAGGTGATCCGCGAGATCGTCGCCACCACCGGCGCCAAGGTCGACATCGACGACGAGGGCCTGATCAAGATCAGCTCGTCGGACCTGTCGCAGATCGAAGCAGCCCGGAAGTGGATCCAGGGTATCACCCAGGAGCCCGAGCCGGGCACCATCTACACCGGCAAGGTCGCCTCGATCGTCGATTTTGGCGCCTTCGTGACTTTCATGCCGGGCAAGGATGGCCTGGTTCACGTCTCGGAGATCAAGAACGAGCGCGTCGAGAACGTCCGCGACATCCTGACCGAAGGCCAGGAAGTGAAGGTCAAGCTGCTCGAAGTCGACAATCGCGGAAAGGTCCGCCTGTCGATGCGCGTCGTCGACCAGGAAACCGGCGAAGAGCTGGAGGACACCCGTCCCCCGCGCGAGCCGCGTGAAGGTGGCGACCGTGGCCCCCGTGGTGATCGTGGCGATCGTGGTGGCGACCGCCGCCGCGAGGGCCGTGGCCCCCGCCGTGAAGGCGGCGACCGTGATCGCGGCCCGCGCGGTGATCGTGGCGACCGCGGCGATCGTGGCCCCCGCCGCGACCGCGACGGTGGCGGCAACCGCGACGACGGTCCCGCGCCCGAATTCGCCCCGGCCTTCCTGACCGGCGGCAGCGACGACTAACCAGCGGCTCCCGCGAAAGCGGTTAAGCTTATGGTCGGAAAAGGCCTCGTAGGGTGACCTGCGAGGCCTTTTTCGCGGTCTTGCTTCCTTTTCGCGACCGGAACGTTAGGACGATTATCGTGACGGATTTGCCAGCTTCTACGAACAAGGGTCGCTGGACCGAACGTTATCCCCTCGCCCGTATCGGTCTTGTCGGCGACATCCTCGTCGCACTCGCGGGCTCGGGCCTCGCGACCGTGCTGCGGACGCTCATCGACAGCCAGCTTCCGCCGGGCTTCCCGTTCCTAACCTATTTTCCGGTTGTGATCCTCGCCGCCTTCATCTTCGGAACGCGGGCCGGGATCCTCACCGCAATCTCGTCCGGCCTGGCGTCCTGGTACTGGTTCGTGCCCCCGGCGAAGAGCTTCGCGCTCGAGCATAACGGCCAGATCGCGATGGCCTTCTACGTCTTCATCACCGCGACCGAGATCGCTCTGGTCCACTGGATGCAGCGCGCCAATCGCCTGCTGATGGTCGAGCGCGAAGCCAATGCCCGGCTCGCGGAAACCCGTGAGCTGCTGTTTCGCGAGCTCCAGCACCGGGTCTCGAACAACCTGCAGATGGTCGCCGCCTTGCTGACGGTGCAGCGCCGCCAGCTGTCCGACGTCAACGCCCGCGCGGCGCTCGATGAAGCCGCGCGCCGGCTCCAGACCGTGGGTCGGATCAGCCGCCAGCTCTACGATCCGTCAGGCTCGGGGCTCGACCTCCGGATGTTCCTCGATCAGCTGGCCCGCGACGTGATCGAGACCAGCAGCGACGTGCCCGTGCGCCACTCGGTCAGCGGTCACAGCAGCATGTCGCTCGCCCCCGAAGCCGCAATCCCGCTGGCGCTGGTGGTTGCCGAATCCATCGCCAACGCGATCGAGCACGGCTTCAGCGGCGGCCGCGCGGACCCCGAGCTGATGATCCGGGTCGAGCCGATGACCAATCGCGGTCTTGCGGTCGAGATCGAGGACAATGGCCACGGCCTGCCCGCCGGCTTCACCCTCGATGGCAGCGAAAGCCTCGGCCTTCGCATCGCCACCATGCTCGCCGGTCAGCTCGGCGGTCGTTTCACCCTCGCTTCGGCGGGCGCAAGCGGCACCCTCGCCCGGCTCGAGCTTCCGCTTCAGCCTGCCTGAGGGCAGCGAATCACGACGCCGACCGCCGCGATCCGCTCGGCTCCGGCCTCGGCATAGGCCGGCTGGTCGAGTTCCTCGCCGAAGATGTCGGGATCCAGTTCCTCGTAGCGAAGCGACGCATCGGCCTCCTCGGCGACTTCGGCGAGGGCCGACAGGAGCGCATCGTCGCCGCCGATGATCGGGCTACCGGTATACATCAGCATCGTCCCGCCGGGGCAGAGGCGCTTCAGCGCCTGCCGTGCCCAGTCGAGCGACAGACCCGCACCCAGCATTTCGCCACCGTCACGATAGTCGCGCTTCTTGGCGTCGGCGATGAAGGGCGGGTTGGCGATGATGAGGTCGACT
This sequence comes from Sphingomonas sp. SP2, assembly GCF_058313385.1. Classification (NCBI taxonomy): domain Bacteria; kingdom Pseudomonadati; phylum Pseudomonadota; class Alphaproteobacteria; order Sphingomonadales; family Sphingomonadaceae; genus Sphingomonas; species Sphingomonas sp. SP2. Next base: position 1,508,601 of record NZ_JBZFLD010000001.1, on the reverse strand, counting down.
TCCCCCTGCACGGCATCGAGACCGCCATTGACGATTTCGGCCTTCATCCCGGCCGCGAGCGCATTGGCTTCGGCAAGGATCAGCGCCGCCTCGTTGATGTCGGCAAGAACCAGCCGCTCGGGCTCGAGCAGGCCCGCCGCGCTGATCCCGCCAACGCCGCTCCCGGCGCCGAGATCGACCAGCGTCCTCACAGGCTCGAGGTCGGCGGCTTCCGTCTCGACGAAACGCGCGAAGCGATAGGTGTCCGGACCAAAGAAGACGCTGTCCTCCGCATCGGTCGGAAAGGCCGAGTGGAGAAACAGCCGCCCGCTCAGGGACGAGACGCGGACCAGGCTTCGGCACAGCCCGTTGGCGCGGACCAGGGCCCCGCCCTCCTCGAGCATCTCGACAAGGTCGTGCGGCAACAGGTCAGGGACGAAGGGCAGGCTCCAGCCAAGCGCGTCGCGAATGTCCTGCGCCTGCTCCCCGCGCCGCCGCCCGATGACCCTTGCATGGGTCGCCGGAGTGACGGTGGTGAAGGCATAGCCTTCATTGTCCAGTTCCTGGAGGAGCGCAGCGAGCGGTTCGGATTGGAAAGTCATCGGGGGCGGGTAGCCGCTGGCGAAGGGAGCGCCAAGCACTGCCTTCGCCGGTCGAAGCGTCAGTCGACGCCGAGCATGTCGCGATAGCGCTCGAAGCAGCGCTCGCCGCACTTCAGGCGCATCAGCGCGCCCTCGGCCATGGCGGTCGCGCGCGCCGGGCCCTGATCGGGATCCTCGACGAGCGGCCGGATCGCTTCCTTGTTCCATTCCTCGCTATGCTTGATGTCCAGCACGGCATGGAGGTCGAAATAGCGGCGGAGGCGCGCCTCGAAGCCGAGCCGGCGCATCGTCTTGGATACGGCCGCCGAGCGGGCCGGGGCGGTCAGCTCGATCGCGCCCAGCGCACCGACGCTGTGCCAGGCATAATCGCGGTTCGCGGCCATTCCGGTCATCGCATTGGCGAGCGCAAGGCTTTCCCAGCAGGTGGTGGCAATGCTGGGCTTTAGCCCGAGCGTCTCGACCACATAGTCGAGCATCGGACCGTGCATGCCCTTCATGTTGCCGCGGCCCATCTCGTCCCAATAGTTGCGGGCAAGCTCCATCTTCGGCCGGTCGGGCAGCTTTACCTGCGTCAGCGCGACGAGGTCGTCGAACCCGGCCTCGCCCGCCGCTTCCTGGGTCAGGAACAGCTTCAGCGCATCGATGTCGGCGTCGCTTTCGAGCCAGTTGAACAGGCGGTCATGCTGCCCCGGACCCGTCTTCTCGAGCGCCTCGAACCATTCGATGAAGCCCTCGGCGTCGGTCGGGGCGAGCGCTGCCTCGTCCCGTACCTCGGCGCGCAGGTCTTCGAGGAAGCCAAGCTCGAGCCGCTGCATCCGTGCGTCGCGATCGATCCGAGACGCGCTGTCGCCGCCGGGGAATGACGGCGCGAGCCGTTCGCGGTTCCAGTGGCTTAGCGCCCGCTGGAAGACTTCATTGTAGAATTGCGACCCTGAAAGGGCCGACTGGAAACGCGTCGCCATGATGTTGCTCGCAAGAAAAGGTGGTTGCGAGACGAACGGCCCCGGGACCACGTCTGTTCCAACGGGCCAAAGGGCCGGTCAGCTTGCGTCAGGAATGTCGGGGATCTGCACCGGTGCGGCTGGTGGAGCTGAGGGGAATCGAACCCCTGACCTCTGCAGTGCGATTGCAGCGCTCTCCCATCTGAGCTACAGCCCCGCACCGGTTGCGAGGCGCCTCCTAGCCGCGCTTAAGACGAAGCGCAACGCGCTTTTCACCTGACCTCGTACGCACCTCGTTTCGGCTCTGCGATGCCGGCCCTGGCCCTTCGGTCCCGGAACGCCACCCTTCTCCTGACGTTTGTTAGTCGCATCCCGCCCTCCCCCTTGGCGGATGCAGATGGAGGAGTATTCATGGCTTACGATCGGTACGACAGCCGCGACGAGAACCGCGGCTACCGTGACGACCGCCAGCGCGATTATCGCAGCGGCGAACGTGACGAACGCGGTTTTTTCCAGCGCGCGGCTGACGAAGTGTCGAGCTGGTTCGGCGACGAATCCTCGGGCTCGCGCCGGGACCAGGATGATCGCTATGCCCATCGCGACAGCAGCCGTCACTACGGGAGCCAGAGCAGCAACCAGCCGCGCGGCTACGGATCGAACGACAGCGGCTATCGCGCCGGCCAGGGTGGCTGGGGCAGCAGCAACAGCCGTGGCTACGAGCCGCGCGCCTACGATGAAAGCGAAAGCCGCCAGCGCACCGGCCGCGAGGACGATCGCTTCGGCAGGAGCGACCGCTCGGCCTTCTTCGGCGGCGGCCAGTCGTCGAGCATGGGCCGGGGCCGTGACCAGGGCGACTATCGCAATCAATATGGCCAGGGCGGCGGCGAAAGCGGCGGCTTCGGCCGTGGCGACTATGGCAGCCAGGGCCAGGACTATTATTCGCGCCAGGGTCAGGATTATGGCGATCTCGGCGGGAGCAGCAGCTCTTACCAGGGCATCGACCGCAACCGCGACGACCAGCAGAGCCGTGGTTATCAGAGCCAGGGTGGCGACCGCTATCGGCCGATGACCGGTGACTATGGTCGCGGCACCTCGGGCGGCTCGGGTATGGGCAGCCAGGATTATGGCCAGCAGCAGTTCGGTCGCCAGGATCGCTTCCAGGACCAGGGCGGCGACTATGGCCAGCGCAGCAGCTCCTCGCTGTTTGGCGGAAGCCAGGGTCAGTCGAGCATGGGCCGTGGCACGCATGACGATCATTATTCGAGCTGGCGCCAGCGCCAGATCGAGGATCTCGACCGCGACTATGACGAATATCGCCGCGAGCATCAGAGCCGTTTCGAGAACGAATTCTCGAGCTTCCGCACGACCCGCCAGACCAAGCGCCAGATGCTCGGCGAGATCAGCGAGCATGCCGAGGTGGTCGACGAGAGCGGACAGCGCATCGGTACCGTCGACAAGGTCCGCGGCGACAAGATCATCCTGACCAAGAATGATCCCGAGGCTGGCGGCGTCCACCGCAGCTTCACCTGCAGCCTGCTCGACCGGGTCGAGGACGGGAAGGTCTATCTGACCGGCACCAAGGACAGCATTCGCTCGCGTCTCCAGGAAGAGCGCGACGAGGATCGCGGATATGGCGCCAGCGGTGGCCTGTTCGGCGGCTCGAATGACGATCGTCAGCGCCAGCAGGCCTCGGCCTCGTCGATGTCGACCACGGCGACCTCGACCACCGGCGCGTCCTCGACGCAGGATGATGGCCCGCACATGCTCGATAAGAGCTTCTCGGGCACCTACGACGAGGACAGCAGCGAGACCAAGTAAGCGTCAGCGCGCTTGATCGATGCGGGAAGGCCCGGCTGCCGAAAGGTGGCCGGGCCTTTCTCTTTTGTCGCGCTACGGACTTGACCCGGCGTCCGGCTCCCTCACATGCGCAATGTTGAAGATGGCAGTTTCCGGCCCTTGCGCCGGGACGAGACAGGAGACCTGGAATTATGCCGCACGCCTGGCACCTCAAGAGCCGCCCCTCGGGCATGCCGACCAGCGAGAATTTCGAGCATCGCGAGGTCGCCCTCCCCGCGCTCGAGGACGGCATGGTGCGGGTGCGCAACCAGTGGCTTTCCGTCGACCCCTACATGCGCGGGCGGATGAATGACGTGAAGAGCTACGTCCCGCCGTTCCAGGTCGGCGAGCCGCTCGAAGGCGGCGCGGTCGGCGAGGTGGTGGAGAGCCGCTCGCCCGACTTCCAGCCGGGCGATCGCGTGCTCCACATGATGGGCTGGCGCGATGAAGCGGTGCTTCCGGCCGCGGCCCTCAACAAGCTTCCGACGATCCCCGGTGTCGAGCCGCAGGCCTTTCTCGGCAATCTCGGCCTCACGGGCGGCACGGCCTATTGGGGCCTCCTCGACGCGGCCCAGGCCAAAGCTGGCGACATCGTCTTCGTCTCGGCGGCAGCCGGCGCGGTCGGTTCGGCGGTGGTGCAGATCGCCAAGGCCAAGGGCATGACCGTGATCGGCTCGGCCGGCGGTCCCGAGAAGGTCGAATTCGTCAAGTCGCTCGGGGCCGATGCGGTGATCGACTACAAGTCGGGAACGCCGCTGGTAAAGGCGCTCGCCGACGTCGCCCCCAAGGGCATCGACGTCTATTTCGACAATGTCGGCGGCGAGCATCTCGACGCCGCGCTGGCGCTTGCCCGCAAGGACGCGCGTTTTGCCATCTGCGGGATGATCGACGGCTACAATAGCGGCGAGCCGACCTCGCTCCGCTACATCATGCGGGTGATCGCGATGCGGATCATGCTGAAGGGCTTCATCTACACCGACTACCTGCCTCGCAACGCCGAATTCTTCGCGGACATGGGGCAGATGATCGCCTCGGGCCAGGTGAAGAGCCGCGACACGATCGTCGAAGGCCTGGAGAAGACCCCGGACGCGTTCCTCGGTCTCTTCACCGGCGCCAATACCGGCAAGATGCTGGTCCGCCTCTAACCCTCGAAGGCCTCCCCGCGGCAAGCGCTGCGGGGAGGCCTTTTTCCTTAGATCCGGTTGTAGTTGCACACCTGCGGATTGCCGCTGCTCAGCCCGCGGCGAAGCGCTTCCATCCGCTGCTGGCTCGACCCGTGGGTGAAGCTTTCGGGACGGACTGCCTGCCCGGCTTCGCGCTGCAGCGTATCGTCGCCGATCGCCGAAGCGGCCTGGAGGCCTTCCTCGAGGTCGCCCGGATCGATCGCCCGGGTCCCGTCCGGCGCCTTGGCCAGCGCCGCCCAGACGCCGGCGTAGCAGTCGGCCTGAAGCTCGACGCCGACCTGCACGGCGTTGCCTTCGGCCTTGCTGAGGCTCGCCTGCGCCCGGCTCGCCTTGTCGAGCGTGCCTTCGAGATTCTGGATGTGGTGCCCGACCTCGTGGGCGATCACGTAATAAGGCGCGAAGTCGCCGGTCGCGCCGAACTTGGTCTTGAGCTCTTGGAAGAAGCTCGGATCGATGTAGATGCTCTGGTCCCCCGGGCAGTAGAAGGGCCCGAAGCTCGCCTGTCCTGCGCCGCAGGCAGTGCGGGTGCCGCCGGTATAAGCGACAAGCTTGGGCTCGACGTAACGCTGCCCGGCAGACTGAAACAGCGCACCCCAGACCTGGTCGGTGTTGCGCAGCGTGCCAACGAGGATGTCGCGGTCCTGCTGACTGAGGCGCGATTCGGCGCTTGACGACTGGGTCGTCGGGCCGGATCCGCCGCCGCCGAGAATGCCGCCGCCGCCAAGCCCGCCAAGCGCGCAATAGCCGAGCGCGAGGATGAGGAGGCCGACGATCCCGAACCGGCTGAGGATCAGCGGAATCAGCATCCCGAGGATGCCGCCGCCACCGCCCAGCGCGAATCCGCCGCCCGATTGCCCGGTCCGGTCGATGAAATCGTCGTCGTTGCCGCCGCCACCAATCCGCATTCGCTTCTCCCTTACGCCCCCATAATGATCGTTCGGGCGCTTAAGTTGCAATCGGTCGCATCATCCCGGGCTTGACCCGGCACCTGCCTTCGTTCTTGCCTGCAGCCGACATCAGGCAGGCGCCCGGGCGGCGAAGAAGGAATGGACATGATCCTCAAGGACAAGGTTGCGTTGGTCACCGGATCTACGAGCGGCATCGGTCTTGCGATCGCGCGCACGCTGGCCGCGGAAGGCGCGCGGGTCATGCTTCACGGCTTTGGTGACCGCGACGCCAACCTCGCGCTCAAGGACGAGCTCGCCGCTCTTTCGGGAGACAGCGCTTCATTCTCCGACGCGGACCTCTCCTCGGCGGACGCGATCGATCAGCTGGTCGCGGACTGCACCAACGAGCTCGGCAGCCCCTCGGTCCTCGTCAACAATGCCGGCGTCCAGCATGTCGCGCCGGTCGACGACTTCCCGACGGAGAAGTGGGACATGATCATGGCGGTCAACCTTTCGGCCGTCTTCCACACCACCCGCCTCTGCCTTCCCTCGATGCGGCAGCGCGGCTGGGGACGGATCATCAATACCGCCAGCGCGCACAGCCTCGTCGCCTCCCCCAACAAGAGCGCCTATGTCGCGGCGAAGCATGGCGTGGCCGGCTTCACCAAGACCGTCGCCCTCGAGGCGGCGCGCGACGGCGTCACCGTCAATTGCATTTCGCCGGGCTATGTCTGGACGCCGCTGGTTGAGGGTCAGATCCCCGACACGATGAAGGCGCGCGGGATGACCCGCGAGCAGGTGATGAACGACGTCCTCCTCGCCGCCCAGCCGACCAAGCGCTTCGTCGAGCCGGTCGAGGTCGCGGCCCTCGCGCTCTTCCTCTGCCGTCCCGAAGCCGCGAGCATCACCGGCGCCAACCTCAGCATGGACGGCGGGTGGACCGCGCAATGACCCGCGCCCTGCTCCTGCCGCTCGCACTCCTCGGACTTGCCGCCTGCACCCCGACCGAGCGCCCCACCGCAGGCCCGATCGCGCGGGCGTCGGCGTGGCGGACGGTAGCGACGATCAATGATCGCGAGAGACTGCGCGAGTGGCGCCCGGTCTTCGTCGAGGCGCTCGCGCAGGCCCGGGCCGCCGGCCATTCGGATGCGATCCTTCGCGAGGGCGCTTTGCTCCGGCCCGACGCGGCGATCGGTGGCGGCATTCCCAACGGCGACTATCGCTGCCGCATCATCAAGCTCGGCAAGCGCAGCGCCGGAATGCTGCCCTACATTCCCTATCCGGCCTTCACCTGCCGGATCGGTCAGGACGGCCGCCTCCAGTCCTTCGCCAAGCTGACCGGTTCGCAGCGCCAGGTCGGCGCCATCTTCGTCCATGACCAGCTCCGCTCGGTCTTCCTCGGAACCTTGGTGCTTGGCGACGAGCAAAAGGCCCTCCCCTATGGCGCCGACGCGGACCGCGATGTGGCGGGCTTGGTCGAGCGCATCGGCGAGCGACGCTGGCGGATCGTCTTCCCGGCCCCCCGTTTCGAGAGTTTGACCGACGTGATGGAGCTCGTTCCGGCGACGTGACAAAGGGCATGGACGGGCGGAAATCGCCGGTTACAACATGTTCATGCTGACCTCGCTTCTCGCCGCCGCCCTCGCCGCGCAAGCAGTCCCGCCCGCCGACGCCAGCCTGATGGCGCTCTACCGCGAGCTTCACGCTAATCCCGAACTGTCGATGCAGGAGGTGAAGACCGCCGCCCGCCTCGCGCCCGAATTACGCAAGCTCGGATTCACCGTCACGGAGAAGGTCGGCGGCACTGGCGTCGTCGGCGTCCTTAGGAACGGTCCCGGCAAGACGCTGCTGATGCGCGCCGACATGGACGGCCTTCCGGTGATCGAGCAGACCGGCCTTCCCTTCGCCTCCAAGGTGCGGGCCGCCGCGCGCTCGGGGGTCGAGACCGGTGTGATGCATGCCTGCGGCCACGACACGCACATGACCGCGATGATCGGCGCGGCTCGCAATCTCGTCGCCGACAAGGCGAACTGGAGCGGGACGCTGCTGGTCGTCTTCCAGCCCGGCGAGGAAACCGGCGAAGGCGCCAAGGCGATGCTCGACCACGGCCTCTACAGCCGCTTTCCCAAGCCCGATGCCGCGATCGCCTTTCACGACAGCGCGAGCCTTCCGGCCGGCACCATCGGAATCACGCCCGGCTACGCCCTCGCCAATGTCGACAGCGTCGACGTGCTCGTGAAGGGTGTCGGCGGTCATGGCGCCTATCCGCAGACGACCAAGGACCCGATCGTCCTTGCAAGCCAGATCGTCATGGGCCTGCAGACCCTCGTCAGCCGTGAGAACAGCCCGCTCGACCCCGCCGTCGTCACCGTCGGCAGCTTCCAGGCCGGGGCCAAGCACAACATCATTCCCGACGAGGCCAAGCTCCAGCTGACGGTCCGCAGCTACACCCCCGAGGTGCGCAAGCTGCTGCTCGACGGCATTGCCCGGATCGCCCGTGGCGAGGCGATCGCCGCCGGGCTGCCCGCCGACCGGATGCCGGTGGTGACGGTCCGCGAGGAGATGTTCACGCCCTCGACGTTCAACACCGACGCCATTTCGGCACGAACCCTCAGCCTGTTCGAGCAGCGCTTCGGCAAGGATCGCGTCCGCAAGGTCAATCCGGTCATGGGCGGCGAGGATTTCAGCCGCTTCTGGCTGGCCGACAAGAAGATCGAGAGCCTGATCTTCTGGGTTGGCGGCGTACCCCAGGCGGCGTGGGAAAAGGCTGGCGGCGACCCCGCCAAGCTGCCCTCGCTCCACTCGCCATTCTGGGCGCCGGAGGCCGAAACGGTCATCGCCACCGCCAGCGAGGCACTGGCCACCGCCGCCAAGGCCGAACTGAAGAAATAAGGTCGTCCCTACGACGGCGGGGACTTCGTGAATCTGAGCGACCGTCGCGGGGAATGCCCGCGTAAGCGACAGGAACAAGCTCTGACGTTCACCCTTCCTTTGTAAATTTCTCCGACAGTGCAGGCCGTGGACAGCCTGCTTTACTTCTGGAGCCATGCGATTGGCGCGGTGGCCGTGGCGGCCGTGCTCATCTGGCAGCTGCGCGGCTGGGCGGCGGGCCCCGCGCAGAAGCTCCTGCTGGGCGGTCTCACCACGACTGCGGCGGCCACCTGGCTGAGCGGGGTCACGCCCGGTTCGATGCTCGCCGAACATGCCGAGACCGCCCGCAACCTCCTGTGGGTCGCAATGCTGTTCGCCTTGTCGGAGAGCGACGAGGAAGGCGGCCGCCAGCGCGGGGTCGCACTCGTCTATGGTGCCGTGGCCCTGGTCCTCGGCCTCCAACTCCTCGTCGACACGCTCGCGCCCTTTGCCTTCCACAGCGACCAGCGAGCGCTCGATTCGGCCAGCACCATCTTGCGCACCCTCGCGGCCGCCGGAGCGCTGATCCTCGTCCATAACCTTTACGGACAGAGCGCCGCGGCGAGCCGAGGCCTCATTCGCCTCCCGATGCTCGGACTCGCCCTCATCTGGAGCTACGATCTCAACCTCTACACGCTCCAGGCGCTTCATATTCCGGTCGGGTCGACCCTCGCCGAGCTTCGCGGCATCCTGGTCGCGGTCGCAGCCCCCTTCTTCGCCGTGACCCGAAGCGACAGCGCCGCCTGGCGCCCGAGGCTTTCGCGCGCGGCAACCTTCCAGTCCCTCTCGCTGCTCGCCATCTGCTCCTACTTCGGGATCATGTCGCTGCTGTCGGCGACCCTGCGCGCGGGCGAATGGGACTGGCTCCGCGCGCTCGCCATCCTCGTCCTCGCCGGCATGACCGTCGCCTTGGCCGTTCTCCTCCCCAGCCGCCGCGCGCGCAGCTGGACCCGGGTCAAGATCGCCAAGCATTTCTTCGAGCATCGCTACGACTATCGGGCCGAATGGCTGCGTTTCGCCGCGACGCTCGGTGAGCGCGGCTCTTCGGAGCCTCTCGCGGCGCGGATCGTCAAGGCTTTCGCCGACATCCTCGAGGCGCCCGCCGGCCTGCTCGTCGCGCCCGACGACATGAACCGCTTCACCGTCGCAGCCCCCTGGCGCTGGGCCGGGCGCCTTCCGGCCGAGGCGCTTTCGGGCGACGGCTTCGCGGCGCTCTGGTCGCAGCTTGGAGAAGGCCGGATCCTCGAACTCGACGCGCACCGCTATCGCTGGGGATCGGCCGCCGACCTTGCCCTCCCCGTGCCTGCGTGGATGCGTGACGATCCAGCGCTTTGGGTCGGGATCCCGCTGGTCCATGGCGACACCTTGGTCGGCCTCGTCCTTCTAGCTGCCCCCGAGCTTCGCCGTCCGCTCGACTGGGAGGATTTCGACCTCCTCCGCACCGCCGGCCGCCAGGCAGCGTCGAGCTTCGCCGAGGCGATCGGTCAGCAGCGACTTTCGGAATCGCAGCGCTTCGACGAATTCAATCGCCGCTTCGCCTTCATCCTTCACGACATTAAGAACCTTGTCAGCCAGCTGAAACTGCTCGCCCGCAACGCCGAGCGTCACGCTGACAATCCCGAATGGCGCGCCGACATGGTCGCGACGCTGCAGGGCTCGGTCGGCAAGATGAACGATCTCCTCGCCCGCCTCGCTCCTGCCGCGTCGAGCCAGTCGCGCACGCCGCTGCGCGATGTCGAACTGCGTCCGCTGCTGGCCGGGGCCATCGCCGGCCACCGTGGCCATCATGACGTTCGCCTGCTGGGCGACAGCGGGCTCGAAGTCATCGCCGACCCCCTCGGGCTCGAGCAGGCGATCGGCCACCTCCTCGCCAATGCCGTGGAGGCCAGTCCAGCCGCCGAGCCCGTCACGGTCCGCGTCACGACGGCTGGCGACTCCGCTCGGATCGAGATCACCGACAGTGGCCCCGGCATGGACGCCGACTTCATCGCCACCCGCCTGTTCGCTCCCTTCGCCTCCACCAAGGACGGCGGGTTCGGGATCGGTGCCTTCGAGGCGCGCAGCCTGGTCCATGCCATGGGCGGGCAGCTCACCGTCGACAGCCGCCCCGGCCATGGCACCCGCTTCACCATCACCCTGGCGGTCAGCCCGCCGTCCAGCGATCAATTGGAAAGACTGTCCGCATGAGCGACCCCGTCGAACTGCCCGTCCTGCTCGTCGTCGAGGATGACGAGGGCCTGCAGCGCCAGCTCAAATGGGCCTATGAGGGCTATCGCGTGGTGAGCGCGCTCGACCGCGCCCAGGCGCTCGAGCAGCTCCGCCTCCATGAGCCTGCGGTGGTGACGCTCGATCTCGGCCTTCCGCCCGACCCCGACGGAACGACCGAGGGCTTCGCCATCCTGTCCGAAATCCTGCGCCTCAAACCCGACACCAAGATCATCGTCGCCTCGGGCCACGGCGCTCGCGAAAGCGCGCTCAACGCGATCGCGCTCGGCGCCTACGACTTCTACAAGAAGCCGGTCGACATCGACGAGCTCGGCCTGATCGTCGCCCGCGCCTTCCAGCTCCATGCGCTCGAAGCCGAGAATCGCCGCCTGGAGGCGCAAGGGCCGGAAAGCGGGACCGTCCTTGGCTCGATCATCAGCGCGTCGCCGGCGATGCTGAAGGTCGCGCGGACGATCGAGCGGGTCGCCCCCGCCGATGTGTCGGTGATGCTGCTCGGCGCCAGCGGGACCGGCAAGGAACTGCTCGCCCGCGCTGTCCACGAAAAGAGCCGGCGCGCCGACAAGCCATTCATCGCGATCAACTGCGCCGCCATTCCTGAGAACCTGCTCGAGGCCGAATTGTTCGGCTACGAGCGCGGCGCCTTCACCGGCGCGGTCAAGACCACCCCCGGCAAGATCGAGCTGGCCGAGGGCGGGACCCTCTTCCTCGACGAGATCGGCGACGTGCCGCTCCCGCTCCAGGTCAAGCTGCTGCGCTTCCTCCAGGAGCGCGTGATCGAGCGGATCGGCGGGCGGGCGACTATCCCCGTCGACATCCGCATCGTCTGTGCGACCCATCAGGATCTCCACGCGATGCAGGCCGACGGCCGCTTCCGCGAGGACCTCTACTACCGCCTCGCCGAGATGGTGGTGCCGATCCCGACGCTCGCCGAACGCCCGGGCGACGCGGTGCTCCTCGCCCGCCACTTCACCCGCCGCTTCGCCCGCGAGCTCGGCTCGCCCGTGACCGGCCTCGCCCCCGACGCGGTCGATGCGATCGACAGCTACGCTTGGCCCGGCAACGTCCGCGAGCTCGAGAACCGGATCAAGCGCGCGGTCATCATGGCCGAAGGCAAGCTGATCGGCGCGCTCGACCTCGATTTCCCCGGCATCTCGGAGGAGATGTTCGACGCGATCAATCTTCGTGCGGCGCGCGAGAAGGCCGATCGCCGGGCGATCAACCAGGCGCTGATCCGGACCGAGCATAATATCTCGGGCGCGGCCAAGCTCCTCGGGATCAGCCGTCCGACGCTCTACGACCTGCTCAAGCAATATCAGCTGCAGCAGTGACCGGGGCCGGCGGGGTGCCGCACGCCCCGCTTGCGCTTTGCCGCAAATCTGTCATTTGGCTGTGACCCAAGAGCCCGGGCAGCGTACTGCCTCGGCATCAAGCCCGGGGACCATCCATTCGCCAGATCGCAGCCTTGCCCTACCGCGCGCGCGGCGCCACGCTCGACGCCCCCGTCAGCGTGCTCCTCGTCACCTCGCGCGAGACCAAGCGCTGGGTCATTCCCAAGGGCAATCCGATGGGCGGCCTCGCGCCGCACGCCGCGGCTGCGCTCGAGGCCGAGGAGGAGGCTGGCGTCCGCGGTCCCGTCTGCCCCGTTCCGCTCGGTTCCTATCGCTATCGCAAGCGCCGCAAGACCGGCGCCTCGCTGATGTTCGACGTCGAGGTCTATCCCCTCGCCGTCGATGAGGAGCTTGGCGACTGGAAGGAAGCCGGGCAGCGGACCCGACGCTGGTTCACCCTCGCCGAGGCTGCCGAAGCGGTCGAGGAAGACGACCTTGCCGACCTCATCCGCTCCTTCAATGCCGCCGAATTCAATATCGCTGCTCGCCGCAAGAGCCTGTTCACCGTAGTCGCCGAACGATCGAAGGTTGGTCCCATGTTTGCCTGGTTTCAGAACCTCCTGCCGAAGACCGGCAATTTCTTTGAGCTGTTCGAAGCGCATGCGGAAAGCGTCTGCGGCGCTGCCCAGGCGCTCGGCCGGCTGTTCAACGAGGGCAGCGCCCGGGCCGAGCACATCCGCGAGATCAACGAGCGCGAGCATGATGCCGACAACATCATCCGCGAAACGCTCGGCACGGTCCGCCGCACCTTCCTCACTCCGTTCGACCGCGGCGCGATCACTTCCCTGATCGGCGCGATGGACGATGCGATCGACGAGATGCAGGCGGCCGCCAATGCCGTCGATCTCTACGACTTCAACGACTTCGGTCCCGAGATGAAGGACATGGTCGCGATCATCATCGACAGCGGCCGGCTGATGGCCGAGGCGCTGCCGCTGCTTCGCGACGTCGGCCCCAATGCGTCGCGCCTCCATGAGCTGACCGAGCGCCTGGTCCGGATGGAAGGCCATGCCGACGAACTGCATCGCGCCGGCCTGAAGAGCGCCTTCCAGCGCTTCGGCAACGATCCCGCGGGCGCCATGCACTTCACCGTACGCCGCGAGATCTTCAAGCATCTCGAGCGGATCGTCGACGCCTTCGAGGACGTCGCGAACGAAATCGACGGCATCGTCATCGATCACGCCTGATGCACGAGCTCGCTTTTCCGCTGCTCGTCGGGCTGATCCTCGTCGCGCTCGCGTTCGACTTCCTGAACGGCCTCCACGACGCGGCCAACTCGATCGCTACCGTGGTCGCGACCCGCCTGCTGGGCCCGGTACAGGCCGTCGCCTTCGCCGCCTTCTTCAACTTCGCCGCTTACTTCCTGACCCTCGCCTTCCCTGCGCTGCACAAAGTCGCGGATACGGTCGGCAAGGGCCTCATCGACAAGGATCTCGTCACTCCCTCGGTGGTCTTCTCGGCGCTGATCGGGGCGATGTTCTGGAACGTCGTCACGTGGCTCAAGGGCATTCCCTCCTCGTCGAGCCATGCGCTTGTCGGCGGGATTGTCGGCGCCGGCCTCGCCTCCGCCGGACTCGGCACGATCCAATGGAGCGGCGTCTCGAAGACGCTGCTTTTCATCCCCCTCGCCCCCCTGCTCGGCATGGCGATGTCGATGCTGGTGATGCTGGTCTCGAGCTGGCTTGCGCGACGCGCCAGCGTCCGCGGTGCCGACCGCAGCTTCCGCGCCCTGCATCTCGTCTCCTCCGCCGCCTACTCGCTCGGCCACGGCCTTAACGACGCGCAGAAGACGATGGGCATCATCACCGTGCTGCTCTTTTCGACCGGCTACCTGCAGGGTGAGTTCGAAGTGCCGCACTGGGTCGCGATCAGCTGCTACATCGCCATCGGCCTCGGCACGATGACGGGCGGCTGGAAGATCATCGAGACGATGGGCAGCCGGATCACCAAGCTCGACCAGCACCAGGGTTTCTCGGCCTCGACCGGCGGGTCGTTCATGCTGTTCGGAGCGAGCCTGCTCGGCATTCCTGTCTCGACCACGCACACCATCACCGGCGCGGTCATCGGCGCCGGCGTCGCGCGGCGGGCGAGTGCGGTGAACTGGGGCGTCGCGCAGAGCGTGGTCATGGCCTGGCTCATCACCATCCCCGCCAGCGCCGGCGTCGCCGCCGCCATCTACTGGATCACCACCCTCTTCTAGATCGCTGCGAGCGGCAGCGCCGGCTCGACGAACGCGCTTGCCGCCGCGACTGCAGCAGCTAGCATCCCCGTCATACAGGGGAGACTAGCCGATGGACCGCCGCGCCTTTCTGACCACTTCGACCGCCGCCATCGGCCTCGCCGCGGCCCGTTCTCCGGCCCAGACACTTGCACCCGCCACCGGCGGCGACGCGGCGCTCAACAGCTTGCTCGAGACCATCTTCCAGGAACGTGTGGCCCGCTCGCCCGAGCTCGCCACTTCGCTGGGCCTCGACAAAGGACCGCTGGCCGCGCTCAAGGGCAAGTTCGACATCCGCCCCGCCGCGGCCGCACGCAAGGAAGACCTCGCCCTCCTCCGCCGCGAGATCGCCCGGGTTCACGCGGTGCCCGCCGCAAGCCTCGGCGACAGCGGCCGTCTCAACCGCGAAGTCGTGCTTTACCAGCTCGAGCAGGGCGAAAAGGCCCCGGCCCGCTTCGGCATCGACAGCGCGGTCCGCCCCTATCCGATCTTCCAGCAGGGCGGCGCCTATTTCTCGACCCCCGACTTCCTCAATACCTCGCACACCATCGCCGCAGCGGCGGACGCCGAGGCCTATCTCTCGCGCCTCGCCCAATTCCCGGCGCTCCTCGACCATGACACCGAGGAGCAGCGCGCCCAGGCTGCCCGCGGCTTCCTCGCCCCCGGCTGGTCGCTCGACCTCACGCTTGGCCAGCTCAAGAAGCTTCGCGACCAGCCAGCCGCCACGAGCTCGATGGTCCAGTCGCTGGCCACTCGCGCCGCCGCCAGGAATATCGCCGGCGACTGGCAGGGCCGGGCCACCGCGATCGTCGAGCGGCAGGTCTATCCCGCGCTCGACCGGCAGATCGCCGCGCTCACCGCGCTCCGCCCAACCACCCGTCCCGGCGACGGCGGCTGGCGCCTTCCCAATGGCGAGGCGATTTACGCGCTCGCTCTCGAACAGATGACCACGACGCGCTTCACCCCCGACGAAGTTCACCGTCTGGGACTTGCGCAAGTGGCGGAAATCAGTGCGCAGCTCGACACCATCCTAAAGGGCGCGGGTTACACCCAGGGCACCGTCGGTGAGCGGCTGGCGCGGCTCAACACCGATCCGGCGCAGCTCTATCCCAATACCGATGAGGGCCGTGCGGCCCTGCTCGCCAGTCTCAATCGCGGCGTCGAGAAGATGAACGCGCAGCTTCCGCGCGCCTTTGCGACGCTGCCGACCCAGCCACTCGAAATCCGCCGCGTGCCGGTCGAAATCCAGGATGGCGCCAGCAACGGCTACTATAATCGCGCGAGCCTCGATGGGTCGCGCCCGGCCATCTATTTCATCAACCTCAAGGATACCGGCGACTGGCCGAAGTACAGCCTTCCGGCCCTTACCTATCATGAGGGCACGCCCGGCCATCACCTCCAGATCAGCCTGGCGCAGACCTCGGCCGACATCCCCACCCTGCGCAAGGTCGGCGGCTTCTCGGCCTATTCGGAAGGCTGGGCGCTCTACGCCGAAAGCGTCGCGGACGAGCTTGGTGGCTATGACGGGATCGAGCGCGCGGGGTTCCTTCAGTCCTATCTGTTCCGCGCCGCGCGGCTGGTGGTCGACACCGGCATCCACACGAAGCGCTGGAGCCGCGAGAAGGCGACCGACTATCTCGTCGCCACCACCGGCTTTGCCCGCGCCCGCTCGCAGCGCGAGATCGAACGCTATTGCACCCAGCTCGGCCAGGCCTGCACCTACAAGATCGGCCACATGGCCTGGACCCGCGCCCGCGCGGATGCCGAGAAGAGCCTCGGGTCGCGCTTCGACGAGAAGCAATTCCACGAGGTCCTGAAGGAAGGCGCGATGCCCCTCACCATCCTCGAGCGCCGCATCAAGGAGCGGACGGCGGCCGCGCTCAGGGCATAGGCCCCCGACCGCGCCGGGCCGCCGGACAAGCACGCACAGAAAGCCCGCGCGCGGGCTTCGCCGTAACAGGCCAGTCCAGCGTCAGAGGGGCTGCCTCAGCCGAGCTGCTCCGCCATTTCGGCTACCTCCAGCCAGCGGAGCTCGGCGGCCTCCTTGTCGGCGCGCTTCTGCTCGATGGCCTTCATCAGCGCGGCGAACTTCTTGGGATCGCGGGTATAAAGATCGGGGTCGGCCAGCGCCGCCTCGTCAGCCGCGATCGCCGCCTCGATCTTCTCGATCTCGCCCGGGAGCCGGTCGAAATCGCGCTGGTCCTTGTAGCTAAGCTTGGCGGCCGGCGCGGGCTTGGCCGTCGCCACAGCTTCCGGTGCCTTCGCCTTGGGCGTGCTCGGCGCCTTCGCCGGGACCCGGCGCTTGGCCCAGTCCTCATAACCGCCAGCGACCACGTCGACCTTGCCCGAACCGTCGAGCCCGAGCGTCACCGTCACCGTCCGGTCGAGGAAGTCACGGTCGTGGCTGACGATCAGCACCGTGCCTTCATAGTCGGCGATCACTTCCTGGAGGAGATCCAGCGTCTCGAGGTCGAGGTCGTTGGTCGGCTCGTCGAGGACGAGGAGGTTCGAGGCCCGGGCGAATTCGCGGGCGAGCAGCAGCCGCGAGCGCTCGCCTCCAGACAGGCTTCCGACCGGCGCCTCGGTCAGCTCGGGCGCAAAGAGGAATTCCTTGAGATACCCCTTGATGTGCTTCTTGACGCCCCGCACCTCGATCCAGTCGCCGCCATCGGCAAGAACGTCGCGGACGCGCTTTTCCGGGCTCATCAGCTTGCGCTGCTGATCGATGATGATCCCCGACAGGGTCTTGGCGAGCGTCACCCGGCCCTCGTCCGGTGCAAGCTCACCGGTCAGGAGCTTCAGCAGGGTGGTCTTCCCCGCCCCGTTGGCGCCGACGATGCCGATCCGGTCGCCGCGCTGCACGCGCAGCGTGAAATCCTTGATGATCGTCCGGTCGCCGAAGCGCTTGGTGACGCCCTCGGCATCGATCACGGTCTTGGTCTTGGTGTCGTCCTTGGCCAGCCCGAGCTTGCTCACGCCCGGCCCGCCGATCATCGCCGCGCGGGTCGCGCGCATGTCCTCGAGCTTGGCAAGCCGCCCCTGGTTGCGGCGACGCCGCGCGGTCACCCCGCGCTGCAGCCAGTGAAGTTCGATCGCGAGCTTGGCGTCGAGCTTGGCCGCCGCCCGCTCCTCCTCGGCATAGACCGCCTCGGTCCAGGCCTCGAACCCGCCGAAGCCGACCTCGGCCCGGCGGATCTGTCCGCGGTCGAGCCACAGGCAGCTTTTCGTCAGGCGGGTCAGGAAGGTGCGGTCGTGGCTGATGACGATGAATGCGCCCTTGAAGCGCTGCAGCCAGCCCTCGAGCCAGTCGATCGCGGCGAGGTCGAGATGGTTGGTCGGCTCGTCGAGGAAGAGGAGGTCGGGCTCCTGCGCGAGCGCCCGGACGATCGCCGCCCGTCGCCGTTCGCCGCCGCTCGCGGTCTGCGTCGTGCGCGACAGATCGATCCCGAGCTGGTCGGCGATCGCCGCCGCCTCGTGCGCCTCGGGTGCGCCTTCGCCCGCGAGCACCCAGTCCTCCAGCGTCGTATGGCCGGCCATCGGCGGATCCTGCTCGAGCAGCACCACCTTCTTCCCCGGAACCACCGAGCGCTTGCCCTCGTCGGTGTCGATGGTGCCCGCGAGGCACTTGAGGAGCGTTGTCTTGCCTGCGCCGTTGCGCCCGATCAGCGCCAGCCGGTCGCGCGGACCGACATGGACGTCGAGGTGCCGGAACAGCCAGCCCTCGCCCTGAACGAGGCCAAGATCTTCAAATGACAGGATGGGCGGTGCGGCCATAGGCGCCACTTAGGCGGTGCAATGCGCTTCGTCATCACCTAGGCTTCGCGCAACGTCCGGGGCTTGAGGGGGATGCAATGAGCGTGGTCGGAATGGGCGGCTATTTCTTCCGTGCGAGGGACCCGGCTGCACTCAAGGCGTGGTATCGCGATCACCTCGGCGTCGGCGCAGGCTGCGGGGCCGATGCCGACGGCCAATCGAACGAATGGCTCTGGCAGACGCAGGGCGGGCCGATGGTGTTCGAGCCGTTCAAGGCCGACAGCGACTATTTCGCCGCCGAGCGGCAGGCGATGATCAACTTCCGCGTCAGCGACCTCGATGGCCTCGTTGCCAGGCTCGAAGCAGCGGGCATTCCGGTAACGACCAAGGACGAATGGAACAGCGCGCCCGACGAGGTCGGCCGCTTCGCGCGGGTCCACGACCCCGAAGGCAATCCGATCGAGCTCTGGCAGCCGGCGAACGCCAGCTGAAAGACCGGTTCAGAAGTTATTCAACAGCTTGTGGTAGAAACGCCATCGTCATGCGTACCACTCTCACCTTGATCCTGGCGGCCCTGGCCATCGTCACGCCGGCTGCGGCCGAGCGCCCGCGCGATCAGGATCGTGCGTTCGAGGCGTTCCGCGAGGGGCGCTCGATGCCGCTTCCGCAGATCGAGCGGCGAGTCCTGCCGTCGATGAATGGTGCCGACTATCTCGGACCTGAATTCAACGGGCGTACCTACCGGCTGAAATTCATGCGTGGCGGGCGGGTGATCTGGATCGACGTCGATGCGCAGACCGGGCGGGTCGTCGGCCGTTCGGGCGATTGATCCCACGGACCTACTTCATTTCGAGTCTGCAACCGTTCATCTTGGAACGTGTTTGACCTCCTCGAAGGAGTTTCTGATCCCATGCGCGTTCTGATCGTCGAAGACGAACCCTCGCTCGGCCGCCAGCTTCGCTCGACGCTCGAAGGCGCGGGCTATGCCGTCGACCTCGCCACCGACGGCGAGGATGGCCACTATCTCGGCCAGACCGAAAGCTATGACGCGGTGGTCCTCGACCTCGGCTTGCCCGAGGTCGACGGCCTGACCGTGCTCGATCGCTGGCGCAAGGAAGGGCGGCGGATGCCGGTGCTCGTCCTCACCGCACGCGACAGCTGGTCGGACAAGGTCGCCGGGCTCGATGCCGGCGCCGACGACTATCTCGCCAAGCCGTTCCAGACCGAGGAACTAATCGCCCGCCTCCGCGCGCTCATCCGCCGCGCCTCGGGCAATGCCTCGAGCGAGCTCATCGCCGGCGACATTCGCCTCGACACCCGCTCGGGCAAGGTCACGAAGGCGGGCGAGCCGGTGAAGCTCACCGCGCAGGAATATAAGCTCCTCAGCTACCTGATGCACCACAAGGGCAAGGTGGTCAGCCGGACCGAGCTCATCGAACATATCTACGACCAGGATTTCGATCGCGATTCGAACACCATCGAAGTGTTCGTGACCCGCATCCGCAAGAAGCTCGGGCCCGACGTCATCACCACTATCCGCGGCCTCGGCTACAGCCTGGAGGAACCGGCATAGTGGACGGCGTCGTCCCCGCGCAGGCGGGGACTTCAGGACAGGCTGGCCGGTCCGTTCGCAAGAGCGGGACCGGCTCGCTGACCCGCCGCATGATCGTGGTCGCAGCGGTGTGGATCTCGATCCTGCTGTTCGCCGGCGGCTTCGCGCTCGACCGCGTGCTGACCAACAGCCTCGTCCGCAACTTCGACGAGCAGCTCGAGCTGGTCCTCCGCTCGATGATCGGCGCGTCCGAGATCGGCACCATGGGCGAGATCAAATTCTCGCGTCCGCCGGCCGACCAGCGCTTCATCGAAAGCTATTCGGGCAGCTATTTCCAGATCTCGCCCCTGCCCGGCGCCGACGGCAAGGTCCCTCCGGTCGAGGACTTTCCCTCGCGCTCGCTGTGGGACCGGCGGCTTCGCATCGACAGCGCGCACGACCACAACATCACGCAGACCTACGACAGCTACCAGTTCGCGGGCGAACCCCTGCGCATCGTCGAGCGCGACGTGATCATCCCCGGAAGCGACGTGAAATGGCGCTTCCAGGTGGCGCAGAGCCGCGAGAATCTGGACAGCCAGCTGAAGGAGCTGCGGACGACCCTGATCTGGGCCTTCGCCGTCCTCGGCCTCGGCCTCATCATCCTGGCGGCGCTCCAGACGGTCTACGGCCTGTGGCCGCTGCGCCGGGTGCGGAGCGAGGTTGCGGCGATCCGCTCGGGCGCCAAGACCCGCGTCTCAGAGGATTTTCCCGACGAACTCCGTCCCCTCACCGACGAGATCAATCAGCTGCTCGCGCACAATGAGGAGCAGGCGGAGGAAGCCCGTCGCCACGCCGGCAACCTCGCCCACGCGCTCAAGACCCCGCTAACCGTCATCACCAATGCGGCGACCGCGCGCAGCGACGACCTCGTCGACACCGTTTGCCGCGAGGCGACGACGATGCGCCGGCAGGTTGATCATCATCTCGCCCGCGCTCGTGCCATCGGCCGCCGTGCCTCGGCCCAGGCCCGCGCCGGCGTGTGGGACAGCCTCGCCGCGGTCCAGCGCGCGGTCAGCCGGATGCACGAGGGCGTCACCATCGACATCGCCGGGGACAAGAATGCGACCGCGCGCGTCGAACGTCAGGACCTCGACGAGATGCTCGGCAACCTCGTCGAGAATGCCGCCAAATATGGTTCGGGCAGGGTGTTCGTGACGGTCGAGAAGAGCGCGCCCTTCATCGACATCCTCGTCGAGGACGACGGGCCCGGCATTCCCGCCGCCCAGCGCGACGAACTCTTCACCCGCGGCAAGAGGCTCGACACGACCGGCAAGCCGGGCACCGGCCTCGGCCTCGCCATCGTCCGCGACGTCGCCGAAATCTACGGCGGCCGGATCACGCTCGAGGAAAGCGAGGACCTTGGCGGCCTCCTCGCGAAACTCAGCCTGCCGATGGGCTGACCCGCCCCGCCGTTCGCAGAAGAAGCGCTTGCAACGCCGACAGCGCGGACGAACAATCATCGCCTGTCAGTTGAAGGTGCCATCCCATGAAGCCATTCCTCGTCGCGGGCGTCGCTGCCCTTGCCTTGTTCGCCGCCGCCCCCGCCGCTGCCGCGCCGGCCTTCGGCAGCTGGGGCTATGATCAGACCAGCATGGATCGCTCGGTCCGCCCGGGCGACGACTTCTTCGACTTCGTCAATGGAAGCTGGGCGAAGCGCACGCAGATCGCGCCCGACCGGACCTTTGTCGGCATCGATTCGGTCCTCAACGACAAGATCGACAGCGACCTCCGCTCGATCGTCGAGGATCTCGCCAAGGACCCGCAATCCTCGGGCCGCCTCGGCCAGCAGGTCGGCGACTATTACGCAAGCTGGATGGACGAGGCCGGGATCGAGGCGCAGGGCACCGCGCCGCTCAAGCCCTATCTCGCCCGGATCGACGCGGTCAGCGACATCGGCGGGCTGATCGACCTGTTCGCCGCGCCCGGCTACGGCTCGCCGCTCGCGCTCGGCATCTATCCCGACCTCAAGACCCCGACCCGCTATGCGGCCTATGTCTCGCAGGCCGGCCTCGGCCTTCCCAACCGCGACTATTACCTGCTGACCGGCGCGAAGTATGACGCCTACCGGTCGGCCTACCGCGACTATATCATCAAGCTCCAGACACTCGCCGGGATCAGCGACGCCGCGGCTCGCGCCGACCGCATCATCGCGCTCGAGACCGCGATCGCCAAGATCCACTGGACGCCAGAACAGAGCCGCGACGTCGACGCGACCTACAATCCCAAGACCCTCGCGCAGCTGAAGACGCTCGCGCCGCAGGTGCCGTGGGAGCGGCTGATGGCCCGTCAGGGTCTGTCGAACGCGAAGGAGCTGATCGTCCTCCAGCCCACCGCGATCGCGGCCGAGGGTGCCCTTCTTGCCGCAACCCCGCTGCAGACCTGGAAGGACTGGAGCGCTTTCCACTTCATCAGCAACACCGCCCAGTTCCTCCCGCGGGCCTTCGACGAAGCGAAGTTCGGCTTTTACTCGAAGACCTTGCGTGACGTCGAAAGCCAGCGGGCGCGCTGGAAGCGCGGGATCGACCTCCTCAACGGCGCACTCGGCGAAGCGGTGGGGCAGGTCTATGTCGAGCGCCATTATCCGCCCGAGAGCGATCGCCAGATGGGTGAGCTCATCAGCAACATCCGGGCCGCGCTCGCCGACAAGATCACCCGCAGCGACTGGATGGACGCGCCGACTCGCAAGGAAGCGCTGGCCAAGCTCGCGGCCTTCGATCCGCGCACGGGCCATCCGAAGAACTACATCGACTACAGCAAGCTCGAGGTGAAGCGCGGCGATGTCCTCGGCAACGCGCTCCGCTCCGAGGACTTCGACTGGCAACTCGCGTTGTCGCGCTTCCCCAACCCGGTCGATCGCAGCCTGTGGGACATGTTCCCCCAGACCAACAACGCTTATTACGACCCGACCCAGAACCAGATCACCTTCCCGGCCGCGATCCTCCAGCCGCCCTATTTCGATCCCAAGGCCGACCCGGCGTCCAACTACGGCAGCATCGGCGCGACCATCGGGCACGAGATCGGCCACGGCTTCGACGACCAGGGCCGCAAGTTCGACGGCAAGGGCGCACTTCGCGACTGGTGGACCCCGCAGACCGCAAAGCTCTACACGGCCAAGGCCAATCGCCTGGTCAGCCAGTATAATGCCTACGAACCGCTCCCCGGGACGCCCATCAAGGGCGAACTGACGCTCGGCGAAAACCTTGGGGATCTTGGCGGCCTCGAAGTCGCTTATGCCGCCTACCGCCGCTACGTCGCCAAGCATGGCGAGCCCAAGGTCATCGACGGCCTGACCGGCGATCAGCGCTTCTTCATCGCCTACGGCTACAGCTGGCAGAACAAGCAGCGCGAGGGCGCGCTTCGGGCGCAGCTGCTCACCAATGAGCACAGCCCGGCCAAGTATCGCGTCAACGGCGTCGTCCGGAACATGGACGCCTGGTACAAGGCCTTCAGCGTCAAGCCGACCGACAAGCTCTACCTCGCGCCCGCCCAGCGGGTCCGCGTCTGGTAGGGTTCAGGCCATCGTGCGGGCGGCGGCTTCGAGAAGCTCGTCGCCCGTGAACGGCTTGGCCAGCAGCACCGTCCCGCTCGGCGCCCGCTCGAGCATGTCGCTGTCGGCAAAGCCGGTGATGATGAAGAAGCGAAGCTGGGGCCGTAACGCCGCCGCCCGCTCGATCAGCTCGACCCCGGTCATGCCCGGCATCAGATAATCAGTGACGAGGAGGTCGAAGCGCTCGTTCGCCAGCGCCGCGAGCGCGCTTGACCCGCTCGCGACCGCGTCGACACTGTGCCCGGCTTCGTCGAGCATCCGCGACACGGCCGCGCGCACGTCGGGTTCGTCGTCGACCACGAGGATCCGCAAGGTGGCGATCGTGGGGACCGGAACGATTGCCGCCGCGGCGATTGCGGCAGCTTCGTCCGAATCGCAGGCCGGTAGGCGGAGCGAGACGCAGGTCCCCTCGCCCGGCGCGCTGTCGATCGAAACCGACCCGCCCGACTGCTCGACGACGCCGAAGACCTGTGCCAGCCCGAGCCCCGTGCCCCGCCCGACTTCCTTGGTGGTGAAGAAAGGTTCGAACGCGCGCCGCCGGGTTTCCTCGTCCATCCCGCTGCCCTCGTCACGGACGCTGAAGCGGACCCATTCGCCCCCGTCGCGATCGGCTTCGCGCATCACCGACAGCAGGATCGGGCCACCCTCGGCCGAGGCGTCACGGGCGTTGAGGGTGAGGTTGAGCAGCGCAAGCTCGAGCTGATTGCGGTCACTCCGCGCGCAACCGGCCCGCGGATCCAGCTCGATCCGGAAATCGTGCCGCGGACCGAGCGAGCGCATCACGAGGTCGCGCACCTCCTCGACCATCGCGCCGACATCGAGCGGCTCGATCGACAGCCGTTGACGCCGGGAGAAGGCAAGGAGTTGCTTCGTCAGCTTGGCCGCGCGCTGC
This sequence comes from Sphingomonas sp. SP2, assembly GCF_058313385.1. Lineage (NCBI taxonomy): Bacteria > Pseudomonadati > Pseudomonadota > Alphaproteobacteria > Sphingomonadales > Sphingomonadaceae > Sphingomonas > Sphingomonas sp. SP2. The sequence goes on along the minus strand of NZ_JBZFLD010000001.1, from coordinate 1,484,644 downwards.
GCCGAGGACAGCGCACCGGCCGCGAGCTTCCTGCCGCGCTCGTCGAGGCTGTCGCGCCGCTGCAGCTGGTCGAGCGTCCCGATCACCGGGGTCAGCAGATTGTTGAAGTCATGCGCAAGCCCCCCGGTCAGCTGGCCGAGCGCTTCCATCTTCTGTGCCTGCTCGAGCCGCTCGGCCATGCGCCGGGCCGCCCGCATCTGCCGCACCGCGAACAGGATCAGCAGCGCTGCGAGGAGCAGCGACAGCAGCGCCGCAAAGCCCATCGACGCCAGGAACCGCCGCCCTTGCCGGTCGAGATAGTCGGAGCCGAGCGCGACATGGGCGCTCCACCCCGTCAGGCTGGAGCGCGTAAAGGCCGTATAATTCTCGACCCCCTCAAGCGTCCTGCCCTTGTAGATGCCCTGCGCCTGGCCGCCCCGGATGGCATCGCGGAGATAGGTCGAGCCGAGGGTCGCGAACCGGTGGTCGAACTGGAGCGAGCGGGCGACGAACCGCCCTTCGGCATCGCTCAGGGCCGACACCGTATATTCGCTGGTGGCCGGGAGCAGGGCAGCGAAGGGCTCGGCCCGGACGAGGAGGCTGACCATCAGCTTTCGCCCGGCAACATCGGTGGCGGGGCTTTCGAACAGGAGGCAATGGCACCCCCCGCTTCGGGCATAGCCGGCAAAGCCCGTTGCCACTGGCTTGCCCGCGACCCGCTGGACGCCGGCGAGCGACACGCCCTCGCGCATCACGGGCCCGCCGTCGGCGCTGGTCACCGTCACGCCGGCGAGATCGGAATGGCGCGCCGCGAACCTTTGGTAGCGCAAGCGGAAGGCGTCGATGTCGCCGCGCTGCAATGCCGTCGAGGTAGCCAGTGCATCGATAATCGTCGTCAGGCGCCGGACCTCGCCGTCGGCCCGAAGGATGATCGACTGGCTTCGCCGGTCCGCCCGATCCTCGAGTTCGCGGCGCTGTTCGAGCGCGCTGAAGCCGGCTTGCAGGAGGAGAAACAGGAAGAGCGGGATGAGCGCGGCCGCGGCAATCAGCCAGGCGGATTGCCCGGTCGATCGAATCTGCCGCTCTTTCGCCATGGAAACACGCCCCTGCTATCAATGCAGGTTAAGACCTTTTCGCCCCTGTCACAATCGCCGGTCTTGCCGCCGGGGCGCCCCTCGCTTAACCCCGCCAGCCATCGTGACTGCTACCCTGCACAGCCTGAACCCCGCGCCCAGCCTCGATCCGCTGGTGGCGCTCACTGCCGCCGACATGAACGCGGTGAACCAGGTCATCCTGTCGCGGATGCAGAGCGAGGTCCCGCTCATCCCCGAGCTCGCCGGTCACCTGATCGCGGGCGGCGGCAAAAGGATGCGGCCGATGCTGACCTGCGCGAGCGCCGCGCTCTGCCAATATACCGGCAGCCGCCAGCACAAGCTCGCCGCTGCGGTCGAGTTCATCCACACGGCGACCCTGCTCCATGACGACGTGGTCGACGTCAGCGAGACCCGCCGCGGCAAGCGCACCGCCAACCTCATCTGGGGCAATCCCGCCAGCGTTCTGGTCGGCGACTTCCTCTTTTCCCGCGCCTTCGAGCTGATGGTTGAAGACGGCAGCCTCAAGGTGCTGAAGATCCTCAGCCGCGCCTCGGCCGTGATCGCCGAGGGCGAGGTCGCGCAGCTGACCGCGCAGCGCCAGATCTCGACCAGCGAGGACACCTACCTCCAGATCATCGAGGCCAAGACCGCCGCCCTGTTCGCCGCCGCCTGCCAGATCGCCCCGGTCGTGGCCGAAGCGGGCGAGGAGGCGGAGGAAGCGCTCGGCGCCTTCGGCCGCAACCTCGGGGTCGCCTTCCAGCTCGTCGACGACGCGATCGACTACACCAGCGAGAGCGCGACCAGCGGCAAGGACCTCGGCGACGATTTCCGCGAGGGCAAGATGACGCTTCCGATCATCCTCGCTTATGCCCGCGGGTCTGAGGAAGACCGCAGCTTCTGGCGCGATGCGGTCGGCGGCGACCGCACCAGCGATGCCGATCTCGCCCACGCCATCGCCCTGTTCCAGCAGACCGGTGCCATCGCCGAAACGCTCGAGCGCGCGCGCACCTACGCCCGCCGCGCCCTCGACAATATCGCCCCCTTCCCCGCCGGCAAGGCCAAGGCCGCCCTCACCCAGGCGGTCGAATTCGCGGTCGCCCGAGCCTACTGAGGTAAGAGGAACCATCGCTACCGCCGGGTGCTTTCCCTGTCTCACTCCCGCGAGACAGAAAAGAGCACTCATGGTCGATACGATTGGTTACGCCGCCAAGCACAGCTTCAGCCGCCTCAAGCCCTTCCGCTTCGAGCGCGAGGAACCCAAGGACAATGAGGTCCTGATCGACGTCCTCTATTGCGGCGTCTGCCATTCGGACATTCACCAGGTGAAGAACGAATGGTCGAACACCGTCTACCCTTGCGTCCCCGGCCACGAAGTCGTCGGCCGCGTCGCCAAGGCGGCGAAAAACGGCAAGTATAAGGTTGGCGACATCGTCGGCGTCGGCTGCATGGTCGACAGCTGCCAGTCCTGCGCGCCCTGCAAGAGCGGCGACGAGCAATATTGCGAGGGTCCGAACGGCTTCCTCGCCACCTACAACGGCCCCTTCATTCCCGCTAAGATGGCCGCGACGGGCGAAAATATGTACGGCCGCGACAATACCTACGGAGGCTATTCCTCGAATATCGTGTGCCGCGAGGATTTCGTGATCGGTATTCCCGACGGGCTCAAGCCCGAGGAAGCCGCGCCGATCCTGTGCGCCGGCGTCACCACCTATTCGCCGATGAAGCATTGGGGCGTGAAGAAGGGCGACAAGGTCGGCGTCGTCGGACTTGGCGGGCTTGGCCACATGGCGGTGAAGATCGCCAAGGCGCTCGGCGCCGACGTCACGGTCTTCACCACGTCGCCGGAGAAGAAGGACGAGGCCGAGAAGCTCGGCGCGAGCCACGTCACGATCGAGAAGGAATTGAAGAAGGAAGCCGAGAAGCTTTCGGCGATGCCCGGCACCTTCGACTTCATCATCTCGACCGTACCCGAGAAGCACGACATCAACCCCTTCATCGCCCTCCTGAAGCGCGACAAGACGCTGGTCATCGTCGGGGCGCTGGAGCCGATGGCGGGGGTCGACAACAGCCAGGTCGCGTTCCACCGCCGCTCGGTCGCCGGTTCGCTGATCGGCTCGATCGCAGAGACGCAGGAGATCATCGACTTCTGCGCCGAGCACGGCATCGCGCCCGAGATCACGATCATTCCAATCCAGGACATCAACAGCGCGATGAAGAAGGTCGAGAAGGGCGACGTCCGCTTCCGCTACGTCATCGACGCGGCAAGCTTCGCGCAGGAAGAAGCCGAAGCGGAATAAGGCGCGCGCACGGCCGGGGGCGTACTCCCCGGCCGTGCACCGCTTGACGGGGATTGCCGCGGCGGCAATCCATAGGGCGCCTGTGCCATCCAGGGGTGCCCTTCGCCGTGACCATGCCGCCCGCCGACCTGACCACCGAAGAGCGCACCCGCTTTGCCGACGTCGCCGCCGAGGCGACGGGGTTCGGGTCGACCGAATGGCGAACCTTCCGCGACCTGCTGGTCAGGCCCCGCTTGGTGCTCGATGCCTATCTCACGCGCGGTCCCACCGGCGGTGGCCAATTTGCGCGCCCGTGGGGCTTCTATCTCGCGCTTTGCGGCGTGCTCATGTTCTACCTGTTCCTGATGGGCGGGCTGAAAGGCATGATCGAGCAGCAGCCGCCAGCCGTGCTCGATTCGTGGATTGCGCGGTCGGGCAAGAGCCGCGAGGCCTTCATCGACGATGCCGACGGCTGGATGTCGCTGATCGCCGTCCCAATGCTGTCGATCTTCTATGCGCTGGGTGCGGCGCCCCTCCTCAAATGGTGGGGCAAGCTTGACTGGCGGCTGACCTTCCGGGCGACCTTTGCGCTGCTCTGCGCCTGGACCGTGCCGATCCTGCCGCTCGGTCCGCTCACTCTGATGAAGGGCTATGAAGCGATCGGCAGCCTTATCATGTGGGGCGCGCTGTTCGTCGCCTTCCTGCGGATTGGCCAGGGCCGCTGGTTCCAGTCCTGGCCGGCCGGCATCGGCAAGGCCCTCCTGCTGGGCACGGCGATGTTTGCTGCGGTGATGGTCGGCATGATCCCGCTGATGCAGTTCGCCATGCTCGGCGGCCTTTACGGCAACTGAGCGCACGCGCCGCTTGCCGGTGAGTTGCGCGCGGCGCCCGCTCCCCGCATGGGCGACCGCGTGAGCGCCAGTCTTCCGATCCATGCCGTCCTGCCCGAGCTCCTCGCCGCGCTCCGCGACGGCCCGCGCGCGCTGCTGATCGCGCCGCCGGGCGCGGGCAAGACGACCGCGGTGCCACCGGCGCTCCTCGGCGAACCGTGGTGCAACGGCCAGGTGCTGCTGCTCGTCCCCCGCCGCCTCGCGGCTCGGGCAGCGGCCGAGTATATGGCCCGGAGCCTCGGCCAGCAGCCCGGCGATACGATCGGTTACCAGACCCGCCTCGACAGCAAGGTCGGCAAGGCCACCCGGCTCGTTGCCATGACCCACGGCGTCTTTCTCGCGCGCCTCCAGGCCGATCCCGAAATGGCCGGGATCTCGGCCGTGCTGTTCGACGAGGTCCACGAGCGCAGCCTCGATAACGACCTCGCGCTCGCATTGACTCTCGACGCCGCCGCGGCCCTGCGCCCCGACCTTCGCGTCCTGGCGATGAGCGCCACGCTCGATGGCGAACGCTTCGCCCGTCTGCTTGGCGATCCTCCGATGATCCGTTCGGAAGGAAAGAGCTTTCCCCTTGCCTTGCGCCACCTCGGCCGCGACGCCGCCGCCCGGATCGAGCCGCAGGTCGCCGCCGCCTGCCGCCTCGCGCTCGCCGAACAGGAGGCCTCGGTCCTCGCCTTCCTCCCCGGGGTCGCCGAGATCGAGCGCACGGCCGACGCGATCGGCAATCTTCCTCCGAACGTGATCCTTCATCGCCTCCACGGCCAGGTCGATCCCGCCGCCCAGCGCCAGGCCCTCGCGCCGCCGCCCGACGGCACTCGCAAGCTGGTGCTCGCGACCAGCATCGCGGAGACGAGCGTCACCCTCGACCATGTCACCGCGGTGGTCGACAGCGGCCTTGCCCGCCGCCCGCGCTACGACCGCGGCGCCGGTCTTACCCGCCTCGTCACCGAGCGGGCGTCCCGCGCCGCCGTCACCCAGCGCGCCGGCCGAGCCGCCCGCCAGCGGCCCGGCGTCGGCTATCGCCTGTGGGAGGAGGCCGCGACCGCCGCGCTTCCCGCGCACGACCCGCCCGAGATCCTCGAGGCCGATCTGTCGAGCCTCCTCCTCACCTGCCTCCTGTGGGGCGAAGGCGATCCGCTTCGCCTGCCCTTCCTCGATCCCCCACCGGCCCCGGCCATCGCCGAAGCACGACAGCGGCTGGCGACCATCGGTGCGATCGACGCCGAAGGCCGCGTCACGGCACATGGCCGCGCCGTCGCCCGGCTCCCGCTCGAGCCCCGTCTCGCGCACATGCTGGTGGAGGCGGCAGGCCGGGGCTTTGCCGCCGCGGCGGCCGATGCCGCCGTCCTGCTCACCGAGCGCGGCCTTGGCGGCAACGATCCCGACCTCGAACTGCGCTGGCGCCGCTGGCGGAATGATCGCGGCAAGAGGGCGGACGGCGCACGCGGCCTTGCGCGACGCTACGTCTCGCTCGTCCAGGGCAAGCCCGCGGCCCAGGCCTCGGCAGCCTCCGCCGGGGAAGCCCTCGCCGCCAGCCTCGCCCTCGCCTTTCCCGACCGCCTGTCGCGCCGCCGCGACGCTTCGGGAGAGCATTGGCAGTCGGTCGGTGGCCGCGGCTTCCGGCTCGATCCCACGTCTTCACTGGCGTCCGCGCAATGGCTTGCCATCGCCGAAGTGGCTGGAAGCGCAGCAGGCGCGCGAATCCTCTCGGCCGTCGCGATCGAGGAGGCTGATGTGCTGGCCCTGTTCGGCGACCGGGTCGAAGTCCGCCACGACGGAACCTTCGATCCTGCCACCGGCAGCGTCACTCCGACCCGAAGCCGGCGCCTCGGCGCGATTCGGCTCGCCAGCGGCCCCGATCCCAAGCCCGACCCCGAGGCGATCGCTGCCGCGCTGGTCGACGGCGTGCGCGAGCATGGCCTCGCACTCCTGCCGTGGGGCGAGGAATCCGAGGCCCTCCGCCACCGCGCCGCTTACGCTCGTCCCTTCGCGCCCGACTTGCCCGATCTTTCCGACGAAGCGCTGCTCGCCATCCTCGACGAATGGTTTGCGCCCTTGGTCTCCGGCCGCCGCCGCCTCTCGGAAATTGGCGGCCCCGCGCTTCACCAGGCGCTTCAGGGCATCCTCGGCTGGGACGGCCAGCAGAAGCTTGACAAGCTCCTTCCCAGCCACTTCCGCTCGCCCGCGGGCTCGACCCACCCCATCGACTATGCGGCGCCGGGCGGACCCACCGTCGAAGTGCGCGCGCAGGCGCTGTTCGGGCTTGCCGCTCACCCCTCCGTCGCCGGCGGCCGCATCCCGCTCACCCTTGCGATCACGTCTCCCGCAGGCCGGCCAATCCAGACCAGCCGCGACCTCCCCGGCTTCTGGGCGGGAAGCTGGCGCGAGGTCGCCAAGGAAATGCGCGGCCGCTACCCGCGCCACCCATGGCCCGACGATCCGGCCAGCGCCGCGCCGACCCTCCGGGCCAAGCCCCGCTCTTGATTTCAGCGCTGTCTTCCGCCACCTCGCGCGCCATGCCGACTGCCCGGATCATCGAACAGGATCGCAAGACCACCCAGTCCGGCCGGGCCAAGTCCGGCAAGTGGACGCTCGAATTTGCGAGCGACCGCCCCCAGAAGCATGATCCGCTGACCGGCTGGGTCGGCAATGCGACCACCGCCACGCAGGTCCGCCTCGCCTTCGAGACCAAGGTGCAGGCGATCGCTTATGCCGAGCGCCACGGCTACGATTATCACATCGTTCCCGCGCCCCCGGTGAAGCTCAAACTCCAGGCCTACGCCGACAACTTCCGCTAGGATCGCGCTTAACTTCCGTTACGTTGCCGTTACGGTGGTGAAGAGTTAAGATACGCCTCGCCGGATCGCTCGAAGGAGAGCGCCGGTGGCCCGACCCCATGTCATGCTCGTGATCGGGACTCGTCCCGAAGCGATCAAGCTCGCCCCGCTTGCGCAGGCCGTCGCCGCGCGCGGCCTGTCGGTCCAGCTCGTCTTCACCGGCCAGCATGCGACGCTCGACCCGGCGAATTTCGGCCTGTCCTCCTTTCCGGCGCTTCGTCTGCGCTGCCGGGCGGGGACCGATCCTGCGCTCCACGCCGAGGAAGTCGCTACTGCGCTTGTTCCTGCCCTCCGCTCCGAGGACGCGCGGCCCGAGCTGCTAATTGTTCAAGGCGATACGTCGAGCGCCCTCGGCGGGGCGCTTGCCGCGTCCGCGTCGGGCATTCCGCTCGGCCATGTCGAGGCTGGGCTGCGCAGCCACGACACCGCCCTCCCCTGGCCCGAGGAGGGCAATCGCGTCACGATCGACGGGCTCGCCGACCTCCTCTTCGCCCCGACCGAGGATAATGCCGCCAACCTCGTCGCCGAGCAGGTACGCGGCGAGATCCACATCACCGGCAACACCGCCATCGACGCGCTGTTCGAGGCGCTGGCCGGGATGCCGCCGCGGATCTCGGACACCGGGGGCCTGCCGCGCCTCCTCGTCACCTGCCACCGGCGCGAGAATTGGGGGGCGGCCTTCACCCCCATCGCCCTCGCGCTGGTCGAGCTTGCGCGTTCGCCCTGGCTCCGGATCGAGGTCGTGCTCCATACCAATCCGACGCTCGCTGCCACGGCGCGGCTGATGCTCGGCGGCCATCCCCGGCTCCGCCTGATCCCGCCGATGGATCACCGCGCGATGATCGCCCTCCTGCGTTCGGCCCACCTGGTGCTGAGCGACAGCGGCGGGATCCAGGAGGAAGCTCCGGCGCTCGGCGTGCCTTTGCTCGTCCTTCGCGCCAATAGCGAGCGACCCGAGGGTTTCGCCAGCGGCAACAGCCTTCTCGTCGGCACCGACCGCCACGCCATCGTTCGCGAAGTCAGCCGCCTCCTCGACGACCGCGCCGCCTATCGGGCGATGGCCGTGCCCTCGCTTCCCTTCGGCGACGGCAAGTCGGCCCCGCGAATCGCCGGCCTCGTCGAGGAATGGCTCGCCCGCCAGCGTCGTCCGAACGAAGCCGTCATCGCCTGATTGACGAACGCCCCCATGCCCGCCATATGCGCGCCTTCCGCGAGCAATTGCCGCATGGCCCCTTCGTCTAGCGGTCTAGGACGTCGCCCTCTCACGGCGAAAACACGGGTTCGAGTCCCGTAGGGGTCACCATCACCGCCTGCCTCCACGCGGGCGCTTCGCCAAGCTCGAAGCTTCGGCCTTTTCTCCAGGCGATCGTCCGCGCCTCAGGCCAGGACTGCGGTTCCTTGCGTTACTCCCGCGCGCCAAGTGCCAACAGATCAGCCGAGAACGAACGTCTGCCGAAGGGGCGCCGTGTCCGTTGCCGGGAACAGCGCCTTCGCCATCATCGCGGGATCGTGGCCGAAATGCTGGCCAAGCGCCGTCGCGATCAAGGCGTCGAGGGCGAGGGTCGGCTTAAGATCGCGCGCTTCGTAAAGCGCGGAGGCCCCCAGCCCGGGCCAGTCCGCAAGCACCTTCCCGCCGGCGACCGCGCCGCCCAGAAGGAAGGCCGCGGCGCCGGTCCCGTGGTCGGTCCCGCCGGTGCCATTCTCGCGTGCGGTGCGGCCAAATTCGGTGGCGACCAGGACGAGGCTGTTCTTCCAGTCCTCCCCGAGGCCGTCGCGGTAGGCTGCAAGCAGGGCGTCCAGGCCGGTGAGCTGCGCGTTCAGGCGGCCCTTCTGGGCGGTGTGCGTATCCCAGCCGTCGGTCTCGATCATCCCGATCCTTGCCCCGCCCGGCCCCTTCATCATCCGCGCCGCAAGCGCTCCGGCCGCGGCTGCGCCCTTGCCCGAGGCGAGATCGCCTGCCTTGGTCCGCGCCTGCAGCGCCTCGTTCCACAAGGGGCCGAGCTGGCTGTCGCGGGCATAGAGGTCGCCGACGCGGATCATCAGGTCGTCGCCCGCTTCCGGCAGGTTGGACGGGGCATAGGACGCCACCCGGGCGGCGCCGCGCAGGGCCGGCGGCACCGCCGGGGCAAAGGCGATCGCCTGCGGATTGTCGGGCATCGTCCGGACCAGCCGGTTCATCCACCCGTCCTGCAGCCGGTAGGGCAAGGCCCCGCCGGTCTCGAGCACGTTCTGCCCGTCGAAATGGGAGCGATCGCGGTAGGGCGAGGCGACGGCGTGGACCAGCAGCGCCTGCTTGGCTGCGGTCATTGCCGCCACCTGCCGGAGCGCGGGGTGGAGGGTGAACATGGCGTCGAGCTTGGTGCCGCCGGCGGCCTCGGCGCCCAGTTGCGGGCGCAGGGCGGCAAATGCGGGATCGCCGGTTGGCGCGAGTATGGCGAGGCCATCGGCCGCGCCGCGCTGGATCACGAACAGGAAACGGCGATCGGTCGCGGCGGCGGCGAAGGCCATGCGCGGGGCGAGCGTGACGGCGGCGACACCACTTGCCCCGGCGGCGAGAAAGCTCCGGCGATCCATGACTATCTCCTGAGGAATTCGGGCGAGACCAGCAGCAGGGCGAGCCCCGTCCGCGGACTTTCGGCGCGGCTGATGGCGGTGGCGGTCGCCTCGGTCAGCCGCGCCCCGAGCAGCCGCGGGGCAAGCACCCGGGCATCGACGCCCTGCCCGGCTGCCGTGGCGAGACGCCCGGCCGCCTCGACCCGTCGGACAAGCGCATCGGGACCCGCCCAGCTGGCGGCGATATCGTCGAACCCCGCCGGAGAGGTCGGACGCCAGACCGGCATGCCAAGCTCGCTCAGAAGGCCCACGGTGCGTTGCGCGGGCGGCGGCGGCATATCGAGCGCGCGCATGCTGGCGATGGTCCAGTCCCAGGGAGTGCGGAACTTCGGCCGATCGGCCTGCCACGCCTCGGGCGCAGCGATGAGCGCGCGATAAACCGTCGGTAGATCACCGCGGCTGACGAGGAATGCCTGCTCGATCCTGGCCACCGCCGCCTTGGGCGGATCGTCGGCGATGAAGTGGCGGGCAAGCTTGGTGGCAATATGGCGGGCGGTCGCCGGGTGTACCGCGAGGTCGCGCAGCACCGCCTCGGCCTGGCCCTCCCCCTCTTCCCCGTAGCGCTTGCCGAGGATGGTCCGGGCACCCGGCTCGTGGAGGAGATCGGAAAAGACGAAGTCGCCGGTTGAGCCGCCCAGCCGGCGCTGCATCGGCCCGCGCCCGAGCCCGGCGACCGTCCAGCCGGTCAGCGCCCGCGCGAATTCGGTCACGTCGGCCTGGCTGTAGCCGGTGCGCACGCCAAGCGTGTGCAGCTCGAGGATTTCGCGCGCGAGATTCTCGTTGAGGCCGACATCCCGGCCGCGCGCGCCGGCCCGTTCGCCGGCGATGCTGTTGGGCCCGACCGACTGGGCCTGGTCGAGATAGAGGAGCATCGCCGGATGACGCTCGACCGCGAGCAACAGGTCGCCGAAGCGGCCCGTGAGATTGGGCCGGATCGCGTCGAGCTCGAGCAGGCCGGCATAGCCCACCGTCGTCATCTTGGTCGCGGCGACCGCGAAATGGTTGGCCCAGAAATGCGCCATTCGCTCGAGGAAGGGCGTGGTGGTCGTAAGCGCCGCCCCGACCCGGGCGTCGACGGCACGAAGATAGAGGTCCCGCTGGTCCTTGCGCGCAGCGACGAGCTCGGGCGGGCGCGCGGCACGGCGGGCAGGTCCCGGGGCACCGGCGGCCGGGGCCATGGTCATCGCGGCCGGGGCCATCATCGCGGCGCTGTCCGGCATGGGGGAAGGCCTCTCGCTGCCGTTCTGCCGGGCATCGCGCCGTTCGTCGCGATAGGCGATCAGCGCTTCGGCGGCCTCGGCGCGGGTCGGGATCTGCTGGAGCGCGGCGAGCCGCTGTCCGATCTGCGCCTCGACCCACCCACGACCATCGCGCCCCGTCTCCGGCTCCCGCCCGCGCGGCCCGAGGCCGAACCGGTTCTGCGCGAATATAACGTCGCTCATCACTTTCGCTCCACGAGCATGGCTGACCGCCTTCTCGGCCCGCTTGGGTGAACGGCCGGTGACTCCTCCGCGGAACGTCGATGATCTGGAAGGCGGCTAGCCTGACAGCCTCACCGCTTCCGCTCAGGCGCGAGACAGGAGGCGTGCGGCCTCGGGGCGGCGCCGGCGCTTGGTCGCGCGGCGCGACCAGAAGCTCCACGTCGTGAAGCCGCCGAGCATCGCCAGCGCCAACCCGGACAGGGTCATGACCAGTTTGTAAGCGATCCCGCCGACCTTCGCGCTGTGCAGCGGATAAGCCTTTTCAACGATGGCAGCGGCGCGATTGGCGGTGGCGGCGTCCTCGACCCAGACTTCGCCGTCCGCCTCGACCCCGACCTGCGTGCGCCCGTTCGGGGTCCATTCGAACGGCTGGCGGAGCCGGACGGTGATCGGGTCGCCGGGCTTCTTGGGCAGCGACAGGCGGCGAAGCGCGGCGTCGGGAAATCGCTCGGCCGCGAAGGCGAGCGCCGCCGCGGGGTCCGCCGCGACCCGCTCACTCGCCGTCACCCGTGGTCGCTTTTCCTCGCCGATGACCGCAGCCCGCAGCGGCGCGAAGATCATCGCCACGCCGGTCACCAGCGACAGCAGCAGGAGCGGTGCCGAGACGAGCCCGAGGTCACGGTGATGCGAAACGATCGGCCCCGGCTTCCAGGCCCGCGGCCACAGCCGAAAGGCAAACGAGCGTCGGCTCCGCCACCAGAGGATCAGTCCGGTCACCACGAACAGGAGGCCGATGATCCCCGCGATGCCCGCGACCGTTTCCCCACTGTCCCCGGCCAGCAGATAATGGTGAAGGTCGAACAACCACAATTCGGGCCGCTCCCACTTACCCGCCCAGCGTTCGACCACGGTGCCGTCCTGCGCGACATAGGCCCCGCTGCCGTCGCGGAAGACGAGGTGGTGGAGGCTCATGCCCGGCTCGGCGAAGGTCACCCGGGCAAGGTCGGGCCCCGCCGCCGCGATTACCTCGGCCATCGCGGCAGGCTGCTGCACGACCGCCTCCTTCGACTGGGGCAGCGCGATCCATTGTTCTTCCCAAACGAGGATCGCGCCCGTGAGCCCGAGGATCGCCAGCACGAAGCCGATGAGGCCACCGGTCCAGCGATGGAGGAGCGACAGAAGCTTCATCGCCGCCGCTCCTAGAATTGGCTGCTGAGGCCGAGCGTCATCGTCCGGCCACGCCCGGTGAAGCTGCGCAGCGGATCGCCCGCGGCCACCGTGTCGCTGTTGTAGCTGAGGTAGTCCTTGTCGAGGAGGTTGGCGACGCTGAACGACAGACGGTGCCGGCCGAAGCGATAGCCGACGTCGAAGTCGACCAGGGTGTAGCCCTCGAAATCGGTCGCGGTCGCCGCATCGTCGAAGCGACGCGCGAAATGCACCCGCGCCGCCGCCCGCGCGTCGAACTTACCGCGCTCATAGGATGCGAAGAGGTTGAGGCGGTCGGGCGCGATGTTCGCGCCGTCGAGATCGTCGTCGGTCCGCCCGTCATTGTCGCTGTCGGTCTGCCCGCGGACCCGCGCATAGGCTGCGCCGATGCGGAGCCCGTCGACCGGAAGCGCCGCGTCGACCGAGAGGTCGAGCCCTTCAAGCGCGATCGGCTGGCGGGCGACGTCGAAGATACCGTCGGCATTGCGGACGAGGAGCGAGCCGAGCTTCGACGAACTCCACCAATAGGCCGCGCTGGCGTTGATCGCGCCGCGCTTCCATTCGACCCCGAGCTCGCGATTGTTCGACACCACCGGCTCGAGCGCGAGATAGCGGTCGACGTCGACCCCGGCGACGTTGATCGCGCGAAGGATCCGGCCGACATCGGCGATGGTATAGCCCTCGGCATAGCTGCCGTAGGCGCGAAGGCCGCGAACCGGCTCGACGATGATCCCGCCGTTGAGCAGCCCTTCCCGGAAGGAGGGCGAGCCGCCATCGACCGCGCGCGAGCCGTAGAAGGCCAAAGTGGTGAAGTCCGGCACGTCGAGCCTGACCTTCTCGAGCCGCGCCCCGCCGGCCAGCCGGAGCTTGCCGTCGAGCAAGTTCAGATTGCCCTGCACGAAGGGCGCGACGCTGAGGAAGTCGGTCTCGGGCACCCAGACTCGATTGGTCTGGAGCAGAGTCTGCGCAGTGCGGTCGTGGAGCAGGTCGACACCGCCAATGACGGTCAGCGCCTCGAGGCCCGGCACTGCCCGCTCGTAGCTGAGCTTGGCCCCGAGCTTGCGGCTGCGATTGACCGACTGGTCGAACAGCGTCCCCGACGGCGCGATCGCCGGGTCCTGGAAGGTGCCGGTGATGCTTCCGCCAAAGATGTCGCGGGTGCGGCTGAAAAAGGCCTGCGCCTTCAGCGCGCCGCCGAAGAGGTTGTTCTCGGTGAAGGCCGCGCTCAGCAGCTCGGCGCGGTTCGACGGGGGCTCGCCCGCCAGTTCGCCGCGCACGCTGGTCGTCGGAATGCCGCGCACCACGACATAATTGCCGCGCCCGTCGAGCGCGAAACGATTGGCGACGATTTCCAGCCGGGCGCTGTCGCTCAGCGCCACCCCGACGCGGCCGAACAGCGAATTGCTGTCGCTGTCCTGGATTTCGCCCTGCGTGCTGTCGACGCCGATCTTGCGGCCGGCGCCGTCGAGGAAAACGCCGCGCCGCTCGACCGCCGCCCCGACGGTCGCGTCCCACGCACCGCTTCGCCAGCCAGCAAGCGCCGCCGCCTTGCCGCCAAGCGACGCGCCGCCAAGACCGTCTTGCGCACTGCCCTGGATGAGGGTGCGTACCGAGACGCCGTCGCGCAGCGGAGCGCCCACCGTCACCTGGTTCACTACGCCGCCGGTCGCCCCGATCCCCTGCAGGGCGTTCGAACCGTAGATGACCTCGACCCGGTCGATGAAGAAGGGATCGATCGTATAGCCGTCGCGCGACCCGTCGCGGATCGGGGTCGACTGCGGAACGCCATTGATGGCGAACAGTGGCGAGCGCCCGCGTAGCGATTCCCCCGCCCCGCTCAGCTTCTCGCGGGTCGGCGAGAAGGAGGGGAGCCTGGCCGCCACCGCCTCGATCACCGATCCCGAGGTCGCGACCTGGCGCTGGAAATCCTCGCCGCCCAGCACGTCGACGGTCAGCGGAAGCGCGGTGACCGGAAGGATCGTGCGCGCGCCGGTGACGACGATCTCCTCCTCGCGCTCTTCCGCCGGCGCGAGGGTCGCCTGCGCGGTCCCGGCTTCTTCGGCCATTGTCACGGGCGCCACCGACCCAAGCAGTACGGACATGACGCCACTCACAAGAAACATCGTCACTTAACCTCCATCAAGTGGAGCGCGGACTAAGCTTCCTGCGAACGATTATCAATAGCAATAGCGAGAAACTCACCGAAACCCGGATTCTTGCATTGGCCTAAGGTCCAGCACGGACCGTTTGGCGCCCGTGTCCGTTCGGGTGGGGCAACTTAGAAGGTCTCCCCTTTTCATGACTGATATCCTCCATCTGGCGCTTGGCGGCTGCCTGAAGGCCCCGCCGGTCGCTTATGGAGTGACGGCCGACACCGGTGGCCATATCGCCTATCTTCTCGAGGCGGCGATGCACCAGGCACAGCGGCCGGAGGTCGAGCGGGTCACCATCGTCACCCGCCTGTTCGATCCCCCCGGGCTCGACCCGGTCCACGGCACGGCGGACGAACTCGTCGCCCCCAAGCTCCGAATTCGCCGGATCGCCACCGCCAACCAGTCCTATCTCGAGAAGGAAGCGCTCGGAGCCGAGCTCCCGGCCTTCACCACTGCCTTCTGCGCCTGGCTCGCCGCGCTTCCCAAATTGCCCGACGTCATCCACGCCCACTTCGCCGACGCCGCCGCGGTCGCGATGGAAGCCCAGCGCCGCTTCGGCATCCCGTTCGTCTACACCCCCCATTCGCTCGGCATCGACAAGCGCGACCAGGCCCTCGAAAGCCCCGGCCTCGCGCTCCGCATCCGGGCTGAAACCGACGCGTTGCGCAACGCCGCGGCGATCATCGTCTCGACCCGTGAGGAAGCCGAGCGGCAGGTCGCGGGCTATGGTGTCGCCGTCGACGGCCGCATTCATGTGGTGCGCCCCGGCGTCCCCCGTCACGACGCGGCAGCCTCCGCGCCGACCATCGCCGATCGCCTCGGCGACTGGCTCGACGCGCCGCAGCGCCCGATCGTCCTCGCCATCGCCCGGCCGGTCGCCAAGAAGAACCTTGCCGCACTGGTCCGCGCCTTCGCCGCAAGCGCCGCGCTGCGCGACACCGCCAATCTCGTCATCCTCGCCGGTCAGCATGCCCATGCCTCGGGCGAGGAAGCGGCCGTGCTTTCCGAACTGACCGCCCTCGCCGCCACGCCCGAGCTTCGTGGCCGCGTCGCCCTGCCCCCGACCCACGACGCCGCCGACGTCGCGGCACTCTACGCCCGCGCGGCCCAGGGCGGGGTCTTCGCCAATCCCGCCCTCCACGAGCCCTTCGGCCTGACCCTAGTCGAGGCCGCCGCGGCCGGAGTTCCGGTCGTCGCCACCGGCAATGGCGGCCCGGCCGAGATCCTCGCCACCATCGGCCACGGTCTGCTCGTCGATCCCCGCGACGACCTGCAGATCGCCGACGCGCTGCTCGCCCTTGTCACCGACCCTGCCCGGCACGAGCAGTGCGCGGTCGCCGCCCGAACCGGTGCGAATCTCTATTCGTGGGACGCCTATGCCCGTGCGAGCAACGCCATCTACGCCGGCCTTGCCGAGCCGATGCTGCTCGTGTGCGACATCGACAACACCCTCACCGGTAGCCGCTCCGCCGCGCTCGACTTCGCCCGCTGGCGTGCTTCCTCGCCGCTGCCCTTCATCGTCGCGACCGGGCGCAGCCTCGACGCCGCGCGCCTGATCCTTCGTCACTGGCGGCTGCCCGAACCCGACGCCTTCATCGTCGACGTGGGCACGCGGATCATGCGCGCCGATCCCGAGGGCGGCTTTTGCGAGTGCGGTGACCATGCCGCCGCGCTCGACGCGAACTGGGATCGCGCCGCCATCACGCAAAGCCTCGCACCGCTTGCCATCACGCCCCAGCCGCCCTCCACCGACGGCCCGCACAAGATCAGCTTCTTCGGCGACGCCGCCGATGGCGACGCGATCCGCGACCGGCTCGACCAGCATGGCCTCGAGGCCCGGGTGATCCATTCGCATGGGCGGCTGATCGACGTCGTGCCGGTGACCGGCGGCAAGGCCGCGGCCATCGCCAGCTATGCCGCGCGCTGCGGCTTCACCCTCGCCAATTGCGTCGCCGCTGGAGACAGCGGCAACGATATCGACATGCTCGCCGCCTGCGGGTCGGCGATCGTCGTCGGCAATGCGGAAGCCCGCCTCGCCGACCTTCCCGAACGGCCCGGCCTCCACCGGGTCGCGGCGCACCATGCCGCCGGCGTGCTCGAAGGACTGTCCGCCCTCGGCCTTGCCGCAACGACCACTGCGATTGCGGCAGAAGCGGCATGAAGCGTCCCTTCGGCTATTTCGTCCACCACCAGGGCCGCGGTCATGCCGAGCGCTGCGCGGCGATTGCGGCCGCGCTCCCGGCCGACCGGCCACTCACCATCTTCAGCGCGCGCGATGATATCTTTCCGTCGCTCCCGCCGCAGGCAACGATCGTCCGCCTGCCCTCGCTGTTTGAGCCGCAGGGGGACGAGGCGACCGGCATGGACTGGGTGCCGACCCCCGACACGCTTCACTGCGCGCCGCTCGGCTGGCCCGGGATCCGCACCGCCATGGCGACGCTGTCGGGCTGGTTCGCAACCGCCGCGCCGTCGCTGATGCTCTCCGACGTCTCGGCCGAGATCGCGCAGCTCGCACGGATCTGCTCGGTCCCGCACGTGAAGATCCTCCAGCATGGCGACCGCAGCGACCCCGGCCACCAGGCCGCCTATCGCGGCGCCGCCGGCCTGCTCGCCCCCTTCCATGCCGACCTCGCCCAGCCCGAATGGGGCACGGACATGATCGCCAAGACCTGCTTCGCCGGCGGCCTTGGGGTCGACCTCCGCCTCCCCGAGCGCGAGGTCGCGCGGCAGCGGATCGGGATCCTCTCCAACGAGGAGGTCATCCTCGTCCTCTCGGGCGGCGGCGGCGAAGGCTTTTCGCAGGCCCCGATCGGGGTCGGGGCCCGGGCCCGGCCCGACGCGCGCTGGATCACCATCGGCAAGGTCCAGCGCGACTGGCATGCGACCGAGCCGTCGAACGTCGAGCATCGCGGCTGGGTCGACAATGCCGCCGACCATATCGCTGCCGCCGACCTCGTCGTCGCCTCGACCGGCAACACCACCTGCCAGCAGATCCTCGCCGCGGCGCGGCCGTGGCTGGCGGTGCCCGAATGGCGCTATTTCGACGAGCAACACCGCAAGGCCGAGGCGCTTGCCGCCGCCGGCCTCGCGACCGTCCGACCGCACCTCCCCTCCTCGGCCCACGCCTGGGAGCAGGCGCTGACCGAGACCCTCGCCAACCATCGGCCCGAGCGCCAGCGCAACACGATCGATCACGCCCCGGCCGAGATCGTCGCCGACTGGCTCGAACAATTGTCGTGGCGGCTGTGGGGCGACGCCGACCGCGCCCCTGCCTCCACCCCCTCTTCGCTGGAGCAATTTTCCGCATGAACCGCGTTTCCGTCGTCACCCTCGCCAACGGCCGTCCCGACCATCTCGTCAATCTTGTCGAGGGCCTGAAGCGCCAGTCGCTCACGCCGGTCGAGCTCGTCGTCGCGGTGATGCAGCGCGAGGCATATGAGCTGTCCGAGGCCGACTTTCCGATCCGCCAGATGCTGATCGACGGCACCCACCTTCCCCTCGCCGCCGCGCGCAACGCCGCTGCTACGGCCGCCAGCGGCGAGCTTCTCGTCTTCCTCGACATGGACTGCGTCCCCACCCCGGACTGCCTCGAGACCTACGCGCATTTGGCCGCCGACTTCGACGGCCTCCAGATGGGCGAGGTCCTCTATCTTCCGGGCGGCGCCAACGCCGTTGGCTGGACCTACGAAAGCTTCGCCGACTGCGCGGTCAAGCAGAGCGACCGCCGCGGCCCGCCGGCGGAAGGGCTCGAGATCTGCGAGGACTATCGCTGCTTCTGGTCGCTGAATTTCGCCATGCCGCGCGCGCGCTTCCTCGCCCTCGGCGGCTTCGACGAGCGTTACTACGGCTATGGCGGCGAGGACACCGACTTCGGGAAGATGATCCAGGAAGCGGGCGTTCCCATCGCCTGGATCAAGGGCGGCCTCGCCTATCACCAGTATCACCCGCACCACATGCCGCCGGTCCATCACCTCGACAGCGTCGTCCGCAATGCCCAGTTGTTCGAGGAGAAGTGGGGTTTCCGGACGATGGACCACTGGCTCTACGCCTTCCGGATGATGGGCCTCGTCGACGACACGCCCGGCCGTCCGATCCGCATTCTCCGCCGTCCCGACGACGCCGATCGGGCGCTGACGGGCCAGCAGAGCCACCAGCCCTATGCCAATACCGCGCGGGTCATTCGCCAGCTCGAAGCCGAGGTGCGCGCCCGCAACGAGAATGCCGACGCGCTTCAAGCCGAAGCGGCATGAGGATCGCCATCCTGGCGCATGCCCGCCAGCCGATCGCCCAGCCTTTCGCGGGCGGGATGGAAGCGCATTGCTGGCATCTCGCCGAGGGACTGTCGGCGCGCGGCCATGACGTCGTGCTGTTCGCCTCGGCCGACAGCGATTCCCGCTTCGCCATCGATCCGCTGCTGCCCCAGCATTATGAAGCGCGTTACCCCTGGGCCGACTATCGCGGCTCGGCGGTGCTGACGGCCTATCTCGATACCGCCTACGCCGATGCCTGCGACCGGATCGCGGCGGGCGGCTTCGATGTCGTCCACAACAACAGCCTGCACCGCTTCCCACTCGAGCCGCGGCGCACCGGCATGACGCCGACGGTCACCTCGCTCCATGTCCCGCCCTATGACGCGATCCACCATTTCGTCCGGGTCAGCGTCGCGCCCGGGCATCGCCTCACCGTCACCTCCGCCCGCCAGCGCGAGGCCTGGTGGCCGGTGGGCGCGCCCGACGCCGTCTCGGTGCTTCACAACGGCCTCGACCCCGATCGCTGGCCCTTCGCGCCGACTGGCAATGGCGAAGCCGTCTGGTGCGGCCGGATCACCCCCAACAAGGGTCCGCACCTCGCCGCCCGCGCGGCCCTCCAAGCGCAGGTCCCGCTCACGCTCTACGGGCCGATCGAGAACGAAATCTATTTCGCCGACGAGGTCGCCCCGTTGCTCGGTCCGACGATCACCTATGCCGGTCATTGCGAGGCCGACGCCCTCGCGGCCGCGCTCGGCAAGGCCTCGGTCTTCCTCTTCACGCCCTGCTGGGACGAGCCCTTCGGCCTGGTCGCGGCCGAAGCCATGGCCTGCGGCCTGCCGGTCGCGGCGTTCGACTGCGGCGCGGCGCGCGAGGTGGTCGGAGAAGCCGGCGCCTTTGCCGCGCCCGGCGACGTCGCAGGGCTGGCGTCGGCGATCCGCACCGCGCTCGCTATCCCGCCTGCGGTCCCCCGTCGCCGCATGCTCGACCATTTCACCCAGGCCCGCTTCCTCGACCGCTGCGAAGCCCTCTACCGCGAGGTCATCGCCGAGCATGCGCAGGCGGCTCCTGCCCGAGAGCTCGCCTTCGCCTGACGCACGGATGCGGCGGGCCCCCTGCGAGCCCGCCGCATCCGGTCGTTGCAGTTATTCCCTTAGAGGTGGAAGCCGACCCCGGCGTTGGCCCCGACCTTCTCGTTGCTGTCGTAGCTGACCCCGAGGCGGAAGACCGTCCGGCCATTCTCGCTGGCGTAGCTCGCGCCGATCGCGATGGCATTGCGGCCGCCATAGGTGCCGACACCCGCCGAGATCATCGCCCGGCCTGCCTCGGTCGCCTGGGGAAGGGCGGCCGCGGCAAGGGCCGAGGCGCTTCCGGCCCGCGCTTCGCGGCGCGCGGCGCGAAGGTCATAGTCGAACGCCATCAGCCGCGCGTCGGTATAGGCATTGGCCTGGTTGACCGCGGTGTTGATCGCCCCCGTCGCTACCGCCTGAAGCTGGGCGAGATTGACCGCGTCGCTCGCCGCCGTGCCCGCCGCGACGTTGGTGAAGCGGGTCGCCGAACCGCCGGGATTGAGCGTGACGCTGGTCCGCTGCGGATTGTCATACTGGACGCTGTTCGACGCGAGGTCGAGCGCGTCATTGGCAGTGGCATCGGCCTGGTCCGCGGTCGCCTGGGCCGCCGCCGCTGCGGTCTGGGCCGCCGTCGCCGTCGTCTGCGCCGTCAGCACCGCCGCATTGGTAGCGGCGAGCTGGCCACCGTTCACCGCGTCGGTCGAGCCGGCGGCGACCGAACCCGCTGCGACATTGTGCACCGTCACCGGCCCCGGCGCGCCGCCGACGATGGTCACGTCATTGGTCGGGATCCCGCCGTTGGGCGTCGTCGGGCTCGCCGGGTTGCTGTACTGGACCGGGCTCCCGCCGGCGACCGTGAGGTTGGTCAGCTGGATCTGGATGGCGTTGATGTCGCCGGTGTTGGCGTTGACCTGCGTGGTGAGGTTGACGATCGCCGTGGTGTTGGTCGTGACCTGCGCGTTGGTCGCGGCGAGCTGGCTGCCGTTGACCGCGTCGGTCGAGCCCGCCGCGACCGTCCCCGCCGCGACATTGGTGATGAGCGTGCCCGCCGCACCGCCAAGCGTCACCTGTGCCTGCGTCGCGTCGTCATACTGGACATTGTTGCCCGCCGCCGCGGTCAGACCCGCAACCTGCTGGCCAAGCGCATAGAGCTGGCTTCCGTTGACCGCGTCGGTGGAGGTCGCGCTGAGCGTCCCCGCGGCGACATTGGTCACTCGCGTCCCACCTGCGCCCTCGAGCGTGACCACGGTCTTGCTCGGGTCGTCATAGACCACCGGATCGGTTGGAACGAGCGCGGCCAGCGCCTGCAATTGCGCGATGTTCGCCGCGTCGGTCGGGGCCGAACCCGGCGCGACATTGGTCAGCTGGCGAAGGGCGCCCGGAGCGCCGATGCTGACCTCGCCCACCGAGGAGAAGGTCCCGGTGAGGAGCGGTGCGCTGTAGTTGCTCAACGGCCCCCGGGCCGCGATCGAGCCCGCGCCCAAAGCGACGCTGTTGGCGGCGGTGACGCTCGCCCCCGACCCCAGTGCGACGCCGCTGATACCGGCCGCGCCGACATTGGCGTCGGGGCCGATCGCGATGCTGCTGGTGGCCAGCGCATCGGTATTGGCGCGATTGCCGAAGGCGATCGAGTTGATCTCACCCGCGCTCGCCTGCTGGCCGCTGGCGCCGAGCCCGCTGATCATGTTGCCGCCGATCGCGATCCCCGCGGGCGTGTCGAGCATGTAGCCGTCGGCGGTCGCGTTGCAGGTGCTTGCCGGACCGACGAGGGTCCCGTCCTGGGCGATGACGTTGAGGCCGATGTTGCTGCCCGAGGCTGCGGTGTTGAGAAGCCCGGTCACGTCCACGCTGAGCGGGGTCGGAAGCCCGGTGAGGTTGAGGAGCGGATTGAGGCTGAGCACGCCGAGCACGCCGTTCACGCGCGTCTCGATCGGCGCATAGATGCCGTTCACCACCGGGCGCATGATGTCGGTCACGACCGAGCGCGGCAGGCTGACCCCCGAGCAGACGCTGACCACCGTCGAGGGCGGCGGGACCGTCTGCGCGGTGGCCGGGGCAGCCGTCATCATGGCGACGATCGGAAGCGCCAGCGATGCCAGTCGCAGTGACAGGCGGCGCGGGTGTGCAACAGGCGTGATCTGACAATGCTTCGGCATTCGAACCTCCAACTTTCGTCAATGATTGGAGGAATTTACCGTCGTTAGATTGCCGCAAAGTTGGTCCGCGGCCGAACCAACCGCGCGCCTCGACGGTCGCTTGAAAGACATTGAATTAATCTGTTTTTGTATGCAGAGTTACCAAAGCGGCAGGAGGATCGGCCGAACGGTCTTCCTGGCGTCATTGCTCGGTCAACGTGCGCAGGAGGGGAAACCTGTGTCGTCGACGAATCTGCTGACGGGGCTGATGCCGCCGGACATTGCCGAGGACCTGCTTGCCAGCGGAGGCGACTTCGCGGTCGAGACCGGCCATTTGCTGCCAAGCGCGCAGCTCGACGGCAGCCAGGTCTTCATCGTGACCGAGGGCGTTGCGTCCAAGTTCCAGCTCTCGCCCAACGGCAAGTCGTCCGAAGTCGGAATGGTCGGCTTCGAGGGCATGTTTCCCGCCGCCGCCCTGCTCGACGTACCGAGCGCGCCGCATATCGTGCTGGTCCAGGTCGGGCCGCTGAGGGGCCGGCGCGTGCGGACCAAGGATTTCCAGCGGATCGTCGGCGCCAGCGAGGACGCCCAGCAGGTCATCCGCCGCTATCTCTATAGCTTCATCGCGCAAATCTCCTCCAACCTCCTGTGCACCGAACAGTCAGTCGTATCGCGCGTCGCCCGCTGGCTGCTGATGTGCCATGACCGCCTCCCGTCGGACACGATCCACGTCACCCATGACGCGCTGGCGCAAATGACCGTGTCGCACCGGCCGACCATCACCAACGCCTTGCAGGCGATGCGCGCCTCCGGCCTCATCGACATGGTCCGGGGCTGCATCACCATCCGCGACCGCAAGGGGCTGATCGACGCCAGCGAGGGCGGCTACGGCACCGCCGAGCGTTACTGGCAGGAGCATCTCGCGCCCTTCGGCAAGGGCTGGCCGGCCTGATCCGCCGTTCGCAGAACGCGCTTCTTCGACCAACCGACGAACGGTTTTCGTTTCGGCCTTGACCATGCGCTACAATTGTAGCACCCCGGCGTTACAAATGTAGCGCTAGGAACGACTCGTGCTGAATCGACTGCCACCCAAGGAACGCCAGATCGTCGACCTGCTCTACCAGCAGGGCGGGATGACCGCGTCCGAAGTGACCGATGCCCTCCCCGACCAGGTCAGCGGTTCGGCCGTCCGGACCATGCTCCGCCGGCTCGAGGACAAGGGCTATGTCGAGCGCAGCGAGAGCGAGCGCGGCTTCGTCTACGCGCCGACCGTGTCCGATCAGACCGCGCGAAAGTCGGCGCTCAGCGAGGTCGTCCGGGTCTTCTTCAACGGCTCGCCGACCAGCGCCGCCAGCGCGCTCCTCGGCATGTCCGACCGGATCGATACCGACGAACTGGACGCGCTCGAGAAGATGATCGCCGAAGCCCGCAAGGCGAAGGGGAAGTAGGATGGAACAGCTTGCCGCCTTCATTCTGAAGTCGATCCTCATCTCGGGCGTGACGCTCGGCCTCCTCCACCTGCTGCGCGGCCGCTCGGCGTCCGAGCGCAACATGGTCGCCCATTTCGGCCTGCTCGCGCTGCTGGTCCTGCCCCTGGGTTCGATGTTCCTGCCGCAACTGGTCATCTCGCGCCCGGCCGCGGCCGTCGCCGACACCACCGTCCAGGCACCGACCATGGCCGAGACCGGGGCGGTTCTCAGCAACTCGCCCGCACCGCTCACCGCCACCGCGCAATTCAGCGCCGCCGACTTCTGGCCACTCCTCTATGGCGTGCCGGTCGCCATCCTGCTCGCCATCACCCTGCTGGCCGTCCTCCGCCTGCTTGCGCTGCGGACCAAGGCCTCGGTGCTGGTGGAGCCGATCTGGCTGTCCGCGCTCGCCCACGCGCAGCGCCGGATGGACTTCAAGCATGGCACTGCCCTCCTCACCAGCCGCGATCTCAAGTCGCCGATCAGCTGGGGCCTGGTCAGCCCGGTCATCCTCCTCAACGAGGAAGCCCTTGGCGCGCAGGCCGAGGCCGAGGCGATCATCGCCCACGAGCTCGCCCACGTCCGCGGCCTCGACTGGGCCAAGCTCCTCCTCTCGCGGATCGTCACCGCGCTCTATTGGATGAACCCCCTCGTCTGGATCCTCGCCCGCGAAGCGCATCAGCTGCGCGAGGAGACCGCCGACGATGCCGTCCTCGCGGCCGATGTCTCGGGTCCCGATTATGCCCAGCTGCTGGTCGGTGTCGCCCGTCATGACTGCCGCGGCCTGCTGCTCGGCGCCCACGGCGTCGCCCCGTCCAGGAGCAGCCTTTCGCGCCGTGTCCGCCGGGTCCTCGATTCGAGCCTTCCGCGCACGCCGGCCGCCCGCGGCTTTGCCGCCGGGATCGCGCTCGGCGTGGTCGGCACGGCTGCGCCACTGGCCGCGCTGACCTTCACCCCAACCGCCGCCGCGGACCCGGCAAAGCCTTATTATGTGAGCGCGCCCGAGCCCGCCAACTCGCTGCCGGCCGTGGTCGCCCGCTCGGTCGCTGGCGCCGCCACGCTGACCAGCGAGACGGTTGTCACGCACGTCAGCTCGGCCATCACCGGCAATGACGCCGCCCCGGCTTCCGATTTCGAGCGCAAGCTCGAAGCCCAGATCGAACGCCAGCTTGCCCAGGACCCGCTTTCGCCCGCGCTGCCGCGGTCGCCGAAGCCCGTCCGCCCGCGCACGCCGCAGGAACTGGCGCTCGACCGGGCCATCACCCGCGCCGTCGCCGCCAAGTCGCTCGGCATCACCCCCGACTATGCCGCCCAGATCCGCGCCGCGGCGCCGGGACTCGCGATCGCCGACGAGGACCTGACCGGGCTCAAGGCGGTGGGCGTGACGCCCGAGTGGCTCCGCGACATGACCCGCTCGGGCTACCGGGCCCGCGACATCAACGACCTTACCGGCGCCCGCGCGGTTGGGGTCAACGGTGCTTATGTCGCCGACCTCGCCGCCGCGGGCCTGCGCAATGTCGACCTTGGCGATCTCACCGCGATGCGGGCCATGGGGGTCGATGGCCGCTTCATCCGCAGCCTCCAGCAGCGGGGCATGACCGGCCTCACCCCCGACCGGCTGATCGAGCTTCGAGCGCTGGGCTTCACCGGCATTCGGGTCCGGCCGCCCACCCCGCCTCGGTCGGGCGCGCGCTCGCCTGAACCGCCCGAGGTGCCCGAGCCACCCGAGGACGCCGGCGATCCCGACCCGGATCAATAGCCGACCCCTGACCCACCGCTGACTGCTGCCGCCGCACCGCCCGTCCCGGGCGGACCGGGAGCGCCTTGCCTGCCGACCTGACCAACCAAGGGAGTTCGTCATGAACCGTCCGCTTGCCCTTCTCTTCGCCCTTCTCCTGACCGGCCTGTGCATGACCTCGACCGGCCTCGCCGCCGATCTTGGCCCGCTCCGCTTCCGGGTCAGCGCCACCGGCACGGCCGAGCCCCAGCTGCGGATCTATGCCCACTCGGCCAGCGGCAACCGCTTCGACAGCAGCATGGCCTGGCGCGACCTCCAGGGCGTCGACCCCGCCGCGCTCCGAGTCGACGGCCCGCTCCGCTTCGCCCTCGTTCGCCCGGCCGGCCGGATCGACTGCACCGGTACCGCCGGGCGCGGCACCGCCGAGGGAAGCTGCAACTTCGCGCCCGACCGCGCCTTTGCCGACTATCTCGTCGCCCGCGGCATCGAGCGCCCCGACGAGCGCGACGCCTTTGCATTGACCATGGTCGGCGCCGATCGCGCCCTGGTCGACGGCATCGCCGCCGCCGCCTACCCCCGTCCCGAGCTCGACGACTTGATCGGCCTCGCCGCGCTCAAGGTCTCGCCTACCTACATCCGCGACCTTGCCGCGGCCGGCTACCGGCCGCAGCGCCTCGGCGACCTGATGGCGTTCAAGGCCCTCGACGTCACCCCGGCCTATATCGCCGAGCTCCGCGCCGCGGGCTTCACCCGCATGCCTGCCGACGAGATCGTCCAGTTCAAGGCGCTCGGCATCTCGCCCGCCTTCGTCCGTTCGCTCGCGGCGGTCGGCTATGCCGACCTTCGTCCTGACGAGATCGTCCAGCTGCGCGCGCTCGGCATCACCCCCGATTTCATCCGCGGCTTCCAGCGCGCCGGCCACCCCCGGCTCAGCGTCGAGCAGCTCGTCCAGTGCAAGGCGATGGGGATCGGCCCCGAAGACCTTCGCACCTTCGCCAGGGCCAAGGGGGTCGCCATGTCGGCCGACGCGCTGGTCGCGATGAAGGTGGCGGGCCTGCTCCCGTGACCCGGACCCATTCCCTTTCCCCTTATCTTCCCCGAGGAGCGGCTCCCATGTTGCGTTTCCTGTCCCGTGCCGCCCTTCTCGCCGGCGCGGCATCCTTCCCCGCCCTCGCCCAGACCGCGCCGGCCGCGCCCGCCGCCGCACCGGCCGGCGGGCAGACCGTCTATGTCCCCGCCGACTTCGCCCGCTTCGCGCCGCGCACCGCCTTCGACATGCTGGCGCAGGTCCCCGGCTTCACCATCCGCGCGACCAACGGCGGCCGCGGTCTCGGCCAGGCGACCGAGAATGTACTGATCAACGGCCAGCGCATCGCCAACAAGTCGGGCGGGGCGATCGATACGCTGCAGCGCACCGCCGCCAGCGCGGTCGAGAAGATCGAGCTGGTCGACGCCGCCCGCCTCGGCATTGCCGGGCTCGCGGGCCAGGTCGCCAACGTCGTACTCAAGGCCGAACAGAAGGGCTCGGGCCAGTTCGAATGGCGCCCCGATTTTCGCGCCCATTATGCCAAGCCGCGCTTTCTCGCCGGTTCGGTTACCTGGAACGACAAGGCCGGCCCGTTCGCCTATAAATTGTCGTTCGACATGAACACCGGCCGCGGCGCCTATGGCGGTCCGGCCGAGATCTACGACGGCGACGGCGACATCATCGAGCGGCGCGACCAGCACATCTGGTCGACCTTCGAAGGTCCCAAGTTCCTCGCCGCCACCGGGATCGACGGGCCGGGCTCGTCGGTCGGCAACCTGTCGGTTTCGATCCAGCCATACTGGTCACGCTTCGAGGACCATGACCGGCGCCTGCGCGAGGACGGTGACGACCGCACCCGCTTCACCCGCCAGAAGCAGGACGGGCACCTGTTCGACGCCAGCGCCGACTATGCCTTCGCCTTCGGTCCTGGCCGCCTGAAGCTCATCGCGCTCCGCCACTTCGAGCGCGAGCCGACCGTCACCACGCAGGTCACCAGCTTCGACGACGGCCGCGCCGACGAAGGCATCCGCTTCAATCGCCTCGCCCGCATCTCGGAAACGATCGGCCGGGGCGAATATGACTGGAAGATCGGCCGGACCAATCTCCAGATCTCGCTCGAACGCGCCGACAACCGCCTCTCGCAGGTCGGCCGCCTCTTCACGCTCGCCCCCTCGGGCGAATTCGTCGAGCAGGATTTCCCGCAAGGCTCGGGCATCGTCCAGGAACGCCGCTACGAAGGCCTCGTCACTGTCAGCCGCGCCCTTTCCCCCAAGCTCGACCTCCAGCTGGTCGCGGGTGGCGAGATCAGCCGCCTCGAACGCGTCGACGGCGACCTACCCGCCCGCAAGTTCTTCCGCCCCAAGGGCAGCCTCACGCTCGGCTGGCGGCCGAGCGCGCCATGGGACGTCAGCCTCAAGCTCAATCGCCGGGTCGGCCAGATCAGCTTCTACGACTTTCTCGCCCAGCCCAAGCTTAGCGACGACCGCGAGAATAGCGGCAATCCCGACCTCGTCCCGCCGCAGAGCTGGGAAGCCGAGCTCGAGGTCGGCCGCAAGCTCGGCCGCTTCGGCCAGACCCGGCTGCGCACCTACCATCACCGCATCACCGACATCGTCGACATCATCCCGATCGGCCCGGACGGCGAAGGCATCGGCAACCTGCCCAAGGCGACCCGCACCGGCGCCGAATGGACCAGCACCTTCACCCTCGATCCGCTCGGTCTGCGCGGCGCCAAGATCGATTCGACCGTCGGCCTCGAACGCAGCCGGGTGCGCGATCCCCTGACCGGCGAGCAGCGTCCGATCAGCGGCAACCGCAAGCTCTGGGTCGACCTTTCCTTCCGTCAGGACGTTCCCGGCACCAGCTATGCCTGGGGCTTCAGCGGCAGCCACAGCCGCAACGCTTATTCCTATTATCTGACCGAAGTGACCCGCACCTGGGAGGGGCCGTGGTTCGACCAGATCTTCGTCGAGAACAAGAATGTGTTCGGGCTGACCGTCCGGGCGCAGGTCACCAACCTGCTCAACGCCCGCCATCGCCAGGAACGCTTCGTCTATGACGGCCGCCGCAACGTCAGCCCGCTCCGCTTCCGGCAGAGTCACAACCAGCTGATCGGGCCGATCTTCGGCCTCGCGGTGACCGGCAGCTTCTAGAGGACGTAGCGGACCCTGATCTGCTGGGTGGTCGCGGTGGCCGGCATGGTGAAGCGGATCTCTTCCCAGCGCGGCGGCCGCGGCCGCATCGCGGGATTGTTCGAAAAGCCGAAACCTTCGCGCGGGATGCTGAAGGTCATGTCGAGCTTCCCGTTGTTATTCTCGTCGTGGATCACCAGGAGCGCATACGTCCCGGGCTTCACCGGCCCGAGGTCGAGCCGCGCCGCGCTGCCGGCGGGCACCGTCCGCGACAGCGCGCCGCGATCGTCCTTGCAGCGGAGGAAGTTGCCCGAATTGGACGTGAGGCAGAGGTGCACGACCCCCTTGGCGGAGCGGATCCCGCTCAATTGCACCTTGAGGTCGGCCTCGCCCGAGGGCGCCGCCGCGCCGGTTGCGCCCACCGCCGCCAGCAACGCCAGTGCCGCCTTGCTCAATCTCGAAAAGGTCATGGCCGCGCCCCCTGCCACCATAAAGCTAAGCCTCAGCTTAACGGCCCTCGGGCGGGGTCGCCAGCATGGTTCCGTCCCGCTACAGCCCGAAGGAGATGCGGCGCGCGGACCTGGCAATCGTGGGAGGGGGACTGGCCGGCGGCCTGTGCGCCCTCGCGCTTCAAAAGCGCCGTCCCGATCTTTCCCTCCTCCTCGTCGAACCCGGCGAGAAGATTGGCGGCAATCACCTCTGGTCCTTCTTCGAGGGC
This sequence comes from Sphingomonas sp. SP2, assembly GCF_058313385.1. Classification (NCBI taxonomy): domain Bacteria; kingdom Pseudomonadati; phylum Pseudomonadota; class Alphaproteobacteria; order Sphingomonadales; family Sphingomonadaceae; genus Sphingomonas; species Sphingomonas sp. SP2. The sequence continues at coordinate 1,455,639 of NZ_JBZFLD010000001.1, read as the reverse complement.
GACATCAGCCCGCGCAACCGCTGGCTGACCGAGCCGCTCATCCGCCACCGCTGGGCCGATTATGAGGTCCGCTTCCCGGCCCACCGCCGCCACCTCCACGAACCCTATCGGACGATCGAGAGCGAGGCGCTCGACGCCGCGGTCCGCGCCGCGCTGCCCGCGGACGCGATCCTCCGCGCCGAAGCCCGCGACGTCGCCCCGACCCACGTGACCCTCGCCGATGGCAGCCGGATCGAGGCCAGCGCGGTGCTCGACGCGCGTGGCGGCAAGGCGGAGGGGCTCGATCTTGGCTGGCAGAAATTCCTCGGCCAGCTCCTCACCATCCCGCAGGGCCATGGCCTCGACCGCCCGATCGTCATGGACGCGACGGTTGACCAGCACGACGGCTACCGCTTCGTCTACTGCCTGCCCTTCTCGGACACCGAATTGTTCGTCGAGGACACCTATTACAGCGACACGCCAGAGATCGACGCCGAAGTCCTGCGTGAGCGGATCGCCGATTATGCCGCGGCGCAAGGATGGCAGGTCGCCGCCCGCACCCGCGAGGAGCATGGCTCGCTCCCGGTCGTCACCGGCGGCGACTTCGACCGGCTCTGGCCGGCGTCGGATACCGTCGCCCGCGCCGGCGCCCGCGGCGGCTTCTTCCACCCGCTGACCAGCTATTCGCTCCCCGACGCGGTCAAGTTCGCCATCTGGCTCGCCGAGGACGCCCCGCTCGATTCCCGGCTCGGCGCCGCCACCCGGGCACGCGGCCGCCGGCACTGGAAGACCGGCGCCTTCTACCGTTTGCTCACCGCGCTCCTGTTCCACGCCGCCGACCCCGGCGACCGCTACCGGGTGCTCGAGCGCTTCTACCGCCTTTCCGGCCCCTTGATCGGGCGCTTCTATGCGGGCGAAAGCAACGGCTTCGACAAGGCCCGGGTTCTTGCGGGCAAGCCGCCCGTGCCCTTCTTCCGGGCACTCAAGGTTCTAAAGGATAGTCTGTGAAGAGTGCGATCGTGATCGGGGCCGGCTTCGGCGGCCTGGCCCTTGCCATCAGGCTCCAGTCGGCGGGCGTGCAGACGACCATCGTCGAGGCCCGCGACCGGCCCGGTGGCCGCGCTTATGTCTGGGAAAAGGACGGCCACGTGTTCGACGCCGGCCCGACCGTCGTCACCGATCCGGACTGCCTTCAGCGCCTGTGGAAATTGAGCGGGCAGGACATGGCGAAGGACGTCGACCTCGTCCCCGTCACCCCCTTCTACCGCCTCTCCTGGCCCGACGGCACGGTGTTCGACTACACCAACGACGATGCCGAGCTGAAGGCGAGCATGGACAGGCTCTCGCCCGGCGACTGGGACGGCTACCAGCGCTTCCTCCAATATTCGAAGGGCGTCTTCGAGGAAGGCTATCTCAAGCTCGGCACCAAGGCCTTCGAGAGCATCGGCGACATGCTCAAGGCCGCCCCCGCGCTTGCCCGCTATCAGGCGTGGCGCTCGGTCTATTCGATCGTGTCGGGCTATGTGAAGGACGAGCATCTCCGCCAGGCGCTCAGCTTCCATACCCTGCTGGTCGGCGGCAATCCCATGACCTGCTCGTCGATCTACGCGCTCATCCACAAGCTCGAGCGTGACGGCGGCGTCTGGTTCGCGATGGGCGGCACCAACAAGCTGATCGGCGGCATGGTCGCCTTGTTCGAACGGCTCGGGGGCACCATCCGCCTCGGCGATCCGGTCACCGCGATCGAGGTCGCCGGCGAGCAGGCCCGCGCCGTCCGCACCGCCTCGGGCTGGCGCGGCGAGGCCGATGCCATCGCCTCCAACGGCGACGTCGTCCACACCTACGACCTCGTCGAAGGCTCGGCCCGCGGTCCCAGCCAGTCGCGGGCGATGAAGCGCAAGCGTTTCAGCCCCTCGCTCTACGTCCTCCACTTCGGGCTGGAGGGCACCTTCCCCGACATTCCGCACCATTCGATCCTGTTCGGACCGCGCTACCAGGGACTGATCGGCGACATCTACAAGGGGGGCGAGCTCGCCACCGATCCCGCGCTCTATCTCCACCACCCGACCGTCACCGACCCGTCGATGGCGCCGCCGGGCTGCTCGACCTTCTACGCGCTCGCCCCCGTGCCCCATCTCGGCAAGGCGCCGGTCGACTGGGCCAAGGAAGGCCAGCGCTACCAGGACGTAATCCTCGACACGCTCGCCGAGCGGCTGATCCCCGACATCCGCAGCCGGATCCGGACCATCTTCCATTACACCCCGACCGACTTCGGCCGTGACCTCTCGGCCCATCTCGGTTCGGCTTTCAGTCTCGAACCGGTGCTCTGGCAGTCGGCCTGGTTCCGCACCCACAATCGCGACGACAAGATCCGCAACCTCTACTTCGTCGGCGCCGGCACGCACCCGGGCGCGGGCATCCCGGGCGTGGTCGGAAGCGCCGAGGCGACTGCGGGGCTGATGCTGGCGTGAGCGAAGCCGACGAACGGGCGCGGCTGGTCCAGGCCGCGCTGGAAAGCATCTCGGCGGGCTCCAAGAGCTTCCGCTTCGCCAGCCAGCTGTTCGACCAGCCGACCCGCGAGCGGAGCTGGCTGCTCTACGCCTGGTGCCGCGCCTGCGACGACGTCACCGACGGCCAGACCCTCGGCCATGACGCGGTCCGGGTCGACGACCCCGCCGCGCGAATCGCCTTTCTCAAGGAGAAGACCGGCGAGGCCTTCGCGGGCCAGCCGACCGGCCTCGTGCCCTTCGATGCACTCCGCGCCGTCGCAGCCGAATGCGCCATCCCCGAAGCCGTCGCGGCCGACCATCTCGCCGGCTTCGAGCGCGACGCCGCCGGTTGGCGCCCCCGGACCACCGAGGACCTGCTCTCCTATTGCTACCAGGTCGCCGGCGCGGTCGGGGTGATGATGGCCCATGTCATGGGCGTCGACGCCGGGGACCACGACACGCTCGACCGGGCGGCCGACCTCGGGATTGCCTTCCAGCTCGCCAACATCGCGCGCGACATCGTCGACGATGCAAAGGTCGGCCGCATCTATCTTCCGTCCGACTGGCTCGTCGCCGAAGGCCTCGAAGGGGCCGACCTCGCCGATCCGCGCCACCGGCCCGCGCTCGCCCGGCTCGCCCGCCGCCTCGGGGACATGGCCGCGGCCTATCGCCGCTCGGCCCGCGTCGGCGCTGCCCGCCTTCCCTTCCGGAGCCGCTGGGCGGTGCTTTCGGCGAGCGGCATCTACGGCGAGATCGCGACCCGCGCCGCGGCGCTCGGGCCCCGCGCCTGGGACGAGCGCATCACTACCTCCAAGGCGGAGAAAGCGGCGCTGGTGATGGAAGCCTTCTGGGAAGCGCTGTGGCCGGTCAGGCCCGTTCCTCGTGACGGATTGTGGACCCGCCCTTCGCGGCCCTGATCGTCTTGCCCCGGCTCGCCGCCAGCGCCTGCTTCACCCGCTCGACCGGCGGCGCATAGAGGAAACCGAAGCTCACCGCCCCGTCGCGGCTCTCGACCGCATGATGCAATTTGTGCGCCTGGACGATCCGCTTGAAATAGCGCGACCGCGGAACGACCCGGTGCGGCAGCCGGCCATGGACGATGATGTCATGGAAGCCGAAATAGATCGCGCCGTAGAAGGCGACCCCGGCTCCGACCCACAGGGCCCACTCGCCGGCCAGTCCCTGCGTCCCGAGATAGATGAGCGCGATCGAAGGCAGCCCGAAGACCACCGCATAGAGGTCGTTCTTCTCGAACCAGCCCTCGCGGTCGCGGTGATGGCTCTCATGCCAGCGCCAGCCCAGCCGCGAATGCATCACGAACCGGTGAAGGACGTAGGCGAACGCCTCCATCACGAGGACGGTCAAGAGGAACAGGGCGCTTCCGGCAAGCCAGGACATGCCGCTCATATAGGCGTCGCCGCCCGTCCTGCGAAGCCGGCGCTTCTACCGTGTCTCGCTGAGGAAGCGCATCAGCTCGGCGAGCGTGCTCTCCATCTGGTCCTGCATCTGGCTGACCAGCTCATTCTCGCGCATGCCCTCATGGTCGAGCGGCTTGGAATAGCTGTCGCTGAACGCCTTGAGGTCGCTTTCGTCGAACACCCCGCGTGCGACCAGCTTGGCGAGGATCACCAGGAGGCCGTTGGTATTGGCGATGGTGCCCGCGACCAGCGCCTCGTCGACCATCGACAATTGCGTCCGGTCTTCCTCGGGGCTTTCGCTTTCGGGGCTGGTGTCGTCCTCGGGGATGTCGTCGGCCATGACGCCCTTAAAGAAAGCGGGCCGCGGCGCGTCAATCGAGAAAGGCGTGAAGCACGGCCCACCGCGCCGCCTTGTCGGCGAACGGCAGCGTGTAGGCCGGGCTCGAGGACGGCAAATCCACGAGCGCGAGGCCGGACCCGCCGAGCAGTTTCCGCCCGATCCGCGCCGCCGTCCCCCCATTGAACGCCACCGCCCGGAGCGCCGGGAGGGTTGCGGCGAAACCGGCCAGGTCCCGCGCCTCGATATCCTTCATCTGCCCGTCGAGGCTGCCCGTCCGCCGCGCCGCATCGACCACGTCCCACAGCGCGATGCCGCGGGCCATCAGCGCGTCGAGACGCGCCGCATAGTCGAGCGCGACGAGCGGGATCCCTGCTGCGCCTTCGAGCAGGCGCCAGAACTGGTTCTGCGGATGCGCATAATAACGCTCGGCCTTGAGCGAGGCGTCGCCCGGAAGGCTGCCGAGGATAAGCAGGCGCGCGTCGGCGCGGGCGATCGGCGGAAGGCCGCGCTTCATCGGCCCGGTCATGCTATGCCCCTGGCCATGTTCCGCCCGTTCCGCTTCGCCCTGCTCGGCCTGATCACCCTGCTCCTCACCCGCAGCAGCAGCCGCGATTGGACGAGACCGCCCCGCCAACGCTAAGGGCGCTGCCATGGCTCCGGAGGAACTCCGCATCGCCCTCGTATCGGGCAACTACAATTATGTGCGCGACGGCGCCAACCAGGCGCTCAACCGGCTGGTCGGCTTCCTGCTCCGCCAGGGCTGCCAGGTGCGAATCTATTCGCCGACTGTCGACGAGCCCGCCTTCGCCCCCACCGGCGACCTCGTCTCGCTGCCCTCGCTCGCGGTCCCGACCCGCGACGAATATCGCTTTCCGCTCGGACTGCCCAAGGCGGTCCGTGACGATCTTGCCGCTTTCCGCCCCAACGTCGTCCACATCGCCAGCCCCGACGTCAGTTCGCACCGCGCGGTGACCTGGGCGCGCAAGCGCAACATCCCGGCCATCGCCTCGGTCCACACCCGCTTCGAGACCTATCTCGCTTATTATCATCTCGAGCTGCTCGAGCCGACCGTCCGCGCCATTCTCCGCCGGCTCTATCGCCGCTGCGACGCTTTGCTGGTGCCGGCCGAATCCACCGCCGCGGTGCTTCGCGCGCAGCGGATGAACCGCAACATCGCCATCTGGTCGCGCGGGGTCGACCGCGGCCAGTTCAACCCCGAGCGCCGAAGCCTCGAATGGCGCCGCTCGCTCGGCATTGCCGACGACGAAGTGGTGGTCGCCTTCCTTGGCCGGATCGTGATGGAAAAGGGCCTCGACGTCTTCGCCGCGGTCCATGACGAACTGCGCAGCCGCAACGTTGCCCACAAGGTGCTGGTGATCGGCGAGGGCCCCGCCCGCCCCTGGTTCGAAAAGGCCCTGCCCGCCGGCATCTTCGTCGGTCACCAGGAAGGCGCCGACCTCGCCCGCGCGCTCGCCAGCGCCGATCTCTTCTTCAATCCCTCGATCACCGAGACCTTCGGCAACGTGACGCTCGAGGCGATGGCCTGCGCGCTCCCCGTCGTCGCCGCCGCCGCGACCGGAGCGACCAACCTCGTCCGCGACGGCGAGACCGGGACCCTGTCCGAACCGGGCGACATTGGCGCGCTGGCCGACGCCATCTCGGCCTATGTCGCCGACCCCGCCTTGCGCCGGGCGCATGGCGAGGCCGGGCTCGCCTTCGCCAAGACGCAGGACTGGGACGTGATCAACGGCGCGGTCCTCAAGACCTACGCCCGTGCCATCGAACGGCGCGAACGCCTGACCCGCATCAAGGGCTAGCCCGCCCGCTCGATCCGCCTCGTCGCTCGATAACGAGCGGCGCACGCGACAAGGGGCATGGCCACGGCGGCCCGCATTTTCTACGAACGGCCCGATGGCCGACCTGTTTGCTTCCGAGCCCGTGCCTGAGGCCGCCCGCGCCGTTCCGCTCGCCGAGCGGTTGCGGCCCGACAAGCTCGCCGACGTCATCGGCCAGGAGCATCTGACCGGGCCCGACGGGGCGATCGGCCGGATGGTCGCCGCCGGCCGCCTGACCAGCCTCATCCTGTGGGGCCCGCCCGGCACCGGCAAGACCACCATCGCCCGGCTGCTCGCCGACGCCGTCGGCTATCGCTTCGTCCAGATTTCCGCGGTGTTCAGCGGGGTCGCCGACCTCAAGAAGGTGTTCGCCGAAGCCGAGATGCAGGCCGCGAGCGGCCGCCGCACATTGCTCTTCGTGGACGAGATCCACCGCTTCAACCGGAGTCAGCAGGACGGCTTCCTCCCCTATGTCGAGGCCGGTGCCGTCACCCTTGTCGGCGCGACCACCGAAAATCCCAGCTTCGAGCTCAACGCCGCCTTGCTGTCGCGGGCGCAGGTGCTGGTCCTCAACCGCCTCGACGAAGCGGCGCTGTCGGCTCTCCTCCTCCGCGCCGAAGCCGCGATGGAGCGCTTGCTCCCGCTCACCGACGACGCCCGCGCCGCGCTCGTCGCCAGCGCCGACGGCGACGGCCGCTTCCTCCTCAACCAGGCCGAGATGCTCTTCTCGGCCGGGATCGAGCAACCGCTCGACACCGCGGCGCTGCGCGACCTCATCCAGCGCCGCCTGCCGGTCTACGACAAGGATCGCGAGGGCCATTACGGGCTCATCTCGGCGCTTCACAAATCGATCCGCGGCTCCGACCCCGACGCCGCCCTCTACTATCTCGCGCGAATGCTGACCGCGGGCGAGGAGCCGCTTTATCTCCTCCGCCGCCTGACCCGCGCCGCGGTCGAGGACATCGGCCTCGCCGACCCCCAGGCACTCATCCAGTGCATGGCGGCCAAGGACACCTACGATTTCCTTGGGAGCCCCGAAGGTGAACTCGCCATCGTCCAGGCCTGCCTCTACCTCGCCACCGCGCCCAAATCGAACGCGGTCTACACCGCGCAGAAGGAAGCCTGGGCGAGCGCCAAGGCCAATGGCTCCCTTTCCCCGCCCAAGCATATCCTCGGCGCCCCGACCAAGCTCATGAAGGGGCTCGGCTACGGCAAGGGCTATGCCTACGACCATGACCGTCCCGACGCCTTCTCCGGCGCCGATTACTGGCCCGAGGAGATGGCGGCGGAAACTTTCTACCGTCCCACCGACCGAGGATTCGAGAAGCGGCTTGCCGAACGGATCGCCTGGTGGAACGAGCAACGCCAGAATTTGCAGGAGGGAAGCTGATGTATCCACCGACCACCACGGACGCCTGGCGCGCACAACTCGTCGAATGGGGTCCGCGGATCGCGATCGCCCTGCTCATCCTCGTCGCGACCTGGGTCATCGCCCGGGCGGTCAAGTGGGCGCTGGCCAAGGCTATCTCGCGCACCCCGGCCCTCCAGAAGCACACCCCCGGCAACAGCCATGAGACGGTCGGCCAGCAGATCGGCACCGTCGCCAAGCTGATCGTCTGGCTGGTCGGCATCATGGCCGCGCTCAACTTCCTGCAGATCGGGCAGATCCTCGCCCCCATCAACACGCTGACGCAGGAGATCTTCGCCTTCCTGCCGCGTCTGATCGGCGCCGGGCTGATCTTCTTCGTCGGACTGATCGTCGCGCGGATCGTCCGCCGCCTAGTCGAGACCGTGCTGACCGCGGCCAATGTCGACGGCTTCATGGCCCGCGCCGGCCTTGGCGATCATCCGCCGACGGTCCGCCCCGATCCCGCCGCCGTGCCCCCGGGCGCCGCGCCGGGCGCAAGCCGGGCCACGCTCGCCCGCGCGGCGGGCATCCTGGTCTTCGCGCTGATCATCATCCCGGTCGCCATCGCCGCCCTTCAGGTGCTCGGCATCGAGGCGATCAGCGGCCCTGCCATCCACATGCTCGACCAGATCAGCGCCGCGATTCCGCGCCTGCTGACCGCCGCCTTGTGGCTCGGCATCGCCTTCGTCGCGGCCAAGTTCCTCAAGACCATCATCGAGGCGATCCTTCCGCCGATGGGCTTTGACGACGCGCTCCGCTCGACCGGCGTCATGCCCGCCCGCACCGCGCCCAGCCGACTGGTCGCGAACGTCGCATTCGTCGCAATCATGCTGGCCGCCGCGATCGAGGCCGCGCACCAGCTCGGCGGTGACACGGTGGCGATCTTCCTCGTCCAGGTGACCGAGCTCGGCTCCAAGGTCATCTTCGGGACCCTGATCATCGTCGCGGGCATCTTCCTCGCCCGGATCCTTGCGGCCCTCGTGGGCTCCTCGACCGGCGAAGGCGGCTATGCCCAGACGATCGTCCGCTACGCGATCATCGCCTTGTTCACCGCCATCGGCCTCACCTTCATGGGTCTCGCCGACGTCATCGTCTACATGGCGTTCGGGCTGATCCTGGGGTCGGGCGCGATCGCCGCGGCGCTCGCCTTCGGCCTCGGTGGCCGCGAGGCCGCGGGCCGGGTCCTCAACCATTATGCCGACCGCATCGTCGGCCCGGCAAAGCCGGTCGCGCCGCCGCGCCCGCCCCGGCTCGAGGGGACCAAGGAAAAGCCGACCAACGACGGCCCGACCCTGGTGTGAGCGGCACGCTCGCCAGTTTCGACGAACTGCTCGCCTTCGCCTCCGCCCTCCCGGGGGCGGAGGCCGGCACCTATTACGGCGGTCCGGCGGTCATGGCCTCGGCCAGCGGCCGCCCGGTCGTCACCCCGAGCCGCGAGCCCGACAGCTTCGTCCTCCACGTCGACCACGACACCAAGGCGATGCTGCTCGACCTCCTCCCCGAGCGCGCGTGGGAGACCCCGCATTATGCCGGCTATCCCGCGCTTCTGATCCGCTACGGTCCGGCCGCGCCAGTCGCCGAATGGGTCGAGCGCGGCCTCGCCATCGCCGCCGCCCGGCCCCGCGCCCGCCCGCGCAAGGCGTGAGCTTCACCCGCTTCGTCGCGATCGACTGGTCGGGCGCCAAGGGACGCAGGCACAAGGGCATCGCCATCGCCGCCTGCGGTCTCGACGGGGCTCCCCGCCTCGTCCGCCCCGGTCATGTCTGGAGCCGCACTGAAGCGGCCGACTGGCTCGTCGCCGAGGCCGCGCGCGAGCCCACTCTGTTCGGTTTCGATTTCTCCTTCGCTCCGCCGCACGCCGAGCGCGGCGCCTACCTCCCCGGCGAGACCGGCGTCCCCGACACTGCCCGCGACTTCTGGGCCTATGTCGACGCCATGGCCCCCGACGAGGATCTCGGCGCCGCCAGCTTCCTCGAACAGGTCCACCGCCCGCATTTCTATTTCGGCATCGCCGACGGCGTGAAGGCCGATTTCGTCCGCTTCCGCCAGTGCGACCACCGCCTGAACGAGGCCGGCGGCCGCAAGACCGCGAGCGCCTATGACGCGATCGGCGCCGCCCAGGTCGCCAAGGCGAGCTTCGCCGGCATGCGCCTCCTTCACCATATCGACGGCAAGGTCCCGATCTGGCCGATGGACCCGCTCGAGCCCGGCCGGAGCGCTGTGGTCGAGATCTACACTCGCATCTATCTCCGCAACGCCGGCCTTCCGGGCACCAAGCTGCGCACCCGCGCCGACCTCAATGCCGCGCTCGCCGGCCTCGGCAGTCCGCCCGCCCGGCTGCGCTTCGAACCCGACGACCACCAGACCGACGCGCTGGTCACCGCCGCCGGAATGCGCGCCCACGCCCGCCATCCCCACGCCTTCGCGCCTCCCGGCCTGACGCCGACCCTCGCCCGCACCGAGGGCTGGACCTTCGGCATCGTCTAAGCCAAGGGAGCCCCCGCACGCCGGTTTAGCTCAGTTGGTAGAGCAGCGGTTTTGTAAACCGAAGGTCGCGGGTTCGAATCCTGCAACCGGCACCACCCCTCCCCCACGTGAAATATTGGCGCCGGCGCGGCTTGGCGTTGTGCGGCGCAGCAACTTCTTCCAGCCTCCGTCCCGGGAAACGCGGGAGGGAAATGGTGACGTACCATGGCGGGGCCTGGCCCCGGATGATGGCGACACGGGCGGCACTGGTGCTGGCGGGCCTCGCCCTCCTCGCTGCGCCCGCAACCGCCACCGGGCTTACCGGTCCCATTCCCGACAAGGGCGACACCGCCTGGGTGCTGATCAGCGCCGCGCTTGTCCTGCTGATGTCGGTTCCCGGCCTCGCCCTCTTCTACGGCGGGCTGGTGCGGGCCAAGAACATGCTGTCGGTGCTGATGCAGGTGCTTACCATCGTCGCCACCTCGGCGCTCGCCTGGGTCGGCTGGGGCTACAGCCTTGCCTTCACCAGCGGCGGCCCGCTGATCGGCGGCCTGTCCAAGGCCTTCTTCGCCGGGGTGGGCCCGGCCAGCCTCGCCGCGACCTTCTCCAACGGCGTGGTCGTTCCCGAATATGCCTATGCCGTCTTCCAGATGACCTTCGCCTGCATCACCCCGGCGCTGATCGTCGGCGCCTTCGCCGAGCGGATCCGCTTCTGGCCGCTGATGCTGTTCGTGCTGCTGTGGCTGACGATCGTCTATTTTCCGCTCGCCCACATGGTCTGGTACTGGGCCGGTCCCGACGCGCTTCCCGCCAATCCCGGCGACGTCGGCCTCTTGTTCGGCTGGGGCGCGATCGACTTTGCGGGCGGCACCGTAGTCCACATCAACGCCGGGATCGCCGGCCTGGTCGGCTGCCTCGTCCTCGGCAGGAGGATCGGCTTTGCCAGCGAGCCCATGCCCCCGCATTCGCTCGTCATGACCATGATCGGCGCCTCCTTGCTATGGGTCGGCTGGTTCGGCTTCAACGCCGGCTCCGCGCTCGAAGCGAACGGCATCGCCGCCCTCGCCTTCATCAACACCTTGGTCGCGGCTGCCGCCGCCGCGCTCGCCTGGGCGGGGATCGAGCAAGGAGTCCACGGCAAGTCGTCGCTCCTCGGTGCTGCGACCGGCGCCGTCGCGGGCCTCGTCGCGATCACGCCCGCCGCCGGCTTTGCCGCGCCCGGCACGTCGATCCTCCTCGGCGCCGTCGCCTCGGGCATCTGCTTCCTGTTCGTGGCACGCGTGAAGAACCGGCTCGGCTATGACGACAGCCTCGACGTGTTCGGAGTTCACTGCATCGGCGGAATCGTCGGCGCGCTCGGCACCGCGATCGTCGCCGCGCCTGCGCTCGGCGGCCAGGGGACGATCGACTATAGCGTCATCCCGGCCGTGCCCGCCGCCTACGACATGGCCGCGCAGCTGCTGATCCAGGCCAAGGCGGTTGCCTTCACCCTGCTCTGGTCCGGCGGGCTCTCAGCCCTGCTGTTCGTGGGGATCGACCGGCTGGTCGGCCTCCGGGTCTCGCGCGACGCGGAGCGGGAGGGCCTCGACATCAGCGCCCATGGCGAGCGCGCCTATCATCCGTGATGGCAATTGATGTGGCGGGGCCGGACGGCGCATCGGGAGCCACCGTCCGGCCTCGCCAACCTCGTCAGGCCGCGCGCGGAAGCACGACCTCGCTGTTGCTCACCGCCGTCTCGGCGACCGGCGCATCCGCTGCGACCGCCACGACCCGGTCCGGGAAGAAGGTCCGGCTGACGAAGGCGATCGCGCCCAGCGCCAGATAGATTCCGACCATCAGCATCGGCGCGAAGATGATCCCGGCCGCCAGCGGCACGCGCAGGAAGTTGGGATTGAAGCCGAGGTCATGACCCAGCGCCTCGCAGACGCCCAGCAGCGTGTCGTTGCGGAACGCCACATTGTTGCGGAAATAGTCGGGTCCGGGCAGCCACTTCATCTTATTCTCTCCTGTCGGCGACCGTTCGGAACGGTGCTTGACCAGTCAGATGCACGAGCCGTGCCACCTGGTGGTTTTGCTTGTCTTTCCGAGACTTGAGGACACGCCATATAGTCTGGTCGCCGCGTCCTTCTCCCCTAGTTGGGAATCCGCCCCAACTTTTGAAAGGGGGCAGTCGTCGGCCCGGCGCCCGGCATCGACCAATCGCAGGCGGGCTCGACGAACGGCCGCTGGTCGAAGGCTGGCGGCTAGAGCGTCGCCCCGTTCGACTCCGCCAGCCTGATGTGCGGCGCCGTCGGCACTAGCGGATATTTGTTGCCCGCCGCGCAGTTGAACAGGAGGACGCGATCGTCCTTGCCGACCAGCCCGCGCTCGAGTGCAAGCCGCCACCCGGCCAGCACCGCCGCGCCCTCGGGGCAGAGCAGCATCCCGTCCTCGCGCGCCGCCTCGCCCAGCGCCGCGTGGATCGCCTCCTCTTCAACCGCGATGGCGAAGCCGCCGCTTTCCCGCACCGCGCGCAGGATCAGGAAGTCGCCCACCGCCTTGGGCACGCGGATCCCGGTCGCGACCGTCGCGGGGTCTTCCCACCGCTCGGCGAACTCGTCGCCCTGCTCCCACGCCCGGACCATCGGCGCGCAGCCGGTCGCCTGGACCGCGACCATCCGCGGCCGCTTCGGCCCGATCAGTCCGGCCGCCTCCATTTCGGCGAAGGCCTTCCACATGCCGATGAGGCCCGTCCCGCCACCGGTCGGATAGAAGATGATGTCGGGCAATTCCCACCCGCCCTGCTCGGCGAGCTCGAGCCCCATCACCTTCTTGCCCTCGGCGCGATAGGGCTCCTTCAGCGTCGAGACATCGAACCAACGGCCCGCCGCCGCCCCCTCGCCCACCAGCCGCCCGCATTCGTCGATCTGCCCGTCGGCGACGAGCACGCGCGCGCCATAGGCCTCGGCCTCGGCGACGTTGATCGGCGGCGTTTCCTCGGGACAGATGACCGTCGCGCTTATCCCCGCCGCCGCCGCATAGGCCGCAAGTGCAGCACCGGCATTGCCGTTGGTCGGAAGCGCCATGTCGGTGATCCCGAAATGCTTGGCCATGCTGACCGCCATCGCAAGGCCGCGTGCCTTGAACGAGCCGGTCGGGAGCCTTCCTTCATCCTTGACCAGCAAGGTCCGCACACCCGCCTTGGCCGACAGCCGTTCGAGCGGAAGCAGCGGCGTCTCGATCTCGCCGAGACTCACCGGCGCTTCGCCCAGTGGCAGGGGCAGCAGTTCGCGCCACTTCCACATGCCCGGCGCGCGGCCCGCCAGGGTCTCGCGATCGAGCGCCCGGCCGATGCTCTCGAGGTCGTAGCGCACCAGCAGCGGCCGCCCCGCCCGGCTGAGATTGTGGACTTCGCCCGCGGGATAGATTTCCCCGGTCAGCGAACATTCAAGGTGGGTGACGAAGGAGGCGCGGGTGCTGGTCATGACCCCCTCTAGCCGCATTCCGGCGACCGGCACGAGCCTTTCGTCGAACCGCGCGTCGCCACGGCTTGTCACAATGTATCATCGCTCGTAAGGCGCCGCCCCATCGAGTTTCCCCATTGCTTCACCGGAGCTTTTCATGCTGTTGACCCTCGCCGCGGCGCTCGCCGCGCAGGCCGCCGCCCAGCCGGCCTCGACGACCGTCCCCGCCCCGGCGCCCGCACCGCGCGCCAGCGACCATGACAGCGCACAGGACGGCAACATCGTCGTCACCGGCATTCGCCGCAATCGCGAGGACGTGCTCGGCGGGACCACCGTCCTGTCCTCCACCGACCTCGCCCGCGAAGTCCGCTCGACCATCGGCGAGACGCTCCAGCGCCAGCCCGGTGTCAGCGCCACCAGCTTCGGTCCCAATGCCAGCCGCCCGATCATCCGCGGCCTCGGCGGCGAGCGCGTCCGCGTCCTCACCGACGGCATCGGCAGCCTCGATGTCTCGACCTCGAGCGTCGATCATGCGGTCGCGATCAACCCGCTGACCGCCGACCGGATCGAGGTCCTCCGCGGCCCCGCCGCCCTCCTGTTCGGAAGCTCGGCGATCGGCGGCGTGGTCAACGTCATCGATTCGCGCATTCCGCGCCAGATCCCCGAGACCCCGATCCACGTCGACGCGACCGCCACCTATGGCACCGCGGCCAATGAGCGGAACCTCGGCGCCCGCGTCGACGTCCCCGTCGGCAGCAACATCGTCCTTCATGCCGACGGCAGCTGGCTCAAGACCGGCGACCTCGAGACCGGCGGCTACATCCTCTCGCGCGACCTGCGCGAGGAAGCCGCGGCCAGCGCCGATCCCTCGGTCCGCGCGCTCGCCGACCTCAAGGGCAAGCTTCCCAACAGCGCCGCCGAAAGCCACGAGATCGCCGGCGGCGCCGCCTATATCGATGGCGGCTTCAACCTCGGCTTCTCGGTCGCAAGGCTCGAGAATCTCTACGGCGTGCCGGTCCGCTACTCGCTCGATCCCGCGGTCGAGGCCGAGGAAGTCGCGATCGACCTCAAGCAGACTCGCGCCGACGTCCGCGCCGAAATCCCCGTCGGCGGCTTCCTCGACCAAGTCCGGATCCGCAGCGGCGCGGTCCGCTACCGCCATAACGAGATCGAGCAGGACACGGGCGAGATCGGAAGCACCTTCCGCAGCCGCGGCGAGGAGGCCCGGATCGAGGCCGTCCAGCGCACCGTCAACGGCTGGGGCGGCGGCTTCGGCGCGCAATGGCTCGACCGCCGGGTCTCGGTTGTCGGCGAGGAGAAATATCTCCCGGCCAACCGCCAGCGTCAGTTCGGCCTGTTCGCCCTGCAGAATTTCGAGACCGGACCGGTCCGCCTCGAGGCGGGCGCCCGGATCGAGCGCGCGATCCAGACGGCTGAGGCCGATGCCGACATCGGCAACCCCGACCTCAAGCGCAAGTTCACCGCTTTGTCGGGGTCGCTCGGCGGCAGCATCGCGGTCGCTCCCGCCACCCGCGCTGGCCTCAATCTGTCCTATTCGGAGCGCGCGCCGAGCAACGACGAACTCTTCGCCAACGGCCCGCACGGCGGCACCCAGGCCTTCGAGATCGGCCTGCCCGACGCCAAGAAGGAACGAAGCCTCTCGGCCGAGCTCAGCCTCAAGCGTTCGGCGGGTCCGCTGACCTGGGGCGTCAACCTCTACCACAGCCACTTCCGCAACTTCGTCTATCTGGCGCCGAGCGACCTCGTCGAGGATGACCTGCCGGTGTATTTCTACCGCCAGGGCACCGCCGACTTCACCGGCTTCGAGCTCGAGGCGAAGGCCAAGGCGGGCGAATTCGCCGGGGCCGAATGGTCGGTCGAAGGCCAGGCCGATTATGTCCACGCCCGGATCAAGGGCTTCGGTCCCGCGCCGTCGATCCCGCCCTTCCGCCTGCTCGGCGCGGTCGAGGGCCGCCGCGGCGCGGTCGACGGCCGGCTCGAGATCGAGCACAGCTTCCGACAGAACCGCAACGCCCCGGTCGAGACCGAGACCAACGGCTTCACCCTCGTCAATGCGTCGCTCAACTGGAAGCCGCTGGCCGACCGCCCCGAACTGACCCTCGGCCTCCAGGCCAACAATCTGTTCGACGTCGAGGCCCGGCGGCACACCAGCCTGCTCAAGGACTATGCCCCGATCGCCGGCCGCGATCTCCGCCTGACCGCGCGCCTCGGCTTCTGAGCTTGAAAAGCGAAAGGCCCGGCGGATCGCTCCGCCGGGCCCACCCCGCTCTGCTTCAAATTGTGCCTTTGCCCTAAAGGTCGATCCCGCTCGCGATCGCTTCGAGCTTGCGGACCCGGGCCCGGAGGTCGGCCAGTTCGATCAGGTCCGCCCCGCCGCCCGGCAGCGCTTCGTCATGCTGGGGCCGGCCGCTCGCCAGCTCCATCTTCTTGACCTCGAGCCAGCCGTTCCAGCCCTTCAGCAGGAAGTGGGCGGCGAGGACCAGGGCCGAAAGGCCGATCGCCCCGGTCAGGCCCAGCGACAGCACGTCCATCATGCTTCCTCCTTGCGCAGCGCCTCGATCTCGCGGGCGAGGGCGTCGCTCTGGCTGTTGTTGAGATGGTGGTCGATCGCCATCATCCGGCGGTCTGCGGTATCGAGCCTGGTGCGCACGTCATGCACGCTCGCCCGGCGCCCGCCGTCCATCCGCTCGAAGTCGCTCCGCCGCCGAAGCTTGCCGGTCTTGGCCGCGCCGATGAGGCCGCAGACGAAATAAACCAGCAGCGCCTGCCAGACGGTCACGAAGGTCAGCAGCGGCACCGCGACAAAGCCGATCCGGACGAAGGTCGGGTCGATGTTCAGCGAGTTGCCAATGCCGGCGCAGACGCCGAGCAATTTGCGGTCGCGGGTCTCGAGGCGGAAGGGCAGGCGGTTCATGGGACGAGGTCCTTGGAAAGGGCGAAACGAAGGGGGCTTAGCGCTTGATCAGGCCGAACAGGCTCTGAAGGGTGCCGGCCAGCCAGATGTCGACGGTGTCGAGTACCTGGCCGACCGGTCCGAGCGGTGCCGGAGGCGTGTCGATCGGGCCGAGATACTCGAGCCGACCGACCGGCTGGCCGAGCGAGCGCTCAAGCATATTGGGCGATCTTCACCGGGGCGGCGATGGCGACGCTGCCGGGGGCGATGGCGGAACCGACGGCCAGCGTACTGACCAGAAGAGCGGCTACCGCGGAGAAGATGGTGGTCTTGATGTTCATGACGGGCTCCTGTTTCATTTCGTTGATCGGTCGTCGGACCGGTCATGCCGTTCATGATGCAGCAAGCGTGCCATTTGCGGTTTTCGGCCACTTTTTGATGAAATGCGGCTCGGCGGCGGCCCGGTTTGGGATTTTCCACCACCCGATCTGGGCGAAAGTCCCACTCCCCTTCGGAACCCGGATGCGGCGGTGCGCGTCGTGCACCCGAAACGATTTCAACAAAGGACTAGATGATGCTTGGAAAGATCGCCGGCGCGTTCCTCGGCAAGAAGATTGCGGGCCGCAATGACGGCCTCAAGGGCGCGCTCCTCGGCGCGGCCGGCGCGCGCATCGCGGCGCGTGGCCTCGGCCCGCTCGGAACCGCCCTGATGGTCGGCTATGGCGCCAAGAAGCTCTATCAGTGGAACAAGGATCGCAAGGCGAGCCCGGGCTATCCCGCTTCGGCCACCCCGAGCCAGCGCACCCGCCGCAGCCAGAGCGTCTGATCCGCCCTCGCCCCGGTCACGGCCGGGGCGTCATTGACGGACCCATCAAAGGAAAGGGCCGCCTCCCCGGGGAGCGCGGCCCTTTTTTGCTGTCTTATTCCTCGCCCTTGGCGGCGTCGGCTTCGGGCGCGGCACCCTCGGCGGCGGTCTCGTAATAAGGCTCGACCGTGCCCTTGAGCTTGATCGTCATCGGCTGGCCGAAGCGGTCGCGGCTCTTGCCGGCGGCGACGCGGATCCAGCCCTCGGACACGCTATATTCCTCGACGTTGGTCTTCTCGACGCCATTGAAGCGGATGCCGACACCGCGGCGCAGCTTTTCCTCGTCGAAGTGCGGGCTGCGGGGGTCGAGGCTGAGGTGATCGGGGGGCGTATCGCTGATGTCGGTCATCCGCCCGCCCTGCCAATCCCGCCGCCATATTTCAACCTCGGGCGGGTTTCGCTCCTCAGGCGGGATTGACCAGGAACTGCTCGAACCGCCCGTTCACGCCCGGCTCGGTGAAGACCGAGACCGACAAGGTGCGCGTCGGGTAGGTCACCTTGTAGCTGCGGATCTCGAACCCGCCGCGAAGCTCGGGCTCGCCCTGCACCTCGAAGCCCGTCGGCTCGCCCAGCGGCGCGAGGCTCGACTGGAAATCGGCCCGCACCTGAGGCGTGAAATAATAAGCGAGATTGTCGGTGACCTGCCCGCGGTCGAGCGCGCCGCGGCGAAGCGCATCGTAGAGCGCCCGGGTCCGCGCGGTCATCGCCGCCTCCCCGCTCGCCGCCGCCGGGACCGCCTTGGCCGGAAGGACGATCCCCGCAATTTGCCGAGCAATCGCGCCATAGGCCCGGCCCGACCAGCTGTTGGTCAGCACCACGATCGCCGCCTTGTCGTCGGGATAGACGTTGTTGACCGACAGGAAGCCGACCGCCTCCCCGGTGTGCGTGATCGCCCGGCGCCCGTCACGGTCGCCCGTGAAGACGCCGAGCCCATACTTCGTGTCGGTGCCGTCGCTCAGCCTGACGCTCGTCTCCTGCGCTTCCCAGTCGTCGGCGGGCATCAGCGCCCGGTTCATCCGCGCGATGTCCCACTTGGCGAGATCCTCGGCGGTCATTGACAATTCGCCCGCGGCATAGAGCCAGCCGCGCGCCGCCGGGGTCACCGGCCGCACCGGTCCCAGCGCCGCCCGGCCATAGCCCTGCGGATAGCGTGCGCCGATGGCGAGATCCTGGTCCATCACGCTTTTCATGCCGAGCGGCCTGAACACGCGCTTTTGGAGAAAAGCGAGGAGCGGCATCCCCGACACCTTCTCGGCGATCATCCCCGCCACGACATAACCCGTATTCGAATATTGCCACTTCTCGCCCGGCACATAATCGAGCGGCTTCTTCGCCCAGACATCGACGATGCCCTGCGGAGTCACCGGCCGCGCCATCGCCGCGAAACTATAGTCGTGCGGCCAGTAATCCTGCAGCCCCGAGGTGTGGCTGAGCAGCTGCCGGATGCTGATCCGGTCCCCGCCGCTGATCCCCGGAAGATATTTCGCGACCTTGTCGTCGAGGCTCAATTTCCCCTCGTCCTCGAGCAGCAGCAGCGCCGCGGCGGTGAACTGCTTCGAATTGCTCGCAATCTGGAACGGCATGGCGGGGCTCGCCACCGGCAGCCTCTCGGACGCCTTGCCATAGGCCTTGGCCATGACGATTCGCCCGCCGCGCACGATCGCGACCGACGCCGCCGGCACGCCATAGGTTTCGAGCGAGCTCGTCACCGCGGCATCGATGTTCTGCTGTTCCTCGGCGGTGAGGCTCTGGGACAGGGCGGGCGTGGAGAGAGTCGCGACGATCGCGAACGCAAGGACAGGACGCTTCATCGCACCAGCCTAGAACGCCCCCGTGCCCTGTCCACCCCGGCTGTGGTTGCCGCTTGGCCCCGACCGCTCTAAGCGGCGGCGGCAATGAGCGACGCCGAACCCCAGACCCGCAGGAACGCGCCTTCGCTGTCCCTGCACGTGCCGGAGCCCGCCTATCGGCCCGGCGACACGCCGGACTTCTCCGCGATCAAGGTCCCCGCGGCCGGCTCCGCGCCGCGGCCCGACACGGTCGCGCCCGCCGCCGAGACCCATCCGCTGACCAATGCCCTGGTCCGGGTGCTCGACGAGGATGGCCGCGCGGTCGGTCCGTGGGACCCACGCCTCGACCCCGACCGGATGCGCAAAATGCTCCGCGACATGGTCACCGTGCGCGCCTTCGACGACCGCATGTACCGCGCCCAGCGGCAGGGGAAGACCAGCTTCTACATGAAGTGCACCGGCGAGGAGGCGATCGCGGTCGCCGCCGCCAATGCCCTCCACGCCGACGACATGTGCTTCCCCACTTATCGTCAGCAGGGCCTGCTCGTGTCGCGCGGCTATCCGCTGGTCGACATGATGTGCCAGATCTATTCGAACGCCGGCGACAAGCTCCACGGCCGCCAGCTGCCGATCATGTATTCGGACAAGGCGCACGGCTTCTTCTCGATCTCGGGCAACCTCGGCACGCAATATCCACAGGCCGTGGGCTGGGCGATGGCGTCGGCGATCAAGGGCGACAGCCGGATCGCCATGGGCTGGATCGGCGAAGGCGCGACGGCCGAGGGCGACTTCCACTCGGCACTCACCTTCGCCGCCGTCTACCAGGCGCCGGTCATCCTCGCGGTGGTCAACAACCAGTGGGCCATCTCGAGCTTCTCCGGCATCGCCGGGGCCGAGCAGGCGACCTTCGCCGCCCGCGCGGTCGGCTACGGCGTCGCCGGCCTGCGGGTCGACGGCAATGACGCGCTGGCCGTCTATGCCGCGGTCCAGTGGGCGTCCGAACGCGCCCGCGCCAACGCCGGCCCGACCCTGATCGAATTCTTCACCTACCGTGCCGAGGGCCACAGCACCTCGGACGATCCGACCGGCTACCGTCCCGCCGGCGAGGCCCAGCAATGGCCGCTCGGCGATCCCGTCGAGCGCCTCAAGGCGCATCTCGTGTCGCTCGGCGAATGGGATGACGAGCGCCATGCCGCCCTCGTCGCCGAGGCCGAAAAGGAAGTCCGCGCCGCCCAGAAGGCGGCCGAGGCGCAGGGCATCCTCCCCGGCCAGGGCTTCGACCGCATCGGCTCGATGTTCGAGGACGTCTATGCCGACACCCCCTGGCACCTCGCCGAGCAGCGCGACGCCGCGCTCGAGGAAGCCCAAATCTATCTTGGACGGGACGTCGACTGATGCCCACGCGTAACATGATCGAGGCGATCAACGACGCCCACCGCGTGATGATGGCGCGCGATCCCGACATCGTCGTCTTTGGCGAGGATGTCGGCTATTTCGGCGGCGTGTTCCGCGCCACCGCCGGTCTCCAGAAGGAATTCGGCAAGGAGCGCTGCTTCGACGCGCCGATCTCGGAAGGCGGGATCGTCGGCACCGCGGTCGGCATGGCGGCCTATGGCTTGAAGCCCCTGATCGAGATCCAGTTCGCCGACTACATCTACCCCGGCTACGACCAGATCGTCTCCGAAGTCGCCCGCATGCGCTACCGCACCGCCGGCGAATGGACCATGCCGATGGTCATCCGGTCGCCCTATGGCGGCGGCATCTTCGGCGGCCAGACCCACAGCCAGAGCCCCGAAGCCCTCTTCACCCATGTCGCCGGGCTGAAGGTGGTCATCCCCTCGACCCCGCACGACGCCAAGGGCCTGCTGATCGCCGCCGTGGAAGATCCCGACCCGGTCATCTTCTTCGAGCCCAAGCGCATCTACAATGGCCCGTTCGACGGTCACCACGATCGCCCGGTCACGCCTTGGGCGAAGCATGCCGACAGCGACGTTCCCGACGGCCACTATACCGTTCCGCTGGGCAAGGCCCGGGTCGTGCGCGAAGGCAATGACCTCACCGTCCTCGCCTATGGCACGATGGTCCACGTCGCCCTCGCCGCGGTCGAGGAGAATGGAATCGACGCCGAGGTCATCGACCTTCGCACCCTCGTCCCCGTCGACATGGAGACGATCGAGGAGAGCGTGAAGAAGACCGGCCGTTGCCTCGTCGTCCAGGAAGCGACCAAGACCAGCGGCTACATGTCCGAGCTCGTGACCCTGATCCAGGAACGCTGCTTCTACCATCTCGAGGCGCCGATCGGGCGCGTGTCCGGCTGGGACACGCCCTATCCCCACGCTTACGAATGGATCTATTTCCCCGGCCCGATCCGGATGCGCCAAGCCCTTCAGAAAGTGATGGCCGACTGATGGCAATGTACTCGTTCAAGCTCCCCGACATCGGCGAAGGCATCGCCGAAGCCGAAATCGTCGCCTGGCACGTCAAGGTCGGCGACCGGGTCGAGGAAGACCAGCAGCTCGCCGACATGATGACCGACAAGGCCACGGTCGAGATGGAATCGCCCGTCGCCGGCGTGGTCCGCAAGCTCGCCGGCGACGTCGGCGACCAGATCGCGATCGGCTCGGTGCTGGTCGAGATCGAGACCGAGGGCGCGGACGCCGCGCCGGCGGAGACCGAGGAAGTCCCCCTCGCCGACGGCGCCGCGGTGCCGACGCAAGCGCAGGAAGAAGCGCTGCCGGTCCTCGAGATTGCCCCTGAACCCGTTCGTCCTGAGCGGAGCGCGGAGCGCGCAGTCGAAGGGCGCCCGACCGAAGCGCAGGACGAGCGTGCTTCGACTTCGCTCAGCACGAGCGAGAGTGTTGGCGGACACAAGCCGCAAATCCTCACCTCCCCCGCCGTCCGCCAGCGCGCCCGCGACCTCGGCATCGATCTCGCGAACGTGAAGCACAGCGGCGCGCACATCCGTCACGCCGACCTCGACGCCTACCTCCTCTACAATGGCGGCAGCGTCTCCGGCCGGTCGGGTGCCGCCCGCGCCGACGAGCAGGTCAAGGTCGTCGGTCTCCGCCGCAAGATCGCGGAGAATATGCAGGCCGCCAAGCGCCGCATCCCGCACTTCGCCCTGGTCGAGGAGTTTGACGTCACCGCGCTTGAGGAAACGCGCGCGATGATGAACCGCGATCGCGGCTCGAACCCCAAGCTCACCCTCCTCCCCTTCCTGATCACCGCGCTGAACAAGGCCCTCGCCGACTTCCCGATGATCAACGCCACCTATGACGACGAGGCCAATGTCGTGACCCGCCACGGCGCGGTCCACATGGGCATGGCGGCGCAGACCCCGAACGGGCTGATGGTCCCCGTCCTTCGCAATGCCGAGAGGATGGGCATCTGGCAGCTGGCGAGCGAGATCGCCCGCCTGTCGGACGCCGCCAAGACCGGCAAGGCGACCCGCGAGGAACTGTCCAACCCGACCTTCACCATCAGCTCGCTTGGGCCGATGGGCGGGATCGCCTCGACCCCCGTCATCTCCCCGCCCCAGGTCGCGACCATCGCGGTCAACAAGGTCGAGGAAAAGGTGGTCCCGGTGAACGGCGAGCTCGAGATCCGCAAGCGGATGAACCTCTCGCTTTCCTGCGACCATCGCGTGGTCGACGGCTGGGATGCGGCGAGCTTCCTTCAGGCGCTGAAGCCGCTGATCGAGAACCCGCTCCGCCTGCTGGCGTAAGCCGGCGCCGGTCCTGGCCGGGCGGGGAGCCGCCCGGGCCATGGCCGCCACGGACATTATGTCCAATGTCGGCCGTTGACCCTCTCCCCTAGGAGAGGCGCCATGCCCAACGACCGCACCCAGGCCAGCGCGGAGTTCCGCCGCGCGCTTCGCTGGATCGTCCTCATCGGAATCGCCGCGACCGCGCTCGCGCTCGCCTACCTCGGCGCGACGGGCGAGCTCTATCTCCACATGGTCGTGGCGGTCGTCGGGGGCGTGTTCCTGTCGGTGCTGCTCGGCTGCGGCCTCTTCGCCGCCGCCTTCTTCAGCGACAAGAGCGGGATTGACCGCGAGGTCAGCGACGCCACCCGCCAGGATCGTTCGGACCCCGGCGCGTGACGCCGCCGTTCACCGCTTAGCGGCGGCCGCCCGCGCGCCCGCGCGCATGATCGATGCTCAGCCGGCCGGGGCCCGCGAACACCAGGTAGAGGAAGACGAAGCAGTAGAGGATCGCCGCATCCCCGCCATTGTTGACGGGGAAGAAGTTCTGCGGCGCATGGGCCATGAAATAAGCCACCGCCATGGTCCCCGACGCCAGGAACGCCGCCGGCCGGGTGAACAGGCCGAGCGCGATCAGCAGCCCGCAGACCAGCTCGATCACCCCGGCATAGGCCCCCGGATTGTCGAAGGCGAGTCCCGACCCGGCCCGCTCGCCGCCCGGGAAGGACAGCAGTTTCTGCGTCCCGTGCGCGAGGAAAAGGAGCCCCGACATGATACGCAGCACCCCAAGGGCAAGCGGGGCGGACGCGGACAGGCGATCATTGGTCATCGGCACGGGGCTCCTTTGTTCAGGAAGGACTTAGGCCGCAAGCCGGACGGTCTCGTCAAGCGCGGAGGCGAGGCTGGTCTCGCGCTGCTCCGGCCCGACCGCGATGCCGTCGGCGGCGACGAACTCGGGAGTGATGCCGATGAAGCCGAACACGCCGCGCAAATAGGTCTCGAGATGCTCGAGCGCGCTCGCCGGCGAGCCCGCATCATAGAAGCCGCCCCGCGCCAGCGCGATGATCACGCGCTTGCCGCCGACAAGGCCTTCCGGGCCGGTCTCGGTGTAGCGGAAGGTCTTGCCCGCCACGAGGATCCGGTCGAGCCACGCCTTGAGCTGGGTCGGAACGGTGAAATTGTACATCGGCGCGCCGATCACGATCGTGTCCGCCGCCAGAAATTCGTCGAGTACGCTCGTATCGGCGAAGGCGCCCAGCGTCAGATGGTCGATCGGGTCGGCGACGAGGTCGCGGCGGACCACGGCCGCGCCCGGAGT
Organism: Sphingomonas sp. SP2; assembly: GCF_058313385.1. Classification (NCBI taxonomy): domain Bacteria; kingdom Pseudomonadati; phylum Pseudomonadota; class Alphaproteobacteria; order Sphingomonadales; family Sphingomonadaceae; genus Sphingomonas; species Sphingomonas sp. SP2. Next base: position 1,431,671 of record NZ_JBZFLD010000001.1, on the reverse strand, counting down.
CTGGGCGGCCAGCCGCTCGACGATCGAACGGGTGAGCTGACGGCTGACGCTGTTCTCGCCGGTGATGCTGCTGTCGAGCTGAAGGATGGTCACTATTCGCTCCTAAGTATTGTTTTGTAACTGGAGCACGCTAAGTAACCACCCGAAGGACGCTCGCAAGAACGCACCAATTTGTGGGCGACGAACAAGTTTGTGGCCCGGGCACAAGGATGTGACCGCGCCATCGGAGAAAGACCATGAAGGACCCCGCAAGCCCCGTCTGCCGCACCATCAGCACCCTGCTCAGCCGGATCGGCGACAAATGGTCGGTGCTGGTCGTGACCACGCTCGGCGAAGGCCCGCGCCGCTTCAACGAGCTTCGCCGCGAGATCCCGGCGGTGTCGCAGCGGATGCTGACCCTGACGCTCCGCAACCTCGAGCGCGACGGTCTCGTCAGCCGCGCGGTCACCCCCTCGATCCCGCCGCGGGTCGACTATGCGCTGACCCCGCTCGGCGAATCCCTCCGCTGCCCGATCGCGGCCTTGTCCGACTGGGCGATCGCCAACGTCGAGGAAATCCATGAAGCCCAGCGCCGCTTCGACGCCGCCGCCGACGAGCGCGAGGCGGCGTGACGAACCCGCTCCTCCCCTTCAGGGGAGGTGGCGGCCGAAGGCTGACGGAGGGGTTCTCGCCACGCGCCAAAACCCCTCAGTCACTTCGTGACAGCTCCCCTCAAAGGGCGGCGAGCCTAGCGTCGCGGCGACCCTTGCTGCTACGCGCTCCCGCATGACCGATCTCGCCGCCCTCGCGACCCTCGAAGAACGCCTCCGCTTCACCGCCTCGTGGATCATCCACCACGCCAACCACGTCCGCGACAGCGCCGACGGGCTGAAGGTCGGTGGACACCAGGCCTCGAGTGCCTCGATGAGCGCGATCCTGACCGCCCTCTATTTCGACGCGCTCGGCCCTAATGACCGGGTCGCGGTGAAACCCCATGCCGGTCCCGTCCTCCACGCCATCCACTATCTCCTCGGCGGCCAGGACCGGGAGACGCTCGAGAATTTCCGCGGCTTCAAGGGCGCGCAAAGCTATCCCTCGCGGACCAAGGACAAGATCCCGGTCGATTTCTCCACCGGCTCGGTCGGCCTCGGCGTCGCCATCACCCTCTTCGCCAGCCTCGTCCAGGACTGGCTGTCGGCCCGCGACGCCCTGCCGGCGGACGAGCGCGGCCGCTTCGTCGCGCTGATGGGCGATGCCGAGTTGGACGAGGGCAACATCTACGAAGCGCTCATTGAGGGCCACAAGCACGACGTCCGCAACCTCTGGTGGATCGTCGACTACAACCGGCAGAGCCTCGACGCGACCAGCGCCGACCGGATGTTCGAGCGCTTCGACGACATCTTTCGCACCTGCGGCTGGCGCGTGGTCGAGCTTCGCCATGGCAAGAAGCTCGCCGCCGCCCTCGCCGGAGCCCCGGCCGTCAAGGAGTGGCTCGAGGCCCTCCCCAATGCGGACCACAGCGCGCTTCTCTATCAGGGCGGCAGCGCCTGGCGCGCGCGGGTGCAGAAGGACCTCGGCGAGCTCGCCTTGGGCTTTCTCGACGCCCATGACGACGACCAGCTCGCCGCCCTGTTCAGCGATCTTGGCGGCCACTGCATGGCAAGCCTCACCGAAGCCTTTGCCGCCGCCCAAGACGATGTCCCGACCGTCTTCATCGCCTGGACGGTCAAGGGCTATGGCCTCCCCTTTGCCGGCCACAAGGACAATCATGCCGGCCTCATGAACCCGACCCAGTTCGCCGCCTATCGCGACGGGCTGGGCATCGCCGAGGGTTCGGAATGGGAGCCGCTCGCCGGCCTCGGCGGCAATGCCCGCACCGGCGTCCAGGCATTGGTCGACGCCACCAAGGTCCGCCGCGAGAAGGAGCCGCGCGGCTTCACCAGCTGGCAGGTCCCCGCCCTCCCCACCCCCACCGGTGACGAGCAGTCGACCCAGGCCGCCTTCGGCCGCATCCTCCTCGACCTCGCCAAATCGGGCGATCCCCTCGCCGACCGAATACTCACCACCTCGCCCGACGTCACCGTCTCGACGAACCTCGGCGCCTTCGTGAACAACCGCGGCCTGTTCCACCGCCGCGCCATCCGCGACGTCTTCGCCGAAGCCAAGATTCCGTCGGCGCAGAAATGGGCCGCGAAGGACGCCGGCCAGCATGTCGAGCTTGGAATCGCCGAATCCAATCTCTTCCTGATGCTCGCCGCCGCGGGCCTCTCGGGCGACCTGTTCGGGCACCGCCTGATCCCCATCGGGACGCTCTACGACCCGTTCATCGCGCGCGGCCTCGATAGCCTCAACTACGGTTGCTACCAGGACGCGCGCTTCCTCCTCGTCGCGACCCCGTCGGGTCTGACGCTCGGGCCCGAAGGCGGCGCGCATCAGTCGATCAACCCGCCGCTGATCGCGCTCGGCCAGCCCGGTCTTCGCCACTACGAGCCCGCCTTCGCCGACGAGCTCGCGCTCTTCATGCGCGAGGCGATCCGCCTGATCGACGACCCCGCCGGCGAGAGCACCTACCTCCGCCTCTCCACCCGCAGCATCGCGCAGGAACCTCGTTCCTCGGACGGCTGGCAGGCCAACGCGCTCCAGGGCGGCTACTGGCTGCGCGAGCCCGCCGGGCCCGCCGATGCCGCGATCGTCGCCATGGGCGCGGTCATGCCCGAGGCGCTCGCCGCCTTCGACGCGCTCAAGGACGACCTCCCCGGCCTCGGCCTCCTCAGCGTGACCAGCCCCAACCTCCTCCACCGCGGCTGGAGCGCGGCGAGCGCGAGCCGCTGGCACGGTGTCCCCGCCGACAGCCACGTCGCCCGCCTCCTCTCCCGCCTCGCGCCCACCGCCCGCCTCGTCACCTTGTGTGATGCCGCGCCCGCTTCGCTCTCCTGGCTTGGCGCAGTCCTCGGCCACCGCGTCGCGCCGCTGGGGGTCGACCGCTTCGGCCAGACCGGCAACCTCCCCGACCTCTACGGCGAATATCGTCTCGACGGCGAAGCCATCACCGAGGCCATGGCGGGGCTTCTCATCGGCTGAGGCCCGGCCTAAGCCTCCGCCATGCCCGGACGCTATTTCGAGGAATGGGAAGTCGGCCAGACCGTCGCCCATGCCCTCCGCCGCACCGTCACCGAGACCGACAATCTGCTGATCTCGACGCTGACCCACAATCCGCAGCCGCTGCACCTCGACGCCGAGGCCGCCGCCGAGACCGAGTTCGGCCGGATCCTCGTCAACAGCTGCTTCACCTTCTCGCTGCTGGTCGGCGCCTCGGTCAGCGACACGACCGAAGGCGTGCTCGTCGCCAACATGGGCTTCGACGAGGTCCGCCTGCCGAGCCCCGTCTTCATCGGCGACACGCTCCATTTCGAAAGCGAGTGCATCGGCGCACGGCCAAGCAATTCGCGCCCCACCGCCGGGCTCGTCACCTGGGCGCACCGCGCGATCAACCAGCGCGGCCAGACCGTCTGCACGATGAAGCGCACCGCCCTCATCCAGAAGCGACCCGCCGCATGAGCCGCCAGCCCCGCTCCTGGCTGTTCGTCCCCGCCGACAGCGACAAGAAGATTGCCAAGGCGCTCGAATCCGAGGCCGACGCGATCATCTTCGACCTCGAGGACAGCGTCGCGCCGACCGAGAAGAGCCGCGCCCGCGACACCCTCAAAGGCCTTCCCGCGCGCAGCGGCGGCCCGCAATGGTGGGTCCGGATCAATCCCCTGCGCACGGAGGAGCACCGGCTCGACCTCGAACTGCTCGGCTCCGCCGACATCCACGGCCTCGTCCTCCCCAAGGCCGAGAGCGGCGCCGACATCGTCGAGCTGCAGCATCGCACGGGCAACATCCCGCTCCACGCCATCGTCACCGAGACCGCCGCCTCCTTGTTCGGCCTCCTCTCCTACTGCGACATCAAGTCATCGCCGCTCGCCGCGATGAGCTGGGGCGCCGAGGACCTTTCCGCCGCCTTGGGCGCCGCCTCCAAGCTCGACGGCAAGGGCCGCCTCACCTTCCCCTACCAGCTCGCCCGGACGCTCTGCCTCGCCGGGGCCAGCGCCGCCGGGGTCCAGCCGGTCGACGGGGTGTTCGCCGACTTCCGCGACGAGCCCGGCCTCATCGACGAGGCGCTCGACGCGGCCCGCGACGGCTTCACCGGCAAGCTCGCCATCCACCCCGCGCAGGTCGGTCCGATCAACGAGGCCTTCACCCCGACCGACGAACAGATCCTTCATGCGCGTTCGATCGTTGAAGCCTTTGCCGCCGAACCCTCGGCTGGCGTGTTGAGCGTGAACGGCCGAATGGTCGACAAACCCCACCTCATCCAGGCCCAGCGAGTGCTGGACCGCGCAGGAGACTGAAACACATGCCGACCACCGCCAAGGGCTGGGGCACCGACGCCGCCGACCAGCCGCTTCGCGCCATGGAGTTCGAACGCCGCGACCTCCGTCCCAACGATGTCGCGATCCGGATCACCCATTCGGGGATCTGCCACTCCGACCTCCACACCTGCCGCAACGACTGGGGCGGAAGCCGCTACCCGGTCGTCCCCGGCCACGAGATCGTCGGAACCGTCACCGAGGTCGGCCCCGAGGTTACCAAGCACAAGGTCGGCGACACGGTCGCGGTCGGCTGCATGGTCGACAGCTGCATGCAGTGCGATCAGTGCCTCGAAGGCTGGGAGATCTTCTGCCGCGAAGGCGCTACCCAGACCTACAACAGCAAGGACCGCCACGACGGGACGGTGACCAAGGGCGGCTATTCCGACCATATCGTCGTCCGCGACCATTTCGTCTGCAAGGTGCCGGACGGCATGGACGTGAAGCGCGTCGCTCCCCTGCTCTGCGCCGGGATCACCACCTATTCGCCGCTCCGCCAGTATAATGTCGGCGAAGGCACCAAGGTCGCGGTCGTCGGGCTCGGCGGGCTCGGCCACATGGGCGTCAAGCTCGCCGCCGCCATGGGCGCCCACGTCACCATGATCACCACCACGCCCGAGAAGGGCGAGGACGCCCGCCGCCTCGGCGCGCATGACGTGATCATCTCGACCGACAAGGAGCAGATGAAGGCTGCGGCGACCCGCTTCGACTTCATCCTCAACACCATCCCCGTCAGCCACGAGATCGACGGCTATCTCCAGTTGCTCGGCCGGTCGGGCCGGATGGTGATCGTCGGCGCGCTGACCCCGATGCCGGGCTTTGTCGGCGCCAACCTCATCTTCTGGAACCGCGCGGTCGGCGGCTCGGCCATCGGCGGCATTCCCGAGACGCAGGAGATGCTCGACTTCTGCGCGCGCCACGACATCTATCCCGAGACCGAGCATATCGGCATCGAACAGGTCAACGAAGCCTATGAGCGCCTGCTCAAGAACGACGTTCGCTACCGCTTCGTGATCGACATGGCCGAACAGGAGTAACAGGCGTCCCATGACCCCAGTCGAGCTTGCCGCCCTCCATCAGGCCCATGCGGCCGATCCTTCGGCCTTCTGGCTGGAACAGGCACGGCGGCTCGACTGGGATCGCTTCCCGACCAAGGCCGGCGACTGGTCGTTCGACGCGGGCAGCTTCCACATCCGCTGGTATGAGGACGGGGTCCTCAACCTCGCCGCCAACTGCCTCGACCGGCACCTTCCCGCCCGCGCCGACCAGCCCGCCCTCGTCTTCGAGCCCGACGAGCCCGGCGCCGGCCACGCCATCACCTATGCCGAGCTCCATGCGCTCACCGGCCGCTTCGCCAACCTCCTCAAGGAGCGCGGCATCGCCAAGGGCGACCGGGTCATCATCTACATGCCCAACATGCCCGAGGCAGCGGCGGCGATGCTCGCCTGCGCCCGTATCGGCGCGGTCCATTCGGTGGTGTTCGGCGGCTTCAGCCCCGAAAGCCTCGCCGGCCGGATCGAGGATTGCGGCGCAAGGCTCATCGTCACCGCCGACCAGGGCGTCCGCGGCGGCAAGCCCATTCCGCTCAAGGCCAATGTCGATGCCGCCTGCGAAATGGCCCCGATCGTCGAGACGGTGGTCATGGTCACCCGCACCGGCGCCGACGTGCCCATGGCAGACGGCCGCGACCTGCGCTGGGAGGACCATCAGGACCGCCTCTCGCCCGACTGCCCGGCCGAGCCGATGGCGGCGGAAGACCCGCTCTTCATCCTCTACACCTCGGGCTCGACCGGAAAGCCCAAGGGCGTCGTCCACACCACCGGCGGCTACGCCACCTGGATCGCGACCACCTTCGACTGGGTGTTCGAGCCCCGCGCAGATGACCTCTTCTGGTGCACTGCCGACATCGGCTGGGTCACGGGCCACAGCTACACCCTCTACGCGCCGCTCCTCCACGGCGTCCCGACGGTCATGTTCGACGGTGTCCCCACCTACCCCGACGCCTCGCGCCTGTGGGAGACGATCGACCGACTCGGAGTCACCATCCTCTACACCGCCCCCACCGCCATCCGCGCGCTGATGCGCGAGGGCGATGCGCCGGTGAAACGGCATCGCCGCGACAGCCTTCGCCTCCTCGGCACCGTCGGCGAGCCGATCAATCCCGAAGCCTGGCGCTGGTATCATGACGTCGTCGGCGACGGCCGGCTGCCGGTGGTCGACACCTGGTGGCAGACCGAGACCGGGGGCGTGCTGATGACCCCGCTTCCCGACGCCACCTCGATGAAGCCCGGCAGCGCGACCCGCCCGCTGCCCGGCATCACGCCGCTGCTGGTCGACACCGAGGGCCGCGAGATCCACGGCGACGATGTCAGCGGCAATCTCTGCCTCCGCACCTCCTGGCCCGGGCAGATGCGGACGGTCTGGGGCGATCCCCAACGCTTCATCGACACCTATTTCACCACCTACCCCGGCCTCTACTTCACCGGCGACGGCTGCCGCCGCGACGCCGACGGCGACTATTGGATCACCGGCCGGGTCGATGACGTGATCAATGTCTCGGGCCACCGCATCGGCACCGCCGAGGTCGAGAGCGCGCTGGTCGCCCACCCGCTCGTCGCCGAAGCCGCGGTCGTCGCCGCGCCGCACGACCTCAAGGGCCAGGGCATCCACGCCTTCGTCACCCTGAACGCCGGCGAGGCGGGCAGCGACGCCCTGCTCGGCGAGCTCAACGCCGAAGTGCGCAAGCATATCGGCGCCCTCGCCGTCCCCGAATGCATCCAGTTCGCCCCCGGCCTCCCCAAGACCCGCTCGGGCAAGATCATGCGACGGATCCTCCGCAAGATCGCCGAAGGCCAATTGGAACAGCTCGGGGACACCTCGACCCTCGCCGATCCCGGGGTGGTGGATCAACTGGTGGCGGGTCGTGCAGCCTAGCCCCTCCCCTTCAGGGGAGGTGTCGCCGCAGGCGACGGAGGGGTTTGGCCCCGCGGCCCCGACCCCTCAGTCAGCTTCGCTGCCAGCTCCCCTGAAGGGGAGCGGCGTTCTTGCCCTCCTCCTCCTCTCCGCCTGCGCCAACGCCGCCGACCTTCCCGCCGGCCCTGCCCCCCTCGACCCGATCGCCTTCTTCACCGGCCCGACCAGCGGCACCGGCATCCTCGACCCCATTGTCGGCAAGTCCGCGCGGGTGACCGTCCGCAGCGAAGGCGTGCTGCGCGGCGACACGCTGACGCTCACCCAGCGCATCAAGGAAGGCGACAAGAAGGAGCGCACCCGGCTGTGGACCATTCGGAGGCTCCCGAACGGCTACCTCTCCACCCTGACCGACGCCAAGGGCATGGTGACGGTCGAGACCAGCGGCCCGCGCGCGATGATCGGCTACGTCACGCCGGGCGGGATCCGCATCCACCAGGAGCTCGCCCTCCAGGCCGACGGCCGGACCGTGCTCAACCGGCTCACCGCCTTCAAGTTCGGGATCCGCGTCGCGGTCCTCGAGGAGACCATCCGCAAGCCCCTTGCAAAGTAGGATTTCGACTGATTGGCTGTTTGCCGTCATCGGAGCGCATTTATCGGGCTCCGGTAAGGGGAAGGAGCGTGACGATCGGACCGCGGACTATGTCAACTTCGTCAACTTCGCCGCGCATCGCCGAACGCGCCGCCTAGCTTTCGCCGCTTTTTTCCGTTAACCGCCCGCCACTTCCGCCATGGCTACTGTTCTTCCCACCCCGCCGCGCGTCGGCATGGTTTCCTTGGGCTGCCCCAAGAACCTCGTCGATTCCGAGCGCATCCTCGGCCAGCTCCGTTCGGACGGCTATCAGATGAGCCCCGACTATCAGGGCGCCGACGTCGTGCTGGTCAACACCTGCGGCTTCCTCGACAGCGCCAAGGAAGAAAGCCTCGAGGCGATCGGCGAGGCGCTGGCCGAGAATGGCCGGGTCATCGTCACCGGCTGCATGGGCCGCGAGGCCGAGGTCATCCGCGAGCGCTTCCCCAACGTCCTCGCGATCACCGGCGCCCACGCCTATGAGGATGTCGTCGCCGCGGTCCACGAGGCCGCGCCCGCGCCGCGCTCGCCCTATCTGGACCTCGTCCCCAGCGCGACGCCCAACCTCAAGCTGACCCCGCGCCACTACAGCTATCTGAAGATTTCCGAGGGCTGCAATCACCGCTGCGCCTTCTGCATCATCCCGCAGATCCGCGGCGACCTCGTCAGCCGCCGTCCCGACGCCATCCTCCGCGAAGGCGAGAAGCTCTTGGCGCAGGGGACCAAGGAGCTGCTGGTCATCAGCCAGGACACCAGCGCCTACGGCCTCGACCTCAAGCACGCCGCCTGGCCGTGGAAGGGCGGCGAGGTCCGTGCCCACATGACCGACCTCGCCAAGGCGCTCGGCGAATTGCGGGCGCCCGACGGGTCGAAGCCGTGGGTCAGGCTCCACTACGTCTATCCCTATCCGCACGTCGACCGGGTCATGCCGCTGATGGCCGAGGGGCTGGTCCTCCCCTATCTCGACATTCCCTTCCAGCACGCCAGCCCCAAGGTGCTGAAGGCGATGCGCCGCCCCGCCAACGAGGCCCGCGTCCTCGAGCGGCTGGTCCAGTGGCGCCGCGACGTGCCCGACATCGCCATCCGCTCCTCCTTCGTCGTCGGCTTCCCCGGCGAGACCGAGGAGGATTTCGAATATCTCCTCCAGTGGCTCGCCGAAGCCCGGCTCGACCGCGTCGGCGCCTTCCGTTTCGAGCCCGTCGAGGGCGCTCCTGCCAACGACCTTCCCGGCCACGTGCCGGAAGAGGTCAAGGAAGAGCGCTACCGCAGGGTGATGGAGCTGACCGCGCGCATCTCGGCCGAGAAGCTCGCCGCCAAGGTCGGCAGCGACATCGACGTCATCATCGACGCGGTCGATCCCGACAGCGGTGGCGCGACCGGCCGCTCGAAGGCCGACGCGCCCGAGATCGACGGCGAGGTCCACCTGCGCGACGCTGGCCATCTCGTTGCCGGCGACATCGTCCGGGTGACGGTCGAGGAAGCCGACGAGCACGACCTCTTCGGTGTTCCCGTCGGGCACGAATAGGCTAGAGCGGCAGGATGACCGATTTTGCCGCTCTCCTCCGACCTGACCGTGGCGAGGCGGCGCGTCCGCTCCACCTGATCGACGCGCAGCTCTTCCCCGAATGGCTGAAGGCCCATGCCGGCACCCGCCGCGCGCTGATCGAGGCGGGGCGGTTCGAGGCCAAGGCCGGCCAGCTGCTCGTCATCCCCGGCAACGGCGCTGGCGACGAGGTCGAGGTGCTGGTCGGGGTCGGCAAGCTGTCGGCGCTCACCCCCTGGTGCCTCGCCGCGGCCGCCGACCGCCTGCCCGAGGGCAGCTACCGGATCGCGGGCGACGTCCTTCCCGGCACCGCCGCGCTTGGCTGGCTGCTCGCCCAGCATCGTCTTACCCGCTTCAAGAGCAAGCCCGAGCCCGCCGTTGGCCCTCGCGTCCTGCTGAGCCCCGAACCGGCGCGGATCGAGGAGATGGTCCGGCTGGCCGAGGCGACCGCCCTCGTCCGCGACCTCGTCGACACGCCCGCCGGTGACCTCGGTCCGGCCGAGCTCGAGCGCGAGGTGCGCCAGTGGGCCTCCTCCGCCGGGGTCGAGGTCGAGGTCACCAAGGGTGACGCCCTCGAGCAGGGCTTTCCGATGATCCACGCCGTCGGCGCCGCCGCCACTCCGGCCCGTGCGCCGCGGCTAATCGAGGCGCGCTGGGGCGATCCGTCGCATCCGCACATCGCCATCATCGGCAAGGGCGTGGTGTTCGACAGCGGCGGCCTCGACCTCAAGCCCGCTGCGGGCATGCGGCTGATGAAGAAGGACATGGGCGGTGCTGCCCACGCTTTCGCGCTGGCCCGGCTGATCGTCGCCGAGCGCTGGCCCGTCCGCCTCCACCTCCTCATCCCTGCGGTCGAGAATGCCGTCTCGGGCGGCGCCTTCCGGCCGGGCGACGTTCTGGTCAGCCGCGCCGGGCTCAAGGTCGAGATCGACAATACCGATGCCGAAGGGCGCCTCGTCCTCGGCGACGCCCTGACCCGGGCGGGCGAGGAGAAGCCCGAGATGGTGGTCGATTTCGCGACGCTGACGGGCGCGGCGCGGGTCGCGCTCGGTCCCGACCTCCCGGCGACCTTCAGCAACGACGACGATCTTGCCGCCGAGATGCTCGCGGCCGGCACCGAGCTCGGCGATCCGCTGTGGCGGCTGCCGCTGTGGGACGGCTATGACGAGATGCTCAAGAGCGACCTCGCCGACCTCAGCAACAGCGCAGATTCGCCATTTGCGGGAACGATCACCGCCGCGCTCTTCCTTCGCCGGTTCGTCCCTGAGGGCGCGAAGTGGGCGCATCTCGACACGTTCGCCTGGCGCCCGGCACCGCGTCCGGGGCGGCCGAAGGGCGGCGAGGCGCTCGGTTTGCGGGCCGTCCATGCCGCGCTCGCGGGCCGCTATCGTCGTAAGTAGCAATCGTTTTTTCGAGAAACGCGACTCGCCAGCGCAACATTTCTGTTCCTCGCCGGTTAACCGGTCACGCTAAGCAGGCGAGGAGTTTCCAGGCCAATGAGCGATGCTTCGCTAAGCGGGTGGATGAGGGCCCTGGTCGGTTATGTCCGATCGGGAGAACCCGATTTGACCAACCGCCAGATGGCCCTGCTGATGATCGTCTATCTGACGCCGGGCCCGCATACCGTACGAGGACTTGCCCGAGTCCTCGGTGTTTCCAAACCCGTCGTGACCCGTGCCTTGAACACGCTGGGTGCGCTCGGCTATCTGCGCCGCGAACGAGACCAGGACGACCGCCGCAACGTGTTCGTCGTCCGGACCAGCAGCGGGGCGGAATTTCTTGAAGGGTTCAAACGCAATATCCGGGGCAGCGAACGCGGCGGAGACCGCGACTCCGAACGCCGGCCGGCCCTCGGCCAGCTCGCTCACGCCCATCGCTGACACGCCGCCGGGCGGTTATCCGCTCGCCGGCCCCTCCAGCCACCCCGACCCACGCACCCATGCCTACCGGCAGGACCTCGCCGATGTGGCGCTGGCGGGGACGGTGATCGCCTCGCATTATGCGGTCCCGCTCCCGGTCGCTCTCGAACAGCCAGCGACGCTCCACGCGGCGGCGGACGAGGGCTCTGAGGTGCTTGGGCAGCTCGAGGCCGGGTCCGAGATGCGGATCCTCGACAAGCGCGGCGATTGGGCCTGGGGCTATGCGGGTGAACGCGTCGGCTATGTGCGCGCGCAGAAGCTTGCCTGAATGAAGCGGCTGCTGGTCCTCCTGATCCTCGCCGTCGGCGCAGCGCTGGCGGCCCCCACCCTCCTCTGGTGGTCGGGCGGCGCGGCCAAGGACACGACGATCACCGTCGAGGAAGGCGCGACGCTTACCAGCCTCTGCCCGGGCCTTGAACGCAAGGGGCTGATCAGCGGCAATTGCACGACCTACCGCCTCTTCGCCCGGCTCCTGGGATCGAAGGACGGCATCCAGGCCGGCGAGTTCGACATTCCCGCGGGCACCAGCAACGCGGCCCTCCTCGACATCCTCCAGCACGGCCAGCCGGTCCAGCGGCTGGTGGCCATTCCCGAAGGCATGCCGAGCATCCTCGTTCAGGAGAAGCTCGCCGCCCTTCCCGACCTCACCGGCGACGCGCCGCTGCCGGGCGAAGGGAAGGTCCTGCCCGACAGCTACAGCTTCCAGAAAGGCGAGAGCCGGGCCGCCGTGGCCGGGCGGATGACCGCCGCGATGGACAAAGCGCTGGCGGCGCTGTGGCCCGAGAGGAAAATCGGCAGCTGCCCGGTCGCGACGCCAGAGCAGGCGATCATCCTCGCCTCGATCGTCGAGAAGGAGACTGGCAAGCCGTCCGAGCGGCGCGCGGTGGCCGGCGTCTACTGCAACCGGCTGAAGATCGGGATGAAGCTCGATGCGGATCCGACGGTCATCTATCCGGTGACCAAGGGCAAGCCGCTCGGCCGCCGAATCCTTCGCTCCGAGCTCAATGCCGACACCGGCTACAACACCTATCGCCGGGCAGGGCTGCCGGCCGGCCCGATCGCCAATCCCGGCCGCGACAGCATCGCCGCGGTGCTCGATCCCGAGCCGCACAAATATCTCTATTTCGTGGCCGACGGCACGGGCGGGCACGTCTTCGCGGCAACACTGGACGAGCATAATGCCAACGTCCGCAAGTGGTTCGCCATCCGCAAGGCACGCGGAGAAATGTAAGGCCGCCCCTGCTTCGGCAGGGACGGCCTCAACCTGTCAGCGCGAGACTGTAACTGGCCCCTGCATCGCAGGGGCGCGATCAGTCGACGGCCTTCATCACCAGGCTGGCATTGGTGCCGCCGAAGCCGAAGCTGTTGTTCAGCACCGCCCGCACCGGCCGCTCGCGCGCCACGTGGGGGACGAGATCGACGCCCTCGGTGCCCTCGTCCGGCGTATCGAGGTTGAGCGTCGGCGGGACGATCTGGTCGCGGATCGCGAGGATGCAGAAGATCGCCTCGACCGCGCCGGCGCCGCCGAGCAGGTGCCCGATCGCCGACTTGGTGCTGCTCATCGACGCGCCGCCGAGGTCGTCGCCGAGGACTCGCTTCACAGCCGCCAGCTCGATCGTGTCGGCCATGGTCGAGGTGCCGTGGGCGTTGACATAGTCGATGTCGCCCGGCCCGAGGCCGGCCTTGCGGAGCGCCATGCGCATGGCGTTCTCGGCGCCGCGACCCTCGGGGTGCGGAGCCGTCACGTGATAGGCGTCGCCCGACAGGCCGTAGCCGACGACTTCGGCATAGATCTTCGCGCCGCGTGCCTTGGCATGCTCATATTCCTCGAGCACCACGACGCCCGCGCCCTCGCCCATGACGAAGCCATCGCGGTCCTTGTCATAGGGCCGGCTGGCCTGTTCGGGCCGGTCGTTGAACGAGGTGGCGAGCGCCCGTGCCTGGGCGAAACCGGCGATGCCAATCGGGCAGATGGTCGATTCGGCGCCGCCGGCGAGCATGATGTCGGCATCGTCGTCGCGGATCATCCGCGCGGCGTCGCCGATGGAATGGGCGCCGGTCGAGCAAGCCGTGACGACCGCATGGTTGGGGCCCATCAGGCCATATTTGATGGAGACCTGGCCCGAAATGAGGTTGATCAGGCGGCCGTGCACGAAGTGCGGGCTGACGCGGCCCGGGCCCTTCTCATGAAGGACGAGGCTCTCGCTCTCGATTCCCGGGAGTCCGCCGATGCCGCTGCCGATCGACGTGCCGGCACGCAGCTTCATCTCTTCAATCATGTCGGTGAGGCCGGCATCCTCGAGCGCCTGGCCGGCGGCATCGAGGCCGTAGACAATGAACGGATCGACCTGGCGCTGGATCTTGTGATCGACGCGCTTGCCCGGATCGAAGCCCCACTCGTGACCGGCGGGCTTCACCTCGCAGGCGATGGTGCACTTCTGGTCGGACGTGTCGAAGCGGGTGATCGGCCCCGCCCCGCTCTTTGACGCAAGGATATTGCGCCAGCTGGTCTCGACGTCGGCCCCCAGCGGGGTGACGAGTCCAAGTCCGGTGACGACAACACGCCGCATCGCAATCTCCTTAACGCAGAACAGGCCCGGCAAGGTGCCGAGCCTGTGGTCTGCCAACAGTTCGTCGGTTCTGGCTCAGCCCTGGTGCTGATCGATATAGTCGATCGCGTCCTTGACGGTCGTGATCTTCTCGGCCGCATCGTCGGGGATCTCGACGCCGAATTCCTCTTCGAACGCCATGACCAGCTCGACGATGTCGAGGCTGTCCGCGCCCAGGTCGTCGATGAAGCTCGCTTCCTCGGTCACCTTCTCGGCTTCGACGCCGAGGTGCTCGACGACGATCTTCTTCACCCGCTCAGCAGTCTCGCTCATAGTCTTCCCTTCCTGTGTGTATTTGGCCAACGCGTTAGCGAGGCGCCAATCGCTTGCCAAGAGTTTCAGGGAGGACCGAGTTGATGAGCCGGACCGAGCGCGCGCTCACCCCGGGCGAAATCGCGATGGCCCGTTCCCTGTTCGGTGACGGGATCGACTATTCGCGGGTGCGGCTCGTGCGGGGCAAATGGTGGCCATTCCAGCCCAAGGGCATCGTGATGGCGCCGACCGGCAACATCCACTTCCACCCCGAGGACGAAAACTGGCGAGCGGATTTCAGCGCCGCCGACTGGAGCCTCCAAGGCCTCTTTATGCACGAGATGACGCATGTCTGGCAGGCGCAGCGGAGCGGCCGCTTCTACCTGCCGCTGATGCGGCATCCCTTCTGCCGCTATGCCTATCAGTATCGCGAGGGCCGGCCTTTCCTCCGCTATGGACTCGAACAGCAGGCCGAACTCGTCCGGCACGCGTTTCTCCAGCGCCGCGGCTTGCGGCTGGTCAGCGGCGCACAACTTGCTGACATCGAGGCAATTCTGCCATTTCGCGAGGCCTGAATCGCCTGTCGCGCTTCTGCAACACCGTTGCGCTGAAGTAATCAAATTGGCGCGCGAAGGCTTTCGTGCGGCCGCGATTGAAGGTTAGTTTCTCTTCACAACGATTTGTGGGGGAAGATTATGCGCCTTACCTTGATCAATCGTAGCCTGCTCGCAAGCGCCGCCGTCTTCGCGGTCGCGGTTCCAGCCGCGGCGCAGACCACGCAGGAGAGCGTGGCGCAGGCGGCCACCTCGACCGTCGCCGATCCCTCGCCGGACGAGGACGAGCGGACGCTCGGCGACATCGTCGTCACCGCGACCAAGCGCGCCTCGACGGTGCAGGACGTCCCCTTCTCGATCAATGCGCAAACGCAGGAAGACATCCAGCGCGCCAATGCCCGATCGATCGAGGACATCAGTCGCAACGTTGCCGGCCTCCAGGTGCAGAACCTCGGTCCGGGGCAAAGCCAGGTGAGCGTCCGCGGCGTGTCGGCCGGGCAGATCGTCCGTGACCAGCCGGGCGTGAAGGAGCAGGTCGGCGTTTATCTCGACGAGAGCGTCGTCTCGCTGTCGTTGTTCACGCCCGACTTCGACCTGTTCGACCTCAACCGCGTCGAGACCCTGCGCGGGCCGCAGGGCACACTGTTCGGATCAGGCAGTGTCGGCGGCACCATCCGCTACATCACCAATCAGCCCAAGATCGGCGTCAACGAGGGAATGGTCGAAGCCAACCTCAACACGCTGACCGACGGCGGCAATGGCGGTCATTTCAAGGGCATGGTCAATGCCGCGATCAGCGACACCGTGTCGCTCCGCGCGGTAGGCTACTACACCAAATATGCGGGCTTCGTTGACGCCGTCGGCCCGGCGGCCGGCAAGGACGTCAACGACGGGAAGCGCGCCGGCATGCGCCTGTCGCTGCTGTGGCAGCCCTCGCCCTTCGTGAAGATCACCCCGCGCTACGTGCTGCAGAAGGTCGAGGCCGACGGCTTCAACCGGCAGGAGATCTTCAATCTCTATTCGAACCGGTTCACGACGCCGTCGCGGACCTTCGACGAGCGCGAGCAATATCTGCTGCTGCGCGAGAAATTCTCGGACAAGACCAACCTCTTCGACCTGACCGCATCGGTCGACGTCGGCCCGGTCGAGCTGACCTCGATCACCAGCTACATCGACCGCGAGATCCTGGTCAGCCGCGACGCGTCGGCACTGACGGGATCGGTGTCGGTCGATCTCGGCTACCCGACCGCGGCGGTGAACCTGCCGTCGAACCTTCGCGACACGACCAAGCTTGGTCAGTGGAGCCAAGAAATCCGCGCCAGCTCGACCGGCACCGGGCCGTTCCAGTGGGTGATCGGCGGTTTCTATTCGAGCGTCGATCGCGAGTATAAGCAGCGCCTGCCCACCCCGGGCTATGACGCCTTCACCGATGCGACCCTGGGCGCTGGAACGGCTGCTGCGACGGCCAACGGCTTCCCGGCCAATTCGCCCTATAATTCCGACCTGCCCTACGACATCGAGCAGAAGGCGGTGTTCGGCGAAGCGAGCTATGACTTCGGGCAGGTGAAGCTGACCGCGGGCGGGCGCTATTATGACTTTAGCGAAAGCCGCGACTTCATCTCGGGCGGTCTCTTCTCGAACGGCGACCGCCGGCTCGACGACCGGACCAGCTCGAACGGCTTTAGTCCGCGCGCCATCCTGACCTGGGAACCGAACCGCAATCTGTCGGTCAACGTGCAGGCGGCGAAGGGCTTCCGTCTCGGCGGGGTCAACGATCCGCTCAACCTGCCGCTGTGCAGCCCGAGCGACGCGGCGCTGTTCGGCGGCTTCCAGAATTACGACGACGAGACGCTCTGGAACTACGAAGCCGGGGTCAAGTACAGCAAGGGCCCGATCACCTTCAACGCGGCGGGCTTCTACACCGACATCAAGGACCTCCAGGTCACGCTCGATGCGGGGAGCTGCTCGAGCCGGATCGTGTTCAACGTCGACAAGGCGCACACCAAGGGTGTCGAGGCCGAGCTCAACATCCGGCCGATGCGGGGTCTCGACCTGAGCTTTGCCGGGAGCCTCGTCGAAGCCGAGTTCGACACGACCCTCCCGGGCGTGCTCGCCGGCGCGACGGGCATCCGCAACGGCAATCGCCTGCCGAGCGTGCCCAAATATCAGTTCGCGACCTCGGCGACCTACGGCACCCGCCTCAGCGACAATGCCGAATGGTTCGTCAGTGCGAGCTGGCAGCGGGTCGGCAACCGCTACACCCAGCCCGCCGACCAGGAGAACAACCCGCGGACCTTCATCTCGGGCCTTCCGTTCAACGGCGCGACCGGGACCGGGGCGACGGTCGTCGACCTGCGGCTGCCGCACTATGACCTCGTCAACCTGTCGGGCGGGATCGACTTCGACAACGGGCTCGGCGTGCAGGTCTACGTCAACAATCTGTTCGACGAGAATGCGCTGCTGTCGTTCGACCGCGAACGCGGCGGCCGGGCGCGGCTCGGCTACAATATCGGGCGCCCGCGCGAAATGGGCGTGACTCTGCGGTGGAAGTTCCAGTCGGGCCGGGAAGAAGAGGCTGCGCCGCCGCCCCCGCCGCCTCCGCCGCCGCCGCCTCCCCCGCCGCCGCCGGCCACGCAGACCTGCAGCGACGGGTCGGTGATTCTCGCGACGGATGCCTGCCCGGTCGCGCCGCCGCCGCCTCCGCCGCCGCCGCCGGCACCCGAGCGGGGATGAGCGAGAAGGACCATGAGGTCACGGTAACGCGCCGCTCGCTCCTCCTCGGAGCGGGCGGCGCTGCCGTTTCGGGGCCAGCGCTTGTCCGAGCGCGAAGCCTGGGTTCGGCCCTGCGGGTGGCGGTCATCGGTGCGGGTGTCTTCGGCACATGGACCGCCGAGCAGCTTCGCCGCCGCGGCGCGCGCGTCACGCTGGTCGACGCCTGGAGCCCCGCGCACAGCCGGGCGAGCTCGGGCGGCGAATCGCGAATGACCCGCGCCGGCTACGGCAAGGACGCGATCTACGCCCGCATGGCGCTCGCGAGCCTAGGGGAATGGCGCAAGCTCAGCTCTGTTTCCGGTCTGCCGATCCTGCACGACCATGGCGTCCTGTTCTTCTTCCAGGGCGACAATCCCTATCTTGCCGACAGCCTCCGGGTGCATCGGGCGCTCGGCCTCGACACCGTCGCCATGACCGCCGCCGACATGGCGCGGCGCTTTCCGATGATCGATTTCGCCGGGGTCACGGCGGGAATGTTCGAAGCGCGGTTCGGCGCGCTGATGGCCCGCCGTGCGGTGCAGACGCTCGTCGAGCGCTTCGCCCGCGACGGCGGGATCCAGCAGACGATGGCGATCGTCCCGCCCGCGGAAGGAAGCGCGCGGCTGAGCCACGTCCGCAATGCTGCGGGTGCCGCGATCGAGGCCGACCTGTTCGTCTTCGCCTGCGGGCCATGGTTGCCGAAACTGTTTCCCGCGCTTCTCGGCGGGCGGATCGTTGCGACACGGCAGGAGGTCTTCACCTTCGCGCCCCCTGCCGGAAGTCTCGACTACCAACCCGGCCTGATGCCGGGCTGGGCGGACTTCAATGGCGGGGACGTTTACTATGGTTTCCCAGACCTGGAGGGCAAAGGGGTGAAGTTCGCGCACGACGCGCATGGGGCCGATGTCGATCCCGATCGGCAGGACCGGCGGTTCACCGACGCCGCGCTGGCCGAAGTGATCGCCTTCCGCGATCGCCGTTTTCCGGGACTGCGCGGGGCGCCGCTCGCGACGGCGGAAGTCTGCCAATATGAGAATAGCTCGAACGGCGACTTCCTGATCGATCGCCACCCGCAGGTCGGCAACGTCGTCCTTGTTGGCGGCGGATCGGGGCACGGCTTCAAGCACGGCCCCGAGGTCGGCCGGATCGCGGCCGAACTGGCGCTGGAGGGGAAGAGCCCGGACGCCCGGTTCAGCCTTGCGACGAAGGGCCGCGTTCAGAAGCGCGAGGTCATCTGAGGCGGCCTGCGCAAAGCAGGCGCGCCTCGGACTGACGAGGGAGTGACCCCCGGCCGTCGCCGGGGATCCGGTCAGTCGGCCTTCTTGGCGACGCCGACGAGCGCCGGACGAAGCAGGCGGTCCTTGAGAACGTAGCCGGCCTGCATCTCCTCGACCACGGTGCCCGGCTCGGCATCCGAGACGATCTCGATCATCGCCTGGTGGCGGTTGGGATCGAGCGGCAGGCCCTTCGCTTCGACCCGGCTGACCCCGTTGCGGCCGAACACGGCGTCGAGCTCGCGGGCGGTGGCCTCAATGCCCTCGATGAAATTCTTGAGCTCTCCCTCGCGGGCGCCGGCGGGAATGTGCGCCAGCGCGCGGTCGAGATTGTCCTTCACGCTCAGCATGTCGCGGGCAAAGCCGGTGTTGGCGTAGGTCACGGCCTGCGCGCGCTCCTGCTCGGCGCGGCGGCGGACATTCTGCACCTCGGCGGCGGCGTAGAGCGACTTCTGTTCAGCCTCCTCCAGCTTCTTCTGGAGCTCGGCGAGCTGGTCATGTTCCTGCAATTCGGGGCTGTTCTCCGCCGTCTCCGCGCGGATTTCCTCGGCCTCGTCGTGAAGCTTGTTCATTCCTATCCCATCAATCTCGTGAGTGCTTGCGCCGTATAATCCACCATGGGAACGATCCGCGCATAGTTCAACCGCGTCGGCCCGATCACCCCTACAACGCCAACCACCTTGCCTTCGCTCCCGCGATAGGGAGCGGCGATGACGCTCGAGCCCGAGAGCGCGAACATGCGGTTCTCGGAGCCAATGAAGATGCGGCAGCCCTCGCCCTCCCGGGCGCTTTCGAGGAGCCGGACGATTTCCTGCCGATCCTCAAGTTCGTCGAGCAGGCGGCGGACGCGTTCGAGATCGGCGGCAGCGGCTTCATCGAGGAGATTGGCCTGCCCGCGGACGATCAGCACCGGCCGCGAGGGCCCGTCGTCGCGCCATTCGGCGAGCCCGGTCGCGACCAGTTCGGCGGCGGCCCGGTCGAGCGCGGCGCGATGCTCGTTGATCTCCTGCCGGAGCCGCGCTTCGGCCTCGCCGAGCGTCAGGCCGGAGAGCCGGGCGGTGACGTAATTGGCGACCTCGGCCAGCGCCGGGGCAGTGGTGCCCGGCGGAAGGTCGACGACGCGATTCTCGACATTGCCGTCCTCGCCGACGAGGACGGCCAGTGCCTGCCCCTGCCCCAGCGGCACGAAGGCAAGCTGGCGAAGCCGCCGCTCTATCTTGGGCGAGACGACGACGCCGGCGCAGGCCGACAGGCCCGAGAGCGCGCCGATCGCACTGGCGAGCGCCTCGTCGAGCGGACGATTGCTGACCTGCGCCTCGATCGCGGCGCGCTCTTCGGCGCTTGGCAGGTGCGTCTGCATGATCCCGTCAACGAACAGCCGGAGCCCGCTTTCGGTAGGCACGCGCCCGGCGGAGGTGTGGGGATGGGTGAGGAGCCCGCGATCCTCGAGCTCGGCGAGGACCGAGCGGATCGAAGCGGGAGAAAGATTGATCGTTCCGACGAGGCTCTTCGACCCGACCGGGCTGCCGCGCTGGAGATAGGCCTCGACCACCGTCCCGAAGATCGCGCGCATGCGGTCGGTCAGTTCGGGAAGAGGCGGCTGCATGAGCGCGATGTAGTGGCCCTCGCCGTCCCGCTCAATTGCGATCGTCTTTGGCGACTGGGCGGGGCCGTGCCTCGACTTCGCGCGGCACTAACGGGTAAGGGCGTGCCAAATCATCACCAGGAGATCAGACCCATGCGCCCCAGCGGCCGCGCCCCCGACCAGATGCGCACGCTTTCGTTCGAACCCGGCTTCACCAAGCATGCCGAAGGTTCGTGCCTCGTCAGCTTCGGCGAGACGCGCGTGCTGGTGACGGCCAGCCTCGATGAGAAGGTCCCGCCTTTCCTGCGCGGCAAGGGTCAGGGCTGGGTCACCGCCGAATATGGCATGCTGCCGCGCGCGACCCACACCCGCGGCGCGCGTGAAGCGGCCAAGGGCAAGCAGTCGGGCCGCACCCAGGAAATCCAGCGCCTGATCGGCCGCTCCCTGCGCGCCGTCACCGACCTTAGCCTTCTCGGCGAGCGCCAGATCGTCCTCGACTGCGACGTCATCCAGGCCGACGGCGGCACCCGCACCGCGGCGATCTCCGGCGCCTGGGTCGCGCTCCGCCTCGCGATTGACGGGATCATGGGCAAGCTCTCGGCCGACCCGCTCCAGCGGCAGGTCGCGGCGGTAAGCTGCGGCTTCCACGACGGCACCGCCGTGCTCGACCTCGACTATCTCGAGGATTCCAACGCGGGCAGCGACGGCAATTTCGTCCTCACCTCCGACGGCGCCATCTGCGAAGCGCAGCTGACTGCCGAGGGCGCGACCTTCGACGAAGAGGGCCTGCTGCGCCTCCTCCGCCTCGCGCGGATCGGCTGCGACCAGATCTTCGAGGCGCAGCGCAAGGCTACCGGCCGGTGAACGCGGTCGGGCCTCGCCTCGTCATCGCGACGCACAATGAAGGCAAGCTGCGCGAGATTCGCGCGCTCGTCGCCCCGTTCGGGATCGAGTGCGTCGGCGCGGCCGAGCTCGACCTCCCCGAGCCCGAGGAGACCGGCACCAGCTTCGTCGCCAATGCCGAATTGAAGGCCCGCGCCGCCGCCGACCAGACCGGCCTCCCCGCTCTGTCCGACGACAGCGGCCTCAGCGTCGATGCGCTCCACGGCGAGCCCGGGATCCACTCGGCCCGCTGGGCCGAGGATGAGAGCGGCAAGCGCGACTTCGGTTTTGCGATGGAGCGGGTCGAACGGGCCCTCGCCGACGCCGGACCCGAGGCTGGCCGCGACGCGCATTTCACCTGCGCCCTCACCCTCGCCTGGCCCGACGGCCGCACCGAGAGCTTCGAGGGCAAGGTCTTTGGCCACCTCGTCTGGCCTCCGCGCGGGGAGAATGGCTTCGGCTATGATCCCGTCTTCGTGCCGCACGGCCATGAGGAAACCTTCGGCGAGATGGACCCCGAGGCGAAGCACGCCATGAGCCACCGCGCCAAGGCGTTCGAGCAGCTGGTCGGATGGCTGAAGAGCTAGCCCTCTACATCCACTGGCCGTTCTGCGTCAGCAAATGCCCCTATTGCGACTTCAATAGCCACGTTCGCGATTCGATCGACCAGCAGGCTTGGCGCAAGGCCCTGCTCGCCGACCTGGCGCATGAAGCGCGGCTGCTCCCTGGGCGGCGGCTGACGAGCATCTTCTTCGGCGGCGGCACGCCCTCGCTGATGGACCCGGCGACGGCCGAGGCGCTGATCGCCGCGGCTTGCGAGGCCTGGCCGGCGGCGGACGACCTCGAGGTGACGCTGGAGGCCAATCCTTCGTCCGTCGAAGCGGCGCGGTTCGCCGATCTTGCATCGGCTGGGGTCAATCGGGTCAGCCTCGGCCTGCAATCGCTGGACGACCAGGCGCTGGCCTTCCTGGGCCGGGCCCACGGCGTCGACGAGGGACTGGCCGCGCTCGAGGTGGCGCAGCGCCATTTCGGGCGGGTGACCTTCGATCTCATCTATGCCCTGCCGGGGCAGAGCGCGGCGGCGTGGCAGGCGATGCTCGGGCGGGCGCTCGGGTTCGGCACCGGGCATCTGTCGCTTTACCAGCTGACGATCGAGCCGGGCACGCGGTTCGCGGCGCTTCATGCCGCGGGGAAGCTCGAGCCGCTCGACGCCGATGCGGCGGCCGACCTGTTCGAGATGACCGCCGCAATGACGGAGGAGGCCGGTCTTCCCGCCTACGAGATCAGCAATCACGCGCGGCCGGGCGAGGAGAGCCGCCACAACCTGACCTACTGGCGCTACCGGGATTATGTCGGGGTCGGGCCCGGAGCGCATGGCCGCAGGCTGGGGCTTCGCACGGTGCGGCATCGCAAGCCCGAGAATTTCCTGTCAGGCCTCGCCCGCAACGGGCACGGGATGGTCGAGGAAGCGCCGCTCAGCCCGGTCGAGGCCGCCGACGAGGCGCTGGTGATGGGCCTGAGGCTGGCTGAAGGGATCGATCCCTCCGCCATCGCGGCCCGCTTCGGGCTGCCGACGGTGATCGACGAGGATAAGGTGGCGGCGCTGGTCGGGTCCGGTCACCTCGAATGGGCAGGCAAGCGGCTCCGGACGACCGCGGCGGGCCGCCTGCTCCTCGATACGATCCTTGGAATGGTCGCGGCGGATCAGCCGCCTTCGGCCGTCACCCGCTCCGCATAGCTTGCGACATAGTCGCTGATCTGCGATTCGGCGTCGCTTTCGGCCGGCTTGCGCGGGCGCCCGTTACGGACGTCGATCGCGACCAGCGCCGACTTGAACGTGTCCATCTGCGCCGCGCATGTCGCCTTGGCCATCGGCGCGAAGTCGGCCGCCGACTTCTTCTCGTCCTTGGCCTTAGTGACCACGGTGCGAAGACAGCCGACGAATTCCTTGCGCTGGGCCGAGCCATCGGCCGGTGCCGCGGCGGCGGCCATTACGAACAACAACGTGAGCATCCCCTCAAGCTCCCCTCAAGTTATTGTGAGGGCAGGATGACTCTCGAGAAGGGCCTTGGCTAGCCCTTTTTCGCGGTCGTTCGGGGGCTCAGAACTGGGTCGGCGCGGGCGAGACGACGGTCGATCCGCTGGCGGTCACCTGACGGACCTCGAAAGCGCGCTGGGCGACATTGTCCGAGCGGAAGCGGAAGATGCCGTCGACCCCGTCGAAGCCCTCGCGATCGTCGATCGCGCCGAGCGGGAAGCGGCGACCGGCGGGCCAGTTGCGCGCGGCGCGGACGCTTAGCAGCACCGCGTCATAGCCGAGGCTCGCGATGCGCGGCGGGGTCGCGCCGCCGTACCGCGCCCGGTAGCGCTGGACGAACTGGGTCCACCGACCCTGCGTCGGCGCGGCATACCAGGCCCCGCGCATGCGGGCGGTACCGCCGAGTTCGGTCGAGGCCCATAATTCGGTACCAAGGATGCGCGCACCGGGGCGGACCGCGGGAGCGGCGAGCGCCGCGATCCGGCCGCCGTCGGCAAGCAGCACCGCGTCATAGGGGCGGCTGGAAAGGCGCGCTGCGGCAGCGCGTGCAGCCTGCGGGGTCGCATAGGTCTCGATGCCAGCAACCTGTCCGCCGGCACGCTGGACGGCGGCAGACAGCGCCTGCGCCGAACGCTGACCGTAGGTATTGGCAGGCACGACTGCCGCAAAGCGCCGGGCACCCGAGGCGGCGGCATGCGCAACGACCCGGTCGACGGCCTGGCTGGGCGTGAAGCCGAGGATGTAGGTGCCTTGCGCTGCGGCGCTGACGTCGTTGCTGAAGGCGATGACAGGAACCCGCGCGCGCTGGGCGACGGGAGACACCGCGCGGACGTCATCGGCAAGGAGCGGGCCGAGGATGAGGTCGTTTCCCTGCCCCAGAGCCCGCGCCGCGGCGGCCGCTGCGCCGCCTTCGGCCGTGTCGAACAAAGTCATTTCGAAGGCGGTGCTCTTGGTATCGAACATCGCCAGCCGGGCGGCATTGCCGATCGCGCGTCCCACCGCCGCATCCGGGCCGCTCAACGGCACCAGCAGCGCGACGCGGTTGGTCTTCCCCTGTCCGGGGCCTGGGCGCGAGGACGGTCCCGTCGCGCAGCCGGCAAGCAAGGCGGCAGCGACCGTTGCAACCAGAAAATGACGCCGGCCTTGTGCCGAACGGTGTGAGGATGCCATGACCGATCCGCTTCCCATGTCCACGCCCCTGCCTCCTGGCCTCTATATCGTCGCGACGCCGATCGGCAATCTTGGCGACTTCAGTCCCCGTGCCGCCGCGACCCTCGCGGGCGCGTCGCTGGTGCTTGCCGAAGACAAGAGGGTGACCGCCCGGCTCCTGTCGCACGCCGGCATTTCGGTGCCGATGCGGACCTACAACGATCATTCGGATGCCGCCGACCGGAGCGCCATCGTCGACCGGCTGGCGGGTGAGGCGATCGCGCTGGTGAGCGACGCCGGAACGCCGCTGATCAGCGATCCGGGCTACAAGCTGGTCCGCGAGGCACGCGCCGCGGGACGTGATATCTTCGGCATTCCCGGACCCTGCGCCGCCGTCGCCGCGCTGACGCTGGCCGGCCTGCCGACAGACCGCTTCCTGTTCCTCGGCTTCCTCCCTCCCAAGGAGAAAGCCCGGGCCGACACGATCGCCGAAGTCGCCGCGGTGCGGGCGAGCCTCGTCCTTTACGAAAGCGGGCCGAGGCTCGGCGCGACCCTCGCCGCGCTGGCAGCAGGCCTGGGAACGCGCGATGCCGCGGTCGCCCGCGAACTCACCAAATATCACGAGGAATGCGTCACCGGTACGCTCGAGGAGCTGGCGGCCACCTACGCGGAACGCGAACCCAAGGGCGAGATCGTCGTCGTCGTCGGCCCTCCCGCCGAAGCGCCTCCGCCGACCGCCGACGACCTCGACGAAGCGCTGCGGGCGGCGCTCGCGGCAGGCGAGTCGCCGAGCCGGGCGGCGGCTCAGGTCGCGCAGAAGCTTGGGATCAAACGGAAACTCGTTTACGATCGCGCGTTAGAGCTCGCCAGATGATGCTTCTTACCGCCCTCCTCCTTGCAGCGCAGCCGGCCACCAAGAGCCGGACGCCCGTCCGTGCACGCCGTCCCGCCGCGACCGTCACCGCCCCGCCGTCGGCCGACTGGCTGATGGGTCTGTGGGTGGCGGACTCGGCCAAGGGCGAGCAGATGGAGGGCTGCGCCGAATGGACCGCCCTCTTCTTCCAGGCCGACGGCCATTACCTCCACGGCCAGGCGACCGGCCAGTGGAGTGTCGAAGGTCCACGGCTGGTGCAGAAGGAAATCACCTTCACTCAGGAAGGCGGCGGTGACGAGGAAGAGAGCGTCGGCGATCCGGTGACGAGCCGGATCCTGCGACTGTCGAACGACCGGATGCGGCTGGTCGACGATGCCGGCCGCGGGACGCTCTACCTGCGCTGCCCCAAGCCGGAGACGCCCCTCGCGCGCTGACCGGGCCAAGGCGGAACGACGCGGCCGCCGCGCCGAAGCGCTGGCGGCAACCTATCTCAGGCTCAAGGGCTGGTCGATCCTCGGCACAAGAGTGAAGACCAAGGTCGGCGAGGTCGATCTGGTGGCGCGGCGCGGCTCGGTACTGGCGTTCGTCGAGGTGAAGGCCCGCGCGACCGACGAGGCGGCGGACTGGTCGCTCGACCGGCATCGTCTTCGCCGGGTGGCCGACGCGGCCAATCTGCTCCTGCCGCGTTTTCTCGGGGATGCCGACACCGTCCGGATCGACGCCATCTTCATCGTGCCGTGGCGCAAGCCGCGGCACCTCGTCGATGTCTGGCACGGATGACAGCAGCCGGGCACCGCACTAAGGCGGCGGCCTGCGTTCACCGGGAGCCTTCATGACCCTCACTGTCGCGGTCCAGATGGACCCGCTCGAAGAGATCAACATTGCCGGCGATTCGACTTTCGCCCTGATGGTCGAGGCGCAGGCGCGCGGGCACCGGCTGTTTCACTATGCGGCCGATCAGCTGAGCTACGAGGACGGCACGCTCCGGGCCAAGGCTCGCGAGATCACCGTGCAGCGGGTCGAGGGCGATCATTTCAGCGCTTCAGCGCCGCGTGACCTCGATCTTGAGACCGAGGTGGATGTCGTCCTGATGCGGCAGGATCCGCCGTTCGACATCGCCTACATCACCGCCGCGCATCTGCTCGAGCGGCTCGAGGGCAGGACATTGGTCGTCAACGACCCCGCCAACGTCCGCAGCGCGCCCGAGAAGATGTTCGTGCTCGATTTCGCACAATTCATGCCGCCGACGCTGATCACGCGCGACATGGACGCCCTTCAGGCGTTCCACACCAAGCATGGCGAGATCGTCCTCAAGCCGCTTCACGGCAATGCCGGAGCGGCGGTGTTCCGGATCAGCCGGGACGGGACGAACCTTCGGGCGCTCGCCGAACTCTTTTCCGAAACCTGGCGCGAGCCGTTCATTGCGCAGGCCTTCCTCCCGGCGGTCAGCGACGGTGACAAGCGGATTATCCTGGTGGACGGTGAGCCGATCGGAGCAATCAACCGGGTCCCGGGCAAGGGCGAGATCCGTTCGAACCTCGCAGCCGGCGGCTCTGCCCACCAGACAGCCCTGACGGCGCGCGAGCGCGAGATCTGCGCCGCGCTCGGGCCGGAACTACGCCGGCGCGGACTGCTGTTCGTCGGCATCGACGTCATCGGCGGCATGCTGACCGAGATCAACGTGACCTCGCCGACCGGCCTCGTCGCGCTCGATAAGTTCGAGGGGATCAACAGCGCGGGCCCGATCTGGGACGCGATCGAAGCCAAGCTTGAAGGACAGAACGCGCGTGGGTGACTGGGTTGTCCGGATGATCGAACAGTCGGGCTACCTCGGCGTCGGTTTCCTCATGTTCCTCGAGACGGTTTTTCCGCCGATCCCGTCGGAGGTGATCATGTCGGTCGCGGGCGTGACGGCGGCCAAGGGGCAGATGTCCCTGCCCCTCGCGATTGCCGCGGGAACGTCGGGGGCGATGCTCGGCAACATCGTCTGGTATCTCGCCGCCCGCGCGCTCGGCATCATCCGCCTGAAGCCCTTCATAGACCGCTACGGCCGTTGGCTGACGATGGACTGGGCTGAGGTGCAGCGCGCCGAACGCTGGTTCCGGCAGAACGGGACCTTCTTCGTCTTCCTCGGGCGGATGCTGCCGACGGTGCGGAGCCTCGTCTCGGTCCCGGCGGGTCTGCTGAAGATGCGGTTCAAGACCTTCTTCATCGCCTCGACCATCGGAACCGCCGGCTGGACCGCCGCCCTCGCCTATGCGGGCTACTCGCTGCGCGAGCGGTTCAACGAGGTCGACGACTGGATCGGCCCCGTCAGCAACGCGATCCTGGCGACGATGATTCTCGGCTATCTCTGGCGGGTCATCCGTTATCGCCCGGCAAATCGATCCGGGACGGATTGAAAGACGAGGGAAAGCCGCGAGGACTTTTCCACCGTTTCAGATCTTTAGCGTCTCGTTTACCGGGCCGGGCGACATGGGTCAGGTCGAGGCGATCGGGTAATCCCCACAGCCCGCCCGCCTCGACAAACCTCCCCCCTGAAACCAGCTTTCACGCCCGCGGATGGGCGTGGCGGTAGACGTCGAGCAGATGCGCGGCATCGACGGCGGTGTAGACCTGCGTCGACGAAAGGCTCGCATGGCCGAGCAGTTCCTGTAGCGAACGAAGGTCGGCACCGCCTGCAAGCAGGTGGGTCGCAAAGCTGTGGCGTAGCGCATGGGGCGTCAGGCGATCATCGAGGCCCAGGGCCTTGCGCGCCGACGCGGCGGCGCGGCGGACGACGTCGGCACTGAGCGGACCGCCCCTTGCCCCGCGGAACAGCGGCTGATCGCCCTCGAGCGGATAGGGGCAGAGGCGGACATAATCGGCGATCGCGGCCGCGACGAGCGGGAGCACGGGCACGACCCGCATCTTGGCGCGCTTGCCGGTCACCCGGATGCTTGCGTCGAGCGGATGAATGGACGCCGGCAAGGAGAGCGCTTCGGAGATGCGCAGGCCCGATCCGTAGAGGAGCAGGAGCAGCGCGGTGTCGCGGGCGGCGATCCACGGCTGGTGCGCCTGCGCGCCGGTCTCCTCGGCAAGCGCCACGGCGTCGGTCGGCGAAGCCGGGCGCGGCAAGGTGCGGGGGCGCTTCGGAGCCTGGACCCGCGGCATCTGCACCGCCTCACCCTGCTGGTCGCCGGCGAAGCGGAGAAAGGCGCGAACCGCCGACATTTCCCGCGCGGCGGCGGACGGTCCGAGCCCCTCCCCTCGCCGCTGCGCCAGATAGGCGCGCAGGTCGACCGCAGGGATGGCCGTGAGCGTACGCGGCGTCGGCGGCTCGCCGCAGTGGCGGGTCAAGAAGGCAATGAAGCGGTGCGCGGTCGCGACATAGGCGCGTGCGGTATGCGGGCTGCAGCGGCGCTCGAGGCGAAGCGACTGGTCGAAGCGGGCGGCGAGCGCTGGCGCGTCGGTCAGGGGTTGAGCGTCCACCGGCGGAGTATAGCGGCGAGCGAGGCACCGAGGAACAGTAGCAGTTCCGAGCCGTGGCGGCCGTCGAGCGACTGGCTTCCGCGCTGGCCGAGCAGCAGCAGCGCCTCGGGAATGGCGTCGGGGAGGCGGATGAGCGCCTCGGCGCCGATGAGGTCGGAAGCCGGGCCGAACAGGGCGTGGCCGCGCTCGACGGTGCGGAGTTCGACCGGTTCGGCGCGCCCGATCCACTGGCGCAAGAGCGCCGCCTCGCAATGCTGGACGCCCGAGCTGTCGACCCGGAAGCCGCGTTCGCCGATGATCAGGCCGAGCGCGACGGCGTCAAGCCCGAGGATCAGCGGCCATTCCTGGACGACGACATGGAGGAGATGCTCGAAGTCGGTCGCTTCGAGCGCCGCCAGCACCGCCTGATGGATGGCCGCGACCGCGCCCGACTGGCCGCGGGCGAAGGCGAGCAGATCCTCACGGGCCTCCTCGGCGGCTTCGGCCCGCGCCCGGAGGCGTGCCAGTGCATGGTCCTCGAAGGAGAGGATCTGTCCCATGCCAGTGATTCTAGAACGGGAAGAGTTAACGTCCAGTGCCTCGGCGCAATCAGCCGATCTTCTGGCCCGTCGCCTCCCAGTCCTTGAGGAAGGCGGCGATGCCCTTGTCGGTCAGCGGATGATTGAACAGCTGCTTGATGACCGACGGCGGCGCGGTCATCACGTCGGCGCCAAGCTTGGCGCTTTCGTGGACATGGATGGGGTTGCGGACCGAGGCGACGAGGATTTCGGTGCCGAAGTCGTAATTGTCGTAGATCATCCGGATGTCGGCGATCAGCTCCATGCCCGGGTAGCCGACATCGTCGTGGCGGCCGACGAAGGGCGAAACGAAGGTCGCGCCAGCCTTGGCGGCGAGCAGCGCCTGGTTGGCCGAGAAGCAGAGGGTCACATTGACCATCGTCCCGTCGGTGGTGAGCGCCTTGCAGGTCTTCAGGCCATCGAGTGTCAGCGGCACCTTGATGGTGATATTGTCGGCGATCTTCCGGAGGACCTCGGCCTCGCGCATCATCTCGGCATGGTCGAGCGCGACCACCTCGGCCGAGACGGGACCGGGGCAGATCCGGGCGATCTCGGTGACGGTCTCGATGAAGTCGCCGCCCGACTTGCGGACCAGCGAGGGATTGGTGGTCACCCCGTCGAGGAGGCCCGTATCCATGAGCTCGCGGATGTCGGCGAGATCGGCGGTGTCGGCGAAGAACTTCATGGGTCGATGGTCCTTGGGCTGCGGTTGCGCCGCGCTTAGCGACAAGGCAGACAAGCGTCCATGACCGAGCATGTCCTAGTCGAACGTCGCGGGCCGCAACTGCGGCTGGTGATGAACCGCCCCGAGCGCCGCAACGCGATCACGGTGGCAATGTATGCCGCGCTGGCAGATGCGATCGCTGGCGCTCAGGGCGATCCCGAAATCAGGGTCATCACGCTCGAAGGCGAAGGCGTCGACTTCACCGGCGGCAACGACCTTGCCGACTTCATGAACGAGCTGCCGCAGGACGGGCAGAGCGACATTCCGGTATGGCGGCTGCTGAAGGCGCTGGCGACAAACGATATTCCGCTGGTCGCTGCCGTTCACGGCAATGCGGTGGGCATTGGCACGACCATGCTGTTCCACTGCGACCTGGTGGTCGCGGAGGAAGGGACGAAGTTCAAGATGCCGTTCACCGAGCTCGGCCTCGTTCCCGAAGCCGCAAGCTCGCTCATCCTGCCGAGCCTCGCCGGCCGGCAGCTTGCCGCGAAATATCTGCTGATTGGCGAAGCCTTCGGCGTCGACGAGGCCGAGCGCTTCGGGTTGGTGACCCATCGCGCCCAAGCCGGTGGGCTGGCCGAGCGGCTGGCCGGGGTGGTCGACAGCCTCCTCGCCCGTCCGCCGCAGGCGCTACGGCTGACGCAGCGGCTGCTGCGCGGGCGTGATCATGCCGCGGTGCTTGAACGGATGGACCTCGAGAACGGCCATTTCTCGGAGCGGCTTACCTCCGACGAAGTGAAGCAGCAGATCATGGCCTTCTTCGCGGCCCGCGCCGCCAGGGGCTAGCTGGCGACGCAGGAGGTGGCGGTGCCGCTCACGCTGCACGGTGCCGCGCCACCCTGTTCGGCGAGGTAGACGCGCTTCTCGCGGGTCACGGCGACCGTCGGTCCCGGGAACAGCAGAAGGCTCGTCGGCTGGGTATAGGTCACCTTCAGCAGGACGAACTTGATCCCGGTGCTGGTCATGCCGAGCTTGGGCTCGGGAATGGTGAAGGTGCCGGGGCCGATACCGTAGACGGTATTCTGCATCTCGGCGCGAATGTCCGAATTGGTCACCGCCGGATCCCGCCAGATCGACGCCACGCGGGCGCCTTCGCCGAGCGCGTGCTGGATGCCGCTCATCGCGCGATAGACCATGCCGAGCTGGGCGATGGCATAGATGAGGACGATCAGCGCCGGGAAGGCGAAGGCGAACTCGACGACCGTCGCGCCGCGCTCGTCGCGCAGCAGGCGCCGAAAGTGATGAAGCTGCGTCATTGGGTTCGCATCCCCACCTTGACCCGGATCGGGTATTTGCCGTTGGCATTGGCCCCGAACTTGATCGGGAACATCGGCTGGAACTCGTCGACGACCGTGATCTCGATGTAGCGCGATTCCCACTCGGTCGAGCCGTCGCAATCGTCGGTGAATGCAGCCTTCTGGGTCACCGCGCCGCTGCTGCGGTTGGTGCAGAAGAGCTTGGTGGTCATCGTAATGTTCGCGGTCGGAACGCCGGCGGCTTCCTCGATGTCCTTGGTCACCGTGGTGTCGACCGTATCGTCGTCGGTCGTCTGCATGATCTTCTCGATCGCCCGCTGCGCCGCCTGCTCGAGAGCAAGCTTGCGCGAATAGGCGTTCGAGATGTCGACGATCCCGATGACCATGGTGGCAAGGATCGGGGCCGCCAGCGCGAGCTCGATCACCGCCGCGCCGCGCTCATCGCGGCGAAGGCTGCGCAGGAGCGAGATCATGCGATCAGCCTGACCCGGCGACCACCGACGATGGCATCCATACCGTCCCCGGCGCAGTCGGCCTTGAATTTGTTGGTGATGCCGCTGTTGCCGCTGAAGGTGACCCTCCGCCCCACCAGGCGCGTGCAGATGAAGTCGCTGGTCCCGGTACCGTTGTAGTCGATCTCCTGCTTGGGAAAATAGACCGAGCCGAGGATGCGCGACGCGCTGTTGCCGTTGATCTTGTTGGTCTGATTGCTGTCGAGGGCGCGGCGATCCTGAAAGATGCTGATCCCTTTGAAGCAGCCTGCGGTCCCGAGCGTGCAGCCACTGCTCGGCGGCGAGATGTTGATCTTCGACGTCGCGTTGACCTTGAACTGGCCGATGCTCGCCGTCGTCGACGTGCTCTTGTTGGTGAGCACGATCGTGCAACCGGTGCAGCTGAGATCGCCTTGGATGAAGGCATCGCCGCCGTTGATGTAGTAGGTGCCCGGCCGAAGCGAGAGCGTCCTGTTGGCTCCCACTCGCATCGAATTGTAGCAGAAGACCGTCTGGTTGCTCGGGATATTGGTATCTTCGTCGAGAACGCTGTTGTTGCCGTTGCCGTTGGGGCAAAGGTTGTCGAGGTCGCTCTGCTTCGGGCTGACGTTCGCGTAGGGGTCCTTCAGCGCCGGAACATAAGGCTCGTAGCGATCGACCTGGAAGTTCGCCGAGCGCTGAATGCCGCCGACTGCCGCGACCGAGGGCGCCTTGAAGATGCTGCTGCCGCGGGCGACCGCCGAGTTGCTCGACGGCGAGTTGGAGATGGCGCTGCAATCCATCTCGACGCCGCTGTTGCCGGTGAAGGTGATGCCGGTGTTGGCGGCATTATTCTCGAGGCTGACAAGGCAATATTCGTCGGTGCCGGGAACGCTGGCCGCGCGCGCGGTGGCGACGATGATCGGTGCCGACGCCATGAAGATCGAGCTGAAGGTCAGCGACTTCTGGACGCCAAGCGACACCTGGACTTCCTGGGTCGTTTCGGTGCTGGTGTCGGCGTCGATGTTCACCTGCGGATAGCCGGTGTAGAGAGCGATGCCGGTATTCTGGTTGAAGCCGAGGTCACGGGTGACGGCAGACTGGACGCCCGTCAGGTCCGCGCCCTGGACGCGCTGATAGACGCCCGCGATGGCGGCGGAATCGGCGGCGCGCTGGAGCTGGCGCTTCCACAATGTCCACTGGATGGTATCGACGGCAAGCCCGGCCGAGCCGACCAGCAGCGGCATGGCCGCAGCCGTCAGAATCAGGACGTTACCCCGTTCATTGCGCCGGAGCTTCTTCAGCAGTCGCAGCATTGAACGCCTCGTGAAAGTTGAAATCCGAGACCCGTCTAGCGGCAACAAGGTGAGCGAATTGCTTGGAAGCAGGGTTAACGGAGTGTTGACCCGAGTCCCGCTTGAAGACGCACTGTCTTATTCTTATAAGACACTTAGCTTCTTGCACCGGGCAGGCACCCCCGCCATGTTCGGCCCAAGAAGGGGAGAATGATGTCGACTACTGCACCCGAGACCGCGACGGCCACCGCGACCAAGCTCAAGCTCGATCCGCCCGAGGTCCTGCAGCCCGTGATGCCGCAGGAGGCGGCCGGCCTCGTTCCCCTGCGCGACACCGAGCGGACGCAGCTCGAGACGAAGGTCGACTCTTTTGTCGATGAACTGGTCGCACTCGACAGCAACAGCCCCGAGTTCGGCAAGAAGGTCGACCAGCTGACCGCGATGGGCCGCAAGGAAATCGCGGAAGCGGCGGGCGCGTCGAACCGCTTCCTCGACCGGCCGGTGAAGGCGATCGACAGCGATACCGGCATCGGCGCCGACCTGACCCAGCTCCGCACGACCGTCGAGGAGCTCGATCCCAAGCGCAACGGAGCGCTGTCGCCCGGCCGCAAGCTGTTCGGGATCATCCCCTTCGGCAACTCGATCAAGGGCTATTTCCGCCAGTATCAGAGCGCGCAGACGCACATCAGCCAGATCCTCGCTCGCCTGCAGAGCGGCAAGGACGAGCTGTTGATGGACAATGCGGCGATCGACACCGAGCGCGCGAACTTGTGGAAGACGATGCACAAACTCGAGCAGATGATTCACATCTCCAAGGCGCTCGACGCCAAGCTCGAAGAAAAGGCGAACGAGCTCGACGCGACCGAGCCGGCGAAGGCCAAGGCGATCCGCGAGACCGCGCTCTTCTACACGCGCCAGCGGACCACCGACCTCCTCACCCAGATGGCAGTGACCGTGCAGGGCTATCTCGCGCTCGACATCGTGAAGAAGAACAATGTCGAGCTGGTGAAGGGCGTCGACCGCGCCTCGACCACCACCGTTTCGGCGCTGCGCACGGCGGTGACGGTCGCGCAGGCGCTGACCAACCAGAAGCTGGTGCTCGAGCAGATTGGCGCGCTCAACACGACGACCGCCAACATGATCGATTCCACCGGATCGATGCTGAAGACCCAGTCGGCGGCGATCCACGAGCAGGCCGCGAGCTCGACCATTCCCCTGGAGACGCTGCAGCGCGCCTTCCAGAACATCTATGACACGATGGACTCGATCGACAGCTTCAAGCTGAAGGCGCTCGAGAACATGAAGCAGACGGTGAACACGCTCGGTAACGAGGTCGAGAAGAGCCGCGGCTACATCGCTCGGGCCGAAGGCGCCAATCAGGCGAAGCTCGATTCCGCGCCGGCCTTCACGCCGCTCGACGCCCAGTGACCGAGACCGACGAGAAGGTCTCCAAGGCGCTGGCCCGGTTCGACCGGGTCATGACGGTGATCGACGAGAAGCAGGGGCCTGTCGCGGTCCAGGCGCGGGTCGAGCGGCAGCGGCACATTCGTCGCTACGCCAAGGCGACCCGCAATGCGGTATTCGCCCTGCTCATCAGCAGCCTTGCGGTGATCATCATCGGGCTGGTGACGCCGATCGGCATGTTCGGCTTCCTTGCCGCCGTGCTGCTGGCCGTGGCGATCGCCGGAATGCTGTTCTTCTGGGGTGTCCGCGAGGAAGCCGTGGCCACGGTCCAGCCGGACCTGCCCAATGGCGAGATGGTGCAGAAGTTCGGGAGCTATCTCTACCAGAACCGCCGCGCCCTCCCCGCGCCGGCCCAGACGGTAGTGGATTCGATCAGCGCGCAGCTGGGAACGCTGAAGCAGACGCTCGAACGCGCGGACATCAACGATCCCGATGCCCAGGACGCGCGCCGGCTGATGAGCAAGCACCTGCCCAATCTCATCGACCGCTACGCCAACGTTCCGGCAGCCTATCGCGAGGAAGCCGACGCCGAGGGCAAGACCGTCGACCAGCGGCTGGTCGAAGGGCTTCAGGCGAGCCGCACGGCCCTTAGCGAGGTCAGCGAGCGGCTGGCGAAGCGCGACATGGACGCCTTCCAGACGCAGGGCCGCTTCATCGAAAGCAAGTACGGCCAGACCGAATAGATGACGAGGCGGGAAGGACCGTACCCTTCCCGCCTACCGATCATGCGATCCCGATATCCCAGATGAGGATGAGGGTGAGGATGGTCCCCACGCCGGCGACGATCCAGAACAGGCGCTCCCTGACGCCCATCCGAAACAGCCGGGGATGGTCGCGGCGATAATGTTCGGCCCGCTCCCAGGCCTGCGCATTGGCGGAGAGGAGGCCCATGTCGAGCGGGCCCGTGGCGCGGAGTAGCTCGCCGATCTCCGCCTGTTCGCCCGAACTGACTGCCGGATAGCGGACGAGGAGGCTTTCGAGGCGATCGAGCGCGGCGGGATTTTCGGCGACGCGAGCGCGCCCCGTTTCGTTGGTCATGAAGATACTCGCAACAGAGGGTGCGGACGAAGGCATCGCCCCGTCCGCACCCTTCGATTTTCAGGAAATGGCCTTGATCAGCCGCGCCGGAAGAGACTGGCGAACCGGTCCTTGAGGCGGGTCTTGAGACGGCGGAGCCGGAAGACGCGCAGCGCGTCCGGGCGGCGCTTCAGCATTTCGCCCGAGAGGGCACGCTCCACGTCATAGTGAAGCGCAGTAAGCCTGATAGCTTGGGTCGACATGGCAAAACTCCATCGCTGCCGCGCGCAGGGGCGCTGCGGCAGTAAGTCTGATCAAAGGTGATGGGGTGATCAGGCGGCCGGTGGAGCGCGGGCGCGATAGGCGTTCGGACGGTCCTGCCGAACGATGACGGGCAGCGATGCGGCTGGCCGCGCTGCCGGATAGGAAGAAATCTCGGATGCGGCTGCGAGCGCGACCGGGAGGTCGATCGGCTCGGGCGAGCCGCGCTTGGGCTTGGCGGCGACCGCCTTGCCCGAGGCAGTGGTAATCGCGGCGCCCTGCTGGCGTGCGAGCGTCTGGATCGAGGCCGCGACCCGCGCGTCGGCCGGGAGCGGCGAGAATGCCGCGCCCGCAAGCAGGCCGTAAAGCAGTGCGATGAGCACTGCCACGCTCTGGCTCCGCGCCTTAAGCTGCTGGTCGATCCGTCGCATCGTCAGGCATCAACTTGGGAAGTTCACACGAGATGGCAAGTTCGCTTCGCCGCAAATGGGTCGCCTGGCATCCTACGAGACCGCGAATCTGCTAAAGGCCGGTGCCGCAGATAGGGAGCAGCGGGCATGCAGTCCAAGGCCGAGACCGTCGATGCGTTTCTTTCCGAAGTGCAGCCCGAGCGGCTTCCCGCGCTCCAGCAGATACGCGCATTGTGCCTCGAGCATCTGGGTGACTGGAGTGAGCGGATGCAGTGGGGAATGCCGGGCTATGGGCCTGAGGGCCAGGACGCGGTCGTGAGCTTCAACAACCAGAAGAACTATATCTCCGTCTATCCGGGCAAAGCTGCGCTCGACGAGCATCGCGATCGCTTGGCGCACGCCAGCTTCGGCGGCGGATGCGTGCGCTTCACGAAGCCCGACAGGATCGATTTCGATGCCGTCGCCGCGATGCTCCGTCATGTCCGCAAGGCCCATGCGGCCAACGGATAGAAGAGGTCAGAGTTCTGTGAGGACTTCCTCGGTATGCTGCCCGAGCCGCGGCGGGGGGCGGCTGCTATCCATCCGCTTGCCGTCGAGACGAAGCGGGCTTCCGAGCAGACGGTAGCCGTCCATCGCGCGGAGCATTTCGCGGTGCATGGCCTGCGGATCGGCCAAAGCCTGCGAGATGGCGTTGATCGGCCCGGCCGGAATGCCGGCGCGCTCGCAAGCCTCATACCAGTGGGCGGCTGGGCGTGCCCGGGTGATGGTCTCGATCGCTGCGACGAGCCCCTCGCGATTGGCGATCCGGGCGGCATTGGTAGCGTAGCGGTCGTCCCCGGCCCAGGAGGGCTCGCCCAGCAGCGCCGCAAGGGCGGCGAACTGGCGGTCGTTGCCGACGGCAATGATCAGCGGCTTATCGGCGCAGGCGAAGGGCTGATAGGGGACGAGATTGGGGTGGCTGTTGCCTTGGCGCCCGGGGTCTTGCCCACTGACCAGATAATTGCTCGCCTGATTGGCAAGCATGGCAAGGCCGCAATCGAACAGGGCGCTGTCGATGACCGCCCCCTCCCCCGTCGACGCACGGCGAACGAGCGCGGCGAGGATGGCATTGGCAGTATACATGCCGGTGAAGAGGTCGACGACGGCAACGCCCGTGCGGAGCGGCCCGCCGCCGGGCTCATCGTCGGGGAGCCCGGTAATGCTCATCAGCCCGGCCTGGCCCTGGATCATGAAGTCGTAGCCCGCCTGGGTGGCGCGCGGTCCGTCCTGACCGAAGCCGGTGATGCTGGCATAGACGAGACGCGGGTTGCGGGCTCGCAGGCTCATCGCGTCGAGGCCATATTTTGCCAGCGCACCCACCTTGAAATTCTCGACGACCACGTCGCTCTTGTCGGCCAGCCGGCGGACCTGATCGGCGCCGCTCTCGGACGCGAGGTCGATCGCCGCGCTTCGTTTGCCGCGATTGCAGGCGAGGAAATAGGCGGCGACGCGGTCGTCTTCATCCTCATGCCAGGGCGGCCCCCAGTGGCGCGTGTCGTCGCCGCTTCCCGGCCGCTCGATCTTGACGACGTCCGCACCGAGATCGGCGAGGAGCTGAGTGCACCATGGGCCGGCAAGGACACGGGAGAGATCGAGGACCCGGATGCCCGCGAGCGGCTTGCTCATGCCCTCCGCTTCCACGGGCGTCGATCGGCGAGCACGGCCTGCGCGGCATTATGCCCCGGCGCGCCGGTGACACCGCCCCCGGGATGCGCGCCCGAGCCGCAGAGGTAGAGGCCGGGAAGCGGCATCCGATAGTCGGCGGCGCCGATCATCGGGCGCGCGCTGAATAGCTGATCGAGCCCCATCTTGCCGTGGAAGATGTCGCCACCGATCAGCCCGAAGCGCCGCTCTAGATCGAGCGGCGAATGGATCTGGCGGCCGATCACGCTGGCGGCAAAGCCGGGCGCGTGCGCGTCGACGGTGGCGATGACATGGTCGGCGACCTTGTCGCGGACCTTGTCCCAGCTCTTCCCGCCCGGAAGCGCGTAGCGGAAATGCTGGCAGAAGAGCGATGCGACATGCTTGCCCTTGGGCGCGAGGCTGGGGTCGAGCGTCGTCGGAATTAGCATCTCGATGATGGGTTTGCGCGACCAGCCGTCGCGCTTCGCGTCGGTGAAGGCGCGATCCATATAGTCGAGGCTCGGCGCCATGATGATTCCGGCGGTGAGGTGGTCGCCCTTGTCCGGCTTGACCGTGAAGGTCGGCAGTTCGGACAGTGCGACATTCATCCGGAAGGTCGCGCTCTCGCATGACCAATTGGTCATGTGGCGGTCGACGCTGTCGTTGACGGCCCCCTTGGGGAGCAATTTGCCGAAGAGTAGGCGCGGATTGACGCCGGCGACGACCTGAGTCGCCCGCCAGGCCTTGCCCGCCGCGACCACGCCGACCGCCTTGCCGCGTTCGACGATGATCTCCTCGGCCGGAGCGTTGAGGACGATGTCGACGCCGGCCTCGCGCGCGGCGCGGGCCATCGCCTGGGTGATGGCGCCCATCCCGCCGATCGCATGGCCCCACGCGCCGGGCACGCCCGCGGCCTCACCGAAAAGGTGGTGAAGCAGGACGTAGGCGGTGCCTGGCGTGTAAGGCGAAGCGAAGTTGCCGACCACGCCATCGAATCCGAACAGGGCCTTGGCGAGATCGCCTTCGAAATGGCGGTCGAGGATGTCGCCGGCCGACTTGGTCGCATAGTCGTGGACGACTCGGACTTCGTCCGTCGAAAGGCCGACCAGGTCGCGGCCGAGGCGGAGCATGGTCGGCAGGCCGGCGAGCCCGGCGCCGGCCTCGGGCGGGGACTTCAGGATCCACTTCTGGATGAGCGGGACAACCGTTTCCAGCTCAGCCATGTAACGGTTGTAGGCGGCACCGTCGCCGGCATGATGGCGAACGATCTCGGCGCGGGTCAGGCCATTGCGCCCGCCAAGGAGATAGTCCCCCTCCCCCGGCAGGAAATTGTCGATCTTGCGGAGCACGACCTTGAGCCCGTGCCGCTCGAGTTCGAGGTCGCGGATGACCTTGGGCTGGAGCAGGCTGACGGTGTAGCTCGCCGCGCTGTTCCGGAATCCCGGCAGGAATTCGTCGGTGACGGCGGCGCCGCCGACGGTCGGCTGCGATTCGAGGATCGCGACCTTGAGGCCGCGCTTGGCGAGGTAGAAGCTGCAGACGAGGCCATTGTGGCCTGCCCCGATGATGATGGCGTCGTAGGTCACGCCCGTCAGGTAGCCGGTCGCCCGCGGCAAAGTCGAGATGCCGCCGTCAACGAACCGGCACCCTTCGCCTTACCGCATGAGGACGAGCTCTTCGGACATGCTGGGATGAAGCGCGACGGTGGCGTCGAAGTCGGCCTTGGTCAGCCCGGCCTTCACCGCGATCGCCGCCGCTTGGAGAATCTCGGGGGAGTCCGGGCCAATCATGTGGAGGCCAACGACCTTGTCCGAGCCCTCGTCGACGACGAGCTTGTAGAGCGAGCGCTCGTTCCGTCCGGCCAGGACGTTCTTCATCGGGCGGAAGTCCGAGGTGTAGGTGCGGATGACGCCCAGCTTGTTGCGAGCCTCGCCCTCGGTGAGGCCGACCGCGCCGATCGGCGGATGCGAGAAGACGGCGCTCGGGATATTCTCATAGTCGACGGTGCAGGGCTTCTTCCCGAATTGGGTGTCGGCAAAGGCATGGCCTTCGCGGATGGCGACGGGAGTGAGCTGGATCCGGTCGGTGACGTCGCCGACGGCAAAGATGTTGGAGACGGACGAACGATATTCGTCGTCGACCACGATTGCGCCGCGATCATTGCGCTTCACCCCGATCTCGTCGAGGCCGAGATTGTCGGTGTTGGGCTGGCGCCCGATGGCAAACAGGACCTCGTCGGCGACGAGGTCGTCGCACCCGGCCATCCGGCACAGCAGGCTGCCATCCTCCTGCCGCTCGATCGAGGAGAATTTCGCGTTGAAGCGGAAGTCGATCCCCTTGCCGAGGCTGATCTTCACGAGGCGGTCGACGATCTGTTCGTCATAGCCGCGCAGAATCGTGTCCGAGCGATTGACGATGGTCACGTGGGACCCGAACTGATGAAAGATCCCGGCGAATTCGTTGGCGATGTAGCCGCCGCCGACAATCACGATCCGCTTCGGCAGGCGTTCGAGATGGAAGACCTCGTTCGAGGTGATGGCATGCTCGACCCCGGGGATTTCCGGGAGAACGGGCCGGGCCCCGGGCGCGAGAAGGATCTTGTCGGCGGTAATGGTCCGACCGTCCGAGAGCTCGATCGAATTGGGCCCGGTCAGCACGGCCCGGGCCTTGAAGACAGTTACCTTGTGGCTGGCGAGGGTCTCGCCATAGGCGCCTTCGAGGCGCGTGACCTCGGCGAGGACATTGTCGCGCAGCACGGGCCAGTCGAAGCGCTTCGAGGGAACGTCCCAGCCGAACATGGCGGCATCGTCGAGGTCCTCGGCAAAGTGCGAGCCGTAGACCAGGAGCTTCTTCGGAACGCAGCCGCGGATGACGCAGGTGCCGCCGACGCGATGATCCTCGGCCACGGCGACCCGGGCGCCGTAGCCGGCCGAGATACGGGCGGCACGGACGCCGCCAGAGCCGGCGCCGATGACGAACAGATCGTAGTCGAAGTCGCTCACAGGCCGGCCCTTTCGATCAGTGCACGCGTCGAGGGATCGAAGGCCGCACGCGCCTCCGGCTCGTCGATCGCACGCGCCATTTCCTTGCCAAGCTCGACACCAAACTGGTCGAACGGATTGATTCCGAGCAGAACGGCCTCGGCGAAAGTCCGATGCTCGTAGAAGGCGATCAGCGCCCCGAGGGTCGCCGCGTCGAGCCGGTCGAGGAGGATCGTGGTCGAGGGCCGATTGCCCGGATAATTGCGATGGCGGTCGTCGGAAGGCCGACCGGCCATGAGGGCGGCGCCCTGTGCCACCATGTTGAGGAGGAGTTCGCGGTGATGCGCGAGATCCTGCTCGTCGGTGGCCTCGGCGACGGCGACGAATTCCACCGGGACGAGGTGCGTGCCCTGGTGGAGCAGCTGGAAGACGGCATGCTGCGCGTCGGTCCCGGTCCCGCCCCACAGGATCGCCGACGTCGGGCCCTCTACTGCTGTTCCGTCGAGCGTGGCCGACTTGCCGTTTGATTCCATGACCAGCTGCTGGAGGTAGGACGGGAGAAGGCGGAGGCGGTCGTCATAGGCGAAGACGGCGCGGGTCTCGGCCCGATAGCTGCGACTGTAGAGAAGGTCCGCAGTCGCGGCGACGAGCGCGACATTCTGTGCGGGCGACACATCGCGGACATGTTCGTCGATCGTCGCTGCGCCTTCGAGCAGCGCTTCGAACGCATCCATGCCGAGCGCCACCGCGGCCGGAAAACCGATCGAGGACCAGAGCGAATAGCGCCCGCCCACACTCGGGGCGAAGGGCAGGATTCGGGTCTCGTCTATCCCGAACTCGACCGCCCGCTCCGGCGCCGCCGTGATGGCGACAAGGCGACCGTAGGGGTCGTCGACACCGGCTTCGGACAGCCAGGCGAGCGCGGCCTCGGCGTTCCGGAGGGTCTCGGCGGTAGTGAAGGTCTTCGAAGCGATGGCGACGAGGGTCGTGGCGGGGTCGAGCCGGGCAAGGGCCGCATCGACCGCCTGCCCGTCGATGTTGGACAGGATCTCGACCTTGTAGCGGCGCTCGTTGCGTCCGAGCGCATCGACCAGCAACGCCGGGCCGAGCGCGGAGCCGCCGATCCCGATGTGAAGGATTCCGGTGATGTCGCCGAAGGCGCCGGCCTCGATCGCATCGACGAGTGCCCGCATCCTCAGGTGCCGCTGGCGGGCGAGCGCGACCGCGTCGGGTGATCCCGTCCCGCGCTCTGCTGGATGCTCTGCCGCCCTGCCCTCGGTCGGATTGACCACCTCGCCGGCGAAGAGGCGCCGCAGCGCATCCTCGTAGCCAGCGGCGTCGATCTGCTCGAGCATCGCGGCGGTCAGGTGGGTCTTGGAGAAGTCGAAGTAGATTCCGCCGAGGTGGTGCGAGAAACTGGCGGCGCGGTTCCCATCCTCCTCGAACAAGCTGCGAAGCGTCGTGTCCGGGACGTTGGCGGGCATCGGATGGGCGGTCATGGCCGCGACATAGCGACGAAGGGCGCAGATTCCACCCTGGTGCGCTTGACGGTCGACGCGCGCTGGTCCCAAGGCACCTCACGATGGCAACGACGACAGTCACGAAAGGCAAGGAAGCCGAAGGCGGCGGGCTCCGGCGGGGCCTGCTGATCGTCCTTCTCTTCGCATGGGTGCTGCGAAGCCTGATCGTTGCGCCCTTCAGCATCCCCTCGGGTTCGATGCTTCCGAGCCTGTATGTCGGCGATTATCTGCTCGTCGCAAAATGGCCCTATGGCTACAGCCGCTGGAGCTTCCTGTTCGGTTTCCCGCCCATCGAGGGGCGCCTCCTCGCCAGCCTACCCGAACGTGGCGACGTGGTGGTGTTTCGCGGCCCCGAAGGGAATGACGTCATCAAGCGCGTGATCGGCCTTCCCGGCGACACGGTGGCGACGGTGAATGGACAGGTTGTCCTTAATGGAAAGCCCGTCGCGCGACAGGCGATCGCGCCCGTCGCCGTGCCAGTCAGTCCCAATTCGCCCTGCCGGGCCGTCGTTCCCCGGGTCGAAGGCGGCCGCTGCCTGTTCGATGCCTATCGCGAAACCCTGCCCAACGGCCGAAGCCATGTTGTCCTCGACCAGACCGACAATCCGGTGGTCGACGACTTCGGCCCGGTGACGGTCCCGCAGGGCAACCTCTTCCTGATGGGCGACAATCGCGACGACAGCGCGGACAGCCGGATCCCCCCGTCGCTCGGCGGCATGGGCTTCGTGCCGATGGAAGCGCTGATCGGGCGGGCGATGGTAACCTTCTGGTCGACCGACGGAAGCGCCGAGTGGATCAAGCCCTGGACCTGGTTCAGCGCCGCGCGCTTCGACCGGATCGGCAACACGCACCGATGAGCGACGTGCTTGATTTCGTTCGCGGCCGCTTTGCGCACCAGCCGCGCAACGCCAGCCTCTTCACGCGCGCCATCACGCACGGCAGCGCGGCCCGCGACAGCTATGAGCGGCTGGAATTCCTCGGCGATCGCGTCCTCGGCCTGGTCGTCGCGAGCTGGCTGTTCGAGCGCTTCCCGGACGAGCCCGAGGGCAAGATGAGCCGTCGCTACAATGCACTGGTCGCGCGTGAGAGCTGCGCTGAAGTGGGTCGCGAATGGGGGGTTCCCGCGATGATCCGCCTCGGCAAGCAGGCGC
Source organism: Sphingomonas sp. SP2 (assembly GCF_058313385.1). Taxonomy (NCBI): domain Bacteria; kingdom Pseudomonadati; phylum Pseudomonadota; class Alphaproteobacteria; order Sphingomonadales; family Sphingomonadaceae; genus Sphingomonas; species Sphingomonas sp. SP2. Next base: position 1,388,070 of record NZ_JBZFLD010000001.1, on the reverse strand, counting down.
GCGAAGACGGCGCGTTGCTCAGCGACAATGTCGTCGGCGATGTCGTGGAGGCCCTGCTTGGCGCGCTCTATCTCGACGCCGGACTCGAGGCGGCGGAGACGGTGATCCGCGCCAGCTGGGCGCCCTATCTCGACAGCCAGAAGAAGGCGCCCCAGCATCCCAAGTCGCTGCTTCAGGAAGTCGCCGCGGCGCGCGGGCATCGCCCGCCGGTCTATGAACTGCTAGGGCAGTTCGGGAGGCATCATGCGCCCACGTTCCGGGTGAAGGTGAGCGTCGGCGGCGCCGGCGAGGCGGAAGCCGAAGGGGCAAGCAAGCAGGAAGCCGAAACGGCGGCCGCGGCCGCCTTGCTGGAGAGTATCTGTTGAATCAAGTTTGTGGCCTGGTCGCGGTGATCGGCGCGCCCAATGCGGGCAAGTCGACCCTCGTCAATGCCCTGGTCGGCCAGAAGGTCGCCATTGTCAGCCCGAAGGCGCAGACCACCCGGGCCCGCCTGATGGGCATCGCCATCGAGGGCGACGCCCAGATCCTGCTGGTGGACACGCCCGGGATCTTCGCGCCCAAGCGGCGGCTCGACCGGGCAATGGTCAAGGCCGCCTGGGAAGGCGCCGAAAGCGCAGACCGCCTGGTCCTGGTCATCGACGCGGCGGCGACGATCGGGCAGCGGGCGGAGATGGTGCTTCAAGGCATCGAGGACCGTCCCGAGCCCAAGATTCTCGTCCTCAACAAGGTCGACATCGCAAACAAGGGCGACCTCCTGAAGCTCGCTACCGAACTCAGCGCGCGACTGAAGCCGGAAGAAATCTTCATGGTCTCCGCGACGAGCGGCGACGGCGTGCCCGACCTCAAGCGTCATCTCGCCAAGGTGATGCCGGAGGGCCCGTGGCATTATCCGGAGGATCAGCTCAGCGACGCTACCGACCGCATGGTTGCGGCCGAACTGACGCGCGAGCAGCTGTATCTTCAGCTTCACGCCGAGCTTCCTTACGCAAGTGCGGTCGAGACGGAGAAATGGGAAGAGCGCAAGGACGGATCCGCGGTCATCCACCAGCAGATCCTCATCGAACGTGACAGCCAGAAGGCCATCGTGCTCGGCAAGGGCGGCTCCAAGCTGAAGGCGATCGGCGCTGCCGCGCGTGAGGCCATTTCCGAGCATCTCGGCCGGAAAGTGCACCTCTTCCTGCATGTAAAGGTCGCGCCGCGGTGGGCGGAAGACCGCGGTCTCTACCAGGATATCGGGCTCGACTGGGCAAACTGAGGCGCTGCCGCCTAGTCCAGCTGCTGCAAGACTTCCTCGACCCACTCAGGCACGATGTCGGCTGCCCGGCCAATCCGCACCTCGTCGAAGTAGATGCTGCCCTGGCTGGGTTCGAGATTGAGCTCGACACAGTGCGCGCCGACGTAACGCGCGGTCTGGACGAAGCCGGCGGCGGGATAGACTGCGCCCGATGTACCGACCGAGACGAACAGACGGCATGATCGTAGCGCGCGGTCGATGACATCCATGTCGTAGGGCATTTCGCCAAACCAGACTATGTCGGGCCTGACCCGGCCCGAGAGGCCGCAGACTGGACAGGATGCGCCCGGCCCCATCGGGCCGACCCAGCGCGAACGCTCGTCGCACGCGAGACACCAGCCACTCTTCAGTTCGCCGTGCATATGAATGAGCCCCTTCGAGCCGGCTCGTTCGTGAAGATCATCGACATTCTGCGTCACGAGCAGGAAGTCACCCGGCCATGCGTCCTCGAGCCGAGCCAGCGCCCGGTGCGCCGCATTGGGCTCGACCGATGCCAGATGCGCCCGGCGGGCATCGTAGAATCGGTGGACGAGTGCCGGGTTTCGGCGGAAAGCCTCTGGTGTGGCGACATCCTCGACGCGATGCCCCTCCCACAGCCCGTCGGCCGCACGAAAGGTCGGGACGCCACTATCGGCGGAAATCCCAGCGCCGGTGAGGACGACAATCGCGCCTTTGGCAGCGCCTAGCTCAGCAACCATCTATAATTCCATTTGTTGACACTATTGTCAGCAAGCCCCTGAGAGACGATAAAAGAGCCATGTATCGCCACGCCATCGGGATCGACCCTGCCGACATCGACCACATGGGCCATGTGAACAACAGCGTGTACCTGAAATGGGTGCAGGAAGCGGTCGTTCGCTATTGGGAAGGCGTAGCGCCGGCCGAGGCCGTGGCTCGGCACCTGTGGGTCGCGCTCAAGCACGAGATCGAGTTTCGCCGCCCGACCTTCCTCGAGGACGTGGTGGTGGCGGACGTGATCGCCGAGCGGGTGCAGGGCGCGAAGGCCCTCTTCACGACCGTGATCCGCCGTGGGGAGGAAGTGCTGGCGGAGGTGAAGAGCACCTGGTGCTGCCTGGACGCCGCCTCGCTGCGCCCTGCCCGGCTGGCTAAGGATGTCGTGAGCCGCTTCGTCGCCGCCTGAGCTGGTTGCGCCTGGTCCCGGCCGGGGCCAAGAAGACGGCATGCGCACCGAAAGCTTGCCGATCCGCCTGAGCCTGATCGCCCCCAATGGCCGCATGGGGAAGGCCATCACCGCCGCCGCCGAAGCTGACGAACGGTTCGTGATCGACCAGGAACATGGCGACGTCATCATCGACTTTTCCGCACCCGAAGCGCTTGCGGCCTCGCTTGACCGTGCCGTCAGGAGCGCAACGCCGATCCTTATCGGCACGACCGGGCTGGACGACTTTGCCGACCGCCGTATCGCGGATGCCAGCGGGAGCGTGGCCGTCCTGCGCGCGTCGAACACCTCACTCGGTGTGGCGCTTCTGTCGGAGCTCGTCGAGCGCGCGGCGAAGGTGCTGGACCGTGGTTGGGATATCGAGATTCTCGAAATGCATCACCGACTGAAGCGCGACGCTCCTTCGGGAACCGCGCTTACCCTCGGAGAGGCAGCGGCGAAGGGCCGTGGCACGCCGATGAGCAGGGAGGATGTCCGTAGCGGCCGTCAGCTCGTGCGGGAGGAAGGTGCGATTGGCTTCGCTTCCTTGCGCGGGGGGACTGTCGTCGGTGATCACGACGTCATCTTCGCCGGGCAGGAAGAAAGGCTGATCCTCTCGCATCGTGCGGAAAATCGAATGATCTTCGCGCGTGGAGCGCTTGCCGCCGCTGCCTTCCTGAAGGGTCGTGAGGCGGGGCTCTACGGCATGCGGGATGTGGTCGGCGCTTTATGAAGAAGGCGCAGGCAGCCGAAATCTTCGTGAGGCTGGCAGAACTCAATCCTGAGCCGAAGGGGGAGCTCGACTGGACGACGCCTTACACGCTTCTCGTGGCGGTCGCTCTCTCGGCGCAGGCAACGGACGTCAGCGTCAACATTGCAACGCGCAAGCTCTTCGCAGTCGCCGACACGCCCGAGAAGATGCTGGCGCTCGGCGAGGCTGGCATCAAGGAGCACATCAAGACGATTGGCCTCTTCAACACCAAAGCCAAGAACCTCGTGCTGATGGCCCAGCAGCTTGTCGACAGATACGATGGGGAGGTCCCGCGGGATCGAGCGGCGCTGGAGGAACTGGCGGGGGTTGGCCGCAAGACGGCCAATGTCGTCCTCAATATCGCCTTTGGCGAGCCGGCGATTGCGGTCGATACGCATGTCTTCAGGGTGGCTAACCGCACCGGCCTTGCGCCGGGCAAGACTCCGCTCGCCGTGGAACTGAAACTAGCCAAGATGGTGCCGGGACCATTCCTGCTTCATGCGCACCATTGGCTGATCCTGCATGGCCGCTACCTCTGCAAGGCGCGAGCGCCGGAATGCTGGCGCTGCCCGATCGTGGATCTTTGTCAGTACAAGCAGAAGCGCCTGATGCCGCCTACCGCCAAGAGCGCGAAAACCGCCGCCCCAGCCCCGTGAACAGCTCATATTGCGAATAGCCAGTCAGGCGCGACGCTTCGACGAGGTTGAAGTCGAGGTCGACCCAGTCCCCCTCGCGTGCGGTCGGCACGGCCGAAACATTAATCGTCACCAGATCCATCGAGACCCGTCCGATCACCGGCAGTGCCTCCCCGTCGATCCGCGCGGTTCCGCAAGACGAGAATGCGCGCCAGTAGCCGTCAGCATAGCCGATGTTGAGGACGGCGGCGGTGATTTCACGGTCCGCGATGTAGGTCGCGTTGTACCCGACCGTCTCGCCAGCAGCCACCTTCCGAAGTTGCACGATCTGTGCCTGCGGCGTGACGACCTGCCGCAGACATTCCGCCGCTTCTGGACGCGGAATGCCGCCGTAAAGGCCGATCCCCGGCCGGACGAGGTCGAACGAATATGCCCGGCCAAGCATGATCCCGGCGCTGTTGGCGAGGCTGTAACGCTCCGCCTGTACCTCGGCGCAAAGCTGCCCGAACCGGTTGAGCTGCCTGTCGTTTAGTGGATGATCTTCATCGGCGCAGGCCAGATGACTGTGCAGTGTGTGAATTCGCAGGTCGCGGAGGATTGGGAGCTCATCCAGCCCGAGCCCTAGCCGATTCATTCCCGTGTCGACCATGACATCACAAGGCTGGTCGCAATATGGGCTGGCGAGCCATCGGGCGACCTGATCGGCACTGATGAGCACCGGCCGTACGCCGGCAATCGGCTCATCAGCAGGCCCGAAACCGTGAAGGACCGACAAGGAACCGTGCGGCAGGAAGGATAGCTCGGCGGCTTCCCACCAGGTCGAGACAAAGAAGTCGCGGCAGCCACCATCGAGAAGTCGCTTGGCAACCTCGGCCGCGCCTAGACCATAGCCATTGGCCTTGATCGCCGCCCCCGCTGCGACACCCGAAAGGGTCGCGAGGGTGCGGTAATTCTCGCTCAGCGCTGACGCATCGCAACGAAGCTGGAGGGGATGATGCATCGCCCGGCCTTATCGCCGGGCGGAATTCCGGTCGAGTGGCCTGGCCCCTCACAATGGAAGAGCCAGGCCAACAGGAGGTTTAACCGCGCTCGGGAGCCGGAGCCGGCGGCGGCGGCGGCGGCGGCGGAACCGAGCAGCTATCGGTCGCGAGGATGACCGAACCGTCCGCACAGGTCTGCGTCGCGGGAGGTGGCGGCGGCGGCGGCGCGATCACGGGTTCGGGCGCCGGCGGCAGCGGAGCCGGAGCGGCACCGAAGTTCACAAGCACGCTCGCAAGCAGCGAATGCGACTTGAAGCGACCGGAAACGCTCTCCGTCGCGAGGCTTGACGTATCGTCGCTGAAGCTCAGCTTCGAGCGGAAGTAGCGATACTTGAGACCAAGATCGACGGCCGTGCTGACCGGAACTCGCATGCCGGCGATAAGCTGCCAGGCGAAAGAATGGTCCTTGCCGCGCAGATCCGTACCGGCCGGGACGCCCGGGCCGGTGATGTCGGACTTGTGGCTGAAGCGAGCGATGCCCGCGCCACCGCCGGCATAAAGCTGCAGGCCATCGTTGACCCCGATGTCGAACAGCGCATTGCCCATGGCCGAAATGACGGTGGTGCGGCCCGAGATTGCTGGACGGCCGGTCGTCGGCAGGACCGACGGGCTGACGGTGAGGTCGGACGCGTTGGCGCGCTTGTAGCCAAGTTCGCCTTCGGCCCGGATCAGACCGAAGTCATAGCCGGCAAGGAAATCGGTATCGATCCCCGAGCGGTGCTCGACGATGAGTCCGTTGTCGACATTCAGCGTGTTCAGCCGATAGTCCAGCTTAGTCTTTTCCGGCTTGATGACGCCGACTTCCAGACCGATGTACGGCGTGCCGTCGCGCGCCTGCGCGGTAGACGAGAGCGCGATGAGAGCGGCTGCTCCAGCGAGCGCCAATTTCGAAATCATGGGTCAGGCCCCTCCTTATGTTCGAAGGGGCCTTAATAGTGGCTGTCGCCCGGCTGTTCCGACCTTTGTTGCATCCCTGCAATCTTTATGGCTTCGTGTTGCCGTTGCGCCTCACTAAGAGGCAATCAATCCGTGAGATCGCAGGGCCGCCAAGATCGACGAGATGGCTTGCCGGGCTTCGACATCAACGCTCGTGCCACCAGTCGGCCCCGTGATCGCCGCAAGCTGGTTTCCGATCACTTTCTTTCCGCCAATCTCGACATGCTGCGCCTGCATCACCCCGAGCGACCATTCACCGGACTGGAAGCGCCGCTCAAGCATCGTAACGGAATCAAGCACCTTCATTCCGTCGAAGGCATTGATGAAACGCCACCCGCCGGCAGTAGCAATGGCGAGCGCATTCGCATGATTTGCCCATGTCCCCGACGGAGAAACGCCACAGATATAGAGCGCCCCCTCTTGAGGGTCAGACGGAGGCGTATCACGCGGCCCGCCCGAGCATACCCCCCGACAAATGCCATCCAGGACGAGGAGTGCCTCGTTGTGTGTGACCTCTTTCTGGCCCTGGCCGGCGACGAGTAGCGGCAAATCGAGGTTCGGAGTATTCGCCACGACAGAAATCCTCAGTCAGCTGAATTGATGAACGAACTCGCGGCTCAGAGCATGGCTACCGATTTCCTGGAGCCGGATGGTCCACGGCTTCGGCCCGAGCGGTTGCAATTCTGAAGCTGCGAATGTGGCTTCCGGATGTGTGACGTCCTTTTGGACCGCGCCTCCTGCGCCTTGCAGGATAACTCGATAGGCAAGCGCGCCGAGCGTCGGCGCCTCGATGAAGTCTAGCCAAGCGCTCGCCTCGCGCGAACATCGGGTCCAGTGCATGGAAAGCGAGCCAGCCGCTTCCTCGAGCCGCAGGTGGCAGGGGCGCCAGGGCCTGGACGATCGAGCCTCCAGAGGGCCAAGCATCGCTTCAACCAAGGCTCCGTCGACCGCGTTGGTCGACGCCCGGACCTCGCTCCCAATTGTCTCGAGGGGAAGACCAAAGACTTCCGTTGATGCCCCGAGCAAGGTGAGCGCGGCACCAATCGGGTGTGCGACAGCAGCTTCGGTGTCGAAGCGGCCGCGAATTAAGTGCCTCAGGGTATAACGCGCCGAGCCAGTGGGGATCGCTTCCCCGAACTGGATATGCTCAGAACCGACGACAATGGCATTCCGTCCGCTAAGGAGGCCAATATCGGCACAACTCGTCAGTATGGGGTCGCTGTCGAATTGGACGTGAAGCTCGTGTTTGTCGTCGAAAATGCCCGGAACGCCTGGCGGCAAGACGTTCTGCAGGATGCCGATGGCCCCCGAACGAACTCCAACAGCGAGATCCCTGACCATCGCTCCGGCCCGCAGTTGCACTCCCAGTTGGCCGGATCGGCCCGACGCGATGAGAGAGACGGCAGGTCCTTCGGCGTTGGTCTCATTCACGGCTTCGACGACCGCCAATCGCAGAGGCTCGTTAGTAAGCCGTTCCCTGGGGGGAGCAGGTCCGGCCTGCTTGACAGCCGGGAAAGCCGAGGAGAACCTGCCGAGGACGAGCATGACCGCCTCTGCGCCAAAGTGCTTTTCACACACGCGCAGCCGCTCCGCAGGGTGATCAAGGGGAGCGACTGCGTCGCCAACGCCAATGTGCAGGAAACTGTTGGGTAGTTCCAAGATTGTCTTCTGCTTTTCGAGGCAGGCATTGCTCAGCTTCCTCAGCGCCAAAGATTGCGCAGACGCGGCGGCCATGGCCACCGGTAGATCCACAGTCGCGAGGCGCGCCTGACCGGGAAGACGCGCGCTGCGCTCATCCGCAATGAAGTCTCGGTCCGGGTTAAAGAACCGAACCGAGATTTTGGTCGGAGCCTCTTTTTGACTGGGAAGCGTTCGGTGCTCGTTGAAAGGGACGTTCCAAAGATCCTGCGGGATTAGATGGACAATTTCAGTGTTTTGCGAAGCCCAATCCCCGTCGCAGGACAGCCTGATGTCAAAGGCCTGAATCACCCCTTCCAAACACTCAGCCAAGGTGTGGCCATCAAGCGCAAAGCCGCTCACGCTCGATGCCAGTTGACCAGGATCTCCCTGCCCCAAGCAAGCCTCGAAAATGCTAGGGGGTTCTGATCCGATCAACTCGACGGTGATCTGCGGGATACGATTGCCGAAGGTAGAAAGATCGAAGTCTTCGAACAGTAGGTAGCAAAGATCTCGGTACCCGGGGGCATCATCAAGGCCTTGCGCTGCAGCGATGAGCGGATCGGGAGACTGATCACCTTCGCCCCTGTGCAGGCGGTATGAAAAAGAAATCGACTGGGTACCCGTGTCGTCACGGATGAGGCGCCCATCTGCCCAGATTCGTCGAACTGCGGTCATCGGAGCGCTCGAAACAGCAAGTGCGAAACTGACGCTGTAGCTGTGCGAGGATCCATTCTTGCTCACGGTCAACGCGGGCACGAGGTCGCTGACCCAGATCACCACCCCGGCAACACGCATGGTGCCATGCACGGCCGGAATGTCGTCGCCATATTGCGAAGACTGCACACGAAGGTCGCTGATCCGTCTGCGACCGCCACCGCGGATCTCTCGATCAAGCTGTCTTCCGGCGAAACGCCCCAAGGCGCTGCCCAATTGTCCCCCGAGCGCGCCTCCCACTGCCCCTAAAGCCAAGGTTGCCAACTCAGCTCTCCCGCAAGGTGTAGAAGCGCGCTTCGCCGCGCCATGGAAGCATCACGGGCTGCTCCACGACGCTGCGAAGACGAAGATCCGCATGTATAAAGCTCGCTATGCCCATCACGGCAAAGTGAAAGCATCGGGGAAGCTTCAGGACGAGCAGGTCGTTCTGGTCCCACTCCGGAACGTGCCGCGCGTCGAAGTGAGGCCGGACGGCGTCCTCGATCTCAGCCCAATTGCCGTCATCAAGACGATATGCCGGGATCGGGGGCAGGGTAATGGGGAAGGCTTCGACCACCAATCCAAGGCAGTCCAGTCCGTGACGCGGATCACGCCCTTGAGGACGAAAAGACGTTCCGATTAAGGTCTTCGCCTTCTCGAACGGACTAAGCACCTGGATAGCGCAGCAAAACGTCCGTGCCGGGCAGGTGTGGTTCACCCCGGAAGTTTGCGGCGTTGCCAAAACGGTCACTGCATGTTGCGAGCTGCCCATCGCAGCCCTCGAAAATCAGCAAGACGTCGCCCGTCGCGATTTCACCCCTGGGTTGGTCACGCAACGTAACCCAATCCTCACTGACATTGAGGATAATGGCCTCGAGCCCGGCATTGACGCCGGTGACCCACCGCGCGACACCGAAGTTGAATTCCGCACCGAGAACTTGGCTGCAGCGGATCTCGCCCTCGCTGCTTTCGAGGACGGTTACCCGTTTCCTCCTGCTACGCATTGCGACACCGCATCGTTGATCGCCCAGCACTGCACGACACTCCGGGCTCGTCTTTACGCAAGGCACTTCGGCTAGGCGCGTCGGCAGCAGGTCAACGTTCGCGGTCACGGCACCACCCTTGACCGTGATTGTGCCGAGTCTGCCTTCACACAGTTTTCTGCTCGGGGAAGCCTCGTGCCAGCTCCCCCAAGAGAGCTGCAGCGTCGCCCCGTCCCATCGTCCGATCTCAAGATCTGCAAGGGTAAGCGCTGTGCTTGAAAGCCCCTCGCCGAGCATGAACTCACTGCCGAACATCGTGTCGAGGAGCGAGATCTTCGCCGGCGCAAGACCCGATGCGGGGTCGTATAGTACGCCCCCGCGGTGAAGAGGGCCATCATGCCCAACTCCGGCGAAACCAGCGCCATCAACTCGCTGACAGCACCAGAAATAGCAGCCCGTGGTCACCTCGCTGAACGTCGGGCTCATGCCTCGCGAACCTCGATCAGTGCCACCGACAGGACCTCGCCTGCCAAATACGTGTGATGCGATACCCGCAGTTGGTCGTTCTCGAAGCGAACGGGCACGTCGAACTCAAACCCCGCACGCACTTCAGTGCCGCTGGGTGGAGGATCGTCGAACTCGATCACGCCCTTCTCGACTAGCGTCCAGCTGTCGGAGACTACGCCGGCGACCGAGACGAGAATGGATCGCGGATCGGGCCGCGTTATGCGGCGCTCCTCGCCGTCTCCATAGGTCTTGATCAGCGGAAATTGGCGTCTGGTGCCATCGCCCGTTCCAAGCCTGATGTCAGCGGCGGTCGGAATGTTACCGACGTCGCAGCTGCTGCTGTCGGTCGGGTCGCGGAAGCGAAAGCTGTGCGCGTTGCCACGCATGGCTCGGAAGAACTGAAGAAGCACTTCGATGTCTTCGAGGCTGCGGACGCCCTGACCGACATCGAACCGCGTTCGAGACTGGGCCCAGTTTGCGTTACGATATTCGAAACCGCCCGTCGTCGTGAAGATGGTCGTTGAAAACTCAGGTTCGACACTCGCCCGGTTGCCAAGGCTGAGCGGGAAGCGGACGTCCTTGAACGAGTCCACGTCGTCTTCTCCATCAAAGATCGTCAGGCTGTCGCGCGAGACTTGGGGAAGCGCCCACAGAAATACTTCGCTGAAGCCTTCCGCCAGCGCACTGTTCAATGCCGCGAGGATGGCGGACCAGTCCTCGCTGACACTCGACGGCCGCGCGAAGCCGGCAAAATAGTGCGCCCGGCTCCGCGTCGCGCCAAGCTTGATCAAAGCCGCCGACAAAGCATTCCGGCGGCGAGTGTCGATCTTGTCCGTGACAAACTCATAATCTTCGAGTTGCACGACATCGAATGCATCTGCCCAGGCAGCAGGCATATTGACCCGGTCGAGTTGCACCCCGTCCAGGCGATAGATCCCAGGCAGATAGACGAGGACGTGCGAAATCAGAGCAGGGTGGAGCTCCCGGACCCCTTCGACGAGCCCGAATGTCGCGGAAGCAAGAAGTGCACCTGCCTCGTCCAGCGCGGTGAATTGCGCAGCATCCAGGGGGATCGTGACATCCGCAATTTCGGAATGCGCCGACCAATTCTGCCGTGCTACATCGTCGTAGATGCAAAGCCGGCCTTCCGGCGACGTCCACCACCATGGCTCGCCGATCTGAAGGCGAGGCTCAAGCCCTGCATCGACAGCCAGACCGACGAAAATTCTCGCGACATCGCCCAGGTAGGCCATGGCCGGTGCGGACGCAGGGGATAGCAACGTGCTGGGTGGCTCGTACCCCGTTTGCGCTGGCGCTCCATCGAAAGCCCGTTGTTTCCACGCGTCCGGGCAGAACATGTCGAGCAGTTCAAACGATAGCGACCAGATAACTTGGTATCCCCGCGCCGCGGCGATCTCAGCGAAGCTTTCGTGCCACCGGCGAGCGGGCGTGCACACGGGGGTCGCGGCATCGACAATGCCGCTCCCGGTCATCGACGGGTAATGGCTCATGCCCACGTAGTGATTGATGAGTTTCCGATAGCCTAGGCATTCGAGGCTATCGATGACGCGCTCGGGCGTCAGGTGATAGCAATCGTCATAGGCAGTGGCGATGCGCGCGCGATGCTCGGGGGTAAATGCATCGTTGATCGCGATGACGCTTCCTGAACCGCTGCACTCGATTTCCGACAGCGTCACTTCGGCGTCGATCGGGCTTGGCCAGGCCGCCTCGCTCCCCTCGACAAAGCCGGAAGGGACGAGAGAGATGAAGATGCGATCCACATCCTTCGAATAAACGGGCTCGCCATCCGGTCCCGGTGCAAAACCCGCTTTCAGCGTGTCAAATGGCAAGGTGACGACGGCATCGTCCGGCCCGCCTTCGGAGTAGTTCCACAGCCGAACGTACCAGGCTCGCTGATTCCCGCCCTCGTCGCGGCCTTCGATCGTCAAGGTCGGGCCGTTCACGGCGTCGAGCGGCATCAGCCCAGTCGACCGCCACCGAAATTTCAGTTGGCAGTGCGAATAGTCTCGGTCGGGCCTTCGGCGCTGGCCCGCGTGAATGCCTTCGTCGCTCGAGCTGTAGATGAGACCCGCAAGGTCACCTTCACCACCGAATGCCAGTGTAACTGTGAGCTTCGCCTCGCCGGGATGCGACACGACCGCGGCGCGGGTCGTTCTCGGAAAGTCGACGGTCCAGTGGCTCGGCTCGAAGCGTTTCGTCCAGCCCTGACGCAGACCCATGTCTGCCCGCGTGAGCCAATGTCGCATCCATCGCTCCTGGTAATGTCGCCGCACGGTCGCTCACATGAGCATTTAGATGAAAGAGATAGGCCCCGCGCTGCCTAGCCTGACGACGAAAGCAGCCTCCTCGCCCGGCTCGCTGCTGACTTGCAGTTCGAGCACGACGAACTCGCCTCTTGCCGTTCGTTCACTGTTGAGATCGCACTCGCCGACGAATGTCTTGCCACTGGTTGCGAGGTCTACGAGGATCGCGTCGACGGTCGGGGCGAGACACGGGCCCGATGCGCTGAGTTCGAGCGACCCTACGCCCGCACCAGACAGCAGCCGGCGCCACGCACCATCATCGATCGTCGTGGCTTCAACTCCTGCCCGCGACAGTGACCACGTCGTCACGCGCGTTCCGTTTATCGGCAAAAGATCCCCGTTGGTGTCCGGGCCGGCAATACGGATGTCCGCCAGCGACGGGCTGGTGAAACTGCCCATCACGCGCCTCCTGCCGCAGTCTCGAAAAATCGCACCCGCATCGAAATGATGCTCGCCCAGGGACCAGCGGCATTTCGTTGCCGCTTTCTGCTTGCAAGCTGCCAGCTCGTGGCCATCCATCCCTCGATCATGGGTGCCGCAAAGCCAAGCTGCTCGATCTCCCCCTCGATCGTGAGCAGCCGCTGAGGCTGATCGTCCCAAAGAGCAATCTCGATGAACAGGTCGCGCCCGGCGTGCGCCTTGCAGCTGCAGTCCTTCTCCTCTGCGCAGTTCACGACGAGGTAGGGATATGGAGCCCGGGCCGGGACGTCGCCAAACACTCCGCTCAGGCCAGCTATGTTGGTGAACCGATCAGCGACCGCCTTCTGCATCTCTGCCGCAAGAGCCATCAGCGGAGCTCCTCACAACGCAGGACCAACCGATCGCGTAGCCCAGGATCTTCGAGGAGTTGACGGATCACGAGCCGCCTTCCCTGCCAACGGATCTGCATGTCGACCGCAAAGGGAAGATGCGGGCGCACGGTCAGGCGCCATTTCGGCATGGCGCTATACGCCATGGCCTCAGAAAGCGACGCAGTTCCATCCGCTTCCACCTTGGCGAGGCAAGTATCGACCAGGCGCCATTCCTCACCGGTCGCGCCGGTGGCGAACTGCGGCTCAAGCGGCCGCCATAGTTCGACCCGCGTCCTGAGCTGGCCGGCGAACTCCGTCACCGGCAAAGTCCTGCGCGGCGATACGGCCGCCATAAGGCCGTAACCCCATTTGGAATGTCGCCGCGAGGATCGTCTCGATTGGCATAGAAGGAGGCTGCAAGTCGCAAAATGCCCTGCCGGAGGGGCTCCGGAATGTCATTGGGGCTCTCCCCGTGGCCAGCGACGCCTTCCACGCGAAAAGTGCCTACTCCACTCAAGCCGGCAACGAACGCACGTCCATCGTGATCGATATCTACGCGGTAGGTCGAGGCGGGCACCAAGGTCGGGCTCTCGCCAACATATATTCCCGAAACTTCACGGATTGGCTGCACCGGCACCAAGCTCCACTCACCCCGTGGCGTAAGGTCGACACTGAACGCTCGAAGCATCAGCGCCTGGTTGATGAAGGCCTCACAGATTTCCGTAGCGCTTCGAAGAAGACCGGCGATGAGCGCCTCCTCCTCCCCCGTCTCGACACGCACGTAAGCCTGGATTTCATCGAGACCCACGCAGAGCATTGGCTTGTCCTGACGCAACATCAGCGGACCTCCACGCGGACGAGGATCGAACGGCTGTCCTCACGCCCGGAATTCGTCGCTACCTGGTTGAGAAGACGATAGAGCTTTCCCGGCTGCCCACCGCTGATCTGCACCGTCGAGATTGCCGCGTCGAAGCGCGCGCCGTCGATCGTCACGCCGCCGGGTTCGACAGGAACGACGCTCCAGTTCGACTCGGCCAGACCGTCGTCATCAAGGTATCGAGCACCCCAGTCGACGGCATAGTCGAGCGAGCTGGAAGGGTCCTTCAGGACAAGGGTCATGCCATTTTCCTTAGCGAGCCTCGGGGATGACGAGCGCGTCGGACAGGGCCGTGATGGTGCGCTTCGGGGGTGTCTTTGTGTTTTGATCAGAACCGGCGGTCGCCTGCGCTACGGGCGCGGCCGACAGCGCGGATGAAGCAATGCTCAAGGCTCGCTCCTCCTGCTCGTGTGTGGAAGACAATCAGTTGATGAGGCCGTGGCCCCTGAGTGCCCCGTCATAGCTGACGACCCGCGCCTCGAGCGCTGCGATGCGGTTCAGCGCCCCTTGCAATTCGCCTTGCGCGTATGCGGCCGAGGCAGTGCCTGCCGCCGTTGCCGCGAAAGCGCCTTTGCTCCCGGTTCCGGTGGCAGCAGTCCAACCGGTGTTTCGAGCGCCGACGACCTGCAATCCATCAATCTTCACGACCTTCCCGGTATCGAGGCTCAGGCCGGCGCTATCGATCTGCAGCGTTCGCGCCCCGCCCACCGAGAACCAGTGCCACAGCGCACTTTGGTAATAGAGGACATTGCTGTCGTAGCCGAAGAAGCCGACCTGCGTTCCGTTCCAGCGCATGCGCATGCCCGCGGCACCGCCACCGCTTGCCGTCCGCCAGTCGATGACGGCGCCGGCATCTGCATCGTCGCCGATCTGACCGATCGCCCCGCCTGGGCCGCGCAGGACGAACCCGGATTCGGCCGTCAGCGAATTGTTGGCGACATGAAGACCGTCGTACGAACCATAGACGAAGCAGCCCGTCCCTTTCGTACCATTCTCCTCATGAAGGCCGTGAATGAGAACGGCGCGACCGTAGAGCTGATTTGGACCCTGATCGCCCTCGGAATAGCAGCCGGTGAAGAGAGTACGGCTGTTCAGGTTGGTCGCTGCGTAACTGCCGCCCGAACGATAGGTCGTTCCTGATACCCAGTTGCGAATGTTGTTGGGCGGCTCCTCGGCGGCTAGCGCCCGAATGTAATACCAGCCCTGATTGTCCGCGGTCGTCCCGGATGGCGCATTGACCGAGCACCAGGCCTCCTGACCGAAGCGAACCGAATATAGCTTGCCATTGTGGCGAGCGCGGTTGGGAACGATGACGCTCGCGCCGAGACTGTCGATAGCTGTCCCGTTGGTTGCGGAATGCAATCCGAAGAAGCTATTTCCCAGGAACGAACAATCGAGCACGCCCCACTGGCGGTTCCCGTAAGTGTTTACGTGAATGAAGCTGCACGCATTTGAGTCGCCGCCCTGCAGGTAAATGCCGTTGCGGCACGCTTCGATCGTCGTCCGCGTCACGGCCGAGCAATTGGCATTGCCGCCGTCGGTGCCGACATCGGCGACGATGCGGAGGCCATCGCCCTGGAATTGCGAAACGTAGCAATCCTCGATGGCAGCCGTCTCGCGCAGGTGGAAGCCATAAGCCTCGGCTTCCGGGGTGCTCCCGTGCACATAGCCGCCGCGGAGGAAAAGGCCGCGAAAAAGGCTCTTGCCACCAACATAGGTTCGCTCGCGACTTGCCGAACCACCAGTGGTGCGTTCCGTCTGCGTCCTGATGCCGGTCGTGTTCGCTGCCCAGCGCAGGACGCTCGCAGCGCCTGCCGCGATGCCGATCCCCTCGCCTTCCAGCACGACAGAGAAGTCGGAGATGTCGAGGGTGTTCGAACCGAGGTAATAGTGCCCTTTGGGCACGAATACCCGCGGGGCGCCGACCCCGTATCCAAAGCCGCCCTGAGCGACCGATTTCGCGTAGGCAAGCGCCGCCACGAACGCTGGGCCGTCGTTAGATGTCCCATCGCCAACCGCACCGAACCAGCGCACGTTGATGGGCGCCGTGAATTGCCGCATCCAGACACCTGCCGACCCGCTGGGCGTCGACGCCGGAGGAATGACCATGGCTTGCATGGGATCCGCCGAAACCAGCGCGGCCCTGTCACCCGGGGTAAAAACAAACACCCCCTCGCGCCCAGTCTCGAGGAGCATACGCTGCATGCCGGCGCTCCCGGACAGCGCCGCAAGCGCCGCTCGACTGCTTGCATTGCCAATGCTGTCGGCACCGACGGCGATGTCCTGAACAGCGCCGAACCACTCTGCCGCCGCGACCAGGGAGATGGTCTTCGTGCCGGAACTGAAGTTGGTGAGGGAGCCACGCAAGGGCTGGCGGCTGATGTTGCCGTTTGCCAGCAAGGTGCCGCGGCCGACTTCCCGCTCCTGCGGCTTGTCCTGCCCCTGTACCGAATAATAGAAATTGTCCCCGACCGCGACCGTGTCAGCGAAGCTGGAGAAGCCCTGGACGGCATTGCCGCAGACCAGGGCACCCGTTCCCTGCGTGTTAGAGGTCACCCTGACCATGTCGACAAACTTGGGAGTGAAAAGCTGCGGCATGGTCAGGAGCCTCTTGGGGTAAGGTCAGAAGTCGGGGACAGAAGTCGTCAGGCGAACTTGAGAAGCTTGATCGCTTCCGAGTTCACGACCTGTCCCCCCACCCGCTTCGTCGCGTAGAAATAGACGTAGGGCTTCTTCGAATAGGGATCGCGCAGGATGCTGGTCTCGGCCCGCTCGGTGATGATGTAGCCGGCCTTGAAGTTGCCGAAAGCGATTGAGAGGCTGTTGCCAGCCACGTCCGGCATGTCCTCGGCCTCGATGACCGGATAGCCGAGCAGGGTCGCCGGCTGGCCGGCAATCATCCCCGGCTGCCAGATGAAGGCACCGTCGGTCGTCTTCATCTTGCGAACCGTGGCGGCCGTCGCCGAATTCATCACGAAGACGGCGCCCTGCCGGTACGGCTGCCGCAGCGACTGAACGAGATCGACCAGCTTGTCCTGCGGATTGGTCGCCGGGAAGCCGCCGAGGACACCGGTGCCGATGGTCTGAAGCGTTCCGATCGGGCGAGCAGAATCTGCCGTCGTGGCGTTCGGCGAGGACAGGAAGCCCAGCGGCTGATTGGTACCGGTGCCCTTGACGAAGGCGAGGCCCTCGGCCCGGGCAAACTCCGTCGCGATCTCATTGGCCAGCCAGGCCTCGACATCAAACATGCCGTCATCGAGCATGTGCTGCGAGGCCGCGGGGTTAGCGTAGAGTTCGCCCGATGCAGGGACGATTTCGGTAAAGCTCGGCGTCGCCGTCTCCGGGCGGAGAGCCTCGAAGCCGACCCAGCCCGACGGAGTACCGCCGTTGGTAATCAGCTTGCGGTAGTTGGAGCTGCCGACCTTGACGACATTCGAGATGCGTCGGATCGGCGAAATGGCGACCAGCGTCCGGTCGATGACCTCGTCGATCTCGCGCGGGATTGCGAAACCGCCGGAGGCCGAAGTCGCATTGTCGGCCGACTTGCCTTCCAGCACCGGCTCACCTGACCGCAGGAACGCATGAAATCCGCTGTCGCCGACACTCTTGTGTTCGTCGCCAATATCGGGACGGGCATTGACGACAATATTCTGCCGAAGCTTCGACTTGATGGTGTCGAGTTCGGCGCGCAGTTCCGCCACTTCCGCCTGCGGAAAGGACGCAAACGACTCTTCCAGGGAATCCGCTTTGACTTCCATTCATATTCTCCAGTGTGATTTGAGACTGTCTTTCGGCGCTCACGCCGCGACTTGGTGGACCTGAGCCAGGGGCTGCATCGGCCGACGCACAATGCTCACCTCGAGCAGATCGACCTGATTGAGCTCTCGCCCCTTCGGGCCGGCTTTCGACGCCTCGACCCGGTACCCGAAACTCAATCCTTTCAACGATCCGCGCTTCAGCTCTCGCCCGAGCATCCGTCCGAAATCGTCGTCATTCAGGCGACCGATCACCTGCAGACCACGATGATCCTCGGCGAGGTGCTCGATGACACCCACGACCCGTGATCCTTGATGCTGCCAGAGCAGCGGAATGCTTCGCTCGCGCTTCAGCGTTCGAGCGAAAGCGCCGCGACGGACGATGTCCCCGCCCCGGTCCACGCGATCGAACACCGATGCGTAGCCAGCGAACCGCAGTCCCTGCGGCCCACGTTCAGCAGGCATGATCTCAACCTTCCAGGAGGTCGCGAAGGTTCAATCGGTAGGCGATGCTGACCATGAGAAGCGCGAGGAGGACGCGGACCACCCATCGGGCTGCCGTCTGCCAGGCCGACTTCTTCACGTCCCGCCAGGTGCCGAGCAACTCGCGCAGCTCATCCATGTCGCGTCGTGCCCGTGCGTCCTCTAGGCCGAGCGACGCCAGGGCCCTGCAGGCTCCCGCTTCACTCGCCTCTTCGATCACGGCTTGGAGAAGCACATAGTCGACCTGCTGGCCGCTGGCCGTGACGAGAAGTTGCGCGAGAAGTTCGTCGGCTGCCGGCCGGTTCACGAACGCGGCGCCGACAAAGGTGCGAAGCCCAGCATCTCGCGTTTCTCGTCAGCACTGATGAACTCTGCGGACGCAATCATCGACCAGAGTCGTTCGCGATCCTCGGACAATTCGCTGATCGCATCCGTATCGACCGCGAGCCGGAGGGGGCCCACCCAGTCGGACAGGGCCGTGGACACCTCGCTTACAATTCGCTCGGCCAGCGGAATGATGGTCTGCCGATACAAGGCTCGCCCGGCTTCCCGGAGATTGGCATAGGCCGTGTCACCGGGCAGCCCGAGAAGCACCGGCGGGACACCGAAAGCGAGCGCGATGTCCCGCGCGGCCGCCTCCTTGACCTTGACGAAGTCCATGTCCGTCGGAGTCAGACCCAGCGACTGCCACTTGAGCCCGCCTTCGAGCAGCATCGGTCGACCGGCATTGTCGCTACCGCTGAACTGGCGGTCGATCTCTTCGCGCAATCTCGCAAACTGTGCCGCGCTCAAGGCAGCACCATCGGCGGGCTCATAGCTCAGCGCACCCGACGGCCGGGCGGCATTGTCGAGGAGCGCCTTGTTCCAGCAGCTCGCCTTGTTGTGGATCGCGGCGGCCGCCACCGCCGCCTCGAGGCATCCCTGGCCATATTGCTCGTGCGCCGGGTTCAGCGCTTTCACGTGGATGATCTGCTGGCGTTCGAGCAGGTCGGTCCGCCCAATCCGCACCGGCTTCCGGCCCGGCTTGTAGACATAGGCCTTTGGCCAGCCCCGCTCGTCGGCCTCGACCGTCACCCGGTCCGCCTGCAGGGCAAATAGCTCTGCCGGCGCTCCGAGCGCCTCGATGATCTGAAGATAGCTGTTGCCGTGAAGAAGCAGCGAGGCTGCGACTTGCTCGAGAAGTCGTGGCCTTGCGAGCAGCGCCGCTGATCTCTCATCACCTTCGAGCGCATAGATTTTCAGGGAGCCGACGGCACCTGCGACAAGCCGGACGGCGCGCTGCCCCACGGGATTGCGAAAGAAGACCTCCCGCAATCGCGATTGGTAAGATGCCGGGAACAGCACCCGCTCGTCAGACCCAGGATAAGACAGGAACAGCGACGGAAGGTCCGCCGACTTTCGCCCGAACCACCGCATCGCTCATCCTTTGCTAACCCCAGGGCGTCGTCACCGAATCACCCCAGTGTTGATACTTGTGCCAGATAAGCGTTACGATGTCAATTGGTTTGTGCCTTATTGGTTTGTATTTGGAACGGACTTTCTTAACTCGACAGGGTGAGGTTGTGTTTTCGGGCCAGTTGTGCGAATGCGCCGCGTCCGTCGACCGGTCAGCCGGGAGCGGGCAATCGATAAGAAGACAGCCGGAGGGGCGTCCGCATGGGGCGGGCGCCAGCGATCGGCCAACAATGAGAGAAATCATGCCGCTCTATGAGCATGTCTTTCTCGCGAGGCAGGATCTGGCGCAAGCCCAGGTCGACGCTCTCGCCGAGACTGCGACCAACATCATCACCGAAAACGGTGGCTCCGTCGTGAAGGCGGAAACTTGGGGCCTGCGCGGCCTCGCCTATCGCATCGCGAAGAACCGCAAGGCTCACTACGTGATGCTCGACATCGACGCGCCCGCTGCGGCCGTCGCCGAGCTCGAGCGTCAGACCGGCATCAACGAAGACGTGATCCGTTTCATGACGATCCGCGTCGACGCCCACGAGAAGGGCCCGTCGGCCATGATGCGCCGCCAGGAGCGCGACCGCGGCAGCCGTTCGGATCGCCCGGAGCGTGGCAATCGCGAAGAGATGGGAGCGTAACTCATGGCCCGTGCATTCTTCCGCCGCCGCAAGTCCTGCCCCTTCTCGGGCAAGGATGCCCCCCGCATCGATTACAAGGACGTTCGTCTGCTGCAGGGCTTCGTGTCCGAGCGTGGCAAGATCGTTCCGAGCCGCATCACCGCGGTGAGCACCAAGAAGCAGCGCGAGCTGGCCAAGGCGATCAAGCGCGCCCGCCACATCGGCCTGCTCCCCTACGTGGTCAAGTAAGGAGCCTCTGAGATGGAAGTCATCCTGCTTGAGCGCGTCGAGAAGCTCGGCGCCATCGGCGACGTCGTCACCGTTAAGAACGGTTTCGCGCGCAACTATCTGCTTCCGAACAAGAAGGCGCTTCGTGCCAACGAAGCGAACCGGAAGCTGTTCGAAGCCAACCGTGCAAAGATCGAGTCGGACAATGCCGAGCGTCGCACCGCGGCTCAGGAGTCGGCCACCGGCATCGACGGCAAGACGGTTCAGCTGATCCGTCAGGCTTCGAACACCGGTCAGCTCTATGGCTCGGTTTCGGCCCGCGACATCGTCGAGGCGCTCGAAGCTGACGGCGCCAAGGTCGCTAAGAGCCAGGTCGTCCTCGATCGTCCGATCAAGGCTATCGGGCTTCACGACGTCCGCATCGTGCTGCATGCCGAAGTCGCCGTCACCATCAAGGTGAACGTCGCTCGTTCGCCCGAGGAAGCCGACCTGCAGGCGCAGGGCGTGGACGTCATGGCGCAGATGTTCGAGCGTGATACCGGTGGGTTCACCGAGGATTACGATCCGAATGCCGAGCCCGGCGCGACCGCCGAGGTAACTGAAGAAGAGAGCCCTGCCGAACAGGCCTGATAGCCTCCGCTTCAGGAAAAGAATTGGGCTGCCCGAGAAGATCGGGCGGCCCTTTTCTTTTGCCTGCTCGAGCCCCGCCAAAGACCCGTACGGAACGACCGCTCACTCCCGGGCTTTGTTGACCTGAGTATCGGGGCCATGGAGGAGTAAGAGTATGAACGCCAACGAACGCACGCCCGGCCAGCAGGACGATGGGCAGCAGACAGGTCAGACTTCTCAGCAACCGATCGATGACCAGCGGAAGCAGCCGACCGGCCAGGATCAGCAAATCGGCAGCGACGGCTTTGCCACCGGCCAGGCAGCTTATGGCAACAGCGGCGAAGTTAATGTCCGCGACCAGCAGTCCGACGCCTCGCCGCAGGGCGCCTCGGGCAACGCTCCAGACGAGAGCGGCAGTGGCCTCTTCAGCGCCTCCGCTGAAGACATGGGCAACACAGCCAATGAAGGCATGACCGCTGCCGGCGCACAGCCTGACCAGGAGTTCGCTCCCGACGGTCAGGGCGCACAGGACAGCGAAAGCATGTCGTCGAACCGTAACGGTGTTGATCAGGAACGTTCGCAGCAGAGCGACCAGTCCTCGACCAACGTGTGAGCAAAGAGGGGGCGCGTTTCGACGCGCTCCCTACTTTCCGTCTGGCAGACGATAATAATCGGCCACCCGGTCGAGCGCCATCCTAAGGACCAGCTTGCCCGCACGCGCTGGCCAACCCAACGCCGTCTCGGCGTCGCGCATACCCTCGCCAGCGCAGACGATCCGCCAGAGAATGTCGGACATTCCCGGTCCGCACATATCCACTGCCCCATCGAATCTCTGCTTCGCCCGCACTTGCTGCTCACTCATCGTGAGGCCTGACGAATGGTTACGCCTTCCACCGACCGGAGCCGGATCCCAGCGCATCGTGACATGCGGCGACAGGCACGCCTGCTCCCAATCCTCCCTGAGCTTCTCGCCCGCATCGAACTGCCGGACATCAAGATGCCCGTGCCGATGCAGCCAGCCGAGCGGCGACTCCACATCATTCACAGTGACACTCCGCCTCGCTCCCTTTTGCTCCTTGTTGACCGTGGCCTTTCTCGACTTTCGCTTGGGCAAAGCTTGTCTCCAATAAGATTTTGGACGTCAGGGACTTGCCATATCGATGCACTTGTAGGACAGAAATAAAACCGCATCGGTTAGGAGGGCTAGATGATCACGCGAATTCGAGAAGTTCGAAAAGCCAAGCGCATGACGCTCGATGACGTCGCCAAGCGCTGCGATCCTCCGACGACGCCGCAGACAATCGGACGGCTTGAGACCGGAATGCGAACCGTTTCGGTCGGCTGGCTAAACCGGATTGCCGATGCCTTAGGTGTAGCGCCAACCGATCTGGTTGATCATCCGGCCAGAGAACAGCTCGAGGTCCTTGCGCAGATCGGCAGTGACAATGCCGTTGCTCCGAAGAAAGCCCAAGTCGTCCTTCCGCCCCGGCCTGCCCCCGGGCAGGTCGCCCTCACGGTCACGGGAAGCCTTGGCGATTACCGCCTCGGTGACGAAATCTGGTGCGACCGCCTCGGTCCGGAAGATTTCGGCAGGGCGATCAACCGCGACATCGTGGTGCCCCGGCCGGCCGGCCGGTTCGTCTTCGGGCGGCTGCTCGCCCGGGATGGCGGCAAACTCCATCTCCTGCCACATGGCAGCGGCACGCGGCAGATCGTCATCAACGATCCGCCCTATCTGGCCTTGCCAACGAAACTGGTGCGCCCACTGGGCTAGACGGAGGGATGGTGGGCGCTGACGGGTTCGAACCGCCGACCTACTCGGTGTAAACGAGCCGCTCTACCAGCTGAGCTAAGCGCCCCCGGACGCCCGATGGAGCCAAGACCGCCCACTGGCAAGCCCTCTCAGATTGCGGCCATCCCGACGTCCGCGAAATAATGCCGGAGCGACGCGCTCGTCGCCGGCGCCATCTCGATGAACACGCGTCGGCCGTCATGCGGGTCGTCGCGTCGGACCAGCAGCCCCCGCTCGGTCATCGACTTTATCCATCGTAGCGCGGTCGTCGCCGGCACCGCAGCCGCAATGCAGAGGCTCGAGACAGGCACGCGATGCTGCACGATTTCCGCCTGAAGAAGATCGAGCAGCATGTCCCATGCCGGGTCGGCGAAGAGATCGGCCGGCAGGAAATTCGACCGAAGCCGCCGCGCCCTGATCATGCCGCGCAAGGCTTCCGCCGATACGGTCGGAACGTCCGCCCTCGGCGGCGCCATGGTCGCGGGCGACAAGGGCGGCTGGTTGGTCGAGCTGCTCAGTCGCGACAACGTCGCTGCGATGCGGCTGACTTCCTCGCTCAATTGCCGAAGCTTGGCACTGCTGGCCTCCGTCGCGCCCTCACGCAGTCCCGAACCGAAGCGGCTGCCCGCTACCGAAAGGGCACCAAAACGCTCGGCCTCGTCCGCATCGACCAGGACCTCGGCGTCGGCTCCCCCGAGCCAGAGTAGGACCTCGTCGAGATGATCAAGCTTCGTAGATACGACCACGCCCGCTTGGCGGCGCGCGGCTTCAACGCCGATCCGTTCGAGTAGCCCCCGTCCCTGTGCATCGGGCGCTTCCTGAAACTCCACCCAGATTGCCGAGAGCGAAATCGCATGTCCGACGTCCTCGGCGGCTTCCTTCAGCGTAAGGATCGCGGACGAATGATGGTCGCTGCAGTCCACCGTCTGCCGGGCGCGCTCCCGGGCAGCCGGCGTGTCGCCAATCACGAGGACGGGCGGAAGTACCGGGGCCTGGTCGTAGGATAGTTGCGCAGAAGCTCGGGACATGAAGCCACCCCTAGGGAAACCGTCAACCGAGCGTGACAAGCCTACACTCTTCGCATTGGGATTGTCGCCGAAAAAATTGCTCCGCCTTCGAGGGAGCGCAAGGGCGCCGGAAAGCATTCAGAAGCCAAGGTGCATGTCGAGACACCGCGGAGCCTGCATGAAGGAATTTCGAAGCCAGTCGGACGACCGCCAGGAGGCCCTGGCCACGCTCCAGCACGCGCTGGAGCGAACGGTCCTACTGGCCCGTCACTTGTCGCGCGACCCGCTCATCGGCGGCGAAGTTCGCGGCCTGCTTACCCGGCTCGATTGCATCCAGGCGGAAGTCGATGTGATGACCGTGATCAGGGCGCAGGTCAGGGCCTCGGACAATGATGACGACACCGGCAATCACCGCCTCTGGCAGTGAAAACTAGTCGCGCAGATACACACCGACCGAAGGTGCTGCCCATCCACTGGTGGCGGTGAAGCCCGGATTGAGAAAACCACTCTTTCCATAGGCAAGGGGCCTCCCATCGGGCCCATCGACCCTTCCACCTGCTGCCACCAGCACTGCATGGCCTGCTGCCGTATCCCATTCACAGGTCGGCGACAGGCGAGGGTAAAAGTCCGCCCGACCTTCGGCCACGACGCAGAACTTCAGGCTCGATCCGACCGAGACGAGCTCGGCGCCAGCGGCATGCGCATCGAGATAGGCTTGCGTCTCGGGATTATAATGCGACTTCGACGCGACCACGCGCATCGGTTCGTGACGACGCTCGTAAACGGCAATGGAGCGGCGCGCGCCTCGCTCCTCGACGAAGGCCCCTTCTTCGCAGATGCCACCGAAAAGGCGCCCCTGCTCGGGCGCAAGCACCAGCCCAAGCAGCGGTGCTTCCCGCGATACGAGGCCGATATTCACCGTATAATCGTCGCCGCCGCGGACAAATTCTTTCGTCCCATCAAGCGGATCGACGAGGAAGAAAAAGTCGCCGACGTCCGGGCAGCGCCCGGCCGCAACTTCTTCCTCCGCCACGACCGGAATGGTGGGCGCGGCTTCCGACAATGCGCGCAGCAAAATGGCCTCGGCCGCATGATCGGCTTCGGTGACTGGAGACTGATCCCCCTTCAATTGATGGACAAAGCCCCTCCTGCGGACTTCTCGAATGGCTTCCCCCGCCTCCCAGCAGGCAGGAACAAGCTGTTCGAGAAGAAACCGCAGATCCACCTTACTTCGGAGCCATGCGGATGCCGCCGTCGAGCCGGACATGCTCTGCGTTTAGATAGCCGCTCTCGACCATGAAGACTGCAAGCTTGGCATATTCCGCCGGCTGGCCGAGGCGCTTGGGAAATGGGACCTGGGCAGCCAGCGCATCCTGAACATTTTGCGGCATCATCGCGACCATCGGGGTCTTGAAGACGCCCGGCAGGATCGTGTTGACGCGAACGCCCTCGTTCATCAGGTCGCGGGCGATCGGGAGCGTCATCGCAAGGACACCGCCCTTCGAGGCCGAATAAGCGGCCTGACCGATCTGCCCGTCCTCGGCGGCGACCGACGCGGTGTTGATGATGACGCCCTTCTCGCCGTCTTCGAGCGGCTCCGCATCCACCATTCCGGCCGCCGAATGCGCAATGCAGCGGAACGTGCCGATGAGGTTGATCCCAATCACCAATTCAAACTGGTGCAGCGGATACTTTTTCACTTCCTTTGTTTCGCGGTCCCGACCCACGGTCTTCACGGCATTCGCGACACCGGCGCAATTGATGAGCACGCGCTCCTGCCCCTGCGCTTCCCGGGCCTTGGCGAAGGCCGCAGCGACCGCGTCATCGCTCGTCACGTCGCATTCGCAGAAAATGCCGCCGATCTCGCTCGCGACCTTCTGGCCCTGCTCTTCATTGCGGTCGAAGATGGCGACGCGGGCCCCCTTCTCCGCCAGCGCGCGCGCCGTCGCTTCACCCAGCCCCGACGCACCACCCGTCACAACCGCGGCGACACCATTGATCTGCATCTGCTTAACCTCCCTGCCGTGCCCTGCATCCGGGGCACCATTAATTTAGTCATCGCCGCTAGAGCCTCCGAACCAGTCGGATCAAGTCGGCGTTAGGCCGCAGCCGCGTCCACCCTCGCAAGCACGGCTTCGACCTGCACCTGGCTTCCGGCGGCGACATTCAGTTCGCCGACGACACCGTCGAAGGGCGCAACGATGGCATGCTCCATCTTCATCGCCTCGAGCGTGAGGAGGCGCTGTCCCTTCGCGACCTGGTCCCCGGCGGCCACGTCGACGCTCGTGACCTTGCCCGGCATCGGCGCCACGAGCGAACCATCGCTGAGTGCACCACCGACCTTGCCACGTGCGGCGAAGCTGAATTCGTAGGCCTGGCCTTCGAAGAAGACGACCACGCGCTTGTCGTCCCGAAAACCCGACACAGGGCCAAGATCGCTGTCGTCCGACAGCGTGACCCGCCGTCGTTCCTGGCCATGGCTGAGGGTGACCGAGGGCGACGGTGGCGCATTGAGCCGGAACCCGCTGAGGGGATTTGCCTCGCCCTCTTCATCGGCAAGTGCAATCGCAGCGGCGGCTTGCCACAAGGCGTCATCGGCCAGCGACGGCGGAACGAGTGTGTCGGACTTGCGAGCGATGAAACCCGTATCGACATCGCCCTCGCCAAACTCGTCATCGAGCAGGCAATTGAAGAGGAAAGCCGCGTTCGTCCGTACTGGCCAGACCTCGACCTCATCGAGGATCGTCGCCAGCGCGCCAACGGCTTCGTCCCGGCTGTCCCCGTGCGCAACAAGCTTGGCAATCATCGGATCGTAGAAAGGCGAGATTTCATCGCCCTCTTCGACCCCGGTCTCGATGCGGCCCTCATCCCCGAGATCGAAATGCTCGAGTAAGCCCGTCGACGGCAGGAACCCGCTCGCGGGGTCTTCGGCATAGAGCCGCGCCTCGATCGCATGCCCATGGATCGAAAGTTCGTCCTGCTGGCGCGGCAGTCGTTCGCCCGCGGCGACCCTGAGCTGCCACTCTACAAGATCCTGCCCGGTAATTTCTTCGGTCACCGGGTGCTCGACCTGTAGGCGGGTGTTCATCTCCATGAACCAGATGCGGTCGGCGCGAAGTCCCTCGCTCGCATCGGCGATGAACTCAATGGTGCCCGCGCCCTCGTAATCGACGGCTTTCGCCGCCCGAACAGCGGACGAGCAGACCGCCTCGCGCGTCGCCTCGTCCATGCCAGGGGCCGGCGCTTCCTCGATCACCTTCTGGTGCCGGCGCTGCAGCGAACAGTCGCGTTCGAACAGGTGCACGACGTCGCCGTGACTGTCGCCGAACACCTGCACTTCGATATGCCGCGGGGAGCGGATGTACCGTTCGAGCAGGACGACGGCATTGCCGAAGCTCGACTCCGCTTCCCGCTGGCAGCTGGCAAGTGCATCGGCAAAGTCCTCCGCTCGCTCCACGAGCCTCATCCCCTTGCCGCCGCCCCCGGCCACTGCCTTGATGAGAATCGGGTAACCGATGCCGTCGGCCTCTGCCTGCAAGCGCGCCAGCGACTGGTCATCGCCGAGATAGCCTGGAGTAACCGGGACACCTGCCTCGGACATCAGCCGCTTGGCCGCATCCTTAAGGCCCATGGCGCGAATGCTGGCAGGCTTCGGCCCGACCCAGATCAGCCCGGCATCGATGACCGCCTGCGCGAAATCGGCATTCTCGCTGAGGAAGCCGTAACCGGGGTGAATGGCTTCAGCGCCCGTTTCCTTCGCGGCGGCAATGATCCGCTCGCCAACGAGATAGCTCTCGCGCGCAGGGCTCGGACCGATATGCACTGCCTCATCGGCCGTTCGCACGTGCAGCGCCGTTGCATCGGCGTCCGAAAAAACGGCGATGGTGCGAATGCCCAGCCGCTGCGCGGTCCGCATGATCCGGCAAGCGATCTCACCGCGATTGGCGATGAGCAATGATTGCATCATTCGGCAGCCTCCAGAACACGCATGGGCTCCTCGCCCTGCATCGGCGTAAGCCCGAGCTTCGTCAGCAACGCGGCATCGCGATCCTCGCCGGCGTTGCTCGTCGTGAGCAATTTGTCGCCCGTAAAGATGCTGTTCGCGCCCGCGAAGAAGCACAGCGCCTGCGTCGCCTCGCTCATGCTCTCGCGACCCGCGGACAGACGCACCATCGAACGCGGCATGGTGATCCGCGCCACCGCCACGGTGCGCACGAACTCGATGTCGTCGATCAGCCGCTCGCCCGCATACATGTCGCCAAGTACCGTCCCCTTGACCGGTACGAGCGCATTGATCGGGACACTCTCAGGATGCCTCGGCAGCGTCGCCAGCGAATGGAGGAAGCCGACGCGATCCTCACGCCGTTCGCCCATGCCGACGATACCTCCGCAGCATACGCTGATTCCCGCCTTCCGCACTTCCTCCAGCGTATCTAGCCGCTCACCGAAACTACGGGTCGAGATGATCTCGCCGTAATGTTCGGGCGACGTGTCGATGTTGTGATTGTAATAATCGAGCCCGGCGTTGCTCAGCGCCCGCGCCTGTTCGCCGGTCAGCATGCCCAACGTCATACAGGTCTCGAGCCCCATGGCCTTCACCCCGGCCACCATCGAGCAGACCGCAGCCATGTCGCGATCCTTTGGGCTCCGCCAGGCAGCGCCCATGCAGAAACGCTGCGATCCCGCCGCCTTGGCCTCGGCCGCCGCTGCGAGTACCGCATCGACGTCCATCAGCTTCTCGGCCCTGAGCCCGGACTTTGCGTGCGCCGATTGCGAGCAATAGCCGCAATCCTCGGGGCAGCCGCCGGTCTTGATCGACAGCAACGTGCAGAGTTGCACCTCACCCGCCGCGTGGTTCGCCCGGTGCGTTTCGGCAGCACGAAACAGAAGCTCGGTGAAGGGCAGATCGAAAAGCTGCGCGATCTCCGCGCGGGTCCAGTCGGTA
This sequence comes from Sphingomonas sp. SP2, assembly GCF_058313385.1. Taxonomy (NCBI): domain Bacteria; kingdom Pseudomonadati; phylum Pseudomonadota; class Alphaproteobacteria; order Sphingomonadales; family Sphingomonadaceae; genus Sphingomonas; species Sphingomonas sp. SP2. Next base: position 1,359,518 of record NZ_JBZFLD010000001.1, on the reverse strand, counting down.
CGCATGATCTCTTTACATCCGGAAGATGCCGAACTGCGGTCGTTCGGGAATGGGAGCATTGAGCGAGGCGGCAAGCGCAAGGCCGAGGACGTCGCGGGTCTGGACCGGATCGATGATCCCATCGTCCCAAAGACGCGCGGTCGCGTGCCAAGGCGACCCCTGCGCTTCATAATCGTCGCGGATCGGCTGCTTGAAGGCTTCGGCCTCTTCCGGCGACCACTTCTCGGCGTCGCGGTGGACGGTCGCCAGCACGCTCGCAGCCTGCTCGCCGCCCATGACGCTGATCCGGCTGTTGGGCCAGCTGAAAAGGAAGCGAGGCGAATAAGCCCGGCCGCACATGCCGTAATTGCCGGCGCCGAAGCTGCCGCCGATCAGGACAGTGACCTTCGGAACCTGCGCGGTCGCGACCGCCGTCACCAGCTTGGCTCCGTGCTTCGCAATTCCTTCGGCTTCATATTTGCCGCCGACCATGAAGCCCGAGATGTTCTGAAGGAAAAGCAGCGGCACCCGGCGCTGGCAGGCCAGCTCGATGAAATGCGCGCCCTTGACCGCGCTCTCGCTGAACAGAACCCCATTGTTGGCGAGGATCGCGACGGGCATTCCGTGAATGTGGGCAAAGCCGCACACCAGCGAGGTGCCGTAGAGCGGCTTGAACTGGTGGAATTCGCTAGCGTCGACGATCCGCGCGATGACCTCGTGAACGTCGTAGGGCGCGCGGACGTCCTCGGGAATGATCGAATAGAGCTCCTCGGCGCTGAAGGCAGGCTCCTGAACTTCGCTCACCTCGAATGCGCCAGTCTGCTCGGGGAGCGTCGAGACAATGTCGCGGACGATCGACAAGGCATGTTCGTCATTCTCGGCGAGATGATCGACCACGCCCGACTTGCGCGCATGGAGATCGCCGCCACCAAGATCCTCGGCACTGATCACCTCGCCCGTCGCGGCCTTCACCAGCGGCGGCCCGGCGAGGAAGATGGTGCCCTGATTGCGGACGATGACGCTTTCATCGCTCATCGCCGGGACATAGGCACCGCCCGCGGTGCAGCTGCCCATCACGCATGCGATCTGGGGAATGCCGAGTGCACTCATGTTGGCCTGGTTGAAGAAGATCCGGCCGAAATGATCGCGATCGGGGAACACCTCGGCCTGATGCGGCAGGTTGGCCCCACCCGAATCCACCAGGTAGATGCACGGCAGCCGGTTCGCCTCGGCAATCTCCTGCGCCCGCAGATGCTTTTTCACGGTCAGCGGATAATAGGTCCCGCCCTTCACCGTCGCATCATTGCAGACGATCATCACCTGCCGCCCCGACACACGTCCGATGCCGCAGATCATGCCCGCGCCGGGCACTTCTCCGTCGTAGAGGTCGAAAGCGGCGAGCTGCCCGATCTCGAGGAAAGGCGAGCCCGGGTCGAGCAATCGCTCGACGCGCTCGCGCGGGAGCAGCTTGCCGCGGCTGACATGCCGCTCGCGGCTCTTTTCCGACCCGCCAAGCGCCGCCTTCGCGACGTCCGCCCGAAGCTTTTCGGCCAGCTTGCGATTGTGCTCCGAACGGGCGCGAGACTCCGCGCTGTCCAGATTGATCTTCGTATCGATGCGCGGCGCGCTCATGTCGTCTGGCTCTGACCTACGTTCGTCGAACAAGGGTGGGTGTTCGCGCCTAGCGGGGCGCGGACGGCTTGCAAAGGCGGAGGCTTGGGCGCAGCCAAACCTCCTGATCGCCAAATGAGGGTGCCTGCATGATCCGTACTCGTCTTCTCCTTGCCGCTTCCGTTCTCGCCCTTCCGCTCGGCCTTGCCGCCTGCGGCAAGGGGCCGGACCAGACCGCCGTCCAGCCCGCCAGCGGCAACGGCCTCGGCATCGTTCCGGCTGCGATGGACAAGAGCGTCGCACCGGGTGACGACTTCTACGCCTTCGCCAACGGCGGCTGGATGAAATCGACCGAGATCCCGGCCGACAGGTCGAGCGTTGGCGCCTTCTTCACCGCCGACCAAGTGCGCGAGAAGAACACGCGCGAGCTGTTCGATTCGATCCTCAAGAGCAGCCCCGGCGCCGATACGAACGAAGGCCGGATCGCCAACTACTACAATGCCTATCTCAACACCGACGCGATCGACCGCGCGGGCCTCACGCCGGCTAAGGCGGACCTCGACGCCATCGCCGCCATTGCCGACAAGAAGGCACTTGCTTCGGCCATCGGCGGGACGATCCGCGCCGACGTCGACCCGCTGAATGCGACCAACTTCCAGACCGACAATCTCTTCGGAATTTTCGTCACGCAGGGTCTGAACACGCCCGGCGAAACCCTGCCTTATCTCCTTCAGGGCGGCATCGGCCTGCCCGAGCGCGAATATTATCTGGCGGCCGATCCCAAGATGGCCGGCATCCGCGACAAGTATAAGAACTATGTGCAGACGATTATGCGGGCGGCCGGAAGCGCAGACGCGGCCGGTGCCGCCCAGCGCATCCTCGCGCTTGAAACCAAGATTGCGCAGGCACATGCCAGCCGTGAGGAAAGCGAAGACTTCAGCAGGGCCGCCAAGGTCTGGACTCGTGCCGAGCTCGAGAGGAATGCGCCCGGCCTCGATTGGGCGGCGCTCCTCGACGCCGCCCAGCTTGGCAGCACGCCCAAGTTCCAGGCCTATCATTCGACCGCTATCCCGCGGCTGGCCGCACTGGTCGGATCCGAACCCCTCGACAGCTGGAAGGAATGGCTCGCCTTCCACACGCTGAACCAGCAGGCGAATGTCCTTCCCCAGGCGATCCGCGACGCCAGCTTCGCCTTCAACGGAACTGCCCTTCAGGGCACTCCGCAGCAGCGCCCGCGCGACGTGCTCGCTCTTAACGCCACCAGCAACGCGCTTCAGGATGCGGTCGGCAAGGCGTATGTCGACAAATACTTCCCGGCCTCGGCAAAGGCCGAAGTCCAGCAGATGGTCGATCGTATCAAGGCCGCGTTCGCCAAGCGCGTGCAGGCCCTCGATTGGATGGCGCCCTCGACCAAGGAAGAGGCGCTGAAGAAGGTCAATTCGATCGTTGTCGGCGTCGGCTATCCGGACAATTGGCGCGACTATTCGGGCCTCAGCATCACCGCCGACAATGCCTATGCCAACCAGAAGGCTGCCTCGCTCGCCGAATATCGCCACCAGATCGCGAAGATCGGCAAGCCCATGGATCGCGCGGAATGGTGGATGCCGCCGCAGCTGGTGAACGCCGTCAACCTGCCCGTGCAGAATGCGCTCAACTTCCCGGCAGCGATCCTTGTCCGGCCCTTCTTCGATCCCAAGGCCGATGCCGCCTATAACTATGGCGCGATCGGAAGCGTCATTGGGCACGAGATCAGCCACAGCTTCGACAACAATGGCGCGCTGTTCGACTCGACCGGCGCTCTCCGCAACTGGTGGACCCCGGCCGACTTCAGCCGCTTCCAGCAGGCCGGCGCCGCGCTGGCGAAGCAGTATGATGCCTACGAACCGCTTCCGGGCCTCCATGTGAACGGCAAGCTGACGCTCGGCGAGAACATCGCCGACGTCGCCGGCCTCGCCGCAGCCTATCAGGCCTATCAGGACAGCCTCGGCGGCAAGCCCGCCCCGACCATCGAGGGCTTCACGGGCGACCAGCGCTTCTTCATCGCTTATTCGCAGGCCTGGGCCACCAAGATGCGCGAGGAGAGTTTGCGCGGCCGGATTGCCACCGACGGTCACGCCCCTGGTCAGTATCGCGCGCTCACCGTCCGCAACCTCGATCCCTGGTATAGCGCCTTCGACGTCAAGGCGGGGCAGAAGCTGTATCTCAAGCCCGAGGAACGCGTGAAGGTCTGGTAAGGCAATCGCCGTGTAAGAGCAGATGAGCTAGCAGGGCGTCATGCCCACGATCCTGCTGCTCATCTGCTCCAACCTTTTCATGACCATCGCCTGGTACTGGCACCTCAAGGGCGGCATGAACAAACCCATCATGCTGGTCATCCTGATCAGCTGGGGGATCGCGCTCGTCGAATATTGCTTTGCCGTACCCGCCAACCGGGTCGGCTACGCCAGCGGCTGGTCGGGGGCGCAGCTCAAGATCGCGCAGGAAGCGATCACGCTGATCATCTTCGCGGGCTTCATGGTGACGGTGCTCGGCGAGCCCCTCCACTGGCGCCACGCCGCCGCCTTCGCCTGCGTCATGGCCGGCGTCGGCTTCCTCTTCGTCGGCAGGTGAAGATCGGGGCCTAGGCCCCGATCAGCTCGCGTCCGATGAGCATGCGGCGGATCTCGTTGGTGCCCGCGCCGATGTCGAGGAGCTTGGCGTCGCGCATGAAGCGCTCGACCGGCCAATCCTTGGTGTAGCCCGCGCCGCCAAGCGCCTGGACGGCTTCGCCCGCCACCTTGAACGCGCTCTCGCTCGCCAGCAGGATCGCGCCGGCGGCGTCGAAGCGGGTGGTCTTGCCCGCGTCGCAGGCCTTGGCGACCTGGTAGACATAGGCGCGCGCCGAATTCAGCGCGACATACATGTCGGCGACCTTGGCCTGGATCAGCTGCTGCGACCCGATCGGCTTGCCGAACTGCTTGCGTTCACGGACGTAGGGCAGGACGACATCGAGGCACGCCTGCATGATGCCGAGCTGGATGCCCGCGAGAACCGCCCGCTCATAGTCGAGCCCACTCATCAGGACGGCCACACCGCCATTCTCGGGACCCATGATATTCTCGGCGGGGACGAAGCAGTCGTCGAAGACGAGTTCGGCCGTCGGCGAACCGCGCATGCCGACCTTGTCGATCTTCTGTCCGATCGAAAAACCTTCCATGTCCTTTTCGACGAGGAAGGCCGTGATCCCGCGGCTGCCGGCGTCAGGGGCGGTCTTCGCATAGACCACCAAAGTGTCCGCATAAGCGGCGTTGGTGATCCAGAATTTGGTGCCGTTCAGCCGATAGCCGTTGCCACTCTTCTCGGCCTTGAGCTTCATCGACACGACGTCGGAGCCCGCGCCCGCCTCGCTCATCGCCAGCGCGCCGACATGCTCGCCACTGATCAGCTTGGGCAGATACTTCCGCTTCTGCTCGTCATTACCCCAACGGCGAACCTGGTTGATGCAGAGGTTGGAATGCGCGCCATAGCTAAGACCGACCGAAGCCGAGGCCCGCGCCACTTCTTCCTGCGCGACCACATGCTCGAGGTAGCCAAGGCCGAGCCCGCCCCATTCCTCCTCGACGGTGATGCCATGGAGGCCGAGCGCGCCCATTTCGGGCCAGAGTTCGATGGGGAAGCGATCGTCGCGGTCGATTTCCGCCGCGATCGGCAAAATCCGGTCGGTCGCGAAACGCTGGGTGGAGTCGCGAATGGCGTCGGCCATTTCGCCGAGATCGAAGTCCAAGGTCGGTGCTGACATGGGGCTCGCGCTAGCAGAGGCGCCGAGGCTTGGACAAGGCGGGCTTCAGTCTTATGTGCAGTGCAACATCTTTTCTCACCGGAGCTGAACAATGGCTACTGCCCCGTCCAATGCGACTGTCATCCTCTCCTACGCCCGCACGCCCATGGGTGCGATGCAGGGGGCCCTGGCCGATGTCAGCGCGACCGACCTCGGCGCCACCGCTGTGAAGGCGGCGGTCGAGCGCGCCGGCGTGACTGGCGAGCAGATCGACCGCATCTACATGGGCTGCGTCCTTCCGGCCGGCCTCGGCCAGGCGCCGGCGCGTCAGGCGGCGATCAAGGCCGGGCTCCCGACCTCGGTTCAGGCGACCACGGTCAACAAGGTCTGCGGCTCGGGCATGCAGACGGTGATCATGGGCTCGGAAGCCATTGCCACCGGCAATGCCGACGTGATCGTCGCGGGCGGCATGGAGAGCATGACCAACGCGCCTTACCTACTCAAGAAGCACCGCTCGGGCGCGCGCATCGGCCACGACATGGCCTATGATCACATGTTCCTCGACGGGCTCGAGGACGCCTATGAGGAAGGCCGCGCGATGGGCACCTTCGCGCAGGACACCGCCAACGACTATCAGCTGACCCGCGAGTCGATGGACGAGTATGCGATCGAGAGCCTGACCCGCGCCAAGGCGGCCATCGACGGCGGCGGCTTTGCCGACGAGATCGTGCCGGTGACGGTAAAGAGCCGCGCGGGCGAGACGATCGTCGATACCGACGAGGCTCCCGGCCGTGGCCGTCCCGACAAGATCCCGCAGCTCAAGCCTGCCTTCGCAAAGGACGGGACGATCACCGCCGCGACCAGCTCCTCCATCTCGGACGGCGCCGCCGCTGTGGTGCTCACCCGCGAATCGCTGGCGCGCGGTAAGGGGCTGACCCCCCTCGCCCGGATCGTCGCCACCGCCGCGCATGCGCAGGCCCCGGCCGAATTCACGATCGCCCCCATCGGTGCGATCCACAAGGTCCTCGACAAGGCCGGCTGGAGCATCGGCGAGGTCGACCTGTTCGAGGTCAACGAAGCCTTCGCCTGCGTCGCCATGTTCGCGATGAAGGACCTCGGCATCGGCCACGACAAGATCAACGTCCACGGCGGCGCCACGGCGCTCGGTCACCCGATTGGCGCCAGCGGCACCCGCATCATCGTGACCCTGCTCAATGCGCTCAAACAGAAGGGCCTGAAGCGCGGGGTCGCCAGTCTTTGCATCGGCGGCGGCGAAGCCACCGCCGTCGCGGTCGAGCTCGTCTAGCGCGGCGTCAGCAGGCCTCGCCGTCCGACCGAGATAAAGACGGCGAGGAGATAGAGGGCGAAGAAGGCGGACAGAAGCTCGAGCGGCGCCAGCGGCGACGCGTAACCGAGTTGTGCGGCCGCCGACTTCGTCCCGACCACGGCGAGCAGAAGCAGAACGAGGGTGTTGCTCGCATCCTTGGACGCGAGCCGCATCATTTCGTCACCGACATTCCGATAGCGGATTGCCACGGCAATCAGGATCAGGGCAGACCCGGCCGCGAGGATGGCGGCCACCGGGGGCGAGAGGAGCCCAGGCTGGTCCGCGGTCGAGACCAGAGCCAATGACCCGAGGAAGATCGCGACCAGCACGAAGGTGATGAAGCCGATCACCAGCGCGACCTTCTGCTCGGCGATTTCGCCCTCGTCCTCGACATTGAGCGTCTTGGCACCAAACCTCGGCAACATGGTCCCAATGGCAACAAAGACGGCCATCAGCGCATAGACCAGGGCCGTCGCCAGCGCTGCCAGCCGCCCGCCATCTTCAAGCAGACCCTCGTGCCGCTCGAGCGCGGTCAGCATGGCGACCATTGCGGTCCCTCCGGCAATGCCTCCGATCAGCATCTGCAGAAGGGACTTTCGAACCTTGGCGTTCGACAGGCGCGGCATCGAGCTCATGCTTCGGGCTCCCAATGATCGATGAAAAGGAGATCGACCGACACCGCGAACAGCTTGGCCATTCGCAATGCCAGCGGGAGGCTCGGATCATATTTGTCGGTCTCGACCGCGTTGATCGTCTGCCGTGACACGCCGAGCCTGCGGGCAAGTTCGCCTTGCGACCAGCCGGAATGCTCACGCCAGTGCTTGACCCGATTCTCCATGAGAGTCGGGGTATGACAAGCATACTTTACAGTCAAGAACTCTTTACAGGCTAGTCGTCGACGACTTCGCCGGGAGCGACGCCCCACAGATCGGAGATACGCACGCTCCCCTGACGCTTGCCCATCTCGATATGGCACCAGCCGTCGTCGCAGTCGCTGATCCGCCCGACGACGCCGGGCTCGACCATGTAGCGGACCCGGCTCCCGTCGTCGGGGTTGGCATGGACGGGGCGCGGCGAATCCCCCTTGATGATCGCGGTCCGCCGATCGCTGAGCATGGTTCGCAGCATCCAGCCGCGCGCGCCTTCGCTGTCCTCGATCAAGCGCCAGTTCTCGTGACGCTTCAGCACCCGGACGGGAAGGTCGCGTCGCTTGTACAGCCAGATGCCGGGATAGGTCCGCGCCGGCCCCGTCCGCATCATCGCCTCGCCGCTTGCCAGGGAGGCCCAATAGGGCACTTCCTTGTCCTGCGCCGGCGCGGCCGTGGCCGCCGCCAGCAATGCGAGGGCGAGCAGCCGCTTCATCACGCCCCCGTCCGGATCCGATCGACGAGTTGCTTCACCGTGGGCACGAAGCCGTTCGAGTAGAAGGGATCGGTCTTGAAGCGGAAGGCCGCATGGCCAGCGAACATCAGATTCTCCTCGACCGGCCCGCCGTGGGCAATGTCCTGGAGGGTCTTCTGGATGCAGAAGCTGCGCGGATCGGCAAGGCGGCCAGTGCTGTTCTTCTCATTGTCGGCCCAGCTGGAGAAGCTGCACTGCGACAGGCAGCCCATGCAGTCCGCCTGATCCTTGCGGATGATCTTTTCTTCCTCGGGCGTGACGAACACCAGGGTGTCGTCCGGGGTCTTCATCGCCTGGGTGTAGCCGGCACCATACCACTCGCGGGCGTGCTGCAGGTCACCCTTGGTCACCCAATAGTTCTTCTTGGTCCCGATGCCGACGTCGAGTTCGAATGCATGATCGCCGATGCTCTCCTTGGTGAAAGCGATCTGGCGCTCGCTGCGCGCTTCGAGATTGCGCAGGAAGGGGTTGCGCACCGCCGACGAATAGAACCCAGTCGGGCTGAACTTGTGGAGCAGGACATCGCCCTCTTCGAGGGTCATCAGCCGCTGCTTCCACTCGACCGGGATCGGGCTCTCCTGCGTCAACAGCGGGCGCGTTCCGAACTGGAAGAGGATGCTCCCAAGCTCCGGGTTGCCGATCCAGTCTTCCCACTCATCGAGCCGCCACACGCCGCCCGCCATGACGATCGGCACATCGTCGCTGATCCCGCCCTCGCGCATCACGGCACGCAGTTCGGCGACGCGCGGATAGGGATCCTGAGGCGCGCGCGGGTCCTCGGCGTTGCTGAGGCCGTTGTGGCCGCCGGCGAGCCAGGGATCTTCGTAGACGACCGCCGAAAGAAGGTTCGCGACCTTGCTGTAGGCACGTTTCCAAAGCGCGCGGAAAGCGCGGCCCGAACTGACGATCGGAAGGTAGGAAACATTGTACTGCGCCGCGATCTCGCTGAGCTTGTAGGGCATGCCCGCGCCGCAGGTGACTCCCGCGACGAGGCCCTTGGTCCGCTCGAGTACGCCGTGGAGGACATGCTGCGCGCCGCCCATTTCCCACAGCACGTTGATGTTGATCGCACCCTTGCCGCTGGCGATGTCATAGGCCTTCTTGACCTGCGTCACCGCGCCGTCGATCGCATATTGGATCAATTCTTCGTGGCGCTCGCGGCGGGTCATCCCGCGGTAGACCTGCGGCACGATCCGGCCTTCGGGGTCGTAGCTGTCGGCATTGACCGCGCTGACCGTCCCGATCCCGCCGGCCGCCGCCCAGGCGCCCGAACTGGCGTGATTGGTCGCGCTGACACCCTTGCCGCCTTCTACCAGCGGCCAGACCTCGCGGCCCTGGTACATGATCGGCGACAGTCCCTTGAACACGGCGTGCAAACTCCTCTTCTCGGCAGCGCCTATAACGCCGCCTTTGCCAGCCCCAAACGAAAAAGGCCGCCGGACGATTGCCCGGCGGCCTCTTCTCGCGTCAGACCAGTCGCTTAGTAGCGATAGCCGTAACGGCTGTAGCGGTTGTCATAACCATTGTAGCGACGGCTCTTGCAGCTGTCCTTGTCGATCTTCCGACCGAGGAGGGCACCGACCGCACCACCGATGATGGCCCCGGTCGTGCCGCTGCCACCACGGCGGTTGCCGTAATAGTCGTAGCCGCCGCGACCCTTGCCGATCTGGTTCCCGAGGACTGCGCCGGCGACACCGCCAACGACGGTGCCGGTCGTGCCCGAGCAGCGGTTGCCATTGTAGCCATAATAGCCGCGGCCGCTGTAGCCGCCGTCATAGCCGGCACCCGGATAATATTGCGCGCTCGCGACGCCCGGAATGGCGACCAGCGAAGCGGCGGAGGCGGCAAAGAGGATCTTCTTGAACATGAGCAGGGCTCCTTTCGTTGGAGCCGTTCTGCACCCGCCCCGCTGACATCGCCCTGAATGGCGGCGTTCGGCTTCGTTCAGCTAGGTTAACGAGAAATCGAGGCCGATATCGACCGCCGGGGCGCTCTGCGTGATCCGCCCGACGGAGATGAAGTCGACTCCCGTCTCGGCGATCGCGCGGATGGTGTCGAGGTTGACGCCGCCCGATGCCTCGAGCGGCACCCGCCCGGCGACCAGCGCCACCGCTTCACGAAGCACCGGCGGCGGCATGTTGTCGAGAAGGAGGCGCTCCGCACCCGCCGCCAGCGCGGGTTCGATCTGTGCCACGCGGTCCACCTCGACTTGGATCTGCAGGCCCGAGTTCGCCGCCTTCGCCTTGGCGACAGCCGCCTCGACATTGCCATTCACCGCGACATGATTGTCCTTGATCAGCAGGCCGTCGTCGAGGCGCAGCCGATGATTGGTCGCGCCTCCCATCCTGGCCGCATATTTCTCGAGCAGCCGAAGGCCAGGCGTGGTCTTGCGCGTGTCGAGCAATACCGCCCCGGTGCCCTCGATGAGATCGACATAGCGCCGGGTCAGGGTCGCGATCCCCGACAGATGCTGAAGCGTGTTGAGCGCCGACCGTTCGGCGGTCAGCATCGCCCGCGCTTGTCCTTCGAGCCGCATCATGACCGTGCCCGCGGCGATCCGATCCCCGTCCTCACAGCGGCGGTCGATCTGCACATGGGGGTCGAGCTGCCGGAAGAAGGCTTCCGCAATCTCGATTCCCGCGACCACGATCTCCTCGCGGCAGTTCATCACTGCGACAAAGCGCGCATCTGCCGGAATGGTGCTCGTCGACGTGACGTCTCCACCCGTGCCGAGGTCCTCGGCCAAAGCGCGGTTCACGAAGTCTGCAAGGTCGAAGCCGTCGATCATGACGCGGCAATGGACCGGTCGCGACCGTGGCTCAAGCCTCTGCCGGATCCGCGACCACCTCCGCCTGGTTCCAACCACCATCGCGCTCGACGTAACGCGCCGGCTCGGCCGCCTCGAACTGCGTGCCGTTCCAGCGCTTCAGGCCGACCGCCACCTCATGCGGCGAGACCTCAAGGATGTTGAAGCTCTGCACTTCCTCACGAGTCCGGACCGACGTTGCAGTGCCCGCCTGCACGACCAGCGCCCCGCCCGCCCGCGTCACGAGGTCACGCGCATAATGGGTCGAGGCCCGATGGTTGTGCCCGGCAAGGAGGACATCGATGCCGAGGTCGTTCACCACGTCGAGCGCGAGCTCCTGCCGTCCGATTGCCTTGCCCAGGATGCCCTGGTCGTCGACCGGGAGCGCGAACAGCGGATGATGGGTGACGAGAACCTTCAGGTCTCCGCTCGACACGCTTTCGAAGTGCTCGCGCACGAAGTCGACCTGTTCGCGATTGATGCGACCATCCTTGATCGTCAACGATCGCGCCGTGTTCAGCCCGAGCACCGCGACACCGGACAGCTGATGCCAGGGGCAGAGCGTCCCATCGATATATTTCTTGTAGCGCGAAAGCGGCGAGAGGAAGCGACGCAGGACGTCGTAGAGCGGAATGTCGTGATTGCCCGGAACTGCGAGGACCTCGTGCCCGGCGTCGCGCATCCGCTCGAGAAACTTGCCCGCACGCTGATATTGCTCGGTCCGGGCGCGCTGGGTGAAATCCCCGCTGACGATCAGCAGGTCTGGCGCGGCCTGGTCGACTTCGCGCTCGACGGCCTCGACGATCGCCTCGTCATGCGCCCCGAAATGAAGGTCTGAAATCTGGATAAGCTTCGGCATGTCCCTCAAACCGTCGCATGCGCCAACAAGTTGCGCGACCTGCCTTGCCACTCGCTTCGCGCCAGCCGATGAACGACCGATGGATCGCACTTCCGCCAACACCGGTACCCGTGATGTTTCGGAGCGCCTGCGCTTCGACGAGCAGGCCCTCGCCGACTGGATGGCGACGAACGTCGAGGGCTTCACGGGCCCCCTCACGGTCAGTCAGTTCAAGGGCGGGCAGTCGAACCCGACCTACAAGCTCGACACGCCGTCGGGCTCCTACGTGCTGCGCCGCAAACCCCCGGGCAAGACGCTGCCCGGCGCCCATGCCGTCGATCGCGAATATCGTGTCATGGCGGCGCTCGGCGGCGAAGGCTTTCCCGTGCCCCGCGTCCACGGCCTGTGCGAAGACGAAAGCGTCATCGGCACCGCCTTCTTCCTCATGGACATGGTCCCGGGACGGATCGTCTGGGAAGCGCATTTTCCTGGCCTCGAACCGTCCGACCGCGCCGCGCACTTCGACGCGATGAACGCCACCATCGCCGCGCTTCACGGCTTTGATCCTGTTGCCATCGGCCTCGCCGATTATGGCCGCGCCGGCGGCTTCGTCGAGCGCCAAGTGGCCCGCTGGTCCAAACAATATCTTTCCGACACCGACGCCGGGCGTGTCGACCACATGGACCTGCTGGTCGACTGGCTTCAGAAGCATCTTCCCGCGGACAGCGGCGACAGCCGGATCGTCCATGGCGACTATCGCTGCGACAACATGATCTTCGATGCCGAACGCCCGGCGGTAAAGGCTGTGCTCGATTGGGAATTGTCGACTCTAGGCGATCCCGAAAGCGACTTCGTCTACCATTGCATGATGTACCGCATGCCCGCCGGCATCTTCACCGGCCTCGCCGGACTCGATCTTCCCTCGCTCGGTATTCCGTCGGAAGAAGAATATGTGGCGGCCTACTGTCGCCGCACCGGTCGAAGCGGCATTCCCGCCTTCGACTATCTGATGGTCTTCAACTTCTTCCGCCTCGCCGCGATCATCCATGGCATCAAGGGTCGGCTTGCCCGGGGCAATGCGTCCAGCGCCCATGCCGCCGAAAGCGCAAAGGCGCTGGAGCCGCTTGCCGCTTTGGCCTGGAAGCAGGCCGAGAAAGCCCGCCTTTAGAAGCGGCAATGCCGCCCCGGCCCCGGCCGGAGCGGCATCGTGGTCACTTCACCGGGAAGCCGCGCCGCTTGAGCAGCGCCGTCACGTCGGGATCCCGCCCGCGGAACTGACGATAGGCCTCCGCGCGGTCGGTCTCGTTGCCGGTCTTCAGCAGAATGGTCCGGAAACGCTCGGCGATCGTCTTGTTGAACGGATCGCCAGTCTCCTCGAACGCCGCCCAGGTGTCGGCATCCATCGTCTCGGACCAGAGATAGCTGTAATAGCCCGCCGAATAGGCGTCCGAGCTGAACAGATGCCCGAACTGCGGCAGGCGGTGGCGCATCACCATCTCGCGCGGCATTCCCAGTTCGGTCAGCGTGTTCCGCTCGAACGAGTCAGGGTCGACGTCCCCGCCCGGCTGCAGGTGCAGCTTCATGTCGACCAGCGCCGACGAGAGATATTCCACGGTCGCAAAGCCCTGACCGAACGTGTCGGCCTTCTCGATCTTGTCGACCAGGCTCTGCGGCATCGACTGGCCGGTCTTGTAATGCTTCGCGAAGCGATCGAGCACCGGCCGGGTCAGCAGCCAATTCTCGTTCACCTGGCTCGGATATTCCACGAAGTCGCGCTGGGCGCCGCCGAGGCTCGGATACTTCACGTCCACATTGAGATAGTGGATCGCGTGCCCGAACTCGTGGAACAGCGTCGACGCATCGTCGAGGCTGACCAGCACCGGCTCGCCCGGGGCCGGCTTGTTGAAGTTGTTGTTATTGCTCGCCAGCACGATGTCGTCGCCGAGCAGTCGCGCACGCGACCGATAGGTCGTCATCCACGCGCCTGAGCGCTTGCCCTCACGGCCATAGGTGTCGAGGTAGAAGAGCCCGACCGGCTTGCCTTCGCGGCTGACCTCGAAGGTGCGCACGTCGGGGTGGAAGACCGGGACCGCCCCGGTATTCTCCTTGAATTCGAGGCCATAGAGCTGGCCTGCCGACCAGAACATGCCCTGCACGAGGTTATCGAGCTGGAAGTAGGGTTTGATCTCCTCTTCCGACAGGTCGTACTTTGCCTTGCGCACCTTCTCGTTGAAGTAGCGATAGTCCCACGGCTCGACCGTCTTCACGCCTTCGCGCTTGGCGAAGGGCGCCATGTCGGCGACCTCTTCCTTGACCCTAGCGACCGCCGCAGGCCACACGCGCATCATCAGCTCCATGGCCCGCTCGGGCGTCTTCGCCATCGTGTCCTGCATCCGCCAGTGCGCATGCGTCGGATAGCCGAGCAGCTTGGCGCGATCGGCGCGAAGCTTCACGATCTGCTTGATCAGACCATTGGTATCGTTGGCATTTCCGTTGTCGCCGCGATTGACGAATGCAGTCCAGACCTTCTGCCGAAGCGCGCGGTTGGTGCCGAAGGTAAGCACGGGTTCCACCGCCGAACGCGTATTGCGGATGGCGTAGGTGCCGGCCGGAAGGCCCTTCGCCTTGGCCGTGGTCGCCGCGACGCTCATCACGTCCGCCGGCACGCCCTTCATTTCCGCAGCGCTCGCCTGGATGAAACTGCCCTCATCAGCGAGCAGCCGCGCATTGAAGTCGGAGAAAAGACCCGCGAGTTGCTGATTGTAGGCCGACAGCTGCTGCTTCTGCGCCGCGTCGAGCTTCGCGCCATTGCGAACGAAACTCTCGTAGGTGCGGGTCAGCAAGCGGGTCTGGACCGCATCGAGGCCGAGGCTCGCGCGATTGTTGTAGAGCGTCTCGACCCGAGCGAAGAGCTTCGGGTCGAGCCGGATCTCGTCGCTCGCGGCCGAAAATTTGGGGCTCCACTCCTTGTCCAGCGCCTGCACTTCGGGCGTCGACAGATTGTCGGTGTAGACACCGAAGATCGATCCGACCCGGTCGAGCCGCCGGCCCGCCTTCTCCATCGCCTCGATCGTGTTGGCGAAGGTCGGCGCTTCCGGATTTTCGGTGATCGCGCGATATTCACGGCGCTGCTCGTCGATCGCGAAAGCGAATGCCTCGGGGAAGTCGGTGACCTTGACCTTGTCCCAGGGCGGAACCCCCTCGAAACCCCCCGACCAGTCGGCCAGCAGAGGATTGTTCGGCACCGCCGGCGCGTCGACCGGGGCAGCGACCGGAACCGCGGCCGGGTTCACGCTAGCCTGCTCAGCGGGCGGCACGGTCGCGCACCCCGACAGGAGGACCATCGCCGACCCGGCGAGAAGAAACATATTCCGCATTGAAGAGCGACCTCATCATCTTTGTCGTCCCGCTCCCTGCCGAGGCCCCTTGGATCTGCCAAGGCCGGGATCGACGAACGACGTGAACCTTTTGGCCAAGCCTATCGATGCGGCCTGAATGCCGCCTTGCTAAGCCGTTGAAGAATCAAGCAAATAAGATGCAAGCGGAAGCAGCAGCTTGACGTCCATCGCAACGCCCTCGGCGCGCTTGGCTGCGACGAAGGTCGTCAGTTCGTCCTTCGGGACGAGGTGGACGACGATCTCCTCCTCGCCCGGGACCCCGCCACCCTCGCTGCCCCGGCTGAGCCCATGCGCCCGCACCAGAGCAAAGCTCTCGCTGAGCATGCCGGGCGACGAGTGAAAGTCGCCGAGCCGCTCGATCCGCGCCGCCGTGAAGCCCGTCTCCTCTTCGAGCTCGCGGACCGCCGTTTCCTCGACACTGCTGTCGTCGCCATGGTCGCCGACCAGCCCCGCGGGAAGCTCGAGGCACGGTCCGCCGAGCGGCGCGCGCGTCTGCTCCACCAGCAGCCAGCAGCCTTCATGCTCCGCAAGGATCACCACCGCGCGGATGCCCCCGACCCGCCCGGCATATTCCCAGCGGCCCTTCCGGACCGCCTGCACGAACTTGCCCGACCACATCACCTCGGGTGGCAGATCAAGATCGGGATCGCCGCTCACAGCTCAATCAGCTTGTCGGGTATCTCGTTGGTGTCCCCGCCGGTCTTCGGGAAGTGCCGGCTCAGCACCTCGCCGATCTCATTCACGGCCAGCACCAGTCCTTCGCCCGGGCGCCCGGCCCTGATTTCGGCCACGAGGTCGGCCATGGCATCGCCCCAGCATTCCGACGTCGTGACGCTGGCAATGGCCTCGTCGGCAACGATCTCCGCCCGTCGCTCCGCAAGCGAGAGATAGACCAGCACCGCGGTCCGGCCGACCGTGCGCCGCTCCGCCGCCGCACGGAAGAGCGCAATGGCCCTGCGCCGGACCCTCCGCCCCTTGGTCCCGCCTGGGGTCAGCGCCAGCCGCAACGGCCGCCAGCGGAGCAGCAGCATGACCGCAAGGAACTTCAGGACGACGACGATCAGCACGAAGAAGAGCAATTGCCCCGCCCCGGTCTCCTGGCCCCAGTCGCCAAGGACCCGCTCGCCGAGCCGTACGATGAAGGCCGATTGCCAGGCCGCGAAGGCGATGACACCGAGCATGGCGGCGATCGCCCAGTGCAACGCCACGTCATGATAGTTATCGCTGCCGGCGCTGACGATCGTCAGGATCTCGCCGTCGCTTCGCGCTTCCGCCGCTGCGATCGCGCTGCTGACGCGCGCATGGTCCTCGGGCTGGAGACGAAGGCTCACCATGATCCCGAGGCTCCCCCACCGCCAAATGATCCGCCGCCGCCGGAGAAGCCGCCCCCACCGCCGAAGCCGCCGCCAAAGCCGCCACCGCCCCCGCTCCATCCGCCACTGTTGCGGCTCGCGCGGCTCAGCGCGTCCAAGCCCCACAGCACGACCCACGGATCGACGCCGCGGCGGCGCTGGCCACGATACCGCCGCCCACCACCGCCGCGAGCGAAGGACAGCAGCACGAACATGACCACCATGCCCCAGAAGATTATCGGGACGATTCCCGGATCGCCCGATTGCTCGCGGCGTGGCGCAGCTTGCGCTTCCGCCTCCCGAACACGCTTTGCGGCTTCCTCCGCCGGAAGTTGCATCTGCACCGCAATCTCATCGACCCCGGCCGTGATCCCACCGGGATAGTCACCGGCCTTGAACCGCGGAAGGATCGCATTGCGGATGATGATGCTGCTCATTGCGTCGGTCAGGAAGACACGCGCGCCATAGCCCGTCTCGATCCGGACCTTGCGCTCGTTCGGCGCGACGATCAGGACGACCCCGTCATCCTTGTCCGCGCTGCCGATGCCCCAGGCCCGGCCAAGCCGATAGCCATAATCCTCGATCGATCGACCCTCGAGGTCGGGGATGGTCGCGACCACCAGCTGCCGTCCCGTCTGCTGGTCGATCTGCTGCAACCTTACTGTGAGGGCCGCCTCCTGGCTCGCATCGAGGAGGTTCGCCTGGTCCACCACCCGCCCGGTCAGCGGCGGAAAGGTCTGCGCACCGGCCGGAACGACCCAGAGCAACATCGCGAGGATCGCTAGCAGCCGCGTCAGGTTCATGTCGGCATCACCTGCAGGCGGTCGAGCCCGCGCCCGATTGCCGAACCGATCCGCCCGTCACGAAGCTCGGACTGCATCGCGCTCGCAATCATCGCACGCTGCTCGGCCGACATGTTGCCTTCGACGCGGACGCTTCCCTGCTTGGGATCGACGAGGAGCAGAAGGGGCCGCTTGCCATCCTGTCCGCCACTGACGGCCCAGCCCACGCGCTCCATGCTGTCGCCGCCTTGTGGGACGAGGGTGACGACGACGACCGCGAGCCCTTTCGTGGCGCGGAGCGATTCGATCCGGTTCGCGATCGCCTTCTCCTCGAGGGTCGAGAGAACAGCAGCCGAATCGATCACCCGCCCCCACGTCTTCATCTCGACGACGCGGACGGAGGAATCGGCACCCAACCGATCGGCATCGCGGATGTCGCCCGGAACGGGGGCCTGGCCGCAGGCAGCGAGGATCCCGGCCAGCAGGACAGGAAGGGCGCGAAGCACCGGCCTATTGCGCGTTGAAGTCGACCGTCGGAGCGCTCTGCGCGCTTGCCGTGGCTTCGAACGGCACCTTGGGCTTGGCCCCGTAGAAGACCTTCGCACCAATCGCATCGGGGAAGGTACGGATGCGGGTGTTATAGCCCTGCACCGCCTCGTTATAGTCGCGCCGCGCGACGAGGATGCTATTCTCCGTCCCCTCGATCTGGCTCTGCAGCGTCAGGAAGTTCTGATTGGTCTTGAGCTCGGGATAGGCTTCCTGAAGCCGCTGGAGGCTGATGGTCAGCCGATTTTGCGCATCGTTGAAGGCCGCCACCTTGGCCGGGTCCGAAAGGTCGGCGGGATTGAGCTGAATGCGGTTCGCGCCCGCCCTCGCCTCGGTTACCTCGACGAGGACGCTCTTCTCTTGCTGGGCGGCGCCCTTCACGGTCGCGACGAGGTTGGGGATGAGGTCGGAGCGGCGCTGATATTCGCCTTGGAGGTTGCCCCACTTGGCGTTCACATTCTCCTCGGCGGTCGGAACCGAGTTGAGGCCGCACCCGGCGAGGCTGACCGCCGCGATGGGCGCGAGAAGTCCGAAACGACGAAGAGCGGTCATGTGATTGTCCCCTGTGGTAGCCCGTCAGGTGCCTTACCTAGGTGGGACAGTCCGGCTCTTCAATCCTACTTCGGCCGCCCCGTGTAGCCGGCCGCGGCGCGAAGCGCGTCGGCGTCCATCAGCACCCCGTCGCTGACGATGCTGATCGTCCGCCGCAGGGCACCGAGATCGCGGCTGACGTCGCCGTCGACGAGTACCATGTCGGCCTCCTTTCCGACGGCGATCGACCCGGTGCGCTTGTCCGCCCCGACCAGCCGAGCGACGTTGATCGTTGCGGTTTTCAGCGCTTCGGCGGGCGTCAACCCGGCGCGCTGGTAGAGCTCGAGCTCGCGAACCAGCTCGATCCCCTCGCCGTCGGTCCCGGCGACCATCGGGACCCCGGCTCGATGGAGCGCCCCGACGAGTTCGACCATCTTCGCAAAGCTCTTGCGGTAATCGTCGCGGGTCAGGTTTTCGACCAGCGGATAGCCGCCGCCGCGGAATGACCGTGCGACAAGCGGCGGCACCACGTCGGCATAGGCCACATAGGCCGGCTGCGGCACGCCGCCGTCGCTGGTCAGCTGGGATTCGAATACGACCAGGGTCGGGTCGACCCACGTCCCGCGCCGCTTCAGTTCGGCCAGCGCTGCCCTGACCTCTGGCGCGTTGAGGTCGAGGTCCTTGGCATATTTCGCCGGCCCCTCGATCCGGGCCGCGGTATTCGCCTTGTCGACCACCGCCTTGGGCATGAATTGCATGACGACGAAATTGAGATGGGTGAGCTCGTCATAGCCTGCCTGGACCGCTTCGAGCGGACGCATTCCGGCCGGGACGTGGCCGCTGACGTGGAGACCCAGCCGATGCGCCTCGGCCGCGGCCGGCGCGATCCAGGCCGGATTCATCGAGGTGTAGAATTTCACGCCCCACAGGCCCGCATCCTTGATCTTGCGGACGGCGGCGACGGCTTCGTCGGCGCTCGACACGGTCAGCGCGCCCTGCGCCGCCAGGGGATCCTTGCGATCGACGATCGCCTGCTGCCAGCCCTCGCCCATCACCAGCGAGCCGTCCGCCCGCCGCCTGGTCACGTCCTGCGCGCGGTCGATCATCGTCCCCGGCGAACGGAAGCTGGTCATGCCGGCCGCGACGTTCGAAAGAAGCTCCCAATCCCCCCCGACGTGGCGATGCGCGTCCCACAGCCCCGGGACGAGGCTCCGGCCCCTCCCGTCGATACGCCGCGCGTCCGCCGGTGAGGGGATCGAGCCCGCCTTGCCGATCCGGGCAATCTTGCTTCCGACCACCAGCACGGCCTGGTCGGCGACGAAGCGGCCGGCATCGGCATCGAACAGCTGGACATTGTCGAAGAGGATCGGGGTCCGGTTCGCTCCGCCGATGAAACGGGCCGCGACCGCCTTCACGGCATCGGCCTCGGCCTTCTCCTGCAGCGGCCGAAGCACCTCCGCGGCAGCCTCCCAGCCGGCGGGTACCAGGCTGATCCAGCCGACCTGCGCAAACATCCGGTCGCCGTCCATCCAGACCGCACCCGGCGACATGCCCAGGCCCTTGCTCCAGGCGAGTTGAACCCTCTTCCGGGCCCCGTCCGGACCAATCACCTCCGCGGAAATGGGGGTTCGTTCGAGGAAGGCGCGGCCCGAGGGCAGGACGGGAAGCCCGGCATTGCCCGCCTTCGCCATCTGGTCGATCAGCAGCGCGCCAAGTGACGAGGGCCCGTTGGCATCGAGGTAGAATTTGCCCTTCGCGCCCGTGGCCGACCCCGTATCCGACGCGGAAGCCCAGCGCGCCGCACCGTCGCCACTCACCGTGAAGCTTTCCGCCGCGTCGCCTCCCGGGCTCACGCCACGGATGACGATGCTTGCCGGATTGCCGTTGGCGGCAAGCTTCACCACCGCGTCGGTCTCCGTGATCCATCCGCGCAGCGACTGGGACTGGCGGTAGGCGACGCTTCCGTCCGGCAATGCCCAGCGCCAGGCATCACCATGCTTGGCGGACGAGGAGACGATCACCCAATGCTCGGCGCCTGCCGGGGGGACGAGCAACTGCTCCTTCGGCACCGGCCGCGAGCCCGGCCCCGGCGGATCCTGGCTGAAACCGAGAGGAATTACGGTCCGCCCTTCGCCTTGCGGATGCGCCACGAGCGCGGTTGGAGCGACGGCGAGAAGCAAAGCGGCGACGGCAAGGCGCATGAGACCAGACCCCCTGATGGAGCCGGAAAGCTGACATGTTGCGCGACCGAAAGGAAGTGGGGAGCTTCTGTTGCCCGGTGCTCCCCGTACCGCTGGAATCCGATTCTGTTGCCCGGTTCGGTCCAACCGCGCTTAAGCTTTGTAACTTCTGACCGTTAGGCCGTCAGTTACGCAGCAATCGCGAGCGCCTCGTTATCGTTGGCACTTGTGAGAATGACGGTTTTACGGCCTGTCCAAGCCGGCTGGCAGTAGATCCTTTACTACACCCGTCGATCCTGTTTCGCCCCCATCAGCAACGGCGTGTACACAGGGTCCCGCTAAGCCCCATTCACGCCGCTGCTGGTGGAGGCGCCGGGGTACTGCCCCCCGGGTCCGAAGTGCCTATTTCAACCCACACTCTACCAGCATAGTCGGTCGCCCGACCCTCACTATGTAGGCGATCGCTTGGTGCATTCCAAGTTCTGCGTGACGGAACCGAAAGGAACAGGCTGGCGTTTGGCCGCCTCAAGCGGATAGAAGATCCGTGCTAACAAGAACCATAAGGGGAGTTACCATGAAGAAGATCCATTTCGCGCTCGTCGGCGCCGCCAGCATCGCTCTCGCCGCTTGCGGCGGTAAGGGCGACGACGCGCTGGGCGAGAACGTCCAGGAGAACTACGAGGCCGCTGCCGACAACCTCGAAGCCGCTGCCGACAACACCGGCAACGCCGCCGAGGCCGCGACCCTCGAGAACCAGGCCGACGCCCTGAAGGCCGAAGGCGATCGCAAGGAAGACGCGATCGACGACGCCGACGTGAATGCGCAGAACGGCGCCGAAGCCGCTGCTGCCGTCAACGCCATGTAAGCTTCGCTCCGGCGAAACTGCATTGATGGGAAGGCCGGTACCCTTGGGTGCCGGCCTTTCTTTTTGCCTTCGCTTCCCGCATCGGACGAGACATGACCGACAATCCGGCGATCCCGGCCGCAACCCTCGTCGTCATGCGTGACCAGCCTTCGGGCCCGCCAGAGCTGGTAATGGTCGAACGCCCGCGAACCATGGCATTCGCCGGGGGCGCGATGGTCTTCCCTGGCGGTCGGATCGACGAAGCGGACTTTGCCGGTGATCCTGACCTCCACCAGGCCGCGATCCGCGCCGCGGTCCGCGAAACCGCCGAGGAGACGGGGCTCCGGCTCGCGCCCGACCAGTTGCTGCCCTTCGCCCGCTGGCGCCCGGACAATGTCCGCCATCGCCGCTTCGACACCTTCTTCTTCCTCGCCCAGTCGCCTCCCGACCCCGCGCCTCTCCTCCCCCAGCCCGGCGAGTGCGAGCGGGCGATCTGGGTGACGGCCGCCGCCATGCTCGAATCGATCAGGGCCGGGGAGGCAAGCGCGATCTTCCCCACCATTCGTAACCTCGAGCGGCTCGCGCAGTTCGAAACCTTTGCCGAGGCCAGGGCACATGCGCTGGCGCATCCGGTAGAGATCATCAGCCCCTGGATTGAGGAGCATGAAGGCGAGCGCTGGCTCACCATTCCCGCTCATCTCGGCTATCCGGTGACCCGCGAACGCCTCGAGGACGCACTTCGCGCCTGAATGCGCGGTCCGGGCGTTCAGCCAGCCATGCTTTCCGCCGTCCGACTGTTCTTCATCGCCACCCTCATCGCCGTCATCATCATCCAGGGCGCCGCCTGGCTTCGCCGCCATCGGCAGGACTTGCCCTGGACCGAGCTTGATCTCGCCGCCCCGCCTGGGCGTTTCACCCCCTCGAAGATCGCCGAGCTCGGCGAGGATGC
Organism: Sphingomonas sp. SP2; assembly: GCF_058313385.1. Lineage (NCBI taxonomy): Bacteria > Pseudomonadati > Pseudomonadota > Alphaproteobacteria > Sphingomonadales > Sphingomonadaceae > Sphingomonas > Sphingomonas sp. SP2. The sequence goes on along the minus strand of NZ_JBZFLD010000001.1, from coordinate 1,337,217 downwards.
GCCCCGCTGCCGCGCCCTGCTCGGTCGCGCTGGGATCACGCTTGCCCCCGCACCCGACCGCATCATCGGGACTGATTGCGGCTATCGCGACGGCACGGTGGTCAGCGGGTTCCTGTCCCCCTCGCCCGCAGGCCTCGTCACGAGCTGCCCGGTCGCCGCCGCGCTCACCTTATGGGAAAAGGAGGTACAGGCCGAAGCACAGCGTCACCTCGGCCAGCGCGTGACCCGCTTCCTCCATGCCGGAAGCTTCTCGTGCCGACGACTTTATGGCCGCGACCAGGGGGCGTGGAGCGAGCATGCCACGGCCGACGCGGTCGATATCATCGGCTTCCAGCTTGCCGATGGACGCAATGTCTCGGTCCTCCGCGACTGGCCCGCTACCGGCGCCCGCGGGACCTTTCTCCGCAATATACGGGATGCCGCCTGCCGTTCATTCACGACTGTCCTGTCCCCCGACTATAATGCGGCGCACCGGGACCATCTGCACCTCGACACCGCCGATCGCGGACCTGGCGGCTGGACCGCCTGTCGCTGAGAACCGATTCGCCAAAAGAAAAGGGGCCCGCCTGATGGCGAGCCCCCGATCATCTCGAAGCTGCTTCGAAGCGCTTACGAGAGATGCTTGGAAAGGTGCTTGTTCATTTCGAACATTGTGCAACGATCCTTGCCGAAGATCTTCTTCAGCTTGTCGTCGGCAACGATTTCCCGCTTGTTCTGCGGATTCTGCAGGTTGTTCTTGCGGATGTGATCCCAAACCTTCGACACCACTTCGCTGCGCGGAAGCGGCTCCTTGCCGACGATTTCCGCCAGGTCCGGCGACGGAGTCACCGGACGCGCCAGACCGCCCCCTGCCTTACGCCCAGTCCCGCTCGCTTCTTTAGCCATGAGGCCCTCCTGTTGTTTCGCCACAGGGGTAGAGCGCAAAGCGAAGGCCTCTGCAAGAGGTGCTTCAGAGAGAAGCGCCTCAGGCGTTGCGCAAGGGAAACGGCACAATCCTGTTAAGGCTGTCGTGGCCGATGTCGGCCCGGCCGCCAAAGGGCACGCCCGCGCGTTCGCACCAGTCGCGGACGACCTCGCTGACCTCCGCACCGAACGCCCGGTCATTATCCTTCACCAGCATGCGTCCCATCCGCAATTGCCGGACCTTGCCGAATCCCGGCTGACTAGTGACGTGGAAAAGAAATCGGTCGATGCGATACAGTTCTTCGTCCAGTTCCTCGATCAACAGTTCGGCGCCTTCGAAGTCAGGCTCGATCGACGTCCCCATCAGGCTAGACAGGACTACGAGGTTGAAAGCAAAGGCTGGCCCGTCGAGGCCATGCTCGAGCGGCTCGCTGCTCCCTTCGAACCAGTCGAGCGCCCTGCCGACCGCCGCCTCCCCCCCGTCGCGCAGCACGTCCTGCACCATCGGGCCATGCGCCACTGCGCACCCTGCCTTGTGCAAGGCGGCCAGCAGAAAGCCCCCGTCGCTGTAGCCGAGAAACCGCTTCGAACACGCCGCGGCGGCGAGGTCGATCATCGCCTCCTCGGCAATCCGGTTCGAGCCGTAGCCGCCGCGGGCGAACCAGACGGCATCGACGGAAGGGTCGGCCGCAACCTCGCGCAGGGCCGCGAGCCGCTCCGCGTCGGATCCGGCGAAGTGCCCGGCTTGCAAAAAGCATTGGGGGTGGATGCGAAGGTCGATGCCGCGCGCCCGCGCGATTGCCTCGACCCGCGTCGCTGCGTCGCGCTTCAACGGGCAGCTCGGCGCTACCACTGCGATCCTCATCGTCCCTCCGATTGCCACGTCGCCCGCCCCTCAATAGGGCGTTCGGCATGACGGCTTCCAGCACCTTCTTCTGTGGTATCGGCGGCAGCGGCATGCTGCCCCTCGCCTGCATCGTCCGGGCCAGCGGCGCGACCGTCGCTGGGTCGGACCGGGCGCTCGACGCCGGCCGCCTCGCGCCCAAGTTCGAATTTCTTCGCGGCCTCGGGATTGGCCTTTACCCGCAGGACGGCAGCGGCCTCGCCCCCGGCATGACCCTCGTCACTTCGGCCGCGGTCGAGGACACGATCCCTGACGTCGTCCGCGCCCGCGAACTGGGCCTCCCGCACCTCACCCGGCCCCAGCTGCTCAGTCAGCTCCTCAACGAAGCCGATCTCAGCATCGCCGTCGGCGGCACCTCGGGCAAGTCGACGGTGACCGGGATGATCGGCTGGATCCTCCATGCGCTCGGCCGCGACCCGACCGTGATGAACGGCGCGGTGATGAAGAATTTCGTGTCGGACCAGACCCCGTTCGCGAGCGCGCTCGTCGGCGATCCCCACCTCTTCGTCAGCGAAGTCGACGAAAGCGACGGCTCGATCGCCCTCTACCGGCCGACCATCGCGCTGCTCAACAACGTCAGCCTCGACCACAAGGAAATGGAGGAGCTTCGTCAGTTATTCGGCGACTTCCTTCGATCCTCCAGCCGGGCAGTGGTCAATCTCGATGATCCGGAAAGCCGCACCATCGCCGCCGACGTCCCCGGGGTGCTCGGTTACGGCTTCGACAAGGCGGGCACCCACCTTCGCGGCAGTGATTTCACACCGACCGCGATGGGGTCGACCTTTTCCGCCACGGACGGATCAACGACCGTCACGGTGACGCTGCAGGTGCCGGGCAGGCACAATGCCATGAATGCGCTCGGCGCGCTCGCCGCCGTGACCGCCATGGGCATCGGGCTCGAGGATGCCGCAACGGCGCTTGCCGGTTTCACGGGTCTCCGCCGCCGCCTTGAGACTGTCGGGTCCGTTAAAGGAATCACGATCGTCGACGATTTCGCGCACAATCCCGACAAGATCGCCGCCACGCTCGCCACGCTGACGGCCGCCCCCGGGCGCCTCCTCGTCTTCTTCCAGCCCCATGGCTACGGCCCGCTGGCCAAGATGGGCGAGGAGCTCAGCCAGACCTTCGCTCACGGTCTCCGTTCCGACGATCTCCTGATCCTCTCCGATCCCGTCTACCAGGGCGGGACGGTCGACCGTTCGCGCGGGTCGGACTGGCTCGCGGCCGCGATCGCCTCCGCTGGCGGCCGGGCCGAGCACATCCCCGAACGACCCGCCATTGGTCAGCGCCTGCTCGCCGAAGCGCGCCCGGGCGATCGCATCGCCATTCTCGGCGCCCGCGACGACACGCTCAGCGAATTTGCGGCCTCGCTCCTTGGGAACCTGCGGCAGCGCGACTGATTTGAAGACGCCATGACCAATGGCTGGACACTCGATACGGCGGAGCGCGATCAGCTGCTTCGTGACCATCCGCCGCGCTACGCCAATGTCGTCGCGCATCATGTGACCCACGAGCTTCGGGCGAGCGATCCGCCGCACGACGTCCGCGCTGCGGTCCTGGGTTCGACCGACGACGACAAGGGCGTCGAGGCGCTGGTGGTCAGTATCGACGGCAGCGTCGACCGCCCCGACGGTTCGATCTACCACATCACCTGGTCGCTCGCCGACGGCCGCGCGGCCAAGGAAAGCAACGACGTCCTCAAGGAGCGCGGGTGGTCCGAATGGGATCATCCGGTGCCCCTCACATTGACCCCGGCCCGCTTGCGGTGAGCCAGCCCAAGCTCTTCCTCGACTGCGACGGCGTGCTCGCCGACTTCAACGCCGGGGCGCGCAAGCTCCTCGGCATGGATGTCGATGTCTTCGAGCGACGCCACGGGAAGGGAGCATTCTGGCGCCAGCTTGCCCGCGCCGACGGCTTCTACGCCTCCTTGCCCAAGATGCCCGATGCCGACCGGTTGTTCGACGCCGTCCGGCACCTCAACCCGACCATCCTCACCGGCCTTCCGATCGGCAATTGGGCGGCGCCCCAGAAGGTCGCGTGGGCCGCCGAGCATTTCCCCGGCGTTCCGATCATCACCTGCATGGCGCGCGACAAGCACCGCTACATGGAAGGATCGGACGTCCTCGTCGACGACAGCGAGCGGCACATGGCGGCGTGGGTCGAGGCGGGCGGGATCTACATCCTCCACCGCGATGCCGAGACCAGCATCGCCCGCCTTGCCGAAATCTATCCGGACGTCAGCTGAAGCGGCGGCTCAGGCCGCTTCGGCGACGTCGACCTTTTCCACCCACTCGGGCCAGAACACCGGCTCGCGGTTCGACCAGCCCGGCGCGGTCGCCGCGCTTTCGCTGATCGACTGGAGCAGCAGCCGGCGCCGGTCCGGATGGAGGTGCGGCAGCGCCGCGGCAGCGCAGAAGGCCGCAGGCAGCCACGGCCGTGCCCCCGCTCCGAGCAGTCGCTCGTAGAGGAAGCGGTAAGCCGCGAAATTGGGGATCCGGTCCTGACCGAGATCGAAGGCGGTGATCGTGATCAGCAGGCCCATGAACGGGTCGATCGTGTCGAGCCCGCTGTCGTCCGGCACCTGAAGGCGAAGCGCCTCGAGCTGCTTGTACAGACGACTCTGGGCCCGGATTGAGGCGGCCTCGCCTTCGTCGCGCGCCCAGCAGGCAAGCGCGTCACGGCGACCAAAAGCGATGTCAAGGCTACGACGGAGGTAACGCTGCGTGGCTTTCGGAAAGCCCGCAAACTCCTTCATCTCGCTCAGCAGCAGCGCCCCACCAGCAGGCTGTCCCGAACGCGTCGTCATGCTCCCAGCTCCTTCAACTCAAGGAGGGAATTTGACAGATTAAGCGTTGCCAATGGCTTAACCATCACCCCAACCCCGGTTCATATTGAAACGGGAAAGACGAGCGATTGCACGTTCTTTTCGGTCAGACGCAAACTTGTCGAGCGGCTGTCGCAATCCTGCAACGCGGTGATCAACTCACCTTGACCGCTCGCCCCGCGTCAGTCGGGAAATCCCGACGAAGGGACAGGCTGGTCGGCACTGCCCGGCTGCGACGTCGAGGGCGGGTCGGACGCGTCCATCGATTCATCGCTCCCGACATCGACCTTGGCGTCATGGTCGTCGGGATTGCGGCGCAGCTTCTGTTCGAGATCCTTCTCGGGATCGCCCGAAAGCGTCGGGGGCGGCGGCGCCTTTTCGTTGGTGTCCGTCATGTGGGGCAAGTTCCTTTCGGCCCGTCAACGAAGTTTGCCATTCCCCGTTCCGCTTCGACCAGCAGCAGGGTCGCTTCGCCAAGCGGCTCGCCGGCGCTTGCGCCTGCCGAGCGCTCTCGGCACTCTCCGTCCCATGGAAATGCCGCTCGCCAACGACCCGTTGCACGCCAAGGATCCGCTGGGCCATGGCCGCTTTTCCGACTGGCGGATGGCGATCAAGGCGATCCTCGGTTTCTGGGCGATCTACTCGTCCACGGTCATCGCCCGTGCCTTCCTCAGCAGCGATCCGGCGACCATCCTCCTCAACAAGGTGCTGACCCTTGTCGTGGGCGTGGGCCTGACCGGCCTTCTCTACGTCACGATCGCCCTCCTCGCCCCCGGCAACAAGATGCACCGCAAGGCCGTGGTCGCAGGGGTCGGCTCGGTCCTTGCCTCGGCGATCCTTTCCGGAACGCTTGTCCTCAGCGAAGGCCAGCTCAAGACCAGCAAGGAAGAATTCCGCTTCCAGGCCCGCGAGGGCTTCGTCGTCGTTCAGAAGGGCGACCAGGTCCGGATCGAGCGCAATGCGGCCGACCCCGTCGTCGTGACCATGCCCCGCCTCCAGGATCTGAAGCAGCACGACCAGTTCCGCGTCGCCGCGGACACGGCCGTCGTGTGGCTCTTCTTCTTCGCTGCCTGGTCGGCGGTCTATCTGGCCGCGGTCAGCCAGCGTCAGGCGCTTGACCTGCAACGCCGTGCCGCGGATGCCGAAAGTGCGGCCCAGCTCGCGCAGGTCCGGGCGCTCCGCTACCAGGTCAATCCGCACTTCCTCTTCAATACGCTCAACAGCCTTTCCAGCCTCGTTATCAGCAACCGCCCCGAAGAAGCGGAAGCGATGATCCTCAAGCTGTCGAACTTCTTCCGCACCAGCCTGTCGCTCGACCCCACTGCCGACGTCAGCCTCGCCGAGGAAATCGAGCTCCAGCGTCTTTACCTCGAGATCGAGAAGGTCCGCTTCCCGCGCCGGCTGAAGGTGGAGATCGACGTCCCCGAGACGCTGTCGGGAGCGCGCCTGCCGGCGCTCATCCTCCAGCCGATCGTCGAAAATGCGATCAAGTACGGCCTCGGCAACACGCGCGACAAGGTGACGCTCCGGATCGTCGCCGAGGAGCCACTGCCCGGCCGCCTGCGGCTCGAAATCAGCAATTTCGGCGGCACGATGCTGAAGGCTGCCCGCCAGGCGGGGCCGCGTTCCGGCACCAAGGTCGGCCTCGCCAATGTCGCCCAGCGACTGAGTGCCCGCTTCGGCCGCGCCGCCGGGATCGAGCATGGACCTTTGCCCGAGGGCGGGTACAAGGTTGCACTCACACTGCCCGTGACCCGACAGGATGGATGAGCCGCCCTTGAAGACCCTGGTAGTCGATGACGAGCCGCTCGCGACCGAGCGGCTGCAATTGCTCCTGGCCCGCATCGGCGGAATCGATCTCGTCGGCACCGCGAGCGACGGCGAGGCCGCCTGCCGCATGGCCGAGGCCTTGGCCCCCGACCTCCTGCTCCTCGACATCGCCATGCCGGGCATGGACGGCATCGACGTCGCTCGGGCGCTTGCCCGGAGCGCTGGCCGCCCCGCAGTCATCTTTGTCACCGCTTTCGATCAGTTCGCAGTGTCGGCCTTCGAAGTCGAAGCGGTCGACTATCTGGTCAAGCCGGTCGAGCCCGCCCGCCTCGAGCGCGCACTCGAGCGCGCCCGCGCCTACATCGAGCACCGTTCCAGCGACACGCAGCCGCCGGCGGTGCCGGGTCGTTATCTCGACGAATTCTGGGCCTCCGACCTCACTGGCCTCGTCCGCATCCGTTCGATCGACATCGACCGCGTCTCGGCCGAGCGCGACTATATGCGGCTCCACGTCGGCAACCGCAGCTGGCTCATTCACCACAGCATGGCCGCGCTCGAGGACGGGCTGGACCCCAACCTCTTCGTTCGCCTGCACCGCTCGGCAATTGTCCGGCGCGACTTCATCAGCGGCTTTCAGCGCAACGCCTCCGGCCGCTGGATTGCGCGCCTTGCCGATGGCAACGAGCAGCCGGTGGGTCGCCTCTACGCCGACAGTGTCCGCGCCATCGCCGGTCGCTGAGCTCCCCCCTTTTTCAGGGTTGCGACGCGGAGAGGGTTTGCCATCCACTCGATCGGACCCTGAGGGGGAAATCCGTCGTTCGCTCCGCGCCGCGCCTTCTCCCTAGCGCGTCCAGCCGCCCTGTCGCGTTCGACTCGACCGTCCGTCCAACGACGTCGGTGAGCCGACGAACGGCCTCAGTCCGCCGGTTCCCGCTCGGTCACCGCCCCCGTCACCGCCACGTCGAGAACGACATTGCCGAGCGTCCGGAAGGTGTCGGGAATGGTCTCGAGCGCGAGTAACAGTGCCAGCGGCTCGATCGGAACGCCGAGCGCGATGCTGATCGGAGCGATCGACGTGACGAAGCTGATCTGGCCCGGAAGGCTGACCGCTCCCAGGGACGCCATTGCCGCAACCGCGATGCCCGCGGCGTAACCGGTCGGCGTGATCGTCACCCCCAGCCAGTGCGCGACATAGAGGGCGACACCGATATTCATCGCCGGCCCCGTCGACCGGAACAGGGCCACCGACAGCGGCAGCACCACGTCGGCGTCGCGCTCGCGGATCCTGAGATCCCCTGCCGCCCGAAGCATCGCCGGGAGCGACGCCAGTGACGATCGGGTCGACAGGGCGACCACCGACGGCCCCGCAATCGCCTTGAAGAAGGCGCCCGGCGCGAAGCCGGCGACCAGGATCGCGATCCCGAAGCCGATCACCGTCAGGATGATCCCGAGCAGCGAGAGGATGATGACATAGTGAAGGACGGCCCCGAGCGCCGATCCACCCGCCCCAGCGCCGACCGCGAAGGCCAGCGCGAAGACCCCGATCGGGGCCAGCGCCAGCACCCAGCCGATCACCAGCAGCATGGCGTCGGCAACGCCTTCGAAGAAACCGAGCGCAGTGCCGCGGCGCTTCGGCTCGACCTTCGCGAGCGCGAAGGCGAATACCGTAGTGAAGAAGACGAGCGGCAGGATCTGGTCGTTCGCCGCCGCTCCGATCGGGTTGGGCGGGATGATCGTCTTGAAGAAATCGGCGACCGTCGGGACTGCGGCGGCAGTCGCGCTCTGGTCCACCCCGGCAAGGCCCGCCTGGAGCGCCTGCGCGGCGGCTTGCGGCAAAGGCCAGACGGCCAGGAGCGCTGGCGTCACGACCGCGCCGAAGATCGCCGAAAAGATATAGAAGCCGACGAACCAGGCGACCGCCTTGGCCGCCAGCCCGCCTGCCCGCGCCGCGTCGGCGCCGCCGACCACGCCCACGACCAGCAACGCCACGATCAGCGGGATCACGGTCATGCGCAAGGCGTCGAGCCAGAGCCCGCCGACAAGGCTCGCGGCTTGGACGAGCGGCTCCTTGGTCCCGTCGCCCATTCCGGTCGCCATGATGCCGAGCAGCAGGCCGGCAAGCAGGGCGAGCAGCAGGATGACGGCACTCCGCCCTCCTCCGCTGGAAGGCGACGAAGCGGCGGCTTCGGTCCGTTCGGTCATCAATTAGAACTCCAGGGCGCGAGCACGCCCCCGTTGCCTAGCGAGGGGCAGGCCCACCCGGCAAGAGCGCCCGGACGATCAGGCCGTCAGCCTTCGCCTGCGGCCCGTCTCATTATTTCGCGCCCAGAAGAACCGAGACGGCCAGCACGGCGTTGTGCCGATCATTATTCCCATCCCATTTTCATGACTGAAGGAGTGCGTCCATGATCGGTTCGAACGACAGCAACGGCGTCGGCACGCTGGAAACCCTGACCACCACGCTGATCGACAGCGTCAACGGCTATCGCGATGCCGCCGAAAATGCCGAAGGCACCCGCTTCCAGGAAATCTTCCGTCGCAATGCCGATGAGCGCAGCCGCGTCGCCGAAGAACTGCGCGGCGAGATTCGTCGTCTCGGCGGCAACGCGCCCGACGATGGCAGCTTCCTCGGGGCCACCCACCAGCGCTTTCTCGACCTCAAGGCTGCCCTGACCGGCCGCGACGACAAGGCGATCATCAACGAGGTTGAGCGCGGCGAGGACTATCTCAAGGAGAAGTTCGAGGCGGCCCTCAACACCGACATCGACACGCAGGCCCGGTCGGTGATCGAGCGTGCCTATCAGTCGGTCCGCCAGGGCCACGACCAGATCAGCAGCCTCAAGCACGGCCTCGAGGCCTGATCGCCATGGGGATCTTCGACAAGATCAAGGGCGCGATCTTCGGCCACAAGGATCCGGGACCGGGCAATCGCCCGACCATCCCGGCCGGCATGGCCGGGGGTCCGCCCCTCCCCGCCGGTCAGCAGCAGCCCCAGGCGTCCCCCGCCCCGGCTCCTGCGCCGACCCAGGCCGCGCCCGCTGCCCAGCAGCCGGTGGACGTCGAGCAGGTGCTCGCCGACATCAGCCGCCAGCGCGGCAATCCCGACCTCAACTACAAGAGTAGCATCGTTGACCTGATGAAGCTGCTCGGCATCGATTCGAGCCTCGAGAACCGCAAGGAACTCGCGCAGGAGCTCGGTTACACGGGCGAGCGCGACGGCTCGGCCGAGATGAACATCTGGCTCCACAAGGCCGTGATGCGCGGCCTCGCGCAGAACGGCGGGAACGTGCCCGCCTCGTTCATCGACTGATTGGCGTTGCGGGCCGGTCCTCGGGCCGGTCCGCCGCTTCTCCCGTCACGGGTAGGGCGGCGTCCATCCACGGAAATTGCGCCGGCCGCCCCGTGTCCGGCCCCTTCTGAACCACCCATTGCACCGCCATGCGAACGTCCTGGCTCCCCGCCGGCACCTCGCCGGTGAAGGTCCGGCGGAAACAGGGGTCGGTCCGCCAGTTGATCCGCGCCAGCGCGCGGCCAAGGGTGCAGGTCTGCACTCGCTGATCCTCGGCGAGGTGATAATCGCTCTCCCCGCGAACCAGTAATTCTCCGCGGGACTCGTCATGCGCCGGCCATGGCATGGTCGGGTCGACCAACCAGAAATTGTCCAGCCGCAGCGTGACGATCTCATTCTTCTGCCACGCATAATAAGCTGCGGCGGCCTTCACGAAATTGCGGTCGAGCGGAAGGCATTGCCCCATGTGCAGCGTCTCGCCGCTCTCGAAGCGATATTCCCGCCGGCAGGAGCGCTGCTCGCCGCCTGCGGTCACTTCCCAGATATTGGTGATCGCGCGAAGCGCGGTGAACGACAGCCGCTCCGTGACGACCTCGGTGCGTGTCATCTCCGGGAGCACCCAGCGGATCCGTCCGTCGAAATCGCCCGCAACGGCCTTGCCCGAGGCGTCGGTCGCCGGAGTGAGCTTGGCCCGTTCCGACAGGATGCGGCACGTCGCCGCATCGAGCGAAGCCGATCCACTCGATGCGGTGACCGTGCAATTCTCGACTCCCCCGGCTGGTGTCACCCGCAGCCGGAAGGCGACCGTTCCCTGTTCCTCCTTGCGGATGGCATCGACGGGATAATCACCATCGGTGAAGACGGCCCCGGGGCCCTCCGCCCCAAGCGACGGCGGGCTGGACGAGGCCTGCGCAAGGGCCGCAGCGACGAGGAACGCAATCAACATGCCCGCAGCATAGGCATGCCGGAGCCAGGGCAGCTATCATTTTTTGGCCGGGTCGTGCCCCCAGTTCTTGAGGCTGGACTCCCACTTTGATCCTTCGGGATTCTTGGGCTTCTGCGCCATGTGGCGGTGAACATAGCCCACCACCTTCTTCATGTGCGCCAGATCGTCATCGGTGAGATCGGCCTGCTTCTTGTGCAGCAGCTTGATGATCTTCTTGCCGGACTGGTGGCCGACGCTCTCGCCGCCGCCTTTCCCGTCTTCGCCTTTCCAGCCGACGTCCTTGCTCTCGGGGCTGTCGAGCCACTTCTCGAGCGCGGCGGGGGTCATATTCACCGCCTCGTGGAATTCCTTGATCGTCTTGCGATCATCGGCGTCGATCGTGTCGGCCATGTCTTTCTCCTCGCCCGATCAACGAGCAAGGTCTGGTCCGTCTCCTACGGGCTTAGGGATAAGCCTCTCCGCCGCAGCGGAGACATGGGCCCGAACGAGAAATGGGGCCCGGCATTGCTGCCGAGCCCCACTGCGCCGAGACTGGGTCTGCCGGTGTTCGCTCTGTCCGAGAATTCCGTTCCGAAGAACGAGGCTCTCTTCCATCCCGATCCTTGCGCGCCCGCTCAGGCGTCGCGTCGGTCCCGATCGGCTGTCCGGTCATCCGAACTCTTCCCCAGTCCGTCCCGACCAGCGCCTTTCGGCCCTGCTCGCTCCGTCCTGGCTCTGCCACGCCTCCCGACCGCGTCTCCGGTCCGAAGACCCTCGACATGCTGCCGTTCCTCGCGGCGGTTCCGCTCCACTCCTCCGCTTGCCGCTTCGGTCCCCTTGCGAGCACCTCCGCCTCATGCGTCCGACTGGTTCGGCACCTGCTTCCTGGATCGTTCCTGGCAAGCCAGGCTCTTCTCCAATCCGCCACCGTCCGTCCGTTCGCGGCCCTTCTTGGGACAATCATCACTCGCGCTGCCCCGACCTGCTCTTGCGAGCCTGTCCGGCCTGCGGCGGTGAGATGACCATCTCTTCCGGCGCCTCTTGCCGGCTTCGCTCCGGAGATCCTCGGTCCGATCGCGTCAGGCGTCCTGGGGAAGCCCGACCTTCACGAAACCAATTCCACTCCATCGCCTTGCCGGCGGAGATCGGAGTTCCCGTTCTTCCCTTGCCGTTCGGACCCTTGCGGGCTTCCCGGAAGGAGAGGCCGTTGCCCCCCGATCACCTGATGAAGATGACTCCAAAACCGAGTCGCACAAAGCATAATCGGCAGCGTGATGCCTGTGGATAACGGGGAAATCGGGAGAAAGCCGTTTTACCGTTCCAAGCCCCCGCTGTTGCCGTTCCGTTCTCCTCACCCTAACTGTCTCGAGTGTCCGAATCCGCTCCCCTTAATCCTGAGCCGTCCTATCTTGCCGGCCTGAACGCGCCCCAGCGCGAAGCTGTGCTGACGACCGAGGGGCCGGTGTTGGTGCTGGCGGGCGCGGGGACCGGCAAGACGGCGGCGCTTACTGCTAGGCTCGCGCATCTGATCGCCACCCGCCGCGCCTGGCCGAGCGAGATCCTCGCCGTCACCTTCACCAACAAGGCCGCGCGCGAGATGCGCGAGCGGGTCTCGCGCATCAGCGGCGGGGCGATCGAGGGCATGCCCTGGCTCGGCACCTTCCATTCGATCGCCGCCAAGATGCTCCGGATCCATGCCGAGCTCGCCGGGCTGCAGAGCAATTTCACCATTCTCGACACCGACGACCAGTTGCGCCTGCTGAAGCAGCTGATCGTTGCCGCCGAGCTGGACGAGAAGCGCTGGCCCGCGCGACAGCTCGCCGGGCTGATCGACAAGTGGAAGAACAAGGGCCTTACCCCCGACCAGATCGACGCCGGCGATTCGGAAGCCTTCGCCAATGGCCGCGGCGGCGACCTCTACGACCAGTATCAGAAGCGCCTGCTCGCCCTGAATGCCTGCGACTTTGGCGACCTCCTGCTCCACATGCTGGTCATCTTCCGCACCCACGCGGACGTGCTGGAGCGCTATCGGACCCGCTTCAAATATCTGCTGGTCGACGAATATCAGGACACCAACGCGGTCCAGTATGAGTGGCTGAAATTGCTCGCCGAACCGCGCCGCAACATCTGCTGCGTCGGCGACGACGACCAGTCCATCTATTCGTGGCGCGGAGCGGAGGTCGCAAACATCCTCCGCTTCGAGCGCGAATTTGCGGGCGCCGCGGTCATCCGGCTCGAACAGAATTATCGTTCGACCCCCCATATCCTCGGCGCAGCCTCGGGCCTCATCGCCAACAATTCGGGCCGCCTCGGCAAGGAATTGTGGACCGAGATTGACGCGGGTGAGAAGGTCAAGGTGATCGGCGTCTGGGACGGCCCCGAGGAGGCCCGCCGGGTCGGCGAGGAGATCGAGAGCCATCAGATCCGCGGCGGCAAGCTCGCCGACGTCGCCATCCTCGTCCGCGCCCAGTTCCAGACCCGCGAGTTCGAAGAGCGCTTCATCGCGATCGGCCTCTCCTACCAGATCGTCGGCGGCTTCCGCTTCTACGAGCGCGCCGAAATCCGCGATGCCCTCGCCTACCTGCGCCTCGTCCAGAGCCCCGCCGACGACCTCGCCTTCGAGCGGATCGTCAACACGCCCAAGCGCGGGCTCGGCGACAAGGCGATCGCGACCATCCACCGCTATGCCCGCGCCGCCGGGCTGCCGCTGCTTCTGGCCGCCGCGCAGATGCTGGACTCTGACGAGCTCACCCCGCAGGCCCGCCGCAGCCTCGGCCGCTTCGTCGGCGACCTCGCCCGCTGGCGCCAGATGCATCTCGCCGCCGCCGACCAGGTGAAAGCCCCGCACGAACCGCCCACCCATGCCGAACTCGCCCGCCAGTTGCTCGACGAATCCGGCTATACCGCCATGCTTCAGGCCGAGCGCACGGCCGAGGCCTCCGGTCGGCTCGAGAACCTCGCCGAGCTGACCCGCGCGATGGAGGAATATGAAAGCCTCCCGGCCTTCCTCGAGCATGTCAGCCTCGTCATGGACAATGACGCCGACAAGAGTGGCGACAAGGTCACGATCATGACGATCCATGCCGCCAAGGGGCTCGAATTCCCGATCGTCTATCTCGCCGGCTGGGAGGAAGGCGTCTTCCCCTCGCAGCGCGCGCTCGACGAGGGCGGCACTGCCTCACTCGAAGAAGAGCGCCGCCTTGCCTACGTCGCCATTACCCGGGCGCGCGAGAAGGCGACGATCATCCATGCCGCCAATCGCCGCATCTATGGCCAGTGGACCTCCTCCATCCCCAGCCGCTTCGTCGCCGAGCTTCCCAAGGAGCATGTCGACGAGGAAACCACCATGAGCGGCGGCGAGTCGCTGTGGCGGGCGCAGTGGAGCGAGCGCGGCGATCCCTTCGCCCATGTCGCGACCCAGCGTCCCGATCGCGCCGTCACGCGGGGTCCGGGCTGGGGCCGTGCGGCGCAGACGTTCACGACCGCTCCGCAGCGAGTCGTCGAAGCTCGCGCCTCGGCCGTCAGCCTCGGCAACAAGGGTCGCGATGACCTTGCCCAGGGCCAGCGCGTGTTTCACGGCAAGTTCGGCTACGGCACCATCGCCCTCATCGAAGGCAACAAGCTCGAGATCGACTTCGAGCATTCCGGCCGCAAGCGGGTCCTCGACAGCTTCGTGTCGCTTCCCGACGCCTAGCTGCGCGGAGCTGGACCCTTACGGTGCTGCCGGGGCTTCGGCGGACCGCCACCGGCCGCATGATGCTCGTCGGGGCTCGTGCTCGGCTCGACCAGGATCCCGTCCTGCGCCATCGCCGCGCTGTTCCGGCGCATCGCCTTGACGAAATTGGGCAAGGCGCGACCGCTCACCTCGAAATAGCTGTCGGTCGCGGCCACCTTGATCGCGCCGATCTCGCTGCGGTTGACGTGCCCGATCCGGCAAATCAGCGGAAGCAGCCACTTCGGGTCACCACCCTGTCGGCGACCGGCGTTGATCCGGAACCAGCCCGAATCCTGGAATCCGCCATGCTGCGGACGGCCTTCGTCGGCAGGCCCGTCGAGCAGGTCCTCGGGCGCGGGAAGGTCGGCCATGAGCCTGGCCACCAGCGCCTGGGCAACGCCCTGTGGCCCGAGACGGTCAAGCAAGGCGGCAGCGAGGTTGGCGTCGCCTTCCTCCTGCGGCACCGGCTCGTCGAACTGGGCAAGCAGCCGGGCGCGGTCCTGGTCGCGGATCTGCTCGGCGGTGGGGACATTGGTCCATTCGACGGGGATGCGGGCGAGCCGCAGCATCCCTTCGATCCGGCGGCGGCGCATGTTCGGCACGATGAGGACCGCGACGCCCTTCCGGCCCGCGCGCCCGGTCCGGCCGGAGCGATGCTGAAGCGCCTCGGCGTCACGGGGCAATTCGACGTGGATGACGAGGCTGACGCCCGGAAGATCGATGCCGCGCGCGGCGACGTCGGTGGCGACCAGCACGCGCGCGCGGCCGTCGCGAAGTGCCTGGAGCGCGCGGTTGCGGTCCGCCTGGCTATGCTCGCCCGACAGGGATACCGCCTCGAAGCCACGCTCGGCGAGGCTGCCGTGCAGTCGCCGAACCGCCTCGCGCGTCGCACAGAACAGGATTGCCGTCTCGGCATCGTGGAAGCGCAGCAGATTGACCACCGCATGCTCGATGTCGGTCGGCCGGACGGTCACCGCCTGGTAGGAGATGTCGCCGTGACCGGCATCGTTGCTGAGCGTCTCCACCCGCATCGAATTCTTCTGGTAGCGCTTGGCCAGCGCCACGATCGGCCGCGGCATGGTGGCCGAGAAGAGCAGGGTCCGGCGCTCGTCGGGGGTCGCGTCGAGGATTTCCTCGAGCTCCTCGCGAAAGCCCATGTCGAGCATCTCGTCGGCTTCGTCGAGCACGACGACCCGGAGCGCGGAAAGGTCGAGCGCGCCGCGCTCGAGATGGTCGCGAAGGCGGCCCGGGGTGCCGACCACGATATGCGTGCCGCCCTGCAGCGCGCGGCGCTCCTTGATCGGATCCATGCCACCAACGCAGGTGACCACCCGTCCCTTGGCGTCGGCGTAAAGCCAGGTGAGCTCGTTCGAGACCTGCAGCGCAAGCTCGCGAGTCGGGGCGATGACCAGCGCCAGCGGGGCGACCGCGAACGGCAGTTGTTCGGCCTCGCCAAGCAACTCGCCGGCCATGGCGAGCCCGAAGGCGACGGTCTTGCCCGAACCGGTGCGGGCGGAGACGACGAGGTCGCGGCCGGCGACCTCCGGTTGCGAGACGGCGGTCTGGACTTCGGTCAGCGTGTCGTAGCCGCGCGCGTCAAGGGCTCGCGCAAGGGCGGCGGGGAGATGGTGATGGGGCATGGGCGCCCCCTTAGTCGTTTAACGAACAAAGCGCCATTGCTGGAACAAGCTTGTTTCTGGGGCGCTCCGGATTGCAGCAAACCAGGAGAATTTCCCCATGCCCAGCGCCCAGATCACCCGGATGGTCCTGCCCGATCACGAATGTCCGTTCGGCCGCCGCGCCCTCGACCTGCTCAACGAAAATGGCTTTGAGGTCGAGGAGCGCCAGCTCACCAGCCGCGACGAAGTCGACGCCTTCAAGGCCGAGCACAACCTCAGCACCACGCCGCTGATCATCGTCGACGGCGAGACCATCGGCGGCTGCAACGAACTCGAGAAATTCCTCTCCGCGCACGTCTGAGCGAGCGGTCGTCCCGGTCGGGCCGGGACGACCCTCTTGTGCCTCACGCCGTCGCCAGCTTGGTCTTCTTCAAGGCGGCGAGGTGGATCTCCGGCCCGTCCTTGGCGATCTCGCCCTCGTAGCGCGCCTTGGCGCCGGCCAGTTCGACCCCCAGCGCATCCATGTCGACACCGTGCCTCTTCGCCTGGCTGAAGATCCCGGTCAGCCAGCGCTCCTCTTCCTTGACGTGGTGCTCGATCTCTTCCTGCAGCACCTTGACCTTGGCGTCGTAAAATTCGTCGCCCTTCCCGCTCTCGAGGATTTCGGCGATCAGCAGATTGGCCGCGTCATGCTCGACATAGGCCTCCTTGAGGTCGGCCTCGTCGACCTTCCCCTCGCAGGCCGGGTAGAAGATTTCGTTCTCGATCCGGGTGTGCACGATCAGCGCCGTCGCGACCTTCTCGGCGATCTTGCGCTTCGCCGCCGGCCCGCTCGTGTCCTCGAACTGCTTGAACAGCTTCTCTACCTCGCGGTGGTCCTCCTTGAGGAGGGTGATGGCATCGGGTGCGCTGGCGGCCATGATCGTTTCTCCGGTAAAGCTTCTTGCCCCGGAAACCGGAAGCCGCGCCGGAATGTTCCGCCCCCGCGATTGTCATCGATGTGTCATGGGGAAGTGATGCGCGGAATTGGTTACTTCATCTCGATCATCAGCGTCGTCATGCTCGGCCTTGTCGCCCTGCCGAAGCCCGGCGACCCGGCTTGGCACCTTCCGGTCGTCATCGTCGGAATGCTGTTTTCGATCGGCGGCATGGCTCTTCGCTGGGCCGCAAGCCGCAAGCAGCTGCACGAGCTCCATTCCGTCGAACGGAAGAGCGGCCTTCGCTAGTTGCGGTCGCCGCTCCCGGTCATGGCCGGGTCTTCCGCCGCAGGCTCGGGCGCGGCGCCGCGCTTGTCGAGCTCCATCCAGTCGCGAAACTCGAGTCCGTAGAGCATGTCCATGACCTCGAATTCAAGGCCACCGGGCTGGCTCGTATTGCTGTTCCACAGCGCCACCACCCCGCTCTTCAGCTTGGGATCGAACAGGATCAGCGAGCGATAGCCGGCGACCCCGCCGCGGTGCCCGACGATCTGGTGCCCGGCATAATCATAGGAACGCCACCCCAGTCCGTACCAGGCGTCCCCCAGCCGCTCGAGGAACTTGCGCATCCGCCCGCGCTCGCCGGGTGTCTTCACCAGCCGCGAATGGATCGTCCCGAGCAAGCGCTGGTCGAGCACCGTCGGCATCCCGCCCATCTGGGCGATCATCCACAGCGACATGTCCTTGATGTTGCTATTGACCCCGCCCGCCGCAGGAACGCGATAATAAGGCTCGAGCACTTCGAGCGGCCGCCGGCCGACGCTGTGCGGCTTGGCCCAGCTCGCCGAGGTCACCAGCCCCTCGCGGGTGAGGCTGGCGCTGCTCATGCCGAGCGGAGCGAACAGTCGCTGCTGGACCGCCTGCTGATAGGTCTCGCCGGTCGCCTTGGCGACCATGTCGCTGGCGCTGTCGTAAGCGATATTCTGGTAGGACCAGCAGGTGTCGGGCGGACAGATGGCGTTGAGCGACGCGAGCTCGGCCCGGAGCATTTGCGGCGACTGGCCCTCCTCAAGCTTGTTGTCGAGCGCGTTGCGATAAAGCCCGAGCCGGTGGCTCAGCACGTCGGCCACGCTCGCGCGATATTCGTTGCCGGCCGGAAGCTTCAGCCCCGGAGCATAGTTGGCGACGGGCGCCGCGAGGTTGATCTTGCCCTCCTGCGCCAGCTTGGCGACCATGGTGGCGGCCACGCCCTTGCTGACCGACGCCCAGCGGAACACGGTCTCCGGGGTCACCTGCTCGCCCGAACCCGCGGCGGTCTCGCCATAGCCCGACAGGAAGGTGATCCGCCCGTTTTCGACGATCCCCACCGCCATGCCGACCATCGTCGGCTTGGTGACGAGCTGGCGCAGCCGCGCGTCGAGGCGCGCATAATCAATCCGCTGGCGGGCAGCGGGCTGAACCTTGGCCAGCCGCAGGCTGGTCGCACGCGTGGCCGCAAGCTGGTCGGTCGCGGCGGCCGGCTTCGGCTCTACCACGCGAATGCTGGCCAGCGCGCCGGCCATCAACAGCACGGCACCTGCGCCGGCGATGACGCTCTTCTTCAGTGACTTGTCCTCCCCGGCCTCCGCTTGAAACGGACTTCATGCCCGCTCAACCGTTCCCCGCCACCTGCTGCGGCAGGACGACAGGCTGCAGCGACGAATGAACCACTGACTCGCCTTCCCCGGCGAGCCTCCCTAAAAGCCGGTCCTCATGCAGTTCCTCCGAACGCTTTTCTGGGTCGTCCTCGCCGTGTTCCTTGCGATCATGGCCAGGAACAACTGGACCGACATCACCATCAATCTGTGGGGAAGCCTGCAGGCGGACATCAAGCTGCCGCTGCTGGTCTTCATCGCCGCCTTCCTCGGCTTCCTGCCCACCTATCTCTGGCTTCGGGCCCGGCTGTGGTCGCTCGAGCGCCGCCTGTCGGTCGCCAATCCGCCCGCGCCGCCCGCCGACGCCGATCCCGTCACGAACCCGGAGCCGCGCCCATGACCTCGCCGATCTTCGTTGCGATCGACACGCCCTCGCTCGACACTGCCCGTGACCTTGCCGAGAAGGTCCGGCCGCATGTCGCGGGGTTGAAGCTCGGCCTGGAATTCTTCACCGCCAATGGTCCTTCGGGCGTCGCGACCCTGGCCGATCTGGGCCTGCCGATCTTCCTCGATCTCAAGCTCCACGACATTCCCAACACGGTCGCCAAGGCCGTCGCCGCGCTGGCGCCGCTAAGGCCCGCCGTGCTGACTGTTCACGCCGCGGGCGGACGCGAAATGCTTACCGCCGCCAAGGCGGCCGCGCCGCAAGGCTGCAAGGTCGTCGCGGTGACCGTCCTCACCAGCCTCGACGCGGCGGACCTTGCCGACGCGGGCGTCGACGGATCGCCCGCCGACCAGGTTGCGCGACTGTCGACGCTGGCGCGGGACTCGGGCTGCGACGGGATCGTTTGCTCGGGCGCGGAGGTCGGCGAAGCGCATTCGGCCTGGCCCGACGGTTATTTCGTAGTGCCCGGCCTTCGCCCCGCCGGCAGCGACGTCGGTGACCAGAAGCGCGTCTTGACCCCTGCTGACGCCCTCGACCGCGGCGCCTCGATGCTGGTCATCGGCCGCCCGATCACCGCCGCCGCCGACCCGGCCGAGGCCGCCCGCGCGATCGCCGCTTCCCTTGAAGGCACCCCGGCGCTAACCGCCACCGCCTGAATTTTCCGAGGTATTCCGATGAGCTGGCTCAGCCGGGTTCGTAACAGCATCAGCTTCCTGCCCAAGCGGCAGACCACCGACACGCTCTGGCACAAGTGCAAGAAGTGCGGCTCGATGGTCTTCACCAAGGAGTGGGAGGACAATCTCATGGTCTGCCCGCGCTGCGACCATCATGACCGGATCCGCGCCCACACACGGTTCGAGCAGATCTTCGACGAGTCGAAGTTCGAGGTGCTCGCCACCCCCGACGTGCGCGAAGACCCGCTCAAGTTCCGCGATACCAAGCGCTACACCGACCGCATCAAGGCCGCGCGAACGACCACCGAGCAGAAGGATGCCTTCCTCAACGCCCGCGGCACGATCGATGGCCGCACGGCGATCGTCGGGGTCCAGGATTTCGCCTTCATGGGCGGCTCGATGGGTGTTGCAGTCGGCTCGGCCTTCGTTGCCGGAGTCGAGGCCGCGATCGCTGCCAAGGCGCCCTACATCGTCTTCACCGCCGCCGGCGGCGCCCGCATGCAGGAAGGCATCCTCAGCCTGATGCAGATGCCGCGCACCACCGTTGCGCTTGAAATGCTGCACGAGGCGGGCCTTCCCTACATCGTGGTGCTGACCGACCCCACCACCGGCGGCGTGACGGCGAGCTACGCGATGCTCGGCGACGTCCAGATCGCCGAACCCGGCGCCCTGATCGGCTTCGCCGGCCAGCGTGTCATCGAGCAGACGATCCGCGAGAAGCTTCCGGAAGGCTTCCAGCGCGCCGAGTATCTGCTCGAGCACGGGATGATCGACATGGTGGTGCACCGCGCCGAACTGCGCGAACGCCTCGGCAAGCTGGTCGACTATCTGGCGCCGGCGGAGAAGGCGGCCGCCTGATGGCCGACGGCGCCCGCTCGGACCATCCGGGCGTGCAGCGGCAGCTAGACCGGCTCGCGGCGCTGAGCCCCGGCGGCGATCGCCTCGGCCTCGAGCGGATCGAGGCCCTCCTGGCACGCCTCGGGCATCCCGAGCGCACGCTCCCGCCGGTCTTCCACGTCGCCGGCACCAACGGCAAGGGCTCGACCTGCGCCTTTCTTCGTGCCGGGCTCGAGGCTGCGGGGTTGAAGGTCCACGCCTTCACCTCGCCCCACCTCGTCCGCTTCAACGAGCGCATCCGCCTCGCCGGAACCTTGATCGACGACGAGCAGCTCGACGCGCTCCTCGGCGAAGTGCTTGACGCCAGCGATGGGCTTGCGCCCAGCTTCTTCGAAGCGACCGCGGCGGTTGCCTTCCTCGCCTTCGCCCGGACCCCCGCCGATGCGCTAGTGCTCGAAGTCGGCATGGGCGGCCGCCTTGACGCCACCAATGTGGTCGCCTCCCCCGCCGTGACCGGGATAACCGCCCTCGGGCTCGATCATCAGCAATGGCTGGGCGATGATCTTGCCGCCATCGCGGGCGAGAAAGCGGGGATCGCCAAGCCCGGGGTCCCGCTCGTCACGCTCGCGCATCCAGCCGAAGCCGCGGCCAGGGTCCGCGCCATCGCCGAACGCGTCGGCGCCCCGCTCCTGGCCCGCGGCGATGCCTGGGACAGTCATGTCGAACATGGCCGGCTTCGCTATCAGGACGCGCAGGGCGCGCTCGACCTCCCCCTGCCCGCCCTTCCGGGCCTGCACCAGGCCGACAACGCCGCGCTCGCTATCGCCATGCTTCGTCATCAGAAGCAGCTCGCCGTTCCGGATGCGGCGATGCCAGAGGCGATGTGCACGGTCCGCTGGCCCGCCCGCCTCCAGAAACTGGAACCAGGCCCGCTGATCGGCATCCGCGACGTCTGGCTCGATGGCGGCCATAACCCGCAGGCAGCCGACGTCCTCGCCAAGAGCATCACGGACCTCACCCACGGCCGTCCGCTCCACCTCGTTGCCGGGATCCTGTCGACCAAGGATGCGGCGGGCCTACTCGCCCCGTTCCGCGGCCGCGTCGCCGCGGTCCACGCGATCGGCTTTGCCCACGACCTCGCGCTTGAGCCCGCGGACATCGCCGCAATCGCGTCCAGCCTCGGGCTGCCCGCAACGCCTCATGCCGACGTACGAGAGGCGCTGGCCGCGATCCCTGCCGACGCGGCGATCCTCGTCGCCGGCTCTCTCTACCTCGCCGGCGAAGTCCTCGCGCTCAACGACGAGCTGCCCGACTAGGCGGTATCGCCCTCGGCCGCCCGCGCGGCATCGCTCGCCGGGACGTCGCCGGCGCCGCCGCGCCGCCCGCTCCACGCCTGCCGCATCCATTCGAGCGCGACGAAGATGATCGCGACCAGGCCGATCTTGGCGGTCAGATAGAAGACCGGGGCATAGCCGACCTGGTCGATCATCTCGCCCAGGGCCGCACGCCCCAGCGAGCCGATCAGGAAGGTCAGCGAGGACAGCAGCGCATATTGGACGGCGCTGAACTCGCGGCTGGTGATCGACGACAGGTAAGCGACGAACGCCGCGCCGGCGAGGCCGCCCGCGATATTCTCGCCCGAGATGGCGACCAGCAGCCGGACCATCCGCAGGTCATGCCCGAAGGTGTCGAGCCCGAAGGTGCGTGCGAAGGCGTCGATCCCCGCCGCGCCCGAGGCGAGGTCGGCATAGAGAAGGTTGCTCGCCGCCGCGACGATCGCGCCGATCATCAGGGTCGGCATCCGCCCCACGGTCGCGAACAGGATCCCGCCGATCGCAATCCCCGCCATGGTCATGAACACGCCGAAGATCTTGGAGGCGAAGGCTACCTCGTCCCCGGTATATTTCAGCTCCTGGAGATAGAATGGGAAGGCGAAGCTCCCCCAGATATTGTCGGTGATCCGGTAGCTGAGAATCAGCCCGAGGACGACGATCACTCCCCATCCCAGCCGCTTCACCAGCTCGGCGAGCGGCAGGATCAGCGCCGAATAGGCATGGTCGGCGGCGCGCTCCATGCCGCTTTGCGCAGGTGCGTCATGATCGAGGACATAGCCCGGTCGCGCCGCGAGCCAGTTGAAAACCGCCGCAACGATCGCCGGCACCAGCACGGTCGCGGCGACGATCAGCGGGCCATAGTCGCGGGTGAAGTCGCCCACCGACGGGGGCTTGCCCGTCGCCGCGTCGACTTCGCCGCCCAGCATCCGCGCCATGAAGGCTCCGACCGTCCAGATCGCCCAGCCCCAGCCGAGCCCGACGATCGCGAGCCCGACATTGCGCAGCTTCGGCGAGATCGCGCCCGCCCGGCGAAGCGCGCTCTGCTCCGCCTCCGAGGCGGTGCGCGGGGTGTCGGGCGCGAGGAGTGTCGCGATCAGGGTCAGCGCCATGAAGCCGCCCATGATCGCGTAGACCGTCGGCCAGCTCATCCGCACCGACAAGACCAGCGCCAGCGCGCCGCCGATCAGGGCCGCGATCCGGTAGCCGAACTGGTAGATGGAGGAGAGGATTTCGACCGGCGCGGCCGCGTCGGCGACGTCGATCCGCCAGGCGTCGATCACCACGTCCTGCGTCGCCGAGGCGAAGGCCCCGATCACCGCGATCAGCGCGAACGTCCCCAGCCCCATGCGCGGATCGGACAGCGACAGGCCGAAAAAGGTCAGGGTCAGCACCAGCTGGCAGAGCAGCAGCCAGCCGCGCCGCCGGCCAAGCCGCTCGAGCCCGGGCAACCGCACGCGGTCGACCAGCGGCGACCAGAGGAACTTGAAGGCATAGGCAAGACCGATCCACGACAGGACGCCGATGGTCGCGAGATCGATCTTCCATTCGCCGAGCCACGCATTGAGCGTGCCGATCAGCAACGTGTAGGGGAGCCCGGCACCGAAGCCGAAGGCCAGCATCACGGCAGTCTTGCGGTTCGACAATGCGGTCGTCAGCAACCGCCAGCCCTTGGGCGGTGCGCCCGCCGTTCCATTCTCCGTCGCCGCCGCGCTCGCCAAAATTCGGATCCCCCACTTCAATTTGCCAGTGACCCTAGCAGCCGCAATGGCGCTGAACAGGGGGTGAGCGGGCCGCTTCCCGCGCTCCTTGCGCAAAGGGCGCAGCAGGCGCACTCTTCGCCGCATGGATGCGCCGCTCCGCTCCACCAGGCCGACCCCGGGCCAGCGCGCCCTCGCCGAACGGCTGGCGGCAGGCGAAGCCGACCAGGGCACAGGGACCAAGCGCCTGCCCGCGTCGCTCTACCTCGACGAGGCCCGGTTCGCCGCCGAACAGGACAGGCTGTTCGCACGGCTGCCGCTCCTGCTCGGCCCCTCGGCGCTCCTGCCCGCCCCGCGGCAGGCGCTCGCGCATGATGCCTATGGCCTGCCCCTCATCCTCAGCCGCGATGGCGACGGGAGCGCGCACGTCCTTGCCAACGTCTGCCGCCACCGCGGCACGCGCCTGATCGAGGCGGACGGCGTTGTTCCGGCGACCCGCATCGTCTGCCCCTATCATGCCTGGGCCTATCGCCCCGACGGGCAACTTGCAGCCTTACCGAGGCCCGAATGCTTTCCCGGGCTGGAGCCCGCCGACCATGACCTCAGCCGCTTCCCGGCGGTCGAAAGCGGCGGCCTCATCTGGTTCGGCCGGTCGCCAGATGTGGATTTCTCAAGCCTCGCGCCGCTGGCGCCCGAGATGGACGCCTTCGGGATCGGCGACCTCCACCTCTACCGCCGGCGCACGCACGAGGTTGCGGCGAACTGGAAGCTCGTGATCGACGCCTTCCTCGAAAGCTATCACGTGCAGCGGCTCCACACCGCGACCATTGCCCCCTTCTTCGCTGACGGCGTGACCGTCGCCGACCGGATCGGCCCGCACCAGCGCGCCGCGGTCGGCCGGGCCGATTATCTCGCCAAGGTCGATCTCGACGACTGGCGGCAGCTTCGCCGGGCGGTGACCTACACCTACCACCTCTTCCCCAATGCCGTGCTGGTCGTCAGCCCGGACTATGTGAACCTCCTCATCTGCTATCCCCAGGCGGTCTACCGAACCTTGGTCGAGGACCTCATGCTGATCCCCGGCGCGCCGCGTACGGCGGAGGAAGAAGCGCATTGGGCGAAAAGCTGGGCCCTCCTCGACGAAGGAACGTTCGGCGGTGAGGATTTTCGCGCCGCCGCCCTCTGCCATCAGGGGCTGGCGAGCGGTCTCATCGAGGACATCACCCTCGGCACGCTCGAAACCGGGGTCGCCGACTTCCATGGGCTGATCGCACAGGCCATCGACGACTGAAAGTCAGGCGGCGAGCGGGGGCTCGAACAGGATCACCCCGTCGGGCGCCTTCACCTTCTTCTTGCCCGACAGCAACGCATCGACCGCCTTGAGCGCGGCCTTGAGGCGGCGCTCGTTATAGGGCTTCAGAAGCACGCCGAGCGCGAGGCTCTCCCCGTCCTCGGGCGGGTTGGCGGTTGCGAACAGCACCGGCACGCCGAACGCCTTGGCCTCGGCGGCAAGGTCGAGTCCGTTACGCTTTCCGGCGAGGCTGATGTCGGTAAGGATGAGGTCGACGCCGCGGTCGCGTGCGTCCGGCGCACCGCCCTCCTCGCGCGCCAGCACGGCCAGTGCGTCGCGGACGGTGTCCACAGTCGCCACAACTGTGTATCCGGCGGCCTCGACCATGGTTTCATTGTCGAAGGCGACGAGCGGTTCGTCCTCGACGATGAGGATGCGCTTGACGTGGCGTTCCCGTGTGCCGAACAGCATTCGCGATCCTCGAGGAATTAGATTTTGCCCCCGCAACGAACGACGGGCGCACGTGGCCCCCAGCGACCATCGCGCCGACCGGAAAATAATAATCACCGTGGCCCGCCCGCAGCAAGAGAGAGCGGTCCGCAGCGGATCGCCAAGCTTCTGGCGCGCGCCGGGGTGGCGTCGCGACGCGACATCGAACGGATGATCGCCGAAGGACGAATCGCCCTCGACGGCGACGTCCTGACCACGCCCGCGACCCTGCTCGAGGATCTCAAGGGTGTGACGGTCGACGGAAAGCCCGTCGCTCCGCCCGCCGCGGCGCGCCTGTGGCGCTTCTACAAGCCCGCCGGCTGCCTTACCGCCGCCTTCGACCCCAAGGGTCGCCCGACGATCTACGACCGGCTTCCCCCGGGCCTCCCCCGGGTCATGCCCGTCGGGCGCCTCGACTATATGACCGAAGGGCTGCTGCTCCTCACCAACGACGGCGAATTGAAGCGCCAGCTCGAATTGCCAGCGACGGCGGTCGTCCGCCGCTACCGTGCGCGTGCTTTCGGTGAAGTCAGCCAGGAACAGCTCGAGGAACTGAGCGAAGGCGTCGAGATCGAGGGCATCCGCTACGGCTCGATCGACGCCAATCTCGAACGCCGCACGGGCCGCAACTGCTGGATCGAGATGGCCCTCACCGAGGGCAAGAATCGCGAGGTCCGCCGCGTCCTCGCTCACCTCGGCCTTCAGGTCAGCCGCCTGATCCGAACCTCCTACGGGCCGTTCGACATGCTCGACCTCGATCCCGGCCAGGTCGGCGAGGTCCAGCGCGAGGAGCTGTTCCGCTTCCGCCAGACGCTGAAGCCGGCGGCCCCACGGAAGTAAGCCCCGTCGCGGCCGGGCCCGAAGTTGCCATTCGGGCCCGCCCACGCTATGCGCGCCCCCGCTCCTACATGGTCATCCCTGGAGGCGTGGGGAGCGCATCGATAACTCATTCAAGGAATTGCACGTATGAGCGAACAGCTGACGCTGACCGCCGAGACGCGCGACCGGGCTGGCAAGGGAGCCTCCCGTGAGCTGCGTACCCAAGGCCGGGTCCCCGCCGTTGTCTATGGCGCCAATCAGGAGCCGCTGAGCATCCACGTCGAGGAAAAGCTCCTCGCCAAGATGCTGTCGACCGGCCACTTCATGAACTCGGTCGTGATGATCGAAGCGGGCGGCAAGACCACCCGCACGCTCCCCAAGGACGTGCAGTTCCACCCCGTCACCAGCCGCCCGGTCCACGTGGACTTCCTGCGCATCGGTGAGCACAGCAAGGTCACCGTCGCGGTGCCCGTGCGCTTCGTCGACGAAGAGGAAAGCCCGGGCGTGAAGCGCGGCGCGGTGCTCAACATCGTCAAGCACGAGATCGAGCTCAGCTGCGATGCGGCCGAGATCCCCGACGACATCGAGATCAGCCTCAAGGGCCTCGACGTCGGCGACAGCATCCACATCTCGAACGTGGACCTGCCGAAGGGTGCGACCCCGACCATCACCGATCGCGACTTCACCATCGCCACCATCGTCGCTCCGTCGGCGCTGAAGAGCGATGAGGGTGACACCACCGTCACCGAGGGTGAGACCGAAGGCGAATAAGCCTTCGCTCACCGTTCTTCGACTTCGCCCAGGACGAACGGCTTCAGGCTCGTTTGTCCTGGGCGAGGCGCGAAGCGCGTAGTCGAAGGGGACCGGCGCGATGCAGATCTGGACCGGCCTCGGCAATCCCGGCGCTCAATACGCCCTCCATCGCCACAATGTCGGCTTCATGGCCGTCGATGCGATCGCTGCCGTCCACAATTTCGGCCCGTGGCAGAAGAAATTCCGGAGCCTCGTCTCCGAAGGCCGGGTCGGCGGGCAGAAGCTCATCATCCTCAAGCCGCAGACCTTCATGAACGACAGTGGCGACGCTGTTCAGCAGGCGCTGCGCTTCTACAAGCTCGACGAGGAAGCGCTGACCGTCTTCCATGACGAGCTCGACCTTGCCCCGATGAAGCTCAAGGTCCGGGTCGGCGGCGGCCTCGCAGGGCATAATGGCCTGCGCTCGATCAACGCCGCACTCGGCCCCGACTTTCGCCGGGTGCGGATCGGGATCGGGCACCCCGGCTCCAAGGACAAGGTGACGCCCCACGTGCTCGGCAACTATGCCAAGAGCGAGATGGAGCCTTTGTCCGACCTCCTTGCCGCCATCGCCGCCGAGGCCCCGCTTCTCGCTGCCGGCGACGACACCCGTTTCATGAACGATATCGCCATGCGGCTTCAGGACAGCTGATGCGCCAGCTGTTCGCGACCCCGCTCTACGAGGCGGCCCTCGACCTCGACCTCGAGGAACTCGCTCACTCGATCCGCTCGCTCAGCGCCGACGACCGGGCGGGCCGGGCCTGGGCGAAGGAGCATGGCTATAAGGGCTATACGAGCTACGCTTCGCTCGACGACCTTCCCCGCCGCGATCCGGTCTTCGCCGATCTCGCCAGGCTCCTCGCACGCCATGCCGCCGCTTTCGCCAAGGACCTCGGCTGGGGGGTGAAGCCCAAGCTCGACAGCCTGTGGGTCAACCTCCTCAAGGGCGGCGGGCACCATAGCGCGCACATTCATCCCCATTCGATCCTCAGCGGCACTTTCTATGTCGAGGTGCCCGAGGGTTCAGGCGGGATTCGCTTCGAAGATCCGCGGCTGGCGATGATGATGGCCGCCCCGACCCGGCTCCCCGACGCGCCCGAGCCGCTCCAGCCCTTCGTCACAGTCCACCCCGCCCCCGGCCAGCTGCTCCTGTGGGAAAGCTGGCTGCGCCACGAGGTGCTGCCCGGGACGGGCAAGGGCGAGCGGCTGAGCGTCAGCTTCAATTTCGCCTGATCCCTCGCTAGAGGGCGGGCAAACCCGAAATCACAAGGACGAACCATGGGCTTCCGCTGCGGCATCGTCGGCTTGCCGAACGTCGGCAAATCGACCCTCTTCAATGCGCTCACCGAGACGCAGGCGGCGCAGGCGGCCAACTATCCCTTCTGCACGATCGAGCCCAACGTCGGGCAGGTCGCGGTGCCCGACCCGCGGCTCGACAAGCTGGCCGAGATCGCCAAGTCGGCCAAGATCATCGCCACCCAGCTCGGCTTCGTCGACATCGCCGGCCTGGTGAAGGGCGCGAGCCAGGGCGAGGGGCTCGGCAACCAGTTCCTCGGCAACATCCGCGAGGTGGACGCGATCGTCCACGTGCTGCGCTGCTTCGAGAATGACGACATCCAGCATGTCGCCAACAAGGTCGACCCGCTGGCCGACGCCGACGTGGTCGAGACCGAGCTGCTGCTGTCCGACCTCGAGAGCCTCGAGAAGCGCGTGCCCAATCTCGTCAAGAAGGGGCAGCAGGGCGACAAGGAGGCCAAGATCGCGGCCTCGGTGCTCGGCCAGGCGCTCGACCTCCTGCGCGAGGGCAAGCCGGCCCGCCTGACCCAGCCCAAGGACGAGGAGGAAGCGCGGCTGTTCGCGCAGGCCCAGCTGATCACCGCCAAGCCGGTGCTCTACGTCTGCAACGTCAACGAGGAGGATGCGGCGAACGGCAACGAACTGTCGGCCAAGGTGTTCGAGAAGGCCAAGGCCGAGGGCGCCAATGCGGTGGTCGTCTCGGCCGCGATCGAGGCCGAGCTGACCGGCATGGACGAGGCCGAGAAGATGGAATTCCTCGGCGAGATGGGCCTCAAGGAGACCGGCCTCGCACGCGTGATCCGCGCCGGCTACGAATTGCTCGACCTCATCACCTTCTTCACCGTGGGGCCCAAGGAAGCGCGGGCCTGGACGGTCGAGAAGGGTGCCAAGGGACCGCAGGCCGCAGGGGTCATCCACTCGGACTTCGAGCGCGGCTTCATCCGGGCCGAGACCATCGCCTTTGACGATTATGTCGCGCTGGGCGGCGAAGCGGGCGCGCGCGACGCCGGCAAGCTGCGCCAGGAGGGCAAGGAATATGTCGTCCAGGACGGCGACGTCCTGCACTTCAAGTTCAACGTCTGAGTCGCGGCCCCGGCCGGGATCGGTCGGGGTCACGAAAGTGACACAGGACCGACGGTCGGCGCGAACCCGGTTTCGGGCCAGAAGCGGCGATTTTTCGCCATTCTTCTGGCCTTCGCCAAGGCGACATGCCGTGACCCGGCATGACGGGGAGTCGACGAGGAAAAGAGCGTAGCAGCGAACCGCTTCGGTTAGGAAAGCAGGCGAAATCCTACTTTGCAACCGTGGCGCCGCTCAGCCGCCATAGGCGCGGACGAAGAAGACGATCGTGGTGGCGGCGGTGACCAGGAGGGTCCACCCGCGGATGAGGGCAGGCGAGAGGCGCTTGCCGATCATCGCGCCGAGCCAGCCGCCGAGGACCGAGCCCGCGAGCATCGGCAGGCAGGCAGGCCACCAGACCAAGGCGAAGCCGATGAAGACGAAGGCCGCGGCGAAGTTGGCGACCGCCAGCAGCAGGGTCCGGATCGCGAACAGCTCGCGCGGCTGGATGTTGGCGAGGAGCCCGTAGAGCGCGGTCGTGATGAGCCCCACCCCGCCGCCGAAAAAGCCGCCATAGATGCCGAGCAGGGCCTGGGCGCCGAGCAGGGTCGGACGGCCGATCGTCACCCGCGCATGGAGCCAGGCCGAGGCGCGGCTGCCGAAGGCCATCACCACGAAAGCGAACAGCAACAGCCAGGGAATGATGATGTCGAAGGTCGCGCTCGGCGTCAGGACGAGGAGCAGGCTGCCGACGAGGCCGAAGGCGAAGGTGAGGCCCGCAAGGGTGCGGACCGAGAGGCCTGCAACGGACGCAAGTTCGCGCCGGAAGGTCCACGCGCTGGTGGCGGCTCCGGGAAGCAGGGCGACGTTGCTGGTGGCATTGGCGACGTTCGCGGGAAGCCCGAGCGCGATCAGCGCCGGCAGCGTGGCGAAGGTCCCGCCCCCGGCCATGGCGTTCATCGCCCCGCCGACGATCCCGGCAAGGGCAGCGAGCAGGATCTGGGAAAGGTCGATGGGGCGGGTCCGCGTGGATCTGGAGGGAGCGCCCTAGCGCGGCTTCCGGGCCGCAGCCAGTGCCGCGCCGGGCGGGCTCAGTCGCCTTCGAAGTCCATCAGGCAGCGCACGTCGATGCCGTCGGCCTCGAGCGCCGCTCGGCCGCCAAGGTCGGGAAGGTCGACGAAGAAGCGCGCCCCGGAGATGGTCCCGCCAGCACGCCGGATGAGGCGCGCTGCGGCGAGCGCGGTGCCGCCGGTGGCGAGGAGATCGTCCGCGATCAGCACCCGCGCGCCGGGCGTACAGGCATCGACATGCATGGCCAGCCGGTCGGTCCCATATTCGAGCGCATAATCCTCGGCGATCGTCTCGCCCGGAAGCTTGCCGTCCTTGCGGATGAGGAGGAGCCCGCAGCCGAGCCGGAGGGCAAGGCCGGTGCCGACGATAAAGCCCCGCGCATCGATCGCGGCGATGAGGTCGGGCGTCTCGGTGATCGTCGCGGCGAGCGCGTCGATCGCGGCAGCGAGGCCCGCGGGATCGAGCAGCAGGGTGGTGACGTCGCGGAATATGATCCCGGGCTTGGGATGGTCGGGGATCGTCCGGACGAGGGCGCGGAGCTGGTCGGGGGTCATGGTTCTCCTTTGCCGCTCCCCTCAGGGGAGCTGTCGTCGAAAACGACTGAGGGGCCCTTCTCTCCCGAGAAGAACCCCTCCGTCAGCCTTCGGCTGCCACCTCCCCCCCGAGGGGGGAGGAGCGATTCAGCCCGCGATGCCGCGTTCGGCCTTCTGTTCGTCCATCCGCTCGCGGAAGTCCGGGTCGAGCGGACCGCGCGGCGCGACCTTGCGCTTCGCCGACGCCCAGATATTGCGATAGGAGAAGTAGGCGAGGATCGTGGCGATGCCGAGGAACAGCAGCACCGCCCAGCCGGCGCGGTGCCGGTTCTCGAGGGTCGGCTCGGCCGTCCAGGTCAGGAAGGCCGCGACGTCCTTGGCC
Organism: Sphingomonas sp. SP2; assembly: GCF_058313385.1. Taxonomy (NCBI): domain Bacteria; kingdom Pseudomonadati; phylum Pseudomonadota; class Alphaproteobacteria; order Sphingomonadales; family Sphingomonadaceae; genus Sphingomonas; species Sphingomonas sp. SP2. The sequence goes on along the minus strand of NZ_JBZFLD010000001.1, from coordinate 1,305,998 downwards.
ATCTGATCCTTGGTCGCCTTGGTCCCGTCCGCGTAGGTCACCTGGCCGTCCGACGCGAGCGGCGGCGGCATGGCGATGTTGAGGTTCGCGAAATAGGGATTGTAGTAGAGGCCGGTCGGCGTCTTCGCGTCCGGGAACTTCTTGAGCAGCTCCGCCGGCTGATCGGTGTAGCCGTTCAGCAGCGAGTAGACGTAGTTCGAGCCGTCGTGACGCGCCTCGGTGATCAGCGAAAGATCGGGCGGAAGCGCATTGTTGTTGGCGGCACGGGCGGCCGTCTCGTTCGCATAGGGGCTGGGGAAGCGGTCGGAGACCAGCGCCTTGCGGGTCGCGGGTTCACCCGTGTCCGGGTTCACCGTCGGGACCTCGGTCGCCCACTGGTTGGCGATCGCCTTCACCTCGGCCTCGGAATAGCCGAGGTCGTGGAGCTGGTAGAAGCTGACATACTTCAGGCTGTGGCAGGCCGAGCAGACCTCCTTGTAGACCTGGAAGCCGCGCTGCAGCTGTGCCCGGTCGAACTTGCCCGCCATGCCGTCCGACGGGAGCTCGGCATCCTTGGGATGCTCGAAGAACTCGTGCGCCGCGGTCGGCTCGGGCGGATTACGGAAGTAATCCAGCCCGTTGACGATCAGCGAGAAGAGCAGGACGCCGACAAAGCCGAGGCCGACGAAGAACCCAATGATGCGGACCATGTGTCTGCTTCTTTCCTTATTCGGCCGGCTGAGGCGCGGTGGTGGAGCCGCTGGGCGCCAGGCCATAGGGCCGGCTTTCCTTGGCTTCCCCGTGCAGCACGCTCTCGGAGATGGAGTTGGGCAGCGGCAAGGGCTTCTCGAACTTCGAGACCAGCGGAAGGATGATCAGGAAGTGGGCGAAGTAGTAGGCCGCCGCGATCTGGCTGATCGCGATATACGGCTGCTCCGCCGGCGAGACGCCGCACCAGCCGAGGATCAGGATGTCGACCACCAGGATCCAGAAGAAGATCTTGTAGACCGGGCGGTAGCTGGTCGAGCGGATCGGCGAGCGGTCGAGCCAGCTGAGGAAGAACAGCAGCAGGATCGAGCCGAACATCGCCAGCACGCCCCACAGCTTGGCCGGCAGGATGAAGTCGACGGTGAAGGCGCGCAGGATCGCGTAGAACGGCCAGAAATACCATTCGGGGACGATGTGCGCCGGGGTCACCAGCGGGTTGGCCTCGATGTAATTGTCGGGGTGACCGAGGCTGTAGGGGAAGAAGAACACCACCAGGGCGAACAGGAACAGGGCGACGCCGATGCCGAAGCCGTCCTTGGCGGTGTAGAAGGGGTGGAAGGGAAGCGTGTCCTTCTCGTCCTTCACGTCCACGCCGGTCGGGTTCGACGAACCCGGGATGTGCAGCGCCCAGATCTTGAGGACGGTGACGCCCGCGATCACGAACGGAAGCAAATAGTGGAGCGAGAAGAAGCGGGTCAGCGCGGCCTGGTCGGGGGCATAGCCACCGAGGATGAAGACCCGCAGCGGCTCACCGACGACCGGGATCGCCGAGAAGAAGCCGGTGATGACCTGCGCACCCCAGTAGCTCATCTGGCCCCAGGGAAGGACGTAGCCCATGAAGGCGGTGGCCATCATGAGGAGGTAGATGACGAGGCCGAGCAGCCAGACCATCTCGCGCGGGGCCTTGTACGAACCGTAGTAGAGGCCGCGGAAGATGTGGATGTAGACCACGACGAAGAAGAAGCTCGCGCCATTCTGGTGGACGTAGCGGAGCACCCAGCCGGCGTTCACGTCGCGCATGATGCGCTCGACGCTGTCGAACGCGCCGCCGGTGAAGCTGTAATAGTGCATCGCCAGCACGATGCCGGTGATGATCTGGATCATCAGGGCAAGGCCGGCGAGGACGCCGAAGTTCCAGAAATAGTTGAGGTTCCGCGGCACCGGATAGCCGCCGCCGATGGCGCCGTAGACGAGGCGCGGGAGCGGCAGGCGCTCGTCGACCCACTTGGAGAGCGGGCTCTTCGGTTCGTAGGGCTTGGCCCAGGCAAAGCTCATCTTGGTCTACCTCAACCGATCTGAACGACAGTGTCGGACTTGAACGAATAGTCCGGCACGTGAAGGTTCTTGGGAGCCGGACCCTTACGGATGCGGGCGGCGGTGTCGTAGTGGCTGCCGTGGCAGGGGCAGAAGTAGCCGCCATAGTCGCCGCGGGTCTCGCCCTCGCCGATCCCGAGCGGGACGCAGCCGAGGTGGGTGCAGACGCCGAGCGTGATCAGCCAGTTTGCCTTGCCGGGCTTGGTCCGGTCGGCGAGCGTCTGGGGATCGCGCAGCTCGCTGGCGGGGACGGCATTGGCCTTGTTGATCTCGTCCGGGGTGAGGTTGCGGATGAACACCGGCTGCTTGCGCCAGCTGGTCTTGATCCCCTGCCCCGCGGCGATCTTCGAGATGTCGACCTCGATCGAGGACAGAGCGAGCACGTCGGCCGACGGCGCGGCCTGCATGAGCAACGGCGCGACCGCGGCGGCGGCGCCGACCCCGGCAAAGCTCACCGCGGCAATGTTGATGAAGTCGCGGCGACGGACGCCGGGTTCGCCGGCTTCGGCCGGAACAGGCTCCCCGGGCATCAGCGGCTGGGTATTTTCGACGGTGGCCATACAGGTCCTTGCGCTCGCTTGGCTTTGGTCGTCCCGGCAGAACCGGGCAGGTGCATGAGAATGCCGCGCCAGCCGGAGCCGGAACGGAGTTCGCGGGCCTGATAGCGAGCCGTTCATCGCTCCTCAAGGGTCCAAAGGGCGGTCCGGGTACGAAACGTTCGCAGGTGTGGCGCGAGGATTTGATCCTAATCAATGGCGCTGGGCCCGCCGAGACGCTAGCCAACGGGCCATGCAAGCCCTGGACGAACAGCAAACCGCCGCCCGCGCCTGGTTCGAGGAACTGCGCGACCGAATCTGCGCCGAATTCGAGGCAATCGAGCGCGAGGCCGGCTCCGACGCCGCCTTCAACTATACCGCCTGGGACCGCGAGGACCCCTCGGGCGAACCCGGCGGCGGCGGCGTCCGCGGACTCATGAAGGGCAAGGTGTTCGAGAAGGTCGGGGTCAATGTCTCGACCGTCGGCGGGACCTTCAGCGAGGAATTCGCCAAGGCGATTCCCGGCGCCGAGGACAATGGCCGCCGCTTCTTCGCGACCGGGATCAGCCTCGTCGCGCACATGGCCAATCCGCACGTTCCCGCGGTCCACATGAACACGCGCTTCCTGACCACCAGCCGACGCTGGTTCGGCGGCGGCGCGGACCTCAACCCGGCGCTTCCCAGGGCCGAGGACACTGCCGCCTTCCACGAAGCGCTCAAGGCCGCGTGCGACGCGCACGGCGCGGATTATTACGAGCGCTATTCCAAGTGGTGCGAGGAATATTTCTGGCTTCCCCACCGCAAGGTCGCGCGCGGCGTCGGGGGGATCTTCTACGACCGGCTGGAAGGCGATTTCGACGACAATTTCGCCTTCACCCGTGACGTCGGCGAGGCGTTCCTCGCAGCCTTCCCGCCGATCGTCCGCAAGCGGATGGGCGAGCCGTGGACCGAGGCCGACATGGAGCAATTGCTCGTCTTTCGCGGGCGCTATGCCGAGTTCAACCTGCTCTACGACCGGGGCACGACCTTCGGCCTCAAGACCGGCGGCAATGTCGATTCGATCCTGATGAGCCTGCCCCCGCTGGCGCGCTGGAACTAGGGGGCGCCCCTGCCCCTCTAGTCGTGACCGGCGTCGGGGACCGAAACGGTGACGGCGCCGTCGCGGGCCTGGAGGTAGAGGCGGGCGACGACGATCGCGAAGAAGAGCGAGACGGTCGCACCGATGATCTGCTGGATCAGGGCGACGAGGAGCGCGCTGACGTTGCCGGGCTCGACCGGGCCGAGGAGCAGGATCACCGCCGCCGACAGTGCGCCGGCAAGGCCGCCGACCAGCAGCAGCGCGACGAGCGCGAGCAGCAGCACCAGCACGAACAGCTTGCCCGCCTTGCCGCGGGTTAGGGCCCAGGAGGAGCGCAGCAATGCGACGGGCGATTCGGTCCGGTCGGCCGCGAGCGGCGTCAGGAACAGCATCCGGACGAGGACGTAGAGGAAGGCCAGCATCAGCACGAGCGCGGCGATCGACACGCCGAGCGGGATCTTGGCCGGATCGGGATCGCCGCCGAGGAGTACCACCAGCACCACCAGGAACGGCAGAGCGAAGATCAGCAGCGCGACGAACAGGGCCGGGAGGCGGCGGAAGCCGGTCGCAATGGCGTCGCGGACCGTGGTCGAGGGCCCGAGGGCGATCCGGCTGACCGCGATCTGCCCGGTCAGGCTGACCAGCAGGGCGAACAGGCCGATGGTGCTGACCCAGAAGGGTGTATCCATGGTGCGAAGCGTAGAGGGCGCGACGGTCTCGACGATCGCGCCGGGAAGGACCAGCAACGCCAGCGCGATTGCGATCAGCGGGTTTCCGTCACGGGCGACGATCGCCCTGGTTTCGTCCCACGCCTTGCCGATCGACAGCTTCATTCGTCCCTGGTCCCGCCTGTGTTGGTCGAGCGCGGGCTTAGCCGCCCTCTTGCTCCTTTGCCAATGACGTGGCCAAGGGGAGCGATGCAATCGATCGATGGCGTGGAATGGACGGTCAGCGAAGGGCTGGTCGATTATGCGGCAGCCCTTGCCGACATGGAGGCGCGCGCAGCCGCAGTGCAGGAAGGCACGGCAGCCGAGCGAATCTGGCTGCTCGAGCATCCGCCGCTGTTCACCGCGGGCACCAGCGCCGACCCGGCCGAATTGTTCAATCCGCTCAACTTCCCCGTATTCGAAGCCGGTCGCGGCGGGCGCTACACCTATCATGGGCCGGGCCAGCGGGTCGGCTATCTGACGCTCGACCTCGCAAAGCGCGGCAAGGACATACGCTGCTTCGTCCATGCGCTCGAAGGCTGGGTGATCGACGCGCTTCGCGACCTCGGGGTCGAGGCGCACCGGTCGGAGGGCCGGATCGGCATCTGGACCGGGAGCGGCGCGTCCGAGGCCAAGATCGGCGCGATCGGGGTCCGGGTGAAGCGCTGGGTCACGCTTCACGGCTTCTCGATCAACGTCTCGCCCGACCTCGCCCACTTCGGCGGGATCGTGCCGTGTGGAATCGCAACGCATGGCGTGACCAGCCTCGACGCGCTCGGATCCGGTGCGAAAATGGCTGAGCTGGATGCGGCTTTGGCCCGCAACTTCCCGTTTTTCCTCGCAAAACTCGGCTGATCGCCCTCCCCCTTGGCGGACGGGAAACGAACCTCTACTAATGCGCCCGATTTGCGACGTGGGCCAACCACGCCAGATCAGCTATTTTTCGAGGGAGTCTTGAATGCGTGCTCTGATCCTGGTCGCTGGTGCGGCCCTTGCTGTTTCGGCTTGCAGCAGCAACGAAGCTGCGAACAACACCGTTGTTGAAGAGAATGTCGCCGTCGACGCGAATGCCGGCATGGCCGACATGAACGCGATGGACGCGAACATGACCATGGACGCCAACGCCATGGACTCGAACATGATGGACGCGAACATGACCGCGAACACCATGGACGCCAACATGACCACCAACACCGCCAACGCGATGTAATGGTCCGGGCCTCCAACCCGGAGGTCCGACTGGAGTTGAGGGGTCGTCGGCCAGGTGCCGGCGGCCCCTTTTCTCATGGGGCGGAAGCGGCTAGCCCGACGGGCATGACCCGCCTTTCCCTGCTCCTTCCCCTCGCCCTCCTGCTCGCTGCCTGCGGCGGCAAGGACGAGGCGGCCACCAATGACAGCGCGGCCGATGTCGGCCTGGCGCAGGAAAATGTGATCGCCAACGACGTCACCGCGATCGACGCGGCGACCGCCGACGATTCGAAGATGGCGGCGGATACCCCGCCCCCGCTCGACGGCGAGCTCGGCAATGGCGACGGCAATACAAGCACTGCCAGCAAGGCCGAGCCGCGCCGGAGCGGATCGGGCAGCAGCAGCACGCGCTCGACCTCCGAAAGCGGCCCCAGCGCGCCGGCGGCGAGCGATGCGCCGGCGGCCGAGGACGCCGCGCCGGTCGAGGGCAACGCGGCCTGAGGCTCAGGCCAGGCCCACGACCTTGTGGGCCTGGAGCGAGAGGCGCCAGCGCGGCCGGGCCATGGCCAGCGCGATCGCGGCCTCGGTGCTTCCGTCGGGGCCGTCCATCGGCTGGACGAGGAAATGGCCAAAATCCCAGCCCTCGAGCGCGGCAGGATCGATCCCCGCCTGCGGCCAGACCAGCTTGAGCTCGTCGCCGCGGCGCTGGACCACGTCGGTCCCCGCCTTGGGGCTGATGCAGAGCCAGTCGATGCCGGGCGTCGCGGGCAGGGTCCCGTTGCTTTCGACCGCGATCCGGAAGCCGCGGTCGTGGAGCGCTGCGATCAGCGGCGCGTCGAGCTGGAGCATGGGTTCGCCCCCGGTGATGATGACCAGCCGCCGGTCAGGACCGCCCTGCCAGATGGCGGCGACATGGTCGGCAAGGAGGTCGGCATCGGCGAACTTGCCGCCGTTGACCCCGTCGGTGCCGACGAAATCGGTGTCGCAGAAGCGGCATTGGGCGGTGGCCCGGTCAGCCTCGCGCCCGCTCCACAGGTTGCAGCCGGCAAAGCGCAGGAAGACCGCGCGGCTGCCCGTCTGGACCCCCTCGCCCTGGAGGGTGAGGAAGCATTCCTTGACCGCGTAGGTCATGGCGCCGCGTAGCGCGTCGGATCGGGCAGGCCCGCTTCCTCGAAGCCGCGGGCGCGGAGGCGACAGGCGTCGCATTCGCCGCAGGCGCCGCCGTCGGGGGCGGGATCGTAGCAGCTGTGGCTGAGGCCCGCGTCGAGCCCGAGGCGGGCGGCCTCGCGGGCAATGTCGGCCTTGGTCATGTGCTGGAGGGGCGCATGGATGGTGAAGGGCTCACCCTCGACCCCGGCCTTGGTGGCGAGGTTGGCGAGACCCTCGAAGGCGGCGACGAATTCGGGCCGGCAGTCGGGATAGCCCGAATAGTCGAGCGCATTGACGCCGACGAACAGGTCGCGCGCGCCGCTCGCTTCGGCGAGGCCGAGCGCAAGGCTGAGGAAGATGGTGTTGCGGGCCGGGACATAGGTCACCGGAATGCCCTCCTCGACGCCGCTCTTGGGCACCGCGACATCGGCGGTCAGCGCCGAGCCGCCGAAGGCGCGCAGGTCGAGCGGGAGGACGACGTGGCGGTCGGCATGCGCGGCGGCGATGGCCCTGGCCGCCTCGAGCTCAACCCGGTGGCGCTGGCCATAATCGACGGTGAGCGCGATGACTGAATAGCCGGCCTCGCGGGCAAGCGCGGTGCAGACCATCGAGTCGAGCCCTCCCGAGAGGAGGACGACGGCGGAGCGTGGGGCGGTGGACATGGCGGCGCGCATCTAGTCGCCCGGCCTGCCAAAGGCAAAACAGGGCGGTGGGACAAAAAGAAGGGCCGCCCCGAAAGGCGGCCCAGGTTCGGGCCAAGGCCCGTCAGGGAGGAAAGCGTGCCGACCCTTGGGTGGCACAGCCATCTTCTTACGTAAACATGGTTAAACGAGGCCTTAACGTCCCGCCCGTTGCGGACTGCATTCGCCCACCCGGCGGGCGAAAAACGTCTTGTTGAAGGGCTCGCCGCGGTGGAAGCCCTGGGTCTCGATCTTGAGCGAACGGGGCGTGGTGACGGTGATCTCCGAGCGAGCGAAATCGCCGGGCGCGCAATTGACGTCCATCACCAGCCGGCCGGGCTGGTCGATCAGCACCGTCCGGCGGCACATTTCCGAGCCGTGGGCGATCTGCCCGAGCAGTTCGAGCCGGGGGACGCAGAGGCGAACGGGCGTGCGTCCGCTGGCCGAGCGGCTGACTGCCCACTGTCCCGGCGCGATGCCGTTGAGGGCCCGCACGGCGACGGGCGCGGCCGCCCCCGTCAGGGCAAGCGCACCAAACCCGGCCACGAGAAGGACGAATCGCCGCATCCCCGTCATCCTAGCATGAACAATCCTAATCGATTTCAATCGGGAAACTGGTCGAGCAGAATTCGCAATTGACCCGGATCACGCCGTCGTCGCCCTTCATCGCCTCGCGCTCCTCCTCGGGGAAGCGGGCGATGACCGAGCGGACATAGTCGGGATCGCAGCGGCAGCCGCGCGACAGCGGCGCCCCGGCGAGGATCCGCACCTCGGCTTCCTCGTGGAACAGGCGCCAGACCAGCTGGTCGAGCGACAGCGAAGGATCGGTCAGCTCCTCGGGCCGGACCGAGCCGGCGAGCACCGCGACATGGTCCCAGTCGGGATGGTCGAGCCGGGTGTGGAGCCGCTCGCGCCCTTCCTCGCCCTCGGGGAGGTGCTGGAACAGGATCCCGCCGGCGATCCAGTGGCCGTCGGCGCCCTTCTCGGCGGCGAGGCGGACGATCGAGGGGATCTGCTCCGACTGGGCGAAATAGCTCTGTGCCGCGGCGGCGAGGCTTTCGCCTTCGAGCGGGACGATGCCCTGGTAGCGTTCGTCGGTCGCCGGCTGGTCGAAGGTGATCGCGAGATAGCCCTCGCCGAACAGGGTCGAGAGGGTCGGCGCATGGGCCGCGTCGGCGAGGCGAACGGCGTCGTGGCGCACGTAGCCACGGAGTTCGCCGCCCTTGTAGTCGCAGACGAGGAGGTCGACGATCCCGCCCTGGGTCTGGGCCTGGAGGGTCATCTGCCCGCCCGGGTCCTTGAGGAGGGAGCCGAGCAGCGCGGTCAGGATCAGCGCCTCGGCGAGCAGTTTCTCGATCGGGGCGGGATAATTGTGCGCGGAGAGCACGGCGTCGAGCGCCGGGCCCAGGCGGGCGGCGCGGCCACGGGCGTGGCGCGCGGGAACGGTCACGCCAAGCGCGGCGTCGAGGGTCGAGATTTCGGGGGTCATGAGGCAAAGATAGGAAGCAAGTGCGCGGCTTCCAAGCATCCCGATGCAGGCTGCCGGCAGGGACGACCCCGCCACTGGCGATGCGGGCGGATTCGGCATAGCTTCGTCATTGCCGATCGGGGGAGACGCTTCATGACCGTCCGGACCTTTGCCGCCGCCTTGCTCTGTGCCGCCGCGCTTCCGGGAAGCGCCCTCGCCCAAGGCGCGCCGCCACCCGCCGCGGCCAAGGCCGTGATCCGCGCGGCGAGCGACCTGCCGCGGCACGATTATCCCGTCCCGACGACGATGATGGCCCTGTTCGAAAGCGACGATGCGACCTTCAACGCCTTTGCCGACAAGGTCGCGGCCGATGCCGACGCGGTGCTCGCCAATTATGTGGTCGAGGATCCGGCGACGCGCCGGATGCTGCTGTCGATGCGGCTCGCGGCGCAGATGCTGAACGGGCGTAATTGCGAGGCGCTCGAGACCAGTGCCGCGATCCGGGCGCTCGAGCAGAAGCCCGATGCCAAGCTCATCTCGGGCGCGCGGGAGAATGCGGTGCTGACCGCGCGGCTCGAAACCGGCGCCACCGCGGGCCCGGCCTATGAGGATGCCTTTGCCCGCGCCTATCGCGCGGCGCTGGTCGACCAGCCCTTCGCGGTGGTCGGCAACCGCCTCAAGGAAGGAAAGTCGAGCTTCGAGGTCAATTCGCCCAGTGCGTTCCGGGGGATCATCCTCAACGATTTCGAACCCGAGGTCGCCAAGCGCCACGCCATCGGGGACGATGGCGCGCAATTCCTCATCCGGGCGCGCCTGGTCGAGAAGATCTACTGGCCACTGCGGAGCCGCGCCACGGCGGTGCTGAAGTCGATCATCAGCGCCAATACGGTGGTGAAGCCCGACATCTGGGCGGCGCGCGAGGTGGTTCTTGCCCCGGCCGACCGCCTGACCCCGGTGACGGTCGCCGTCTGGGACACGGGCGTCGACATGCCGCTCTTCCCCGGCCTCGGCTATCGCGCCTCGGCCAGGCCCGCGCGGGGACCGGGCAACGGCTACGGGATCAGCTTCGACCGGGAATCGCGGCCGACCGGCGGGACCCTTCGCCCGCTCGATGCGCGGGAGAAGGCGGCCTATCGCGCCATGCTGCCCGACATGCAGGGGCTGAACGACCTCCAGGCGGCGCTCGACACGCCCGATGCCGAGCAGCTGCGCGCCAAGATGGCGAGCATGACGCCGCAGCAGTCGAAGCAGTTCATCGAGGACCTCGACCTGTTCGGGGATTATACCCACGGCACCCATGTCGCCGGCATCCTCGCCCGCGGCAATCCGGCGGTTCGCCTCGCGGTGGTTCGCGAGACTTTCTACGATGGGCCCTTCCCGCCCCCGCCGACCGACGCGACGGTAGCGCGCGAGGTCGAGCATCTGCGCGATGTGTCGCGGTGGCTGAAGGCCAACAGGGTGCGGGTGGTCAACATGAGCTGGATCGGGACCCCGCTCGCCTATGAGCGCGGGCTCGAGCAGCATGGGATCGGCAAGGATGCCGGGGAGCGGAAGGCGATGGCCGCGCGCTTCTTCGCGCGGACCCGGGGCGCGTTCGTGCAAGTGCTGGCCGACAATCCCGCGACGTTGTTCGTGTCGGCGGCGGGCAACAGCAATTCTGACAATGGGTTCGAGGGGGGCTATCCGTCCTCGGTGGTGGCGCCCAACCTGATCGTTGCCAATGCGGTCGACCAGGCCGGCGAGGAGACCAGCTTCACCAGCAACGGCAGCAATGTCGTGGTCAGCAGCAACGGCTACCAGGTGGTGTCGAAGGTGCCGGGCGGGCGGGAGATCGCCATGTCGGGAACGTCGATGGCGGCGCCCAATGTCGCCAATCTCGCCGCCAAGCTGATCGCGCTTGCTCCAGCACTAACTCCAACGGCGGTGATCGCGCTGATCCGCGAAGGCGCCGATGCGAGCGCCGACGGGCGGCGGCATCTCATCAATCCGAAGGCGAGCATCGCCCTGTTGCAGGCGCGTGGCGCCCGCCAGAGCGGGCGCTAGGCGGGGAGGTCAGGCCTCGCGGGCGGCGCGGGCTTCCTCATTGGCTTCGCGGTGCGCATTGGTGCGGACGAGGCGGTCGGCCATCGCGTCCCACGCCTCGGCGGCGTCGAGATTGCGCTGACGGACGTTGGTGAGGGTCGAGGCATCGGCATCGCGGCGGCACTGGGCGGCACGCTCGGCGTAGAATTCGAGGGTCGACATGGGGGACTGCCTTCCGGTTGGAGGGGACGAACCAGGGCCCGCGGCGTCTGCCGCAGGCCCCGGCGATGAAACTTACGCGCCTTCGAGGTTGACCGCGCTGGCGCGGCCGTCGCGGCCCGACTGAAGCTCATAGCGCACGCGCTGCTCGCGATCGAGGGTGCGCATGCCGGCGGCCTCGACCGCCGAGATGTGAACAAAGGCGTCGGGGCTTCCGTCGTCGGGCGAAATGAAGCCATAGCCCTTGTCGGCGTTGAAGAATTTGACGGTACCGATGATCATTTTCTGTGTCCTTCTCTGGGGGCGTCCGGGTGTCGGAAAGCCCCGCTAGGAGCAGCGAGGAGAGAAGGAGTTAGGAGCCGCAAAGCGCCGTAGACCGTCAAAACTTGCGACTGATAGCCGGGCCGATATGGGGTCGCCGGCCGCGATTACAAGGCGCGCGGCCTCAGCGGCCGAAGAGCTTGCGGAGCCAGCCGCCGGTCTTTGCCTCACCATCCTCGGACGCGGGCGCCTCGCCTGCCTGGCGGCGGAGGTCGCGGACCTTAGCGGAGGCGGCGGATTCGCGCTGCACGGCGACGGGATCGGCGGCCGGCGCGGGCGGCGGCGGCGGTGGTGGCGGCGCAAAGGAGGGCGCGGTAGACGTGGCGGGCGTGGCTTCCTCGGAAGAGAAGCCGGGCTCGGTCTCGTAGCCGGCAACCTTGCGCCCGGGGATGGTGAGCGCCTTCAGGTCCGGGTGGAGGCTCGGCGTCCAGCCATTCTCTTCCTGCCTTTGCTCGAGCGCGCGAATGTCGCGGAGGCGGCGCTCTTTCTCCAGCGCGTGATATTCGGGCATGTCGAGCCCGTGATCGGCGAGGAAGTCGTAGGCGATCTCAGCGCGGGGATAGCCTTCGGCGTGGAAGCGCTCGGCGATGTAGCGGAGCATCGGGGCGACCGAATAGTCGTCCTCGCCCATCACTCCGTCGTCCGTTTCCCATTCGTAGCCGGTGGGCTCACCCTTCCAGAAGACGAGGTGGGCGGTGGCGCGGTCGCAGTCGGGTTGCTGGACGATCCAGTAGAGGCCGTCGAGCGGATCGTCCCAATTGAGGGCATGAGCATAACGATGCCAGTCGTCGGGCGAGGCCCGGCGCAAGGCGTCAAGTTCGGCCTGGTGCTGCGCGGCGAGCGCGGCTTCCTCGTCATTCATGGGTTCGGCTCCCCTCCTGCGAACAGGGTCGCAGTGCTAGCGGGGAAGCCTTGAGGAAATGCTTACGCGGCCTGGGCCGGGACCTCATAGTCGGCCGCGGCGGCGCTGAGGCGCTCGACGAACTCGGCGATGTTGGCCTCGTCGATGATCAGCGGCGGAAGGACGCGGACGACATTGTCGCCCGCGGCGACGGTGAGGATGCCCTTCGTGCGCAGGTAACCTACGAAGGCGCGGCTGTCGGTCTTCATCTTGATGCCGAGCATCAGGCCGAGCCCGCGGACGCTTTCGAACAGATGGTCGTGATTGGGGAGCATCTGCTCGAGCGCAGAGCGGAGACGCTGACCGGTCTCGCGCACCTGGGTGAGGAACTCGGGCGTCGCGACCACGTCGAGGACGGCCATGCCGGCCGCCATGGCCAGCGGATTGCCGCCATAGGTCGAGCCGTGGGTGCCGATGACCATGCCGGCCGCGGCCTTCTCGGTCGCCATGCAGGCGCCGAGCGGGAAGCCGCCGCCAATGCCCTTGGCGGTGGCGAGGATGTCGGGGACGATGCCATATTGCTCGTAGGCATAGAGCGTGCCGGTGCGGGCGACGCCGCACTGGACCTCGTCGAGGACCAGCATCAGGTCATGCTCGTCGCAGGCGGCGCGAAGGCCCTTCATGAAGGCGTCGCTGGCCGGGCGGATGCCGCCCTCGCCCTGGACCGGCTCGACGAGGAAGCCCGCAGTCGAATCGTCGATTGCGGCGAGCGCGGCATCGAGATCGTCGAACGCGACCACCTCGAAGCCCTCGAGCAGCGGGGCGAAACCGTCGCGCAGCTTCATCTGGTCGGTGGCCGAGATCGTCGCCATCGTCCGGCCGTGGAAGGCGTTCGAGAAGGTGATGAGCTTGTTCTTGTGCGGGTTGCCCTTGGCATGGTGGTAGCGGCGCGCGGTCTTGATCGCGCACTCGACCGCCTCGGCGCCCGAATTGGTGAAAAAGACCGTGTCGGCAAAGGTGAGGTCGGTCAGCCGCTTGGCCAGCGCCTCGCCCTGCGGGCTGCCGTAGAGGTTGGAGACGTGCATCAGCGTCTCGGCCTGCTTCTGGATCGCGCCGATCAGGTGCGGGTGGCTGTGACCGAGGAGGTTCACCGCAATGCCGCTGGCGAAGTCGAGATAGCGCTCACCCTGCTCGCCGATCAGATAGACGCCCTCGCCTCGGACCGGCCGCACGTCGCAGCGCGGATAGACGGGCATGAGCGGCGTGATGGCCATGGGATCGGGCTCCTGGGTATCAGACAAGAAAAAGGGCGCGGCCCCGAGGTGGAGCCGCGCCCTCTATAGGCGGCTGATGCGCGCGGGTTAACCCCCTTGCCTCAGCCCTCCGCCTTAGCGGCGGTAGGGATAATTCTCGCGACGATCGTCGATGCCGTTGCGGTTGGCGTCGACATAGCCGTCACGATTGTCGCGGACGCCGTCGCGGTCGCGGTCACGACCACCGCCGACGCCGCGGCCCCAGCCGTTGCCGTAGCGGTTGTTGCCGTCACGGACTTCCAGACGGGCCCGCTGCGAGAGCTGGTAGAAGCGGTTGTCGAGGTCACGACGCTCGCTGCTGCTCAGGCCGCCGCGGACATAGGCGCGGGTACGGTTCTGCAGGTCGACGGCCATCGCGCGGAGCTGACGGGCCTCGCGCTCGCTGATCCGGTCACGACCGTCGAGACGCTCGATCCGGTAGCGCAGCTGGTCGGCGCGCTGCAGGTAGGACTGGACCAGCGCCTGCTGGTTGTAGCCGTTGTAGCCGTAGGGCTGCTGGCCATAACCGTAGGGCTGCGGCTGGTTGTAGCCATAGCCATAGACCGGCGCCGGCTGCGGGGCCGGATAATATTGGGCCGAGGCCGGGGCGGCGGCGGCAATGGCCGACAGGCCGGCGGCGGCGATCAGAAACTTCTTCATGACTTCACTCCCTCATCGAGGCTTGATGGAGAGGTTCTACGCTTGGCGCGCGGTCTGGAGCCTGAATGCGCTCGTTATCGCCGGTTCACCGACCTTAACGAGGCAATGGCGGAAAAGCCTAGTTCTTGATCTTCCAGCCGCTCTTTAGAAGGCCGTAGCAGAGCGCGAAAAGCGCGAGATTGATGCCGAGCAGCAGAAGGGCGCCGAACATCACCGGCGAATCGGCTTCGCGAAGGAAGCCGTAGCGGAAGCCCGAGATGACGTAGAAGAAGGGGTTGGCATGGCTGATCGCGCGGAACAGGGGTGACAGCTGCTCGACCGAATAGAAGGTGCCCGAGAGGAGCGACAACGGCGCGACGACGAAGTTGGTGACCGCCGCGGCGTGGTCGAACTTCTCCGCCCAGATCGAGGTGATGAGGCCGAGGAAGGAGAGGAGCAGCGCGCCCATCAGCCCGAACCACAGGGCCGCGAGCGGGTGGCGGACGGCGACGTCGACCCCCGGCCACAGCGCCATCGCCAGCCAGACGGCACCGCCGACGAGGAAGGCGCGGGTGACCGCGGCGCCGACCAGCCCGGCGATCAGCTCGCCGGTCGACAGCGGCGGCATCAGATAGTCGACGATCGTGCCCTGGATCTTGCCGACCAGCAGCGAGAAGCTCGCATTGGCGAAGGCGTTCTGGATCATCGCCATGACGATGAGGCCGGGGGCGATGAAATGGCTGAAGGGAACGCCCATCACTTCGCGCCGCGCGCCGCCGAGCGCGACGCTGAAGATCACCAGGAACAGCATGGTGGTGACCGCCGGCGCCCAGACGGTTTGGGTCTGGACCTTGAAGAAGCGCCGCACCTCCTTCACATAGAGGGTCTTCAGCCCACCCCAGTTGATCCCGGTGAGGCGCTGTTCGCCCGGCGCGGCGCGGTGCATCCGATAGAGCTGAGAGGGCTGGTCGTTCACCGGATGAGCGCCTATCGGCTGCGGACGATGGCGGCAACCGCCTTGCATGAGATTGATAAGAAGCGATGAGCTGGACTGACGAGAGGATCGACCGCCTGAAGGCCATGTGGGCCGAGGGCAAGACCGCGAGCGCGATCGCCGAGGAACTCGGCGGCGTCAGCCGCAACGCGGTGATCGGCAAGGCGCACCGACTCGGCCTCGATTCGCGGCCGTCGCCGGTGAAGGCCGGCGAGGACAAGCCGGCCGCTGCGGCTGCCGCGCCCGCCGAGGCGCCTGCCGCCCCGGCCCGCCCGCCCGCCGCCAAGGTCAAGGACAAGGCGCCGATCGCGGCGATCCTCGAGACCGCCGCTCCAATGCCCGAGGACAAGCCCGCGCGTGCGGCCGCTCCGGCAGCAGCAGCGCCGGCCGCGCCGGCCGGAGCCCCGTCGGGCAAGGCCGGCGAGCCGACGCTAGTCTATCGCTCGATCGGTCCGGGCGGCTTCATCCGCCAGGGTCCGGGCGAACAGCAGGCCCCGATTCCGCCGGCCCCGCCGCGCCGCCTGGTCCCGGCCAAGCCGTCGCCCGAGATCGCCGACAAGACCAGCCTGCTCGAGCTCAACGACCGCATCTGCAAGTGGCCGATGGGACATCCGGGCGAGCCCGACTTCCACTTCTGCGGGCAGGCCGCCAACCCCGGCTATCCCTATTGCGTCCAGCATTGCGGCGTCGCCTACCAGGCGCAGCTGCCGCGCCGCGACCGTCGCCCGCCCCCGCCCCTCCCCTACGGCGGCCCGCGGGTCCGCTAAGCGGTAAGAGTTCAGACAGAAAGGGCTCCGGAAGCATTAGCCTCCGGAGCCCTTTTTCGATCGGTCGATGATGCGCGGGTCGGCTCAGTCGTTCGCGGGCGAGACCCTGGCGCGGGTGGCATATTCTTCGGCGAGCTGCGCGTGGACCGCGCGGGCGCGTTCGTCGATCGCCATGGCGGCGAGACGGCGCTCGGCCTCGGCGCGCTGCGCATAATAGTTGCGGTCGGGGCTATCCCCGGTGATCGGGACGAGTTTGGACATGGGACGCTCCTTCAACTGGCGAGGGAGCACGTACAGTCTCTCAGGCGACGGCTGTCGCAGGGCATTGGCCGTCGATGCGTCGCTTTTACGCCATTCCCGGGGCAAAAGCGAATCTGGCGGTTATCCGATGTTCGCGCCCTGTTCCCTTGCGGCGCCGGTCCGATTAGAAGCAATGGAGCAATGACAGACCTCTTCGGCGCCGAGCCCGCTCCCGTCCCGTCCAGCGATTACGACGCCTCCGCGATCGAGGTGCTCGAGGGGCTCGAGCCCGTCCGGCGCCGGCCGGGCATGTATATCGGCGGGACCGACGAGCGCGCGCTCCACCATCTCGCCGCCGAGGTCATCGACAATTGCATGGACGAGGCCGTCGCCGGCCACGCCAACCGGATCGAGATCACGCTGATGCCGGGCAACCGGCTGACGGTGACCGACAATGGTCGCGGCATCCCGGTCGACCCCCACCCCAAATATCCGGGCAAGTCGGCGCTCGAGGTGATCCTCACCACGCTTCACTCGGGCGGCAAGTTCGAGGGCAAGGCCTATGCGACCTCGGGCGGCCTCCACGGGGTCGGCGTCAGCGTGGTCAATGCGCTGTCGACCGAGACGGTGATCGAGGTCGCCCGCGACAAGAAGCTTTACCGCCAGCGTTTCTCCAAGGGCCTCGCCACCGGCCCGCTCGAGGAAGTCGGCGCGGCGCCCAATCGGCGCGGGACGAGCGTCGCCTTCCATCCCGATCCCGAGATCTTCGGCGCGCTCGAATTCGATCCGGCCCGGCTGTTCCGGTTGGCGCGGTCCAAGGCCTATCTCTTCGCCGGGGTCGAGATCCGCTGGAAATGCGACCCCAGCCTTGCCTCCGAGCAGGTGCCCGAGGCGGCGGTCCTCCAGTTCGAGCACGGCCTTGGCGACGCGCTCGCCGAGCAGCTCGAGGGACGCGAATGCGTCACCAACGTGCCCTTCGCCGGGGCCCAGGACTTTCCCGACGCGCAGGGGCGGTGCGAGTGGGCGGTCGCGTGGCCGCTGTGGAGCGAGGGCTTCACCTCTTATTATTGCAACACGATCCCGACGCCCGACGGCGGGACGCACGAGGCCGGGCTTCGCGCCGCGCTGACCAAGGGCATCCGCGCGTTCGGCGACCTCGTCGGCAACAAGCGCGCCAAGGACATCACCGCCGATGACGTCATGGCGTCGTGCGAATGCTATCTGTCGGTGTTCATCCGCAATCCGCATTTCCAGAGCCAGACCAAGGACCGGCTGACCAGCCTCGAGGCGGCGCGTTTCGTCGAGACGGCGATGCGCGACCATGTCGACCATTATCTGGCCGACAACATGGACCGCGGGCGGGCGCTCCTCGGCTCGATCGTCGAACGGATGGAAGAGCGGCTCAAGCGCCGCGCCGAGCGCGAGGTCAAGCGCAAGACCGCCACCAGCGCCCGCAAGTTGCGGCTCCCGGGCAAGCTCACCGACTGCGCCTCGGACGAGCCGGCCGGGACCGAACTGTTCATCGTCGAGGGCGACAGCGCGGGCGGCTCGGCCAAGCAGGCGCGCAACCGCAAGACGCAGGCGATCCTGCCGATCCGCGGCAAGATCCTCAACGTCGCCAGCGCCACCGCCGACAAGATCCGCGCCAACCAGGAAGTCGCCGACCTCCAGCTGGCGCTCGGCTGCGGCATCCGCGACAAGTTCGACGAGGCGAGCTTACGCTACGAGAAGGTCATCATCATGACCGACGCCGACGTCGACGGCGCGCATATCGCGACGCTGCTGATGACCTTCTTCTTTCAGGAGATGCCCGAGCTCGTCCGGCGCGGGCATCTGTTCCTCGCCCAGCCCCCGCTCTACCGCCTGACTGCGGGCGCGAAGACGCTCTACGCCCGCGACGACGCGCACCGCGCCGAGCTCGAGGCGAAGGAGTTCAAGGGCAAGAAGGTCGAGGTCAGCCGGTTCAAGGGGCTCGGCGAGATGAACCCCAACCAGCTCAAGGAAACGACCATGGACCCGGCGACCCGCTCGCTGCTCCGGGTCACGTTGCCGAGCCAGTATGAGGACCGTCAGCCGGTCAAGGACCTGGTCGAGCGGCTGATGGGCAAGAACCCCGAACACCGCTTCGCCTTCATCCAGTCCCGCGCCGCCGCGGTCAGCGACGAGGAACTGGACGCATAGGGTCCTTGCGCCGCTAGAGCAGTGGCGACCGATAGAGACGGAAGGCCTTGCCGAGGCCGGCGGCGACGAGCGCGTCACCAAGCGCGCGGCTGAGGAACACCGAATTGAGCAGACCCTTGTCGACCCACATGTCCGGGCCGTCGAGCGCGTCGCGGGTGACGAAAGCGATGTCGTCGCGCATCGGCCACGGCATCAGGCAGACGTAGCGCGGCGAGGGTCCGCCACGGCCGGGGATTTCCGGAGAATGTGCTTCCGAGAAGCATTTCTTGCTGTTGCCGATGACCCAGCAATAGAAGTCGTCGGGATGGCGCTCGGCAGGATCGGGCGCCCAGACGCCGCCATCGAGCAGGCGGAGTTCCCCGCCTCCGAGATCGAAGCGCTCGATGACTGCCTTGGCAGCGGAGTTGACGATCAGGCGACCGCCGGCCTCGAACAGCGGCCCGGGCGCAAGCTTGCCGGCCGTCGCCTTCCGGGTCCCGTGCAAGGGCTCGGCCGAAAGGCGACGCGGGCAATAGCCGGGGCCGGCGGGCAGTCCCTGGCTCGCAACCTTCATATTCTCCATCGCTTCCTCGAACGAGGGCTCGGGAAGGTTGGCGACCAGGTCGCGACCGAGCGAGGGGTCGGCTCGCATGCTGCTGACCCAGATATGATCGTTCACTGCATTCCCCCGGATGACGAGGGGGTCGGTCTAGGTGCGCCGAGTAAAGACGGGGTTAGCCGGCGCCCTGAACGTCTCTAGCGCCGATAGACGCCGAGGCGGCCGGTGGCTTCGGTGGTGGTGGCGCGCTTGGTGCGGCGGTCGTAGGCGCAGAGCTTCACGTCGATGACGTTGCCGCGATTATAGCCTTCGACGATGCGGATCTCGACCGGAACGCGGTCGGAGAAGCTCGCCTTGTCGGGGATGATCTTGGCCTGCCGGAGGCCCGAGGCGAGGAGGCAGGCGCGATTGACCTGGCGGTCGAGCTGGGCCCAGGCCTGCGGGGTCGAGGCAGTTGCGGCGGAGGCTCCGAGCGCAAGGACGGCGGTGGCGATCAAAGGCTTCATGGTCTTTCCCCTGGCGTGATTGATCAGAAACGTCCGCAGTCGCTTGGCGCGGGGGCGCCGGCGAAGCGCTGGTCGATCCAGTCGATGGTCGCCGCGGCGCTCTGCTTGGCGGTGGTCGGATGGTCCTTGCCGGGAAGGTCGATCCAGCGGACCCGGACCCGGTTGGTGCACATTCGGCGCGCAAAGGCGCGGGTGACGGCGGGCGCGACGAGGGGATCGCCGACGGTCTGCGCGAACAGGACCGGGACCCGGCTGACGGGCGTGGTGCTGTTGGCGGCGACGAAGCTCGCCCAGGGCGGGGTCGCGGCGAGGTCGACGCGGCGGAGGTCCTGACGAAGAGCGAGGATCCCGAGGAGGGTCGAGAATTTGGGCTTGGAATCGATCTTGATGCAATTGCCCGCGAGGCGCTGGATGAGGCCGGGCGTGCGGCGTGCGCCAAGGGTCAGCGGGATATTGTAATAGCGCGACCAGCTGTCAGCGACGAGCGAGGTGAAGAAAGCCTTGGCATTGGCATCGCTCGACTGGCGGAGGTTGGCGGCAAGATCGGTCGGCGGCGCCGCGGCGGCGGTCCCGACCAGGGTCAGGCCGGCGCCCTCGGCCTGCTGGAGCTGCGCGGTCCAAAGCGCGGCATGGCCGCCCTGGCTTTCGCCCCAAACGGCGTAGCGGCTGCCCGCATAAGCGCCAGGGATGGAGCCCGCCGCGCGCAGCCCGTCGAGGACCGAGCGGGCGGTGATGGTGCCGACGAGATAGGGGTGCGGGCCGGGATTGCCGAGGCCGACATAATCGGGCGCGACCACGACATAGCCGCGGCGCACGGCATCGACCGCGGCGGTCGCGGTGAAGAAATTCGGGCTGAGCGAGGGGGCGCATAGTTCGGCGGTGCCCCAGGTGCCGTGGGTCCAGGCGATGACCGGGCGCGGCTGGCGCGGCTGGCCCTCGCGGGGGGCGACGACCATGCCGGTGACCTGACGGAGGTCGCCGCGATCGCCGCGGGTCCAGTAGCGCACCTTCCACGCCTGCGTGCCGGCGGGGGTTTCGACAACCGGGTCGGCGGCGATCAGCTGGCCCGCCTGCTGCGCTTGGGCGGGGAGCGGAAGCGCCACGGCTGCGAGGGATAGGGTTGCAAGCCCCCCGAAGCGAATGAAGGACGCAGGCATCGAACGATCTCCCCCGACAGCGAACCGCATGACCAAGTCAGAATGCTTGCGAAACGATTTGGGTCCAACCTGTCCCCGGGGCCAGATCGCGGGGGAGCCATGCGCGGGGATGATCGTTCCGACCTCTCAATGACCCGCGAGCTTCCCGCCCTTTCCCGCCGATCGATGCGCTCGCCGTGGCGGACGCTCGGGCTTCGTGCGCTGCTTGCGCTGGGACTGCTGGTCAGCGCCTTCCTGCTGCTGTGGTTCGACCGTGACGGGCTGCGCGACAATATCGACGGGGCCGTGACCTTCGCGGACACGCTCTATTTCACGATGATCACCATCACGACGGTGGGTTATGGCGACATCGTCCCGGTGACCGAGAAGGCGCGGCTGATCGACGCCTTCCTGCTCACCCCGATCCGGCTGTTCATCTGGCTGATCTTCCTCGGGACGGCCTTCGAGCTTCTCTTCAAACGCGTTTGGGAAAGGTGGCGCATGGCGCGCATCCAGGAGGGCCTCAGCGGCCATATCATCATCGCCGGCTTCGGACGGAACGGGAGCACCACCGCCGAACGGCTGCTGGCCGAGGGCACGCGGGCGGACGAACTGGTGGTGATCGACTGCCAGCCCGAGCCGTGCGAGGCAGCGCGCGCGCTGGGGGTCGCGGTGATCCAGGGCGACGCCAGCCGCAACGAATTGCTCGAAGCGGTCAGGATCAATGCCGCGCGGCGGCTGATCGTGTCGGCAGGCCGCGACGATACCGGGATACTCATCGTGCTGAGCGCCCGCAAGCTCGCACCCGCGCTCGATATCGCGCTCACCATCCGCAACCACGACAATGAGGATATCGCCGAAGCGGCGGGCGCAGACCGGGTGATCAACCCGATCACGGTGACGGCCGCCTTGCTCGCCCAGCACGGCAATCAAGCAAGGTCGAGTTCAGCGGCGGGCTGACAAAGAGGGCTGGTGCGCCGTCCCCTCGCCTCTCCCGCCGACCGGGCCCGATCCGCGACCCTCGTCGCGCTGGTCCACGCCGGCCTTGCCTATGCCTTGCTGACGGGCCTCGGGGTGACGAGCGTTCCAACGGTCCTCACCGAGCCGCTGGCACTGATCGACATCCGGCCCGAGGAACCCGAGCCGCCGGCGACGCCGATGCTCCCGGAGCCTGCGCCCAAGCCGACCGAGCGGGCCAAGGATCCCGAGGGCGCGGCGGCGCCGCCGGCGAAGAAGAATACGCCGACCGAAGTGGTCGCGCCCGAGCCGGTGGTGCGCCTGCCGGTGCCGCCGCCGCTGCCCGCCGCGCCGGTCGCGGGCACCGGCAGCCAGCCCAAGGCCGGGGCGGCGCCGATCGACGGCCCGGGGACGGGCCGCGGCGGGGTCGGCGACGGGCTCGGCGCAGGGCGGTTCGGCAATGGCACCGGCGGCGGGGGCAATGGCGGGGTCGCGGAAGGGCCTGAATATCTCTCGGGCGACATCCTCGACCGCGACCTGCCGCGCGGGCTCGAGCTGCGGCGGCCCATGCATATCTTCTTCCGATTGCTGATCGGCCGTGACGGGCGGCCGCGCGACTGCCGGATCACGCGGTCGAGCGGGATTGCGGTGCTCGACCAGGCGACCTGTTCGTCGGCGCTCCGGCGGCTGCGCTGGGCGCCGGCGCGCGACCGGGCCGGCAATCCCGTCGAAGCGTGGGCGCCGAGTGATTTCGAATGGCTCCCGCGGCAGGGCCCGGACCGCTGGATCGATCCGGTCGAGGTGCGCGACTAGAAGTTCACCGGGGTCTGGATGTAGCCGTACCAGCGGACATAGGGCTGGCCATTGTCGTCGATCGCCGGGCGGAAGCGCACCCGTTCCTCGACCAGCCGGCAGGTCCACTGGTCGACGATCGGATTGCCGCTCGAGCGGTTGACCTTGCAGTCGGTGGCGCGGCCGTCGACTTGGACCCGGACGGCGACGAACACCGGGCGGCCCGAGGGCCAGGCGCGGAGCACCTCGCGCGGATAGCTTCGGCCGGTGAGCTTGGTCCGCTCGATGACGGAGGGCCCGGTGCCGCCGCCCGAGCCGCCCCCGCCCGTCCCGTTGCCGCCGCTTCCGCTGCCCGTACCATTGCCCTGCCCGCCGGCGCCCGTGCCGGGCCCGTCGACCGGCGCCGCGCCCTGCGTCGGAGCCGCGCCCGTGTTGGGCTTTTCAGCGGCGACCACCGGCGAGGTGACGGGAAGCTCGACCTTCGGCGGCGGCTGGACGACGGGGGTAGCATCGGCCTTGCGCGCCGGGGGCGCGGCGGCGCCTTCCTTTTCGGGCGCCTTCTTCACCTCCACCGCGACCGGCGGGGGCGGTGGCGGCGGGGGATCGATGGGGACGTCGAAGACCTGCAGCGGATCGAGCCCGGCAATGACCTTCGCCGGACCGCTGCCGAGGGTCAGCAGCGCGGCGAGGACGCCGACATGGACCGCGACCACGCCGATGATGGCGGCCGCCCGATCACGATTGCTGACCCAGGATCGTTGCATGTCCGGTCCAACGCCGGACCCTCAACCGAAGGTCCAGTCGAGCACCATCATCACCGACAGACCGAGCATCAAGGCATAGGTCGCGATGCCTTCCTGATGGTCGCGGTGGGTCTCGGGAATAATCTCGCTCGACACCACCCAGATCATCGCCCCCCCGGCAAAGCCGAGGCCCCAGGGGAGGAGTTCGCTCGAGATCGAAATGGCGCCGATGCCGATGAAGCCGCCGAGCGGCTCGATCAAACCGGTCAACACCGCGACGAGGAAGGAGAAGAGCCGGCCATAGCCGACCGCGGCGAGGCTGAGGGCGACGGCGAGGCCCTCGGGCACGTTCTGGAGGCCGATGCCGAAGGCAGTGGCATAGCCCGCCGCCTGGTCGGGGCTGCCGAAGCTGACGCCGACCGCGAGCCCTTCGGGAAAGTTGTGGAGCGAGATGGCGATGACGAACAGCCAGATGCGGGCGAGCTTGCTCCGCTCGGCGCCGCTCATCGGGCCGGAGATGAAATGCTCGTGGGGCGCGTAGCGGTTGACGAGGTGAAGCGTGGTCGCGCCGAGCAGCACGGCGCCGGCGACGATGAAGGAGGCGAGGCTCTTGTTGCCGCCGTGAAGGTCGCCCGCGGCCTCGAGCGCCGGGATGATCAGCGAGAAGAAGCTGGCGGCGAGCATGATACCCGCGGAAAAGCCGAGGAAGGCGTTTTCGGTGCGCTTGCTGATCGAGCGCATGAAGAAGACCGGAAGCGCGCCGAGCGTGGTCGCTTGGCCGGCGAGGAAGCTGCCGAGCGTGCCGGTGGCGATGAGGCTGAGGCTCATTGCGGGCGGTCCACCAGCTCAAGCCGCATGTCGAGGCGCATGCTCTCGCCGGGCTCGAGGACCTGCATCCCGAGTTCGGGCCAGCGCGCTTCGGGCTCGTTCAGCGCGGCATTGGCATGGGTGACGGGCTCCGCGACGACGATTCCGCCGGCCGCTGGCGAATAGAGCTGGAAGAAGCGGGCCTGCGGGCTCGAGAGGCGGAGGTCGGCGGGCCAGGCGGGATCGCTGAGCAGGGCCTCGCCGCCCCAGCCGCCGAAGCCATGGTCGAGCCCCTGCCCGCAGGCCGCGCGGTCGGAGAGGTCGAAGCGGCCGGTCGCCGGGACCTCGCCAGTCGGAAGGACGTTCGCGTCGATCTCGAAGGCAGTGGCGACCTCGGTCCGGATGCGGGTCTCGGCGGTGCAGGGAAAATAGGGGTGCTGGCCAAGGCCGCACGGCATGGGGCTGTCGCTGGTGTTGCGGCATTCGAGACGGACCGACAGGCCCTGCTCGTCGAGCGCGAACACCTGGAGCGCGTCATAGGACCAGGGCCATTCGCCGGCATCGTGGACGAAGTGCAGCTCGGCATCCTGGTTGCCGGCCGAGACCACCTCCCATTCGCCGAGCCAGCCCTGGCCGTGGAGCGGCGAGATGTCTCCCGCCATGTTGGAGCGGAGCGTGACGGTCCGTCCACGGAAGGTGAAGCGGCCGTCGCGGATGCGATTGACGAACGGCACGAGCGGGAAGCTCGCCTGATCGAGAACAGTATCCGCGTCACTGTGGCTTTCGCGCATGAGCGGTACGCGCCTTCCGCCGCCGACCCAGGTGAAACGCTGGATTGCTCCGCCAATACAGGGGCTTAGCACCAGTTCGAGATTGCCAGCGCAGAGCGTGATCCGGTCGGTCGGGGTCGTCATATGAACTCGTTCTTGGCGACATGTTCAGTCGGCGGCAACTGATCTGGGGATAAGTGGGTCAAATCAGGTTGCGCCGGCGAGTCACCGGCGCGAAACACACCCCGTTATCCGGGGAGGGATGGACACCATGCGGACACGCGTGAAGGACTTTGTCGAAGTCAGCGACTATACGTCGCTCGATCGATTGATCACCACATTGACGGCGATCCGGGACAGCCTGCCCGAAGGCGCTGACCCCGAACTGAAGATGCGCGGCGACGACGTCTTCGGCCGGCGGCTGTCGATCACCTACTTTCGCGAACTGAGCGCGGAAGAGCAGGAGGCCGACGCGCGCTACAGCAGCGCCGATGCCGAGGCCGGGGCCGAACTGGCGGCGCTGGCGGCGCGGCTCGACGGCGTGCCCTACGCCAAGGACCGCAAGGCGGCCTGATCCTGCGGCCCTTCCCGCTGCGTCGCGCCGGGACGGGGCTTCAGCTCACCATTCGGCGAAGCTGCCGTCGTGCTGGCGCCAGATCGGGTTGCGCCAGCGATGGCCCTCCCTGGCGACCTCGCGGACCATCGCCTCGTCGATCGTCACCCCGAGGCCGGGCTTCTGCGGCAGGTGGAGATAGCCCTGGTCGGGGGTCAGCACCTCGGGATCGGTGATGAAGTTCAGGAGGTCGTGGCCCACGTTATAGTGGATGCCGAGGCTCATTTCCTGAATCGCGACATTGGGCGCGGTGGCGGCGAGCTGGAGGCAGGCGGCGAGCGCGAGCGGCCCGAGGGGGCAGTGCGGCGCGACCGCCACGTCATAGGCTTCGGCCATGGCCGCGATCCGGCGGCATTCGGACAGACCGCCGGCATGACTGAGATCGGGCTGGATGATGTCGACCGCGCCGGTCTCGAAGAAACGCTTGAAGTCCCACCGGCTGTAGAGCCGCTCGCCAAGCGCGATCGGGGTGGAAGTGAGCGCCGCAATGTCGGCGAGGCCTTCGGGATTTTCGCTCAGCAGCGGTTCCTCGATGAAGAGGAGGCCCAGAGGCTCGAGCACCTTGGCGAGCTGCTTGGCCATGGCGCGGTGGACGCGGCCATGGAAGTCGAGCCCGACGTCGACGCCCGCGGCCTGCGCCGCCTTCACCCGCTCGATCACCTCGTCGAACAGGCGCGGCGTCCCGATCCAGTCGAGCTCGGCAGTGGCGTTCATCTTGACCGCCGAGAAGCCCTGTTCCTTGCGGGCGCGGGCGGCGTCGGCGATCTCGTGCGGCCGGTCGCCGCCGATCCAGGCATAGGCCCGGACCTTGTCGCGGACCCGGCCACCCATCAGCTCCCAGGCGGGAACGCCGAGCGCCTTGCCCTTGAGGTCCCAGAGCGCCTGGTCGAGGCCCGACAGCGCGCTCATCAGGACCGGGCCGCCGCGGTAGAAGCCGCCGCGATAGGCGATCTGCCAGATGTCCTCGATACGCCGCGCGTCGTGGCCGAGGAAGCGGTCGCGGATCGCCTCGAAGGCACCGGCAACCGCCTCGGCATGGCCCTCGAGGCTGGCCTCGCCCCAGCCGACCGCCCCGTCGACGGTCTCGACGCGGACGAACAGCCAGCGCGGCGGGACGAGGAAGGTCTCGATCCGGCCGATTTTCAGTTCGGGACAGGGCATCAGGCGGCTTCCGGAGTCTGCTGGTCCTGGTTGCCGAGGGCGAGACCCTTGTCCTGCGTCTCCTTGCGCTCGCCGGGTGGGGTGGTGACCGGCGGCCAGACGGCCTGGTGCAGCGGCTTGACCGGAACAGCGAGGCAGACCGACGAGGCCGGAAGCACGTCGCGCCAGTCCTTGATCAGCTGCTTGTAGGCCTTGCCGACGTTCCGGATGTTGCGATTGAGGTCGAACAGGCCAAGCGGATTGACGTTGCCGTTCTGCTCGCGAAGCGCGGTGTCCCAGTCGACCTGGTCGGTCAGCGAATACCAGGTGAAGCCGACGGTGGGAATGCCGACGTTGCGCAGGCGAAGGACGTTGGCCCACTCCTTCCACAGCCACTGCACGGCTTCCTGCCCCGTCGGACCTTCCTTGAGGTTGGTCTCGGTGTGCATGATCGGGAGCCGATAGCGATTGTGATACTGGCGGGTGATCTCGGAATAGCCGAACACTTCGCCCGAGGCCTCGGTGTGGCCGTCGGCATGGACGCGATGCTCGTTGGTCCAGTAATAATCGTTGCCGAGGATGCAGTGCTGCTTGAGGCGGTTGCCGAGGAAGAAGTGATATTCCTCCCGGGTCATCCCGTTATCCATCAGATATTCGTACATCTCGCTGTCGACCCGGCGCCCGTAGTTGAGGTCGAGGCTGAGGAAACGGCGGCTGTTGAGCACTTCGGCAGGGCCGATCGCGGCCGGGCTGTCGGCATGGAAATATTCGGACGATTCCGACTGGATGAAGATGGCGTCGGGACGCCGCTTCAGGATCTCGGTCATCGCGAGCACATTGGCCTTCACGATGTGCTTCAGGGCGGTGACGAACGAGCGGTCGGTCTGCTCCTGCTCGTTCCACCAGCCATATTTGGCGCTGAAGGCGGCGCAGATGAACATCTCGTTCACCGGCGTGTAGAGCTGGATCCAGGGGTAACGCTCGGCGAAGTCGGCGGCGTAGTTGGCGAATTGCTGGCTGAAGTCGGGGTTCTGGAAATTGCCGATCCAGTCGGGCACGCCGAAGTGGCAGAGGTCGACGATCGGGGTGATGTCGCGGCGGCGCAGGTCGTTCAGCGTGAGGTCGGCGAATTCCCAGTCATATTTGCCGGGCGCGAGGAAGGTCTTGTGGATCGGGGGCCCGAAGCGGAGATACTGGATGCCGATCTCCTCGACGCAGTCGAAGTCCTCCTGCCACCTTTGGTAATGGTTGGATGCTTCCATCTGGTCGACCCGGGTCCGGCCGCCGTTGATCGTGGGAATGCTGTTCTCGATCCCCGTGGCGAACATGAAATTGGCGATGGTTGCCTCCCTCGGCAGCACTGAACAAAAGGCGGATCAGCCCGCGAAGGGCAGGTCTGCGATCCCGGCGACGCCCGGTAGGGTCATAAAGAGCCCGCCAGCATATGGTTGCGCGGCAAGGTCACTTTCCGTCAGCCCGATCCGGGCCGAGGTGATGAACAGACGGTCGAGCGCGGCGCCGCCAAAGGCACAGCTGGTCGGGCGCTGGACCGGCAGGCGAAGCTCGGACAGGCACTCGCCCTCGGGGGACAGGCGGCGCAGGCACCAGCCGTCCCAGAAGGCGATCCACAGGCAGCCCTCGGCGTCCACCGTCATCCCGTCGGGATAACCCTCGCCCGCGCCGAAGCGGGCGAACTCGCGCCGGTTGAGCGGGGTGCCATCGGGCGCGAGGTCGTATCGGTAAGTGACCTGAAGCGCGCTGTCGTTGGCGTACATGGCCTTGCCGTCGGGACTGAAGGCAGGACCGTTGGTGACCTTGAAGCCGTCGTCGACGCGGGTGCAGATGAGGTTGCGATCGACCCGGTAGAAGGCACCGCTGGCGGCCTTTTCCTCGTCGTCCATCGTGCCCGCGAAGAGGCGGCCGGTGCGGTCGACCTTGGCATCGTTGAAGCGGTTGGTGTCGCGCTCTTCCTCGGGATCGAAGAGGAGGTCGTAGCGCTCGCGGGCGAGGTCGACCGCGACGATCCCGCGGTCGGTCCCGGCGATATGGCCGCCGCCGGCGCGCGGAATGAGGCTGCCGATGCGATAGGGCGTGGCGAATTCCTCGAGTGGCTGTCCGTCGCGCCAGCGGAAGGCGCGGCGGCCCTTGATGTCGACAAAGGTCAGCGCCTCGGTCGCAGGGTCCCAGTGCGGCCCCTCGCCCAGCAGCGCTTTGACATCGGCTACGCAGGTGACGTCCATGGCAGAGGCAAAATAACGGGTCGCCCGGGCATTGGTAGGGACACAAGTCGCGCTTCGTCGCTTTTCTTGCCAATGAGTTCGGGCATGTGGACAGACGGATACATCGCGGTCGACTGGGGCACGACCAACCGCCGGGCGTGGCGGGTCGAGGGCGGCAAGGTCACCGGCGAGTTCGCGGACGACCTCGGCTTCACCAGCGTGCCCAAGGGCGGCTTTCCCGACGAGGTCGCTGGCATAAGGCGGCGGCTCGGCGACGTGCCGTTGCTGCTCGCGGGAATGGTCGGCGCACGCGGCGGCTGGATCGATGCACCCTACCTTCCCTGCCCGCTCGACCTCCAGGGCCTCGTCTACGGTCTGATCCCGGTCGAGGGCGAGCGCGCCTTCATCGTCCCGGGCGCTTCCTTCGAGGACGGGGTTCGGGCCGACGTCATGCGCGGCGAGGAAACGCAGTTCTTCGGCGCGGTCGCGGCGGGCCTCTGCGCCCCTGACGCGATCATCTGCCATCCCGGCACGCACAACAAATGGGCGCTGCTCGAGGGCGGGCGGCTGACCCGCTTCCGGACGGTGATGACGGGCGAGATGTTCAGCCTGCTGAAGCACGGCAGCCTCCTGAAAGCCTGGCTCGAGACCGAGGCGGCGCCGGGCGAGCCCTTCGGAGAGGGCGTCGCGCGCGGCTTCGAAGGGCGGGCTTTGACCGCCGATCTGTTCACCGTCAGGGCCCGCGTGCTGATGGGGAAACTGCCCGAATATCAGGTGGCGAGCTTCGTCAGCGGGCTGCTGATCGGCGCCGATTTTCGCACCGGCCTCTCCGACCTTCCCGACGGCGACGTCGTCGTCATGGGCCGCGGCGCGCTGACCCGGCTCTTCTCGGCAGCGCTGACCCAGGTCGGCCGCCCGAACCGTGAGGTCGACGGCGAGCAAGCCTTCCTGGCCGGCGCCGAGGCCATAGTGGAGCATCTGTCATGAATGCCGACGAGGATTTCACGCGCTACCTCGGGGAATGCCCGCTGGTGGCGATCATCCGCGGGGTCACGCCGGAGGAAGTGGTGGCGGTCGGCGAGGCGATCTTTGCGGCCGGAATCCGGATCATCGAGGTTCCGCTCAACAGCCCGCAGCCGTTCGAGAGCATCGACCGGCTGGCGCAGGCGCTCGGAGATCGCGCTCTGGTCGGGGCCGGAACTGTGCTCGACACGCTCAGCGTCGCGCGGGTGAAGGATGCCGGCGGACGGCTGATCGTCGCCCCCAATACCAATGCCCAGGTGATCGCCGCGGCGGTCCAGGCCGGGATGGTCGCCGCGCCCGGCTATTTCACGCCGAGCGAAGCTTTCGTGGCGCTCGACGCGGGCGCGCAGGCGCTGAAGCTCTTCCCGGCCGAAGCCGCGACCCCCGCCGTATTGAAGGCGCAGCGTGCGGTGCTGCCGCGGTCGGTCCCGGTGCTGGTCGTAGGCGGTGTCCAGCCCGACGGGATGAAGCCGTGGATGGACGCGGGCGCCAATGGTTTCGGCCTCGGTTCGGGCGTGTTCGCGCCCGGGCGCAGCGCCGACGAGGTGCACCGGCGCGCGGCGGCTTATGTCGAGGCGGTCCGGGCATGAAGCCGATCCGCATCGCCATCATCGGCTTCGGCAAGATCGCCGAGGATCAGCATGTCCCGGCCATCGCCGGCAACGACCGGTTCGTGCTCGCCGGAAGCAGCAGTCGGCAGGGCAAGGGCCCGGCGCCCAATTTCGTCGAGTGGCGCGACCTTCTCGACCGGGTCGAGGGGATCGAGGCGGCGGCGATCACCACCCCGCCCGGGCCGCGCTTCGACATCGCGCGCGAGTGCATCGCCCGCGGGCTTCACCTTTTGCTCGAAAAGCCGCCCTGCGCGACCTTGGGCGAGGTCGAGGAACTACAGCGGCTGGCGGCGGCGAAGGGCGTGACGCTCTTCACCACCTGGCATGCCCAGCACAATGCCGGGGTCGCGGCGGCGCGGACCTTGCTCGCCGGCCAGCGGATCCGCGCGATGGCGATCACCTGGCACGAGGATGTGCACAAATGGCATCCGGGCCAGCAATGGGTGTTCGAGCCCGGCGGGTTCGGGGTGTTCGACCCGGGGATCAACGCCTTCTCGGTCGCGACCGCGATCCTCCCCGGGCGGTTGTTCGTGCGCGAGGGACGACTGTCCTACCCGGCCAATGCGCAGACGCCGATCGCCGCCGAACTCCAGTTCGACAGCCCGATCGCCGACGGCCCGCTGAGCGCAAGCCTCGACTGGCGCAAGACCGATGGCGAGGAATGGACGATCGCGATCGAGACCGGCGACGGGCAACAGCTGAAGCTGGTCGACGGCGGGGCGCGCCTGCTGCTCAACGGCGAGGAGGTGCCGGGCACCAACGTCGGCGAATATCCTGACCTTTACGCGACTTTCGCCGACCTCATCGATCGCCGGACGAGCCTGGTCGATGCCGAACCGCTGCGGCTGGTCGCGGACAGTCTGCTGGTCAGCCGCCGTGACACGGTCGAGGCGATTACCGTCTGATCACTCCGCGCTGTTGAGGAGCGCGACCGCTGCATCGAACAGCGGCTGCGTCGCGGCGGCGACAATGGCGCCGCCGGAAAGGTCCTCGCCGCCCTGCCAGTTGCCGACCACCCCGCCCGCCCCGCGGATGACGGGGACGAGCGCCGCCCAGTCGTGGGGCTTGAGCTGGTTCTCGATGACGAGGTCAAAATGGCCGTCGGCGAGCCGCGCATAAGCGAGCGCGTCATAGCCGTAGCGGGCGAGACGGACCGCGCGGCGGATCCGGTCGAAGGCGGCGAAATCGGGCCCGCTGAAGAGAAAGGGATCGGTGGTCGAAAGGCGCGCATCGCCGAGCGCGGTGCAGCCCGACACGCGCATCGGCCGGCCGTTGCGCGTGGTCCGGCCGGGCAGCCCGATCATCGTCTCGCCAAGCGCCGGTGCGTCGATCATTCCCACGACGGGCGTTCCGTCCTCGACCAGGGCGACGAGCGTGGTCCAGCTCGGCAGGCCGCAGATGAGCGCGCGGGTTCCGTCGATCGGATCGAGCAGCCAGCGCCGCGCCGCATGGTCGCGCACGACGCCATATTCTTCGCCCTCGATCCCGTCCTCGGGGAAGACCTGCTCGATCTCGGCGCGGAGCAGGCGTTCGGCGGCGCGGTCGAGTTCGGTGACGGGGTCGTACGCACCCTCCCCGGCCTTGTTGTCGGCGGCCGGCACCGGCGCGTCGAGGGTGACGCTGCGGGCGACGCGGGAGAGATGCTCGAGGAAGGCGGTGAGGTCGGTCATGCCCGGACCGTCATTGCCGCGCGCGGGCGACGTGGCAATGCCATCTTCAGCGTTCGATCGGCCGCCAAATGCGGTCCGCCGGAAGGTCTGGCGAGGCAGCCGGCACGGGGAGGCATTGCGCAGCGCCAGTCACGCGCTATCGCTCCGCCGAGCCAAGGCAGGTACGGCGCTTCACGATCATGGCTCCGAAGAGCCGCATGGGGCGTTCGCCATCCGCGATCAGCCAGGAGAGTTTGAACATGGCATCACGGTCAGGGGAACGAGCGCTGGTGGCCGGCGGTGCCGGATTCATCGGCTCCACCCTGGTCGACCGTCTGCTCGCCCGCGGCGCCGACGTGACGGTGCTCGACAATTTCCTGACGGGACGCCACGAGAATCTGGCGCATCTGACGGCCGGACGCGATTACCGGCTGGTCGAGCATGACGTGATCGAACCCCTGCCCCCCGCGGTCACCGGCAGCCGCTTCACCCATGTCTACAACCTCGCCTGTCCGGCCTCGCCGCCCGCCTACCAGGCCGATCCCGAGCATACGTTGCTGACGAGCGTGATGGGCAGCCGCAACCTGCTGCGCCTCGCCGAGGCGCATGGCGCGCGCTACCTTCTGAGCTCCACGAGCGAGGTTTATGGCGACCCCGAGCGTCACCCGCAGCGTGAGGATTACCGGGGCTGGGTCAGCTGCACCGGACCGCGTGCCTGTTACGACGAAGGCAAGCGCGCCGCGGAGACGCTGGCCTTCGATTTCGACCGCGCCGGCCGCGCGGATGTCCGGGTGGTGCGGATCTTCAATACCTATGGACCGCGGATGGACCCCGAGGACGGCCGGGTGGTCAGCAACCTCATCTGCCAGGCCCTCCTGCAAGCCGAGATCACCGTCTATGGCGACGGAAGCCAGAGCCGAAGCTTCTGCTATGTCGACGATCTGGTCGACGGGATCATGGCGATGATGGCGCTCGACGGTCCGCAGCCCGGACCGGTCAATCTGGGCAACCCCCATGAGTTGACCGTATCGGAATTGGTCGATCGCGTTCTCGCGCTGATCGGCTCACGCAGCATGTCGACCTACCGCCCCCTGCCACAGGACGATCCGCGCCGGCGCAAGCCCGATATCGAGCGCGCCCGGGAGCTACTCGGCTGGCAACCGCGGGTCGCGCTCGACGACGGCCTTCGCGCGACGATCGCTTATTATCGCTCGCAGCTTGGACTCGACGCCTCCGACACGACGGTGCTCGCCGCCGCCGAGTGACGCCCGGCGGGGCGCTCAGTCCTCGCGGACCCGCAAGGTCGCAAGCGCCGCCAGCCCCATGACGGCCGCGGCGAAGGCCATGGTCCAGATCGGCTCGCCCGGGAAGAAGGCCTTCATGATCGACCCCATCACCGTCGCGACCAGCAATTGCGGAACGACGATGAAGATGTTGAACAGACCCATGTAGGTGCCGAGCTTGGCCTGCGGCAGGCTGCTCGCGAGGATGGCGTAGGGCATGGCGAGGATCGAGGCCCAGGCGATGCCGACCCCGATCTCGGCGATCAGCAGGTGCTGGGGATCCTTGAACAGGAAGAAGCTAGCATAGCCGAGCGCGCCGGCGGTGAGGCAGAGCGCGTGGGTTCGGGCCTTGCCGATCCGCGCCGCGAGCGCCGGGAGCAGCGCAAGCGCCGCGACCGCCGCGACGCCATTGTAGACCGCGAACAAGACGCCGACCCAGTTGCCCGCTTCCTGGAAGGCCGGGCTAGCGGGATCGGCCGAGCCGAAGAAATTCTGCGCGACCACCGGCGTCGTGTTGATCCACATGATGAACAGCGCCGACCAGCTGAAAAACTGCACCAGCGCGAGCTTCTTCATCACCGGCGGCATGCCGGAAAAGTCGCCGACGAGGCTTCCGAGCATGCCCGCACCGCGCCCGCTCTTGGCCGAGGCAATGGCGATCGCCGAGAGGATGCCGTAGGCCGCAAGCAGCCCGCCGAGGAGATAGACTTCCTTCTCGAGCGCGAGCTCGGCGACGGCGAAGACGACCACCGCGCCGGCGGCGATCCAGGCAAGACTGGTCGCGTAGCTGCGCGAGGCGAGCGCGCGAATGGTGTCGCCGCCGCTTTCGTTCACTTCCTCGCCGAAGCTGCGCAATTGCTCGGGCGAATATTCGCGGGTGGTGAGTACGGTCCAGGCCACCGCCAGGAACAGCGCCGCACCGCCCGCCCAAAAGCTCCATTTCACCGTGTCGGGAATGTTGCCGGTGGTGGCGATATTGCTGACGCCCCAATGCTCGAGGAGATAGGGGAAGATCGACCCGACCACGGCGCCGGCGCCGATGAAGGCGGTCTGCACCGCATAGCCGGCGGTATGCTGGTCCTTGCGCAACTGGTCGCCGACGAAGGCGCGGAACGGCTCCATCGAGATGTTGAGGCTGGCGTCGAGTGTCCACAGCAGCAGTGCTGCCATCAGCAAGACGTGCGCAAGCGGCATCAGGAACAGCGACAGCGCCGCGAGCAGCGCACCGGCGACGAAATAGGGCCGGCGGCGACCGAAGCGGCCGAGCCAGGTCCGGTCGCTCATGAAGCCGATGATCGGCTGGACGAGGAGTCCGGTCAGCGGTGCCGCGACCCACAAAGCCGGCAAGTCGTCGAGGCTCGCGCCGAGCGACTGGAAGACCCGGCTCATGTTGGCGTTCTGGAGCGCGAACCCGATCTGGATTCCGAAGAAGCCGAACGAGATATTCCACAGTCCCGCCCAGCTTTGGCGCGGCTTCTCGAGCCGACCCGTCACCTGATCCATCACACTCTCCTCAGCGCCGCAACCAAGCAGGATATCCGAGCCGGAACAATCCTTTGTGCGCTGCAGCAGAATAGGTATTCACAGGTGACAGCGGCACGTCCTATGCTCACACGTGAACGCTCACATCAGGGGGAATGAAGCATGGCCGTCGCCGCGCCGACCAGTTCGGAAGTCAAGGGTGCGGAGGGCGGCGTCGATGCCCCCGAGCTGCGCTATTTCGTATTCGCGCTATTCTTCATCTTCGGCGGCATCACCAGCCTCAACGACGTCATCCTGCCCAAGCTGAAAGAGCTGTTCACGCTCAACTACACGCAGGCGATGCTGGTCCAGTTCTGCTTCTTCACCGCCTATCTGGTGATCGGAATCCCCGGCGCGCAGCTGGTCAAAAGGATCGGCTACATGCGCGGAGCGATGACCGGCCTGCTCGTGATGATGGCGGGCTGCCTGCTCTTCATCCCTGCGTCGAGCACCGCGACTTACGGCCTGTTCCTGTTCGCGCTGTTCATCCTCGCGAGCGGTGTCGTCATCGTGCAGGTCGTCGCCAATCCGCTGATCAGCATGCTCGGGCCGCAAAAGACGGTGCACAGCCGGCTGACCTTCGCCCAGGCCTTCAACAGCCTCGGCACCACGGTCTTCCCGATCGTCGGCTCGGCGTTGATCCTCGGCAGCCTTGCCAATGTCGATGCGAGCAAGCTGACCGGTGCCGCGCTCGACAGCTATCGCGCGGCCGAAACCAGCGCGATCACCCACACTTATATCGGCCTTGCGGTCGCGCTGCTGGTGATTGCCGGTGCGGTCTACCTGTTCCGCAATCGCCTGCATGGCGAGCATCACGAGCATAGCTCGCCGCTGGCCGGCTTCTCGCTCCTTCGCCGCAAGCGCTTCGGCTGGGGCGCCCTTTGCATCTTCCTTTATGTTGGCGCCGAAGTCTCGATCGGTTCGCTCATCGTCAGCTACCTTCAGCAAAAGCAGGTCCTGGGCCTCAGCGAACGCAGCGCCGGCGACATGATCTTCATGTA
Organism: Sphingomonas sp. SP2; assembly: GCF_058313385.1. NCBI lineage: Bacteria > Pseudomonadati > Pseudomonadota > Alphaproteobacteria > Sphingomonadales > Sphingomonadaceae > Sphingomonas > Sphingomonas sp. SP2. Next base: position 1,270,306 of record NZ_JBZFLD010000001.1, on the reverse strand, counting down.
CTGGGGCGGCGCGATGATCGGTCGCTTCATCGGCTCGGCCCTGCTCCGCGTGATCAACCCCGGCGCGCTGCTGGCGATGGTCGCGACCGGCGCGATCGCGCTGATCCTCATCTCGACCAACAGCACCGGCGCTATCGCGGCCTATACGCTCCTCGCGATCGGCCTGATGAACTCGATCATGTTCCCGACCATCTTCAGCCTCGCCTGCGAGCGGCTCGGCGCGCGCGCGGCGGACGGTTCGGGGATCATCAACATCGCCATCTTCGGCGGTGCGGTCGTGCCGCTGCTGACCGGGATGCTGGCCGATACGAGCGGCCGGCTGGCGATCGCGCTGCTGCTCCCGGCGGCCTGCTATGCGGTGATTGCGGCCTACGGACTCTACGCCCGCCGCCCCGCTTCAGACGAGGCTTGAGCCCCGCACCTTGAGCGCGACCGGGAGCAATCTCGGCGCGCTCTCGCGCCCTTCGATCCGCTCGATCAGCGCTTCGACCAGCGCGGTCCCGGCGGCCTTCGCGTCCTGCGACACGCTGGTCAGCGGCGGGCTCGCATAGCCGGCCGCGGCGAGGTCGTCGAAGCCGACCACCGCGACATCCTCGGGGACGCGGCGGCCGCGTTCCTGAAGCGCCTTCATCGCGCCGATCGCGGCAAGGTCCGAAGCGGCGAAGATGGCGTCATAGGCGATCTTGCGGCTCTCGAGCTCGGCGACGGCGGCACGCCCCTCCTCCTCGCTCGGACCGGCTGCGACGCGAAGCCCGTCGAGCACCGACAGGTTCGCCGCATCATGCGCCCGGACGTAGCCCTGGTAGCGGTCGAGGAATTCGGGATAGGCCTCGGTCGCGGTGCCAATGAAGGCGACGTGTCGGCGGCCGGTACCGAGCAGGTGGCGGGTGGCCTCGTAGCCGCCACTCTCATTGTCCGAACCAACGATCGCGCCGAATTCGCCCGCCCGCGGATTGCCCCAGCAGACGAAATGCGCGCCGCGCCGGACCAGCTGCTCGAGCCGTGGCCGGTAGAGAAGATAGTCGCCGTAGCCGAGCAGGATGATGCCGTCGGCCTTGCGGCTGTCCTCATAGTCGACGTGCCAGTCGTCCGAGAGCTGCTGGAAACTGATGAGGAGGTCGTAGCCGTGCGCCGCGCAGGTGCGGACCATCGCGCCGAGCATCGACAGGTAGAAGGGATTGATCAGCGTCTCGTCGGGCGTCGGGTCCTCGAAGAAGAGGAGCGCGAGCGTCCGGCTCTGCTGCCGGCGCAATCCGCTGGCGTTCTTGTCGACCTTGTAATGGAGCTGCTCGGCGGCCGCGAGGACTCGGGCGCGAGTCTCGGCGCTGACCGCGGGATTGCCGCTCAACGCGCGGCTGACCGTCGGCTGCGAAACGCCGGCCAGCGCCGCAATATCGAAGGATGTCGGTCGCCGCTGCGTCATGGAAGCCACAGTGTAGCGGGCTGAATACGTATGTATACCCGGCCCTTATCCTGTTCACCCGGGAAATGACTGGTAGGTTTCAGTGGCGTGACGTGGCGCTCGTTGCGGAAAGCATTGCGCCTGTCCGAGGAGGGGTGAACACGACAATGACATCTACCAAATTTACGAGCCGTCTCGCGCTGGCCGCGAGCCCGCTGGCCCTTGGTTTCGCGCTCGTCGCGACTCCGGCGGCCGCCCAGACCACGACTGCCCCGACGGCTTCGAACCCGTCCGAGCCGGCCACCACCGAAGCCGCCGCGACCGACGACACGGTCGTCGTCACCGGCTTCCGCCGCGCGCTCGAGAACGCGATCAACAAGAAGAAGAACAGCGAGCAGATCGTCGAGTCGGTGTCGGCCGAAGACATCGGCAAGCTGCCCGACGCCTCGATCGGTGAATCGATCGCCCGCCTTCCGGGCCTGACCTCGCAGCGCCTCAACGGGCGCTCGGCCTTCATCGCCATCCGCGGCTTCGGCCCCGACTTCTCGACGACCCTCCTCAACGGGCGCGAGCAGACCTCGACCAACGACAATCGCGGCGTCGAGTTCGACCAGTATCCGTCGGAAGTCGTCAACCGCGTCGACGTCTACAAGACGTTCACGCCGAACATCATCGGTCAGGGCCTCGTCGGCACCGTCGACATCCGCACCGCCCGCCCGCTCGACAGCAAGCGGCAGGTGATCGCGGTCGGTCTCAAGGGATCGAAGGTCGGCCTCGGCAAGCTCAACTCGGGCTCGAAAGAATATGGCTGGCGCGCTAACGCCACCTATGTCGACCAGTTCGCCAACGACACGATGGGCATCGCTCTGTCGGCGAGCTACGTCGACGAGCCGTACCAGGTGAAGGAATATAACGCCTGGGGCTTCGGCACCAACGGCCCGAACGGCGCCCGCCTGATCGACGGCAACAAGTCGTTCGTCACCTCGACCCAGCTGAAGCGCGCCGGCATCACCGGCACCTTCCAGGCCGACGTGACCGACAGCGTCCGACTGACCGTCGACGGCTTCTATTCGCACTTCGAGGACGACATCATCAAGCGGGGCATCGAGCTTCCGCTGGGTGGTGCGTTCGGCTGGACCTCGGCCGCGCTGAGCAATGCCACCGTCACCGACGGCGTCGTCACCAGCGGCACCTTCACCGACATCGAGGCGGTGGTGAACAACCACGCGCTGCAGCGTGAGGCCGACCTCTACTCGGGCGGCATCAACCTCGAGTGGAAGCCGGGCAACGGCTGGAAGGGCTCGCTCGACATCAGCCACTCGCGGACCGACCGCAACGAGCTGAACCTCGAGACCAACGCCGGTACCGGCCGTGGCCAGGGCGTCGGCGTTCGCGACACGATCCAGTTCACCTGCGGCACCACCGGCTGCACCTTCAAGCCGACGCTCAACTATTCGGATCCGAGCCTCATCCAGCTCACCTCGCCGATGGGCTGGGGTGGCGGCGTCCCGGGTGTCACCGCGGGCCAGGACGGCTATTACAACGACCGCATCCTCAAGGATCGCCTGACCCAATATCGCGGCGACCTCGAGCGCGAGATCGGCGGCTTCATCTCGAGCGTCCGTGGCGGCCTCGCCTACACCGATCGCTCGCGTGACTTCACGCCGGACGAATATTTCCTCGTCCTCGCCAGCGGCGCGGCGCAGCAGCGCGTTCCGGACCAGTATCTGCTCAAGCCGACCCAGCTCGACTATCTCGGCCTCGGCCCGGTCATCAGCTACGATCCCGTCGCGCTGCTCAATGACGGCTTCTACAAGAAGGTCCGCAATCCCAACGCCGATGTCGCCCGCAAGGCGTACGAGATCAGCGAGAAGGTCACGACCGCCTATCTCATGGCGAACATCGACCATGAAGTCGGCACGTCGAAGCTGACCGGCAATGTCGGCGTCCAGGCGGTCCACACCGACCAGTCCTCGACGGGCGCGGCGACGGTCGGCACGACCTTCACCCGCCAGACCCGCGGCGACAAATATTGGGACATCCTGCCGAGCCTCAACCTGTCGCTCCGCACCGATTCCGATTTCGTCATCCGCTTCGCTGCCGCGCGGCAGATGCAGCGCCCGCGCATCGACGACATGCGCAACTCGTTCGACTACAGCTACTCGGCGACCAACCAGCGCGTCGAGGGCGGTGGCGGCAACCCGCTGCTCCGTCCGTATCGCGCCAACGCCGTCGACCTGACGTTCGAGAAGTACTTCGGGATCAAGGGCTATCTGGCCGCACAGTTCTTCTACAAGGACCTGAAGAACTACGTCGATCGCCGGACCGTCGCGTTCGACTATACCGGCCTTCCGCTGGCCGAAGCGCCGGGCGGGATCATCCCGGCCGGCATCCCGGGCGTGACGACCCAGCCGATCAACGTCGGCGGCGGCAACATCAAGGGCTTCGAACTGGCCGGCACCCTGCCGTTCGGCGAGTTCGTCAGCGCCCTCGACGGCTTCGGTCTCACGGGTGGCTACGGCTACACCAAGAGCCGCGTCCGGGCCGGCCAGAATGGCGAAATCACCGCCATTCCGGGCTACAGCAAGCACGTCGCCAACGGCACGCTCTTCTTCGAAAAGTGGGGCTTCTCGGCGCGCGGCTCGGTCCGTTACCGTTCGACCTACCTCGGCGACGTGGTCGGGCTCGGCGGCGACATCCAGCGGCGCCAGGCGAAGGCGGAAACGATCCTCGACGCGCAGGTCGGCTACGACTTCCAGCCGGGCAGTGCCCTCGAAGGCCTGTCGATCTTCCTCCAGGGGCAGAACCTCACGAACGAGCCGTTCGTGACCACCGTCCCGGGCGATAACCTTCGCGTGATCGACTATCAGCGCTACGGCCGGCGCTATCAGGCGGGCGTCACGTTCAAGTTCTGAACGCGCCCAGACTGACGATGGACGGCGCTTCCTGACCGGGAGCGCCGTCCAGGCAGAAGAGGTGGGCATGAAGGTTGTGATTGTCGGAGGCGGGTCGGCCGGGTGGATGGCCGCAGCCGCACTCGGGCGGATCGTCGGCGACATGTGGCCGATCGAACTGGTCGAATCCGATGCGATCGGCACCGTTGGGGTCGGCGAAGCCACCATTCCCCAGATCCAGTTGTTCAATGGCGTGGTCGGGCTCGACGAAGCCGAGTTCGTCCGCCGCACCAAGGGCAGCTTCAAGCTCGGGATCGAGTTCGTCGGCTGGGATGGCGGCGAGGACGCCCGCTACATCCACGCCTTCGGCCAGGTCGGCCGCGACCTCGGCCTCATCCCCTTCCATCATTATTGGCTCCAGGCCCGCGCCCGCGGCACGGCCGGACGGCTCGAAGACTATAGCCAGTCGGGCACCGCCGCCTGGGCCAATCGCTTCATGCGCGAGGACGCGCTTCCGGGGACGCCGCTGGGCTCCGCCACCTACGCCTATCATTTTGACGCCGGCCTTTATGCCGCCTTCCTGCGCGAGAAAGCGGAAGGCTTCGGCGTCGTCCGGCACGAGGGCCGCATCGTCGAGGTCGAGCGTGACGGCGAGAACGGCAATGTCGCCGCGATCGTGATGGAGGATGGCCGGCGGATCGCGGGCGATCTCTTCATCGACTGCTCGGGCTTCGTTTCGCTGCTGCTCGGCAAGACCATGGGCGTCGACTACATCGACTGGTCGCAGTGGCTGCCGATGAACCGCGCGCTGGCGGTGCCGTGCGAGAGCGTGACCCCGCTGACCCCCTATACGCGGTCGACCGCACGCAAGGCGGGCTGGCAATGGCGCATCCCGCTGCAGCATCGCATCGGCAACGGCCACGTCTATTGCAGCGATTTCATCTCGGACGACGAGGCCGCGGACATCCTGCTCGCGAATCTCGACGGCAAGCCGCTGGCGGACCCGCGGCCGCTGCGCTTCACGACCGGTCGGCGGCGTGAATTCTGGAAGGGCAACGTGGTCGCGCTCGGCCTGTCGAGCGGGTTCCTAGAGCCGCTGGAATCGACGTCGATCCACCTCGTCCAGTCAGGCATCAAGCATCTCGTCGACCTGCTGCCCAACGGCGCGATCGATCCGGCGGATGTGGCAAGCTACAATGCCAAGCTCGGGTTCGAATTCGAGCGGATCCGCGACTTCATCATCCTTCACTATCACGCGAACGATCGCGACGGCGCGCTGTGGGCGCATTGCCGCGAGATGGCGCTGCCCGACACCTTGGTCGAGAAGATCGAGACCTTCCGAAGCGCGGGGCGGATCTTCCGCTTCAACGAGGAACTGTTCACCGAGCTCGGCTGGCTCCAGGTGATGGTCGGTCAGGGAATCCTGCCGCGATCCTATCATCCGCTGGCCGATGCGCCGGGCGACGCGAATGTCGATCGCTATCTTGCAAGCATCCGCGAACTCGTCTCAGCCAAGGTGTCGCGGATGCCCGATCACGCGACCTATCTGTCTACTTTGTGCGGCTCGCCCGCGGAGGTTGCCGCATGACATTGTTGACCCTTCTCGCAGCCGCCGCGCTGCAGCCCGCCGCGCCGGCCGACTTCCGCAGCCGGCTGCCCGAAGACGAGGTAATCTACTTCCTCCTCCCCGACCGCTTCGCCAATGGCGATCCGCGCAACGATCGCGGCGGGCTCAAGGGTGACCGGCTGAAGACGGGCTTCGACCCGGTGGCAAAGGGCTTTTACCAAGGCGGCGACCTCAAGGGGCTGACCGCGCGGCTCGACTATCTCGAGGGGCTTGGCGTCACCGCCATCTGGTTCGCGCCCATCTTCAAGAATAAGCCGGTGCAGGGTCCCGCAGGCCAGGAGAGCGCGGGCTATCACGGCTATTGGGTGACCGACTTCACCTCGGTCGATCCGCATTTCGGCACCAACGCCGAGTTCAAGGCCTTCGTCGACGCGGCGCATGCGCGCGGGATGAAGGTCTACATGGACATCATCACCAACCACACCGCCGACGTGATCAAGTTCGCCGAGTGCGAGAAGGCCAACGCCTGCCCCTATCGCTCGATCGCCGACTATCCCTACCAGCGGCGCGGTGGCCCGGGCGGGGCGGCGATCAATGGCGGCTTTGCCGGCGAGCAGGTCCAGACGGCGGAGAATTTCGCGCGGCTGACCGACCCCAATTATGCGTATACGCTGAGCACGCCCAAGGCCGAGCAGAAGGTCAAGGTGCCGGCCTGGCTCAACGACCCCCTGCTCTACCACAACCGCGGCGACAGCACGTTCACGGGCGAGAGCTCGACGATGGGCGACTTTGTCGGGCTCGACGATCTGATGACCGAAAATCCCAAGGTCGTCGCGGGTTTCATTGACGTCTACGGAAGCTGGATCGACCGGTTCGGGATCGATGGTTTCCGCATCGACACGGCGCGGCACGTGAACCCCGAATTCTGGGCGCAGTTCGCGCCGGCGATGAAGGCCCGCGCGGCCGCCCGCGGCATTCCCAATTTCCACATCTTCGGCGAAGTGTTCGACGACAGCGGCGAGCCCGGCCGGCTCGCGCAATATACGCGGCGCGACAAACTGCCTGCGGTGCTCGACTTCGCCTTCTTCGCGACCACGGTCCGGATCGTGTCGGGCAAGCAGCCGACCGAGGTCTTCCGCGGCATGCAGATGCAGGACGTGCTCTACGCCGAAGGCGAGGCGACGGCGAAGCAGCTTCCGACCTTCCTCGGCAATCATGACGCGGGCCGCTTCGCCGGCTGGCTGAAGCGCGAGGTGCCGGCGGCGTCGGCGGACGAACTGCTGAAGCGCACCATGCTCGGCAACGTGCTGCTGTTCACTTGGCGCGGCGTTCCGACCGTCTATTACGGCGACGAGCAGGGCTTCGTCGGCGACGGCGGCGACCAGGATGCGCGCGAGACGCTCTTCGCCTCCAAGGTGGCGACCTACAACGACAATGACCTGCTCGGGACCGAGCGGACCACGGCGGTCGACAATTATGCAACCGATCATCCGCTCTACCGGCTGGTCGCCTCGCTGAGCGCGGTGCGGCGGGGAAGCGCGGCGCTTCGCCACGGCGCGACGCGGATCCTCGCGACCGAGGACAAGCCGGGACTGCTCGCCTTTTCGCGCACTGCTGCGGACGATCAGGTGGTCGTGGCAGTGAATACGTCGAACGCCGAGATCACCCGCAACATCGCAGTCCCGGCCGACGTCCGCGCGCTCGTCACGCTTGCGGGCAGCTGCCCTTCGGTCCCCGCGGCGCCAGGGACCATCAAGGTCACCCTGCCCGCCTTCGGATACGCGGTGTGCCGTGCCGCACGCTGAGGCCCTCACCATGACCGACGTGGCGGCGGGCCAGCCCTGGTGGCGCGGCGCGACCATCTACCAGATCTATCCACGCAGCTTTCGCGATTCCAACGGCGACGGGATCGGCGACCTCCCCGGCATCACCGAGAAACTCGACCATGTCGCCGCGCTCGGCGCGGACGCGGTGTGGATCTCGCCCTTCTTCACCTCGCCCATGCGCGACTTCGGCTATGACGTCGCCGACTATCGCTCGGTCGATCCCCTGTTCGGGTCGCTCGCGGATTTTGACGCGCTCGTCACTCGTGCCCGCGCGCTCGGCCTCAAGGTACTGATCGACCTCGTCTTCGCGCACACCAGCGACGAGCACATATGGTTCGCCGAAAGCCGGTCGAACCGGACCAATGCCAAGGCCGAATGGTATGTCTGGGCCGATCCCAAGCCCGACGGCTCGCCGCCGAGCAACTGGCAATCGGTGTTCGGCGGGCCGAGCTGGACCTGGGACGCGCGGCGCGAGCAATATTACCACCACAATTTCCTCAAGGAGCAGCCGCAGCTCAACGGGCATCACCCGGAGGTTCAGAAGGCGCTGCTCGAGGTTGTCGAATTCTGGCTGGATCGCGGGGTCGACGGCTTTCGCTTCGACGCCATCAACTTCATGATGCACGATCCGAAGCTGACCGATAATCCGCCCGTCGCGGTACCGGCGAAGAAGACCCGGCCGTTCGATTTCCAGCATCATTTCAACAACCAGTCGCAGCCCGAAATCCCGCTCTTTCTCGAGAAGCTGCGAGCCCTGCTCGACGCTTATGGTGCGTTCGCGGTGGCTGAGGTCGGCGGCGAGCAGGCCTATCGGGAGATGCAGGACTATACCGCGCCCGGCCGGCTCCACAGTGCCTACGGGTTCGACTATCTCTATGCCGATGCGCTGACTCCGGCGCTGGTCGCCGAGACCGCGCGCCGCTGGCCTTCCGGCGACGACCGTGGCTGGCCGAGCTGGGCCTTCGAGAATCATGACGCGCCGCGGGCGGTCAGCCGCTGGGTTGCCGCCGAGCATCGCGAGCAATTCGCGCGCACCAAGATGCTCCTGCTGGCGGCACTTCGCGGATCGATCATCCTGTTCCAGGGCGAGGAACTGGGCCTGACGCAGGTCGAGGTGCCGTTCGAATTGCTGCAGGATCCGGAAGCGATCGCCAACTGGCCACAGACGCTGAGCCGGGACGGCGTTCGCACGCCCCTCCCCTGGCAGTCCGACGGGCGCGGGCATGGCTTCAGCGACGGCGCGCCATGGCTGCCTTTCGGACAGGATCATGCCGAATTGAGCGTCGATCGCCAGACGCGCGACAATGACAGCCTGCTGCACTTCACCCGCGGAGTGATCGCGCTGCGCAACAACCAGCCGCCGCTGCGGTGGGGCTCGCTCGACATCGTCGCGGCCGAGGGCGACCTTCTCGTGTTCGACCGCGAGCATGAGGGCCGGCGGCTTCGCTGCAGCTTCAATCTCGGCGCGGGTGAACAGGCGCTCGCATCCTGCGGCCGCCGCCTCTTCAGCACCGGGGAGGCCGGGGACGGCAGCCTCGGCGCCTATGCCGCCACCATCGAGGAACTCTGACCGTCATGCGTTTCCTGCTTGCGCTGCTCGCGCTGCTTGCCGCCGTTCCCGCCGCCGCCCAGTCGCCGGTCGTCGCCGAGGCAAGCTCGCCTTCGGGCGTGCTCAAGCTCCGGGTGACGCTGAATGGCGAGGGCCGGATCGGCTATGCAGTGACGCGCGGATCGACCCCGGTGATCGGCGAGAGCCATGTCGGCTTCCTCCTCACCGACGCGCCGCAGCTGCTGCGCAACATGGAGCTCAAGGACAGCGTCCGCCGCAGCCATGACGAAAGCTGGGAGCAGCCGTGGGGCGAGTGGCGGACGATCCGCGACCGCCACGAGGAAGTGGCGCTGACCTTCCAGGAGCGCGACAAGCTCAAGCGGACAATCCGCCTCCGCTTCCGTCTGTTCGACAATGCGGTCGCCTTCCGCACCGAATTCCCGCAGCAGCCAAATCTCCGGACCGCGCGCATCGCCGAGGAGCTGACCCAGTTCCAGATCGCCGAGCCGGGCGAGGCCTGGTGGGCGCCGGCATTCGAGAGCAACCGCGAGGAATATCTCTACAATCATACGCCGATCGACGGGATCGGCATCGCGCAGACGCCCTTCACGATGAAGACCCGCAGCGGGCTTCACATCGCCATCCACGAAGCGGCGCTGGTCGACTATTCGGGCATGAACATTGCGCGGGTCCAGGACGGGCTGCTGAAGGCGGTACTGACGCCCTCGTCGAGCGGGGCCAAGGTCGTCCGTGACACGCCGTTCGAGACGCCGTGGCGGGTGATCCTGATCACCGCGGACGCACCCTCCCTCTATCATGCGAACAGCGTCATCCTGAACCTCAACGAGCCCAACAAGCTCGGCGACGTGAGCTGGGTCCGGCCGCGCAAATATGTCGGCATCTGGTGGGGGATGCACCTCGACACCCAGAGCTGGGCGTCGGGCCCGAAGCATGGCGCGACGACGGCCTACGCCAAGAAGATGATCGATTTCGCCGCGAAGAACGGCTTCAGCGGCCTTCTCGTCGAAGGCTGGAACAAGGGCTGGGACGGCGACTGGTTCGCGACCGGCGACGACTTCAGCTTCACCGAGGCCTATCCCGATTATGACATCAAGGCGATCTCGGCCTACGGCCTGAAGAAGGGCGTGCACCTGATCGGGCACCACGAGACCAGCGCCAACATCGCCCATTACGAGAGCCAGCTCGGCGCCGGCCTCGACTTCGCCCGCTCGGTCGGGATGGACACGATCAAGACGGGCTATGTCGCCGATGCGGGCGGCGTCCAGGCCGTCGATGCCGAAGGCCGCAAGACCTTCGAGTGGCACGAAGGCCAGGTGATGAGCCGCCACCACCTCAAGGTCGTGACCGAGGCCGCCAAGCGGCGGATCGCGATCAATGCCCACGAGCCGATCAAGGACACGGGGCTTCGCCGGACCTATCCCAACTGGGTCAGCCGCGAAGGTCAGCGCGGCATGGAATATAACGCCTGGGGGAGCCCCAAGAACCCGCCGCATTATGACGCGGAGCTGGTCTTCACCCGGATGCTTGGCGGGCCGATGGATTTCACCCCGGGCGTGCTGAGCCTGATGGGGCGTGGCAATACGCCGATCCCGTCGACGCTCGCGCGGCAGCTGAGCTATTATGTCGTGCTCTACTCGCCGATCCAGATGGCGGCGGACCTGCCCGAGAATTACGAGGCCAATCCGGGCCCGCTGCAGTTCATCAAAGATGTGGCGGTCGACTGGGACGACACGCGCATGCTTGACGGCGACGTCGGCAAATATGCGGTCTTCGCGCGCAAGGAGCGGGGCAAGCCGACCTGGTTCCTCGGCGGCCTCACCGACGAGGAGGGCCGCGACCTCGACCTTCCGCTCGACTTCCTCGATGCCGGCGTCCGCTATCGCGCCGAAATCTATCGCGATGGGGACGGCGCGGACTTCCGCACCAACCCGCGGGCGATCGCGATCGAGAAAAAGGAGCTTCGCAGCAACGACCGTCTGAAGCTACGGATGGCGCCGGGGGGCGGATTTGCCGTCCGCCTCGTGAGGATCGGTCGCTGATGCGTTTCCTGCTGGCTTTATGTGCATTGTTGTTCAGCGTGACGGCGAGTGCCGCCGTCGACGAGGGACGCTTGGTCGAGCGCGACGTGACCTCGTCGCAGTTCGGCCCGATCCACGTCACCTTGTGGCTTCCGCCCGGCTATGACGCGGACAAGGGCCGGCGCTACCCGGTCGTCTACATGCAGGACGCGCAGAACCTCTTCTTCCCCAAGCGGTCCAACTTCAACAAGGTCTGGGCGGCCGACAAGGCGGCGCTGGCGCTGATCGAGGCGCGCAAGGTCGCCCCCTTCATCATTGTCGGCATCGATCATCCCGGAAAGCTGCGTTTCCAGCGCTACTTCCCGGCCAAGGTGCCGGAGAAGAACCTCGCCGCCGCCATGGCCGGTTTCGCAGGCGCGCCGCAGGGCGATGGCTACGTCAAGTTCATGGCCGACGAGCTGAAGCCGCTCATCGACCGCGACTATCGTACCCGTCCACAGCCCCGATTCACCGCGGTCGCGGGAAGCAGCATGGGCGGCCTCATCAGCCTCTACACGCTGGCGGAGCGGCCCGATGTCTTCGGCAAGGCGGCCGCCATCTCGACCCACTCGCTGCTGGTTGGTCCCGAGAATATCGCGCAGGCGCCCGCGCTCGGCGACACGGTTAAGGGAAGCTGGCGCACCTACCTCTACAACCAGCTCGGCGCGCCCACGGGCCGCAAGCTGTGGATGGACCACGGCACCGCGACGCTCGACCAATATTACGGCCCCTACCAGGAGGTCATCGACACCGAGATCCGGCGGCTGGGGTGGAGCGACCGCAACTTCCAGAGCCGCGTCTACCAGGGCGCGGAGCATGAGGAAAATGCCTGGGCACGGCGGCTGCCCGAGATCTTCGGCTGGCTGCTGAGCGACTGGAAGCCGTGACGCGTAGACCGCCGCCGCGTTCGATCATCATCCTTGGCGGCGGCACCGCGGGCTGGATGGCCGCCAACCTCCTGCAGAAGAGGTGGGGCGGCCAGGGGTCCAAGGTCACGCTTATCGAGAGCCCGGAAATCGGGATCATCGGCGTCGGCGAAGGCTCGACCCCGCAGCTCAAGGCCTTCTTCGACGAACTCGGCATCGCCGAGGCCGAGTGGATGCCGCGCTGCAATGCGACCTACAAGGCGGGGATCGAGTTCGTCGGCTGGTCCGACCGGACCGGCCACGAGCGCTATTTCCATCCCTTCGCGACGGCGGTCGACCCGTTCACCGAGCAGACCTTCTTCACCGCCAGCGCGCTTCGTCGCCGCGGGGCCGACGTTCCCGCCCATCCCGACCCCTATTTCCTCGCGACCCGGATCGCCCGCGAGGGCCGGGCGCCACTGGCTCCGGCGAACTTCCCGTTCGAGACGGGCTACGGCTATCATTTCGACGCGCACCTCGTCGGCGCGACCCTGCGGGACTTCGCGGTCGAGCGCGGCGTCGCCCATGTCACCGCCACCATCGCCGACACCGAGCTGGGCGAAGGCGGCGAGATCGTCGCTCTGATCGCCGACGACCGGCGCCGGTTCGAGGCCGACTTCTTCCTCGACGCCAGCGGCTTTCGCGCGACGCTCATCGAAGGCGCGCTCGGCGAACCGCATCTCGGCTTCTCGGACAATCTCTTCAACGACAGCGCGGTGGTAACCCCCACCCCCCTGCCCGCCGGCGGCCCGCAGGCGATGACCCGCGCGACGGCAGCGAGTGCCGGCTGGATCTGGCACATCCCGCTGACCAGCCGGGCGGGCAACGGCTATGTCTATTCGAGCCGCTACCTCGACAAGGAGGCGGCCGCCGCGGAGCTTCGCCGGCATTGCGACCTTCCCGAGGATGCCGAGGTCCGCCACCTGCGGATGAAGTGCGGCCGGGTCGCGCGAAGCTGGGTCGGCAACTGCCTCGCCATCGGCCTTGCCCAGGGCTTCCTCGAGCCGCTCGAAGCGACCGCGCTGCACATCGTGCTCGCCACCGTGCAGGGCTTCACCGATGCGTGGGAGGCCGGTGACCGCGATGGCTTCAACGCCCGGATCGCCGCCCGCTACGACGGCATCCGCGATTATATCGTCTGCCATTATCGCACCGCTCTGCGCCGCGACACGGACTACTGGCGCGATGCCGCCGGGCATGACCGGATCAGTGACAGCCTCAAGGGCATCATGACCGCCTGGTTCACCGGTGCCGACCTCGAGGAAGAGGTCGAACGGCAGGGCATCGCGGGCTATTACTCGGCCATGTCCTGGCACGCGATGCTCGCCGGCTACGGCAACTTCCCGGCTCCCGACAGACTGTCGCCGCTGCCCACGTCGCCGGTCGACCTCGCCGAGGTCGAGCGGTTCGTCGGCGGCTGCGCGCTCAACTTTCCCTCGCACGCCGAGGCGCTAACGCGTCTCGCCGAAGCCAAGGCTGCCTGATGCCCGACAAAGCCACGACCCTGATCCTGTTCGGCGCGACCGGCGATCTCGCCGCGCGCATGCTCCTCCCCTCGCTCTATGGCCTGGTCCGCGATGGCCTGCTCCCGGCCCAGTTGCGGATCGTCGCCACCGCGCGCTCGGAGCATGACGATGCGAGCTTCGCCGCCTTGGCGCTCGAGGCGCTGAGGGCGCATGTCCCGGCGCCGGCATTCGACCAGGCCGCCGCCGACCGCTTCCTCGAACGGGTCACCTATGTCACGCTCGATGCGACCGATGCCTCGGGCTACCAGCGCCTCGCCGAAGCCGCCGGAACGCCGGGCGAAACCGCGATCTTCCTTTCGACGGCTCCGTCGCTGTTCAAGCCGACGATCGACAATCTGAACGCGGTCGGGCTGGCCGGGGCGCATGTCCGCCTTGCGCTCGAGAAGCCGCTCGGCAGCGACCTCGACTCCAGTCGCGAGATCAACGACGCGGTCGCCTCGGCTTTCCCCGAGGAGCGGACCTTCCGGATCGATCATTATCTCGGCAAGGAGACCGTCCAGAACCTCCTCGCGCTGCGCTTCGCCAACCTGCTGTTCGAGCCGGTGTGGAGCGCGAGCTACATCGACCATGTCCAGATCACCGTCTCCGAGACGATCGGGCTCGAAGGGCGCGGCGACTATTATGACGGGGCCGGCGCGCTTCGCGACATGGTCCAGAACCACATGCTCCAGCTGCTGGCGCTGGTCGCGATGGAGCCGCCTTCGCATTTCGACGCGACCGCCGTGCGCGATGAGAAGGTCAAGGTGCTGCGCTCGCTCCGCCCGATGCGGGTCGAGGACAGCGTCATCGGCCAATATGGCTCAGGGGCGGTCGAGGGCCGTCCGGTCGGCTCCTATGTCGAGGATCTGGGCCGCGAGAGCGGGACCGAGACCTTCGTCGCCCTCAAGGCGCATGTCGACAACTGGCGCTGGGCCGGCGTCCCCTTTTACCTTCGCACCGGCAAGCGCTGCCCGGCACGCAAGACAGAGATCGCGATCCAGTTCAAGTGCGTGCCCCATTCGATGTTCGCCAGCCGCGGCGCGACCTCGTCGCCCAATCGGCTGATCATCTCGATCCAGCCCGAGGAGAACATCACGCTCGAGCTGATGGCCAAGCAGCCCGGGCTCGATCGCGGCGGGATCCGCCTGCGCGAAGTGCCGCTGGCGATCGGCCGGGCCGATGCCTTCGCCGACACGCGGCGGCGGATCGCCTACGAGCGGCTGCTGCTTGATCTGGTCGAAGGCGATCCCACCTTGTTCGTGCGCCGCGACGAGGTCGAGGCGCAATGGCACTGGATCGACGGTATCCGCGCCGCCTGGTCGCAGGCCGGGCTGAAGCCCAGGCCTTATGCGGCCGGGACCTGGGGCCCGTCGGCCGCGATCGCGCTGATCGAGCGCGACGGGAGAAGCTGGAATGACTAGGCTCGACCCGCGGGTCGCACGCGTCACCGACCGCATCATCGAACGGTCGCGCCCGGGCCGGGAGCGCTATCTCGCGCTGATGGCCGATCAGGCCGAGCGCGGCATTTCGCGGACCCGGATGAGCTGCGGGAACTTCGCCCATGGCTTCGCCGCGGCCGAGGGTGACAAGGATCGGATCCGGACCGTCGCCGGGCCCAACCTCGGGATCGTCACTGCCTATAACGACATGCTGTCGGCGCATCAGCCCTATGCGCGCTTCCCCGAACAGATGAAGATCTATGCCCGCGAGGTCGGCGCCACCGCGCAGGTCGCCGGCGGTGTCCCGGCCATGTGCGACGGGGTCACGCAGGGGCAGGACGGGATGGACCTGTCGCTGTTCAGCCGTGACGTCATCGCGATGAGCACCGCGGTCGCGCTGAGCCACGGCATGTTCGACGGCGCGGCCCTGCTGGGCATCTGCGACAAGATCGTGCCCGGCCTGCTCATCGGCGCCCTTCGCTTCGGCCATCTGCCGATGCTGCTGGTCCCGGGCGGGCCGATGCCGTCGGGGCTACCCAACAAGGAGAAGGTCCGGGTCCGCCAGCTCTATGCCGAGGGCAAGATCGGGCGCGACGAACTGCTGGCGTCCGAGGCGGCGAGCTATCATTCGCCTGGCACCTGCACCTTCTACGGCACCGCCAACAGCAATCAGATGATGATGGAGCTGATGGGCCTCCATGTGCCCAATAGCGCCTTTATCCAGCCCAACACTCCGCTCCGGCCGCGCCTCACGCAGGCGGCGGTGCATCGCCTCGCCGACCTTGCCGCGCGGAAGGACCGGCCGCTGGCGCAGTGCGTGGACGAGCGCGCCATCGTCAATGCGATCATCGGCCTGCTCGCCACCGGCGGATCGACCAACCATGCGATCCACCTCCCCGCCATCGCCCGCGCCGCGGGGATCGTGATCGACTGGGAGGATTTCGACGACCTCTCGTCGGCGGTGCCGCTGCTCGCGCGAGTCTATCCCAACGGCTCGGGCGACGTGAACGATTTCCATTATGCCGGGGGCATCGCCTGGATCGCGCGCGAGCTCGGGCAGGCCGGGCTGCTCCATACCGACATTTTGACCGCGGGCGCCGAGGACTTCTCCGCCTGGTCGAGCCATCCTGAACTCGAGGGCGACGCGCTCGTCTGGCGCAAAGTCACCGAAATCCGCAACGACACGATGCTGGGCACCGTCGAGAAGCCCTTCCTCCCCGACGGGGGGATGCGGCTGGTCCGGGGCAATCTCGGGCGTGCGACCTTCAAGACCAGCGCGGTCGAGAAGGAGCGCTGGACCATCGAGGCGCCGGCGCGGATCTTCTCCGATCAGGGCGACGTGCTGAAGGCCTTCCAGGCGGGCGAACTCGACCGCGACGTGGTCGTGGTGGTCCGCTTCCAGGGACCCCGGGCGAACGGCATGCCCGAACTCCACAAGCTGGTACCGACGCTGGGCGTGCTGCAGGATCGCGGCCACCGGGTCGCGCTCGTCACCGACGGGCGCATGTCGGGCGCGAGCGGCAAGGTGCCCGCCGCGATCCACCTCTCGCCCGAGGCGCTCGGCGGCGGCCCGCTCAGCCGCCTGCATGATGGCGACATGGTTCGGCTTTGTGCCGAGACCGGCGCGCTGGAAGCAATCGGCGTCGACCTCGCCGCACGCGAGCCGGCGGCACCCCCTCCACCGCCGCAGGGCACAGGGCGCGAACTCTTCGCCCTCATGCGTCACACGGCCGATGATGCGGAACGCGGCGCTTCGGCGATGCTCTTCGCGATGGAAAGCGAGCAGGCATGACCCGGCAGATTGTCGCCGCCGACATTGGCGGCACCCACGCGCGCTTCGCGCTCGCGACGCTCGACCAGGGGCGCGTGGTCGAGCTTGGCGAGCCGGTCACCCTGAAGACCGCCGACCATGGCAGCTTCCAGCTGGCCTGGGAGGAGTTCGGCCGCCGCAACGGGGGAAGCCTGCCGCCGGCGCTGGCGATCAGCTTCGCCGGTCCGGTCGGCGGCGAATTGCTCAAGCTCACCAACAATCCCTGGGTGATCCGCCCGGCGCTGATCCCGTCGAAGCTCGGGGTCAGCGACTATGTGGTCGTCAATGACTTCGGCGCGGTGGCGCATGCCGTCGCGGCGTTCGACGGCAGCGCCTACACCCATCTGTGCGGGCCTGACGGTCCGCTGCCCGAGCGCGGTATGGTGACCATCCTCGGCCCGGGGACAGGGCTCGGTGTCGCCGGGCTGTGGCTCAGCGAGAGCGGGCCTCAGGTGATCGAAACCGAAGGAGGCCATGTCGATTTCGCCCCGCTCGACGCCCTCGAGGACCGGATCCTCGTCGAACTGCGCCGGAGCTTCCGCCGGGTGTCGGTCGAGCGGATCCTGTCCGGGCGCGGCCTGATGAATATCTACGAGGCGCTGGCCGCGATCGAAGGCCGGCCGGCCGCGATCCATGACGAGAAGGCGCTGTGGGCCGCGGCGATGGAGGGAAGCGACAGCCTCGCTGCCGCCGCGCTCGACCGCTTCTGCCTGACTCTGGGTGCGGTCGCCGGCGACCTCGCACTGGCGCAGGGCGCCGCCGCCGTCGCGATCGGCGGCGGGCTCGGCTTCCGTCTTCGCGATCATCTCCCCCGTTCGGGCTTTCGTGATCGGTTCATCGCCAAGGGTCGCTTCGAGCGGCGCATGGACGGCCTTCCGGTCAAGCTCATCACCCATCCGCAGCCGGGCCTGTTCGGCGCCGCCGCGGCCTTTGCAAGGTCCAACCCATGCTGATCGACACCGTCATGCAGGCCGCGCCGGTCATTCCCGTGCTGGTGCTGGGCGGCGACCATGATCCCGCCGCGCTCGCCGAGACGCTGGTCGAGGCCGGCCTCCCCGTGCTCGAAGTCACGCTCCGCACGCCCGACGCGCTCGACGCGGTCCGGGCAATGGCGCGCGTGCCGGGAGCCATCGTCGGCGCCGGCACCGTGCTCAACGAGCGCATGCTGGACGAGGCGCAGGAAGCGGGCGCGCAGTTCATCGTCGCGCCCGGGCTGACCGAGCCCCTCACCCGCGCCGCGCAGGCATCGGGCATCGCCTATCTTCCGGGTGTCGCGACGGCGGGTGACATCATGCGCGGGATGGATCTCGGGCTCGAGCGCTTCAAATTCTTTCCGGCCGAGGCGGCGGGCGGTCTTCCGGCGCTGCGCTCGCTCACCGGTCCGTTCGGCGCGGCCCGATTCTGCCCGACCGGCGGAATCACCGAGGCAACCGCGCGCGACTGGCTGGCGGAGCCGGCGGTGACCTGCATCGGCGGCAGCTGGCTGGTGAAGAAGGGCATGACCCTCACCGACATCGGCGAGGCCGCGCGGCGGGCAGCGGCGCTGCGCTGATCGTCGTCAGTCAGTGGCGGAGAGGGTGGGATTCGAACCCACGGTACCCGTGAGGGCACGCCGCATTTCGAGTGCGGTGCTTTCGACCACTCAGCCACCTCTCCGCAGTGAGAAATGAGGCATCCGGTCGGAAGGACCGGGGTCGCGGGGCGCCTCTAGCAGCGTGTTTCGGGCTTGCCTAGCGGCAATTGGGATTGAGGCCAGCTTGGCCGCATCATCGTATGAGCGCCACATGGCAGCCATGAATACCGTCGTGATCGGCGCCTCGGGCGGTATCGGGCAGGCACTGGCCGACCGGCTGGAGGGACAGGGCGAAATCGTTCACCGACTGTCGCGACGCGCCGACGGCTTCGACCTCACGCAGGAGGAGAGCATCGCGCACGCCGCCGCGGCCCTGCCCTTCGCGGCCATCGACCGGCTGATCGTGGCGACCGGCATGCTCCACAACGGCGCGCTCAAGCCTGAGCGGTCGCTGCGCGAGCTCGACGCCGAGCGCCTGCTGCAGAGCTTTAGGATCAATGCCGTGGGGCCGGCGCTCGTGCTTCGCCATTTCGTGCCCCTGCTGCGAAAGGACGGGCGCTCGACTGCCGCTTTGCTGTCGGCGCGGGTCGGGAGCATCAGTGATAACCGGCTGGGTGGCTGGTACGGCTACCGGGCGAGCAAGGCCGCGCTCAACCAGCTAGTCCGCACCGCCGCCGTCGAGATCGCACGCACCCGGCCGGAAGGGGTGGTGGTCGCGCTTCATCCCGGCACCGTCGACACCGGCATGAGCCGTCCCTTTCAGGGCAATGTAGCGGCGGAGAAGCTCTTTTCGCCCGAGCGCGCTGCCGAGCAATTGTGCGCGGTGATGGACCGGCTGACCCCGGCCCAAAGTGGCGGCTTCTTCGACTGGAGGGGGGACGCCATCCCCTTCTGACGCTCTTGCAGCGAGGGAGCAAAGCCCTAAGTTGCACCGATGCAGCCTGTCACGCGTTCTTCAAAAATGGACCAGATCCCGGCCCCGCCGATTGCTCTGGCGCGCTTCGGCATCGGCGAAGTCGTCCGTCACCGCCTGCTCGATTTCCGCGGCGTGGTGTTCGACGTCGACCCCGTCTTCGCGAACAGCGAGGAATGGTATCAGGCCATCCCGGCCGACATCCGCCCGTCGAAGGATCAGCCTTTCTATCACCTGCTCGCCGAGAATGGCGAAGGCAGTTACGTCGCCTACGTGTCGCAGCAGAACCTCATCCCCGACGACGAGGACGAGCCGGTCGACCATCCGGCGATCGAGAATCTGTTCGAGGCGTTCGAGCCTGGCCGCTACAAGCTCCGGCCCGAGCATCGCCACTGAGGCTCCCGCCCCGGTCGAACCGACCGGGGCAGCCCACCTCTCCTAGAAGTTGAGGCTCGCGCGGGCGTAGAGATAGCGCCCGTTGAAGCCGAATGGCGAGAAGCTGCTGAACGGCAGGAAATAGTTGTTCGCCGAATAGTTGCGCGGCAGTCCGGTCGCCGGATCGATCCCGCGCCCGGTCGCCAGCTTCGTCGGGTAGACATCGAAGATGTTGTTTCCGCCAAGCGCGAGCGTCAGCTGGTCGCCGACCGGCTTCACCCGGAACTCGAGGTCGGTGATCGTCTTGGCGGCCAGGTTGACGTCGTTGAACTCGTCGGCGCCCGCGGCAAGGACCTTGCCGTAGCGCGTCGCACGGAGCGTCAGCCCGAACCACTGCCGCTCGAAGTCGGCCGAGGCATTGATCTTGGTCCGCGGCTGCCCCTGCTCGAGCCGGAGCGATTCCTGGCGGCCGAAGAGGACCAGGCCCGGGATCGACGCCAGCGCGCCCGGCTGCGGGGCGTTCCGCGTGATCTTGGTCTTGTTGTAGTTGAAGCCGCCGGTGAGATTGAGCCGGCCCCCCATCATGTCGGGCACCCGGTAGGTCGCGACGAAGTCGAGGCCGCGCGTGCGGGTATCGACTCCGTTGATGAAGAAGCGGGCCGCGGTGACG
This sequence comes from Sphingomonas sp. SP2, assembly GCF_058313385.1. Classification (NCBI taxonomy): domain Bacteria; kingdom Pseudomonadati; phylum Pseudomonadota; class Alphaproteobacteria; order Sphingomonadales; family Sphingomonadaceae; genus Sphingomonas; species Sphingomonas sp. SP2. The sequence continues at coordinate 1,249,800 of NZ_JBZFLD010000001.1, read as the reverse complement.
GTCGGGAAGCCGGCCGCGATCAGCACGTTGCGGACCGCGGTATTCTGCGCCGCCGTGCCGAACGCGCCGAGATTCTCGGTGACCACGATGCGGTCGTCGATCTTCACTTGGTAGACGTCGAGCGTGACGTTGAGACGCGGCACCGCGCTGAAGACGAGGCCCGCCGAATAGCTCTGGCTCTGCTCGGCCTTCAGTTCGCGCGCACCAAGCGCCTGCGCCGCCGGATTGCTGACCGGCAAGGTGACCGTGTCGAGCAGGACGCCGCTGACGTTCTGGGTCGAGGCCGCGGCGAAGAATTGCTGCTGCAGCGAGGGCGCGCGGAAGCCGGTCGAGGCCGAGGCGCGCAGGGCGATCCCGTCGACCGGCTCGATCCGCCCGGCGACCTTCCAGTTGAGGTCGGAGCCGAAGTCCGAGTAATCCTCGTAGCGAAGCGCACCCTGGATGTTGATCTTGTCGGTGATGTCGCTGTCGATCTCGGCGTAGAGCGACTTGTTGTTGCGGCTATGCGGCTGGTCGACCCGCTGGCCGGCAATGGTCGGCTGGAAGCCCGGGAAGACCTGCGCGCCCGGCGAGCCCCCGAACGTGCCATTGCCATAGCTGTTGAATTCGCCCGGGCGGATGTCGAACCGTTCCCGGCGATATTCCGCACCGACCGACAGGCTGGTCTTCGCCGCGAAGCCGAGCGCGAGGTCGCGGGTCACGTCGAGGTTGGCGAGCGTCTGGCGGTAGCGAAGGCCGCCGCTGTCGAATTCGGTCGGCGAGGTCGGCCCGAGCGAGCGGTTGAGCGTATTGGTGATCTTGAAGTCGGTCTTGTTGCGTCCCTGCTGGACCGACACGTCCCAGCGCCAGCCGCTGAGATCGCCGCGCACGCCGACCGTTCCGGCGAGGTCCTTGGTCTTGGTGTTGATCAGCGGCAGGAAGCCGTCGGGATAGATGCTTGGAATGTTGTTGCTGTTGAGCGGCTGGCGATAGAAGCCCGCGCTCTCTCCGTTGCGCTGGTTGGCATTGCCGAACCAGTAGAGTTCGGCCGCGCCGATCGGCAGGTCGCCGTTCAGCCACAGCTTGTAATCCTCGGTCGCGGCATCGCCGTAGCGATGGCTGAAGCGGTTGAAGGTCAGTTCACGCGGATCGAGCGCCGTGCCGACCAGCGGATACTGGCGGCGCTGGTCGGCGCCGGTCCGGTTGGTGCTGTTGCGATCCTGGAACTCGCCCGCGACGTTGAGCTGGCCCTCGCTCCCGAGCGGCACGCCGACCACCGCAGCCAGGGTGATGGTGCGGCCATCCCGGCGCTTGCGGTCGTCGCCGGTGTAATTGAGCGTCAGCACCCCGTCGGGGGTCAGCACGGGCGAGCCGTCGGGATTGGTCTGGACGCCGGTGTATGTCTCGACGCCGTCGACGTCGGTGACGTAGCGGCCGAAGGTGACGCTCGCCTTGCCGCCGCTGCGGGCGCTGCGGAGCTGGAAGTTGATCACGCCGGCGATCGCGTCCGAGCCATATTGGGCGGCCGCGCCATCGCGCAGCACTTCGACCCGGCTTAGCGCGATGGTCGGGATCATGTTGATGTCGACCGCGCTGGTGCCGCGTCCGACCGACCCGTTGATGTTGAGCAGCGCGGCGCTGTGGCGGCGCTTGCCGTTGATCAGGACCAGCGTCTGGTCGGGGCCGAGGCCGCGGAGCGTCGCCGGGCGGATGACGTCGGTGCCGTCGGTGATCGAAGGCTGCGGAAAGTTGAAGCTCGGCACTTCCTGGGTCAGCGCGCGGTTGACCTCGGTAAAGCCGGTATTGCCGAGGCTCTCGGCCGACAGCACGTCGACCGGGACGGGCGAATCGGCCACGGTCCGGTCGTTGCGGCGGGTGCCGGTGACCACCACGGTCGACTGGTCGGGCGTGTCGCCCTGCGCCGCCGCCTCGCCGACGGTGGCTTCCTGGATGGCGGCCTGATTCTGCTGGGCGCTGGCCGGAGTCGCGGCGAGGACCGCAAGAGTGCTGGCACCGACAAGCAACGCAGTCATCGATCTGGTCATCACTTTACCCCCATCGTCGGGCCAGCCGGCCCTGAAGCAGACGAAGCTGTCACGCCCGGGCATCGGGACCAGCATGAATTTCGACGAGCAGCCGGCCCCTGCCCTGCTTTTCCCGCCCGTTGTGCTGACCGGGCCACAGCGGGCCGCGGACACGAGAAAAGGCCCCGGTGGGAGGGATCCACCGGGGCGAGTTTCTCAAGGGTCGAGAAGGGGGCCGGCATCCGGGCGCAGATGAGCGCGATAGATGCCGGCCATCCCGAAATTGGAATAATCTTGCGTGCTCTGATCAAGACGTCTTCCGCTCGGAACACCCGGAAATTGCGCTTTCTCGAGCAGCCTCGCAAGGGGGTGGAAGGAATAACAAGCGGCGTGCAGCGCGCCTTGCACTTCTGCAAGTTCTTGCTCAAAATCGAGGCGATATGAAAATGGATCAGACCGACCGCAGGATTCTCGCCATCCTCCAGGAGGACGCGACCCTGCCCGTGGCCGACATCGGTGCCCGGGTCGGCCTTTCGCCCACCCCCTGCTGGCGGCGAATCCAGAAGCTGCGGCAGGCCGGGGTGATCGAGCGGACCGTCGCGGTGGTCGACCCCAAGGCACTGGGACTCGACCTCATCGTGTTCATCGAGGTCGAGGCCCGCGACCACAGCAGCGAGTGGCAGGAGCGCTTCCTCGCCGGGGTCTCGCGGCTTCCCGAGGTGCTCGAAGTGGTGCGGATGGCGGGCGAAACCGATTACTGGCTCCGCGTCGCAGTCCGCGACATGACCCATTTCGACAATTTCTATAAGGAGTTGATCGCCGCCGGACCGCTCAAGAACGTGACGTCGAAATTCGCGATGGAGCGCTGCAAGAGCTCGACGGCCTATCCGGTCGGTTGACGGCGGCGACTTCTCTGCCTAGTGGGCACACCTTCCCGCGCGGACCGGCGCCACGCTGCCGCATGGGTCAAGCAATCAATGCGTTGAAGCATAGAAAAGAGAAGAGGCCCATGTTCGCTATCGTGCGCACCGGCGGCAAGCAGTATCGCGTGTCACCGGGAGACAAGATCGTCGTCGAGAAGCTGGACGGCAATGCCGGTGACAGCATCACCATCTCCGACGTCCTGCTCGCCGGTGACGGCTCGGACCTGAAGGGCACCGACGGTCTGACCGTCGCCGCCGAGATCGTCGCCCAGGCCAAGGGCGACAAGGTGGTCGTCTTCAAGAAGCGTCGCCGCCACAACTATCGCCGCAAGGCGGGTCATCGCCAGCAGCACACGATCCTCAAGATCGTGTCGATCGGCGGCGAGAAGCAGCAGAAGGCTGCCGACGGCGACGCCAAGAAGGCGCCGAAGAAGGCCAAGGCCGCTCCGGCCCCGGGCGAGATCGACGAGACCAAGGTCGCTTCGAGCGAGGGCGTGGTCCCCGCCGACGCCGGTACCGAGGCCACGCAGGACGTGACCAACTCGACTCAGGATGCTGCGCCTGCTAAGGGCAAGGCCAAGAAGACTCCGAAGGCTTAAGAACGATGGCACATAAGAAGGCAGGCGGCTCGTCGCGTAACGGCCGTGATTCCGAGAGCAAGCGCCTTGGCGTGAAGAAGTTCGGTGGCGAAGCTGTCGTCGCCGGCAACATCATCGTGCGTCAGCGCGGCACGCGCTGGTACCCGGGCTCGAACGTGGGCCTCGGCAAGGATCACACACTGTTCGCGCTCACCGACGGCAAAGTTGCGTTTCGTGACGGCCGCCAAGGCCGCAAGTACGTCCACGTCGAGGCGCTTAACATGGCGCCGATGGCGGACGCAGCCGAATAGGGGTTGGTCGCTGACGGGCCGCCCCAGGTGGGGGCAGCCCGAACCAGGACTTCATCCGAAGACCTGAAAGGGAGAAGAGGGCAGCCCCCTCTTCTCCCTTTCTTTTTCTTCTCCCGGATTTGTCATCTGGCTCCGCTAGCGGGCCGGCAGGGGAAGGAAGGTCCGACGATGTTCGCCCGCACCGAAAGATTATTGCTGAGGCCAGGCTGGGCGGAAGACGCCCCGGCCCTCGCCCGCGCCATCGCCGACGAGGCGATCGTCCGCAATCTGGCCACTGCGCCCTGGCCCTACGGCCTCAAGGAAGCGCTCGAGTTCCTGGAGAAGCCCAAGGACCCGGTTCTGCCGAGCTTCCTCCTCCTCCGCCGCACCGACGGCGCGCCCGAGCTGATCGGCGCCGCCGGCTTCGCCCGCAAGCCGGGGGGCGCGGTCGAGATCGGCTACTGGATCGCCCGCGCCCACTGGGGCCAAGGCTATGCGACGGAGGCCGGACGCCAGCTGGTGGAGATCGCCCGGACGATCGGGCTGTGCCGGCTCGAGGCCGCGCACTTCATCGACAATCCGGCGAGCGGACGGGTGCTCGAGAAGCTCGGCTTCCTGCCCGTCGGCCGGACGGCCCCGCGCCACAGTTGCGCGCGGCAGAGCGAACAGCCGGCCAAGCTGTTCGCGCTCGACCTTGACTGCGGAGAAGCGGCGCTGGCGGCCTAGGCCGCCCGGCGCACGCGCCGCGCCGGCGGCTCCTGGCGATAGTCGTAGGTCGAATCCCAGCCGCGGATGAGCGCGCGATCGTCATGCTTCCACGGGTGGAAGCCGGGCAGGAAGTAGCCGACCCAGGCCGACGCGACCTTGCGGAAGATCCCCGGACGGCCCCACATCGCCCACAGGGCGCCGGCCCAAGCGCGGACGCCCGTGATGCCATCCTGGCGAAGCAGTTCGAGCACGCCTTGCGTCCGGTGATGGACGAAGTTGCGGGTGACGAGGACCATCAGCAGCGACTTCACCTTCCACCGCTTCCAGCGGCTCCAGTCCTTGGTGGCGGCCAGCCAGGTGTCATAGGCGACGCCCTTGTGCTCGATCTCCTCGACGGCATGCCAGCGCCACAGGTCGGCGGTCGCCTGATCGGCGTTGGCGAGGTGGCGCGGGTTGGCGAGCAGCTCATGAGCAATGATCGCGGTGAAATGCTCGAGCGCCATGGTCGCCGCGAGATCGAGGATCGGCGGACGGCCCTTGAGGAGGTCGAGGCTCTCTTGAACGGTCTTCTCGAGCGGCGCGAGATCGTAGCCCGCGTCGACCGCGCGGCGGTTGAAGGCGAGATGCTCGCGGCTGTGAATGACTTCCTGCGTGGTGAAGGCACGGATCTCGCCGGCGAGCTTTTCATCGGCGCAATCGCGGAAGGCGCGAATGCTCTCGATAAAATAGGCCTCGCCCTTGGGGAAGGTCGCCGAGAGCGCATTGTAGAGCGCGGTCTCGTAAGGCGAGTTGTTCAGCCACCAGCGCGGGGTCTGTTCGTCACGCCCGAAACGGCGGTCGCGCGGGGTGATGGTGAGGTCGTCGGGCGTCACCTGACTGCGCTCGAGACTTGCCACACTCATGCTGGTCCTCCAATCCGATAGGACGAACATCTGATGATTGCTTACAAGAATGTCAATAAGAACACTGGCACGCAAGCGTGTGTCGCCCGAGGAAAGCCGCGCTGCCGCCCTTTCGGCTGCGCGTGACCTCCTCAAGAGCGAGGGCGCGGCTGCGGTCACGCTCCAGGCCGTCGCCGCGCGAGTCGGGCGGACGCACGCCAATCTGCTCCATCATTTCGGCTCGGCCGCGGGGCTCCAGCGCGCGCTCGCCGAGGATATTGCGCGGACGGTGTCGAGCTCGATCGAGAGCGCGATCGAGCAGCGCCGCCGAGGCGAGGCGAGCGAGCGCGACGTCATCGACGCTATGTTCGATGCCTTCCGCCGTGACGGCGCGGGCGAACTCATCGGCTGGATTGCGCTCACGCGGCAGCGCGAGGCGCTCGAGCCGGTGGTGGCGACGATCGAGCGGATCATCCGCACGATGCGCGCCGCGGGCGATCCGCGCCCAGTCGACCGGATGACGATGAGCCTTACCCTGCTCGCGATCGGCGACAGTCTCGCCGGGGTCGAGATCGCGCGGGCCTGCGGGCTCGACCGTGAAGTCATCCGCGACGTCGCCATCGCGCAGATCGAGGGCCTTGCCGGAAGCCCCTTGCGCGACTGACGCGGGCGCTCGCGCTCAGCTCGGATTTACCTCTTCTGTTGGAGGCGGCCCCGCCCAGGTTCCGACCTGCGGCTCGATCGCCCCGTTGCCGTAGAAGAGCATCTGCGGCTTGCCGTCGGGTCCCTTTGCGATGTCGAAATAGCTGAGCGAGCGCGGACCGTAGAAGAAGCGCCCATTCCCCGCTGACAGCACTGCGTTGGCCGGGCCGTCGGAACGCTGCGTGTAGAGCTTGCCCTCGCGGGCGAAGAAGCGCCGCTCGCCCTTGTCGTCGCGATAGATGCCGAGCCACGGCGTGACGGCTTCGAGCGCGACCGGCTGCGCGACAAGGCGCGGAAGCGGTTGTCCGAGCGCTTCGGCGACCAGGCGCCGAGCGAGAATGCCGCTATCCACGGGGCCGCTGTCGCTGTTGCCGAGCACGGCGACGAACAGCTTGCGCGAGGGCACGTAAATGCTCTCGGTCGAGAAGCCGAAGATCCCGCCATTGTGGCCGATCGTCCCCTGCCCGCGAACCTCGCCCAGCGACAGACCGAAGCCGTAGCGCTCGGTCGCGCCAGCCGGCAGCATCGGCGTGGTCATCGCCGTATAGCTTGCGGGTGAGAGGACCTTGCCGCCATGGAGCGCCGCCGCCCACCGGGCGAGGTCGGCGGCCGTCCCCACCAGCGCCCCGGCCCCGCTCGGAAAGCTCATGTCGATCTTCTGCGCCGCCTTGCCGGGGCCGTTGAAGCCGTCGACCGTCGTGGCGCCCGGCTCGCACCCGCAGCGGATGGACTTGAGCCCAAGGGGTCCGGTGATCTTGTCGCGAAGCGCAGCGTACCAGGGCTTGCCGGTGACCTGTTCGACTACGGCGGAAAGCAGCACGTAACCGCTATTGTTGTAGCGGAAGCGGGTACCGGGTGCGAAATCGAGGGGCTGGTCGCGGGTCGCGTCGATCAGCTGCTGGGTGGTGATCGGCTGGCTGGTCCGCGCCTCGATCATGAAGAAGGGCTTGGCGGTGTAGCTCGGAATGCCCGACGTATGGTTGAGCAATTGCCGGAGCGTCACGTCATGCCAGGCGGTGGGCGTGGCGGTCGGCAGCAGCTTGCCGAGATTGTCGTCGAGCGAGAGCTTTCCCTCGTCGACCAGCTTCAGCACCAGCGCCGCGGTGAACTGCTTGGTGATCGAGGCATAGCGGAAGACGTCGTCGGGCTTGAGCGGCCGCGAATCACTCAATGATGCCCGGCCGACCGCGCCGTTCCAGGCGATCTTGCCGTCCCGGGAGATGACGGCGCTGACCCCGGATCCGTCGGCCGGCACTTCTGCGACGAGGAGCGCGGTGGCGCGCTGCTGGAGGGGCGTCGGCGCAGCGAGGGCGCTTGCGCTCGTGGCAAGCGCGACCAGCGCGGCCATAGGCTTCAACATTCACCATCCTCCTCAAAGACGACGGTGTGTTATCGGCATAAAACAGTAAGGGTCAAGGGTGGCCGCCGCCGCGAGGTGCCGGTCCAAGGGGATAGATCGACAGATGGGCGGCGGCCCGGATCGCTCTGCAGGGGAACAGATACAATCCGTTGCCCTTCCATCTGAACCTTTTGCATTATGCGGTCCAACAACTTAGTGCGGTCACCTTCAGTGGCGAAATTAATGACAGCCTACCTCCCGACCCTCCGGCAATTGCAATATCTGGTTGCGCTCCACGACCACGGCCATTTCGGCCGCGCCGCCGAAAGCTGCTTCATCACCCAGTCGACTTTGTCCGCCTCGCTGCGCGAGCTGGAGACGTTGCTGGGATCGACGCTGGTCGAGCGATCGCGCCGCGTCACGCGCTTCACGCCGCTCGGCATGCGGATCGTGAGCAAGGCGCGGCTGGTGCTGCGCGCGGCCGAGGAATTGGCCGACATGGCGCAGGCGGAGCGCGAGCCCTTGACCGGTGAATTGCGGATGGCGGTCATTCCGACCATTGCCCCCTTCCTTCTTCCGCCGCTCCTCCCCCGGCTTCGCGCGGCCCATCCGCAACTCAAGCTCTTCCTGCGCGAGGAGCCGAGCGGCGCGGCCTGCGACAGCCTTCATCGCGGCGTGGTCGACTGCGTCCTCCTCGCCATGCCGTTCGAATGCGGCGACATCGCCCACGACCTTCTGTTCGAGGACAAGTTGCTGGTCGCCGCCGCAGCCGGAGAAGTTGGCAATGGCGCAGTGCGGCCCGAGGACATCAGCGCAAGCCGTATGCTGCTCCTCGAGGACGGGCATTGCCTCAAGGACCATGCGCTCGCCGCCTGCAACCGGCCCGACCTCCGCTCGTCGGCGATGATGCTCGGAACCTCGCTCCATACGCTCGTCCAGATGGTCGACAACCGGCTCGGCGTGACGCTCGTCCCGGAAATGGCGGTCGATGCCGGCCTGCTCGAGGGCACGCAGGTCGAGGCCCATGCGCTCAATTCCGAGCAGGCCCGCCGCGACGTGGCGTTGATCTGGCGCCAGGGATCGCCGCGCGAAGCGGAATTCCGGCTTCTCGCCGACGAACTGCGCCGCCTCCGCAGCGCATGAAAAAAGGGCCGGCGGATCGCTCCGCCGGCCCCTCCTTCAGCTCCAATCCGCGATCAGACGCCGGCGTAGGTGCCGTCGCCCGCCTGGTCGGCCGAGACCTTGCGCTCGGGCAGGAGGTCGAAGCGGTCGGCGTTCATCACCTTGGTCCAGGCATCGACGAAGTGGCGGACGAAGAGCTGCTCGTTGCCCTTCTCGGCATAGACCTCGGCGGTGGCGCGCAGCTGGCTGTTCGAACCGAAGATGAGGTCGGTGCGGGTCGCCCGCCACTTCTCGGTCCGGCCGCCGCGGTCGTAGCCGATGAACTCCTCGTCGGCGCTGCTGTCGACCACTTCCCAGAAGGTGTCATTGTCCAGCAGGTTGACGAAGAAGTCGTTGGTCAGCTGGCCGACGCGGTTGGTCAGCACGCCTTCCTTGCGGTTCTGGTAGGTGGCGCCGAGCACGCGAAGCCCGCCGACCAGCGCCGTCATCTCCGGCACCGACAGCCCGAGCAAAGCCGCCTTGTCGATCAGCAGCTCCTCGGTCTTCACGCTGTGCTTGGTCTTGAGATAGTTGCGGAAGCCATCGGCCGCCGGCTCCATCACCGCAAAGCTCTCGGCATCGGTCCATTCCTCGGTCGCGTCGCCGCGACCGCCGCTGAACGGCACCTCGACCGAGTAGCCGGCATCACGCGCCGCCTTCTCGACCGCCGCGGTGCCGGCCAGCACGATGGCGTCGGCCATCGAGAGGCTGCCGCGAAGCTCCTCGATCTTGGCGAGGATCGCGCCAAGCTCTTCCGGCTCGTTGACCTCCCAGTTGCGCTGCGGCTCGAGGCGGACGCGTGCGCCGTTGGCACCGCCGCGATGGTCCGACTTGCGATAGGTCGAGGCCGAGGCCCAGGCCGCCTTGACCAGCTGGCCGACCGAGAAGCCGGCATTCAGGATCTTGTCCTTGAAGGCCGAGACATCGCCGTCGGACGGCTTGGTGCCGGCCGGGACCGGATCCTGCCAGATGAGGTCTTCCGCCGGGACTTCCGGCCCGAGGTAGCGGATCTTGGGGCCCATGTCGCGGTGGCAGAGCTTGAACCAGGCGCGGGCGAAGGCGTCCTTGAACGCCTCGTGGTCGTTGCGGAACTTCTCGCTGATCTTGCGGAATTCCGGGTCGACCTTGAGCGCCATGTCGGCCGTGGTCATCATGGTCGGAACGCGCTTCGACGGATCGTGCGCGGCCGGGGCCATGTCCTCGGGCTTCTGGTTAATCGGCTGCCACTGCTGGGCGCCGGCCGGCGAGCGGACGAGCTCATATTCATAGTCGAGGAGCAGGCGGAAATAGTTCTCCGACCATTCGGTCGGGGTGTTCACCCACGCGCCTTCGATGCCGCTGGTGATGGTGTGCTCGCCCATCCCGCTCTCGAAGGTGCTGGTCCAGCCGAGGCCCATCATCGAAATGTCCGAGCCCTCGGGCGCGGCACCGACGAGGCTCGCGTCGCCCGCGCCGTGCGCCTTGCCGAAGGTGTGGCCGCCCGCGGTCAGCGCGACGGTCTCCTCATGGTTCATCGCCATGCGCTCGAAAGTGATCTTGATGTCGCGCGCCGACTGGAGCGGGTCGGGATTGCCGCCCGGGCCTTCCGGATTGACGTAGATGAGGCCCATCTGGATCGCGGCAAGCGGATGCTCGAGCTCCATCTCGTGATCGGGCTGGATACGGGTTTCCTCCGCGGCCACCCACTGCTCCTCGGCACCCCAGTAGATGTCCCGCTCGGGCTCGAAGACGTCGCGGCGACCGCCGCCGAAGCCAAACACCGGCCCGCCCATGCTCTCGATGGCGACGTTGCCGGCGAGGATGAAGAGGTCGGCCCAGCTGATGTTCTTCCCGTACTTCTGCTTGATCGGCCAGAGCAGGCGGCGGGCCTTGTCGAGATTGCCGTTGTCCGGCCAGCTGTTGAGCGGCGCGAAGCGCTGCTGACCGCTGTTCGCGCCGCCACGGCCATCGGCGGTGCGGTAGGTGCCGGCCGCGTGCCACGCCATGCGGATCATGAACGGGCCATAATGGCCATAGTCCGCCGGCCACCACGGCTTGCTGTCGGTCATCAGGGCGGTGAGGTCAGCCTTCAGCGCCTGATAGTCGAGCGCGTTGAACGCCTCGGCATAATCGAAGTCGGCACCCATCGGGTCGGGCGACATGCCGCCCTGGGTGAGGATATCGACCGGCAGCGCTTCCGGCCACCAGTCCTTGTTCTGTCGCCCGAGCAGCGAACGCGCCTTGTCCTGATGAAAGGGACAGCCGCCGCTGAGATCGCCGGTCTTTGCGTCCATAATTTCGAGCCTCCTGAGAATGAATTCCGATGTTCCCCTAGCTCGGCGCGGACATCGACCAAAACAAACAATCTTCGCCGGTCTGACCGGAAAATCCGATTGATCGGGAGCAGAGGCAAGAAAGTGCCTTGGGCCGCCGGAGGGCAGAACCTTAAACGAGTTTGTTGCCCTGTAGGAAAAGCCATGAGACCGTCCCTCATGGTCCGCATGCCGAGTCGCGGTAGCGGAACGGGCGGGGACGATGCGCATGCGGGAGTCCGGACAGGGGGCGGAAGCGACCGGGCAGAAGGTCGCGGCGACGCTGGCGGCGATCACGCTTGCCGGACTGCTCGTCGTCGCCGCGCTTAATGGTGCCTGGGCGAGCGTCGCGATCGGGCTTCTTTCCGCACTGGCCGGCGGCGCGCTGGTCATCTTCTCGGTCCGTCCGAAGATGCGCCAGGTCTCGACCGAGCTGGAATCGGCCCGGCAGCTTCATTCGGACCTGATCGAATTCCCGCCGCAGGCGGTGTTCCTCGCCACGCCCGACGGGCGCTTCACCCATGTCGGATCGCGCTGGACCGAGTGGACCGGGATGGACGCGGGCGAGGCGGCGGCCGGGCGCTGGACCGACGCGGTTCATCCCGACGACCGTGCGACCGTGGTCGCGGCCTGGGCGAATGCGGTCGCTTCGGGCGTCGATTCCGAGCAGGAATATCGCCTGCTCTTCACCTCGAACCGTTACCGCTGGATCCGCAGCTTCGCGACTCCCGTGCGCAATTCCGACGGCAGCATCCGCAGCTGGCACGGCATGTTCGAGGATGTTCACGAGCGCCGCGTCGCCGAGGAGCAATTGCGCCAGACCTCGAGCCTGCTGGAGATGATCGGCACTTCGACCGACAGCCTGATGTACGTGAAGGATCGCGAGGGGCGCCTCGTCTATGCCAATCGCGCGCTCGAGCGGCTGGCCGGCGTCAGTCTCGCGGAAATCCTCGGCAAGACCGACGCCGAATGGAATGCCGATCCGCTCGAGGCCCAGGCCTTCCGTACCGCGGACCTCAGGGTGATGGCCTCGGGACGGAGCGAGGACCTGGAAGAGGTCTTTACCGGGCGCGGCGGGTCCCCACGTTACTATCGCTCGATGAAGAGCCCGCTGCGCGATCGGTCGGGCGCGATCATCGGGGTGTTCGGGGTCTCGACCGATTTCACCGACAAGCGCGAGGCCGACCTCCGCGAGAAGCTCCTCACCCGCGAGCTCGATCACCGGGCCAAGAACCTGCTTGCCGTCGTCCAGTCCGTCGTCGCCTTGACCCGCGCTCCTACCGTCACCGCCTTCAAGAGCGCGGTCGAAGGCCGAATCCATGCGCTCGGACGGACCCATGCCATGCTTTCGGCGAGCCGCTGGGAGGGCGCCGACCTCCAGCGGATCGTCGGTGAGGAGATGGCCGGGTTCGAGTTGAGCGAAGGCCGGTTCCACCTGTCGGGCCCGCCGGTGCTGCTGAAGCCGGTGGTCGCGCAGAGCCTGGCGCTGATCATCCACGAACTGGCGAGCAACGCCGTCGCCCATGGCGCTTTGTCCTCCCCTTCGGGTGAGGTCTCGGTCCACTGGAAGACCGGCGAGCGCGGCGGGCTCCCTCACCTCATCCTGTCATGGCGCGAGCGCGGCGGGCCCGCGGTGAAGGAGCCGCGCAACGACGGCGGCTTCGGCCTGAAGCTCATCAGGAACAGCGTCGAGCGCCAGCTGGCCGGAAGCATCGCCATCGACTTTGCCGAGACGGGGCTCGTCGCCAACCTCGACGTCCTGCTCGATCGGACGCTTCCCACTGCCAGCGGGTCGGCGCCGGGCAAACGCACCCTTCGCTCGCGCCGCTCGCGGTCGGAGGGGAGGGAGTCGCGGAGCGGGGATCAGGCCGCTGCCTGACGCTCGGCGGAACCACCGCCGCCTCATTCTTGTTACTTTGCTGCAATGACAGCGACCCCCGATCAACGCCGGGCTCGGACCACCGCCTTGTGCGGATGGCTCATTCTCCTCCTCGGCGCCGGCGCGCTCCTCCTTCCCGAAGTCGCCGCGTCGAGCGGTGCGCTGGTGGTCGGTCAGCTGTTGCTCGTCGCAGGCCTGCTCGAGGTCGTCGCGGCGAGCGGCCGGCGGGTCGCCCGGCTTCCCGCCAGCCTTGCCGGGCTTGCGACGGTGATCGCCGGCGGTCTCTTCCTCGCCCGCGAGGAAACGCGCTTCCTCCCCAACATCACGGTCATGACCTTCTGGCTGGTGCTGCGCGTGCTGGCGCTCGGTGTTGCGACCGCGCGCTCGGGTGGTTCCGCGATCCGCCGCTGGACCGGCATCGCCGCGGCGACCGACCTTGCGCTGTCGGTGATCCTCATCCTCGGCCTGCCGCTCGCGAGCATCATCGTCGCGCTGTTCGGGACGACCAGCGACCTTGTGGCGAGCTTCTCATGGGTGCTTGCGACGAGCTTCCTCGCCACGGGCGCGATGCTGCTCCAGATCGCCGCCTGCGAACGCGAGGGTGCCGACTAGTCGAGCTCGGCCCGCTCGACGATGAAGCCCTTGGCCTCGAGCCGGGCGACGAGCGCATCGATGGCCTGCGAATCCCGCGCCTCGCACTCGACCTCGATGACCGTGTCCTTGGCCGGCAGCTTCGAGAAGATGCGCTGGTGGTTGACCTCGATGATGTTGACCCCGGCCGCATGGAAGCAGGCGGTAATCGACGCCAAAGCGCCCGGCTGGTCCTGCGCCCCGATCCGGAGCCGGGCGATCCGCCCGCAGCGGACCAGCTCGCGGATCAGCACGTTGGCGAGGAGGTGCGTGTCGATGTTCCCGCCGCACAGCACGGTCGCGACCTTCTTGCCGCGGAATTGCTCGGGATTGGCGAGAAGCAAAGCGAGACCGGCGGCGCCCGCCCCCTCGACCACGGTCTTCTCGATCCCGACCAGCAACGCCACCGCATGCTCGAGGTCGCGCTCGGCGACGAGCTCGATGCGGTCGACCTGATCCTTGATGATGGCGCGGGTGAGCTTGCCGGGCTCCTTGACCGCAATGCCCTCGGCCAGCGTGTCGCCGCCGATTGCCCCCGCCCCGCCCTCGACGACGTTCTTCATCGACGGATAGAGCTCGGCCTCGACGCCGACGACCTCGATGTCGGGCCGCTCCGACCGCGCCGCGATCGCGATCCCGCTGATCAGCCCGCCGCCCCCGATCGGCACCACCAACGTGTCGAGGTCGGGAACTTCGGCCAGCATCTCGAGGGCGATCGTTCCGGTCCCCGCGACGATGGCGGGGTCGTCGAAGGGGTGGACGAAGACCAGTCCCTCGGCCGCCTCGAGCTCACGGGCGTGGGCATAGGCATCGTCGAAGCGCGCACCATGCAGGATCACCCGCGCGCCATGCTCCTCGGTCTGCCCGACCTTCATCAGCGGCGTGCTGGTCGGCATGACGATCGTCACCGGAATGCCGAGGCGACGACCATGGTAGGCGACGGCCTGGGCATGGTTGCCGGCGCTCGCCGCGATCACCCCGCGGGCCCGCTCGTCGTCGCTCAGCTGGAGCAGCTTGTTGAGCGCGCCGCGCTCCTTGTAGGCGGCGGTGAACTGGAGGTTCTCGAACTTCAGCCAGACCTCCGCCCCGATGATCTCGGACAGGGTCCGGCTCTTCAGGAAGGGCGTGCGCAGCACGGCTCCGTCGATACGGGCGGCGGCGGCGCGGATGTCGGCGATGGTGGGCGGTGTCATGCCCGGTCAGCCGGTAGCCCTTCCTTCCGGGCTCCACAATGCTACCGTCGAGCGATGATCAAGCGTCCCTCGTTCCTCGCCGCCGCCCTTCTGCTCGGCACCGCCGCCCCGGCCTATGCCGACCTTCTCGTGACCAACGTCAAAGGTGTCCGCACCACGTCCGACCGCCAGGTCGAGCGCTTCACCGGGCTCCTCGTCGGCGACGACGGCAAGGTGAAGCGGGTGCTTCACGGCGAGCAGTTCAAGCTCCCCGCGGGCACGCGGGTGCTGAACGGCGGAGGGCGGGTCCTGATGCCGGGACTGATCGACGCCCACGGCCATGTGATGGGCTACGGCCAAGCGCTCGGCGCCCTCGACCTGACCGGCGCCGCCAGCCTCGCCGAACTGCAGCAGCGCCTGCGGACCTATGCCGCGGCCAATCCCTCTCTTCCCTGGATCGTCGGACGCGGCTGGAACCAGGAACTCTGGGCCGACAAGCGCTTCCCGACCAGCGCCGACCTCGATGCGGTGGTCTCCGACCGGCCGGTCTGGCTTGAGCGCGTCGACGGCCATGCGAGCGTCGGCAACAGCGCGGCGATCGCCGCCGCCGGAGTGACGCGCGACACGCCGGTCCCGAGCGGCGGGCGGATCGAGAATGGCCTCTTCGTCGATGCCGCGACCGCGCTGGTCGACCGGGTCGTCCCCGCCCCCACAACGGAAATGCGCCGTGCCGGCCTCCTGCGCGCACAGGAGGCGCTGCTGTCGCGGGGGCTGACCGCCGTCGCCGACATGGGGACCTCGCCCGAGGACTGGGCGGCGATGACGAGCGCCTATCGCTCGGGCGAGGCGAAGCTCCGAATCATGAGCTACGCCGCCGGCTCGAAGGCGCTGGCCACGCTTCGCCAGAGCGAGCGGCAAGGCTGGCAATATGGCGACCGCCTCGGCTTCCTCGGGGTCAAGCTCTATGCCGACGGCGCGCTCGGCTCGCGCGGTGCCTGGCTCAAGGCCCCTTATGCCGACGCCCCGACCACGCGCGGGCTGCCCCTGCTGACCCCGGCCGAGCTCCGCACCGCGATCCGCGATGCGCAGGGCTTCCAGGTTGCGGTCCATGCGATCGGGGATGCCGCCAATGCGATGGTGCTCGGTGCCTATCAGGACGCAGGAAGCGCGACCGGCGACAAAAGGTGGCGGGTCGAACATGCGCAGATCCTCGACGTCGCCGACCTCGATCTCTTCGCCCGCGCCAAGGCGATCGCGTCGATGCAGCCGGTCCACCAGACCAGCGACCGGCTGATGGCCGAAGCCCGGCTCGGTCCGCAGCGGCTTGGCGGCGCTTATTCCTGGCAGACGCTTGCGAAGCGGCGCGTTCCCCTCGCGCTTGGTTCCGATTTCCCGGTCGAGGATCCCAATCCCTTCCCAGGCCTCGCCGCTGCTGTCAGCCGGCAGGGCATGGACGACCAGCCGCCGGGTGGCTGGCGCCCGTGGGAGAAACTCACCATCGGGCAGGCGCTGGCGGGCTTCACCCGCGACGCCGCTTATGCGGGCTTTGCCGAGGGCAAGTTCGGGGCGCTCGACGTCGGCCAGTGGGCAGATTTCATCCTGGTCGACCGCGATCCCGTCGCCTCCACCCCGCACGACCTTGCCCGCACCCAAGTCCTCCAGACGTGGATTGCGGGGCAGCGCGTCTGGGCCCGTCCGGCCGAGCAGGCCCGGACGGCGGGGGAGCGCGGCTAGGGCTTCGGCCTGCTCGCGCGGCTGATCAGCGTTGCGGGGGTTAGCACCTGCGGCAGTTCCTCGGGCTCGGCGGCGCCGGGCGCGTACCAGAGGTAGAGCGGGATTGCCGCCCGGCCGCGGCTGTCGAGGAAGCGCGTGATGGCCGGGTCGGCATCGGTCCAGTCGGCGCGCAGCACCTCGACTCCGCCCGCCTTGAGCGCGTCGCGGACGCTGTCGCGGTCAATCGTGCTCGCTTCGTTGACCTTGCAGCTAAGGCACCAGTCGGCGGTGAAATAGACGAATACCGGCCGCCCTTCGGCGCGCGCGGCGGCGACCTTGGCCTCGCTCCAGCGGTCGTGGCCGCCAACGCTGCCGCCACCCGCCGCGACGGTCGGAACGAACAGCATCGCGGCAGCGGCAATGCCCAGCGTCGCAACGCCAAGCGGCCAGGCAAGAAGCCCGCGGTCCTGGCGGCGGCCGAGCACGACCAGCAGCAGGATCACGACGGCCGCGGCGGCGAGGCCGGCAAGCAGCGCCGGCTGGCCCCCCATTCGCCACAGCAGCCAGAAAGCGGCGAGGGCCGACAATGCCATCGGGACCGCAAGGATCCGCTGGAGGCGCAGCATCCACGGGCCGGGCTTGGGCAGATGCCGCCGAAGCCATGGCCAGTAAGCGAGCAGCAGGAAGGGCAGCGCCAGCCCGAAACCGAGCCCGGCGAACACCAGCAAGGCGCCGGCCGGCGGGAGCAGCAAGGCGGTCCCGAGCGCCGCGCCCATGAAGGGCCCTGCGCAGGGCGTGGCAACGAAAGCGGCCAGCGCGCCAGTCGCAAAGCCTCCGCGCGGATTGCTGTCCCCGCCAAGGACCGGAAGCTTGAACAGGCCAAGGAGGTTGAGCGTGATCGCCGTCGCCAGCAGCGCGAGGAGGAGCACCGTTCGCGGATCCTGCAGCTGGAAGGCCCAACCGGCCGCGCTGCCCCCGGCCCGAAGCGCGAGCAGGATCGCGCCGAGCGCGCCGGTCCCGACGACGGCGCCTGCGGTATAGCCGAGCGCGTCGCGGCGGGCGTGGCGCTCCTCGCCGCCGGCGCGTGCGAGCGCCAGCGCCTTCAGGGCGAGGATCGGGAAGACGCACGGCATGAGGTTGAGGATCAATCCCCCGGCGATCGCCCCGAGGAGTGCAAAGAGCAGAAGCGAGGCCTGGCTTCCCTCGCCGATCCACTCGCCACCCGCCGGCACCTGGCCAGGCGCCGCATCGACCCGCAATGCCCGGCGATCGCCGAGCGCGACCACGCCACTGACCGGTCCCGTGGGCGCCTGATCGAGCGCGAGGTCGGCAACCAGCATCGAGCCGGCGCGGCGGAAACGCTGGGCCTCGGCATAGCGAACGGCGCCGTCGCTCAGCGGATAGAAATAGGGTCGGTCGACCGCAACGCTCTCGGGCAGCGGAATGGCGATCTGCAGGCGCTCCCCGCTCGTCGCATATCGCGCCGCCGAACCCAGCGGCTGCGGCACGCGGGCACGCCACTCGTCGAAGCGCGGATCACGATCCCCCGTGCCGACCGGCAGATTGAGCGCGACCGACCCGCGCTCGGGCACGCAGACTTCGTCGGTGCAGACCAGATAATCGAGGCTCGCCCGGACCGGCAGCGTGCCGCTTGCCGTGGCCGGAACCTTCAGCCGCACCAGCACCGCATAGGGGCCCTTGAACACATAGTTCATCAGTCCCGCGATCGTCAGGCGGGTCGGAACCGGATAGCGCAGCGGCCCGGCCGTGGCGCCCTCGGGAAGCTCCCAGGCGACCGTCATCGGCTTGCCGGCATCGCCGGGATTTTCCCAATAACCGTGCCACCCCTCCTCGGGGGTGATGAGGATGGCGAGCTCGACCTCCTTGCCCGGCACCACTGGTCCTTCGGCGACCAGCATCGGGCGCATGTGCGCGCTGCCGCCGCCAAGCTGCGCGGCAGCCGGGGCGGCAAGAAACAGGAGGAACAGGGCCAGAAGGCGAAGCATGGACGCTGCTCTAGGCGATGTCGGCGGGCACGCGAAGGGACCCCTGAGGCCGTAGCTCAGTCGAGGTTGGGCCGGAGCCAGCGCGCCACCGTCTCGACATCGACCCCGCGACGCTCCGCATAATCCTCGAGCTGATCCTGTCCGATCCGGGCAACGCCGAAATAGGCGCTGTCGGGGTGGGCGAAATAGAAGCCCGACACCGCCGAAGCCGGCAGCATCGCGAAGCTTTCCGTCAGCCGCACGCCCGCGGGTTCGCCCTCGCCGAGCAGCTCGAGGAGGATCGGCTTGAGGCTATGGTCGGGGCAGGCCGGATAGCCGGGCGCCGGCCGGATTCCGCGATAAGCCTCGCGGATCAGCTCCTCGTTGCTGAGATTCTCGTCCGGCGCATAGCCCCAGAGCTCGGTCCGGACATGCTGGTGAAGGCGCTCGGCGAAGGCCTCGGCGAGGCGATCGGCAAGGGCCTTCAACAGGATATCGCTGTAATCGTCCTTGTCGGCCTGGAAGCGTTCGAGGTGCGGCTCGATGCCGTGGATCGCCACTGCAAAGCCGCCCAGCCAGTCGTCCGCCTCGGCGACGAAGTCGGCAAGGCACATGTTGGCGCGGCCCTCGCGCTTGCGGACCTGCTGGCGCAGGAAGGGAAGCCGCTTGCCGCCGGCAAGGACGTCATCGCCCTCGCGCTTCGCCGGCCACAGGCCGACCGCGCCCTTGGCCGTCAGCCACTGCCCCTCGATGATCTGGTCGAGCATCGCCTCGGCATCGTGGAACAGCGACCGCGCTTCCTTGCCGACGATCGGATCGTCGAGGATCGACGGATAGGTGCCGTGCAATTCCCAGGCTCGGAAGAACGGCGTCCAATCGATGACCCGGCGGAGATCGGCGAGATCCCAATTGTCGAAGCGATGCAGGCCCGGCCGGAGCGGCGCCGCGGACGGACCGGCCATGTCGCCGTCGAAGCGGTTGGCACGCGCTTCGCCAATCGACGCCAGGTCACTCTGTCCCCGCCCCTCGCGCTGCTCGCGAAGCTGCTGATAATCGCTCGCCGTGCGGCCGATCAGGTCCTGGCGCTGCGGTCCGTCGCTGACCAAAGCACCGGCGACGCCGACTGCACGGCTGGCGTCGAGGACATGGATCACCGGGCCCGAATAGCGCGGCGCGATCCGCAGCGCGGTATGCGCCCGGCTAGTGGTCGCCCCGCCGATCAGCAGCGGCCGGGTCATGCCGGCGCGCTCCATCTCCTCGGCAACGGTTACCATCTCGTCGAGCGACGGGGTGATGAGACCTGAAAGGCCGATGATGTCGGCATCATTCTCGTTCGCCGCCTCGAGGATCTTGGGCCAGGGCGTCATCACGCCGAGATCGATGACCTCGAAGCCGTTGCAGGCGAGGACCACCCCGACGATGTTCTTGCCGATATCGTGAACGTCGCCCTTCACGGTCGCCATCACGACCTTGCCCTTGCCAGCGGTCTCGCCAGCGACCTTCTCGGCCTCGATAAAGGGGAGGAGGTGGGCGACCGCCTTCTTCATGACGCGCGCGGACTTCACCACCTGCGGGAGGAACATCTTGCCCGACCCGAACAGGTCGCCGACGATGTTCATGCCGTCCATCAGCGGCCCCTCGATCACTTCGATGGGGCGTTTGACGGTGTGCCGGGCTTCCTCGGTGTCGTCGACGACATGCGCGTCGATGCCCTTGACCAGCGCATGGGCCAGGCGCTCGCGGACGGGCCAGCTGCGCCAGGCGGCTTCGCGCACCTCGACCGCCGAGTCGGTCCCGCGGAAGCGCTCCGCGAGCGTGATCAGCCGCTCAGTCGCGTCCGGGCGACGATCGAAGATGACATCCTCGCAGGCGTCGCGAAGCTCGGGATCGATCGCGTCATAGACGTCGAGCTGGCCGGCGTTGACGATCGCCATGTCGAGCCCGGCGGGGATCGCGTGATAGAGGAACACCGAGTGCATCGCCCGGCGCACCGGCTCGTTGCCGCGGAAGCTGAACGACAGGTTCGACAGGCCGCCCGAGAAATGGACGTGCGGACAGCGGCGCTTGATCTCGCGGAGCGCCTCGATGAAGTCGATGGCGTAGCGGTTATGCTCCTCGATCCCGGTCGCGACCGCGAAGACGTTGGGATCGAAGATGATGTCTTCGGGCGGAAAGCCGATGCCGGTGAGCAGCTTATAGCCCCGCTCGCATATCTCGATCTTGCGCTGCGCGGTATCGGCCTGCCCGACCTCGTCGAAGGCCATGACCACGACCGCGGCGCCATAGGCCATGCAGGCACGGGCCTGGGCGAGGAACGGCTCCTCCCCTTCTTTCATGCTGATCGAATTGACGATCGGCTTGCCCGACACGCACTTCAAGCCGGCCTCGATCACGCTCCATTTGGAGCTGTCGATCATCACCGGCACGCGGGCGATGTCGGGCTCGGCGGCGATGCGCTTCAGGAACGTCGTCATGGCCAGTTCGCCGTCGAGCAGCGCCTCGTCCATGTTGACGTCGATCACCTGCGCGCCATTCTCGACTTGGTCGCGCGCGACCTCGACCGCGGCGTCATAATCGCCCGCGAGGATCAGTTTCTTGAACTTGGCCGAGCCGGTGACATTCGTCCGCTCGCCGATGTTGACGAAGGACGAACCGGAAGAAACGGAATTCACGCGGCGATCACCATGGGTTCGAGGCCCGCGAGGCGGGTCTTTACGGGCACTTGCGGGAGCGCGCGCGGCGGAAGGTCGCGCACGAAGTCGGCGATGGCGCGGATATGCTCGGGGGTCGAACCGCAACACCCGCCAAGGATGTTGACCTGGCCGCTCTTCGCCCACTCTCCGACGAGACTCGCGGTGGTCTCCGGCTTTTCGTCATAGGCGCCGAGATCGTTGGGCAGCCCGGCATTGGGATAGACCATCACCAGTGCGTCGCAGCTGTCGGCGAGCGTCCGGACGTGCGGACGAAGCTGCTCGGCACCGAAGGAGCAGTTGAGCCCGATGGTCACCGGCCGCGCGTGGCGGACAGCATGCCAGAAGGCCTCGACCGTGTGACCGGAGAGGTTGCGGCCGGACAAATCGGTGATCGTCATCGACAGCATGATCGGCAGGTCGCGGCCGAGTGCTTCCTCCGCCTCGAGCGCGGCCTTGATCCCGGCCTTGGCGTTCAGCGTATCGAAGATGGTCTCGATCAGGATGAAGTCGACCCCGCCCTCGACCAGCGCGTCGATCTGTTCGCGATACACGTCCTTCAGATAGTCGAAGTCGATCTCGCGGAAGCCGGGATCGTTGACGTCGGGCGACAGCGAGAGCGTCTTGTTCGTCGGCCCGAGCGCCCCGGCGACGAAGCGGCGACGGCCGTCGCGCGCGCTATATTCGTCGGCGACGCGGCGGGCGATCCGGGCGCTCTCGCGATTGATGTCGCGAACCAGATGCTCGGCGCCATAATCGGCCTGGCTGATCCGGTTGGCCGAGAAGGTGTTGGTCTCGGCGATGTCGGCGCCGGCCTCGAAATAGGCGCGGTGAATGGCTTCCGGGACGTCGGGCCGGGTCAGCGCAAGGATGTCGTTATTGCCCTTCTGGTCGTGGCCGAGGCCGAGCGCGCCGGCATAATCCTCTTCCGCGAGCCCGCGGTTCTGGATCTCGGTCCCGAAGGCGCCGTCGATCACCAGGATCCGCTCGGCAGCAGCGGCGCGGAGGGCTTCACGCGCGCTCACTTCAGCGCCTCCGCAGCTTCGCACGGCGCGCGAACGCCGAGCAGGTGACAGATGGCATAAGCAAGTTCGGCCCGGTTGAGCGTGTAGAAATGGAAGTGGCGGATGCCGCCGGCATAGAGCTGGCCGCACAGTTCGGCGGCAATGGTGGCGGCGATCAGCTGGCGGGCGGCGGGGAGCGCGTCGAGACCTTCGAACATCCGGTCCATCCACGGCGGAATGGCGGCGCCGCAGAGTCCGGCGAACTTGCGGGTCTGGGCGACATTGCTGACCGGCAGGATGCCCGGCACGATCTCGGCGTCGACTCCGGCCGCCGCTGCGCGGTCGCGGAAGCGGAAGAAATTGTCGGCGGAGAAGAAGAACTGGCTGATCGCGCGGTCGGCGCCGGCGTCGACCTTGCGCTTCAGATTGTCGAGATCGCTCTCGGGACAATCCGCCTGCGGATGAACCTCCGGATAGCAGGCCACCGAAATCTCGAACGGTGCGACCTTCTTGAGTCCGGCGACGAGGTCGGCCGCGCTCGCATAGCCGTCGGGATGGGGCGCATAGTCGCGGCCCTCCTCGGGCGGATCGCCGCGCAGCGCGACGATGTGCCGCACCCCGGCATCCCAGTAACATCGCGCGATATCGTCGATCTCGGCCTTGCTCGCGTCGACGCAGGTGAGGTGCGCGGCGGCGGCGAGGCCGGTCTCGGCGACGATCCGGGCGACCGTCTGGTGGGTCCGCTCGCGGGTCGACCCGCCCGCGCCATAGGTCACCGAGACGAACCTCGGATGCAGCGGCTCGAGCATCTGGATCGAGCGCCACAGGGTCTCGTTCATCGAGTCCGTCTTGGGCGGAAAGAATTCGAAGCTGACGTCGATGTCGCCCCGGGCATGAGCGAACAGGGGCGGCGGCTCGGACACCGGCAGCGGCACCACGTTGGCGGTCGCACGGCTCATGCCGCTTTCCTCTCTCGTTCGGGACGGGCCCGGCGCACGCCGGCCCACAAGGTTACCGTCAATTCCCCACCTTCCAGATGACGCACGACCCGCGCGTCGAGACCCGCGTCGCCTAGCCAGCCAAGGACCGCCTCGTCGGCGAAGCCCAGCCGGGCATGCTGCGCGCTGTCGCGAAGCTCCTCGCGCTCGTGCGGCGCAAAATCGATGATCAGCAGCCGCCCGCCCGGCCGAAGCAGGCGCGCCCCTTCCGCAATCGCCGCCGCGGGCGACTGCGCATAATGCAGCACCTGATGGAGGAGGACGACGTCGGCATCCTCGTCAGGCAGGGGAAGCGCATACATGTCGCCTTGGCGAAGCGAGACGGCAGCAACGCCAGCCGCCTCGAGCTTCACCCGTGCAAGCCGCAGCATTTCGGTCGACCGATCGATGCCGATGCTGCGTTCGGCATGCGAGCCGAACAGTTCGATCATCCGCCCCGTACCGGTGCCGATGTCGACCAGGCTGCCGATATTGCCTTCCCCAAGCGCCTCGCGGATCGCGGCTTCGACCTCGCTCTCGGCAACATGGAGCGAGCGGATCTGGTCCCACTCTGCGGCATGGGCGGCGAAATAGCGCGCGGCCGCTTGCGCCCGGTCCGCCCGCACTGCCGCGAGGCGGGCACGATCGCTTTCAAACTGGCGCTCGGCAGATTGGTCCCCCGAAGCCTCGATCAGCGCGAAGAGCGGATCGACCAGCGACTGGCGGCCGAGCTGAAGATAGACCCAGCTGCCTTCCTTGCGCCGCTCGATCAGACCAGCATCGGCAAGAATCTTGAGATGGCGGCTGACCCGCGGCTGGCTTTGGCCAAGCACCTGCGCAAGCTCGCCCACGGTGAGCTCCATCTCGCGCAGCAAGGCGACCAGGCGTAGCCGCGACGAATCGGCGACAGCCTGGAACAGATCAGCAAGAGGCAGGGGCACGCTCACGGACATAACGATATAAAGATATCTTTATATCTACAAGCGTGGACGTCACCGAAAACGGCTCGTCGCAAAAGAGAATTGCACCGTCCCTTATCGTCACCTACATCCGCGCGCTGGCTTGACCCAAATATGGGCAGGTCGCTTGGGAACCACCGCCTCTACTCAAGGGGAGGCGGGATTTCTGAAAATAAAGGGATGGAAACCATTATGAAGAAGATCGCTCTCGTCGCCGTCGCGACCCTCGGCCTCGGCCTCGCCGCTTGCCAGGACAATGCTCCGGACAACGCCGTCTCGACCGAGAACACTATCGAGACCGAAGCTGCTGCCGACACCAACTCGGCCCTGAACGCGACCGACAACCTCGGTGCGGCTGCCGACAACGCGCTCGACGCGGCCGGCAATTCGCTCTCGAACGGCGCCAATGCCGTTTCGGACGCGGCCAACGACGTCGCCAACGGCCAGGACAACGTCGCCGGTCAGTAAGCCGCGACGTTCCTGACGGAACACGGGAAGGGCCGTCCGGGTAACCGGGCGGCCCTTTTCTATGCGGCCGGCCGCTCCCGCGCCGCCTTTAGGGCGGCTAGCTCCCGGTCGATCGCAGCCTCCTTCTCGAGCGCAGCGAATTCGTTGGTGAGCTGCGGATCGGCCCCAAGGGTCAGCGCCTCGGCCTGTCCCTCGGCAAGGTCGGCCGCCCGATCCAGCTCTTCGAGCGACGACAGGGCCGCGGCGGTCCGCTGGCCGTAGATGAGCTCGCGGGCGCGAACGCTGTCTTCCGCGCATTCGAGGCGAGACTGGGTCACCACATGGCGGCGCGTGCTCTCGCTGAGCTTGGCTTCGAGTGCGGTGATGTCGCGGATGTAGCCGATCGCAAGCTCCTCCATCCGCCCGATATCGGCGGCGAGCCCCGCGGCGCGCGGCGCCAGCTTGGCTTTCTGCTCGAGCGCGGCGCGGGCAAGCGGGTCGCGACCTTTCTGCACCGCGAGCTCGGCCCGCCCCTGCCAATCCTTCTGCGCCGCCTCGATCCGCCCGAGATCGCCGCGCCACTTCTGGAGGTTCTTCTCGACGTCGGCGGCATTGCGGACGAGCGTGTCGAGCTCGCGCTGCATCTCCGAAAGCACGGCGTCGGGGCTGACCGGCGCCGCCTGGTCGAGCTTGCGTCCGAAGGAGCGTCGTTCCTCGGGGCTCCAGATATCCGACGGCGCGTGGACGAGTTCACCCCCGCGAATCGGCTGATTGCTGACCGCGCCGTAGCTGCGGCCGAGGAGCGGCTGGTTGCTCGACGCGCGGATGCGCGGCGCATTGTCGCCGGTCAGCAGCTGGCTGCCCGAATTGGACCAGATGATCCCCTGCCTCGCTCCGCCCGGGCGGTCGAGCCGAAGCACGCCCGAAATGCGGCGGCCGACCGACTTGAAGCCGGCGATGATGACCCACAGCCAGAAGATGCCGAACAACAGACCCATATCACCCCCGACGTTCGGCAAATGATATTAGGCGCTTGGGGCTAAGGAAAGGTGAGCGCAGCAAAAAGGGGCCGGGCTTTCGCCCGACCCCTCTTCGTTGGTCTGCAGGTGTGGCGCGGACTTAGAAGTCCATGCCGCCCATGCCGCCCATGCCGCCCGGCATGCCGCCGGCCGCAGGCTTGTCTTCCGGCACTTCGCTGACCGCCGCTTCGGTGGTGATCAGCAGACCGGCGACCGAAGCCGCGTCCTGAAGCGCGGTACGGACGACCTTGGTCGGGTCGATCACGCCGGCCTGGACCAGGTTTTCATAGGTGTCGGTCTGGGCGTTGAAGCCGAGGCTCGAATCGCCGCCGTCGAGCAGCTTGCCCGAGATCACCGCACCGTCATGACCGGCATTCTGCGCGATCTGGCGGACCGGCGCGTAGAGCGCCTTGCGGATGATATCGATGCCGCGGGTCTGGTCGTCGTTCTGGCCCTTGAGGCCTTCGATCGCCTTGGTCGCGTAGAGGAGCGCGGTACCGCCACCGGGGACGATGCCTTCCTCGACAGCAGCGCGGGTCGCGTGCAGCGCGTCGTCGACGCGATCCTTGCGCTCCTTCACCTCGACTTCGGTCGAACCGCCGACCTTGATCACGGCGACACCGCCGGCGAGCTTGGCGAGACGCTCCTGGAGCTTCTCGCGGTCATAGTCGCTGGTGGTGATCTCGATCTGCTGGCGGATCGCGGCGACACGGCCCTCGATGCCGTCCTTGGCACCGGCGCCATCGACGATGGTGGTGTTGTCCTTGTCGATGGTGACGCGCTTGGCGGTGCCGAGCATGCCGACGGTCACGTTCTCGAGCTTGATGCCGAGGTCTTCCGAGATCATCTCGCCACCGGTCAGGATGGCAATGTCCTCGAGCATCGCCTTGCGGCGATCACCGAAGCCCGGCGCCTTGACGGCCGCGACCTTGAGGCCGCCGCGCAGCTTGTTGACGACGAGGGTCGCCAGCGCTTCGCCTTCGATGTCCTCGGCGATGATCAGCAGCGGACGACCCGACTGCACGACCGCCTCGAGGATCGGAAGCATCGCCTGCAGGTTCGAAAGCTTCTTCTCGTGGATCAGGATGTACGGATCGGCGAGCTCGACCTGCATCTTCTCCGGGTTGGTGATGAAGTAGGGCGACAGGTAGCCGCGGTCGAACTGCATGCCTTCGACGACGTCGAGTTCGAACTCGAGGCCCTTGGCCTCCTCGACGGTGATGACGCCTTCCTTGCCGACCTTGTCCATGGCCTCGGCGATCTTCTCGCCGACTTCACGGTCGCCGTTGGCCGAGATGATGCCGACCTGGGCAACTTCCTGGCTGTTGGCGACGGGCTTCGAACGGCTCTTGAGGTCCTCGACGACCTTGCCGACCGCGAGATCGATGCCGCGCTTCAGGTCCATCGGGTTCATGCCGGCCGCGACCGACTTCATGCCCTCGCGGACGATCGCCTGGGCGAGAACGGTCGCGGTGGTGGTGCCGTCGCCGGCGAGGTCGTTGGTCTTCGAGGCCACTTCGCGCAGCATCTGCGCGCCCATGTTCTCGAACTTGTCCTTGAGCTCGATCTCCTTGGCGACGGTGACGCCGTCCTTGGTGATGCGCGGCGCGCCGAAGCTCTTGTCGATGACGACGTTGCGGCCCTTGGGCCCGAGGGTCACCTTCACCGCGTCGGCGAGGATGTCGACGCCGCGAAGGATGCGCTCACGCGCGTCGCGGCTGAATTTCACGTCCTTGGCTGCCATTTGGCTAACTCCAGTTCGTCATCCCGGCGACGGCCGGGATCCTAGTTGATAAAGAGAAAAGGTCGTCCGCTGCCCCGGCGCGTGCCGGGACGACGGCTCAGCCGACGATCCCGAGGATGTCGCTTTCCTTCATGATGATCAGGTCTTCACCATCGACCTTGACCTCGGTGCCCGACCACTTGCCGAACAGGATGCGGTCGCCGGCCTTGACCTCGAGCGGGGTGACGGTGCCCTGGTCGTTGCGGGCGCCGGTGCCGACGGCGACGACTTCGCCTTCCTGCGGCTTTTCCTTCGCCGTGTCGGGGATGATGATCCCGCCGGCGGTCTTTTCTTCGGCCTCGACACGGCGGACGAGGACTCGGTCATGAAGCGGCCTGAAAGCCATAGGTAAGCCCCTCAAAGTTGCTCTGTTGAATGCTTCCGCTGGCACTCTCATGATGGGAGTGCCAGCGATGGCGGCCATATGGTTGGGGGCCTTTCAAACGTCAATGGCGGGTTCATTCATGCAAGGGCAAGGCGCTGGAGATGTTCAGGAAACTCACGCTCGTGGCGGTTTGCGCAGGGCTTGTCGCTGGCTGCGCGTCGACCGTCGGCACGCCGCCGGCACCGTCGGCGCCGGTCAAATATGGCTGGGGCCATAGCGACCGCGCCGCGTTGGCCGAGGCCCGCGTGTTCGGCGGCACCCTCCCGCTGAAGGCTGGCGAATGGAAATGGAATGCCGCGGCCCCCAGGGCGGGCGCTTCCGAACTGGTGGTGAACCTCGGCCGGCAGCGGGCCTGGCTCTATCGCGGCGGGGAACTGGCGGCGGTGACGACCATCTCGAGCGGCAGCATCGGACATGAGAGCCCGGTCGGCCGCTTTCCGATCCTCGAGAAGAAGCGCTTCCACCGGTCAAATCGCTATTCGAGCGCACCCATGCCCTTCATGCAGCGGCTGAACCGCTGGGGCGTGGCGCTTCACGGCGGGGCGATCCCGCCCTACCCTGCAAGCCATGGCTGCATCCGCCTGCCGATGGGCTTTGCCGAACGGCTCTATGCCGCGACGGCGGTCGGTACCCCGGTCTGGATCGAGGACTGAGCTGGAACGAGGCCGAGCTGTTCGCGACGTGACCATCGCCAGAGCATGAGCATCGCGACGACCGCCAGCCCGAGCGCGAGGCCGATCCAGATCCCGCGCCCGGCAAGCGGCGTCCAGAAGGCGAGATAGGCGCCCGCGCCGATCCCGATCACCCAGTAGCCGAAGGCGGCGAACAGCATCGGCACCCGCGTATCGTGAATCCCGCGCAGGATCGCCGCACCGATCACCTGGGTGCCATCGGCCAGCTGGAAGACCGCGGCGATCAGGAGGAACTGCACCGCAAGCGCCAGCACCTTGCCGCTGTCGGGTTCGGCGGGGTCGAGGAACTGCGCCGCAAGCTCGCGCGGGAACAGCCACATGATGAGCGCGGAGGCCGCCGCGAAGGCAAGCGCAAGACCGATGGCCACCCGTCCGGCCCGACCCACCCACTGGGGATCGCGCGCGCCATAGCCATAGCCTACCCGGACGGTGGCGGCCTGACTGAGCCCGAGCGGGACCATGAACATCAGAGCGGCGAGCTGGAGCGCGATGACGTGCGCGGCGACGCTGGTCGTGTCGATCAGGCCCATCAGATAGACCGCGGCCGAGAAGACCCCGACCTCGAAGGACCAGGTCAGCCCGATCGGGATCCCAAGCCTGGCCAGTTCGCGGAAACGAACCCAGTCGAACCGCCAGAAATGGCCGAACAGGTGCATCAGCCGAAGCCGGGGCAGCCGCACGACCGCGAACATCTGCGCCGCGAGCATCGCGACATTGGTGAGAAGGGTGGCGAGCGCCGAGCCTTCCATGCCGTAGGCGGGAAAGCCGAAGCGACCGAAGATGAGGGCGACGTTGAGGAAGACATTGAGCGCTACCCCGCCGAGCGCCACCACCAGCGGCACCCACGCCCGGTCGAAGGCGGTGAGGAGATTGCGCATCAGGAACCCGAGCAGGGTCGGCCACAAGGCCCAGCGCAGGACGTCCATGAACCCGCCTGCCAGCCGGCTCAGCGCCGCGTCCTGCCCGAGCAGCAGGAACAGCGGCTCGGCGAAGGACAGGAGGAGGGTCCCTGCGGCGGCATAGATGCTGACCAGCCACAGCCCCATGCGGAAGGTCCGCCGGCTGTCGCGCGCCGCCCCGCGGCGGCGGCCCAGCGCCGAGGCGATCATCGGCGAAATGGCGACCGAGAAACCGACCCCCGTGAAGAGCAGGAGATTGTAGAGATTGACCGCTAGGGCGGCCGCCGCGAGCGGCTCCGGACCCAACCGTCCGAGCATCAGCACGTCGGTCGTGGTGATCGCATTGGCCGCGACGTTGGACAGGATCAGCGGCCAGGCGAGGCGCAGCGTCGCCGCCAGTTCTTCACCGATGGTTCGGGGCGCGGCGGGGAGGACGGGCATCGGCTGCCCTTAGCGGCGCGACCGCCCCTTCGTCACCTGCCGCGATCCCGCAAAGCCGCAAGGCCGCAAGGCCGCAAGGCCGCAAAGCTGCAAAGCTGCAGAGCCGCGATGCCGCAAAGCCGCAAAGCCGCAAGGCCGCGTTGCTCAACAAGCTCGCTTCGCTTCGCGCGGCAAAGCCCACCAAATCCCCCCAATCCCAACTCGCGACCCGTTCTGGAGTCAGCGCTGTCAGAGCAATCCGAGCCGCCGGAAGGAGAGGCATTCCCGGCCCGAGAAGATCAGGTGATCGAGGACGGCCAGAGCGATGGCGTCGGCCGCGAGGGACAGGGCGCGGCTGGCGATGCGATCGAGCCGACTCGGCAGCGAATCCTCCACCGGGTGATTGTGCGCG
This sequence comes from Sphingomonas sp. SP2, assembly GCF_058313385.1. NCBI lineage: Bacteria > Pseudomonadati > Pseudomonadota > Alphaproteobacteria > Sphingomonadales > Sphingomonadaceae > Sphingomonas > Sphingomonas sp. SP2. Next base: position 1,219,858 of record NZ_JBZFLD010000001.1, on the reverse strand, counting down.
ATGATGATCCCCGCGCTGTCGTGGCGGATGGCATCGCCGATGATCCGCCGCACCGGCAGGTCGGAAGGCCCATCGCCTTCGTCATAGGTGGCAAGATGAATGCACCGCGCTTCTTCGTCGACATGCGCGACCATCAGCCGGCTTGGCGAGCGGTCTGAGAAGGACGGGGCAAAGAAAGTTCGACTGGCTTCGACGCTGGAGAGAATGGAGGGTGATTCGGCACGCTGAAGCATGAAAGGAGGATGCGCTCCCTGCCCTCCCGGCCCAAATGGAAGCGCGTCCGGAATGGACCATCTGCTCGCCATTCGCCACCGCTCCGGCGAATTCGTACCCGCTCCCCGCGACGCCCCGTCAAACGCTCTTCCGCCAGCGCCTCCCTTCGGAGTAGGTCTTTCGCATGCAAGCCTATCACGACGTCATGGCCCGGATCCTCGCCGAGGGTGTGCCGCAGGAAGACCGGACCGGTACCGGGACCCTGTCGCTGTTCGGGGCGCAGATGCGCTTCAACCTTCAGGACGGCTTCCCGCTCGTCACCACCAAGAAGCTGCACCTTCGTTCGATCATCGTCGAGCTGCTCTGGTTCCTGCGCGGCGACACCAATGTCCGCTGGCTGCAGGAGCGCAAGGTCAGCATCTGGGACGAATGGGCCGACGACAATGGCGACCTCGGCCCCGTCTACGGCAAGCAGTGGCGCGACTGGGAAAGCGCCGACGGACGCCACATCGACCAGATCAGGGAATTGGTCGCGCTGATCCGCAAGGATCCCGCCAGCCGGCGGCAGATCGTCTCCGCCTGGAACCCGGGCGAGCTCGGGCAGATGGCGCTCGCGCCCTGCCACTGCCTGTTCCAGACGCAGGTCGCGGCCGGTCGCCTCAACCTTCAGCTCTACCAGCGCAGCGCCGATTTCTTCTTAGGCGTCCCCTTCAACATCGCGAGCTATGCCCTGCTGACCCACATGCTGGCGCGCGAATGCGGGCTCGAGCCGGGCACCTTCGTCTGGACCGGCGGCGACGTGCATCTTTATTCCAATCACCTCGACCAGGCGCGGCTGCAGCTGAGCCGCGAGCAGCGGCCCCTGCCCCAGCTCCGGATCAAGGATCGCGGCCAGGATCTGTTCGGCTACGAGCTCGAGGATTTCGAGGTCATCGGCTACGACCCGCACCCGCATATCGCGGCGCCGGTCGCGGTCTGATCAGCCGCTCAGCGCTGGCACAGTCCCGGAAGGTCGAGACCAAGCGTCAGCCCCTCGGCACCCCATTGGCGCGAGATGGTCCCGCCGAGCTGGCGGACCAGCCGGTCGATCAGCACCGACCCGAAGCCGCCGGACTCGACCGCGCGATGGACCGGCGCGCCACGATGGCGCTCCTGCCACTCGAGCCGGACGACGTTCGCCTCTTCGTCGAAGCTCCACCGGACGGTGAGCCGGCCCTCGCTGCAGGCGAGCGCGCCATATTTGGTGGCGTTGGTGGTCAGTTCGTGAAGGATCATGCCGACGGAGACCGCCGCATCAGACGAGAGATGCACGTCGGGACCGCCATAGCTGATGCGCTCAGACGAGCCGCCGAATGGGCTGAGCTCGGACTCGACGAGGTCGCGCAGCTGCGCCGCGGCCTGTCCTGAGCGAAGCAGGCCGTAGGTCTTGCCCAGCGCCTCCAGCCGGCCCGAGAAGGTCGCCTCGAACTGACGCGGCTCGTTGCTGCTACGAAGGGTCGCTCGGGCCAGCGCCTGGACCGTCGCGAGATTGTTCTTCACCCGGTGGTGAAGCTCGGCGTTGAGCAGCTGCAACTGGTCCTTCGCTCGGACCCCGTCGCTGATGTCGCGCGAGATGGAGACGATCCGCTCGACCTTGCCGTCCGCCCCGAGCACCGGCGCGACCGACACGTCCCACCATTTCATCGTCCCGCCGGCGGTCGGGCACTGCTCCTCGAAGCGATAATGTTCGCCGGCCAGGGCCCGCCGCAGGGCGATCTCGATCGTGCCCCGGCTTTGCTCCGGCCACAGCTCCGCCCATTGGCGCCCGATCACCGTGGCGAGATCGTCGATCTCGAGGATGGTCTGGCCGTTGACGTTCATGTAGCTGAGGCGGCCATCGGTCTCGACCACCTTGATGCAGTCGGGGGAGGCCGCAAGCACCGTCTCGAGGAAGAGACGGCTGTCCTGCAAGGCCGCCTGGGCCACACGCTGCTCGGTGATGTCACCGTCGATCCCGACGAACCGCCGGGGCACGCCCTTTTCGTCGAGGACGACCTTGGCCCGCGTATGGGTCCAGCGTACCGAGCCATCGGGGCGGAGCATCCGGAATTCGATCCGATAATCCTCGCCCGTCGCCATGCTGTGGCCGAGTGCCGCGCGGACCGACGCTTTGTCCTCCTCGTGGACCATGTCCCAGAAGCTGTCGAACGAGCCGCCGAACTCGTCGACCCCGGCATAGTCCTCAAGCTGCGAATCCCACCGCACCGAGCCCGAGCCGAGATCCCAATCCCAGCAGGCGAGCGAGCCGGCCGACAAGGCAAGGCGAAGACGCTCCCTCCCCTCGCTCGCCTCGCGCTCGAGCGTCACCAAATCCGTCACGTCGATGTTGATCCCGACGAGGCGGCTCGGCTGGCCATGGTCGTCGAACAGAACGCGGCCGCGATCCTGGATCCAGCTTACGCTCCCGTCATTCCGGACGATTCGGAAGCGATGATCGACATCGACATGGGTCGCGAGCGCGGTGGTCGCCACCGTCTCGACTCCGGCGCGGTCATCGGGGTGGACCGCCGCCAGCCACCGGTCGAGCGTCGGCTCGTCACTCGGGCTCAGCCCGTAGAGCGCCTGCGTGGACGGCGACCAGTCGAGCTTCTGGCTTCTGAAATCATAGGTGTAAGCGGCGACGCGCCCCGCTTGCTGCGCAAGATCGAGCCAGGTCTCGGCCTCGGCGAGCTTGCCCTCGACCTGCCGCCGCCGGGCGATGTCGTCGAGAAGGGTCTTGAGCATGGCGCCCTGCGACACTGCCTCGGCGCGCTCCTCGCGCAGGCGCTCGACTTCGAGCTCCAGCGCCCGCAGCCGTTCTTCCGCTGTCTCCTCGTCAGCCATGCGCCGACGATGCCTCAACAAATTGCAGGCCGCAACGGGTCTTTGGGAGGCTGCCGGGCGCAGAAATCCGCGGCCGGCGGCAGGATTATTCGGCGGTGACCTCGGTGAGATTCAGCCGCTCGCGCATTTCCTTGCCGGGCTTGAAATAGGGGACCTTCTTGGCGTCCACCTCGACCTGCTCGCCGGTGCGAGGATTGCGGCCAGTGCGGGCATCGCGCTGGCGGGTCGAAAAGGCCCCGAAGCCGCGCAGCTCAACCCGGCCGCCCTTGGCCAGCTGAACCGTGATCTCGTTGAAGAGGCCGGTGACCATCAGCTCGATCTCGCGCTGGGTCAGATCGGGAAAGTCGTCACAGAGCTTCTGCACCAGTTCCGACCGTATCATCGTTCGACCTTCCCCGCTTCCAAGGCTGTGCGGACGAACGAACAGGTCCGCGCTGCAAAATATGACGGGCCCCCACCCGCGGAGCGCAAGCTGTCAGATGTTATGCCTGACCGCAAGTGCCCGCGAGCGAAGAGAAAAACCCGCTCGCCGAAGAGTGGCGAGCAACCGATGCCCTCCCCGATCCGCAGGCGGTCCGGGGAGGGCGAACCGGCTTACTTCTTGTTGGCGCGCTCCAGAGCGGCACCGAGGATGTCGCCGAGCGACGCACCCGAGTCGGACGAACCGTACTGGGCAACGGCCTGCTTCTCTTCGGCGATCTGCATCGCCTTGATCGAGAAGGTCGGCTTCTTCGAACGGTCGGTCCCGGTGACCATCGCGTCGAACTTCTGGCCGACCTGGAAGCGCTCCGGACGCTGCTCGTCGCGGTCGCGGCCGAGATCCGAGCGCTTGATGAAGCCGGTCGGGCCGTCTTCGCCGACCTGCACGGTGAGGCCACCGTCCATGACTTCGAGCACGGTGACGGTCTTGGTCTCGCCCTTGCGCGCGCCATCGCCGCCGGCAGCACCGCCCGCCGCGACACCGCCGCGCTCGAGCTGCTTCATGCCGAGGCTGATGCGCTCCTTCTCGACGTCGACGTCGAGCACGATCGCCTGGACGGTCTCACCCTTGCGGTGCAGCGCCAGCGCTTCCTCGCCCGACACGCCCCAGGCGATGTCCGACATGTGGACCATGCCGTCGACGTCGCCGTCGAGGCCGACGAACAGGCCGAACTCGGTGGCGTTCTTGACTTCGCCCTCGACCTGGCTGCCGACCGGATGCTTCTCGGCGAAGTCGTTCCACGGATTGGTCTGGGCCTGCTTGAGGCCGAGGCTGATGCGACGCTTCTCGCCGTCGACCTCGAGGACCTTGACCTCGACTTCCTGGCTGGTGCTGACGATCTTGCCCGGGTGGACGTTCTTCTTGGTCCAGCTCATCTCGCTGACGTGGACGAGGCCCTCGATGCCCGGCTCGAGCTCAACGAACGCACCATATTCGGTGATGTTCGTGACACGGCCCTGGAACACGCCGCCGACCGGATACTTGGCGGTGGCGCCTTCCCACGGATCGCTCTCGAGCTGCTTCATGCCGAGGCTGATGCGCTGGGTGTCGCGGTTGATGCGGATGATCTGCACCTTCACCGTGTCGCCGATGTTCAGCACTTCCGACGGGTGGTTGACCCGCTTGTAGCTGATGTCGGTGACGTGGAGCAGGCCGTCGATGCCGCCGAGGTCGACGAAGGCACCATAGTCGGTGATGTTCTTGACCACGCCCTCGATGACCTGACCCTCGGCCAGGCTCTGGATGAGGCCCGAACGCTGCTCGGCGCGGGTCTCTTCGAGGATGGCGCGGCGCGACACGACGATGTTGCCGCGGCGACGGTCCATCTTGAGGATCTGGAACGGCTGGGCGACGTCCATCAGCGGCTGCACGTCGCGGACCGGACGGATGTCGACCTGGCTGCCCGGAAGGAAGGCCACGGCGCCGCCGAGGTCGACGGTGAAGCCGCCCTTGACGCGACCGAAGATGACACCCTCGACGCGCTTCTCTTCGGCGAACTCGCCCTCGAGCTTGTCCCAGGCGGCTTCGCGGCGGGCGCGATCGCGGCTGAGCATCGCTTCGCCCTGCGAATTCTCGACGCGGTCGACATAGACTTCGACCTGGTCGCCGACCTTCAGCTCGGCCTTCTGGCCGGGGGCGGCGAACTCGCGCAGCGGAACGCGGCCTTCGCTCTTGAGACCGACGTCGATGACCGCGAGGTCATTCTCGAGGGCGGTGACGGTGCCGATGACGACGCGGCCTTCGAAGGCCTCGTTCTCGCCGCCAAGGCTTTCGTTCAGGAGGGCCGCGAAATCGTCGCGGGTCGGATTGGCTTGGGTTGCCATAGGAAAATGGACGTCCTTCTCGTGCTCGGTCAATGTGCCGCCAGCCGGACCATTAGGGCCGGCTTACCATCAGGCGGACCTGGCAAGCGTTGCGTAGAGCCGCGCGCCGGCCGGATGCCGGACGAGCGGATCGCCCGGCATGAAGGACGGGCACGGGCCGGACCGAGCTGATGGCCGAAAGGACGACAAAGAGCTGCTGAGCGGCGCGCGCCCGGGCATTTCATCCCGGAACGACGTGCGCGCCCTTAGCCGAAGTGCCTCAGGAGAGCAAGGCGAGCAGCCTCGCGAGAAAGCCCTCGCGCGCCGGTGCCACGGGCGCCACCGGCTCGTCCGCGACGCAGGTCAGGCAGCGCGCCTGGATGGTCGGCCCGGACAGCAGGAAGTGAAGCTCGTTCCGGACCGCCATGAGCATCTGCTCGGGATTGGCCCGGAGGCTGGCGAAGGGATCGGCCTCGTCGGCGCTGTCCTCATCGTCGCGGAGCAGCCCGGCCAGTTCGGCGCGCCACCCCTTCTTGCGGTCGAGATAGGTGACCGCGCGATCGTCCTTGGCGAGGCCGGCAAGGTCGCCCGCCTTGGCGATCGCCTCGTCGAGCCCGCCGAACTGGTCGACCAGCCCGATCTGCCGCGCCTGACCGCCCGACCAGACCCGGCCCTGTCCGATCGCATCGACCTGCGCGGGGGTCTTGCGGCGGGCGTCGCCGACGATCTTGAGGAACTTGCCATAGGTGCTCTCGACCCCGAGCTGGATCAGCTGCCCGGCTTCGGGGGACGGACCCTTGAGGAGATCGGGTTCGCCCGACAGCGGGGTCGACTTCACCCCGTCGGCGTTGATCCCGAGCTTGGCGAGGCTGCCCTGGAAGCTCGGCAGGATCCCGAACACGCCGATCGACCCGGTAATGGTCGAGGGCTCGGCAAAGACATGCTGCGCCGCGGTCGACACCCAGTAGCCGCCCGACGCCGCGACATTACCCATCGACGCGACCACCGGGATCTTCTTCTCCCGCGCCGCCAGCAGGGCCTGCCGGATCCGCTCGGACGCAAGCGCCGAGCCGCCGGGGGAGTCGATCCGCACCACCAGCGCCTTGATCTTGCCGTCGCGAAGCCCCTTCTCGATCGAGGCCGCGATGCTGTCCCCGCCCGCGGTGCCGAGCGGTGCGCGGCCATCGACGATGTTGCCCGCGACCGTCACCACGCCGATCGGCCCGCTGCCGCGCTCGGGCTGCACTTCGGCGGCGATATAGCGGTCGAGGCGAATGCGCTTGAAGCCGCCCGCGACCTTCTCGTCCACGCCGCCGAGCGCCGCGAGGCGCTGCTCGAAGGCGCGGCGGTCGGCGACCTTGTCGACCAGCTTCGCCCGCTGCGAGGCCAGCGCGAAATCGCCGCCCGCCGCCTGGACCATCTGGACCGGCGCCTTCAGCGCGCCATCGACATTGGCCTGCGGCCGCGCCTTGCGGATGTCGTCACGCCAGGTCTCGAACAGGGCGCCGGCCAGCGCCTCGGCATTCTCGCGCGCCTCGGGGCTCATGTCCGAGCGGATGAAGGGCTCGACCGCGCTCTTGAACTTGCCGACCTTGTAGACATTGGCGGTGACGCCGAGCTTCTCGAGCAGCCCCGCATAATAAAGGTTATTGCCGCCCGGGCCGCGCAGCTGGACGCCGCCCATCGGGTCGACCCAGATTTCGCTTGCGTGCGCGGCGAGCTGGTAGCCGCGGTCGGCATAGCCGGTGGCATAGGCCAGCACCGGCTTGCCGCTCCGCTTCACCTCGTCGAGCGCCTCGCCCAAGTCCGCGACCACCGTCTGCCCGGCCGAAAAACCGTCAAGGTCCAGCGCGATCGCCTTCACCCGGTCGTCATCCTTCGCCTTGCGCAAAGCGGCGCGGACGTCGCGCAGGGCAAGCGGCCCGGGGCCCGAGCTGCCGCCGGCAAGCGCGAAGGCATCCTGTTCGGCCGGCTGTTCGACCACGCCCGAGCGGAGGTTCATCACCAGCACGCCGTCCGACACGGTCGGCGCCGGCCGGGACGACAGGAGCGCATAGAGCCCAGCGAAGAAGAGCAGCATGAAGACCAGGACCAGCGCGTCCTTGATGCCGATCAGAAGGTGCCAGACAGCTTTCAGAATGCGCATGATATGGTCGGTCCCGCTCGCGTGTCCGTTCGAGATAGGGCGGGCGGGGGACGAGGGGAAGCGCCGTTCGACTAATGCATCCTTGCGCCGTTCGGCACCGGGCTGTCGGGCACGAGCAGGGTGATGCGCCCCTCGGCGTCACTGAGGCCGAGCACCAGCACCTCGCTCATGAAGGGGCCGATCTGGCGCGGCGGGAAATTGGTGACCGCGACGACCTGGCGGCCGACCAGATCCTCCGGCGCATAAAGTGCGGTGATTTGCGCCGAGCTTCGCTTGGTCCCGATCTCGGGCCCGAAGTCGATGGTCAACTTGATCGCGGGCTTGCGGGCCTCGGGAAAGGGCTCGGCCGCGACCACCGTCCCGGCATGAATTTCGACTGCGAGAAACTGGTCGAAGGCGATCGTCACGCCTTTGACCCGCACGGCTTCAAGGCATCGGCGGCCGGGCGCGGCTGGGCGGCGGTGAAGGCCGCGACATAGCTGTCGCCGCCCGGCAGCCGTTCGAACCGCTGCAGCGCGAGCCCGACGCTGCGAAGCTCGCACTCGAGCCGGTCGGGCGGAATGCCGTGGCGCTTCACCGGCCGGTCCGCATCGACCACGACCACCTCGCCCCCCGCCTTCAGCCCGCCCGCGAGGTGCCACAGGAAGGCATAAGGGTCGGTCACCTCATGATACATGTGGACGAGGAAGATCCGGTCGAAGCCACGCGGCGGAAGGCGCGGGTCGTCGGGCGTCCCGAGCCGGACCGCGACATTGTTGAGCTGCTCGCGCTGGACTCGCTCGGCAAGCCGGTCGCGGACCTCGGGGACGATGTCCTGCGCCAGTACCCGGCCCTTGGCCCCGACCAGCGGCGACAGGCGCGTCGTATAGTAACCCTCGCCGGCGCCGATGTCGGCGACCGACATGCCGGGCTTCACCTCGGCCGCGGCGACTACCGCCTCGAACTCGCCGACGCGGTCGCGGGCGTCTTCGGTCGAGAAGGCATCGGAAACGATCGGCGCGACGTCACGGCCGGCGGCCGGAAAGCTTTCCGCCTGCGGCTGCGCCTGGCAACCGGCAAGCAGCGCAAGTCCGAGAAGCCCGCCCGGACCGAGCATGCCGACGCCCCCGGCGCGCATCGCTCAGCGCGCCCCGCCCAACGCCGGGCCGGTCGAACGCCCCGAACTCATCCTAGTCCACGTCCTCGACGTCGACCTTCTCGCCGGTCACCCGCTGGCTCAGCGCCGCGGCCATGAAGCGGTCGAGCTCACCGTCGAGCACATCGCCCGGTGCGGTCGAGGTCATGCCGGTGCGCAGATCCTTCACCAGCTGATAGGGCTGGAGCACGTAGGAGCGGATCTGGTGGCCCCAGCCGATGTCGGTCTTAGCCGCCTCGGTCTTGTTGGCTTCCGCCTCGCGCCGTTGCAGCTCGGCCTCGTAGAGCCGGGCCTTGAGCTGCTTCATCGCCTCGGCCTTGTTCTTGTGCTGCGACCGCTGGTTCTGGCACTGCACCACGATCCCGGTGGGAAGGTGGGTGATGCGGACCGCGGAGTCGGTCGTGTTGACGTGCTGCCCGCCCGCGCCGGACGCACGATAGGTGTCGATCTTGAGATCGCCCTCGTTGACCTCGATGTCGATGTCGTCGTCGACTTCGGGATAGACCCAGACCGAGGCGAAGCTGGTGTGGCGCCGCGCCGAGCTGTCGTAGGGGCTGATCCGGACGAGGCGGTGGACCCCGCTCTCGACCTTCAAGTTGCCATAGGCATTCTCGCCCTTGATCAGCAGCGTCGCCGACTTGATCCCGGCCTGCTCGCCCGCATGATAATCGACCAGCTCCACCTTCATCTTGTGGCGCTCGGCCCAGCGCGAATACATGCGCTGGAGCATGCCGGCCCAATCCTGGCTCTCGGTCCCGCCGGCGCCCGAATTGACCTCGACATAGCTGTTGTTGGCGTCGGCCTCACCCGCCAGCAGCGCCGCGACCTTGTCGCGCTCGGCCCGCTCGGCAAGGTCGGCGAGCGCGGTCACGCCGTCGTCGACCAGCCCGTCATCGCCCTCGGCCTCGGCCATCTCGATCAGCTCGATCGTGTCGGCGAGCTCCGTCTCGAGCTTGCGCGTCGCGGCGACAGCCTCGTCGAGACGGCGCCGTTCGCGCATCACCTCCTGCGCTGCCTTGGGGTCGTTCCACAGCGTCGGATCCTCGACCCGGGCGTTGAGCTCGTCGAGCCGCTGCAGGGCCCGGTCCCAGTCTAGGAAGCGACGGAGCAAGGCGGTCGCGGCGTTGACCTGGTCGATATAGGCCTGCGCTTCAGCGCGCATCGTAAGTGGTCCTTTTCTGAAACGCCGTTCGTGCCGAGCGAGGTCGAGGCACCGCAGACGCTGACGTCCCTCGCGGTCGCTCGGGACGAACGGCGCCCACGCTCCTAGTAGATTCCGCCCTGCCTTGCCAAGAAGTCGTCTGGCGGCGGCGCGGTCGGCGCGGGCTTATTCGCCGGCGCGGCAGTGGCCGGACGGGAGGCCGGCCGACGCCGAGCGGCCGGTGCCGGGGCCGCACTTGCGACCTCGTCGGACTGGCCGCCGGGCCGGTAGGTCCGCCGCGGCTCGGTCTCGGGCTTGAACGCTTCCCAGATGACCGGCGACTTGGGATCCTCGCGGACCGGGAAGGTGCCGAACACCCGCCGCCCGGTGACCCGGTCGATCCGCACCATACGGATGCCCTCGGGCGCAACGAACGGGGTCCCCGGGACGTCCTTGAACGCGACCTGCGCCCATTGCTTGAAGATCGGCGCCGCGATCCGCCCGCCCTGCGCCGCCCCGCCGAGCGAGCGCGGCTGGTCGTAGCCGAGGTAGGTGCCGGCAACGACGTCGGGCGTGCCGCCGACGAACCAGACGTTGGTCGGGCCGGTAGTTGTGCCGGTCTTGCCGAACAATGGCCGGTTGAGGTCGCGCAGGATGGTTGCCGTGCCGCGCTCGATCACGCCGGTCATGACATGGACCATCTGGAAGGCGGCCTGCGGGTCGAGGATCTGGCGGCTGCGGCTCGGCGGACGCGGCATCGCGCTTCCGTCCCAGTCGGGCGCGTTGCAGCGACCGTCCATCACCGCGCAGCGATTGTCGGTGCGGAAGATGACCTTGCCGTCACGGTCCTGGACATAGTCGATCAGCGTCGGGCTCACCGCCCGGCCGTGATTGGCAAGGATGGCATAAGCGTTGGTCAGCTTGAGGACCGTCGTGTCGCCCGCGCCCAGCGCCATCGCGAGGTAATTGGGATAGTCGCCGACCCCGAGCTTGCGCGCCGTGTCGGTGATCTTGGCCATGCCCGTCTGCGAGGCGACCCGCACCGTCATCAGGTTGCGCGACTGCTCGACGCCCCAGCGCAGGGTCTTCGAGCCGGCATAATTGCCGTCGAAATTGCGGAAGCATTTGTTGCCGAGACCGGCGCCCTGCCAGACGCAGAAGGGCGCGTCCTCGACCAGGCTGGCCGGGGTCATGCCGTTGGCCAGCGCGGTATAATAGACGATCGGCTTGAAGGTGGAGCCGGGCTGGCGAAGCGCCTGGGTCGCGCGGTTGTAGCTCGCGCCGATATTGTCGAACCCGCCCTGCATCGCGAGCACGCGGCCGGTCCGGATCTCCTGCGCGATGAAGCCCCCGCCAATCTCCGGGATCGAGCGGATCGCGTAGGTCGAGCCACCGACATTCTTGACGATGATGACCATGCCGTCGCGAAGGTTGGAGAAGGCGCTTCCGCCCCCGCCGCGCTTGGGCTGGACCGCATTGCTCGCCGGCAGCGTGCCGGTCGAACCGTCGGTGAAGCCGATCTCCGCCGACGAGGAGCCCTTGTCGAGCACCACCGCCTTGCGCCAGTCGGCAAAGCCCGTGCCGACGGGCGCCCGGTCGAGCGCCGCCTGCCAGTTGCCGCTGGTCTCGATGCTGAGCCCGGTGTCGCGCCAGCCGCGCCCGCCGTCGAAGCGGGCGAGGCCTTCGCGCAGCGCCTCGGCCGCGGCATCCTGCATGACCGGGTTCATCGAGGTCCGCACCCACAGGCCGCCCGCATAGACGCTGTTCGTCCCCGCCTTGGCGTCCTCGCCATATTTGCGGAGGAGTTCGCGGCGGACTTCCTCGGTGAAATAGCCGCCGACTTCGCGGAACTTGGCGTTGGAGCCGTAGCGGATCGTACCGAGCGGAGCGACGGCGGCCGCGGCGCGCTGGGCCTCGGTGATATAGCCGTTGTTGACCATCTCGCGCAGCACGTAATTGCGCCGGTCGAGCGCCTTGCGGGTCGCGCGGACGGGATCGTAGTTGGACGGCGCCTTGGGCAGCACCGCGAGATAGGCGACCTCGGGCAGGGTCAGATCGGCGACGTCCTTGTCGAAATAGGCCCGCGCCGCCGCCTGCACGCCATAAGCGTTCCGGCCAAGGAAGATCTGGTTGAGGTAGAGCTCGAGGATCTGCTCCTTGGAGAGCGTATTCTCGAGCCGGAAGGCAAGGATCGCCTCGCGGATCTTGCGGGTAACGTTGTAGCTCGAATCCTGCAGCAGCGCCTTGGCGACCTGCTGGGTGATGGTCGAGCCGCCGCGGGCCCGGGCGCCCCCGGTCGCCTTCTTGACCGCAAAGTCGCCGACCGCGCCGATCAGGCCCGGATAGTCGATCCCGCCATGGGTGAAGAAGGTCTTGTCCTCGGCCGAGATGAAGGCCTCGACCACCATCGGCGGATATTCGTTGTAGTTGAGCTCAACCCGCCGTTCGCGGGCGAAGGTCCCGACCGGCTGGCCGTCGACACCGCGGATGTTGGTCGGAAGCGGCGGCTGGTAGGCCAGCAGTTTCTCGCTCGAGGGCAGGCCGGCGGCGAAGAACAGCCAGACGAGGATGAAGAATCCATAGCCCGCGAGCAGTCCCCAGCCGGCGAAGCGGAGCCAGCGTCGCTCGCTCCACGCGGTGCAGAGGCGGTCGGCGGCTCGGTGATGACGCTCGAGCCAGGGGGGGGAAGATCGGGTCGCAACGGCGTCCATGGGCGCGGCTCTACTCGCTTGGGCTGGCGGGGGAAAGGCGTGTCAGCGCGCGACCGCCGCCTGGGCCTCGATCGCCCGGGCAAGCGCGGCGGCGATGCGCCCGCGCTGCACGGGGTCGAGCAGCATCGCCTCGTCGGCGGCGTTGCTCATGTAGCCCGCCTCGAACAGCACCGCGGGCGCGTTCGAGCGGCGCAGCACCCGGAAGGCGGCGAAGCGGTGCGGCTCGGGCCGAAGCGGCACCCGCCCCTCGGCCTCGCGCAGCAAGCGGACCGCGAAATCGGCCGAGGCCGCCATCTCGTCGCGGGCCGCGACATCGGCGAGCAACGCCCGGACCGATCCGTCGGCCTCGCTCGCCACCGCTTCCTCGCCATTCTGGCGTTCGGCGAGCAGCGCGGCGTCGGCATCGCTCGCGACTTCGGACAGCGAATAGAAGGTCGCCCCGCGCGCCGCGGCATTGGCCGCGCTGTCGGCATGGATCGACAGGAACAGGCTGGCGCCGAGACGGCGCGCGATCGCCGCCCGGTCCTCGAGCGTCAGCGTCGTGTCCCCGTCGCGGGTCAGCGCGATCCGCACCCTTCCCCGCTTCGCCAGTTCGTCGCGGACGTCGCGGGCAAGCTGGAGCGTCACGTCCTTCTCGATCGCGCGGCCGCTCGCCCCCGGTGCGCCCGGATCCCTCCCGCCATGGCCCGCGTCGATCACGATCAGCGGCCGCCCCGGCACCCGCGCCTCGATCACCTTCACGTCCGCCACCGCCGGCGACAGGACAAGGCTCAGCCCCCCTTCGCGCGCCTCGCCCTCCACCGCGCGCCCGAGGCTTGCACCGCCGCGCGACCGCTCGACCCCGGCCCACAGGGCCGCGGCCAGGACCAGGCCGCCAAGGCCAAGGATCGCCAATCTCGCTGTCGTTCGGGACGCCATGGCGGCGACCCTAGCGTGCCGTTGCTTGGCGGCAAGGACGCTGCTACGACGACAGGGTCCGCCAGTTCGCCCACGCGAGCTTCCGGCGGGAAGGCCGGGGGGCCGGTGACAGGGCTGTCCCCACGGCGTCGTACAGGTTGATGCTGATCCATGAAGTTCAAGAACGCGCTTGTTGATCCTGCTGACATGAGCAGTGACGCGCGTTTGCCGGCGATTTCCGCCGGGGAACATCAGGCAGCAGACGCACCCCATCTCATTGCCATTCCGGCCGGCCCGAAAGCGCCCGCCATGGCCGCAACACGCGCGCGCCGCCTGACCCTGTTCAGGGCGCGCGCTCGGAGACTATTCAATGACCACGCGCATGCTGATCGACGCGCGTCACCCGGAAGAGACCCGGGTCGCCGTCGTCCAGGGGAACCGGATCGAGGAGTTTGACTTCGAATCCGCCGAGCACAAGCAACTCAAGGGTAATATCTATCTCGCCAAGGTGACCCGCGTCGAACCGTCGCTCCAGGCGGCGTTCGTCGATTACGGCGGAAACCGCCACGGCTTCCTCGCCTTCAGCGAAATCCACCCCGATTACTACCAGATCCCGAAGTCCGATCGCGAAGCCCTGCTCCGCGAAGAGGCGGAGCATGCCGCCGAGGAAGAACGCCTCCGCGCCGAGGCCGAGGACGAGCCGCTCGATCCGCATCATGAGGACGACGGCACCGACGACCGCCCCGAGGAGCCCGAGGGCGAGCACGACGGCGAAGCCAGCGAAGAGGGCGATGCCCGCCCCCGCAACGGCCGCCGCAACCGCAAGGACGAGGCCGCCGACGAGGTTCGCCGCAAGCGTCTGAACCTGCGCCGCCGCTACAAGATCCAGGACGTCATCCAGCGCCGCCAGGTGCTGCTGGTCCAGGTCGTCAAGGAAGAGCGCGGCAACAAGGGCGCGGCGCTCACCACCTATCTCAGCCTCGCCGGCCGCTATTGCGTGCTGATGCCGAACACGAGCCATGGCGGCGGTATCAGCCGCAAGATCTCGAACGGTTCGGACCGCAAGCGCCTGAAGTCGATCATCGCCGACCTCAAGCTGCCGGGCACGATGGGCCTCATCGTCCGCACCGCCGGGCTTGAACGGACCAAGGTCGAGATCAAGCGCGACTTCGATTATCTCGCGCGCCTTTGGGACGAGGTCCGCGAACGGACCCTCGCCTCGTCGGCCCCGGCGCTCATCTACCGCGACAGCGACCTTGTGAAGCGCGCCATCCGCGATCTCTACCACCGCGACATCGACGAGGTGCTGGTCGAGGGCGAGGACGGCTACAAGGCCGCCCGCGGCTTCATGAAGCTGCTCATGCCGAGCCACGTGAAGAAGGTGCAGTCGCACAATGACGCGACCCCGCTTTTCCAACGCTACGGCGTCGAGGACCAGCTCGCGGCCATGTACCACCCGCTCGTTCAGCTGAAGAGCGGCGGTTACATCGTCATCAACCCGACCGAGGCCCTGGTCTCGATCGACATCAACTCGGGCCGCTCGACGCGCGAGCACAACATCGAGCAAACCGCCTACGCGACCAACATCGAGGCCGCGCAGGAAATCGCCCGCCAGCTTCGCCTGCGCGACATGGCCGGCCTCGTCGTCATCGACTTCATCGACATGGAACAGAACAGCCATGTCCGGAAGGTCGAGAAGGCGATGAAGGAAGCGCTCAAGAACGACCGCGCCCGGATCCAGGTCGGCCGTATCTCGAGCTTCGGCCTGATGGAGATGAGCCGCCAGCGCCTGCGCACCGGCGTGCTCGAAGCCTCGACCAAGGCCTGCCCGCATTGCGACGGCACCGGCCTGATGCGGACCGCCTCGTCGGCCGGCCTCAGCGCGCTGCGCATGATCGAGGACGAAGCGGCCCGCGGCCGCGGCGAGAAGGTCTGCCTCCGCGCCGGCGCCGAAGCGGCGGTCTATGTCCTCAACAAGAAGCGCGCCGAGCTCGCCGACATCGAGGCCCGCTACGGCGTCTCGGTCGAGGTGCTGGTCGACCCGACCTTCGAAGGCGCCCGCATGGCGGTCGAGAGCAGCGGGCCCCGCCCGGTCGCTCCGGTCCGCCCCGTCGCCGCCCCCGCCCCGATCGAGGAAGATGATTTCGAGATCGACGAGGAGGAAATCGAGGAAGAGGGCGCCGACGAGGATCGCGCCGAGCGTGGCGATCGCGGCGACAGCGACGAGGATGAGCGCGGCCGCCGCCGCCGCCGTCGTCGCCGTGGCGGTCGGAACCGCCGCCGCGATGGCGAAGCGGGCGAGCGCGACGACAGCGAACGCGGCGAGGAAGCCGACTCCGACGAGGTGGCCGAGCCGACCGACGAGGCTGGCGAGGAGCGTATCGCCGAGGGCGAGACCCATGAGGACGAGCCGCGCAAGCGTCGCGGTCGTCGTGGCGGCCGCCGCCGGGGTGGCCGTGGCCGCGATGGCGAGGAAGGCTCGGAGGAGCAGTCGCCGGTCCCGGTCGAAGCGCCGATGATCGAGCCCGTTCCGAGCGAGGACCCGGCTCCCGAGGTCGTTGCGGCCCAGCCCGAGGCCGAGCCGGTCGCCGAAGAGAAACCCAAGGCGCGCCGCCGTCCGCGGGCCCGCAAGGCCGACGCCGCCGCCGAAGCCGCTGCGCCCGAGCCGACCGTGGCTGCGGACGCTCCGGCTGCCGACCTGCCGAGCGAACCGGTCGCGGAAGAGAAGCCCAAGCCCAAGCGCCGGACCCGCAAGAAGGCCGAGCCCGCCGAAGCGGCCGCCCCGGTCGCGGACACCCCAGCCGCGCCCGCGGCTGAGGAGCCCGTCGCTGCCGAAGCGCAGGCCGAGACTGACAAAGCGCCCGTTGCTGCTGCCGCTGGCGATAGCGAGGAGACCCAGCCGGCCCGCAAGGGCTGGTGGTCGCGGACCTTCGGCTAAGGCCTAGGCCCCGCCGCTCGCAAGGCGGTGGATCGCCCGATTGTGATGCACATGGAGCCCAGGCGCTTCCTGCTCGACGAGAGCAGCAAGCGCCTGGGCGACCATGGTCGCCGGAATGGGCGCATAACGGTCGAGCTTTCCGACCAGGATCGCATTCAGCAACGGCGCCAGGCGCTGGCCAATGCCTTCCGCTGCGCGGCGCTCTTTGCGCTGCCCGAGCAACAGGCCCGGACGGACGATGTCGACCCGCGCGAAGCCCATCGCCTCGATTGCGGCCTCGACCTCGCCCTTGAGGCGAAGATAGGCATTGCGGCTCCCCGCGTCGGCGCCGCTCGAGGACACCAGCAGGAAGTGCCGCGCACCGGCCTTGCGCGCCGCTTCCGCGAAGGCCAGCACCGCGTCCCGGTCGACGGCGGCGAACGCCTCCCAGCTTCCGACCGCCTTGCGCGTGCTGCCCAGCGTCGACATCGCGACATCGAGCCGTTCGCCCGCCAGCAGCCCCGGCCAGTCGGCCATCGGCCCCAGCTTCTCCCGCGCCGCGCCGCTCGGCCGGCGCCCGAGCACCAGGAGGTCGTGCCGCGCCTCGAGCAACGGCCAGAGCTGCCGCCCGATCAGCCCCGTGGCGCCGATCAGTCCGACCCTCATCAGAATTTCTCGGGCAGTTCGACCGGGCCGACGAGCGCCTCGTGGCGCGCGATGGCAAAGGGGTCGGTCATGCCCGCCACATAGTCGGCGATGTTGCGCGCGGTCGTCTCCGCGCACTCGCCCCGATGCCAGGCATCGGGCAGCAGGCGCGGGTCGTCGAGATAGGCGGCCGCGAGATTGGCCACCACGCGCTGCGCCTCGATCCGCACCGGCTGCAACGCCGGCGCATTGTAGAGATTGGCATAAAGGCAGCGCTTCAGCGCCCGCTCCTCGCCCGCCAGCTTCTCGGAGAAACCTGCCAGCGCGTGCCCGGCTTGGCGGACGTCGTCGATCGTCTCGATCCCGCCTTCCGCCACCCGCCGCCGCGTCTCGGCCAGAAGGTCGCCGACCATCGTCCCGATCTGGTCGCGGACCAGCGCCTTCACCCGCCGCTCCATGCTGAGGTCGGGCCAGCGCGCCGATATCGCATCCCAGTGGCGCTTCACGAACGGCTGCTCGAGCAGCAGGTCGAGCGGGAGTACCCCCGCGCGAAGCCCGTCGTCGATGTCGTGATTATCGTAGGCGATGTCGTCGGCGAGCGCCGCGACCTGTGCCTCGAGGCTCGGCCAGCTTTCGAGGTCGAGCGGCCAGGCGGCATCGACCCCTGCCAGCGCCCATTGCGGCGCCCTCGCCGGCCCATTGTGCTTGGCCAGCCCCTCCAGCGTCTCCCAGCTGAGATTGAGCCCGTCGAATTGCGGATAGGGCGTCTCGAGCTCGGTCACGAGTCGCAGCGTGTGGCCGTTGTGGTCGAACCCGCCGTGCG
This sequence comes from Sphingomonas sp. SP2, assembly GCF_058313385.1. Classification (NCBI taxonomy): domain Bacteria; kingdom Pseudomonadati; phylum Pseudomonadota; class Alphaproteobacteria; order Sphingomonadales; family Sphingomonadaceae; genus Sphingomonas; species Sphingomonas sp. SP2. The sequence continues at coordinate 1,202,085 of NZ_JBZFLD010000001.1, read as the reverse complement.
GCTCGATCGCCTCGTCGAGCGCATCTTCCCCGGCATGGCCGAAGGGTGGATGGCCGAGGTCGTGCGCGAGGCAGAGCGCCTCGGTCAGGTCCTCGTTGAGCCCGAGAACGCGGGCGATGGTCCGCCCGATCTGCGCGACTTCGAGGCTGTGGGTCAGGCGGACCCGGTAATGGTCGCCGTCGGGCGCGACGAAGACCTGCGTCTTGTGGCGCAGGCGGCGGAAGGCGACCGAGTGGACGATCCGGTCGCGGTCGCGTTGGAAGGCGTCGCGCGGGCCCCGCGGACCCTGATCGGGCTCGGGATGGAAACGGCCGCGGCTGGCGGAAGGCTGGGCAGCAATGCCGGGAGGAAGCGTCACTTGGCGGCGAGCTTCTCGACCTTGATCCCGGCGGGCGCGGTCCAGACGAAGCCTTCGAGCTTCGCCTCGTGAAGGTCGTTCACCAACTCCTGCGCGCTGTCCTGGTCCTTGAACGGCCCGACCAGCAGCCGCGACCAGCCCTTCACCGCGACCACCACCGGCTGACGCCCCTTGAACAGGCTCGCCTTCTTCGCGCGGATCCGGGAAAATTCGCGCTCCATCTGGTCCGCCTTCGATCCCCCGGCGAGTTGGACGTAGATGCGCGACGATGTCGAGGCGCCCTTGGCCGGCTTGTCGTCGGCCTCGGCCTCCGCCTTCTTGTCCTTGCCGTCAGCCTTGCCGCCCTTGGCCTTGGCGTCGGCTTTTCCCGTCGTCTTCCCCTTCAGCGACAGCTCGGCGAGCCGGACCTTGTCCTTGGCCGCGGGCTCCTCCACCGACTTGGCCTTGGTCTTGGCCTTGGCCGCGCTCTTTTCGACGATCGGCTTGGGCGCGGGCGGCGGCTTGGGGGCCGAGGCTGCTTCCTTCGGGATCTTGCCCAGGGTGGTCTCGATATCGGCGATCCGGTCGATCAGCGGCGTCACCTCGCCGGGGCGGCTCTTGCTGATGCGCGGGGTGACTGATGCTACCCGCACCGGGGCTGGAGTGATCCTGGCGACGACCGGCGCGGGAGTCGGCGCGACCGGAACCGGCGCCGGAGATTCGACGCTGGCAAGCGCCGCGCCTTCCGCCGGCATGATGCCGAGATGCACCGCCGCGGCCTTCTGCCCCGGCCCGAGCGTTGACAGGCGTCGCAGGAACGGATCGAAGCCGGCGCTCGAGCCCGGCATCATCGCCGCAATGGCCTGGCGCGCGCCTTCGAGGTCGCCGCCGAGGGCGAGGATCAGCGCTCGCGCGCGCCGCGCCCCCGCATCGCGCCGCGCGAGCAGGGGATCGAGCATGGTCAGCGCTTCGGCCTTGCGGCCGCTGATGCCGAGGCTGAGCGCGAGCCGGCGACGCGCCTCGTCGGCGTCGGGCCCGGCGAGCACCGCGCGATAGTCGCTCTGCGCTTCGGCTTGGCGGGCGAGGAGGTCGAAGGCGAGCCCGCGGTCGAGCGCGATCAGCGACTGGGTCGCCCCCAGACGCTGCGCCTGCTCAAACAGGCCGAGCGCCGCCTGCGCCTCGCCCATCTGCGCCAGCGCCGCACCCTGCCCGGCCTTGGGCGCCCAGTGCGCCGAATTGATTTCCTCGGCGCGCCCGAAGAAGCCGATCGCAGCCTCGCTGTCGCCAAGCTTCAGCGCCGACCGGCCGGCGGCCAGCAGTGCATTATAATCCTTGGGGTTGATCGCCAGCAGCCGGACGTTGCGAGCGAGCGCGGCCTCGGGGCTCTCGAGCATCCCGGCGACCGGCGCGGGCGGCGGCGCGGGGGCGTTCCCACCGATATATTGGGCAGCCGCCGGCGCGGGCAGCAGCACGGCGCCGCCGAGCAGCAGATACGAAAAGCGGATCATCCCCATCCCATGTCCGGGTCTAGCTGAGCGGGCGCTGACGAAAAGGGCTGGTGGCGGCGAAGCGTTGGCCGCGAACGGCGAACCGAGGCCTCCGGACGCACGTCGCCCCGGCGGTGGCCGAGGAGAAGCGAGATCGCTTCGTCGCTCGGCCCCCGCCGGGGCGCGCTGGCTTACTGGTTGTTCTGGCGGTTGAGGAAGCGCGGGATGTCGAGCGGCTCGCGGCGGAGGCTCGGGGTCTGCTCTTCCTCGATCTTGCCGCCGGCACGGGCCATCGAGCTCATCCGCTCGAACAGGGTGCCCGAGGCGACCGCCGGCTTGGCCGGCGTGATCTCTTCATCGCGCGGCGGCGCAATTGGCGGCGTTCCGACCGGAGTGGTCAGGATATCGTCGCTGTCGAGCAGCAGCTCGTCGCCATTGCCCTCGTCACCGAGGTCGAGCGGCCCGGGCGCCTTGGCGACCGGGGCCGGCGCGGCGGTCGTGGCAGCCGGTGCCGGGGTCGCGCTGGTGCGGCCCGGGAAGGTGAAGACCTTGCTTGACGCGGTCGCGGTCGACCCGCCGGTGACCGGCTTGGTCGCTTCTTCGGCCTCGATGCCGGTGGCGACGACCGAAACGCGGATCTTGCCGTCGAGGTCGTTGTTGAACGCCGAACCCCAGATGATGTTGGCGTCGGGGTCGACCAGTTCCTTGATGTGGCTGGCGGCCTCGTCGACTTCCATGAGGCGCATGTCCTCGCCGCCAGTGATCGAGATGATGACGCCCTTGGCGCCCTTCATCGAGACGCCGTCGAGCAGCGGGTTCGAGATCGCCTTCTCGGCCGCCTCGATCGCGCGATTGTCGCCCGACGCTTCGCCGGTGCCCATCATCGCCTTGCCCATCTCGCCCATGACCGAGCGGACGTCGGCAAAGTCGAGGTTGATGAGGCCCGGCATGACCATCAGATCGGTGATCCCGCGGACGCCCTGCTGGAGGACCTCGTCCGCCATCTGGAACGCTTCCTTGAAGGTCGTGTCCGAATTGGCGAGGCGGAACAGGTTCTGGTTCGGGATAACGATCAGCGTGTCGACGTGCTGCTGGAGCTCGGCGATGCCCGATTCGGCCGCGCGGGTCCGGCGCGAGCCTTCGAACGCGAACGGCTTGGTCACGACGCCGACCGTCAGGATGCCCTTGTCACGCGCCGCCTTGGCCATGACCGGCGCGGCGCCGGTGCCGGTGCCGCCGCCCATGCCGGCCGCGATGAAGCACATGTGCGCGCCTTCGAGCGCGCGCTCGATCTCTTCCATCGCCTCTTCGGCGGCGGCGCGACCGATCTCGGGCCGGGCGCCGGCGCCGAGGCCTTGCGTGATCTTGTGGCCGAGCTGGATCCGGCGATCGGCGAGGCTGGCGTTGAGCGCCTGGGCATCGGTGTTGGCGACCGCGAAGTCGACGCCCTGCACGTCGGCGCGAATCATGTTGGCGATCGCGTTGCCGCCAGCACCGCCGACTCCGATGACCGTGATCCGCGGCTTCAGCTCGTCAACCGCCGGCCGGACGAAATCGATGCTCATGTGGTGGGACCCCCGCCTATCAACGCGTTGAACTTGTAAGGATGAATCTATGATTCACCGGAGTCTGCGGCACAAGCGGAAAAGTTAACATTGGTGCATCTTTTCCGACGAGACGTGGCTCGGGGGACTCAATCGTCCCGAACCGGGACGATCACCGCCCGCCGCGGATCGCCGACACCAGTCGCGCGAGCATTCCGCCGGCCTGCGGGCCCGGCTTGGCGCTCGGCAAGGCGAGGTCGCGGATGTCGCCGCCGCTGCCCTGGCTCGCCAGCATCGCCAGCCCGACGAGGCTGGTGAAGGCCGGGCCGCTGTGCGCGTCGGGAAGCCCGGTCAGCGCCCGCGGCCGGCCGACCCGGACCGCCCGCCCGAGCACGCCCTGCATATAGTCCGCGATATTCTTGAGCTCGGCGCCGCCACCCGTCAGAACGACCTGCCCGCCGACCGGCTTCACGAAGCCCATGTCCTTCAGGGCTTCCTCGACCTCGGCGGTGGTCCGCTCGACCCGCTGGCGGATGACGGTCATCAGCTGCGCGCGGCTGATCCGCAGCGGCTCGGCCCCGTCGTCGGCCCCGATCGGAAGCGCCTCGACCACTTCGTGATTGTCGCGCGGGCTCGTCATCGCCGAGCCGTGGAAGCATTTGATCCGCTCGGCATCGCGGCGCCTAACCCCGAAGGCGGCGGCGATGTCGTCGGTGATATCCTTGGCGCCGAGCGGGATCGAGCGCAGCCCGACCAGCATGCCGCCGGCATGGAGCGAGACATTGGTGACTTCCGCGCCCAGCTCGACCAGCGCCACGCCGAGGTCGCGCTCCTCGGGGCTGAGGCAGGCCAGCGCCGCCGCGACGGGCGAGGCGACGATCGCGCGGACCCCGAGATGCGCCTGGCGGATGGTGAGGTCGACGTTGCGCAGCGGCGCCTCGTCGGCGGCGATGACGTGGATGTCGACGCCCAGCCGGCTGGCGTGCATGCCGATCGGCGAGCGCACGCCCTGCACCTCGTCGATCGTGTAGAGCGCGGGATTGGCGTGGAGCACCACCTGTCCGTCGCGATCGACCGCGTCGCGCCCGGACTGGAGCAATTCCTCGACGTCGGTCGGCTCGACCTGGTGCCCGCCGATCTCGACCTCGACCGTGGCGAGATCGCTGCTGAGCCCGCCCGCGCCATAGCTCGCCCAGACGTCCTCGATCGTCTGGCTGCTCATCCGCTCGGCCTGCTCGACCGCCTCGCGGACCGCGACCTCGGTCGCCTCCATGTCGGTGACGAAGCCGCGCTTGACGCCGCGACTCTGTCGCTGGCCCGTGCCGAGGACGCGCGGGCGCCCTTCCTCGTCGAGGGTGCAGACCAGGGCCGAGACCTTGGACGATCCGATGTCGAGCGCGCCGATCAGGACCGGCTCTTCGCGATTGGCCATCAGTTGGCCACCTCTTGCGTGGTGGCTTCGGGCGGGGTTGCCCCCGGGGGAACGCGGACGATCATCTTGCCGGGCACTCTGAGGTCGAAGCGGATCATGTCGCGGCCGAGGAGGCCGACCGAGCGATCCATCTTGGCGAAGCGCTTGAGCGCCTTGGCGGCCGCGGCCTCGCCTTCGGGCAGCGACACGGTCTCGCCGGTCGCGAAGGACAGGTCCCAGCGACGCCCGCCGATCCACGTCGCCGAGGCGAGTTGCGGCTTCAGCGTCGGAACCGCGTCGACCATCCGGTGAAGCGACACGGCCTGCCGGTTGGCGCCGGGCCCGATCAGCAGCGGCAGGTCGGGCATCTTGTCGACCGGGACCGCGTCGAGGACCACGCCCTCGCCGTCGATCAGGCTGAGCCGGCCCTGCTGCTGCCAAACCGCTGCGGGGGTGCGCTCGACGAGGTCGACCACGAGCCCGCCGGGAAGCTGGCGCGACACGCGCGCATCCTTGACCCACCCGAACTGCAGCAGATTCTCGCGGATCCGGTCGAGGTCGACCAGCGCCTGGGCCGGTTCGTCGGTCCCGATCGGCGCTTCCTCGGCGGCGCGGCGAAGCTCGTCGGTCACCACCGAATCGACCTTGCGCCGATCCATGTTCTTGAGGCCGACGATCTGGTAGCTGTCGACTTTGAACCCCGCCTCGCCGGTGGCGGCGCCGGTCGCGCGGAGCGCCTTGCCCGGCAGGTCGAGCGCGATGATCGCGACCAGGGCCATGACGGCGACCAGCACGAGGAACGCATAACGCGCGAGCTTGCCGCTCCCCTCGGGCCAGGGCGACGCGGCGCGGGCGGGCGCCTTGCGGCTGCCCTTCCCTCGCCCCTTGCCCGAAGCCGGCCGCCGGATGGCCTGTGCGTTCACGCGGCCTGCCTGCCTTCGAGCGCTTCGGCGATGAGCCGCTCGGCCAGTTCGCCGTAGGCGATGCCGCGCTGCCGCGCCTGCTCGGGAACGAGGCTCAGCGGGGTCATCCCCGGCTGGGTGTTCACCTCGAGGAGATAGATGCCGGCTTCGCCCTGCTCGTCGTCCCAGCGGAAGTCCGACCGGCTGGCCCCCTTGCAGCCAAGCGCCCGGTGCGCGAGCAGCGCCATGTCGAGCATCGACTGGGCAATCTCCGCCGGGATTTCGGCCGGGCAGATATGCTGGGTCACCCCGTCGGTATATTTGGCCTCGAAATCGTAGAAGTCGTTGTGCGGCTTCAGCTCGGTCACGCACAAAGCCTCGTCGCCGAGCACCGCCACGGTCAGCTCGCGCCCGCGAATGAAGGGTTCGGCGAGCAATTCGTCGAAGTCGTTCCACGGCCCCTTGGTGTCGCGCCCGATCGGGTTGCCGTAGTTGCTGGCGTCGGTGACGATCGCGACCCCGACCGACGAACCTTCGTTGACCGGCTTGAGCACATAGGGCCGGGGAATCGGATCACGCTCGAACAAGGTTTCCGAACGCGCCATCGTCCCCTTGGGCATGCGCACGCCCGCGGGCACCAGCAGCAGCTTGGTCAGCTCCTTGTCGATCGCGATGGCCGAGGTGCTCAGCCCCGAATGAGTATAGGGAATGCCCATCAGGTCGAGCATGCCCTGGACCGAGCCGTCCTCGCCCGGGTGGCCGTGAAGCGCGTTGAACACCACGTCGGGGCGCAGCCCCTGCAGCACCTGCGCGACGTTGCGGTCCATGTCGACTTCGGTGATCCGGCTCCAGCCGCGCTCGCGCAGCGCGTCGGCGACGCCCTTGCCGCTCATCAGCGACACTTCGCGCTCGGAGGACCAGCCGCCCTTGAGGACGACGACATGAAGGTCCTTGTTCACCACGCTCAACGCTTCACTCCCACGCGCTGGATTTCCCATTCGAGTTCGGTGCCACTGTGCTCCCGGACCCGGCGACGGACTTCCTCGCCCAGCGTCTCGATGTCGTCGCTGGTCGCGCTTCCAAGATTGAGGAGGAAGTTGCAATGCTTCTCGCTCACCTGCGCGTCGCCGATGGTGAGCCCGCGGCACCCGGCCGCGTCGATCACTTCCCAGGCCTTGCTCGGGAGCGGGTTCTTGAAGGTCGAGCCGCCGGTCTTGCTGCGAAGCGGCTGCGACGCCTCGCGGCTGGCCGCGATCCGGTCCATCTCGACCTGGATCGCCTGCGGCTCCTCGGGATGGCCGCGGAACACCGCGCCGACGACGATCGCGCCTGCCGGAAGCGCGCTGTGCCGGTAGGTGTAGCCGAGGTCATCGTTCGACAGCGTCACCCGCTCGCCCGAGCGGAGCACGACGTCGGCCGAGACGAGGATGTCCTTGACCTCGCGGCCATAGGCGCCGCCGTTCATCCGCACGAAGCCGCCGACCGTGCCGGGAATCGAGCGGAGGAATTCGATCCCGCCGATACCCGCGTCGCGCGCCGAGGAGCTGACCAGGATTCCCGACGCCCCGCCGCCGCATTCGAGAATGGTCTCGTCGATCCGGCGAACCCGCGCGAACGGCTTGCCCAGCCGGACCACGACCCCGGGAACGCCGCCGTCGCGGACGATGAGGTTGGAGCCGAGGCCGAGCGCCATCACCGGCACGTCCGCATCGAGCCCGCGCAGGAATTCCTGAAGGTCCGCCACGTCGGCGGGCTCGAACAGGCGCTCGGCCGCCCCGCCCGCCTTGAACCAGACCAAAGGCGCCAGCGGCGCGTCGGGGGTCAGGCGGCCACGCACCGCCTCGGTCGGGAACGCGCTCATCCCTTGTTCGCCCGCTCGGCCCGGATCGCGTCGGCAAGGCCCGCCGCCCATTTGGTGATGTCGCCCGCGCCCATGCACACGACGAGATCGCCGTCGGCGGCAAGGTCGCGCAGGCTGTGGGCCAGCTCACCAGGGCCCCCGACGGTCTGCACCATGCGGTGGCCGTGGCTGCGGATCGCCTCGGCGAGCGCGGCATGGTCGACGCCCTCGATCGGGCCCTCGCCCGCGGCATAGACCGGAGCCACCATCACCGCGTCGGCCTCGACGAAGGCGTTGGCGAAATCCTCCATCAGGTCGCGCAGCCGGGTGAAGCGATGCGGCTGGACCACCGCGATGACCCGCCCGGCCGTGCTGTCGCGCGCCGCCGACAGGACCGCGCGGATCTCGACCGGATGGTGGGCATAATCGTCGATGATGATCGCCCCGTCGACGTCGCCGACCCGGGTGAAGCGCCGCTTGACCCCGCCGAACCGCTCGAACCCGCGGGCAATGACCTCATCGGCCAGCCCCAGCTCGAGCCCGACCGCGATCGCCGCCAGCGCATTCTGGACATTGTGCCGGCCCGGCATCGGCAGGGTAACGCCGGCAATCCGCCGCCGCTCGCCCGAGCGCTCGAGCACCAGCGCGTCAAAGGTGGTCACCCCGCCGCTCGTCGAGACATTGTCCGCGCGAAGGTCGGCGGCCGCCGAGAAACCATAGGTCACGACCCGCCGGTCCTTGATCCGGCTGAGCAGGTTGGCGACTTCGGGATGGTCGATGCACATCACCGCGAGGCCGTAGAAAGGCACGTTCTCGATGAATTCGACGAAGGCGTCCTTGGCCGCGTCGAAGCTGCCATAATGATCGAGATGCTCGGGATCGATGTTGGTGACGACCGCGATCGTCCCGTCGAGCCGGAGGAAGCTGCCGTCGCTTTCGTCGGCCTCGACCACCATCCAGTCGCCCTTGCCGAGGCGGGCGTTGGAGCCATAGGCGTTGATGATCCCGCCGTTGATGACCGTCGGGTCTAGCTGGCCCGCATCGAGCAGCGCCGCGATCATCGAGGTCGTGGTGGTCTTGCCGTGAGTGCCGGCGACCGCGACCGTATTCTGCATCCGCATCAGCTCGGCCAGCATCTCGGCCCGGCGCACGCGCGGAAGCCGGCGCTCGGCCGCGGCCTGGACCTCGGGATTGTCGGCCCGGATCGCGGTCGAGCAGACCAGCACGGTCGCGTCGCCGAGATTATCCGCGCTCTGCCCGATCATCACCGGGATGCCGGCCTTGCGCAGCCCCTCGGTGACATAGCTTTCCGCCTGGTCCGACCCCTGCACCTTGTAGCCGAGGTGGTGCATCACCTCGGCGATGCCGGACATGCCGATCCCGCCGATGCCGACGAAATGGATCGTCCCGATGTCGCGTCCGAGCGCCTTCATGCCGCGGCTCCCGCAGGGGCGAGGGCAGCCGCTGGCTCAGGGCTCGACACGGCCTTGCCCACCATCACCGGCTTCTCGCCATTGCCGATCCGCTCGACGAGGTCGGCAAGATCGCGCGCGGCGTGCGGCCGCCCGACCGACAGCGCGCGGCCGGCGGCATTGGCGAGCGCCTCGGGATCGTCAGCCAGCGCCTCGATCTGCCGCGCCAGCGCCTCCGGGGTGAACTGCGGCTGCGGGATCATCCGCGCCCCGCCCGCACGGGCGAGTTCGCGGGCATTGGCCGTCTGGTGGTCATCGGTTGCGATCGGAAGCGGGACGAGGATCGCCGGCCGCCCTGCCGCGGTCAGCTCGGCAATGGTCGAGGCACCCGCCCGGCCAATCATCAGGTGGCACTCGCCAAGCTTGGAATCCATGTCTTCGAGGTAAGTCGAAAGCTCGGCCGGAATGCCGAGCGAGCGATAGGTGTCGCGGACCCGCTCGATGTCGTCGGGCCGGCACTGCTGCACCACCTGGAGCCGGTGGCGCAGATTCTCGCCGAGCGCGCCGAGCCCCGCCGGAACGACCGACCCGAGTATGGTCGCGCCCTGGCTTCCGCCCGTCACCAGCAGCTTCAGCGGGGCGACGTCGTCGAATGCCGGGAACGGCAGCTCGCCCAGCCGGACGATGCTTTCGCGGACGGGATTGCCGACCAGCACGACCTTGCCGCGCTGCGACGGCTTCAGCCGCTCGATCCGCTCATAGGCGGTTGCGATCGCCTCCGCGCCGGACGCCAGCAGGCGATTGACCCGGCCGAGCACCGCATTCTGCTCGTGGAGCACCGTCGGGATCTTCAGCGCCGACGCCGCCAGCAGGGCCGGGAAGGCGGGATAGCCGCCGAAGCCGATCACCGCATGCGGGCGATGCTCGCGGTAGAGCGCCTTGGCCGCACGCCGCCCGGCGAGCACCGAGCGGACGCCCTTGAGCAGGCCCCACGGGGTCTTGCTCAGCCTTCCGGCGGGAAGGATGTGGACCGGGACCTTGTCGAACAGGCCCGGGATCTTCGCCCCGCGCGCATCGGTCAGGAGCATGACCCCGTGGCCGCGCGCCTTCAATTCGGCGGCGAGCGCATGGGCCGGGATCATGTGACCACCGGTACCACCGGCGGCGAGGACGAAATTCATTTAGGCGACTGCTCCCCGCTCCACTTCACGACATAGGGCGAGCGCTTCAGATAGGGGTTTCGGCGGGTGAAGGCGAGCAGCAGTCCCATGCCGATCGACAGCGCCAGCATCGAGCTCCCGCCATAGGAGATGAACGGCAGCGTCATGCCCTTGGACGGCGCAAGCTGGACGTTGACCGCCATGTTGATCAGCGCCTGCAGCCCGAACTGGCAGGCAAGGCCCGCGGCCGCGAGCAGCGCGAAAGGCTCGTCTTCGTCGAGGAGCTTGACCAGCACCCGAACCACGATCGCGCAATAGATGGCGGCGATCGCCATGCAGGCGATGAGGCCGAACTCCTCGCCGATCACCGAGAAGATATAGTCGGTGTGGGGCTCGGGCAGGTGGAACTTGCGGGTGCCGCCGCCCGGCCCCATGCCGAGCAGGCCGCCCGCGGTCAGCGTGCGCATCGCATTCTCGACCTGGAAATTGTCGCCCTCTCCGAACAGGAAGCCGTCGATCCGGACCGTCGCCACGTCGTAGAAGAAATAGGCAAGGACGATCCCGACGAGGCCGCCGACACCGATCCCGGCGAGCAGCCGGATGTTGGCACCGGCAAGCGCGATCATCGCGATCCACACCGTCCCGAAGATGATAGTCGAACCGAAGTCCGGCTGGATCATCAGCAGCACCGCGACCAGCCCGGTGAAGGCGCCGGACAGGATCATCACCGGCAGGCCCTTGTCCTTCTCCTTGAGGCTGAGCAGCCAGGCGGTGCTGACGATGAACAGCGGCTTCAGGAATTCGGACGGCTGGATCTGCGCGAAGCCGAAGCCGATCCAGCGCCGCGCGCCGTTCACCTCGGGGCCGATGATCGGGACCAGCAGCATCGCGACCAGGCAGACGCCCGTCCCGATCAGGCTCAGTCGCTTCAATCGCTCGCGCGGCATCATCGAGATGAGGACCATCACTGGCAGCGACAGCGCCAGCCAGACCAGCTGACGGTAGAAATAATGCAGCGGGGCGAAGCGCACCGAGCCGCCCGAATAGCGTTCGGCGGCGGCCGGGCTGGCGGCGGCGACGGCGACGAGGCCGATCGCGATCAGCACCGCGACGAGGACGAGGAGGACCCGGTCGATCTCCCAGAACCAGCGCCCGACCTCGCTTCGGTCGGCGCGGCCGTAGCGATTGCTCGTGTCGATCGGAAAGGCCTTGGCCAGGCTCAGGTTCATAAGGTCCCCACTAGCGCCTTGAAGGCGTCCCCACGCGCCTCGAAGTCACGAAACTGGTCGAACGAAGCGCAGGCTGGCGAGAGTAGGACGGTCTCGCCCGGCTGGGAATCCTCCGCGCAACATTTCACCGCATTTTCCAGCGTTTCCGCGCGCGTGACGTCAATCCCACGCGCCTCGAGCAGCTCGGCGAACATCGGCCCCGCCTCGCCGATGGTGTAGGCGTGGACGACATGGTCGAGATGCTTCGCGGTATCGCCCAACTCCTTGGTCTTCGCCTGCCCCCCGACGATCCAGCGAATGCGCGGGTAAGCCGCCAGCGCCGGCGCGGCGGCCTCGGCATTGGTCGCCTTGCTGTCGTTGACGAAGAGCACGCCCCCGATCTCGCGCACGCGCTCCATGCGGTGCGGAAGGCCGGGGTAGGTGCGGAGGCCCAATTCGATAGCTGCGGCTGACACTTCCAACGCGTAGCTGACCCCAATCGCAGCTGCAGCGTTCAGGCGGTTGTGCGGTCCCTGTAGGGTCGGCCACTCGGATTGCGCATTCATCGAAATCTGAGCGCCAAAGCCTTCGATCATGTCAGTGAAAATAATCTCAATATCGCGCTGCTTGTTCGTCGCTCCGAAGGCAGCATCGGTGTCGTTATCGACAATCACAAACTGGCAGGGCGACTGCATAGAGAAGAGCCGAAGCTTGCTCGCCGCATAAGCCTCGAAGCTCTCGTAACGATCCAAGTGATCCGGCGTGATGTTGAGCAGCACCGCCACCTCGCAGTCGAGGCTTTGCGTCAGGTCGATCTGGTAGCTCGACAGCTCGAGCACATAGACCCCGCCCTCGGGCAGCGGGTCCTGCGCGAGGATCGGCAGGCCGATGTTCCCGCCCATGGTCGTCGGCACGCCCGCGGTCTTGAGGATGTGGTGGACGAGCGCGGTCGTCGTGCTCTTGCCGTTGGTGCCGGTGATCCCGACCACCTTGTGCGGCGGAAGCTCGGGCCGCGCGCGGGCGAACAGCTCGATGTCGCCGATGATCTCAACCCCCGCCTCCCGCGCCCGGGCGGCGATCGGATGCGTGTTGAGCGGCACGCCGGGCGAGACGACAAGGCTGTCGAACTGTGAAAGGTCGGCGTGGTCGAGGTCGAGCAGGGTCGCCCCCTCAGCCTTCGCCCGCGCCTCCTCGTTCCGGTCCCAGGCGATGACCTCCGCCCCGCTCGCCACCAATGCGCGCACGGTCGCGAGGCCGGAGCGGGCGAGCCCGTAGACGGCGTATGTCTTGTTCTTCCAGGCCCCGGCCGTGATCACCGCAGCTTGAGCGTCGAGAGGCCGGCCAGTGCCAGCACGAAGGCGATGATCCAGAAGCGGATCACCACCGTCGGCTCGCTCCAGCCCTTATGTTCGAAATGGTGGTGGATCGGCGCCATCAGGAACACCCGCCGGCCGGTCTTCTTGTAGACCGCGACCTGGATGATGACGCTCAGCGCCTCGACCACGAACAGCCCGCCGATGATCGCCAGCACGAACTCATGGTGCGCCGCGACCGCGACCGCGCCGAGCGCCCCGCCCAAGGCGAGGCTCCCGGTATCGCCCATGAACACCGCCGCCGGGGGCGCGTTGAACCAGAGGAAGGCAAGGCAGGCGCCGACAATCGCCAGCAGCAGCACGGTGAGGTCGCCCGCGCCGAGGACATGCGGAATCCCGAGATAGGAAGCGAACTTCACGTTGCCGACGAGATAGGCAATCAGGGTGAACGCCAGCGCCGCGATCACCACGGGCATGGTCGCCAGCCCGTCCAGGCCATCGGTGAGGTTCACCGCATTGCCGAAGGCGACGATCACGAAGGCGCCGAACACGACGTAGAGCCAACCGATGTCCATCACCGGCCCCTGCACGAACGGCAGATAGAGGTTCGTCCCGCTGACCCGCACCATCATCCAGGTCGCAAGGCCCGCGATCAGGAATTCGAGTGCCAGCCGGACCTTGCCCGGAATGCCCGCATGATGCGCCTTCTTGACCTTGTCATAGTCGTCCATGAACCCGATCGCGCCGAAGCCGGCGGTGACCAGCAGGCAGGCCCAGACATAGGGGCTGCGCAGGTCCATCCACAGAAGGCAGGAGATGCTCACCGAGATGAGGATCAGCAGCCCGCCCATGGTCGGCGTGCCGCGCTTGGCGAGGTGGGTCTGCGGCCCGTCGGCGCGGATCGGCTGGCCCTTGCCCTGCCGGACCCGGAGGTAGTTGATGAACCACGGGCCGATGAGCAGGCCGATGGCGAGCGCGGTCGCAGTCGCCGCGCCGGCGCGGAAACTGATGTAGCGGATGAGGTTGAGGAGTCCCGGAAAGCCGAGATATTCCGCGATTACGTAGAGCATGTCGCGGCGCCCCCTGCCATCCGCTCGACCAGCGACGCAAGACCGATCCCGTTCGATGCCTTGACCAGCACCGCATCCCCCGGGCCGAGCCGTGCCCGGAGCGCGTCGGTCGCCGCCGCCGCGTCCGCCACCAGCGTCGCCGCCGGCTCGCCGCCAAGCGCCTCGAGCAGCGGCCGCGTCGCTTCGCCAACCAGGATCACGTCCGAAACCCCCGCCTCGCGGATCGCCGGGGCGAGCCCGGCATGGGCCGAGGCGCTATGCCCGCCAAGCTCGAGCATCGTCCCGAGCACCGCGATCCGCCGCCCCTCGATCTTCTCGTTGGCGAGGTTGCGCAGCGTCGCCGCCATGCTTGCCGGATTGGCATTGTAGCTTTCGTCGATCAGCAAGGCGGTCCCGCCGGGCACCGCGATCCGGTGCCGCTCGCCGCGGCCCTTGAGGCCGCCCATGTCGCCGAGCGCGAGGCCCGCGGCGGCAAGGTCGGCGCCGACCGCCTCGACCGCGGCCAGCACGGCGAGGCTGTTCGACACCCAATGCTCGCCCGGCTGGGCGATATTGTAGGTGAGGTCCGCGCCCTGCAGGCGGGCGGTGACGAGGCTACCGCCATTGTCGGCCCGGACGGCGTGGAGCGCGGCGATGTCGGCATCGCCCGAACCGAAGGTCAGGATCGTCTCGGCATGGCGCCGCGCCTTCTTCAGCAGCCGGTCGCGATAGGGCGTGTCATTGGGGATGATCGCCGTCCCCTCGGGCTCCAGCCCCTCGAAGATCTCGCCCTTGGCGTCGGCGATCGCTTCCATCGAGCCGAGATTCTCGATGTGGGCCGGGGCGATGGCGGTAATCAGGGTGACGTGCGGGCGGACCAGCCGGGTCAGCGCGCTGATCTCGCCGGCATTGTTCATGCCCATCTCGAACACGCCATAGACGCTGTCGCGCGGCATCCGGGCGAGGCTCAGCGGTACGCCCGTATGGTTATTGTAGCTCTTGAGGCTGCGATGGACCCTGCCCCGGTGCCGCCGCTCGAGCGCCGCCGCGAGCGCTTCCTTGGTGCTGGTCTTGCCGACCGAACCGGTGACCCCGAGCACCTTGCCATCCATCCGCGCCCGCGCGGCGATGGCCAGCGCCTCGAGCGCCTGCGGAACGTCGGCGACGAGCACGTGCGGGCCCTTGACCGGCCTGCTGACGAGCGCGCCCGACGCGCCCCGCCCGAACGCCCCGGCAACGAAGTCATGCCCGTCGGCGACCGTCCCCGGCATGGCGACGAACAGCCAGCCTTCCTCGACCTCGCGGCTATCGAAGGTGATTCCGACCGCGTCGAAAGGCGCGCTTGCGGTGCCGCCGGTCGCGGCTTCAATCTCTGCGGAGGTCCACAAGGGCGCGCTCATCGGGCGACCTCCCGGGCTACCGCCGCATCGTCGAACGGAAGCGAGGTATCGCCGATGATCTGCACCGTCTCGTGACCCTTGCCGGCGAGGAGGACGATGTCCCCGGCCCGCGCCTCGGCGATTGCGGCGGCAATGGCCGCGCGGCGATCGCCAATCTCCTTTGCGTCCGGAGCCCCGGCGAGGACCGCGCGGCGGATCGCGGCCGGGTCCTCGGTCCGCGGATTGTCGTCGGTGACGATCACCACGTCGCTCGCCTCGGCCGCCACCCGACCCATCTCGGGCCTCTTGCCCTCGTCGCGGTCGCCGCCGGCGCCGAGCAGAGTGATCAGCCGCCCTTCGACGTGCGGGCGGAGCGCCGCGATCGCCGCCTCGAGCGCGTCGGGCGTATGGGCATAGTCGACATAGACCGGCGCGCCCGCAGGGGTGATCACCGCCCGCTCGAGCCTTCCGCGGACCGGGCTCAGCCGCGACAGGCCGGCGAAGGTCTCGGCCCAGGTCCCGCCAGTGGCGAGGACCAGCCCGGCCGCGACCAAGACGTTGGCCGCCTGATAGGCTCCGATCAGCGGCAGCTTGAGGGTCCAGTCGCGCCCGCCGTGGCCGAGCGTCAGCACCTGGCCGAGCGCGCTCGCGCTCTGCGCCTTGAGGTCGATCGTCTCGCCCCCCGGCCCGACCGACAGTATTTCAATCCCGCGCTGGCGGGCATGCGCGATCACCTCGGCACTCTTTGGATCGCCGGTCCACACGACCACCGTGCCGCCTTCGTCGACCACTTCGTCGAACAGGCGCAGCTTGGCCGCGAAATAGGCCTCCATGGTGCCGTGGTAATCGAGGTGGTCGCGCGAGAAATTGGTGAAGGCCGCCGCGCTGACCTTGGGACCTTCGCTGCGAAACTGGTCCAGCCCGTGGCTCGACGCCTCGAACGCGACATGGCTGATCCCGAGCTTCCGCAGGCCCGCCATGTTCGACAGGAAGGTGACGATGTCGGGCGTGGTGAGCCCGGTCTTCACCTGGTCGTCGGCGGTGGTCACCCCGAGCGTTCCGACCGAGGCCGAGCGGTGCCCGGCCATCCGCCACAGCTGGCGCACCATCTCGACCGTCGAGGTCTTGCCGTTGGTGCCGGTCACCGCGACCAGGGTCTCGGGATAAGGCGCGAAGAAGCGCGCGGCGAGGTCGGCGAAGCGCCGCCGCGGCGCGTCCGATGGGATATGGACGGCGCCCTCTACCGTCGCTCCGGGCCGGGCGACCACCGCCACCGCGCCGCGCTCGATCGCCGCGGCGATATAATCCTCGCCATTGTGGGCCGAGCCGGGAAAGGCCCCGAACACGGTTCCGGGCGCGACCTTGCGATGGTCAATGGCGAAGCCGGTAACGGCGGCGTCACCACCCTCCGGCAGGGCGTCGACGAATTCCGACAGGCGCATGGCGGCTATTTCTCTTCGCGGACGAAGGGCAGCACTTCGCTCATGTTGGCGTCGCGCTTCAGGTCCGGGCGGACGCCGAGCATCGGCGCGATCCGCGCCACCACCTTGCCGAAGGTGGGGGCGGCATTCCAGCCGGCGGTGCGGAAGCCGTAAGTATCGGCGGTGGCCTTGGGTTCGTCGAGCATCACCACCATCGCATAGCGAGGCTCGTCCATCGGGAAAACGCCCGCGAAGGAAGTGATGTTCACCGTCTTGGAATAGCGGCCGTTGATGACCTTCTCGGCGGTGCCGGTCTTGCCTCCGACGCGGTAGCCGATGGCATTGGCCTTCTTGCCGGTGCCCTTCATCACCACCAGCCGGAGCAGCGCCCGCGACTTGTAGCTGGTCTCCTCGCTGAACACGCGGACGCCCTTGGCGACCGGATGGCCCTTGTTGACCTTGAGCAGGGTCGCCGGACGATAGATGCCGCCGTTGTAGAGCGTGGCATAACCGATCGCGAGGTGCAGCGGGGTGACCGCGATCGAGTGGCCGAAGCCGACCGTCATCGTCGTCGCCTGGTTCCAGCGTGCCACCGGAATGGTGAGGGCGCGGCCGCGCTCGGGAAGCTCGATCTCGGGCTTCCCGAGGAAGGTCATCTTCTTTAGGAATTCGCGCTGGCGCTCGCCGCCGACCTGCGCCGCGATTTGGGCGGTGCCGATGTTTGAGCTTTCCATCATGATCTCGGCGACCGAGCAGGGCCGGCCGAATGGATGGGTGTCGGTGATGACCCGCCCGCCCGGCAGGCTCAGCCGGTCGTAGCAGGGGTACATCTGCCCCATCGACTTCACCGTCCCCGCATCCATCGCCATCGCGACGGTGAAGGGCTTGAAGGTCGAACCGAGCTCGAACGCGCCGAGCGTGGCGCGGTTGAACTGGGCCTGCGGATCCATGTTGCCGGCAACGTTGGGGTTGAGCTGCGGCAGCGAGGTCATCGCCAGCACTTCGCCGGTGTGGATGTCCATCAGCACGCCGGCCGCGCCGATCGCGTTGAACTCGGCCTTGGCCGACAGGAGCTCATGCTCGAGCGCCTGCTGGACCCGGCTGCTGATCGACAGCGTCAGCGGCTCGGCGCGCTTGGCCGGGTCGGAGAGGTAGGCGTCATAGGCCCGCTCCATGCCCGCCGCGCCATGGCCGTCGATGTTGGTGTAGCCGAGCACGTGCGCGGCAAGGTCGGTCTGCGGGTAGAGCCGGTCGGGCTCGCGGCTGAGCGCGATGCCGGGCTCTCCGAGCGCGTTGAGCGCCTGGACGAGGCGCGGCGCGGCGCGGCGGCGAAGATAGATGAAGCTCTTCTTGCTGTTGACCTCGGCAAGCCAGCCCGCCGCATCCTTCTCGGGCATCAGCCGGGCAAGGTTCTCGGCCAGCGCGCGCTTGTCGCCGATCACCTTCGAGGGCTGGAGCGCGACCGTCCAGCTGTCGATGGTCCGGGCCAGCGGCTGGCCGTCGCGATCGACGATGTCGCCCCGCGCCGGGACCAGCGAGGCCACCCCGCCCTGCGCGCCGGCGTGCGTGCCGAACACGCCGAGCCAGGTCAGGCGCAGGAAGATCGCCCCGATCACCCCCATGAACACCAGCATCCCGACCATCAGCCGCTGGTGCATGACCGCCAGCAGCTGCCGCCGCTGGCCGACCAGTCGAAGCCGCTCGGGCCGGGCGACGAGAGCGGGGGTCGGGGCGTTCATTGCCGGGCTTTAGCGTCCTTGGTCTTGGCATCCGCCGGCGCGGCCGGCTTGGGTTTGGGCTTTGTCTTCGATTCGGAGGAGGCCGTCACCGCGGGCTTCTCCTTCAGGACGGTCTTCGCTGCCGTCCGAGGCTTCTCGATCGATGCCGCGGGCGTAGCAGGCTTGGCCGCCACCTTCACCGCCTTGGGCTGCTCAACCTTCGGCTTATCCACAACTTTTTCGCTGTCCGCCGGAATGTCGCGGCGGAGGCTGGCGACCTGCATCAGGTCGCGCGCGGTCGAACCGCCGGCGGCCTGGTCGACCGGCCGGGCGGGCGCCGGCGCGGGCGCCGAGGCGAGCACCACCGGCGCTGCCGGATCGACCGTCTTCTTCGGCGCGGCGAGCGTGGCCAGCTGGAACTCGCCTTCGAGGAACTGCTGTGCCTTGGGCGCCGACAGCGCCAGCACCTTCACGTTCCAGCTTTCGAGCTGCTCGAGCCGGCCGCGGGTGCCGATCTCGGTCTGGAGCACGCGGATGTCGCGCTGGGCGAGCACGATCCGGTTCTGGACATCGTCCAGCGAGGCCCGCTCGGAAGCGACCTTGAGGCTGACCATGTAGCAGCCGAGCGCGGTACCGGCGACCGCCGCGACCCAGCCGACTTCGCGAAACCCTCGAACCATCACGCGGCCTTCCTCGGAACAACGGGCGCCTCGGTCCGGACCGCCGTGCGCAGGCGGGCCGAGCGCGCTCGAGGATTGTCAGCAAGCTCGGCCTCGCCCGCGGCGACGGGCTTGGCGACCGAGCGGAACGTGGGGGCCGGCCCTGCGGCCACCGCGGGACGGTGGCGCGAGCCGGCCGGCGCGGCCCCACTCCGCACCTTTAGGAATTGCTTCACGATTCGATCTTCAAGACTGTGGAAGGTGACGACCGCGAGGCGGCCGCCGGGACGGAGGCTGCGCTCGGCCGCCTCGAGGCCGGCCTCGAGTTCCTCGAGCTCGGCGTTGATGTGGATCCGGATCGCCTGGAAGGTGCGGGTCGCGGGGTCCGTCTTCATCCCCGCATGCCAGCCGAGCACCTTGCGGCACACCGCCGACAGCTCGGAGGTACGGGTCAGCGGACGCGCGGCGACGATCGCCCGGGCCAGGCTCCTGGCGCGGGGCTCGTCGCCGAAGTCGCGGATCACGCGGGCGATCTCCGCTTCTTCGGCGTGATTGAGGAAGTCGGCCGCGGTCGGGCCGTCCTGGCTCATCCGCATGTCGAGGGGACCGTCTTCCTTGAAGGAAAAGCCGCGCTCGCGCTGGTCGAGCTGCATCGAGCTCACGCCGATGTCGAGGGTGATGCCGTCGACCGGCGCTAAGCCACGCTCCTCGAGCGCCTCTGCCATCTTCGAGAAGCGCTCGTGGATCAGGATGAGGCGCGAGTCCGGGACGAGTGAAGGCCCATTGGCGATCGCATCGGGGTCACGATCAAAGGCAATCACTCGTCCCGCCCCCGCCCGGAGCATGGCGCGCGTATAGCCGCCCGCTCCAAACGTGCCGTCGACATGAGTCTCGCCAAGGGCGATGGCGAGACCAGCGACGACCTCGTCGACCAGGACCGGCCTGTGTGCGGGCGCACCAGGAACAGGGAGGGGACCCTCGCTCATGCGAGTCCCCGTTCCTCAAGCCGATAACGGCAGACATCCTTCAGATCCTCGGGGATGCGGTCATCCTCGAGGAGCGTTTGCGGGTTCCAGATCTGGAAGGTCTCTCCGACGCCGAGGAACAGCGCGAGGTCGGCGATGCCGCCCTTCCGGCGCATCATCGTCGGGAGCAGAATGCGGCCGGTGCTGTCGTAGGGGACTTCCTCGCTGACCGCGAAGGCGAGCAGGTTGCGGCGCTGATAGTCGAGCTGCGCGTCGGCGCTCGTCTCTTCCTTCTCGAGCAGGCGCTCGATCTTGCTGTGCTTCAGGGCCGCGTAGGCGGGATCATAGGCCGAGAGGCAGGGGAAGGCTTCGTGCTTGGCAAGGACGATGGTGCGGGCATCGCCGCGGCGCTCGATCACGGTGCGCAGGAAGGCGGGGACGGAGACACGCCCCTTGGCGTCCACCCCGTTCAATGCACTGCCCTGGAACAGATGCTCCAATGCCACCGCGACACGCTCCCCAGGCGCGGTGGACAGATTTCTCCCGTTCGCCGGAACGCGGGGTCACCGCGACCGGCGGCCGGCCCAACAATAATGGGATCAGCCCCGCGCTACAGACTGTGTGTAACGCGGGTTTGCGTGGGACTCAATGGGATTCAATGGGAAACCATGGGCAAAAGTGGTTTTTGCCCGTTTTCTGCGGCTTTATGGCATCACTCAATCCGCACTGTTCGCTCCCCGTTCTCGCGTATGACCCTGTGGATAAGTCTGTGAACCACGGAAAGCCAGTGAATCCCACGGCTTCCCATCGATGTTGCGCAGTCAGTCTGCGCGCGCCGCCGCAAGCAGCGCGGAAACGGCGGATAAGTCGGCTGGCCGACCCCGCATCGCAAAGTCCGCATCCGGAATTATCAACACCCTCCCCGCACCCACCCGGCAGGTCGCGACAAAAGCATCCACAGCCCGGCAGGACGGCCCCGTCGCGGTCACTTGCCCCGACGAAGAAATTTCCGCCGCCTCTTCCGCCTTTCCGACCCGCACCGCCCGCGCCTTGTCCTCGGCGATTCTCACGCCCCAATGATCGAGCAGCCCGGTGTCGGGATAAGCGAAGGGCGGCCGGAAGCGGTCGCCGAGCGGCCGCTCGCTCTCCCAGTCGAGCTTGGGGTCGGCCAGCAGCACCAGCCGCCCCCCGTCTCGCACCCAGCGGTCGAGCGCGACCAGCCGCTCGGCGGTCAGTGCCTGCGGCTGGATCGCGAGCAGCAGGCCCCTGGCGGGAAGCGCCTCGGGCCCGTCGACGAGGTCGACCCGATAGTCCTGCTCCAGCGCGTCGCGCAGCGGGCTCGGCGGCGCGTCGAGCGTGAACTGTTCACCAAAAAAGATCGGCAGGCTGGTCAGCACCGCCAGCGCGGGCTTGTCGGCCTTGGCCGGAGGCGGCGGCGCCGCCTGCGAGCAGCCGGCAAGCAGCGCCGCCAGCCCCCAGGCCAGCCTTCGCATCAGGGGTTGGGCGCTTGGTTCTGGGTGTCCGCGACATTGTCCGCGCCCTGCCCCGGCGCGACGCCGAGCTCGGCCAGCGGGTCGCTCGGGCTCGCCAGTTCGTTGGCGCTGACATTGTTGGCGGGTTCGTCGCTGCTGCGGGTGATCGCGGTTCCGAGGAGCACCATCAGGAAGACGAAGGCAAGGCCAGTCAGCCCATAGCGGATGCGCTGCATCGCGGTTGCTCCCACCCCCATGCCCGTGAAATTATGCCCATCGGACGACATTGCAAGCCCGCTCTTCACCGCCGATGTCCGTCGCCCGCCATTGACCGTTCATGTTGCAGCCGCGAAAGGCGACGCCATGACGACTCGCCTTCCCCTTCTCGCCCTGGCCGCCGCGCTCTCGCTGACGGCCTGCAACAACGACGACCACACGATCGTGGCTGGTGGCCCGGTCGATCCGATGGCGAACGAACTCGCCAACGCGGCCCCCGTCGAGCTTCCGCCCGCGATCACCGCGAGCAAGAGCTATCGCTGCACCGACAACAGCGTGATCTACATCGACTGGCTCGCCAACGGCGCGGCCCGCGTGAAGAAGAGCGCGACCGACCTCGAAGGCGTCGAAGTCGACGCCGCCGCCGCCAAGGCGATCGGCGCCCCGACCGACACTACGGTCTCCTACACGGGCAAGAGCTGCAAGGCCTGATCCCCCACCCACCCCAACAAACCCCGGCC
Source organism: Sphingomonas sp. SP2 (assembly GCF_058313385.1). Classification (NCBI taxonomy): domain Bacteria; kingdom Pseudomonadati; phylum Pseudomonadota; class Alphaproteobacteria; order Sphingomonadales; family Sphingomonadaceae; genus Sphingomonas; species Sphingomonas sp. SP2. The sequence goes on along the minus strand of NZ_JBZFLD010000001.1, from coordinate 1,180,071 downwards.
TAACCCGCCGGGGTTTTTTGTTGCCCATCATTCGTGATGGCCGCGTCTGGACACCCGGAGACCTTCCCAAATTTATTGGGATGGACGCCCATCGGTCGGCGGGGTCACAAGGGCGTGGTCATGTCCGCGCCAGTTGCTCCCGTCCCGGCCGCCACGCTCAACGACAAGGAGCTGGCGGTGCTCCGGCTGCTCGCCTCGGGGCATACCGCCAAGACCATTGCGGCGCAGCTCGGCTGCTCGGAAGGCGCCATCAACGAACGGTTGCGCGATGCCCGGCGCAAGACCGGCGTGGGGAGCAGCCGCGAGCTTGCCCGGCGCCTTGATGCCCAGAAATTCTGGGACGAGAATATCGGCCTTTCGCGGCCCGCCGGCCCGATCGACCTTTCCGGCGACGCCGCCCGCATCGGGCCGGCCCAGCCGAAAGGAAGGTCTGTCATGTTCGTCTCGATCATCGCCGCCGCCGCCCTCGCCACCGGGGGCCTGATCCTCGCCACGCCGCCCGCCTCGCCAGTGGCGGTCGCGCCCGCCACTGCATCCGGCATCGCCGGCCGCTGGTCGCTCGACCTGTCGGGCGTGCCCGAGGCCGAGCGACCGCAGCGGGTCACCCTCGCCTTTGCGCCCGGCAGGGACGGCCGATGGACCAATGTCGTCATCATTGTCGGGGCCGATGGCAGCGTCCGCGAAGGCCGCTCGGTCGCCGCGGCCGACGGCGTCCCGGTGCCGATCAGCGGCAATCTCGGCTTCGCCGACAGCGTTGCGCTCCGCCAGCCCGATCCGGCGACCCTCGTCATGACCCTTCGCCGCGGCGACGCGCCGGTCTCGACCCGGGTCTACACCCTTGCCCGTGACGGCCGCGCCTTGACCGAGACCATCACCTGGGCTTCGGGCGACGACCGGCAGGTCCGCACGGTGCGCTTCCTCCGCGACGACTGAGCCGGGACGCGGCCGGACCAGCGCGGTGCTTGCCTTCGCGCGGCCCGGTCGCCACTCCTTGCCGTCCCGCCAGCCGATCGCGCCGCGGGAGGGAGCTTTGACAGGACGTGAGCGAGCCGGCCGATCCCAGCAGTCCCGACGCGGCGCAGGTCGCCGATGTTATCGCCGCGCTCCGCGTTCGCTTTCGGGCCCGGGCAGGCGAGCAGGCCGACACGCTCGCCGACGCGGTCGCCGCGGGCGACCTCGAGACGGTCGCGGCGCTGGCGCACAAGCTTGCCGGAAGCGCCGCCATCTTCGGCTATGCCGAGATCGGCAATCTCGCCCGCACGCTCGACCAGCAGGCGCAGGGGCTAAGCGATCCCGCCCTCCGTCGCGATCATGCCGGGCGTCTCGTCGCCCTCCTGCGGGACGCGGCTCAGGACGCCGACTGAAATCCCTTGCGGGTCATCTGGCCCCAGCCCTGATGCTTGCGGAAGAACTGCCAGACGCCGCGCAGGCGCCAGAAATTGCTGACCTGCCGGTAGCCGAAATTCTCCGCCACCGCGACGAGGGTCAGGACCGCGAGGTCGCGCGCCCGGGGGAAGCGGCGCAATTCCACCTCCTCGAGGATCAGGGTCGCGACGCTGATGAAGATTCCGAAGGTGAAGGTCACCGCGAGGAAGGCCATCAGATAGTCGACCGCGAGCAGCCCGACCGCCCACAGCAGGGGGATGAGGACATAGCCGATCACCTCGATCACCGGCCCCAACACGTCGACTACCAGCACCTGCCCCATGCCGAGGAAGCCGATCCGCCCGAAGCGCGGATTGAACAGCATGTCGCGATGCTTGACGAAGGTCTCGAGCGACCCACGCTGCCAGCGGGCGCGCTGCCGTCCGAGGATGGTGAGGTCCTCGGGCGCCTCGGTCCAGCAGACGGGTTCGGGAATGAAGTCGATCCGGTAGGGGCGCTTGAGCGCCCGCATGTGGCGGTGGAGCTTGATCACCAGCTCCATGTCCTCGCCGACCGTGCCGTGGCTGTAGCCGCCGACCTCAAGCACCAGCCGGCGCCGGAACAGGCCGAAGGCGCCCGAGATGACCGTCAGCACCTGCAGTCGGCTGAGCGCCAGCCGGGCCATCAGGAAGGCGCGGAGATATTCGACGATCTGGACCAGCGCGAGGAAGTTGCGCGGCAGGCAGACCTCGCGCACCCGCCCGCCCTCGATCCGGCTGCCGTTGGCGAGGCGGATGGTCCCACCGACCGCCACCATCCGGTCGGGCTCCTCGACGAACGGCCGGACCGCGCGCAGCAGCGCATCGCTCTCGAGCAGCGAATCCGCGTCGATCGAACAGAAGAGCGGCGCCCGGGCGACGTTGATCCCGGCATTGAGCGCATCCGACTTGCCGCCATTCTCCTTGTCCACCACCAGCAGCCGCGGCAGCCGCGGATTGGCGTAGAGGCCGCGGATCGGCTGGTGTCCCACCGTCCGGTCGTAATAACGGTCGACCGGCCGCACGTCGAAATGGTCGATCAGCGTCTGCAACGTCGCGTCGGCCGAGCCGTCGTTGATCACCACCACCTCGAACTCGGGATAATGAAGCGCGAGCAGCGAGGTGACGCTTTCGACGATCGTCACCGCCTCATTGTAGGCGGGCGCGAGCACCGCGATCGGCGGCGCGCGGTCGGCATAGCGCTGCCACAGCAAGGAGGAACGGACCACTGGTGGCCGCTGCGCCAGCGAGATGCCCGCGAAGACCAGCTGGATGAGGTAGATGAGGATCTGGAGCAGCCCGGTCCCGACCACGATCCAGGCGACGACCGTCGCCGCGCCGATCGCCGCCTCGTTCCATTCGAAGCCGATCATCACAGCGCCTGCTCGATCAGCGCCAGCCGCGCCGCTTCCCGCGCCCGGAGCGAACCGAGGCAGCTTGTCTCCCGGAGCGTCGCCAGCCCCGGCCGCCCGAGCCGGGTCAGCGCCTCGCCCGCACGGTAGCGGACCCACCAGTCATCGTCGTCAAGAAGCCCGAACAGCCGATCCACCGTCTCGACCAGCCCCACCTTCCCCGCGGCCTCGGCGGCGGCGGCGCGCACGAACCAGGTCCGGCTGCCGAGCCCGCGCCGGATCGCCGGAGCGGCCGCGGGATGCTGGAACTGGCCAAGCGCACGCAGATAGCGGGCAAGCTCGGGCGCCTCGTCCGGCGCCGCGCACGCCAGCCGGGTAATAAGCGGCACCAGCGAATAGTCGCCGCTCCCCGACAAGGCATCGATCGCCGCGGCCTTGAGCGGCGCCGGGGTCGCCTCGTCGAGCAGCAGCGCCCGCACCTCGTCCGGCCGGTCGCGCGCCACTTCGGCGACCAGCGACACGATCAGCAGCGATTGTTCGAGCGTCCCCAACCGCAGCCGCTCGACGAGGTCGGTCAGCGGCGGCGCCCGGCCCGAGCCCGCCAGCGCCAGCGCCGCGGTCAGCCGCACGTCGGCGCTCTTGTCGTCGATCGCCCGGTCGAGCGCATCAGTGCTGTGGTCGTCGGGAAAGAAGGCCAGCACCTCGGCGGCGAGGATGCGCTCGCGCACACTTCCCCGGCGGAGCCTGCGCAGCAAGGTGTCGGCAACGCCGAGCCGGGTCGCGGTCGCCACGAACTGCGCCCGCTCCTCGCCCCTGACCAGGGTGATGAGCTCCGCCGCCAGCTGCGCCAGCAGCTGCGGCCGGTCGGGAAGCGCGTCGAGCTCGCCCTCGCGCCCGCCGTCGAGCAATTTGGGAAGCCAGGCCTCGCGATAGGCCTTGAGCGCGGTCGCCCGCCGGGCCGAGACGATCCGTGCCGCGATCAGCCCGGCCATGATCACCAGCGCCATCAGCGCGAGGCTCAGCGACAGCGTCCACAGGTCGTAGAGGGAGATCAGAACCGCACTCCCGCGCCGAGGCTGAGTTCGGTCCGGTTGGCCCCCCGCTGCTGCGCGTGCCGGGCGACCGACAGCCGCAGCACGCGGTTGGTAGCGAACTCGGCCTCGACTCCCGCGAACAGGCTCCGGACCCGCGAGACGATCCCCTCCGGCGTGTCGGGCGCGTCGGCCGCGCCGAGGCTCAGCCGAAGTCCCGGGCGAACCTCGCCGTCGATCCGCCCCGACAGGCCGCTCGTGGTCCGGCCGTCAGCCGAAAGCAGGATGACCTGCCCCGTCACCCAGGCGCGTCCGCCCAAGAGATATTGCTCGACCCCCGGCCGAACGAGCGTCACGTCGCCCGAACGGAAGCGCGCCTTGCGGACATCGATCGTCGCGATGGTCGGATTAATCCCCGCCTGCACCCGCACCCGCGCGCCCGCCCCCACCTGCCAGCGCGGGCGGTAGTCGGCGTTCGGCGTCCCCCCGGCGAGGAGCGATACGCTGACCGCGGGCGAAAGCTTCTGCTCCACCTCGACCTGCCCGTACGTATCGTTCCGCCCGAACCGCCTCGTCAGCTCGATCTGCCCGCCGATCGCCGTCGCCGGACCGGCCTCGGTCCGGAAGCCGAGCGCCAGCGCGCGCCAGTCCTTCTGCCCGCCCTCGACCGCGCTCACCCCCGCGTCCAGGTCGATCCGCGACCGCGCGGGTTGCGGCCGGTCGAGCCGCGCCCGGATCGCCGCCGCCTCCGCATCGTCGGGGCCGAGGCGCGCGAGCACGTCCCGTGCCGCGGCAGCCCGTCCGCTCCGCTCCTCGACCCGGGCCAGCCCGAGCCGCGCATCGCGATAGTCGGGCGCGGCCGCCAGCACCTGCTCGAAGGCTACGCGCGCCGCGCCCAGCCGCCCGAGGTCGAGCAGGGCCAGCCCATATTGCAGCCGCGCGTCGACATCCTCCGGATGGTCCGCGAGCCAGGCCGACAGCGCGGCCGCCGCGGTCCCCGCATCGCCTGCCTGCCGCGCCGCCACGCCCCTTGCATAACCCGACTGCGGCGCCTGCGCGGCCGCGCCCGTCGCCAGCAGGCCTGCCGCGACAACCCCCAGCACCCGCCGCATCAGGCGACCTTCGGCATCAGCCGGACCAGTCGCGCGGTCAGCTCGTCGGGAATGAAGGGCTTGGCCAGATAATCCGACGCGCCGAGGCGCAGCGCCTCCAATATGTCCCGCTCGCCCTTGCGGGCGGTCAGCATGATGACCGGCACCTCCCGCGTCGCGGGCATCTCGCGCAGCCGCCGCAGCACTTCATAGCCATCGAGCCGCGGCATCATCGCATCGAGGACCACCGCATCGAGCGGCTCGCGCTCGGCAATGTCCATCGCGGCCTGGCCATCGGGAGCGGTCAGCACGTCGAAGCCCTTGGCGCACAACCGGAACTGGAGCAGCTCGAGCAGCAGTTCATCGTCATCGCAAACCAGCACTCGGCCGACGCACGTCATCGCGGATACTCTCTTCCAGGCGCTGGGATCGGGGCTGCCGGACGGCCCCGGCACGCCAGTCGAGGACAGCTTTTTTGACCTGCCGTCCGGCTTTGCCCGCTTGGCCCGGAGATAAAACATCCAAGATGGTTGCTGGCGGCCGCGTGAGGCCTCCCTCACCTCTTGCAAAGTAGGATTTGCGCTGCTTTCCTGAACCCAAATGGTTCGAGAACGGCATTGATCCTCCGGGCGGATGATTCGCTCGACGCCCTGTGCCCCGCTTCCATTGCCGCCCCTCCCCGCGATCGACCCGCGGAGTGTGTCAACTTCGTCAACTTCGCTCCTCTGTCGCCGCCCCGTTGGCCAATCGCGCCGGTCCCGCTAAGGGCGCAGCCATGACCGCCATCTCTCCCGCGCAGGTTGCCGAGCACGGCCTCTCCCCCGAAGAATATGAGCGCATCCTGCATGCGATGGGACGCGAGCCGAACCTTACCGAGCTCGGCATCTTCTCGGTCATGTGGTCCGAGCATTGCTCGTACAAATCCTCGCGGATCCACTTGAAGAAGCTGCCGACCACGGCGCCCTGGGTAATCTGCGGCCCGGGCGAGAATGCCGGGGTCATCGACATCGGCGACGGCGACGCCGCCATCTTCAAGATGGAGAGCCACAACCACCCCAGCTACATTGAGCCCTATCAGGGCGCGGCGACCGGGGTCGGTGGGATCCTGCGCGACGTCTTCACCATGGGCGCACGGCCGATCGCCAACATGAATGCGCTTCGCTTCGGCGATCCCAGCCACCCGAAGATGCGCCACCTCATCGCGGGCGTGGTCGCGGGGATCGGCGGCTACGGCAATTGCGTTGGCGTCCCTACCGTCGGCGGCGAAACCAATTTCGACCCCGCCTACAATGGCAACATCCTCGTCAACGCCATGACCGTCGGCGTCGCGAAGACCGACAAGATTTTCTATTCGGCCGCCGCCGGCATCGGCAATCCGGTGGTCTATGTCGGCTCCAAGACCGGCCGCGACGGTATCCACGGCGCGACCATGGCGAGTGCGGACTTCGGCGAGGACAGCGAGGAGAAGCGACCCACCGTCCAGGTCGGTGATCCCTTCACCGAGAAATTGCTGATCGAGGCCTGCCTCGAGCTGATGGCCTCGGACGCGATCGTCGCCATCCAGGACATGGGCGCCGCCGGCCTCACTTCCTCCTCAGTCGAAATGGCCTCGAAGGGCGGGGTGGGCATCAAGCTCATCATGGACCAGGTCCCCTGCCGCGAGACCGGCATGACCCCCTATGAGATGATGCTCTCCGAGAGCCAGGAGCGCATGCTCATGGTCCTCAAGCCCGGCCGCGAGGCCGAGGCCGAGGCCATCTTCCGCAAGTGGGAGCTCGACTTCGCGGTGATCGGCGAAGTCACCGACAGCGGCCACATGGAGCTGGTCTGGAAGGGCGAGATCGTCGCCGACATTCCGCTCGGACCGCTTGCCGACGAAGCCCCGCTCTATGACCGTCCCGCGCTCAGCCGCGAGGATTATCAGGCCTGGGCCAAGGTGAAGCCGCTCGGCGACATCCCCCAGTCAACCGACATCGCGGGTGACCTTCTCAAGCTCATGGGCTCCCCCGCCCTCGCCTCGCGGCGCTGGATCTGGGAGCAATATGACAGCCAGGTCGGCGGCGACACGGTCCAGAAGTCGGGCGGCGATGCGGCCCTCGTCCGGGTCCACGGCACCGACAAGGCGCTCGCCATCACCACCGACTGCACCCCGCGCTATTGCTTCGCCGACCCCCATGAGGGCGGCAAGCAGGCGATCGCCGAGGCCTATCGCAATATCTCGGCGGTCGGGGCGACTCCGCTCGCGGTCACCAACTGCCTCAACTTCGCCAACCCCCAGCGGCCCGAGATCATGGCCCAGATCACCGGCTGCCTCGACGGCATGAGCGAGGCCTGCCGCGCGCTCGACTTCCCGATCGTCTCGGGCAACGTCTCGCTCTACAACGAGAGCAAGGCGACCGGCGGCGGAAGCGCCATCCTGCCCACGCCCGCGATCGGCGCGGTCGGCCTGATGAAGGACTGGTCCAGGTCGGCGACCATCGCCTTCAAGAACGAAGGCGATGTCGTCTGCCTGATCGGCGGCACTCGCCAGGACGGTTCGGGCCATCTCGGCCAGTCGCTCTGGCTGCGCGAGATCGCCGGCGAGAATGCCGGGGCGCCGCCGCCCGTCGACCTCGACCATGAACTCGTCGTCGGCACCCTCGTCCGCGACCTCATCGAAAGCGGCAAGGTGACCGCGGTCCACGACGTCTCCGACGGCGGCGTCGCGGTCGCGGTCGCGGAAATGGCGCTGGCGGGCAACCGCGGTGCCGAGATCCTGCTGTGGAAGCCGTTCATCGCCGACGCCTTCGGCGAGGATCAGGGCCTCTACCTCGTCACCGTCCGCGACGATGCCGAGGAGCTGTCGGCGCTCGAAGCCCTCGAGGATGCCTGCGAGGACGCGGGCGTGCCCTGCGCCGTGATCGGCGTGGTCGGCGGAGACACGATCAAGTTCGTCGACGTCGAGGAATGGGAAGCCGACCGCTTCGACGGCCTGTCGGAAGTCGCTCTCGCCGACATCCGCCGCGCCCACGAAGCCTTCCTGCCCGAACTGATGGGAGTCGACGGCGCGCTGGCCTGACCGTTAGGGCCCCGGACTAGGCCGCCCGCACTTCGGCCCGGCTCAGCGCCGCCGCCACCGCATCGGCCAGCCCGCCGACGGTGAAGGGCTTGCGGAGCAGCTCGTGGCCCTTGAGGTCCTCGCCCTCGCCGTCGCCGACATAGCCGGTGACGAACAGCACCGCGACCTCCGGGTAGCGGCGCTTGAGCAGCCGGACGAGCTCCGGGCCGGTCATGCCGGGCATGATGACGTCGCTGATGACGAGGTCGAATTCCTGCCGCTCGAAGGCACTCAGCGCCTCCTCGGCATTGGCGCAGGCGACCGGCTGATATTCGAGGTCCTCGAGCGCCTCGACCGTCGCGCCGCGCACCCGGGGATCGTCCTCGACCAGCAGGATCCGCGCCCCGCGCATCGCCAGCACGCTCTCCCGCGACGGGCTCTGCGCCGGTGCAGCGACCCGCGGCTCCTCGACCACGATGTGGCTGCGCGGGAGGAACAGGCTGACCACCGTCCCCACGCCCACCGCGCTGTCGATCGTTACCTCGCCCCCCGACTGGCGGGCGAAGCCGAAGATCTGGCTGAGGCCGAGGCCGGTGCCCTTGCCCACTTCCTTGGTGGTGAAGAAGGGCTCGAATGCGCGGCGCTGGACCTCCTCGCTCATCCCGCAGCCCTGGTCCGCGACCGCGATCCTGACATAGTCGCCCGCGGGCAGCCCGCTGACCTCGCCGTCGGACAGCGCGATGTCGCTGGTGGCGATGGTGAGCATCCCCTCGCCCTCCATCGCGTCGCGCCCGTTCACCGCCATGTTGAGCAGCGCGTTCTCGAGCTGGTGAGGGTCGCAATAGACCGGCCACTCGCCGCGGGGTTCGACGCGAACGTGGATTCGCTCGCCGAGGGTCCGGTCGAGAAGGTCGGTCAGCCCGCGGACGAGGTCGCCCGGCTGGACCTGCTCGGGAAGCAGTGGCTCGGCCCGGGCGAAGCCGAGCAGGCGCCGGGTCAGCGCCGCCGCCCGGGTCGCGCCGTCCATCGCATTGTTGAGATGCTGAAGCACCTCGCGCTTGGGCCCGCCGATGCGACGCTTGGCGAGGTCGATGCCGCCGACCACTACCGCCAGCATGTTGTTGAAGTCGTGCGCGATGCCGCCGGTGAGCTGGCCCACGGCTTCCATCTTCTGGATCTGGCGAAGCTGCGCCTCGGCCGCCTCGCGGTCCTCGGCCTCGGCCCGCAGCGCCTCGTTCGCCGCCGACAGTTCCTGGGTGCGAAGCGCGACCGCCTGCTCGAGCGTCTCCGCCTCGCGCCGCGAGAGGAGGTTCTGGCGGACTGCCTGGACCGCGAGCAGGCCAAGCCCGATCGCCGCCAGACCGATCAGCACGCCGAGCCACGACAGATAGTCGGTCAGCCGGTCGGCCTGCGCCGAGAAGAACTGCGTCTCCTCCATGCTGTTGCGGAGGACGTTGCGTTCGCTGGTGGCGATCTCCGCAAGCTTGCTGCGAAGCTTGGAGCCCAGCGTCTTCGCCTCGCCCTGCCCCTCGCGGGTGAAGGTGTAGAAAAGCGCGATGCCGCCTTCGCCGCGGGCACTGGCGGCGGCCTGCGCGACCTTGGCGAGGTTGATGCCATGCTGGTCGTACAGCTCCTGCGCCTCGGCAACCCGGCGCGACTGGACGCGATCGTAGCGAACCAGCCGCTCGAGCTGGCGCAGCTGGGTCCCCGCCAGGCGCCATTCGTTGGCGTAGATGCTGCCCGAGGTTCTGACGTCCTCGTCGAGCACGAAGCGGCCGAGTGCCGCCTCGGACCGGGCGAGGGTGGCGTCGGCGGTGCGGACGAGCAAAGTCACGTCATAGGCATGGCGTTCCCGCTCGAGCGCCGCGTCGCGGGCACGGTTGCTCATCGCGACCAGGAGGACCATGCCAAGCAGGATGAGTGCCGCCAGAGTCGCCCCGGCTGCTGCCCCGAACCGGCGTCCGTCGAACTCGCTGTCCTCGGTGGTCGCCCTCATGACCTGCGTGTCTAGGACTCCACTAGGAGCGGCACAACCGCTCGTTCATCATCCGCTTGCCAAAAGATGGCCCATGACCAGGCTTTTCGCCGCCTTTGCCGCTCTGTCCGTCGCGGCACCCGCCATCGCCGCCGAGCCCGTGCGCCTCACGCCCGAGGCTGCTTTGCAACAGGATGCGGACTCCTATGCGAAGGCGTTCGGGATCTCGCCGGCCGACGCGCTCCAGCGGCTTCGGATGCAGCAGGCGAGCATTCCGGTGACCGAGCAATTGCGGGTCCGCTACACCGACCGCCTTGCATCGATCCGCATCGAGCATCGGCCGAGCTGGGGCGTGGTCGTGCGGCTCGAAGGCGGGGCGGCACCCGGCGATTTCGTCGCGAGCGAGCAGGGCCTGTCGATCCCGATCCGATTCGAGATCCGCGCGCCTTCGACCCGGGCGATGGCCTTGCGGGTGCTCGATGCCGAGCGCGGCAACCTGCCCGGGCTGGTCCCCGGCTATCGCGGCGCCGGGGTCGATCCGGCGACGGGCGGCCTCATCGTGATGCAGCGCCCCGCGGCCGACACGCGTCCCGTGGCCGACGTCGAGAAGGGCCTGTTCGACCGGCTCAGCATTCCGGTCCGGATCCGTCGCCTCGACGCAATCATGACCGACAGCGCGGCGATCGGTGGGGGACGGGTCGAGGGCCCGAACGCCGAAGGTCGGCGCTTCCGCTGCACGACCGGCTTCGTGGTCAAGGACGAGGCGGGGAAGCTTGGAATCACCACCGCGGCGCACTGCCCCGATACGTTGAGCTGGCGCGGGCCCGACGGGGAGGAACGGCTGCTTCCGCTGCTCGGCGCCTGGGGCGCGGCGCAAAACGACGTCCAGATCCATGGCGGCGTGGGGCCGGCCGAGCCCCTGATCTTCAGCGACAAGGGCAAGACCGCGGTGCGTCCGGTGACCACCTGGGCGACCCGACCGATGACTCGCGTCGGCGACTGGCTGTGCCTTCGCGGGGAGAGCAGCGGCTATGCCTGCTCCGAGGTCGAGCTGACCGACTTCGCGCCGGCGGGCGACCTTTGCGGCGGGCTCTGCACCAACAGCTGGATCACCCTTCGCGGGCCCGAATGCCGGCGCGGGGACAGCGGCGCGCCAATCTTCCTCGGCTCGGTCGCCTATGGCGTGCTGAAGGGCGGTGCCTACCTCCCGGGAGGCACCTGCGCCTTCTCTTACTATCAGAGCGTCGACTATCTGCCCGAGGGCTGGCGGGTCCTGACGGTCAGATAACCCCGACGCGCTTGCCCGCGGCTTCGAACATGCCAAGGATCTCGCCGACCTGGCTTTCGCTGTGGAGCGCGCAGAGCGAGCAGCGCAGGAGGGTCATGCCGGCCGGGGTCGCCGGCGGGCGGGCGAGGTTCACGTAGAGCCCTTCCTGCAGCAGCGCTTCCCACATGGCCGCGCCCTTTTCGAGGTCGGGCATGATCACCGCGATGATCGCCGACTGCGGCTCGTCGGTGCCGAGCGTGAAGCCGAGATCCTTCAGCCCGCCGTGGAGGCGGCGGCTGTTGGCCCAGAGATGCGCACGCTTGTCGGCCGCTCCCTGAAGCTTGTCGATCGAGGTCGCGGCGGTGGCGACCACGCTCGGCGGAAGCGAAGCGGTGAAGACATAGGGGCGGCAGACGAGGCGGAGGATTTCGAACTTGGGGTGGTTCGAGACGCAGAAGCCACCGACGGTACCGACCGACTTGGAGAAGGTGCCGATCACGAAGTCGACGTCGTCGAGCACGCCCTGCTCTTCGGCGACGCCGCGGCCGTTGGGACCGATGAAACCCATCGAATGCGCTTCGTCGACCAGCACCATCGCGCCATGTGCCTTGGAGATGGCGACCATCTCCTTCAGCGGGGCGACGTCGCCGAGCATCGAATAGACGCCCTCGAGGACGACCAGCTTGCCGGCCTCGGCGGGCAGGCGCTTGAGGCGCTTCTCGAGCGCGTCGACGTCATTGTGGCGGAAGGCGACGATCTGGGCGTTGCCGAGCGCGCAACCGTCGTAGATCGAGGCATGGCTGTCGATGTCGAGGATGACGTAATCGTCCTTCCCCGCCATGGTCGAAATGATCCCGAGATTGGCCTGGTAGCCGGTCGAGAAGACCATCGCATGGTCCATGGCATAGAAGCGCTTGAGCGCTTCCTCGCATTCGCGGTGGCCTTGGTAGGTGCCATTGAGCACCCGGCTTCCGGTGGTGCCCGAGCCGAACTCGTCCAGCGCCTGCTTGCCCGCCGCCAGCACGTCGGGATCGAAGGTCTGGCCCATGTAATTGTAGGTGCCGAGCAGGATCGTCCGCTTGCCGTTGCAGATCGCCACGGTCGGGCTCTCGACCCGCTCCATGGTGAGGTTGAACGGATCGGTCACGCCGGTCGACAGCAACGCCTCGCGCTGGTCGATCAGCGGCTGGAACTTGTCGAACAGGTCGGGGGCGGTGCCGCGCGGCGCGGGCTTGCCGGCATCGGCGGTCATGGCGAGGCCCGGATCGGTCATCCTTACTGTCCCTGAAGCTCGCCGACCGCGTCGATCAGCGCACCGACCGTCTCGATCTCGGCGGCGCGGTTCATGGTGATGATGATGTCGAACTCGTCCTCGACCGCGGCGACGAAGTCCATCACCGTCAGGCTGTCCCATTCGAGATCCTGGGCGAAGCGGGTTTCCTCGCCCACCTCGATGCCTTTCTTGTTGAACTCGGCCACCAGCCGGAGGATCGATTGCTTGCGTTCGTCGCGGTCCGTCATGTCATTCTCGCTAGGGTTTCGAGGCCTGAAGCGCAACAAAGGGGCGAAATGCGGGCAAGCCCGGGGTAGAGAAGCACGCCATGAACGCCCCCCTCCCCCCTTACGCCCAATTGCTCCAGCTTCGAACCGAGCAGGACGAGGATGGGCTGCTGTTCGTCATGCCCTTTCATGACGACGTGGTCGGGCGGCCGGGCTTCCTTCACGGCGGTGCGATCACCGGGCTGCTCGAATTCGCGGCCTATGGCGAGCTGGCGCAGGCGCTCAAGGGGCGCGGGCTGGTGCCGAAACCGGTGTCGGTGACGGTCGATTTCCTGCTCGGCGGCAAGAACCGCGACACGTTCGCCAAGGCGACGATCGAGCGGCTCGGCGGGCGTATCGCCAATGTCGAAACCTTCGCCTGGCAGAAGGATCGCAGCGCGCCGATCGCCAGCGCCCGGATCAACTTCCTGCTCGCGCCCGCCGACTAGCGGATCGCGCCGCTCTTCAGGAGCCGCGGCAGGAGTGTCACCGCGGTGACCAGAGGATGCTTCTTCTGCCAGTCGCTGAGCGCGAAGTTCGTGCCGGCGTGGCGGTTGATCTTCCAGACGATATATTCGGCACCGCCCGCAAAGGTGGCGCTGGCCTTGGCGAGGCGGGCGACCGAAAGCAGCTTGCCCTCGATGCGGCGGCGGCGCCACGAGCCCTTGCAGCGCTTTCCGCCCTCGCGCGCGGCGGCCATCGCCGGGCCGAAGAAGCGCTGGTAACGGCTGGGATCGCTGTCGACGACCGACTGGCCGCGGCTCTTCTTCTCGGCGCGAAGCTCGGCCGAATAGGTGAGTGCGAAGGCCGCCCGCCAGAGATCGAGCGGCGGCTGGTCGTTGGGGACGCTGCACATGGCGGCGCTGAGGAGCGTCGGCGCTGCCCGGGCGACGGCGGCGATGGCCCGCTCGCGCGCGGCCTCGTCCGCGGCCCAGACCAGCCGCGACGGCTGGGCGAAGCGCGCCCAGACCGAGACATTGCGGGTCTCCGGCCCGTTGAGGCGGCGGAAGTCCGCTTCGCTCAGCACCGCATATTTGGCGGCAAGGCCGGCATGGGCGAAGGGAAAGACGTTGGGCGGGATCAGCCGGTTGGCGGTCGCCAGCCAGCGCTGGTCGTAAGCCGCGCCATAGTCCGAGACGATCAGGTAGAAATCGAGCATCGCGCCCTCAAGCGCGACATCGCGAAGGCAGGAGCCGTAGAAGAGGACCGCCCGCGACGCCTGCCCATGCTGGGCCGCGATCGCCGCGGCCATCTCGGCCACGCGCGGATCGACCGGGGTGCCGAGCTCCTCGGCAACCAGGCGTTTCAGTTCAAGGGCGGGATCAGGCGGCGAGGCGGACAAAGGACAAAGGCGCAGCCGGGGTCAGGGTGATCGGCATGCCGATACGGGCGTGGAACATCTCACCGTCGAGGAACACCGAGCTGTTGTCGCCCTCGATCGAGATTTCGTCCGCTTCCTCGACATGAACGCCGTCGACCTGCTTGCGGCCGAGGCGCCCGCCGAGACCCGCGACGAGGCCGCGGACGAGCGAGGTCGAGCGGTGATCGACCGCGAGCAGCTTCAGCGGCCCCTTGCCGGCGGTATGGAGATCGCTCCCGAGGAGGAGCTTCTCGAGCGTGGTGACGGCGAGGAGGGCGAAGCGCCCGCTCAGCGTCCCGCGGCGGCGGACCTTGACCTCGATCGGCGCTGGCTTGGGCGGAAGCAGGCCGCCACCGAGCCCGACCATCTGCCGGATCAGCACCGCAATGGCGGTGATGACGTGGCTGATCCCGTTGGGCAGGCCGAGCGGATAGATCTTCTCGCGGCAATATTTCATCGTGTCGGCAAGCCCGGCGCCGCCGAGGAACATGCCGATGACCGGCTGGGTCGAGCCGTCGCTGGTAAGCGCGATCAGTTCGCGCGCGACCAGCCGGTCGCTGAGGTCGCCCTCCGCCATCTCCATCAGCCGTTGCAGCGCCTCGACTGGATCGCCCTGCGCGCCGAGGTCGAGGGCGATGAGGTTGGTCTTGCCGTTGGGCAGGACCGCGACGGGCGGGCGCTGGTCGGCGAAATGGCCGCCGTTGACGATCTCGGTCAGCGCCGCCTGAACGGTGCCGTCGCCGCCGTTGATGACCAGCATCTTCGGGCGGACCCGGGCGATGGTCTTGAGCGCGCAGCCGACTTGGTCGGCCTTCTCGACCTCATAGTGGAAGATGTCCGGATGCTCGGCACAGAAGGCGCGGATGCGCGGCAGCTGCGACAGGTTGCCGGTCGACTTGGGGTTGCTGAGAAGCGCGATTCGGGCCTTGGCCATCAGCTGTTCCTCAGCGGGCCGATCGACAGGCCGCGCAGATATTGCAGCCGGATCGCGATCGGGACGACCGTTCCCGCAACCTGGACTCGGCTGCCGGAGAAGCTCGGCCGGCCAACGAGGCTGAGCGCCGGGTTGCCCGAGAAGCCGGCACCGTCGGTACGGTCCTTTGCCTTGTCCGAATCGATGTCGTGATGGACCGCGACGCCATAGGCGCCGGACCGGGGCACGGCGATGCAGACGTCCATCGAGCGACCGCTCACCGGTACCTTTACCTTCTTCAGCGACGCCCCCTTCTTCAGCCAGCTACCCGAATCATAGAGGGCGAAGCGGAGCAGCCCTCGCGATTCCTTGAAGCCCGAGACGCGAACGAGGATCGCCGGCGTGCCGCCGTTGCAGGCCGCGCTGTCGCCCAGCGGCGCAGCCGTCGCCGCCGACGGCAACGCCATCGCGGTCAACAATCCGGCAGCAAGCAGCATCGGGCAACGCATCAAAAAGCCTGTTTCACCTCACGCCAAAGCAGTTTTCGTCAGCCCAGCTTCAGGAAGCCCAGAGCAGACGGAATGCTGGTTTGTTGTGGTTGCACTTGCTTTGCGGCCAAATGATGGTGTTGAGGGGCCGCACCCGAAAAGACCAATGTCGCTGATTGACCGCTACATCGCCAAGGCGATCGCCATCCCCCTGTTCGGCACGCTCGTGCTGGCGGCGATGCTGCTCGTCCTCGACAAGATGCTGCGCCTGTTCGACTTCGTGATCAACGCGGGCGGGCCGGTCAGCGTCGTCTGGCGGATGCTTGCCAACCTCCTCCCCGAATATTTCGCGCTCGGCATTCCGATCGGGCTGATGCTCGGGATCCTCCTCGCCTTCCGGCGGCTGGCCCTGTCGAGCGAGCTTGACGCGCTGCGCGGGATCGGGGCGGGCTTCGGGCGGCTGCTACGCGTGCCCTACGCTTATGCCTTCGTGCTGCTGCTACTCAACCTGTTCATCGTCGGCTGGCTCCAGCCCTGGACGCATTATGGCTATGAGCGGCTGCGCTTCGACCTGCGCTCGGGCGCGCTCGGCGCGAGCCTCAAGGTGGGCGAGTTCAACACCCTGTCCAAGCGCTTCACGATCCGGATCGACCGGAGCGAGAACAAGGGCACGCAGCTCCACGGCATCTTCGTTCAGGCCGACGACAAGGGCGCGGCCGTGGTCGCGACCGCCGCGCATGGCCGATTTCTCGCCACCGACGATCCCGACACCATCCTCCTCCGGCTCGAGGAAGGACGGCTGATCCAGCAGGATCCCAAGTTCACCGTCCCGCGGACGCTGGCGTTTCAGAGCTACGACCTCCCGATCAAACTTCCGCGCGTCGACAGCTTCCGTGCCCGCGCGCAGGACGAGACCGAGGAGATGATCCTGCCCGAGCTAATCCGGGTCAGCTATGGCGGGACGGTCACCGGCGAGGCCAATCTGGCGGCGCGGTCGAATCTTCACTTCCGGATGGTCGAGGTCATCATGATGATGCTCCTGCCATTGCTCGCGGTCGCGCTGGCGGTGCCGCCCAAGCGGAGCAGTTCGAGCCTCGGCATCTTCATCGGGATCGTGATGGTGGTCGCCTATCACAAGGTGAACCAGTGGGCCGAGGACGCCGGCGCCCGTGGCGACTTCACCCCCGAGGTGGTGATGTACATTCCGTTCCTGATCTTCGCCGGCTGCATCATCTGGATGTTCATGACGCTGGCGACCAAGCCCGGCGGCCAGCCGATCGGCGCGCTCGAGCGCGGCGGGGCCAAGGCATGGAGCTTCATCAAGCGGCTGCTTCCCAAGCCGCGCCGGCGGACGGTCGCGACCGCCGCATGATCAACCTCAACTTCTTCCCGTCGCCGCGGCTCGCCCGCTACACCGTGTGGCTCTACGTCTCGCGCAGCCTCGCGGTGCTGCTCTCGCTCAGCATCGTGCTGATGATGCTGAACCTCCTGTCGGAATCGGGAAAGATCCTGGCCATCCCGGGCAATGGCGAGGGCGAGCTCTGGGCCTATGTCGGCTATCGCTACCCACAGCTGATCGCCTTCGCTTTCCCTTTCTCCTTCCTGCTCGGCGCATTGATTACCTTCACCACGCTCAACCAGAGCAGCGAGGTGGTGGCGATGAAGGCGGCTGGCCTTTCCGCGCATCAGCTGCTTGCGCCGCTGATCGCCGCGAGCCTGGTACTTGCCGGCCTGTCCTTCGCCTTCAACGAGATGGTGGTGGTTAAAGGATCGCGCCAGCTCTCGGCGTGGAGCGACAATGACTACAAGCCGGTGCCGCCCGACAGCGGGATTCTCAGCAACGTCTGGGTGACCGCCGGCGACGACCTCGTCCAGGCGCGGATCGTCACCGGGCGCGGCAGCGGGGTCATGCTTCGCGGGGTCCGCATCTTCGAGCGCGAGAACAATACGATCCGCCGGATCGTCAACGCCGAGGAGGCCCGGCCTTATGCCGGCGCGTGGATGCTGCAGAAGGTTTCGACTTACGACAGCGGCATGAACATGGTCCTCCAGCGGCCGACCGTTCGCGCGCTCGAAGGGGTCGAGCCGCAGCGCTTCACCCTCGCCAAGGTCGATCCGGCCGCACAGACCTTCGGCACGCTGCAGCACAATATCGGCGAGATGGAGCGCGCCGGCGTGACCACCGCCACCGCCCGGACCGGCCTCTGGCACAAGGTTTCGCAGCCGCTTTCGACCATGCTGATGCCGCTCCTCGCCGCGATCGCCGCCTTCGGCCTCGCCCGCTCGGGCAAGGTGCTCGTCCGGGCGGTGATCGGCATGGCGCTCGGCTTTGCCTATTTCGTCATCGACAATTTCGCCGTCGCGCTCGGCAATGTCGGGGCCTACCCGCCGCTGCTCGCGGCCTGGGCACCCTTCCTCTTGTTCCTGCTCATCGGCGAGACCGTCCTCATCCGTTCGGAGGAATGATGCAGCGCCTGTTTCTCGCCCTGCTCTCGCTGTTTGCCATCGGAGCGGCCGCGCCGCCTGCTGCCAAAGACTGGCGCAGCAATGTCGTCGAAAGCGCGGCCGGCTGGACCTTCGGCAAGCCGGGCGCGCCGCTCCTGACCGAATATGCCAGCCTCGGCTGCCCCCATTGCGGGCATTTCGCGGCCGAGACGGGCGCCAAGGTCGATTCACTGGTCAGGGCGGGCAAGCTGCGTTTCGCCTTCCGGCCTTTCCTCATCTTCCCGCATGACCGTGCCGGGACCGTCCTTGCCCGCTGCGTCGCCCCCTCGCGCCGCCTCGCCTTCCTCGAGCAGATGTTCGCCCGGCAGGCCGAGACCAAGGCCGCGCTGACGGCTGCGGATGCCGACGAGACGGCGCGGGGCCGGATCTATGCTGCCGAACTGGCCGGACCGCTCGATCATGCGCGGGCGCTTGCCGAGGCCGGCGGCCTTCTCGCCATTGCCGCGCAACACGGCCTTACCGCAACCGCCGCGCAGCAATGCCTCGCCAGCCAGGCGGCGCATGACTGGGTCACCAATGCCGACCTGACGTCGCGGACATCCGGCGTCACGGGTACGCCGACCTATGAGCTGAGGGGTGTCCGTCTCGACTCTGAACTCACGCCCGAACAGCTGCTTGCGAAGCTGCCGCGCTAGGGCTTTTGTCCCAATGTCGCCGCATTGAAGGTGCAGGAATAAGGGCTTGTGGACTGGCACCGCGGTGCCCGCGCCCCATATTCAGAGGCATGAGAAACGTGAGCAGTTCGGTGAAGCCCGGCATCTGGAAGCGGTCGCATTATCTCGATCGCATGACCCTGAAGGATCTCTGGATCGCCTATTTCCAGTATCCGGCGATCATCACCTACATCGCGCTGGCGTTCGCCAGCATCGTCGTGTGGGCCGAATATCCTGCGAGCCTGCTGCAGACCGGTATCGCGGTTGGCACCGTGGTCATTCTGTACCCGCTCGTCTGGTACTGTCTGCACCGCTGGGTGCTTCACAGCAACTGGATGTTCAAGGTGCCCTTCCTCGCCTCGACCTGGAAGCGCATCCATTATGATCACCACCAGGACCCGAACCACCTCGAGGTGCTGTTCGGCGCGCTCCACACGACGCTTCCGACCATTGCGGCCGTGAGCCTCCCGGTCGGCTATGCGATCGGCGGGATCGGCGGCGCGGCGGCGGCGTTCGCGGCGGGCCTCATCACGACCTGCGTCTACGAGTTCGTGCACTGCATCCAGCACCTCGCCTACAAGCCCAAGAGCAAGGTCATCGCCGAGATGAAGAAGCGCCACATGGCGCACCATTTCCACGATGAGAACGGCAATTACGGGATCACAAGCTATCTTTGGGATCGCGTGCTTGGCACCTTCTACGACCGGCCCGAGCGCCCCAAGAAGAGCCCGACCGTCTTCAACCTCGGCTACACCGAGGAAGTGGCCAAGCGCTATCCGTGGGTGAAGACCCTGTCGGGCGGGATCGTCGCCACTGGCCATCCCCGCAAGCGCGGCGACCAGGCCGGCAGCGAGCGCGAAGCCGCCTGAACGGGTCTCCGGCGAGGACCGGAGGGGCCTGAAAACAAGGACCGGGCTCCCGCTTTCGCAGTAGAACGGCAGCGGGTAAGCCCCGGCGCGTGACCACCGACCTCGTCCCGGATTCCGAGCGCCACGGCCTGATCGGCGGACTTCCGGCCTCCTGGCGGCCTTATGCCAGCCTGATGCGGGTCGATCGGCCGATCGGGACCTGGCTCCTCTACTGGCCCTGCGCATGGAGCGTGGCCTTGGCCGGGGTCGGCGGCCGCTGGGACCTGTTCGCCTGGTTGCTCCTCGGCGCCTTCGCGCTGCGTTCGGCGGGCTGCGTCTACAACGACCTCGTCGACCGCGACCTTGACCGTCAGGTCGCCCGAACCCGTCTCCGTCCCCTCGCCAGCGGCCGCGTGACACCGAAAGCGGCGTGGAGCCTGATCGCCGCGCTGTGCGCCGTCGGGCTCATCGTCCTCTTCCAGCTTCCGCTCATCGCCCAGCTGATCGCGCTCGCGGCCGTGCTTCCCGTCCTCGCCTATCCCTTCATGAAGCGGATCACCTGGTGGCCGCAGGCGTGGCTCGGGCTGGTCTTCAGCTGGGGCGCGCTGGTCGGCTGGCCGGCCGTGCGCGGCACGTTCGACCTTGCGGCGCTGTGGCTGTGGATCGGAAGCATCTTCTGGGTGATCGGCTACGACACGCTCTACGCCATCCAGGACAAGGAGGACGACGCGCTGGTCGGAGTCCGCTCCTCGGCGCGGCGGCTGGGGCGGCATGCCGCGCTCGGTGTCGGCATCTTCTATCTACTCGCTTTGATGGGTTGGGCCGCGGCGCTGTGGACGGTGCGACCAGAGCCGCTCGCCCTCGCCGCCCTCTTCCCCGCCGCGCTTCACCTCGGCAGCCAGGTCGCCCGTGCCAGTCCCGACGACGGCGAACTCGCGCTTCGCCTGTTCCGGTCCAATCGCTTCACCGGACTGCTGCTGCTGCTCGGATTTGCCGCCGTAGGCTTGAGCGCCGCTCCCTAGCCGTTACAGGCGGGGCATGCTGAACGAGAAGGATGCCGCCGAGCGCGCGGCGAAGCTGGTCGACGCCGCACGTAAGGCAGGCGCCTCGTCCGCCGACGCGATGATCGGGATCAGCCGCTCGAGCGGCATCTCAGTCCGCCTCGGCGAGATCGAGGACATCGACCATAGCGAGAGCTTCGAGATCGGCCTGCGCGTGTTCGACGGGCACCGTTCGGCGACTGTCTCCTCGGCCGACATCGATCCGGCGGGCTTCGCCGACCTCGCCGAACGCGCGGTCGCCATGGCCCGGCAGGCACCCGAGGACCCCTATGCCGGGCTTGCCGACCCCGCCCTCCTCGGGAGCGGCGACAGGCCGGACCTCGATCTGGCCGAAGGGGAATTGCCGACCCTCGCCTGGCTCGAGCACAGCGCGCGCGAGGCCGAGACTGCGGCGCGGGGCGTCGCCGGGGTGACGAACAGCAACGGGGCATCGGCGGGCACGGGTCAAAGCCTCGTCGCGCTCGCCACCTCGACGGGCTTCGCCCGCGCGATCCGCGGGACCCACCACAGCATCTCGGCCAGCGTCGTCGCGGGCGAGGCCGGCGCCCTCCAGCGCGACTATGCGTCGCATTCGGCGCGGCACCTCGCCGACCTCGACCCGGCCGAGAAGATCGGCCTCCTCGCCGCCGAACGAACGGTCGCGCGCGTTAATCCCGTGCGGATGGAAAGCGGCCCCTGTGCCGTGCTGTTCGACCCGCGCGTCTCCTCCTCTCTGCTCGGCCACCTCGTCGCCTCGATCACGGGCAGCGCGATCGCGCGCAAGACGAGCTTCCTCCTCGATGCGCTGGGCACGCAGCTGTTCGCCGCGGGCGTAACGGTCCGTGACGATCCCTTCCGCGTGCGCGGCCTGCGCAGCCGGGCGTTCGACGGCGAAGGCCTGCCGTGCCGCCAGCTCGACCTCATCGCCGACGGCGTGCTGACCAGCTGGCTCGCCGAAAGCGCCTCGGCCCGGCAGCTTGGAATCGCCCCCACCGGGCACGCCAGTCGCTCGGTCGGCGGAAGCCCGGCGGCGGGGCCGTCCAATCTTTTCATGCTGCCAGGGCAGCGGAGCCGCGATGCGCTGCTCGCCTCGGGCCCGCGGGCGATCCTCGTGACCGAATTGATCGGACAGGGCGTCAATCCGGTGACCGGCGACTACAGCCGGGGCGCGGCCGGCTTCCTGGTCGAGAATGGCGCGATCGGACCGGCGGTTGCCGAGATCACCATCGCCGGCAATCTCAAGGACATGTTCCGTTCGCTCGAGCCGGCAAGCGACCTCGAGCTGCGCCGTGGGATCGACGCACCGACGATCCTGATCTCCGAAATGACGGTCGCGAGCGCCTAGCCGCGAAGCTGGACGAGGACGGCTTCGGCGAGCGTCCGGAAGGCAGCCGCGGCAGGGCCGTCGCCGGCGGCCGGAGGACGTCCGGCATCGGATTCGGCGCGAAGGCTCGCCGAGAGCGGAAGCCGCCCGAGGAAGGGCACGTCGAGTTCGCGCGCCGTCGCCTCGGCCCCGCCGCTGCCGAACGGATCGCTGGTCTCCCCGCAATGGGGGCATTGATAGCCGGCCATGTTCTCGATCAGGCCGAGGACTGGCACCGAGGTCTTGCCGAACAGGTCGATCGCGCGCCGCGCATCGGCGAGGGAGAGGTCCTGCGGGGTGGAAACGATCACCGCCCCCACCGGTCGCGACTTCTGGATCAGGGAAAGCTGCACGTCCCCGGTGCCGGGGGGAAGGTCGACGATGATATAGTCGGTCCCGCTCCAGTCGCCTTCCACCAGCTGGGTCAGTGCCCCCGACGCCATCGGCCCCCGCCAGGCGAGCGCATGGCCCGGGCTGACGAGCTGGCCGACGGAGAGAAACTTGATCCCCTGCGCCTCGACCGGGATCAGCTGCTTGTCGCGGGCTTCGGGCCGCTCGGACGTGCCTAGAAGGGTCGGCTGCGAGGGGCCGTAGATATCGGCGTCGATGATCCCGACCTTGTGGCCGAGGCGGCTGAGCGCGATGGCCAGATTGGTGGAGACGGTCGACTTGCCGACCCCGCCCTTCCCCGCCCCGACGGCGATCAGGCGCGGACCTTCCGCCTTGCCGGCGGTCATGGCGACACGGACTTCGGAAATGCCTTCCTGGGTCCTCGCTTCATCGCGCAGACGCGCCTCGAGCGCCGTGCGCGCCGCCTCGTCGAGCCCGGTCGCATCGACTACCAGGGTCAGCACGCCGTCCTTCTCGCGGATCGAGCGGATGGTGTCGGCGTCGGCGCCGAAGTGGCTCTTCTCGATGGTCATGGCGGGCAGCACCTAGGGTCTCGTCCACCCGGCACAAGGGTCATTGTTTCGCCCCCACTGTTAAATGCCGGACCTGCATCTATATCTGTCCGCATGAACAGCATCCCGGGGTGGGCTTCACGCGTGCGCGGCCTTTTTGCGGACAGCAAGGGACCATGGGGTCCAAGTGGCGGATCGACGCCGCCTGACAATGGCGGCGGCAAGGAACCGCCGAGCCCGGGGCCGACCAGCCCCTGGGGTTCGCCCGGCGCGACCAAGCCCGGCGCCGGCAACAACGTCACCAGCCTCGACGATCTGATCGCTCGCAGCCGCGCCCGCTTCGGCGGGGGTGGCGGTGGCGGGATCGGCGGAGGCATCGGCCGCCGTCCGCCGAGCGCGTCGCTGATCTTCTGGCTCTTTGCCGCCTTCCTCGCGCTGTGGCTGGTGCTGACCACCTTCCACCGCATCGCGCCGGAAGAGCGCGGCGTCGTGACCCAGTTCGGCCGCTACAGCCGCACGCTCGGGCCAGGTGTCGGATTCACCCTCCCGAGCCCGATCGAGCGGGTCCAGAAGGTCGACGTCGAGAACATCCGCGGAATCGACCTCGGTTCGACCACCAGCGAGACGCTGATGCTGACGGGCGACCAGAATATCATCGACATCGCCTATACGGTCCGCTGGAACGTCCGCGATCCCGAGCTTTACCTGTTCGAGCTCCAGAATCCGGAAGAGACGATCCAGCAGGTCGCCGAAAGCGCGATGCGCGCGGCGCTCAGCGGCACCACCCTCAACGAAGCCATCGGCGAAGGCCGCGGCGAGATTGAGGCCCGGGTGCAGGAGACGATGCAGCGGATTCTCGACTTCTATCGCAGCGGCGTCGTCATCCAGGGCGTCGCGATCAAGCAGGCGGACCCGCCCTCGGCCGTCAATGACGCCTTCAAGGCGGTCAGCGCGGCGCAGCAGGCCGCGCAGAGCGACATCAACCAGGCCCGCGCTTATTCCCTCCAGCTGCGCCAGCTCAGTCAGGGTGAAGCGACGGCCTTCGACAAGGTCTACGAGCAGTACAAGCTCGCCCCCGAGGTCACCCGCCGCCGCATGTATTACGAGACCATGGAACGCGTCCTGCAGAACGTCGACAAGACGATCGTCGAGGCGCCCGGCGTGACGCCCTACCTGCCGCTTCAGCAGACCCGACCGCCAGCAGCCGCGATATCGGAGCCGCAGGCCCAGGGCGGCGCCCAGCAGGGAGGCGGTCGATGATCGACGCCTTCCTCCGCCGCCCGTTGATGGCAGCCATCCTCGCCACGCTCCTGCTGGTGACCGTGCTGTCGAGCGTCAGCGTGATCAGCGAGACCGAACAGGCGCTGGTGGTGCGCTTTGGCAAGCCCGAGCGCATCTACAACCGCTACCGCGCGAACCAGCCGATCGGCAGCGCGGGCGCCGGCCTCGCCTTTCGCATCCCCTTCTTCGAGGAACTGGTCCGGATCGACAAGCGCGTCCGCGACGTCGACATGGAACGGCAGCAGGTGCTGTCGACCGACCAGCTTCGGCTCGAGGTCGATGCCTTCGCCCGCTACCGGATCGTCGATCCGCTGCGGATGTACGTCAGCGCCCGGTCGGAGGACCGCGTTGGCGAGGCGCTTCGTCCGATCCTCGGCTCGGAACTTCGCAACGAGCTCGGCAAGCGGCCGTTCGCCGACCTGCTCAGCCCCGAGCGGCAGGGCGCGATGGAGAATATCCGTCGCGGCCTCGACCGGGTCGCGCGCCAATATGGCGTCCAGATCATCGACGTCCGGATCAAGCGCGCCGACCTTCCCGACGGAAGCCCGCTGCAAAGCGCCTACGACCGGATGAAGACCGCGCGCGAGCAGGAAGCGCGCTCGATTCGGGCCGAGGGTGCCAAGCAGGCCCAGATCATCCGCGCCGAAGCCGATGCCGAGGCGGCCAAGACCTATGCCACCAGTTTCGGCAAGGATCCGGCCTTCTACGACTTCTACCGCGCGATGCAGGCCTATCAGCGCACCTTCGTCGGCGACGACGGTAAGGCGCGTCCGACCAACGTGATCCTGTCCCCGCAAAATGAGTTCCTGCGCGAATTCACGCGAGGGGGTGGGCGCTGAACCGGTTCAATGAGCGTTCAGGTGCTTGACCTAGCACGTGTGGCTGGGGCTCACCGCTTAAAGGAAGTTCTGACCATATGAAGTCGTCGAGGGAGTTCTCCAAAGTGCGCTATGCCTACGGTGTCGCGGCGGCCCTGCTGATTGGCGGGAGTGCCTTTTCGATCGCCACCGGGCCGGTCGGTGCGCAGGTTGCGCAAAATGCTCCGGCCGCCATGCCGCCGAAGGGCGCTCCGGTTTCCTTCGCCGACCTCGCCGCGCGGCTTCAGCCGGCCGTGGTCAATATCTCGACCCGCCAGCGCGTGCCGGTCCAGAACCAACAGAATGATCCGCTCGCCGAGTTCCTGCGCCGCTTCGGCCAGCCCGGCCAGGGGAATGAGGGCGAGAGTGGTGGCGCCGCGCCGCGGACCCGCGAGACTGGGTCGCTCGGTTCGGGCTTCATTATCTCGCCCGACGGTTACGTCGTGACCAACAATCACCTCATCCAGGGCGCGCAGGGCACCGGGACGGTCGACAGCGTGACCGTCATCCTGTCCGACCGCCGCGAGCTTCCGGCCCGCATCATCGGCCGCGACCAGGCGTCCGATCTTGCCCTCCTCAAGGTCGAGGGCGCCAACTTCCCGTTCGTCCAGTGGGGCGACAGCCAGCGCGCGCGTGTCGGCGACTGGGTGATGGCGATCGGCAATCCCTACGGCCTCGGCGGCACCGTCACCGCCGGTATCATCTCGGCGCTTCATCGCGGGATCACCGGCGCGGGCGCCTACGACCGCTACATCCAGACCGATGCCAGCATCAACATGGGCAACAGCGGCGGCCCGATGTTCGACCTCAACGGCAATGTCATCGGGGTCAATTCGGCGCTGATCAGCCCGACCGGCGCGAGCGTCGGCATCGGCCTCGCCATCCCGGCCGAGCTCGCCAAGCCGGTGATCGAGAGCCTTCGCCGCGGGCAGCGTCCGCAGCGCGGCTATCTCGGCATCGGCCTGCTTCCGCTCGACGAGAGCAGCGCCGCCGCATTGGGCCTGCCCAAGGATCGCGGCGAGCTCGTGCGCTCGGTCGTCCCCGGCCAGCCCGCGCAGCGCGCCGGTCTCCAGCAGGGCGACGTGATCGTCCGTGTCGGT
Source organism: Sphingomonas sp. SP2 (assembly GCF_058313385.1). Classification (NCBI taxonomy): domain Bacteria; kingdom Pseudomonadati; phylum Pseudomonadota; class Alphaproteobacteria; order Sphingomonadales; family Sphingomonadaceae; genus Sphingomonas; species Sphingomonas sp. SP2. The sequence goes on along the minus strand of NZ_JBZFLD010000001.1, from coordinate 1,154,066 downwards.
GGCCGCGACGTGACCCCCGACGAGACCGCCTCCTACCTCATCGCCAACGTCACCCCTGGCGCCAAGGTGCCGATCGAGGTGATCCGCGACGGTCGCCGCCAGACCTTCACCGCAACGGTCGCGCAGCGCCCGACCGAGGAAGAGCTGGCCAAGATCAACGGTGGGACCGACCAGGGTTCGTTCGACCCCAACGACAGCAACCAGCCGGCCGTCCCTGCCGGGCAGGCGCTCGGCCTGTCGCTGCAGCCGCTGACCCCGGAAATCGCGCGTGCCGTGCAGGTCCCGGCGACCACGCGCGGGCTCGTCGTCACCAACGTCGATCCCAACAGCGATGCCGCCGACAAGGGCCTTCGCCGCGGCGACGTCGTCATGTCGGTCAATCGCCAACCGGTCGCCTCGACCGCGCAGGTCGCGGCCGCGGTGGACGCGGCACGCCGCGCCGGCCGGACCGCGGTCCTGCTGCTGGTGAAGCGCGGCTCGGCTCCCGAGACCTTCATCGGGATCGATATCGCGCGCTGACCCCTCGCCTATCCTCCCGTCCCTCGCTAGGCTTCGGCCACGGCAAGGGACGGGAGACGACATGGGCAGCATCTTCATCGGTGCAAAGAGCGGCGGCGTTAGCCCGCAGCAGCTGGAACTGAAGCGCGCCAATCGCCACGGCCTGATCGCGGGCGCGACGGGCACCGGCAAGACCGTGACCCTCCAGGGCCTGGTCGAAGGCTTCGCCGCCGCCGGCGTCCCGACCTTCGTCGCCGATGTGAAGGGCGACCTCGCCGGCCTCGCCATGGCCGGGTCGCCCACCGCCAAGACTCACGAGATCTTCGCCGCCCGTGCCGCCGAGCTCGGCATCAGCGACTGGCAGTATCGCGATTGCCCGGTCCAGTTCTGGGACCTCTTCGGCGAGCAGGGTCACCCCATCAGGACCACCGTCAGTGAGATGGGCCCACTGCTCCTCGCGCGGCTGATGAACCTCAACGACGTCCAGGAAGGCGTGCTGACGATCGCCTTCCATGTCGCCGACAAGGAGGGCCTGCTCCTCCTCGACCTCGACGACCTTCAGGCGATGCTGGTCGCCTGCGGAGAGCGCGCCGACGAACTGACGCTCGAATATGGCAATGTGGCCAAGCCCACCATCGGCGCCATCCAGCGCAGCCTGCTCCAGCTGCGCAGCCAAGGTGGCGACCATTTCTTCGGCGAGCCGGCGCTGGCCCTCGAGGACTTCCTCAAGATCGACGAGAGCGGGCGGGGCATCGTCAACATCCTCGCCGCCGACAAGTTAATGGCCTCCCCAAGGCTCTACTCCACCTTCCTCCTCTGGCTCCTCTCCGAACTGTTCGAGCTCCTTCCCGAGGTCGGCGACCAGGACCAGCCCAAGCTCTGTTTCTTCTTCGACGAGGCCCACCTGCTATTCGACGATGCGCCCCCGGCGCTCCTCGAGAAGGTCGAGCAGGTCGTCCGCCTGATCCGCTCCAAGGGCGTCGGCGTCTATTTCATCACCCAGAATCCGATCGACATCCCCGACACGGTCGCGGGCCAGCTCGGCAACCGCGTCCAGCACGCGCTGCGGGCCTTCACCCCGCGCGACCAGGCGGCGGTGAAGAGCGCGGCCGAGACCTTCCGTCCCAATCCCGAGATCGACGTCACCAGCGCGATCACCGAATTGAAGGTCGGCGAGGCACTGGTCTCGCTCCTGCTGCCCGACGGCAGCCCCTCGCCGGTCGAGCGCGTGCTGATCAAGCCGCCCGCCAGCCGGGTCGGCCCGGTGACCGCGCAGGAGCGCCAGATCTTCGTCACCACCGATGCGATCGGGACGAAATACGATACGCTGGTCGACCGCGACAGCGCCGAGGAAATCCTCAAGGCCAAGGCCGGCGAAGCCGCCGCCGCGGCCGCCGCGGCCCAGGCGGAGAAGGAGCAGGCAAAGGCCGACGCGCTCGCCGCGAAGGAACAGGCCCGGCTGGCGCGTGAACAGGCGCAAGCCGATGCTGCCCGCCAACGCGAGGAAGCCCGGCTGCAGCGCGAGCAGGACAAGGCCGACGCCGCTGCCCGCCGCGAAGCGGAGCGCGCCGCCCGCGAGGCCGCCCGTCCGACCATGTTCGACAAGGCCGTCCAGAGCGCCGCCCGTTCGGCGGCGAGCTCGGTCGGGCGCCAGCTCGGCAACAAGCTGCTCCGCGGCATCCTGGGAAGCCTGCTCAAATAATGTCCGATCTCATCATCCGGCCGGTGGCGTCCAAGGCCGACCGCAAGCGCTTCGTCGACCTCGTCTGGGACGTCTATCGGGACGATCCCAACTGGGTGCCGCCCCTCAAGGACGAGATGATGGGGCTGATCACCCCAGGCAAGAATCCCTGGTTCGAACATGCCGAGGCCGCCCTGTGGCTGGCCGAACGTGGTGGCCGCGCGATCGGGCGTATCTCGGCGCAGGTCGATCGCCTGGTCCTCGAACATATGGGTCCGGGCATCGGCAACTGGGGCATGTTCGAAGTCTTCGACGGCGAGGCCGAGGCTGGCCCGAAGCTCATCGCCACCGCCGAACAATGGCTTCGCGACAAGGGCATGACGAGCTCGCTCGGGCCGCTCAGCCTGTCGATCTGGGACGAGCCAGGCCTGCTCGTCCAGGGCTTCGGCGAGCCGCCGACCGCGATGATGGGCCATCATCGGCCGAGCTACCAGGCGATTGTCGAAGGCGCCGGCTATGCCAAGGCGAAGGACCTCGTCACCTACGAACTCGACATCCGGATCAACATGATCCCGATGATCCAGCGACTGATCGATGCCGGCGATCGCTCGGGCAAGATCCGCATCCGCAGCGTCGACAAGAGTCGTTTCGACGAGGAAGCGCACACGATCCTGACGCTGCTCAACGATGCCTGGTCGGACAATTGGGGCTTCGTGCCGCTGACCGAGTCCGAGATCGCTTATGCCGGCAAGAAGCTGAAGCCGATCATCTACGAGGACCTCGTCTGCATCGCCGAGGTGAAGAACGAGGCCGGGGTGTTCGAGCCCGCGGCCTTCATGATCACCATTCCCGACCTCAATGAGCTGACCCGCGACCTCAACGGCGAGCTCTTCCCGTTCGGCTTCGTCAAGTTGCTCTGGCGGCTACGCAAGCCGCGGGTGAAAAGGATGCGGGTGCCGCTGATGGGCGTCGCCAAGAAGTATCAGGGCGGCCGCCTGTCGGCCCAGCTTGCCTTCATGATGATCGAACGAAACCGGGTGGCGAGCGTCGGCCCTTATGGCGCGAGCCATGGCGAGTTCGGCTGGGTGCTCGAGGACAATCAGGGCATGCTGTCTATCGCGCAGCTGCCGGGCGCCGAGGTCAACAAGACCTACCGCATCTACGAGAAGGCACTTTAGTCGCGGCGCTCGGCCGCGGGCGCCCTAAGCCAGCGTGATCCAGGTTGGCGTGTGGTCGCTGGATTTTTCCTCGCCGCGCGCCCAGCGATCGATCCCCGCCGCCTGCAGCCGGTCGGTGACCTGCGGCGAACAGAGCAGGTGGTCGATGCGGAAGCCCGCGTCGCGCTGCCAGCAGCCCGCGGTATAGTCCCAGAAGGTGTATAGCTTGTCCTCGGTCGGGTGCAGCGCCCGGACGGCGTCGGTCCAGCCCTGATTGACGATCCGCCGCCAGGCCGCGCGGCTCTCGGGCTGGGTCAGCGCATCCCGCGCCATGGCCGAGACCGAGAAGGTATCGCGATCCTCGGGGATGATGTTGAAGTCGCCGGCGAGCACGACCGGTCGCTCCTCGGACAGGAGGTGCGCCGCATGCTCGCGCAGCCGCTCCATCCAGCGCAGCTTATAGTCGAACTTTTCGGTGCCGATCGGATTGCCGTTGGGCAGGTAGATGGAGGCGATTACGACCCCGCCGACCTCGGCTTCGATGTAGCGGCTGTGGCTGTCGTCGGGATCGCCCGGAAGCCCCACCCGGCGAAGGTCGGGGCTCTGTTCGCGGGCCAGGATCGCGACGCCGTTGAAGCCCTTCTGCCCATGCCAGACGGCGCGGTAACCCGCGCCCTCGATGTCGAGCACGGGAAGCAACTCGTCGGCGCACTTCAGCTCCTGGAGGCAGGCGACGTCCGGCTGCTCCTTCTCGAGCCATTCGAGCAGGCGCGGAAGCCGCGCGCGGATACCGTTGATGTTGAAGGTCGCGATCTTCATGCGGCTGCCGTACTTCGCCCCTTCCCTTCAGGGAAGGTGGCAGTCGCGAAGCGGCTGACGGATGGGTTCGCCAAACCCCTCAGTCGGCGATGCCGACAGCTCCCCTGGAGGGGCGCGGTGAAAGGTCAGATCCCGAAGCTCGAGCCGCAGCCGCAGCCGCTGGCGGCGTTGGGATTGCGCACCTTGAAGGCCGCCCCGCCGAGATCCTCGACATAATCGACCTCGCTGCCGTCGAGCAGGTCGAAGCTCACCGGATCGACCACCAGCCGGACACCGTCGGTCTCCGCGACGAGGTCGTCGGCTTCCGGTTCACCGAGTGCGAAACGATAGGTGAAACCCGCGCACCCCCCACCATCGACGGCGAGCCGGAGGATCGCCGGCCGCGACTGCTTGGTCGCGATCTGTGCCACGCGGCGTGCAGCAGCTTCGGTGAGGAGGAGGGAAGTCATGATCGCAATGTAGGGCGCGCTGCGGGCGCCCTCAAGGCAAGGCTCAGCGGCCGCCCGAACCCGGACCACCCAGCGCGATCTGGTCCATGCTGTGCGTGCTGCGGCTCTTGATCGAGGCGAGATAATCGGTCGAGCGCATGAAGGGGATCGGGTTGACCGCACGGCCGTCGATCCGGACTTCGTAGTGGAGATGGCTGCCGGTCGAACGGCCGGTCGAGCCCATGCGACCGATCAGCTGGCCGCGCTTGATGCGGTCGCCAGCGCGGACGCCGATGTACGACAGGTGGCCGTAGCGGGTCTCGATGCCGCGACCGTGGTCGATCTTGATGAGGTTGCCATAGCCGCCGCTGTTGAAGCCGGCATTGATCACGGTGCCGTCGGCAGTCGCGTAGATCGGGGTGCCGAGCGGGCCGGCGAGGTCGATGCCGGCGTGCATGGCAGCGCCGCGACCGAAGGGATCGTTGCGGACGCCGAAGCTCGAGGTGAAGTCGGCGGTCTTGACCGGCTTGTCCGAGGGGACCGCGATCACGCCATCCTGCAGCGAGTCCAGCTTCTTCCAGCTGTTGAACAGCGCCTTGAAGGTCGGGTCGCTCTTGGTCACCGGCTCGTACGGCCCACCGACTGCGAGGCGCTGCGGCGAGAGGCCGAGCTTGCGCAGTTCGCGGGTCGCCGTCTTGTAGCGCGCCTCGAGGCGATCGGCCGCGGCGGCCTCCTCGGCGGCAAGCTTGCCCTCGGCCCGCTCGAGCGGAGCGGCGATGGCGGCGGGAAGCGCCTGCGCGGCACTGGCCTCGGGGAGGGCGGACGGGTCGACGTCACCGCCGGCGATCATCGTCGCGAGGAGGCGCTGGCGCTGCTCGATGAGCTTGGCGCGCTGCTCGGTCGCGGCGGCGAGTTGCTGAAGCTGGGCGGCGTCGCTGACGACAACCTGGGCCTTGTCACCGGTCATGAAATGCGCGGCGGCAAAGGCCGACCAAGCGAACATCACGGCGGCGAGGGCGAGAAAGGCAAGCTGGACGGGAGCGGTGAGGCGAATGCGACGGAGCTTGTTGCCGTCGTGCACGAACAGGTCGCGGCTGCGGAGCAGTCCCGATGTTCCCAGTGCATGCGCCATACGATTGATGCTCCTAAGCTCTTCACGTCGAAGATCGCCGACGCGCCGCAGCAAAGCGGCGTGTGACGATCAGCATGTCTGGAGCTCCCCAGCCCCTGCCCGTCGCGGCGTTTTTGCCCTCCGCCACGACCGACAAGCAGGAAAAGACCCTCTAGGGTTAATGAATACAACCTTTTCGTTCCCTCTCCGGGACGAGTTGCGAGGCTCGAGCGGTGAACTGAGCCATTCGCTTGATTCACGTTGGCATTCCGCACCCCGGACCAAAGGTCGTATCCGGAGAATCAGCGGTTCGGGGTTGCCGCGGGTCGGGAAGCCTGTACATCCGGCGGCGGGCCACGCCGTCCCAACGCGGCGCGTGCTCTCTGTAAGGAGAGTCAGAAATGACGAATGCCACGACCCCGATGCCCGAGGTGCGCCCGGCGCGCCCGCACTTTTCCTCGGGCCCCTGCGCCAAGCCGCCCGGCTGGTCGCCCTCGCTCCTCGCCACCGACAGCCTCGGCCGCTCGCACCGATCGAAGCTCGGCAAGCAGCGCCTCCAATATTGCATCGACCTCATGCGCGAGCTGCTCGGCCTGCCCGACACCCACCGCATCGGCATCGTCCCCGGCTCGGACACCGGCGCCTATGAGATGGCGATGTGGACGATGCTCGGCGCCCGGCCCGTCACCGCGCTCGCCTGGGAAAGCTTCGGCGAGGGCTGGGTCACCGATGCGGTCAAGCAGCTGAAGATCGATCCGACCGTCATCCGCGCCGACTATGGCGACCTCCCGGACCTCGGCCAGGTCGACTGGTCCAACGACGTCCTCTTCACCTGGAACGGCACGACCAGCGGCGTCCGCGTCCCCGACGGCGACTGGATCCTGCAAGACCGCGAGGGCTTGAGCTTCGCCGACGCCACCAGCGCGGTCTTCGCCTACGACATTCCGTGGGACAAGATCGATGTCGCGACCTTCTCCTGGCAGAAGGTACTCGGCGGCGAAGGCGCGCACGGGATCCTGATCCTCGGGCCCCGCGCGGTCGAGCGGCTCGAGACCTACACTCCCGCCTGGCCCCTCCCCAAGCTCTTCCGGCTCATCTCCAAGGGCAATTTGAGCGAAGGCATCTTCAAGGGCGAGACGATCAACACCCCCTCGATGCTCGCGGTCGAGGATGCGATTGTCAGCCTCGAATGGGCGAAGAGCATCGGCGGCGGCCCCGGAATGATCGCGCGCTCAGATGCCAATGCCGAGGCGCTTGGGCGCATCGTCGACGCGCGCCCGTGGCTCGGCCACCTCGCCGCCGACCCCGCCAGCCGCTCGAAGACCAGCGTCTGCCTGACGGTCGAAGGCGCCGACGAAGCCCGGATCAAGAAGATGGCCGCCCTCCTCGAAGAGCAAGGCGCCGCCTTCGACATCGCCGGCTACCGCGACGCCCCGCCGGGGCTTCGCATCTGGTGCGGCGCCACGGTCGACACGAGCGACATCGAAGCCCTCGGGCCGTGGCTCGACTGGGCGTACGGGGCCTCGGCCGCCTGATCCCTTTTTCGTCATCCCCGCGAAGGCGGGGATCCACCTGAACCTTCGCGAGCCGGGAGATGGATTCCCGCCTTCGCAGGAATGACGAGGAAATTATGACCCAGCCCAAAGTCCTCATCTCCGACAAGATGGACCCCCGCGCCGCCGCGATTTTCCGCGAGCGCGGGATCCAGGTCGACGAGATCACCGGCAAGACCCCCGACGAACTCGCCGCGATCATCGGCGACTATGACGGCCTCGCCATCCGCTCCTCGACCAAGGCAACCGCCAAGCTTCTCGACCACGCGACCAATTTGAAGGTCATCGGCCGCGCCGGCATCGGCGTCGACAACGTCGACATCCCCGCCGCCACCCAGCGCGGCATCGTGGTCATGAACACGCCCTTCGGCAACTCGATCACCACCGCCGAGCATGCCATCGCGCTGATGTTCGCCCTCGCCCGCCAGCTTCCCGAGGCCGACGCCTCGACCCAGGCCGGCAAGTGGGAGAAGAACCGCTTCATGGGGGTCGAGCTGACCGCCAAGACGCTGGGCCTCATCGGTGCAGGCAATATCGGCTCGATCGTCGCCAGCCGCGCGCTCGGCCTCAAGATGAAGGTCATCGCCTTCGATCCCTTCCTTTCGCCCGAACGCGCGCTCGAGCTCGGGATCGAGAAGGTCGAACTCGACGAGCTGCTGAAGCGCGCCGACTTCATCACCCTCCACACGCCGCTGACCGACCAGACCCGCGGGATCCTGAGCCGTGAGGCGCTGGCCAAGACCAAGAAGGGCGTGCGGATCATCAACTGCGCGCGCGGCGGGCTGATCGACGAGGCCGCCCTCAAGGACGCGCTCGATAGCGGCCAGGTTGCCGGCGCCGCGCTCGACGTGTTCGAGACCGAGCCCGCCACCGCTTCGCCCCTGTTCGGCACCCCGGGCTTCATCTCGACCCCGCACCTTGGCGCCTCGACCACCGAAGCGCAGGTGAATGTCGCGATCCAGGTCGCCGAGCAGATGAGCGACTTCCTGCTGCTGGGCGGCGTCACCAACGCCATCAACATGCCCTCGCTCTCGGCCGAGGAGGCGCCGCGCCTCAAGCCCTATATGGCGCTAGCCGACAAGCTCGGCCGCCTGCTCGGCCAGGTGCTCGGCGACCAGGTCACCGGCGTCGCGATCGAGGTCGAGGGCGCGGCCGCGGCCTTGAACCAGAAGCCGATCACCGGCGCGGTGCTCGCGGGCCTGATGGGCACCTATTCGCAGACCGTGAACATGGTGAACGCCCCCGTCCTCGCGAAGGAGCGCGGCCTCGACGTGCGCGAGGTCCGGCACGAGCGCGAGGGCGACTACCAGACCCTCGTCCGGGTCACCGCAACCACGCCCACCGGAGACCGCTGCGTCGCGGGCACCCTATTTGGCAATGCCGCCCCGCGCCTCGTCGACATCTTCGGGGTCGCGGTCGAGGCCGAGCTTACCGGCAACATGCTCTACATCGTCAACAACGACACGCCGGGCTTCATCGGCAAGCTCGGCACGACGCTGGGGAGCGCCGGGCTCAACATCGCGACCTTCAACCTCGGTCGCCGCGCGGCGGGGGGCGAGGCGGTGGCCCTGGTCGCCATCGACGATCCGGTGCCCGCGGCTGTGGTCGACCAGCTCTGCGCGCTCGAAGGCGTGCGCGAGGTGGTGCCGCTGCGCTTCTAGCGAAGCCTGGCGATGAAGGCGTCGACCTCGGCCGTCGCCGGATCGCCGGGTTCGCCCATCTCCTTGTTGAGCGTGCCATGGTTCTTGCCCTCCTGCGGCGAAACCGTGGCGCTGTTCCCGGCCGCCTTGAGCGCGGCCGCGAGCTGCTCGCTCTGGCGGATCGAATCGGCCCGGCGTGCGACCGGCAGGATCAGCCAGTTGGCGGCATTGGGCGCGGCGGCATGGAAGGTGGGCGAGAGCGCTTGCTGGCGCTTGGGGTCGGTCCCGAAGGCCTGGTTGTACATGCTCGCGACGGGATTGCGCGGCTGCGCCATCTGTCCGGCAATGTCGTAGCCCGCGCCATCGAGCAGCACGACGCCGCGGACCGCCCCCATCGGCACGCCGGCGGCCTTCAGATAGACGGGATCGGTCGCGACCAGCGCGGCAAGATGCGCCCCGGCGCTGTGACCCATGAGCACGATCCTCTCGGGGTCGACCCCTGGCTGACGCCGGAGCAAAGCGATCGCCGCCGCAATGTCGGCCGCCTGCTGCTCGACCGTCGCCTGCGGCACCAGCCGGTAGTTGGTGCTGGCGAATGCCCAGCCCTGCGCGGTGAAATGCGCGGGCTTGCCGCTGGTCCCCGTGCGCTTGTCGCCGATCGACCAACCGCCACCGTGCACGAAAAGCAGGATCGGCGCCTTGGCGGGCGCGATCGCAGGTCGGAACAGGTCGAGTTTCTGCTTTGGGTCGGAGCCGAAGGAGAGTTCCTGCGCCCCGCTCGGCAGCGGCGCCCGCGCGGCCGCCCCGTCGCTGATCGCCTTGCGGCATTGATCGGGGAGCTTCTGCATTGCACCGAGCAGGCACTGCCGCCGATTTTCCCCAGCCATCAGGCACTGCCGAATCTCCGGCGTCCGGCATTCGGGCGAAAGCAGGCGCGCGCGCTGCGCCCAGGCGCCGTGACTGGCGATGAGTGCGGTCGCGGCAAGCAGCGCCGCTCCGATCGAGGTTCGCGAAAGCTTCATTCCCCTGCCCCTTTTCTGGACCTTGTCGACGACAATGAATAGGAGCGCCGCTGAACGGCCGATGAGACCGACGTTCATGCACCAGCAGGATTGATTACGCATGGGTAACGTTACCGTGATCGGCGCCCAGTGGGGCGACGAGGGCAAGGGCAAGATCGTTGACTGGCTCGCCAGCCGCGCCGACTGCGTGGTCCGCTTCCAGGGTGGCCACAATGCCGGCCACACGCTGGTCGTTGGCGACAATGTCTACAAATTGTCCCTGCTTCCGAGCGGCATCGTCACCGGCACGCTGTCGATCATCGGCAATGGCGTGGTGCTGGATCCCTGGGCGCTCCAGGCCGAGGTCGAGAAGCTCCGCGGCCAGGGCGTCCGGATCGAGCCCGATGTCCTCCGCATCGCCGAGACGTGCCCGCTCATCCTCCCGATCCACCGTGACCTCGACGCCCTTCGCGAAGATGCGAGCGGCGCGGGCAAGATCGGCACGACTCGCCGCGGCATCGGCCCGGCCTACGAGGACAAGGTCGGCCGCCGCGCGATCCGAGTCTGCGACCTCGCCCATCTCGACGAGCTCGATCCGCTGCTCGATCGCCTCTGTGCCCACCATGATGCGCTGCGCGCAGGCTTCGACCAACCACCGGTCGATCGCGCCCGGCTCAAGGCCGATCTCGCCGAGATTGCCGACTTCGTGCTGCAGTTCGCGCGTCCGGTCTGGGTCGACCTCGACGAGGCCCGCAGCCGCGGCCGCCGAATCCTGTTCGAGGGCGCGCAGGGCGTGCTCCTCGATGTCGACCACGGCACCTATCCGTTCGTCACCTCATCCAACACCGTCGCCGGCACCACCGGCAGCGGCAGCGGAATGGGCCCCGGCGCGGCCGGCTTCGTGCTCGGCATCGTCAAGGCCTACACGACCCGCGTCGGCTCCGGCCCCTTCCCGACCGAGCTCGACGACGAGATCGGCCGCCAGCTCGGGGAGCGCGGGCGTGAATTCGGCACTGTCACCGGTCGCCAGCGCCGCTGCGGCTGGTTCGATTCGGTCCTCGTCCGGCAGGCTGCCGCGGTGAGCGGGATCACCGGCATCGCGCTGACCAAGATCGACGTGCTCGACGGTCTTGCGGTGGTGAAGATCTGCGTCGGCTACGAGATCGACGGCAAGCGCTTCGACTATCTGCCCCCGCACGCCGCCGACCAGGCGCGGGTTCGTCCGATCTACGAGGAAATGCCGGGCTGGTCAGAGAGCACTGCGGGCGCGCGGAGCTGGGCCGATCTTCCGGCGCAGGCGATCAAATATATCCGCCGGATCGAGGAGCTGATCCGCTGCCCGGTCGCGCTGGTCTCGACCTCGCCGGACCGCGACGACACGATCCTCGTGCGCGACCCCTTCGCCAACTGAGGCGCCGGCCTTCCGGCCAGCGCCTCGGCGGTGATCAGTCGGGCTTCTTGTCGACGGCCTTCATCTGCGCATCGAAAGCGCCCGCGTCCTTCATCAGGTCCGGCATGAGCTTCATCATTTCCGGGAACGCCTGGAACGAGCCGCGCAGGACGTCGGGCTCGAACCACATGCCGATCATCTGCCGGCCGTAGGCGGCCCCGGTCGGCGTCGAGAGGAAGGCGCGGATTTCAGCCATCTGCTGCGCGTCGAACTTGCGCGCCATCGACCGTGCCATGCCCTCGCGGAACTTCGGCTCGGCGACATCACCGAACTTCACGAACATCGTCTTCGCGAAGGCTTTTCCGGCTGCGAGTTTGGCGTCGAAATTCGGCTCCTTCTGCGCCAGCATCTCGCGCAGCGGCATCGTGCTCGGCGGCTTGGCCTTCGGATCCTTCTTTCCGGTCTGGGGGATCATGTCGGCGAAGTCGGCCTCGCTCATGCTGAGCACCTGGTCGGCCATGCGGTCGACAAAGCCGTTCATCGCCTCGGCATAGGCACCCTTGGGGAACATCTGCACCGTCGCATCGCGCGCGACCGCCAGCCGCGCAGGATCGGGCTCCGGCCCGGCCGGGAAGAAGCGATCGAACATCTTGGTCATCATGGCCATGGCCTGGACCGGGTCCATCTCGGGCTTGGCCGGCACCTTCTTGGTCACCACGGTCTTCGTCGGCGCAGCCGAGGCAGCATTGGGCACCAGCGCAACCGACAGGGCCGTCGCGGCAAGCATCAACTTCAGTCTCACGTGATCATTCCCCCGTTCGTCGCCGCCCGTCAGTCAGGCAGCGTCCCCACGCCCCCATGTTTGCCCAACCTTAAACCGCTGCACAACAATCAGTCTTAACGGAGCGCGCGATCGAGCAATTGACCCGCCGTTTCGCCCCCGCTGCCGAAGAGATGATCCTTCCAGCCCGGCGGATCGAGCCGCTCGACGAGCAAGACCATGGCAAGGCCCTGAAGCTGCGACCAGTGGCGGCCGCGCTGGCCGAAGCCCGCCATCGCCCGTTCGCGGCTCTCGCCGGCCCCGCCGCGAGCCGCGGGCATCCGGAGCCACCGGTAACCGACCCACTGGCCCGAGCCTTCCATGGTGAACCACAAAGCCTCGGCGTCGCGCTGATAGGCCTGGTCGGCGACATAATATTTCGCCTGTCGTGCCGCGGTCAGCGCGCGCGCCTCCCGGGCCAGCGCCTCCACCTCGGACCGGTCCTTCGCCTCCGCTGCCGCGAGATAGAGGGCGGTCTCCCGGGCGATGCTGTCGGCAAAACCCTTGTCGCTTTCGAAGCGGCGCTGGATGGCATCATCGTCGAAATCGTCGTCGGGAATATGTTCGCGCGCCTGAAGCTCGCTGATTCGCGCCCCGTAGCTGCGCATCTGGTAGAGGTGGGTCGCCTCGTGCAGCAGCACCGCGGTCATCAACCGGTCGAGCCCGAGCACGCCGGGCGGGACCTTGCCCGCGGTCCACACAGTCGGCGTCGACATGACGAAGCGCTGCGCCTTTTCGTCGGCCAGCGCCGCGGAGAAGACCCCGACCGGAATATCCTGGCTGCCGACGCGCAAGCCGGAGCCGGGAATGGCGCTTGCCTGCCACCGGCCGCCTGTCCTGTTGAATGCCGTCTGGCTTCGCAGGGCACAGTGGCGATCGAAGACGATGGCCTCGATCGGTCCGCTGTCCCGGCGCCCGAGGATCTGCGTCCGCGCGACATGCCAGGCGCTCACCGACCGGCTTAGCCACTGCTGATCGAACGGCGAGAAACGGCAGGGCGCCGCGGAAGCCGCATCGGCGATGGCGGAAAGCCCGAGCGCCAGTCCAAGCATCGCCAGAAATCGTGATGAGGTCATGCAGCCTCCTGAAGCGCGAGCAATCGCCCACGGGTCGTCTCGTCTGCCGGGAAGAAGGTCTCGATCGCCACTTCCGACAAGGTCACCTCGACCGGCGTTCCGAACACCGTGGTGGTGGAAAGGAGGTTGAGGGTCCCCGCCGGGGTCGCCATGCGCATCGGGGTCGCGACCAGCGACACCGTGGCGGCCTCCTCTGGGCTCGTGCTCACTGCGGCGGGATAGGCGATGAGCTCGCCGAGCAGCGTCTGGAGCCCGGGCTCTCCTCCCTGCGCGATCTGGTGTCGGACCCGCGCGAGCAGATGTCGCTTCCACTCCGCGAGATTCTCGATCCGTGGGGAGAGGCCTTCGGGGTGGAGGCTCAGCCGGAGCACATTGACCGGCGGCGCCAGCAACATCGGGGACACGCCGGCAAGCAAGGGCGGCACCGCGGCATTGCTCGCAACGAGGTTCCAGCCCGCATCGATGGCGAGCGAAGGAAATGGCATCTGGCAGTCGAGCACCTGCTGCACCGCGGCCATCGAATCGGCGCTCACCGCGGCCGGCCGCTCGGGAAAGCGCGGTGCGAACCCGCCTGCCAGCAACAGGGCATTGCGTGTCCGGAGCGGCAGCGCGAGTGCTTCGGACAGTCGCTCGATCATCTCGCGCGAGGGTCGGCTCCGGCCCGTCTCGACGAAGCTCAGGTGGCGGGCGCTGAGCTCGGCCTGGCAGGCGAGGTCGAGCTGGCTGAGGCGGCGGCGCTGCCGCCACGCGCGAAGCTGTTCCCCGATGGCCGGCTCTTGCTGCACGGCCTCATGTTAGGCTGCTTCCCGCGCAATTCCATTACCTCGGAGGTAATCGCAGCAAGCCCTCTTCTCGATCATCCATCGGCTTCCCAACCCCAAGGAGCCTGACGATGATCCTTTCGCCCTTCCTCCGCACGGTCCTCAAACTCGACGGCCTCAGCTGCCTCGGCCTGGCCGCGCTCATCCTGCCGCTGTCGGCGACGCTGTCGCCGCTCATAGGCCTGCCGGCGGCGCTCCTGACGGGCGCGGCGGCGACCCTGATCCCGATCGGGCTCTTCATCCTCGCGCTCGGGCTCAAAACCCGTGCAGCCCACGCGCTGGTGATGCTCGTCATCGTCGGCAATGTCGGCTGGGCCGCGGCAAGCTTTCTCGTTGCCGCCGACAGCCCCGACGCCACCGCGCTGGGTCGGACCCTGGTCAGCGCACAGGGCCTCGCGGTCCTCGGCATGGCCGCATTGGAATGGATGGGCCTTCGAGCCTCGCAGCGGGCGGCCACGGCCATCGGCTGAGAAGTCGGGTGGGCGGCGCCGTGGTGGCGTCGCCCCTTCCCGCTCAGACGGTCGCGATGTCGGGCGCGTCCTCAGCCTTCATGCCGACCACATTATAGCCGGCGTCGACATGGTGGATCTCGCCGGTCACGCCAGCGGAAAGATCGCTCAGCAGGTAGAGGCCGGCGCCGCCGACATCCTCGATCGTGACGTTGCGGCGAAGCGGGCTGTTGAGCTCGTTCCATTTGAGGATGTAGCGGAAATCGCCGATCCCGCTTGCCGCCAGCGTCTTGATCGGGCCGGCGCTGATCGCATTGACCCGGACCCCGTCCTTGCCGAGGTCGGCCGCGAGATATTTGGTCGCGGTCTCGAGCGCGGCCTTGGCGACGCCCATGACGTTGTAGTGCGGGATGACCTTCTCGGCGCCGTAGTAGGTTAACGTCAGCAGGCTTCCGCCGGGCTTCATCAGCTTGGCCGCGCGCTGCGACACCGCGACGAAGCTGTAGACCGAGATGTTCATCGTCAGCAGGAAGTTGTCGAGGGTCGTGTCGACGAAGCGGCCGCGAAGCTCGTTCTTGTCCGAGAAGCCGATGGCATGGACGAGGAAATTGAGCCCGCCCCAGCGCTTCTCGACTTCGGAAAAGGTCCGATCAAGCGCGTCCATGTCGCCGACATCGCAGTCCACGAGGAAGTCGCTGCCCAGCTCCGCGGCGAGCGGACGCACGCGCTTCTCAAGCGCCTCGCCCTGATAGGAGAAGGCCAGCTCCGCGCCCTGCTCGGCGAGCTGCTTGGCGATGCCCCAGGCCAGCGAGCGATCGTTCGCGAGGCCCATGATCAGCCCCCGCTTGCCCGTCATCAATCCCGTCATGCCGCCTGTGTCTCCCCGCTTCCCTTGCTTACGACTTCGTCCGGCCCCGGAGTCTCGATATCGAGTTCCTCCGCATGCGGCCCCTTGAAGACCTCGCCCTCTAGCGCGGTCGGTCCGGTTTCCGCCAGTGCGGCGTTCAGTTCGGCGCCCATCACCACGCCAAGCCCGACGACGAAGAAGAACAGGAGGGTGATCATCACGCCGGCGAGGCTGCCGTAGGTAAGGTCATAACCGCCGGCGAGGCCGATCGCCTTGGGCAGCAGCACGGCCGTCGCCACCCACCAGCAGGTCACCAGCAACGCGCCCGGCCACTTGCGGCAATGGAACTTGCGGTAGCGCGACGGGGTCAGCACCACGAAGATGAGGTAGACGGTCGCATAGAGCATCACCGTCGGCAGCAGCTTCACGAGATAGAGCGATTCGATCAGCTGCTGGAATTGCGGCACGACATGGAGAAGCAGCGCCTCGAGCGAGCTCAGTACCACGGTCAGCGCCAGCGCGATCATCAGCAGCAGCACGAGGCCGAGCAGGAAGACGATCGAGATCAGCCGATATTCCCAGAAGGGCGCGCCATATTTGACGCCATAGGCTCGCCTGAGGATGTCGCGGATCGTCTCGATGAAGCTGCTCGCGGTCCACAGCCCGACGATCGCGCCGAACCACAGGAGCGGCCCTTGGCGGGCGGTCAGCACTTCGCGGATCGGCTCGCGAACCACCGCAGCGATATCGGGCGGGACCGACTGGAGAACGTTGAAGACGACCTGCTGCGCGCCCTGGGTACTCCCCAGCAGCTGCGCGATGGCGGCGGCGAGGATGAAGAAGGGAAACATCGACAGCAGGCTGAGATAGGCAAGGTTGCCGGCGTGGATGAAGCCATCGTTGTAGACGCCGACCCCGACCCTTTTCAGGATTTCGAACGGCCGCGTGCCCGGCCGGATCCGGTCGACCACCTGCTCGCCGAACCGCGCCTTGAGCTTGGCCAGCCGCTTGCGGCGGGCCTCGGGACTTTGCGGCGATAGATCCTTCATCCGCCTGTCTAGACGCCGAGACCCGCGCGCGGGTTGCCTTCGCCGCCCGTCCAGCCGCTGACAAATTGCTCGAGCGCCGCATCACCCGCGGGAATGTCGATCATCAGCGAGACCAGGAGGTCGCCGCGCGTGCCGCTCTTGTCGCTGAAGCCTCGGCCCTTGATCCGCAGCACCTTGCCCGCGCTCGATCCCTTCGGGATGCTCAGCATCACCGCGCCGTCGGGCGTCGGTACCTTCACCTTGCCACCGAGGACCGCCTCACGCAGCGAGACGGGAAGGTCGAGACGGACATTGTTGCCGTCGCGGACGAAGAATCGATGCGGCTCGATGGCGATGGTGATGATCGCATCGCCATTGCCGCCGGGTCCCTGCTCGCCCTTTCCGCCGAGGCGGATCTTGGCGCCGTCCTCTACCCCCTTGGGAAGCTTGATCTCGACCGTCGCGCCGCCCGCCAACGTCACCCGCTGCGGGCTCAGCATCGCCGCATCGACGAAGGGGACGGTCAGGCGATAAGCGATGTCGGCGCCCTTGGGAGCAGCCCGCGACCGCCCGCCGCCACCGAAGCCACCGCCGGTCGGCCGCCGCGTGCTCCCGCCGAACAGCCCTTCGAAGAGGTCCGACAGATCGGGCGCCGCGCCGCCGCCGCCGGGAAAGCCCTCGAAGCCGGCACCGCCGCCGGCCGGCCGCGCGCCGCCGTAGGAGCCGCCACCGCCGAACGGCATCTTGGGGTTGCCGTCCTCGTCGATCTCACCGCGGTCGTAACGCGCCCGCTTGGCGCTGTCCGACAGCAGGTCGTAGGCGGCCGTTACCTGCGCAAAGCGCTCGGCGGCCTTGGGATTGTCCTGGTTCCGGTCGGGATGCAGTTGCTTCGCGAGGCTGCGATACGCCTTCTTGATCTCGGCGTCGGTCGCCCCCCGCTTCACCCCGAGGCGTGCGTAAAGGTCCATGGCTCCTCATAGAGCAAGATCATCGGCTGGCTAGCTATGCGCCGGTCGCTTGCCTGCCAAGGTCATCCGGCGATAGAGGCCGCGCCATGGCCGCGACCGATCCCTTCGCCCTCTTTGCCACCTGGATGAGCGAGGCCCAGGCGAAGGAGATCAATGATCCCGACGCCATGGCGCTGGCCACCGCGACCCCCGACGGCCGCCCGTCGGTCCGGATGGTCCTGATGCGGCTCTACGGACCCGAGGGCTTCGGCTTCTTCACCAATCTCGAAAGCCGCAAGGGCAGCGAGATTGCCGCCAACCCATTCGCCGCTCTGTGCATCCACTGGAAGAGTTTGCGTAAGCAGGTCCGCGCCGAGGGCCACCTCGTGCAGGTCAGCGATGCCGACGCGGACGCCTATTTCGCGAGCCGCTCGCGCGACAGCCGGATCGGTGCCTGGGCGAGCGACCAGTCGCGGCCGCTCGGCTCGCGCGACGATTTCCTTGCCAAGCTCGAAGCCATGAAGGCGCGCTTCGGCGAGGAGGATGTCGGTCGTCCGCCGCACTGGTCGGGTTTCCGCCTGGTCCCCGACCGGATCGAATTCTGGGAGGACGGGGAGTTCCGCCTCCATCACCGCCGGCTCTTCACCCGCGATGGCGACGGGAGCTGGAGCGAAGGCTTGTTGTACCCATGAGAGTAACCGGTCCCGAGCGCGCGCGCCTGTCCCAGCGCGCCGCCATCGCCAGCGTCAGCATGGCCCTCACCCTGCTCGTGGCGAAAAGCTGGGCCGCGATTGCGACCGATTCGACCGCCATGCTTGGCAGCCTCGCCGACACCGCCCTCGATCTCGTCGCCAGCCTGGTGACGCTCGCCGGGGTCCGCATTGCCGCGCTTCCGGCCGATCACGACCATCGCTTCGGTCATGGCAAGGCCGAGGCCCTGGTCGCGCTGGGGCAGGTCGTGCTGATCGCCGCGAGTGCGCTCGGGATCGGCTGGCGCGCGATCGACCGCCTGCTCAACGGCGCCGAGACCGCCAATGCCGAGCTCGGCATCGGCGTCTCGATCGCCGCCATGGCCGCCACCCTGCTGCTCCTCAGCTACCAGAAGAGGGTCATCGCCAAGACCGGCTCGATCGCGATCCAGACCGACAACATCCACTACAAGTCGGACCTGTTCCTCAACGGCGCGGTCATCGCCGCGCTGGTGATCGAGCAATATCTGAGGGTGAAGGGCGCCGACGCGGCCTTCGGCGTGGCGCTTGCCCTCTGGCTGTTGTGGGGTGCGTGGCGCGCCGCGGGCGAGAGCGTCAACCAGCTGATGGACGCCGAATGGCCCGAGGAGAAGCGCCTCGCCTTTCTCTCCGCCTGTGCCGATTATCCCGAACTCAAGGGCATCCACGACGTCCGCACCCGCACCTCGGGCGTGCATGACTTCATCCAGTTCCACGTCTGGGTGCCAGAGGACTGGACCGTCCGCCAGGCGCACGACCGGCTCGACCGTGTGGAGGAGGAATTGCAGAAGCGTTTTCCGGGCACGGAGATCCTGCTTCACCTCGATCCCGAGGGGCATACCGACCGGGAGGGCATGCTGCCCCACCACCTGACGGAGCGGACATGATCATTCCCTTCTTCCAGGTCGACGCCTTCGCGCCCACCCCGCTCAGCGGCAATCCCGCCGCGGTGATGCCACTTGAGGAATGGCTCCCCGACGCGACGCTCCAGGCCATCGCGGCCGAGAACAACCTCAGCGAGACCGCCTTCACCGTGCCCTCGGCCAGCGACGATGCCGATTACGAGCTGCGCTGGTTCACCCCCACTACCGAAGTGCCGATGTGCGGCCACGCGACCATCGCCTCGGGCCATGTCCTGATGAGCGGCGATCTATTGCGCTTCCGGACTCGCCAGGCCGGGCTGCTGACGGTGCGTCGGGTTGCCGGCGACCGCCTTGAGCTCAGCCTCCCCGCCGCCAGCGTCAGTCCCGCCCCGGCTGCCGAGGCGCTTTCGGCGCTCGGCGTATCGGGAGAGACGTTCGTCGGCCACAATGCCGAGCAGACGATCATCGTCCTCCTCGCCGACGAAGCCGCCGTCCGCGCGGTCGGCCCCGACTTCGCTGCCCTCCGCGGCATCGATGCGCTGGTGATCGTCACCGCGCCGGGCGACATGCAGGAAATCGCGAGCCGGGTGTTCGCCGCCAACGTCGGCATCGACGAGGATCCGGTGACGGGCGCCGCTCATGCCGCGCTCGTCCCCTTCTGGGCCGGGCGGCTCGAACGGAAGAGCTTCAGCGCGGCGCAGGTCGGACCGCGCGGCGGCCTGCTCGACTGCACCCTCGACGGTGACCGCGTGCTCCTCTCGGGCCAGTGCCGCACCGTGATCGAGGGCAGTTTCCAGCTCTAGTCGGCAGCGTCGCTCGACAGCAGTTCGCGCAACGCCGCGATCAGCGGCCGCTGGCTTTCCAGCATCCGCGCCTCGGCTTCCTCGAGGCCCATCCAGTCGACACGGTCGAGCTCGGGATAGTGGCGCATCTGGCCCGACCGCGGCGGCCATTCCATCTCGAAATCATTGCTTTCCAGCTGCGCCGGATCGAACTCGCCCTCGAGCGCGAAGACTTCGACCAGCTTGCCGCCATTCTGGCGGATGGTCTTCAGCGGCACCGGATTGCCGGAAGGGACCGGCCCTACTTCCTCGGCAAACTCCCTGAGCGCCGCCTCGAGCGCTTGCTCGCCGGCCTCGACCGCGCCCTTGGGCACCATCCAGGCACCTTCGTCCTTGCGCGTCCAATAGGGACCGCCCGGATGCCCGAGGAGCACTTCGATCCGCCCTCCGCGCCGCCGGTAAAGGAGCACGCCGGCACTTCGCTTCTTGGGCGGGAAGGATGTCCGCGGCATGGCCTGCCTTTCGGCTTTTCAGCACCGTGGCGCAATGCCATGCTTGTGACGGGGTAACTACGGGGAGGATGCGCATGCGGTTGACGATGTTATTCGGTGCGGCAGCGCTGCTGCTTCCCGTTGCGGCAGCGGCGCAGAAGGTCGATCCGCGCCTCGAGGCGGTCCTCGCATGCCCCAAGATCGCCGACTCCGCCCAGCGCCTCGCCTGCTTCGATTCGGCGATCGCGCCGCTGCGCAAGGCAGCCGAGGCCGGTGCGCTCGAAGCCCGCTCGCTCGGTCCCAAGGCGCTCGAGGCGCGGATCCGGGCGATGAAGCAGCAAGGCTATGACCGGATGCTGGTCCAGTTCGACAATGGCGATCGCTGGATCTTCCAGCTCGAAGGCAATGAAAGGATGCCCAAGGCGGGCGATGCCGTGACGGTGAAGCGCGGCGCGCTCGGCAATTGGTGGGTGAAGGTGGTGAAGGGCCAGACTTTCCAGGCCAAGTTCCTCGGCCAGCCCGACTAGGCGGCCGCGAGCGCCTCGGGCAAAGCCGGCACCGTCCGGTCGATCCAGCCTCCGCCAAGCAGCCGGTCGCCCTCGTAGACGACGAGGGCCTGGCCCGGTGCGACGCCATATTCCGGCTGGGCGAAGCGGATCCTGTCACCGTCGCGCCGTGCGGCGACCGGGCGACTGAGCGACCGGACCTTCGCCTCGACCTCCTGCTGATCCTCGCCGAGCCAGTTCCAGTCGGTGACCTCGGCCTCGGCGACCGCAAGCGCCTGCTTGGGACCGACCACCAGCCGCCGCTCGGCCGGCTCGATCCGGACGACGTAGAGCGGTTCGGCATGGCCGCCGATCTCAAGCCCGCGGCGCTGCCCCACCGTGAAGTGGACGACCCCGGCGTGGCGCCCGAGCACCCGGCCCTCGAGGTCGACGATCTCGCCCGGCGCCTCGGTCTCGGCCCGCATCCGTTTCACCAGCCCGGCATAGTCCCCGTCCGGGACGAAACAGATGTCCTGGCTGTCGGGCTTGGCCGCGACCGACAGGCCGGCTTCCTGCGCGAGGTCGCGGACCGCGCTCTTGGGCAATTCCCCGATCGGGAAGCGCAACAGGTCGAGCTGCTCGGCGGTGGTGCCGTAGAGGAAATAGCTCTGGTCGCGCGCCGGGTCGCGCCCCTTGTGGAGCTCGGCCTTGCCGTTGCGCACCACCCGCCGGACATAATGGCCCGTCACCAGCGCGTCGGCGCCAAGCTCGCGGGCGAAGGCATGAAGGTCGGTGAACTTCACGCCCTGGTTGCAGAGCGAACAGGGCACGGGCGTCCGACCCCGCGCATAATCGTCGGCAAAACGCTCGATCACGCCCTCGCGGAAGCGGCTTTCGTAATCGAGCACATAATGAGCGATGCCGAGCCGCTCGCAGACCTGCGCCGCATCATAGATGTCCTGCCCGGCGCAGCAGGCGCCCGAGCGCTTCACCGCCTCGCCATGGTCGTAAAGCTGGAGCGTCACCCCGATGACCTCGGCGCCCGAGCGTGCCGCGAGCATGGCCGCGACCGACGAATCGACCCCGCCGGACATGGCGACGACGATCCGCGCAGCCGAAATCGGCTTCTCGAGCTGGAAATCTGTGGATGACACGGCCGGGTCTTTACTCGGCATTCACCCTCTTTCGCTAGTGGTCCTTCCGTGGCGCCACGATGGAGGAAGGCCAAGAGCTTGGTGGAACTGGGTAGGCAATTAGTACCGGCGACGGCCTTGAGCTCGGATGAGCTTGGCGCCGTGCTGGCAAGCCTCGGCCCGGCGGGAGACGGTCGATCGCGCCTCGCGGCGGTCGTGGCCCTGCTCACCGGGGAACGCATGAAGCAAGGATGTCGTGGGGGCACCTTCGCGGACTGCGAACCAAATATGACGACCCCGTTTACCAGCGGACTTCAGAATTGCTTGAGGGGGCCGGCGTTAAACGAGCCTCACCAAGCCAATGCCACCAAGATCCGCCTGAGGAAGCAATGCTAGAGAATCAGAAGTTTCGTCCGCATCAGGTGATCGGCCCCCTCGGCGAGCCGCTGACCCTCGATTCGCTTCCCTCACCGGACACCACCCGCTGGGTCGTCCGCCGCAAGGCGGAAGTCGTCGCGGCCGTCGCTGGCGGTCTCCTCACCGTCGACGAAGCCTGCCAGCGTTATGGTCTCAGCCTCGAGGAATTCGCGAGCTGGCAGCGCGCGGTCGACCGCAGCGGCATGCCCGGCCTGCGCGTGACCCGAATCCAGCATTATCGTCAGGTCTACGAGCGCCAGCAGCGCTACTGATTTGCCGGACGAGTCCGACCTCCTCGGGCTCGTTTCGGAACCGACACGTCAGTTCGCCGTTCCCTACTCCGGAACAAGACAAGCCATACGGGCGTCTTGATGCCGCAAGAACCGTCCGGCGGTCACGCACGGACGGATACAGGAGGGAACGCATATGGGTATCATCATCTGGCTTATCGTCGGCGGCATCTGCGGGTGGCTGGCGAGCATCGTCATGCGGACCGACGGTCAGCAGGGCATCTTCCTGAACATCATCGTTGGCATCATCGGTGCGGCGCTCGCCGGCTTCCTGCTCGGCGGCGGTGCCAGCCTGAACAATGGCATCACCATCGAGAGCTTCCTCTACTCGCTGCTGGGCGCCATCGTCCTGCTCGCGATCGTGAACCTCGTTCGTCGTGGTCGCGTGCGCTAAGCGCATCGATCTCGGTTGAATGACATCGGGGCCGTCCACTCTTGGAGTGGGCGGCCCCTTGTCGTAGGAGGCCATCATGCCTCTGACCTGGTTGGCCCTCATCATCGCCGGCGCGGCGCTCGGCTGGATCGCCAGCGTGATCCTTCACGCCCAGACCGCTCGCGAAGTGCTGACCACCGTCGCGCTTGGCGCCGCCGGTGCCCTGCTTGGTGCACTGCTGATCGTGCCGGTCCTTGCCGGCCGGCTCGAGGCGACCGGCTTCTCGCTGCCCGGCGTCCTCTTGTCGCTGCTCGGCGCCTTCCTGGCGCTTGGCGGCGCTGTCGCCGTGCAAAGGCTCCAGCGCCGCTGACGAATGCCGTTTAGCGGCGCTTCAAGATCAAACGGTAGATGAGGAGGATGAGGAAGGCGCCGGCGATCGCCGCTAGGAATCCCGCGCCGTCGGTGGGCTCATTGTACCAGCCGAGCGCCCGCCCCAGGAAACCCGCCACCATCGCGCCGCCGATCCCGAGGAGGATGGTGATGACGCAGCCACCCGGATCCTTGCCCGGCATCACCGCCTTGGCGATCGCACCCGCGATGAAGCCGATGATGATCCAGCTCAACCAACCATAATCTGCAAGCATTAGTGGCCCTCCTTCGTGTCGCGCCTCAGGCTATCCACGAAGCGGCTGCCGGAGCAAACCTCTTTTCACGGGTAAGCGGCGGCCGTTGGTCGAATGACCCTTGCCGTTGGTCGGCCCTTCGCCTTGTGTTGCACTTGGTGACTTACAGGTCTAATACAGTGGGCGCGCGGCGCTAGGTCGCATTTGATGGAAAAGGTTGTGCAGATGAATCGCGAGACCCGGCTGGAGCGGGACGAAACGATCGTGGTGGTCGATGGTTCGCGGCGGCGCCGCAACATGATCCTCGCGGTGGTGGCGGCCGTGCTGGTGCTGGCCTTGGCCTATTACCTGTTCGGTCGCTCCGACAAGCCGGCCGAGGGCGAAACCGCCGCTGCCGGCGCGCAGGGCGGCGGTCGTGGCGGGCAGGTCCCCACGGTCAGCGTGGTCGTCCCCGGCCGCTCGCAGGTCGCGCGCATCATCACCGCCAGCGGCGCCCTCGCCGCTCGCCGCGACCAGCCGATCGGCGCCGCCGGCCAGGGCGGGCGGGTCACCGCCGTCCTTGTCGATGCCGGCACCTGGGTCCGCGCGGGCCAGACCCTTGCCACCGTCGACCGTTCGGTCCAGGTCCAGACCAGCGCCCAGCTCGCGGCCGCCGTGGCTTCGGCCCGCGCCAGCGCGGCCTTGGCGCAGAATGAATATGACCGCTCGGCAGCGCTCGTCGGCCGGGGCTTCGTCTCCAAGGCCGACCTCGACCGCAAGAAGGCGGCGCGCGACCAGGCCAATGCGCAGGTCCGGGTCGCCGAGGCTCAGCTCGGCGCCACCCGCGCCGGCATCGGCCTGCTCGACATCCGCGCCCCCACCGCGGGCCTCATCCTCCAGCGCAACCTCGAAGTCGGCCAGGTCATCGGCCCGGGCAGCCAGGGACTGTTCCGCCTCGCCCGTGGCGGCGAGATGGAGATGCGCGCGCAGCTCTCGCAGCAGGACCTCGCGGCGATTCGCGTCGGCATGCCGGCCAGCGTCACCCCCATCGGCGCCGGCACCAGCATCACCGGCTCGGTCTGGCAGGTCGCGCCCGTGATCGATCCGAACAGCCGCCAGGGCGAAGTCCGGATTGCCATCCCCTATTCGGCCGGTGTCCGCCCCGGCGGCTTCGCCGAAGCGCGGATCTCGGCCGGCGCGACCACCGCGCCGCTGCTTCCGCAGAGCGCGGTGCTGTCCGACGGGGAAGGCAATTACGTTTACGTCGTCAACGCCAAGAACGAGGCCGAGCGGCGCAACGTTAAGGTCGGCACGGTCGACGAGAGCGGTGCTACCATCGTCGCCGGGCTCAGCGGCCAGGAGATGGTCGTGCTGTCGGCGGGGCCGTTCCTCAACCCGGGCCAGAAGGTCAATCCGAAGCGGCAGGCTGCCGCCAACTAGGCGGCTTAAGGACAGGCAAGAACCATGAGCTTCCGCAACATCTCGGCCTGGTGCATTCGCAACCCGGTTCCCCCGATCGTGCTCTTCATCGCGCTGCTGCTGACCGGCATCTACGCCTTCGCGACGATGGAGATCACGAACAACCCGGACATCGATTTTCCGGCCGCCAACGTGAACATCTCCCAGCCGGGCGCCGCCCCGTCGGAGATGGTCAACCAGGTGACCCAGAAGGTCGAGGCCGCGGTGCGCGGTGTCGACGGCGTGGACGAGATCAATTCGGACGTTCGCGAAGGCAACAGCAACACCTTCATCCAGTTCAAGATCGGCACTCCGACTGACCGCGCGGTCAATGACGTCAAGGCGGCGATCGACCAGATCCGCGGCGACCTTCCCGACGGCATCCTCGAACCGCAGGTCAGCCGCGTGAACATCGGCGGCGACGGCTTCGTCTTCATCGCCGTCGAGGCGACCGACATGAGCCTCGAGGAACTCAGCTGGTACGTCGACAGCCTGGTCTCGCGCCGCCTGCTCGCGCAGAGCGGCGTCGCGCAGGTCAGCCGCGAAGGCGGCGTCGACCGCCAGATCCGCGTCATCCTCGATCCCGCGGCACTCCAGTCGCAGGGGATCACTGCGGCGCAGGTCAACCAGCAGCTTCGCGCGATCAACCTCGACGCCCCCGGCGGACGCGCCGAGATCGCCGGCTCCGAACAGACCGTCCGAGTCCTCGGCAACGCCAAGAGCGCCGCCGCGCTCGCTGACACGCAGATCGCCCTCCCCGGTGGCCGCTTCGTCCGCCTCGGCGACATCGCTCAGGTCCGCGACAGCTCGGCCGAGCCGCGCTCGGCGACCGAGCTCGGCGGCCGCCCGGTGGTCAGCTTCAACGTCGCCCGCGCCAAGGGCGCCTCGGACGTCACTGCTTACGAGAATACCTGGGCCGAGCTGCGCAAGATCGAGAAGGAGGACCCGCGCGTCCGCTTCGTCGAGATCAACAACAGCGTCGACTATACGAAGGGCCAGTATTCGAGCTCCATGCACGCGCTGATCGAAGGCGCCGTGCTGGCCGTTCTCGTGGTCTTCCTGTTCCTTCGCGACGTCCGCGCCACCGTCATCTCGGCGGTCGCCATCCCGCTCTCGGCGATCCCGGCCTTCTGGTTCATGGACCTCATGTCCATCAACCTGAACTTCCTCTCGCTGCTCGCGCTTGCGCTGGTCGCGGGCGTGCTCGTCGACGATGCGATCGTGGAGATCGAGAACATCGTCCGCCACATGCGCATGGGCAAGAGCGCCTACCAGGCGTCGATCGACGCGGCGGACGAGATCGGCCTCGCCGTCCTTGCCACCACCATGTCGATCGTCGCGGTGTTCCTCCCCGTGGCGCTGATGCCCGGCATCTCGGGCCAGTTCTTCCGCAACTTCGGCTACACGGTCGTCCTCGCGGTCTTCATGAGCCTGCTCGTCGCGCGCATGATCACCCCGCTCATGGCCGCCTATTTCCTCCGCAGCGGCGGCGTCCAGGAACATGCCTCGGGCAAGTGGATGGAGCGCTACCTCAATGCGCTGCGCTGGACGATCGACAGCCGCAAGGCGGTCGCCACCCGTGATCGCGCCTCGGGCTTCCTCGGCCGCCGCTGGGCGCGGATTCACGATCATCGCATCTGGATGGTCGGAGTCGGCTTCCTGATCCTGATCGCCACCGGCATCGGCATCAGCACGCTGTCGATGACCTTCCAGCCGCAGCTCGATCTGCCCAACAGCACGATCCGCATCGGCCTCGCGCCGGGGACCACGCTCGACCAGACCAAGGAAGTCACGCGCCGGGTCACCGACATCGTGCTGCAGAATCCGAACGTCGAGAACGTCTTCCAGCGCAGCTTCACCTCGTCGGCCTTCATCAACGTCGTCTACAAGAAGGACCGCGACGCCAAGAGCTACGAGATCGAGCGCGAGATCACGCCCAAGCTCGCGCAAATCGCCGACGCGCGGGTCAACTTCATGAGCCAGGGCGGCGGCGGTCCGGGCAGCGGCGGGCGTCCGATCACCCTCTATCTCGGCGGTGACGATCCCGCGAAGCTGGCGGTGGCCGCGGCCAAGATCTCGGACGAGATGCAGACCATTCCGATGCTGGTCGCCCCGCGCGTCCAGGGCGACGTGGTCCGGCCGGAAATCCGCATCAAGCCGCGCTTCGACCTCGCCGCGGACCTCGGCGTCAGCACCTCGGCGCTGGCCCAGACCATCCGCATCGCGACCATCGGCGACATCGACCAGAACAGCGCGCGCTTCTCGCTGTCGGACCGCCAGGTCCCGATCATCGTCAGCCTCGACAAGTCCGAGCGCCGGGACATCGCCACGCTCGAGAATCTGCCGGTGCCCACGGGGAGCGGCGGATCGGTCCCGCTGAAGTCGGTCGCCGAGATCACCTTCGGCTCGGGCCCGGTGACCGTGAACCGCACCAACCAGATGTATCGCATCGCGGTCGGCGCGGACCTCATCCCCAACGCCGTCAGCGGCGATGCGTGGAAGCAGATCGATCAGCTTCCGACGATGAAGAACCTCCCGGCGGGCGTGCAGCGCCTGACGCTCGGCGACCAGAAGTGGCAGCAGGAGCTGATCTTCAACTTCGTCCTCGCGGTGTTCGCGGGCATCGCCCTCGTGTTCGCGGTGCTGGTGCTGCTCTACCGCCGCTTCCTCGCGCCTCTGGTGAACTTGGGGTCGCTGCTGCTCGCGCCGCTCGGCGCGGTCATCGCGCTCCACGCCGCCGGCCAGCCGCTAAGCCTGCCGGTATTCATCGGCTTGCTCATGCTGTTCGGCATCGTCGCCAAGAACTCGATCCTGCTGGTCGACTTCGCGGTCGAGATGATGGACCATGGCATGACCAAGGACGAGGCGATCGTCGAGGCCGGGCACAAGCGCGCCCAGCCGATCGTCATGACCACGGTGGCGATGGTCGCGGGCATGATCCCGATCGCGCTCAGCCTCACCGGCGACGGAAGCTGGCGTGCGCCGATGGGCGTGACGGTGATCGGCGGCCTCCTCATGTCGACCTTCCTCACCCTGCTGCTGGTCCCGGCCTACTTCAGCCTGGCGATCGACATCGAATCCTGGATCGGGCGCAAGCTCGGCCGGCACCTTCGCGCCACCGCGCATGAGGTTCCGGAAGCGGTCGACGAGCCCCGTGCTCCCGGCAGCGCGGGAATTCCCCAGCCGGCGGAGTGAACCCGACCGAGGGTTCGGCTATTGAGCGGTTCGGATGACACGTACCGGACCGCTTACCCGCTTTAACCCGGCCCAGCCCGGCGCCGCCGGCATGAAGCTGGTGGCGACCGGCCTGCTGGTCGTCATGGCCCTGCTCTATGCCGGGACGCGCGCGCTGGAACCGCGTTATCCCTGGCTCAGCTTCGTCAAGGCGTTCGCCGAGGCAGCGATGGTCGGCGGGCTCGCCGACTGGTTCGCCGTGACCGCGCTCTTTCGCCATCCGCTCGGGCTGCCGATCCCCCACACCGCCATCATCCCGCGCAACAAGGACCGGATCGGTCTCGCCCTTGCCGGCTTCATCCGCGACAATTTCCTCGTCGCGCGCGTGGTTGCACGGCGCATGCGCGGGATCGACGTCGCCAGCGCGGCGGGCCGTTTCCTTCGCACCCCGAGCGGCGAGGGCAATCGCATCCGCCGCGGCGCCTCGCGCCTCATCGCCGACCTGTTCGAAGGCCTCGACGACGAACGGCTCGGCGGGATCGTCAAGGGTGCTATCTCCGCGCGTCTGGCCAAGACCGAAGTCTCTCCCCTACTCGGCGCGGCCCTCGCCTCGGCGATCGAGGACAATCGCCATGTGCCGATGCTCGAGGCGGCGATCCGCGCGCTTGCCCGTGCACTCGACGCCAACGAGCCGCTGATCCGGGAGATGGTCAAGAATCGCGCCAGCTGGGTGCTTCGCCTCGCCGCGCTCGACGAGAAACTCTCCGACGCGATCCTCGACGGCCTGCGCAAGCTCACCGTCGAGATGAGCACCGACCCCGACCATCCCGTCCGCGAGAAGACGGTCGAAGCGCTCGGCCAGCTCGCCCACGATCTCCAGCACAAGCCCGAGACCCGGGCCCGGGTCGAGGCGTGGAAGGAAGAGCTGCTCGCCAACCGATCGGTCGCCCAGTGGCTCGACCGACTGTGGCAGCGCGGACGGGCCGCGGTCATTGCCGCCGCGCGCGATCCCGACGCGGCCATGGCGGGCCGGATGGGCGAGGTCCTGCGCTCGGCCGGCGCGACCCTCGAGGGCGATCCTCGCATCCGCCAGGCGGTCAACCAGTTCGTCCGCCGCGCGGTCGCGGGCATGGCGTCCAGCTACGGCGGGTCGATCGTCAGCCTCGTCAGCGATACCATCCGCGGCTGGGACGCGAAGACGGTCACCGAACGGCTCGAATCCGCCGTCGGCCGCGACCTTCAGTATATCCGAATCAACGGCACCATCGTCGGCGGACTGGTCGGTCTCGCGCTCCATGTCCTCGACTCCATCTAGCCCGACCGGCTAGGGGGCGCGCCATGACGTCGGCCGAAACCCGCTCCTTCACCGTCTCCCCGGACGACGATGGCATCCGCCTCGACCGCTGGTTCAAGCGCCACATGGGCGAGGAAGTCAGCTTCAACCTCGTCTCGCGCTGGGCTCGGACGGGCCAGCTTCGGCTCGACGACCGGAAGGCGACGCCGGGCGACCGGATTCAGACCGGGCAGATCATCCGCATCCCGCCGGCCGACCAGACCCCCGAGCGCAGCGGAAGGCCCCAGCGCCAGCTCGAGCCGCTGACCGAGGACGAGCGCCTGTTCGTCCAGGAGATGGTGATCGAGGCGACTCCCGACGCCTTCGTGCTCAACAAGCCTCCGGGCCTCGCCACCCAGGGCGGAACCAAGACCGACCAGCATCTCGACCGCCTGCTCGATGGCCTCGCCGACGAAATGGGCAATCGCCCCAAGCTGGTCCACCGCCTCGACAAGGACACCAGCGGCGTGCTCCTCGTCGCCCGCTCGGCCCGCTCGGCGGCCTATTTCTCCAAGAGCTTCTCGGGCCGCACGGCGCGCAAGGTCTATTGGGCGATCGTCGTCGGCGACCTCGGGCAGGACGAAGGCCTGATCGACGCGCCGCTCGCCAAGCAGCCCGGCACCGGCGGCGAGAAGATGCATGTCAGCGAGGAGGGCCAGGCCGCCCGCACCCGCTGGCGGGTAATCGACCGCGCCGGCACCCGCGCGGCCTGGGTCGAGCTGCAGCCGCTGACGGGCCGCACCCACCAGCTGCGCGCCCACATGGCCTATCTCGGCCATCCGATCGTCGGCGACGCGAAATATGGCGGCGCCGATGCCTTCCTGACCGGCGGGATCAGCCGCAAGCTCCATCTTCACGCCCGCCGCCTCAAGATCGACGCGCCCGGCAACAAGGAGATCGACGTCTCGGCCGAGCTTCCCGGTCATTTCGCCGAAAGTCTCGCCACCCTCGGGTTCGAGACCAGGGCCGGCGATAACATGCCGCTCGATCGGCCGGATCCGGCCAAGGATAAGGTGGTAAAGGCTCGCCGCGTGGCGGCCGCGGCCAAGACCGCGCGCAAGGAACGCAAGGGCGAACGGCGCTCGCGCGGGGCCTCGACCCCTGCCCGCGGGACCCGCGCCAAGAGCCCGCCCAAGGGCCGCCGATGATCCGCTGCGCCATCTTCGACTGCGACGGGACGCTCGTCGATTCGGGCGGGACCATCCATCGCGCGCTCGGCATGGCCTTCGATGCCCATGGCATTCCGCTGCCTCCGCGCCAGGAGGCGCAGAAGGTCATCGGCCTATCGCTGGTGGAGGCGATGGCCGCGCTTGCCCCCGACCTCGACGGCGACACGCATCGCGCCATGTCCGAGACCTACAAGCAGGGCTTCGTCACCCTCCGCGGGCAATCGCAGGTCGAGGAGCCCTTGTTCGACGGCATTCTCGAACTGCTCGACCGGCTCGAGGCGAGCGGCTGGCTGCTCGCGGTGGCCACCGGCAAGTCGGACCGGGGGCTTCGCCACTGCCTGACGAGCCACGGCATCCATGCCCGCTTCCTGTCGCTCCAGACCGCTGATCGCCACCCGTCCAAGCCCCATCCGTCGATGGCCCTCCAGGCCATGGCCGAGTGCGGCGCTGCCCCGGAGCAGTGCGTCGTGATCGGTGACACTGGCTGGGACATGGGCATGGCGAAGAGCGCCGGCATGCACGCGATCGGGGCGCTGTGGGGCTATCATGACGCCGAGGAACTGCGCGCCGCGGGTGCCGACCGCCTGGCCGCCGCGCCGGCCGAGGTCTTCGACCAGGCCGAGCAACTGGTGACGGTGACGGCATGAGCGAGCAGCAGGATGCCCTCTGGGCCAAACGCTTCCGGATCTTCGCGCTTCTTCGGATATCGGGCCTCGCCCTGTTCCTGATCGGCATGGCGATCACCTTCAGCGACCTCGTCCAGCCGGACGGCGACCTCGCGCTTGGCATGGTGGTGATCGGATGCGGGCTCGTCGAGGCGCTGCTCGGCCCCGTCCTCCTCCGCCAGTCGTGGGAAAAGGCCGACCGCAAGTGAAGCGCTTCTGGAAGGATGTCGCCGCCATCGCGGGCGATGACGGCTGGCGGATCGAGCTCGACGGCCGCCCGGTCCAGACCCCTGCCCGTGCGCCGCTTCGGCTAGCGAACGCCGCCCTCGCGCAAGCCGTCGCTGGCGAATGGCGCGATGCCGGCGAGGAGATCGACCCGCGCAAGATGCCGCTGACGGGTCTTGCCAATGCCGCGATCGACCGGGTCGCACCGGCCGCCGACGCCTTCGCCGCCGGCCTCGCCCGCTACGCCGCCAACGACCTCTTCTGCTATCGCGCCGACCATCCCCGCGGCCTCGTCGCCGCCCAGGCTTCGGCCTGGGATCCGCTGCTGCACTGGGCCCGCCGCCGCTACGACGTCGACTTCGTGGTCACCGAGGGCGTGGCCCCCGTCGACCAGCCCGGCGCGACGATCGAGCGCCTCGGCCATGCGGTCCGGGCGCTCGATCCCTTCACGCTGGCGGGCATGTCGCCGCTCGTGACGGTCGGCGGCTCGCTGGTCGCCGCGCTGGCCCTGCTCGAGGAAGCGACATCGCCGGACGATGCCTGGGCGGCGGTCACCGTCGATGAACGCTGGCAGCTCGATCAGTGGGGAAGCGACGCCGAAGCCGAGAAGGCGCTCGCCGCCCGGCAGGCCGACTTCACCGCCGGCGCCACCTTCCTCGCCCTGCTCCGGGCCTAGCGCCCGGCGACCAGATCGCGGACGAAGGGCACGAGGCCGAGCTGGCGCTGCCGCTTCAGCCGCTCGGCCGCGACGATCGCCTGGACCTGCGCGAGGCAATCGTCGGTGCTGCGGTTGACCAGCACATAATCATATTCGGCCCAGTGGCTGATCTCGCTCGCCGCCCGCGCCATCCGCGAGGCGACGACCTCCGGGCTGTCGGTCCCGCGCGCGGTCAGGCGCCGCTCCAGTTCGGTCATTGAGGGCGGGAGAATGAAGATCCGCACAAGATCCTCGCCCATCGCGGCGTGAAGCTGCTGCGTCCCCTGCCAGTCGATGTCGAAGAGGATGTCCCGCCCGGCCTTGAGCGCCGCCTTCACCGGCGCCTTGGGGGTTCCGTAGAGGTGATCGAACACCGGCGCCCATTCGACGAATTCGCCTTCCTCGATCAGCTGCTCGAACTGGGCGGGATCGACGAAATGATAATCCACATCGTCGCGTTCGCCCGGGCGCATCGGCCGGGTCGTCGCCGAAATCGACATGGTCACTTCGGGATCGGCCTTCAGCAGCATCCTGCTGATGGTCGACTTGCCGGCACCCGAAGGCGATGAGAGCACGATGAGGAGGCCGCGGCGGGTGCGCTGAGCTTGGTCCATGCGCGCTCTTGCCGCGAGCCCGCCCCCACCGTCAATGCTGCAGGTGCGAACAAACCCTTGCAAAATTGTGCGGCGCACTATATTGTGCACTGCAACAAGGGAAATATCATGAGCGACAACATCGTCACCGACGGCATCGAAGCCGTCACCGAGACTGTCGAAGCGGTGGAGACTGCCGTCGTCGACGCCGTGAAGAAGGTCAACGCCCGCCGGGTGAAGACCGAGCGCAAGCCGCGGGCCCGCAAGGCCGCCGGCGTCACCAGTAAGCCGCGCGCCGCGAAGATCGCAGCGCCCGCCACCGAACAGAAGGAATTTGCCGTGAACTTCGATCCGACCAACTGGACCAATTTCCAGGCCTTCGCGAACCTCCCGGGCGCCGACCGTTTCCAGACCATGTTCGCCGAAGCCGGCAGCCGTGGCCAGGAAGCGCTCGAGAAGAGCCGCCGCGCCGCCGAGGAACTGGCTGACCTGGCCCGTGCCAATGTCGAAGCCGTCGTCGAAGCCGGCAAGATCGCCGCGACCGGTGCCAAGAGCGTCGGCGAGGATGCCCTTCAGCGCACCCGCGAAGGCCTCGAGCAGAATGTCGCCGAGTTCAAGAGCCTCGCCCAGGCCCAGAGCCCGAGCGAATTCTTCCAGCTCCAGAGCGAGATCGCCAAGCAGAACTTCGACCGCGTCGTCGCCAGCTTCAGCCAGCTGACCGAGGCGACCGTCAAGCTTGCCGGCGAGGCGATCCAGCCGCTGCAGAACCGCGCCGCGGTCAGCGCCGAGAAGATCAACGAACTGACTGCCTGATAACCCTCCTCCTGTCAGGCACTTCAGCGCGGCCGCCCCTTGCGTACCAAGGGGCGGCCGCCATCGTTTTAAGGCGGCACACCGTCGCATGTCCGCCTTGGCAAGCCTGCGCCCCCTCCACTATCTAAGGGCATAATGGTTCAACGCATCATCATGGCCGGCGAAGACGACGTCCCCGGAAAGGGCGACGGGGTCGAGGAGATCGAGCGCGGGGTCGTCACCCGCACCCGGCCGCGCACCCGCAAGCCGAGCAACTACAAGGTGCTCATGCTCAACGACGATTATACTCCGATGGAGTTCGTCGTCCTATGCCTGCAGCGCTTCTTCAACATGGGGATCGAGGACGCGACCCGGGTCATGCTCCAGGTCCACCAGCAGGGCGTCGCCGTCTGCGGCGTCTTCACCTACGAAGTCGCCGAGACCAAGGTCAGTCAGGTCACCGACTTTGCGCGGGAAAACCAGCATCCCTTGCAGTGCACGCTCGAAAAGGCCTGAGCCCGCCTGGGCGATAGCGCCAGCGGCCCGCTCCCGGCGTCGCGCCCCTTGCACCCCCGGAACGAAGCCCTAAAGGCGCAAAATGGACTCCATCCTCATCCAGGGCGGGACTCGCCTCGAAGGCGCAATCCCCATTTCCGGCGCCAAGAACAGTGCGCTCACCTTGCTGCCCTGTGCCCTCCTTACCGCCGACAAGCTCACGCTGACCAACCTGCCGCGTCTCGCCGACGTCGACAGCTTCGGCCACCTTCTCAACGGGCTTGGCGTGTCGACCAAGATCGAGGGCGTGAAGAAGGGCGAGTTCGGTCGGCGGATGACGCTTCAGGCCGCCGAGATCGCCTCGACCGTCGCGCCCTACGACATGGTTCGCCGGATGCGGGCGTCGATCCTCGTGCTCGGGCCGATGCTCGCCCGCGAAGGGGAGGCGACCGTGTCGCTGCCGGGCGGCTGCGCGATCGGCGACCGGCCGATCGACCTTCACCTCCGAGCACTCGAAGCCCTCGGCGCCGAGATCGAGCTTGCCGCCGGCTATGTGAAGGCGAGCGCGCCCAAGGGCCGCATCTCGGGCGGCGACTACAGCTTCCCGGTGGTCTCGGTCGGCGCGACCGAAAATGCTTTGATGGCCGCCGCCACGGCCAACGGTCGAAGCCAGCTCTTCAACGCCGCCCGCGAACCCGAGATCGTCGATCTCTGCAACCTGCTGGTCGCGATGGGCGCCCGGATCGACGGCATCGGGTCGTCCCACCTCATCATCGACGGCGTCGATAGCCTGCACGGCTGCACCTATGCGGTCATGCCGGACCGGATCGAAGCGGGCAGCTACGCCTGCGCGGCCGGAATCACCGGCGGCAGCCTCGACCTCATTGGCGCGCGCCCAGAGGATATGCTGGCGACTACCAATGCGCTCGCCCAGTGCGGCCTGATCGTCGAATTCCACGACAAGGGTATCAAGGTCAGCGCCGACGGGCCGCTCAAGCCGCTCGCCCTGTCGACCGCTCCCTTCCCGGGGTTCCCGACCGACATGCAGGCGCAGTTCATGGCGATGCTCTGCCGCACCAACGGCGAGAGCTTCCTCGAGGAGACCATCTTCGAGAACCGCTACATGCACGTGCCCGAGCTTCGCCGCATGGGCGCCAACATCGACGTGCGCGGCCGCTCGGCGATCGTCCATGGCGTGCCCAAGCTGACCGGCGCGCAGGTGATGGCGACCGACCTTCGTGCCTCGATGAGCCTCATTCTCGCCGGCCTCGCCGCCGAAGGCGAGACCGAGGTGCTTCGAGTCTACCATCTCGATCGCGGCTACGAACGCCTGGAAGAGAAGCTCTCGGCGGTCGGCGCGACGATCGAGCGCAAGAGCGCGGGCTAGTCGGCGGCGGTCAGCTGCCGCTGGCCGCCCTGCTTGAACACCTGTCCCCACTTCATCACGAAGCCGACATTCTCCAGCTGGCGGACATCGGCCAGCGGATCGCCGTCGACCGCGATGATGTCGGCGTCCTTGCCGGCCTGGATGGTGCCGGCGACGTCCGACACGCCCAGAAGGTCGGCGGCGTTCACCGTCGCCGTCCGGATCGCGTCCGCCGGCGCCATGCCATTCTTGACCATGAGCGCGAATTCCTTCGCATTCTGGCCGTGCGGACTGACCGCGCTGTCGGTCCCGAAGGCGATCTTCACACCCTCGCGGACCGCCCGCGCGAAGCTCTTCTCGGCATTGCCGAACGCGGCCTTCGCCTTCTCGAACTGCGCCGGGGTCAGCGCGCCGCGTGCGCCATCGGCATAGGCCGCGGCGGGCGCGACCAGCGTCGGGACGTAATAGGCCCCGGTCTGCTTATAGAGGCGGAAGGTCTCGTCGTTGGTGAAGGTGCCATGCTCGATCGAGCTGACGCCGGCCCGCAGCGCGGCATTGATCCCGTCGGCACCATGGGCATGGGCCGCGGTCTTGCGGCCGAAGGACCGCGCGGTCTCGACGATCGCCCGCATCTCGTCCTCGGCCATCTGCTGGTTTAGCCCGCCCGCGACATTGCTGAGCACGCCGCCGGTCGCGGCGAACTTCACCACGTCGGCGCCGTCGCGGATCTGCTCGCGGGTGGCGCGGCGGCAATCGTCGGGCCCGTTGCAAACGTTGCTGTCATGCGCGTGGGCAATCTCCGCCAGCTCGCGATTGACCCCGTTGGCCGGATCCCCGTGCCCGCCCGAGACCGACACCATCCGCGCCGCCATCACGATGCTCGGACCGACCAGCGCGCCATTGTTGATGGCATTCTTCAGCGCTCGGACCGTCGGCGGATCGCCACCGAGGTCGCGGACGGTGGTGAAGCCCGCGCCCAGCGTCTTCTTGGCATTGGCGAGCGCGGTATAGGCTTCGTCCTCGTCGTTGCGGACCGGCGCTTGGAGCCGCGCCTGGAGCCGGTCGTCGAGACCAGCGAGGTGGACATGGCTGTCGATGAATCCCGGCATCACCGTGCTCGACCGAAGCTCGATCACGCGCGCGCCGGGCAGATCGACGAAGCCGTCGCGGACCTCGAGGATCTTGCGTCCCTGCACGATCACCGAGGCGTTGCGCCGCGGCGCCTTGCCGGGAACGTCGATCAGGGTGCCGGCATGGATGACGGTGACGGGCGGGGCGGGAGTGGCGGCGGCCTGGGCCGCCAGTGCGAGGGCGAGTGCGATCATGAGCGGGAGCTTAGGGATCGGCGCGCGTCTGCCAATAGGCATATGCCGCCTCCTGCAGCCGCCGGACCAGCGCCTGCGCCTTGGGCCCGGTCCATTCGCCCGAAAAGCGATGCCGCTCCCAGCTCGAGATCCACCAGCCCTGCCCCGGAAGCCCGTCGGACTGGCGTACCACCAGCACCGCCAGCTCGGGCTCGCCCGCGGCCTCGGCCGCGTCGTCGACCACCGCCAGCGTCTTGCACAGGGCGCGCATCTTGGGACGGCTGAAGGGATAGCCGAGCCGCTCCAGCAGTTCGGAATAGGTCAAGGGATGGCCGGCGGCCGCGGCGGCGAGGAGGTGGCCGCGGACCTCCTGCGGGTCCGACAGGCTCACCCCTGCGGCTGTTCCGCGACCGGGGTCATCTCGTAGACGTCGACCTTCGATCCGGTGATCGAATAGGGCAGCACCAGCCGGAAGCGCATCGGGCCAATCCGCTCGAACACCCCGGCCATGTCGCGCTTGGCATCGGCGCCATAGGCCTTGGCCGCCTCGCGCTCGCCAAGCGCCAGCGTCCCGAGAAAGATGAGCCGCGTCGCCGTATCGTCTTCCCACAGGCGACCCGCCGGCCGCTCGGTCCCGGTCTGCTTGACCACGGTCAGCAGCTCGCCCTCGACATCGACGTAACAGAAGAAGGGCTTGAAGCGGACGAGGGCCGGGGCCCGGGGCGCGCTCTTGCCGAGCCGGACCAGCCGGCAATTGTACGACCCGGGGGTCGGCGCCGGACGAGCCAGCGCGGCGCCCGGGCGGAGGAGGTCGCCTTCCTCGCGGATTGCGACCCCGAAGCGGCCCGCCCGCGCTTCGGCCAATCCTTCGCTCCACGCCATCGGCAGGCGGCGGAGGCGATCGACGTCGGGCGCGTTGGCGACCTGCTGCCAGACGTCGGACTTGGTCGGCGGAAGCGCGACCGCGGTCGGACGCGGCGGCGGCGATCCGCGATTGAGGCCGAGGTCGGCACAGCCGGCGAGGAGCCCGAGGGCGGCGGCAATCAAAAGGGGCCGGGCGGTCTGCATGGTCGTCCTCACGCTAGCATAGCCTTGTCCCCCGTCCATCTCCGGAAGCAGGGAAATTAGTTAACAAATAGTTGCGATGGCGTCGCGACCCGGCCAAGGCGCGACCGATGGACGCCCCTTCCCGCCCCGCCGCCGACCGCGCCCGCACTGGCCTTGCCCTCGGGGTCGGGGCCTATGCGATGTGGGGCCTGCTTCCGATCTACTTCAAGCTGCTGGTCGGGGTACCCGCGGTCGCCATCGTTGCGCACCGGATCGTCTGGTCGCTGCTGGTCCTCGCCGCCCTCCTCACCGTCGCCAAGGCCTGGCGCGAGGTCGGGGTCGCGCTCCGCCATCCCGGCTCGGTCAAGCTGCTCCTCGCCACCAGCCTGCTGATCGGGACCAACTGGCTAATCTACGTCTATGCGGTGAACAGCGGGCACATCCTCGCCGGCAGCCTCGGCTATTATCTCAATCCCCTCGCCAACATCCTGCTCGGCCGCTTCGTCCTGCGCGAGCCGCTGAGCCGGCCGCGATGGCTGGCGGTGGGCATCGCCGGGGTGGGCGTGTCGATCCTCGCGGTAGGCGCGCTGTCGCACCTCTGGATCAGCCTCGCCCTGTGCATTTCCTTCGCGCTCTACGGCCTGCTCCGGAAGATCGCCCATGTCGACGCGACCGCCGGGCTGGGGATCGAAACCGCGCTCCTGTTCCTTCCCGCCGTCGCCTGGCTGGCCTGGGCCAGCGGAGGCAGCGCGCCGGTGTGGGGGCTCGACACCACCGACACCTGGCTTCTGGTCGGAAGCGGGATCGCCTCGACCATCCCCCTCCTCCTGTTCACCGCGGCGGCGCGGCGACTCCCTTATTCGACGCTCGGCATCCTCCAGTTTATCGCCCCGACCCTCCAATTCCTGGTCGCGGTGTTCCTTTATGGCGAGCCGTTCACCACCAGCCACGCCCTCGCCTTCGCCTGCATCTGGACGGCGGCGATCATCTATCTCCTGTCGGCGCTGCGTGGCGGTGCGTCGAACGTCGAAGCACCGGAATGACGCGGCACTGGACATCCGCACGTGACCTACCCACATAAGACACCATGCTGAACCTCGTCTCGATCCTCGTTGGTCTCGTCGCCCTCGTCCTGACTGCCGTCGCCTTCCTGCCGTTGCTCGGCTGGGCCAACTGGCTGATCCTGCCGCTGGCGGTGGTCGGGGCCGGGATCGGCGCGATGAGCGGCGGGTCCAAGGCCGGTCGCAACCTGTGCATCTTCGTGATCGTGGTCGGCATTCTCCGGCTGATGCTGGGCGGGGGCATCCTCTAGGCCAAAGCCCCCTCCGCCCCTTCGGGTCACCTCCCCCTGAAGGGGGAGGGGCTATCTTGTCCTGACGTACCTCCCTGGCGCGTCCTCGATCGCTTTCTTCTTGCTCTTGCCGGGGATTCGGGCGCCGGCGGCGGGGACCCGCGCTGGGGCCTTCTTCTCGAGCCAGGCGAGCCAGTCGGGCCACCAGCTCCCCTTCACCTCGGTCGCGCCGGCGATGAAGTCGTCGAGCGTCCTCGGCTCACCCTCATTGACCCAATATTGATATTTGCCCGCGCTCGGTGGGTTGACCACGCCCGCGATATGGCCCGAGCCGGCGAGCACGAAGCGCTTCTCGCCGGGCACATGGTCCATGATCTTCCAGACGCTCTGCGGCGGCGCGATATGGTCCTCGCGCCCGGCCTGGATGTAGAGCGGCGTGGTGATGGCCGAGAGGTCGATCGGCGTGCCGTCGACGCTGATCCCGCCGCGCTCGACCAGCTTGTTCCCCTTGTAGAGCGTCTCGAGATAGTCGCGATGCCAGCCCGCGGGCAGGTTGGTGACGTCGCCATTCCAGTGGAGCAGGTCGAAGGGCGGCGGCTCCTTGCCCAGCAGGTAATTGTTGACGACATAGTTCCAGACAAGGTCGCGGCCGCGAAGCTGGTTGAAGGTCGCCGCCATCACCCGCCCGTCGACGATCCCCGTCTCCGCCGACATCTGCCCGAGCAGCGCCATCGTCTCGTCGCCGAGGAACAGGCGAAGGTCCCCCGCATCGGCGAAATCGACCTGCGCGGTAAAGAAGGTGGCCGAGGCGACCTTGCCCGCTTCCCCGCGCGCCGCGAGCAGCGCCAGGGTCGCGGCGAGCGTGGTGCCCGCGACGCAATAGCCGATGGTGTGGACGGCCTCGACGCCGAGCAGGTCGCGAACGGTGTCGATCGCGTCGATCTGGCCGCGCAGGACATAATCGTCGAGTGTCACGTCGCGCAGGCTCTCGTCGGCCGACTTCCAGCTGACCATGAAGAGCGAAATGCCGTTCTCGACGCACCAGCGGACGAAGCTCTTCTCGGCGGTCAGGTCGAGGATGTAGTAGCGGTTGATCCACGGCGGGAAGATCACCAGCGGGGTCTCGAACACCGTCTCGGTGGTCGGGGCGTAATGGATGAGCTGGTAGAGCGGGGTCTCGTGGATGACCTTGCCGGGGGTGGTCGCGAGGTTGCGGCCGACCTCGTAGGCACCCTTGGGCACCTGCGCCAACTGCCCGGCCTTCATGTCGTCGAGCATGTTGCGAAGGCCGTTGAGCAGATTTTCGCCGCGGCTTTCGAGGGTCGCCTTCAGCACCTGCGGGTTGGTAAGGGCGAAGTTGGACGGGCTCATCGCGTCGAGCACGCCGCGGGTCAGGAACTTCAGCCGCTGGTGCGCCTCGGCATCGAGCCCCTCGGCCTCGTCGACCGACTTCATCATCTGGTCGGAGATGGCGAGATAGGACTGGCGGATGGTGTCGTAGACCGGATGGTCGCGCCATTCGGGCGCGGCGAAGCGCTTGTCCTTGCGCTCGGCCGCGTCGGACATGGCACCGAGCATCTGGCCCCAGGCCTCGAGCCCCTTGCTCCAGGCGTCGGCGCCGGCGGTCATCAGCGCCATCGGATCGGGTGCGGGCGGAAGCTTGAACCCGGGCGCGGCCTCCCCCGCCTTCCAGCTGTCGGACCAGCTTTCGAGGAGCATCTGCTGAGCCCGGCCGATGACCAGGGTCCAGTGCTGCCAGTCCTCGAGAGTCGGGAAGGCCGTGGTCGTCTCGTTCGTCATACGCAGGGCCCTAGAGCGGCGAAGTTGACGAAGTTGACACAGTCCGGGGTCCTTGCGGCCCCCTCTCCCGCGCCGGGTCGGAAGGCTGAGGGAAGGAGGCGAGCACAAGCCGAATGCATGAGTCGAAGCATGGCACAGAAAGGGGCCTGTAGGACAGCCTCACGCCGATCCGCCCGGTGGAGCGTCCGGCGCAGCCCCGCCCTCTCGAC
Organism: Sphingomonas sp. SP2; assembly: GCF_058313385.1. Taxonomy (NCBI): domain Bacteria; kingdom Pseudomonadati; phylum Pseudomonadota; class Alphaproteobacteria; order Sphingomonadales; family Sphingomonadaceae; genus Sphingomonas; species Sphingomonas sp. SP2. The sequence continues at coordinate 1,113,018 of NZ_JBZFLD010000001.1, read as the reverse complement.
TTGGGGTCGCCGGTCCGGGCATGAGGGACCGGCATGACGCCCGATCTTCCCGCCCCCACCCTGCCGATGGCGATGCAGGCGCTCGACATCTTCGGAATCGCGGTGTTCGCCATTTCGGGCGCGCTGCTGGCGGCGGAAAAGAAGCAGACCCTCGTCACCTTCGTCTTCTTCGCGGTGGTGACCGGGGTCGGCGGGGGGACCTTGCGCGACCTCCTGATCGGGGCACCGGTCTTCTGGGTGCACCGCAACCTCGTGCTCCTCATCTGCATCGGCGCGGCGCTGCTGGTGTGGCTGACCAGCCGCCGCTGGTTCGCCGGCTCGGCGCTCCTGTGGTTCGACGCGCTCGGGCTCGGCGCCTACGCCACTTATGGCGCGGCCAAGGCGCTGGCGTTCGGGATCGCCCCGGTGCCGGCCTTCGCCATGGGCGTGCTGACCGCCTGCGCGGGCGGGATCATCCGCGATGTGCTGGCGGGCGAGCCCTCGATCCTGATGCGCCCCGAACTCTATGTCACCGCGGCGGCGCTGAGCGCGGGGCTGCTGGTCGGGCTGACCCTTCTGGGGCTGGTCGGCTGGCCGGCGGCGCTGGTCGCGGCGGTGGCGGGATTCGGTCTTCGCGGGCTGGCGATCGCGCGCGGCTGGAGCCTTCCCGCCTACCAGGAATGAGCCTCGGCCCTCAGGGCTTGAGCAAAATCTTGAGCGCGCCTTGGAGCCACGGCCACCGACCGAGCGGCTCGACCAGCAGGTTGAACAGATTGACCCCCAGCGCGAGCAAGGTCGCGGGGTGGTTCCAGCGGCCGTAGCGATGCGCCGCCCAGAACAGGAGGGCGATGATGATTCCGGTCGCCACGTAGAGCGGGGTCAGCACCACGACCGGATCGTTCGGGCCGAGCTGCATGATCCAGAGGAACTGCAGCCCGCGGCCGAACGAGGGCATCATGATGATGAACACCGTCGAGACCAGCCACCAGGCATGGTCCTCGAGTGAGCGGCGAAGGCGGATGGCCTGGATGATGGCGACGATGAAGGCGCTCATCATCACCAGCTCGACCGCGGCGATGCCATAGAAGAACCACGGGCCGAAGGCGGCGAACTGGTCCGGGTGGAGCGCCGAATTCTCGGCGTTGACGATGTCGCGGGCGAGCGCCGCAAGCGCGGTCAGCGCCACGCCGCCGGCGAGGAAGAAGCCGATCATCCCCCAGGTGCGGTGGCGATCGATCTGGCCGTGGGTCGCAAGCCAGGGCTGGGTGATGAGGAACAGGTACCAGAGGGTCGCGGTCCAGTAATGGACGTGGACGGCCCAGGCATTGTCCGAGAAGTCGCCCCAATAGTCGCGGAGGATCCCGGCCTGCATGATGACCATCGGCAGGACCATCCACAGCGCCAGGCTGCGATAGGCCTCGAGACCACGCCGGCCAGCGACTGCCGTCATCGTACTTTCCCCCGTTTCTTGCCCGCCCGCTTGGTAACCCAAAGTCGCGGCAAGGCAAAAGGCTGGCGGTCCGCCGGGGGGACGGACCGCCAGGAGAGAGGTGTCAGGCCTCGGCGGGCTCGCGCGCGCTGGTCAGGACCTGGAGCAGTTCCTCGGCGGCCTGCTCGCTCGACTGCGGGTTCTGGCCGGTGATGAGGAGGCCGTCGCGGACGACATAGGGCTTGAAGGTCGCGCCCTTCGAATAGTCGCCGCCGAGCCGCTTCAACTCGTCCTCGAGGAGGAAGGGAACGACGTCGGTGAGCTTCACCGCTTCCTCTTCCTCGTTGGTGAAGCCGGTGACCTTGCGGCCCTTGACCAAGGGCTCGCCGCCGGGCGCGGTGACGTTCTTGAGCACCGCCGGCGCGTGGCAGACGAGGGCGACCGGCTTGTCGGCGCCGAGCGTGGTCTCGATCAGCGACTTGGAGTCGGCGTCATTGGCGAGGTCCCACAGCGGGCCGTGACCACCCGGATAGAAGACGGCGTCGAACTGCGCCGGGTCGATCGAGGAGAGGACTTCGGTGGAAGCGAGCTGGGCCTTGGCGGCCTCGTCCTGCTTGAAGCGCTCGGTCGCCTCGGTCTGGGCGTCGGGCTCGTCGCTCTTGGGATCGAGCGGCGGCTGGCCGCCCTTGGGGCTGGCGAGGGTGATGTCGTGGCCGGCGTCCTTGAGGACGTAATAGGGAGCCGCGAATTCCTCGAGCCAGAAGCCGGTCTTCTTGCCGGTGTCGCCGAGCTGGTCGTGGCTGGTGAGGACCATCAGTATCTTCATGGGTGCGCCTGTCTTTCGAAATGTCTTTGCCCCGCCCCGGCGCTCAACGACATAGGAAGCGATCGGTTCGCTTTTAAGACGGTCTTTTGCATCCCATATGACGGGCATGGTGTGGGACCTTCGCGGCGCGCTCCTGAAGAAGGAGGAGAAGGAATCGGCGCGGCTGGCCGATTTCGACTTCCGGCTGCGGGCGCGGACCTTCCGCCTGCTGGCCGCGCGGCTCGGCGACGATCCCGAGGCGGTGGTGGTGAGGATCGCCGGAAGCGACGATGCCGGGGTGCTCGCCAGCCTCGAGGCAGCGCACGGCCGGGCGCTCGGCGACGACTATGCGGCGTGCCGGGCCGAAGCGCGGGTGCAGCTCATCGCCGAACGCGGCAATCCTGCCCCGGTGCGCCTGCTCTGACCCTTGCCGCAGTGCAGCAGGGGCGGCACAATCGGCGGATGCACACCGATTTCTACCGCATCGAGCGGCTGCCGCCCTACGTCTTCGCCGAAGTGAACGGGATGCGCGCGGCGATGCGGGCGAAGGGCGAGGACGTGATCGACCTCGGCATGGGCAATCCCGACAGCCCGCCCCCGCCGCACGTCATCGCCAAGCTGGCGGAAGTCGCGGCCAAGCCCGACGCGCATGGCTATTCGGCGTCGAAGGGCATTCCGGGGCTAAGGAAGGCGCAGGCGTCTTATTACCAGCGGCGGTTCGGGGTCGACCTCGATCCCGAAAGCGAGATCATCGTAACCCTGGGGTCGAAGGAGGGGCTGGCGAACCTCGCGCAGGCGATCACCGCGCCGGGCGACGTCATCCTCGCGCCCAATCCATCCTATCCGATCCACAGCTTCGGCTTCATCATCGCGGGCGCGGCGATCCGCTCGATCCCGGCGGCACCGGGTCCCGACTTCTTCGAGCGGCTGCGGCTTGCGATGCGCTACACGGTGCCGCGGCCCAAGGCGCTGGTGATCGGCTATCCGAGCAATCCGACAGCCTATGTCGCCGACAAGCCCTTCTACGAAAAGCTCGTCGCCTTCGCCCGCGAGCACCAGATCTGGATCATCTCCGACCTCGCTTATGCCGAAATCTATTTCGGCGAGGAGCCGACCCCGTCGATCCTCAGCGTCGAGGGCGCGAAGGAGGTGGCGGTCGAGTTCACGAGCATGAGCAAGACCTATTCGATGGCCGGGTGGCGGATCGGCTTCGCGGTCGGCAATCCCGAACTGATCGCGGCACTGACGCGGGTGAAGAGCTATCTCGATTACGGCGCCTTCACCCCGATCCAGGCGGCGGCGGTGGCGGCGCTGAACGGGCCGCAGGACTGCGTCGCGGCGACGCGCGAACTCTATCGCAAGCGGCGCGACGTGCTGGTCGAGAGCTTCGGCCGGGCCGGCTGGGACATTCCGGTGCCGCAGGCGTCGATGTTCGCCTGGGCGCCGATCCCCGAGCCCTTCCGGGCGATGGGCAGCATGGAATTCGCCAAGAAGATGCTGGCCGAGGCCGGGGTCGCGGTCGCGCCCGGCGTCGGCTTCGGCGAGGAAGGCGAAGGCTTCGTCCGGATCGCGATGGTCGAGAATGAGCAGCGCCTGCGCCAGGCGGCGCGCGGCGTGAAGAAGCTCCTCAAGAGCGCCTAGGGGAGGATCGTCACCAGGAGGTAGGCGGCGAAGACCACGATGTGGACGGCGCCGTGGAGCACGGTGACGCGCCCGCGGGCGAGCGACATGCTGGCGACGAACAGGGTAAGCGCGAGGAGCACGATGCCCTTGGGATCGAGCCCGAGCGCGAGCGGCAGCTGGAGCCACCAGGAGACGAGCGCGACCGCCGGAATGGTGAGGCCGATCGTCGCCAGCGCCGAGCCGAGCGCGAGGTTGAGGCTGGTCTGGATGCGCCCGATCCGCGCCGCCTTCACCGCCGCAAGCCCTTCGGGAAGGAGGACGATGGCGGCGATGGCGATACCGACCAGCGCGCGCGGGAGGCCGGCCGCGGCGATCGCATTCTCGAGCGGCTTCGACAGCCCCTTGGCGAGCAGCACCACCGCCACCAGGCTGACGAGCAGGAGCAGGAAGGAGCGGACCGCGATTCCCTTGGTCGGGCGGTCGTCGACCTCGTCGCCATGCACGGGCCGGACGAAATAGTCGCGGTGGCGGATGGTCTGGGCGAAGACGAAAGTCAGGTAGAGGATGAGCGCGAAGCCGGCGACGAAGGCGAGCTGGGTGAAGCTGTAGACCGGTCCCGAGACGCTGGTGGTGAAATTGGGCAGGACCAGGGTCAGCACCAGCAAAGCGGCGATGGTGCTGAGCGCGGCATTGGCGCCGGTGCGGATGAAGCGTTGCTCCTCCTTCCGCCGGCCCGCGGCGATCAGGCACAGACCGAGCAGCAGGTTGAGGATGATCATGCTTGCCGCGACCACCGTGTCGCGGGCGAGCGCGCTCGATCCCTCGGGCGCGGCGAGCATCAGGCTGACGATGAGGCCCGTCTCGATGATGGTCACCGCAAGCGCGAGGATCAGCGTGCCGAACGGCTCGCCCACCCGCTCGGCGACCACTTCGGCATGATGGACCGCGGCAAGGACGGTGGCGGCGAGCACGATCGCCGACAGGCCCCACCAGGAAAGGCCAGCGAACTGCAGGGCGACGACGAGGATCGCCAGGATGGGAGAGGCGTCGCTGGCTTTGTGGGTGAGGCTCGTCATCCCGACCGACTAAGGGTCGCGGACCCGGAATGACAAGGTGCAGAGCCCGTCAGAAGAACAGGTAGGCCCCGACGTAGCGCCCGACCAGCGCCGCCATGACGAGGGTGAGCAGGCGTCCCTTGGGCAGCAGCATCGCAAGGAACATCAGGACGACGAGGAGCAGGGTCAGGAACAGCGAGGCCGGGCGGAACAGCTTCGGCGCGATCTCGGGAACGCTGGCATACCAGCCGAGCTGGACGACCAGCAGCACGAAGAGGATGCCGATCACGATCCGGCGGATGCGCATGAAATGCTCATCGAGGCTGTCGAGCTTCTCGACGTCGCGCGGGAAAACCAGCCGCGCGGCCATGTAATAGGCCGCGGCAAAGGCGGTCACCAGCATCAGGCTTTCGCCCGACACCCGAACGATGTCGCGCACCAGCCAGGCCGAGGCCCAGAAGGAAAGGAGGTCGAGGAGCACGAAAGCCGCGAGCAACGGGCTCAGCAACCCGAGCTTCAGCGTCGCGCTGCCCTGCAGCCGTTCCTCGAGGCTCCGGGCGAAACCGCTCAGCACCTCGGCGATCGAGAGACCGAGAAGCAGGCCATAGAGGGCGAACAGGAACTCGAAGTCGCTCATCGGCCGCTACCATGCGGTCGGGATATCGGTTTGACTAGCCAGGGGGCGGACCGCATGAAGCGGGCATGCCGCCGATGCGCAAGAAGGCCGACCTCCCGACCAAGACCTGCGCCAGCTGCGGGCGCCCGTTCACGTGGCGCAAGAAGTGGGAGCGCGACTGGGAGAATGTCCGCTACTGCTCGGACAAGTGCCGGATTACCGGGGCGAAGAGCGGATGACCCCGGCGACCGAGAGCGCGACGGCGGTCGCGCAGATCATCCAGCTGGCGGTGGCGCCGGTGTTCCTGCTGGCGGGCGTCGGCGCCTTCCTCAACGTCTGCGCCTCGCGCCTCGCCCGGATCGTAGATCGCGGACGGAGCCTCGAGCCGATGATCCTTGCCAGCCGCGGGGCGGAGCATGACCGTCTGATCGTCGAACTGCGCACGGTCGACCGGCGAATGCGGCTGGTCAGCAGCGCCATTACGGCGACGGTCGCCTCGGCGGTACTGGTGTGCGCGGTCGTCGTGCTGCTGTTCGCGGCAGCGCTGATCAACCTTCATGTCGGGACCGCGATCGCGCTCCTCTTCATCGGGTCGATGGTGACGCTGGCAACGGGGCTCAGCATCTTCCTCGTCGAGACACGGGTCGCGGCGCGGGCGATCCGGGTCCGCAAGACCCTGCTCGCCCACGAGGTCGAGATCGACGAGGCCGCCGGCGACGAGTGATCAGCTGGTGGGCGCGGGAAGGCTCGCGCCCGGGGTCTGCCATTCGCGCAGTTGGCCATGGTCCTGCATCGCGGCGCGGAAGCTGTGGTCGGCGGGGTCGATCACCAGCCAGCTGTCGGGCCCGCGCACGACCATCATCTCGCCTTCGCGGACCAGCGGACCCGCGCGCATCATCGCGTCGCGGAAACGGGCGCTGTGCCTGCCGAGCCGGGCGTCGAGATCGACGCTGATCGGGCTGTTCTCGATGAGCCCGCTTTCGGACGGGCGGCGGCCGACCATGCCTTCGAGCGCGGACCAGTCGCCGGGCTTCTCGCTCATCACCGCAAGGGTCGGGACGGCCGCGCCCTCGGCGACGACATCGTCGCCCGAGCCGCAGGCGGCGAGCAGGAGGGGAAGCGAAAGGGAGAGCAGGATGAAGCGCATGGGGGCCCAACGCGCGGACCCGCGATAGGCTGCGTTCGTCGTTACCCGGACGGAACGGACGACGCCGCGGGGCGCTTGGTTGCCGCGGGGACGGCTCGGCTCTAGGAGCCTCCCCAAGCCCAACAGGAGGAAGACCCGCCCGTGATCAACGCGTCCCATGTGCTCGACCGAGTGCTCGTCCTCGAGATGGTCCGCGTGACCGAAGCCGCCGCCATCGCCGCCTCCGAGCTGGTCGGCCGGGGCGACGAAAAGGCCGCGGACGCCGCGGCGGTCGAAGCGATGCGCGCGGCGCTGAACGAGCTGCCGATGGATGGCACGGTCGTCATCGGCGAGGGCGAGCGCGACGAGGCGCCGATGCTGTTCATCGGCGAGAAGGTCGGCTCGGAGCAGGGCAGCGGGCCCAAGATCGACATCGCGCTCGATCCGCTCGAAGGCACCACCATCACCGCCAAGGCCGGGCCGAATGCCCTGGCCGTGCTGGCGATCGCCGAAGCGGGCTGCCTCCTCAACGCGCCCGACGTCTACATGGAGAAGCTGGCGATCGGGCCGGGCTATGCGCCGGGCACCGTCAGCCTCGACCGCAGCCCGTCGGAGAATGTCCGCTCGCTGGCCAAGGCGAAGGGCGTCCAGCCGAACGAGATTATCGCCTGCGTCCTCGACCGGCCGCGCCACGCCTCGATCATCGCCGAGCTGCGCGCGCTCGGCTGCGGGATCATGCTGATCCCCGACGGCGACGTCGCCGGGGTCATCGCGACCACCAATCCCGACACCACGGTCGACATCTACATGGGCTCGGGCGGGGCGCCGGAAGGCGTGCTCGCGGCGGCCGCGCTGCGCTGCGTCGGCGGCCAGATCGAGGGCCGGCTCCTGTTCCGCAACGACGACGAGCGGGCCCGCGCGCATCGCTGGGGGATCGAGGACCTCGACCGGATCTACCGGATCGAGGACATGGCGACCGGCGACTGCATCTTCGCCGCGACGGGAGTGACCGACGGATCGCTCCTCAAGGGTGTCAAACGGCGCAAGCATTGCATCACCACCGAGAGCATCGTGATGCGCGCGAGCTCAGGCACGGTGCGGCGGATCGCCGGCGAGCATCGCAAGGACGTTTGACGCTGCCGAAGGGCGCTGTATTGTTGCCCTATGACAGTTGAAGTGGCGCCGGGGGAGGCGCAGGAGATCGAGCGGGTCGAGCCCGGCTATCGCCAGGTGTTGCGGATCCACACGGCGATGCTGTGGCTGCCGCTGGTGGTGGGCGCGGTGGTGCTCGACCGGATGATCCTGGCGAAGACCGCCGCGGGCGGGCTGCTGCTGGTGCTGGTGCCGCTGCTTGCGCTGCTGACGATCGTCGCGGCGCCGGCCCGGGTCTGGCAGAGGCTCGGCTATGCGCTCGAACCGGCGATGCTGCGGGTGGTGCGGGGCTGGATGTGGCACCGCGATACGCTGGTGCCGCTGACGAGGGTTCAGCATCTCGACATCGCGCGCGGGCCGCTCGACCGTGTGTTCGGGACTGCCAGCATCGTCATCCATACCGCCGGCACGCACAACAGCACGGTTACCCTCCCCGGCCTCAGCCCCGACCGCGCGGCCGAGATGGCAGGCGTGATCCGCGCCCAGATCCGGGCCGAGCCCGACGAAGCGTGAGCGCCGACGAGGCCCCGGCCGAGCATCTCCACCCGATCGCGCTGGTCAGCGGGTTCGGCAAGGCGGTCCGCAACCTGTTCGGCGGGATCGCGGCGGGCGGTTATTTCGCGCTCAAGGGCAATGCCGCGACCGGGCTGCTGATCGTCGCGGGGATCGTGGCGGTCAGCATCGCCGGGCTGGTCCTCCACTGGTGGCGCTTCTCCTATCGGGTCGGCCATGACGCGATCCGGATCGACAGCGGGATCCTCAGCCGGAACCACCGGACCATCCCCTTCGACCGGGTGCAGGACGTCAGCATCGCGCAGCCGCTGCTCCACCGGCTGATCGGCGTCGCGCGGGTGACGCTCGAGACCGGAAGCTCGACCGCGGGCAAGGAGGAGGGCGTGCTCGAGGCGGTGTCGCTGGCCCGCGCCGAGGCGCTTCGCGAACGGGTCCGGAGCCGGCGCGGCGGGGTGGTCTCGACCGAGGCGGGACCGGCGGCGGCGAGCGCCGAGGAGCCCGCGCCCTTGTTCGCGATGGATTTGAAGCGCGTGCTGACGCTCAGCCTCCTGAGCTTCAGCCTCGCCATCCTCGCGGTGCTGTTCGGCGCGACTCAGACGATCGGCGACGTGTTCGACTTCGATCCTTTCTCGCGGCGCTTCTGGCGGATGGTGCTGACCGACAGCGGGATCGGGCCCTTCGTGCTCGGCCATCGCTATGGCGTGGCGATCGGCGGGACGATCGTCCTGCTGCTGGTCGGCGTGCTGACCGGGATCGTCCGGACGGTGCCGCGCGAATGGGGCTTCACCCTCACCCGGAGCGGCCGGGCGCTGCGCCGGCGCCGCGGCCTCTTCACCCGGACCGACGTCTCGCTCCCGATCCGGCGGATGCAGGTCGGGGTGATCGGGACCGGACCGGTGCGCGAGCGGCTCGGTTTCCATCGCTTCGCGGTCGAGAGCCTCGCCAGCGATCCCGGCGCGGGGGGACGCGGGCAGAGCGACCATGTGCTGGCCCCGCTCGCAACCCGCGACGAACTGGCGCCGATCGGAAGTGAGATCGGCTGGCCGCTGCCCGACGAGGCGACCGAATGGCGTGCCGTCGACAAGGCCCATGTCACCAGCTTCTGCGTCGCGCTGCTTCCGGTCTTCCCGCTGCTTCTCCTGCTTGGACCGCTGCGCTGGCACGAATGGAAGCGCACCGCCTACGCGCTCGAAGGCGGGCGGCTGCTGATCCGGACCGGCTGGTGGAAGCGCCGCACCCTGCTCATCCCGCTCGCCAACATCCAGACCGTGGACCGGACCGAAAATGCGCTCGGCCGGCGGTTCGGGATCGCGAGTCTGGTGATCGGCACCGCCGGCGGCAGCGCAAGCGGGCACCGCCTCCCCTCGCTTCCGCGAAAAGAGGCGAGTCATTTGCACCGGCTGCTGCTATCGCACGCGGCATGAACATGGCGCTTGGGGTCGAAAGGTCGCTGTCGGGCCAGCCGTGGCGCTGGCGGCGGCCGCAATCGGACGAGAAACTGGGATCGGCGCTGGTCGACGAATTGCTGCTCGGACGCGGGGTCCTTCCGCACGAGCTCGACCGCTATCGCGTTCCGACCATCCGCGACCTGCTGCCCGACCCGAGCCAGTTCCGCGACATGGACGCCGCCGCCGAGCGGGTGGCCGATGCGGTCGAGCGCGGCGAGGGAATCGCTATCTTCGGCGACTATGACGTCGACGGCGCGACCAGCAGCGCGCTCCTGACCCTGCTTCTCCGGCAGCTCGGCAGCGAGGCGATGATCCACATCCCCGACCGCCAGGCGGAAGGCTATGGCCCCAACTTCCCCGCTTTGCTTGCGCTGCGCGACCGCGGCGCGGGGCTGGTGGTGACAGTCGACTGCGGCGCGCAGGCATTCGAGCCGCTCGCGGCGGCCCGCAGCGCCGGCCTTGACGTGGTGGTGGTCGACCATCACCAGTGCGCCGCCGCGCTTCCGCTGTGCCATGCCCTGGTCAATCCCAATCGCCTCGACGAAGGGGAGACCGGGCTCGCCCACGGCCATGTCGCGGCGGTCGGCATGGCCTTCCTGCTCGGCGTCGCGCTGGTCCGGGTGCTCCGCGCACGCGGCTATTTCGCAAGCCGCCCCGAGCCGCGGCTGATCGAGCTGCTCGACCTCGTCGCGCTCGGCACGGTCGCCGACGTCGCAAAGCTCCACGGCCTCAACCGCGCCTTCGTCGCGCAGGGCCTGAAGGTCATGGCCAGGGGCCAGAATATCGGGCTTCGCGCTCTTGCCGAGGCGGCGCGGCTGACGACCGCCCCCTCCTGCCGCGACCTCGGCTTCGCGTTGGGGCCCCGGATCAATGCCGGCGGACGGGTCGGGCGCGCCGATCTCGGGGTTCGCCTCCTCACCACCACCGACCCCGAGGAAGCGCGCGCCATCGCGATCGAACTCGACCGGCTGAACGAGGAAAGGCGGGCGATCGAGCAGATGGTGCTCGAGCAGGCGCTGAGCGCCGCCGAAGCCCAGCGCGACGCGCCGGTCATCACCGTCGCGGCGACCGGCTGGCATCCCGGCGTCATCGGGATCGTCGCGGGGCGGATCAAGGAACAGTTCGGCCGGCCGGCGCTGGTCATCGCGATCGGAGAGGACGGGATCGGCAAGGGCTCGGGCCGCTCGATCAGCGGGGTCGACCTCGGCGCGGCAGTGCTCGCGGCCAAGGACGAGGGCCTGCTTGCGGGCGGCGGCGGCCATGCGATGGCGGCGGGCGTGACCGTCGCGCCGGGCGGGGTCGAGGCGTTGCGCGACTATCTCTCGGCCCGGCTTGCCGACGATGTCGCGGTGGCGACCGCCAATCGCGCGCTCTTGCTCGACACGCTCTGCGCCCCGCGCGGGGTGGCGGCGGGCCTGTGCGACGCGCTCGACGCCGCTGGCCCCTATGGCGTCGGCTGGCCCCAGCCGCGGGTCGCCGCGGGGGAATCGCGACTGCTCCAGGTCGGAGTGGTCGGCAACGGCCATGTCCGCGGCCTCGCCAGCGGCGGCGACGGGGCGAGCTTCAAGTGGATCGCCTTCCGTGCCGCCGAGACCCCGCTCGGCGCGGCCTTGCTGTCGATGCCGTCGGACCGGCGGCTGTGGCTGGCCGGAACGGTCCACCGCGACACTTGGAACGGAGGCAACAAGGCGGAACTTCATCTCGAAGATGCCGCGCTTGCTTGACGGTCCCGCCAGCCTCGCCTAGGAGCGCCGCGCAACGCATGGCCCCTTCGTCTAGTGGTTAGGACGCGGCCCTTTCACGGCTGAAACACGGGTTCGAGTCCCGTAGGGGTCACCACCGCCTTTCGCGCGGTGGTCGCCGGCGAAGAGCGCCGGTCCATCATCGCCCAACTCGCTAGCGGATGAAGTTCACCAGGCTGAGGTTCGCCAGACGGCTGAACACCGTATAGCTGCTTTCGAGCGTCGTCTGGCGCTGGACCAGGGTGCTCGCCACCTCGGCCATGTCGGCATCCTCGTTGCGCGCGACCAGCCGCTGGAGGATGAGCGCGCGCTCCCCTGCCCGCTCGGTAAGGTTCTCGACCTGCGCCTGACGCCGGCCGGTCTCGGCATGGACCGCGCGAAGCGTCTTCAGCCCGTCGTTGATCTGCCCCACCGCCTGGCTGATCGCGGTCAGCTGCGCGGCCGTGGGCGCATCGGGGATCGGCCCCGCCTCGGCCAGCGTCCGAAAGGCTTCGAACAGCCCCGTCCCCAGTGCGCTGGCCGTCGTGCCGTAGGCGACGTCAAGCCCGTCGGCGACCCGCGCCCGCGCCTCGACATTGTCGTTGGCGAAGGCACTCGCAGTCGCAAGGCCGGCAGTCGCGGCGAGGGTCGCGGGGACGAAGGGCGCGCTATCGGTCCGCGAGCCGGCGAAGAGATAGGTCCCGCCTTCGTCGCTGTTGAGCCCGGTGCGGAAGCGCTGGAAGGCTTCCTCGATCTTCTCCTGCACCCCCTCGGCACGGCCGGTCGCGGCGCTGGCGAGCAGCGTGTCGCGAAGCCCGTTCAGCGACTCCTCGATCCCGCCGATCTGATTGTCCATCAGCGCCAGCGTGGTGCCGATCCTCACCCCCACCGCGGCATGGGCTTCCTGCCGTGCGAGCAGGGTCCGCGCTGACAGGTTGCGCATCGTCTCGATCCCGAGCGAGGCGAAGTCGGGCGCCTTCTTGCCCGTCGCCATCTGCTGCTGGGTCTCGGCGAGCTTGCGCTGCGAGACGGCAATCGATTCGAACAGGGTCCGCTGCATCGGCACGGTGGCGACGCGGTACCAGCCGCTCATCGCTGCACCATGGCGATCAGCGTGTCGTACATGTCGGTGGCCGTGGTCATCACCCGGGCGGCCGCCGAATAGCTGTTCTGGAGCGTCACGAGGCTGGCCAGTTCTTCATCGATATTCACTCCCGAATAGCTGTCGCGCCGATTGACCGCGTCGGCCTTGCGCGCGGCCATGTCGTCCAGCCGGTCCTTGGCCCCCGAGGCGTCGAGCCCGGCCTGGCCGAGGACCGCGCTGGCGAAGCTTTCCATTCCCGAGCGACGCCCCCGGCCGAGGTCGACCGCGGCGCGAAGCTGGTCGACGAAGGCGTTGGCGCCGCGGCTGTCGCCGCTTCCGACCGCCTTGGTCCCGACCGCGGCGCTGGTATCGAGGCGGGCGAGCGGGAGATTGCGGGCGCTGGCGGCGATGTCTGGCCGGACCTCGGCCAGCGCCAGCCCCGCCTCGCGGCCCGAGGGGAGCAGCAGCGAGGTCAGCGAACGCCCGGTGCCGAACCGGCTGGTCGTGTCCGACACGACGTCGAGCGTCGCGGTCGGAAGGTTGGCCACGGGCGTGAAGGTCAGCCGCCCGCGCGGATCGAGCGAGGCGCTGCCGAAGGCGGCGAGCGGCCCGGCATTGAGCGCGGCGACGAGGTCGCCGAAGGTGCCGCCCGCGACGGGGGACAGCGTCTCCTGCGCAAGCACCCGCCCGTCGGGCCCGCGAAGGACGAATTGGGCTGCTTCGCCCGCGCCGAGGCCATGGGGATCGCCGGCGACGAAGCCCGCCGGGCCATAGGTGCGCGGCCCGCTGACGAGATCGTTGAGGCCGAACAGCTGGGCAAAGCCCATCCCCGCCCGCTCGCTCGGCACCGCGGGGTCCTGCGCCACCGCGACCCCCAGCCCCGCCGACCCGGCGATGCTGAGCTTTCCGCCCGCAAAACTGGCGGTGGCGAGGCCGCCCATGCCGGCGTTGATCGCATCGACCGCATCCTGGATCGTGGCGCCCGGGCCGAGGCTTGCGAATTCGAGGGTGAAGCTTGCGGCGAGCGTGCCGTCGCTCGCCAGCGCCGCGACCACCGCCCGGCCCGAAAAGCCGAGCCGGTCGGTGGCGGCAAAACCGGTCAGCGCGCCGTCGAGCCGCGCCGGCGGGGGCATGGCGGTGCCGGCGTTGCTGACCGCGTTGAGGCTTTCGGCAAGCCCGCCGAACAGGCTTCCGATCTGCTCGGCAAAGGCGGGCAGACGGCGATCGCGAAGATCCATCAGGCCGCCGAGCCGCCCGCCGATCGCGGGGCTGTCGAGCCGCTCGCCGGTGTCGGCGCCGAGGCTTCCGTCGGCCTCGGCGAAGCGAAGGCGGACCGCGGGATAAAGCGGCTGCGCACTGCCGTCACTGGGGGGATAGTCGAGCAGGCGCAGCCGACGGTCGAGCAGGGTCAGCCCGCCCGCCGTGTCGATCGAGAGGCGGCCGTCGCTGCCTTCCCGAACCTCGATGTTGATGAGCCCGGCCAGTTCCTCGACCGCGGTCATGCGCTGGTCGATCGAGCCGTTGCTGGCGCGGCCCCCCGCCGCCTGCCGCGCGACCGCGTCGTTGAGGGCGTCGATCCGCTGGAGGAGCGTGTTGATCGTGTCGACGGTGAAGCTGAATTCGCGCTCGGCATCGACCCGGAGGCTGTCGATGTCGCCGTCGAGCGTCTGGAGCGAGGAGAGCGCCTGCTGGACCGCGCCGACGAAGCCTCGGACGGTAGGCTCGCTGCCGGCCGCGCCGGTCATCGCCACCGCCGCCGCGCCGATCGCGTCGAGGCGGGCGGGAAGGCCGTTCGATTCGCCCGGGGCGCCGAGCAGGGCCTGGAGCCGGTCGAGCGAGCCCGCGACCGCCTCGGCCTGGCCCCAGTCGCCGGCCCGGCGGTAGACCGTCGCCTCGAGGAAGCGGTCGGCGACCCGGACCGCCTCCTGCGCGCGGACCCCGGTCACCTGCCCCGCGGTCACCCCCGTCTGGAGCGGCACGCGCTCGCGGGCGTAGCCGGGGGTGTTGACGTTGGCGATGTTGTTCGACGCCGAGCGCAGCCCCGCCTGGGCGGCGTTCAGCCCCGACAGGGCGCTCCCGAGGATCTGCGACAGGCTCATCCCTCAGGCCGTCAGCGCTTCAGGTTGGACAGTTCCTGCAGCATGTCGTCGACCGTGGTGATGATCTTGGACGACGCGCTGTAGGCCCGCTGGTAGCGGATCATGTTGGTGAATTCCTGGGCAAGGTCGACGTTGGAAGCTTCGAGCGTCGCGCTCGAGATCATCCCTGCGCCGAGCGCGCCGGGCGGGTTGATCGCGACCGAGCCGCTGGCGCTCGACACGGCAAAGCCGTTGCCGGTGAGGCGGGTGAGGCCGTCGGGATTCTGGAAGGTCGCGACGGGGAGCTGGAAGACCTTGCGCGCGGTGCCGTCGTCGAACACCGCGCTGACCACGCCCTTCTCGTCGACCTCGATGCTGGCGATGTTGCCGAGGAGGCCGCCGTCGACGCTCGAGCTGATCAGCGCGCTCTGCCCGCCGAACTGGGTGAGGCCGTCGAGCCCGCCGTCGCTGCCGAGCTGGAGGTCAATCGGCTGCGCCCCCGCGCCATTGGTCCAGGCCGGGGTCAGCGATCCGAACAGGGCGGGCGAGGAACCAGCGAGGTCGAGGCTCCCGTCGGGGTTGAACATCACCGTCCCGCTGGCGAGGAGGCCCCCGGCCGCGGTGACGTCGGTCGCGGGGACGGCGAAGATTTCTGCCTGCCACTGGTTGGGGGCGGTCTTGGCGAAGGCGATGCTCAGCCGGTGCGCGCCGCCCTGCGCGTCATAGACGTCGAAGCTGCGCTGGAATTGCGGGGTGACCGTTCCGGCCGCCATGTCGCCCGCGGTGTAGGTGCCGGCGAGGACCGGGGCATCGGACTGGAGATTGGCGCGCATCTGGAGCCGGCTGGTCGGGGCGGCCGAGCCGGTCAGTTCGCTGAGGCGCACGGGCTCCAGCGCATTGAGATTGCCGGTATCGACATAATTGCCCGCGGCATCGAGCCGCCAGCCCTGGAGATAATAGCCGCTGGTGTTGCGCAGATAACCCTGGAGGTCAGGCTTGAAGGCGCCGGCGCGGGTGAAGGCGACCTCAGAATCGGACCCGACCCCGGAGCGAACCACGAAGAAGCCCGCCCCGTCGATCGCAAGGTCGGTCTGGCTCGAACTCGCCTGGAGCAGCCCCTGCTTGCTGATCAGCGCCTGCGGGGCGGCCGCGACACCGCCGGCCGAATAGCTCGACTTCATCCGCCCGTCGGTGACGAGGGTCCTGAATTCGGTCGCGACGCCCTTGTAGCCGATGGTGTTGATATTGGTGATGTTGTCGGCGACCGTGGCCATTGCCGAGGATTGGGCGCCGAGGCCGGAAACGCCGGCATAAAGGGCGGAATAGAGGCTCAAGGTGCAAGGCTCCCCAACAGCGGATCCGGCCCGGCGCCGATCCCTTCCCGAACTTTATAGGGGGGCGCGCCGATGGCCCCGCCGACCGGCAAAATTTGCCGCCTTGCCCGCCCGCGCCCCGGGGCCCTGCCTATGATGGGGGAGGACGAACCAGACGGAAGGTGGACCATGACCTTGAGGATTTCTCTTCGCGACGGGGAACGCGTCGTCATCAACGGCGCGATCATCCGCGCGTCGGGCCGCACCGACCTTGCGATCGAAAGCAAGGTGACGATCCTGCGCGGCCGCGAGATCATGAGCCCGGCCGAGGCGAGCACGCCCGCGCGGGCGCTCTATTTCCACACGATGATGGCCTATCTCGACCCGGAATCGATCGAGCAGCACCATCGCCAGATCATCGACAGCCTGTCCTCGGTGACCCGCCTCTCGACCTGCGAACAGGGTCGCGCCGCGGTCGCGCAATTCGCCGAGCGCGCGGCGCAGGCCGATTATTATCGGGCGCTGGGCGACTGCCGGACGCTGATGCGGCTCGAGCATGACGCGCTGGCGCAGGTGGCGGAGATCGCCGCCTGAGCGTCACCGCCGCGCTTGGCGGCCTGGCCCGGACGGTCCGTGAGACGCCGCGCTGGCGACGCTTCGGGACCTTGCTCAAGGTCCAGGGCGCCTGCCTCGAAGTGAGCGGGCTTGGCGGCGCGGCGACGGTCGGCGCACGACTGCGGCTGGTGGGATCGGCCGGTCCGGTCGATGCCGAGGTGACCGCGATCGACGGCGACCGCGCGACCGCCATGGCGTTCGATTCGACCGAGCAGCTGGTCTCGGGCACGCCGGCGGAACTGCTTGCGGGCCAGGCCGCGCTTCGCCCCTGCGAAGGCTGGCTCGGACGGATCATCGACGGGCTCGGCCGGCCGCTCGACGGCCTCGGGCCCTTGCCGCGCGGAGGAACGCCTGCGCCGTTGCGCGCGGCCCCGCCCCCCGCCGCCGAGCGCAGCCGGGTCGGCCCGACGCTTGCGACAGGGGTCCGCGCGCTCGACCTGTTCGCGCCGCTTTGCGAAGGGCAAAGGCTCGGCCTGTTCGCCGGCTCGGGGGTCGGCAAGTCGGTCCTGCTGTCGATGCTTGCCCGCTGGGCCGACTGCGATGTCGCGGTCATCGGGCTGATCGGCGAACGCGGCCGCGAGGTGCAGGAATTCATCCTCGATGACCTCGGCCCCGACGGGCTTGCCCGCTCCGTCGTCGTGGTCGCGACCTCGGACGCCCCGGCCCTGCTCCGGCGCCAGGCGGCCTATGCGACCTTCGCGGTCGCCGAGCATTTCCGGCGGCAGGGCTGCCGCGTCCTCTGCCTGATGGATTCGGTCACGCGCTTCGCCATGGCGGGGCGCGAGATCGGCCTCGCCTCGGGCGAACCGCCCGCCACCCGCGGCTACCCGCCGTCGGTCTTCGCCGAACTGCCGCGGCTGCTCGAACGGGCCGGCCCCGGCCCGGCGGGCGAAGGCAGCATCACCGGCCTCTTCACCGTGCTGGTCGACGGCGACGATCATGACGAGCCGATCGCCGACGCGGTGCGCGGGATCCTCGATGGCCATGTCGTGATGACCCGCCGGATCGCCGAGCGCGGCCGCTATCCGGCGATCGACCTGCTCAAATCGGTCAGCCGCACCCTCCCCCATTGCCTTGCCCCCGACGACAACCGGCGCCGACTCGAGGCACGCGCCTTGCTTGCGACCTGGGCCTACATGGAAGAGCTCGTCCGGCTGGGAGCCTATGCGCCGGGCGCGAATGCGGAGGTCGACCGGGCGATCGCCCTCGCGCCGCGGATCGAGGCGCTGGTGGCGCAAGGGAAAGATGACCGGGGTGAACCCGACGCCGCCTTTGCCGCGCTTGGCGACTTGCTGGCCGAGGCCATGCCGTGAGCCGGCTCGCCCCCGCCATTCGCCACCGCCGCCGGGCGCTCGACCGGCTGGCGCTTGCCATCGCAGCCGAAGTCCGCGCCGGCGCCGCGCTTGCTGATGAGGCGGCGGCGCTGGACCAGCAGCGGCAGGACGAGCGGAGCCTTGCCGCGCCATGCCCGAGCGTCGCCGAAGCCTGGTTCGGCGCCGCGCGAAGGCGCCTCGGATCGATTGCGGACGAACGCGCTGAGCGGTCGCGGCGACTGGACGCGCTGAGGGCGGAGACGGTCGCGCTTCGTGCCCGCTTACGCTTGCTCGAGGAGGCCGAGGCCGAGCAGCGGCGGGCCGAACAGCGGGCCGACGAACGGCGGCGCCAGGCTGCACTCGACGAGCTGACCGCCGCGCGCTGGGCCCGGCGATGAGCGGTACCGAACTCCAGCGGCTGAGCGCGTCGGCCCGCGCCGACCTCATCTATCGCGCGGCCCGGGGGGAGATCGACGGTCGCCTTTGGGCGACCGCGCTCGGCCGCACCGCGGATCCAACAGCGCCAATGCCGACGCCGCACGGGCGAAACCTGCTCAGCCTCGACACCCTGGTCGATGCACTCCAGGCCGACGACCGATTGCAGCCCCGGCTCAGCCCGGAGACACCCCCGTCCCCTGCCCCGAGCGGTCGGACGACGCTCGCGCTCGGCGCCAACGCAGCATTCGAGCCTCTGCTCGAGGCTGCGGCCGCGCGAACCGGGCTCGACCCGGCCATGCTGGCCGCGATCGTCGATGCGGAGGCCGCGCGCCGTCCGGACGGCCGGTGGCACGCGCAGAGCCGCAATCCGCGCTCGACCGCGACCGGGCTCGGCCAGTTCCTCGCCGGCACCTGGCTCGACGAGGCGCGACGGCCGGGAAGCGCACTCCATGCGCTCGCCAGCGCGCGGGGCTGGCTGGCGCCGGGTGGCGGCGTCCGGAGCGAGGCGCGCACGGCCTTGCTTGCGCTGCGGAGTGACCCGGCGGTGGCGATCGAGGCCATCGCCGACCATGCTGCGCGCAACCTTGGCAGCCTCGCGCGGGCCGGCGTGCGGCCCGAAGGCCTGCAGGACATGTCGCGCGCCGCCTATCTCGCGCACCACCTCGGGCTCGGCGACGCGGTCCGCTATCTTGGCCGTGGGCTCGACGAGGCGCGGGCGGCGCGGCTGCTCGACGCACAGGTAGGGAGCGCCGCCGCCGCGCGCTGGATCGCCGCCGCCGGCTCGGCCGCCGAAGCGCATCGCGCCTGGCTCGACACCTATGTCGAGAAGCGCATCCGCCCGGCCCGATACCTTACCGCCTGACTTCCGCCAAACAGTCCGTTTTCGAGCGATCCGGCGCACCGCCGAAGGGGGCTCAGGGCGGCTGCGCGGCCAATCACTCCGCTCCGGAGGAAGTGGTTCGACCCGATTAACTGCGCGGGTCGCTTGCTGGTGTCCGCGGGGGTGCCGGGAATGGGTCCCGGTCACCCCGTCCGGGGGATGCCATGTCGAAGACTACTGCGGCGCTCGAAACCGCCGTCGCCGAACTGATTGCCCTGCGTCCGGTGGAGGGGGCCGAACGGACTCCGCGGCAGCGCCGCGACGTCGATCTCGTCTTTGCCCGCCTGCTGCGGCTGCTCAGCCCGCGCTTCCGCCACTTCATCCGGCAATATGGCCTGGTCGGTCACTGGGACGATGCCGAGCAATGCTGCGCGATCGCGGTGCACCGGGCGGTCGAGGCCTATGACCCCGAAAAGGCGCAGTTCACCACCTTCGTGAACTGGCAGATCCGCGGCGAGCTGCAGTCGCTCCGCTTCCGCCTGATGACCGACCAGCGCCCCTCGGCGCAGAAGGTGTCGGCGACGACCGTCTCGCTCCATAACCAGGTGTCGGGCCCCGATGGCGAGGACAGTTCGCTCGAGGCGCTGATCGAGGACGAGGATGCGCTGGAGCGGACCGAGCGCTCCGCCAGCGACTATCTCGCCCGCGCCGCCGCCCAGTGCCTGATCGAGGAATTCGTCAACAAGGGCCGCCATGCCGCGCTCGAATCGCTCCGCCGCAAGCAGCCCAAGCGCGAACTCGCGCGGGCGCTGAAAGCCGGTGGCCGCGCGGGCCTGGACGCCGAGGCGGTGGGGGCGATCGAATCGCGGCTCGAACGCGACCGCGAGATCCTCGAGGCGCGCGTGTTCGGCGAGCTTGCCGATTATGATGCGCCCGAAGGCAGCGGCCTCAGCCGGGAGCAGGTCCGCCAGATCGGCAAGCGCGCGGCCAAGGTCATGGCCGAGCTCACCGAGGTTCATCCGCGCTTCCGGGTCATGGCCGACTACGGCCCGACCGTCGCCAGCCGCCGCAAGGGCAGCGAGACCGCCCCGGTGCTCGCCCACTCGAACCCCGATCCCGGCAGCGCCGGCGGGTCCGAGGGCGCTTCGCTACGCCCCTTGCCGCCGCTCCGCCGGCCGGGGCCGCTCGCGGCCTGAACGCGATTGCAGGCCAGACGAGGAAAGGCCCGGCAGTTTCGCCTGCCGGGCCTTTTGCTTGTCCGCCGATGGCCGGGTCGCCCCGTTGTCAGAATTCCTTCCAGTCGTCCTCGACGAATTCGGTCAGCCCGGGAATGGCCGCTGCGGGCAGGGCGGCGACGGGGGACTGGTAGGCGCCTTCCTTGCCGTGGCGGGGAAGGTCGAGCCCTGCGGGAGCGGCCTTGGCGGGCTTTGGCGCGGCCGCCTTCTTCGCGGCGCGCGGCGGGGGAGCCTTGGGCATCGCCTTCTCCGTCGGCGCAGCCGGCTTCGGCGCCGCGGCGGGCGGAGGCGCGACGACGGCGCGCGCTGCCGGGCGGCCCGAATGGCGGAAGCGGCCCGCCTGCTCGCCCAGCGCATCGACTTCCTTGAGGAGATTGCGCGCCGCCGCCGAGGTCTCCTCGACCATCGCGGCATTCTGCTGGGTCGACTGGTCCATGCTGGCGATGGCGGCATTGATCTCGCTGATCGCCTGCGCCTGCGCCTGATTGTCGGTGGCCATCGAGCCGAGCAACTGGTGGACCTCGCCGACGTCGGTGGAAATGTCCTGAAGCGCCGAATCCACCTTCTCGACCGCGCCGACGGCAGTGACGATGTCGGTCTGGGTCACGGTCAGCTGGTCGCGGGCGCGCTTGGCCTCTTCCTCGGCCCGCATCGCCAGCGCGCTGACGAGATCGGCGACGACCGCGAAGCCGCGCCCCGCCTCGCCCGCACGACCCGCCTCGACCGCGGCATTCATCGCCAGGACGCGGGTCTGGAAGGCGATCTTGTCGAGGCCTTCAATGACGCTGTCGATGCCCTTGGCGCTTTCGCTGACCCGGCCCATCGCCTGCACCGCCTCGTCGGCCCGCTCGCGCCCACCGCTGACGGTGGCGATCGTCTGGTCGGCGCGGGCCACGGTCTGCGAGGAGGAGGTCGCCGAGGCGCGCAGCCGCTGGTCCATCTGCTGGATCGCGGCGCTGGTCTGCTCGAGGCTCGCGGCATTGCCCTCGGTGCGGCGGGCGAGATCCTCGCTCGCCTGCGCGATCTCGCTGCTGCCGGTGCGGATCTCGGCCGTGCTTTCGCCGACGGTTCGGATGAGTTCGCCGAGCCGTCCGACCGCGCCGTTGAAGGCGGTCCGGAGCTGGCGATAGGTGTCGGGGAAGCTGTCGCCGATCTCGACGGTAAGGTCGCCGTCGGCCAGCCGGTCGAGCCGGTCGCCGAGCGTGTCGACCACCTGCTGCTGCTCGGCATCGGCAACCTTCTTTGCGGCCTCGAGCTGCGCCCGTTCCTCGGCCTGGTCGCGGAACACCTGCACCGCCCGGCTCATCGCGCCGATCTCGTCGGCGCGCCCGGTCTGGTCGATCGCCACCTGATGGTCGCCCGCCGCGAGCAGCCCCATCTTGTCCTTGAGGTCGAGCAGCGGCCGGACGATCCCGCCCTTCACCACGACATGGGCGAGCGCCAGCGCGACGCCCGTCCCGACCAGGGTCAGGAGGATGGCGTAGAGAAGGTTGCGGTCGGTCGTCTCCGCCAGCGCGGCGGCCTCGGCATCGGTCGCGGCGATGCGGCGGTCGTTGCTGTCCTTCAGCTGGCCGCTGAACTCATCGAGCATGGCATCGGCCCGCCCAAGCAGCCGCACCGCGCCCGCCTGATCGCCGGCGCCCGCCCGCGCGATCGCGACCCGGACGGTGCGGTGGATCGCGCCGGTCTGGGTGAGCAGCGCCTCGGCCGACGGGGTGAGGTCGGGGTCGAGCTCCTCGGCCTTGCGGATGGTCTCGGTCAGCGCCGCCATCGCCGCATCGGCATCCCCGGCCGCGCTGCGCGACGCGGCGCTCCCTTGCGGATAGGTCACCGCGCGAAAGCCGTGGCGGAGGATGTCGGACGTCTGCCGGTGGCTCCGCACCATCTGCGCGATGGCGGGCAGCTTGCGGTCGATCAGTTCGGCATAGCGGGCATCGATGGCACGGATCTTCCAGGCATTCACGCCAGCGGTGACGACCGCCACGCCGCCGAGCAGCAGCAGCATCGCCAAAATCTTCTTCATGATCCCGATGTCCTGCAGCAGCCGCTTCATCCTGCCCGCCCCTTGTCCAGCCATGCGGCGCCGCCCGACGTGCCGCGGCACCGGGCGACGATCGCTCCTTTCCCTTATAGGCGGTGTGCGGCGCCCCCTCGGGCAAGCGCGGCGATTGTCCGGCCTGGCCGCCGCTAGCGGACCAGCCAGCCCTTCTGCTGGAGCGAGCGGCGGAAGGCCTTCTCGAAGCAGCCGGTGCCGGCCGAGGGGCCGATGTTGCTGCAACTGCCGATCCCGCTGTCGCCTTCCGCGACCCAGTTCATCCGCTCGGCCATCGCGCCCATGACATTGCCCTTGGGATCGTAGGGGGCGTCGGGATCGGTCACCTGATAGATGCGGCGCTGGTCGCGGCGGCCGCAGACGGTGACCGCATCCTCGCGGTCGCGAAGCCGACATTCCTGCCGCGCCACCTCATGGGTAGCGGAGCCGACAAGATTGGGGCCAGCCGCGAGGGCGAGGAGGAGCAGCACGGCGGGATGATGCGCTCCTGCGGCAACGGCGGCAAGAAATGTCTCCGGTTCGCGCACGGCTCAAATATCTAGCCAATCCGGAAACCCCATTACAGAGGGGGCAGGATGGTCAGTCGCGCCGATTTCTCCTGGCAGCGCGCGCAACGGAGCCGCGCCTCGAACTTGGCCAGGTCGCATGAACCGCCAAGCTGCACCGCACCCTGCCCATCGAGCGTGCGCGATGCGCCGCAATACCCGCAATCGATCTTCACCGCTGCGCGGAAGCGGACCAGGTCGCCAGTGGTTCGGACATGCTTGGTAGACACGGCGACGACATAACGCGCGAAGAACAAATCAGGAACATGGGGCGTCATCTTTTCTGTGGATGACCGCCTCCTCCTCGGCATAGCCATCCTTCACGGACAAATCGCTGTCCTACAGTGAGCCATATAGGTTAGCTATATAGCGACTCGGTGGTTCAGCAGGAGCAAGCATTGCCCGAATCCCCACCCCCGGCCATCGACGACCTGATCGACGGCCTGATCAGCCGCGAGGGCGGCTACGTCCATCATCCCGCCGACCGCGGCGGCGCGACCAATTACGGGATCACCGAGGCGGTCGCCCGGGCCCATGGCTATGACGGGCCGATGGCATTGCTTCCGCGTGACGAAGCGGCCGCCATCTATCGCCGGCTCTACTGGCTCCGTCCGCGCTTCGACCAGGTTGCGCGTCGGGCGCCCCGGATCGCGGCCGAACTGTTCGACACCGGCGCCAACATGGGGCCGGCGGTCGCGACGACCTTCCTCCAGCGGGCGCTGACCGCGCTCAACCGCAATGGGAAGGACTTCGCCGACATCACGCCCGACGGCCGGGTCGGGCCGCATACGCTCGCCGCGCTCGATGCCTATCTCGACCGCCGCGGCGAAGGCGGCGAGACCGTGCTGCTGCGCGCGCTCGAGGCGCTGCAGGGCGAACGTTACCTCCGCCTCGCCGAGAAACGGCCCGCCAACGAGGCCTTCCTCTACGGCTGGCTCGCCAACCGCCTCGGCGAGCAGCGCTGAGCGAACCCCCTTTTCCCTTCAAGCCGCAGGAGCTTTTCCATGCCCCTCATCGAAGCCGTCGTCGGTCCGCTCGCCAAGCTGATCGACAAGATCATCCCCGATCCCCAGGCCCGCGACCGGGCCAAGCTTGAACTGCTCAAGCTCGAGGGCGACCAGGAAGCCGCGCAGATCGCGCAGCAGATGCAGGCGATCATCGCCGAGGCCAACAGTAGCGACCCCTGGACCAGCCGCGCCCGGCCGAGCTTCCTCTACGTCATGTATGCGCTGATGCTGTGGTCGATCCCGATGGGCCTGATCGCCGCCGCCAACCCGGCCACCGCCGCCGCGATCGCGACCGGCATGACTTCCTACCTGCGCGGTCTTCCGAGCGAGCTCTACACGCTCTTCGGCACCGGCTACCTCGGCTACACCGCCGCCCGCACTTGGGGGAACATCAAGGGCGTGCGCTAGGGCTGATCCGGCGCGCTGCGCGCAATAGCCTCCATGGCTTTTGCGTGCCCGGGCTTGCTAGGCCGAAAGCCTTGCAGCGACCAGGAAGGCGAGGTCCCACACGATCGTCCCTCCGGCAGCGCAGCGCTCTTCCTCGAGCCGTTCGGCCAAGGTTTCCAGTCCCACATCCGCAGCGCTTGCAACCTTCCGCTCGACAAGGCGCGGAAGCATCATTGCAATGAGCGTCGGCAGGAACGATGGTTCGCCGGGCTGGAGCAGAATAGCTTCACTTCGTGCGACTTCGATGGCGAGGCCTTCCGCTCGAAAGAGATCGACCAAGCGAAGGGCGAGACCCACGTCGCCACCCTCGGCCGCGACGGTCGTCCACATCCAGTCATAAAGCTGACGATGCAGGTCGAGCCGTCCAAGACCGGCCGGCAGGCTGGAGCGGGCATGCTCCTGAAATGCCAGGACCGCCCCCGGCTTTGCCAGCTGCGTCAAGCGCGCGATCGTTGAAGCTGCCTGAGGAAGGTACATCAGCACTCTCCGCCCCACGATCGCATCGAACGGGCCGAGATCCGGCAGCTCATCCGACAAGTCCACTGCGCGATAGCGAATTGGCGCCGCAGAGGGACTGATCGGCGCGGTGCGCGCCATGGCCAGGGCTTCGTCGCTGCGATCGATTGCAACCACCTCGCCTTCGGGCCCTGCCAACTCGGCCACGAAGCGGCTGAGGTCGCCACTTCCGCATCCGACGTCGAGCACTCGCATGCCCGCCTCGATGCCGAGGCCCGCGAAAAAGCGTGCGGTAGGGGCATTTGCAGGATTGATCACGGCACCTCGACAGAATGTAATATTGTTACATGGATAGCGGTGCGGAAGCAGAATGCCAAGTCATGCCGTGGATCGCACCTTCCTCGCGACCCGGAGCGGGCGCTCATGCCGTGCCGACCACCATCGCCCCCTTGAGACTTTAGTCCGGGCATGGAACGATCTGCCACGCGCGGCCTTTCTACGGGCAGCACGAGGGAGGGATCGGGACCGTTGGACAGCCTGCTCGAACCGGGACGGAATTGCTGGCGGATCGAGCAGGCGGGGCGCGCGAGCGTGATCGTCGACGCCTGCGATTATTATCGCAACATCCGCGAGGCGATGCTCGCCGCCAAGCACCGCATCCTGATCATCGGCTGGGACTTTGATCCCCGGATCATCCTCGACCGGACCGAGAGCGAACAGAGCCTCGGCGACTTCCTGCTCGACCTCGCCCGGACCAAGCCCAATGTTCCGATCAAGATCCTCAGCTGGCGGGTGGGCGCGTTCAAGCTCGCGCTGCGCGGCCGGGCCCTGCTGTGGCTCGGGCGGCTGATGTGGACCAAGGCGATCCGCTTCGTGATGGACGGGGCGCATCCGCCGGGCTGCTCGCACCACCAGAAGATCGTGGTGATCGACGATTGCTTCGCTATCTGCGGCGGGATCGACATGACCGCGGACCGCTGGGACCGGCCGGCCCATGCCGACGATGATCCCGACCGTATCCATCCCGACGGTTCGCCTTATGGCCCCTGGCATGACGCGACCATGGCCTGTGACGGGCCGCTCGCCGCCGGCCTCGCCGAGCTTGCCCGGACCCGCTGGGAACATGCCACCGGCGAGCGCCTGCCCGCCATTCCCTGCGACCATGAAATCTGGCCCGAAGGCCTCGAGCCGCAGGTCCGCGACAGCCGCTTCGCCATCGCCCGCACCGTCGCCGCCTATCGCGACTGGTCCGAGGTCAAGGAGATCGAGGCGCTGACCCTCGACCTCATCGCGGCCGCCAAGAAGTTCATCTACATCGAGAATCAATATTTCACCTCGCCCAAGATCGCCGCGGCGATCCTTCACCGGATGGAGGAGCCCGACCCGCCCGAGATCGTGATGGTCAATCCGGTCACGGCCGACGGCTGGCTCGAGCAGGTGGCGATGGATGCGACCCGGCTCCGGCTGATGGAGATCATCGGCGCGGTCGACCCCCAGAATCGCTTCCGCATCTTCACCCCCAAGACGGAGGGCGGGCAGGACATCTATGTCCATGCCAAGCTGATGATCGTCGACGACCGGCTGCTCAAGATCGGGTCGGCCAACATGAACAACCGCAGCCTCGGGCTCGACAGCGAATGCGACGTCGCGCTCGAAGCGACCGACGAGGCCGAGCGCGCGGCGCTTTCCGCGCTCCGCACCCGGCTGATCGCCGAACATACCGACAGCAGCGAAGAGGAAGTGGCGGAGAGCTTCACGCGGACCGGCTCGCTCCTCGCGACGATCGCCGAGCTGACCAATCCCGATGGCCGCCGGCTCGAACCGCTTCCGTTCGAGCGGCCCGAGGGCGTCGCCAAGGCGATCGCCGAGACCGAGTTGCTCGACCCCAAGAGCCCCGACATGATGTTCGAGGGGATGACGAGGAAGACCCTGTTCGATCCCTTGCGCGGCAGGCTCCGGAAACTGCGGCATCGCGGCCGCAAGGTCCCTGCCTGATGGCTCGGTCGGCGCGCCGCACGCGCTGGCACAACATCCCGCGGGTCGCCGCCGAACTGGTCGATCGCTTCGGCTGGAGCCCGGTCGCGCTGCTCAACCGGATCGATCGGCTCACCCCCGGCCGCGGCGACCGCGCCCGCAAGGTCGGCGAGGATGTCCGCTTCGGCCCCCATTCCCGCCATCACCTCGACGTCTGGGCGCCCTCGCACCCGACGTCGGCGCGACTTCCGGTGGTGGTCTTCTTCTATGGCGGCGGCTGGCACTCGGGCGAGCGCGCCGACTATGGCTTTGCCGGGGCGGCCTTCGCCGCGCAGGGCTTCATCGCGGTCGTCCCCGATTATCGTCTGGTGCCCGAGGTCCGCTATCCCGACTTCCTCGACGATGCCGCGCTGGCGCTGAAATGGGTCTGGAACAACATCGCCTTGTTCGGCGGCGATCCCGGGAAGATCAGCGTCGCCGGCCATAGCGCGGGGGCCTATATCGCGGCGATGCTGGCGCTCGACCCGCGCTGGCTCGCGGCGGTCCAGCTCCCGCCGAGCACGATCCGCGCCGGCGTGCTCCTGTCGGGCCCGTTCGACTTCGCGCCGTTCCGCGAATGGCGCGGCCGCGCGACCTTCGGCAGCCACCACGACCCCGCCGAAACCCAGCCGATCAACCATGTCCGCGCCGACGCCCCGCCGCTGCTGCTGCTCCATGGCAGCTCGGACCGGCTGGTCTATGCCAAGAACAGCAAGAGCCTCGATGCCGCGCTGGCCAGGGTCGGGGCGCCGCACGAGCTGCGAATCTACCAGGGCTGCGACCATGCCGGGACCGTGGTCGCCTTGTCGCGCCCCTTCCGGAGCCGCTTCCCGGTGCTGGCCGATGCGGCGGCTTTCTTGCGCTCGGTGCTGGGAATGCCCACCTCCCCGCCAACCACATGAGCGGGAACAACATGGAACAATGGCACGGCACCACCATCCTCGGGGTGCGTACGGATGGCCGCACGGTGATCGCCGGCGACGGCCAGGTCAGCATGGGCAATACGGTGATGAAGCCCAATGCCAAGAAGGTCCGGCGGCTCGGCCGTGACGGCGCGGTGATCGGCGGCTTCGCGGGCGCCACCGCCGACGCCTTCACTTTGTTCGAGCGGCTCGAGAAGAAGCTCGAGACGCATCACGGGCAGCTGCTTCGCGCCGCGGTCGAGCTCGCCAAGGACTGGCGCACCGACAAATATCTGCGCAACCTCGAGGCGATGATGATCGTCGCCGACAAGGAGGTGATGCTGGTCATCACCGGTAATGGCGACGTGCTCGAGCCCGAGGCCGGGATCGCCGCCATCGGTTCGGGCGGCAATTACGCCCTCGCCGCCGCCAAGGCGCTCCAGGAATATGAGCCCGACCCCGAGAAGCTCGCCCGCCGCGCCATGGCGATCGCCGCCGAGGTCTGCGTCTTCACCAACGACCGCCTGACCGTCGAGACGGTCTGACATTCAACTCCCCTCCCGCTTGCGGGAGGGGCTGGGGGAGGGCCTGCCCTCCTCCGCTACCCCACATTCCCTCCCCCGCCCCCTCCCGCAAGCGGGAGGGGAGAAGGCACAAGAAATGAACGACAATTTCACCCCCAAGACCATCGTCGCCGCGCTCGACGAGCACATCATCGGCCAGGCCGAGGCCAAGCGCGCGGTGGCCGTGGCGATGCGCAATCGCTGGCGCCGCCAGCAGCTCAGCCCTGAGCTGCGCGACGAGGTCACGCCCAAGAACATCCTGATGATCGGGCCGACCGGTTGCGGCAAGACCGAGATCAGCCGTCGGCTGGCGAAGCTCGCCGACGCGCCCTTCGTCAAGGTCGAGGCGACCAAGTTCACCGAGGTCGGCTATGTCGGCCGCGACGTCGAGCAGATCGCCCGCGACCTCGTCGAGGAGGCCGTCCGGCTCGAGAAGGAACGCCGCCGCGACCGGGTCCGCCAGGGCGCCGAGGAAGCGGCGATGGAGCGGCTGCTCGACGCCCTCACCGGCAAGGGCTCGAGCGAGGCGACCCGCGCTTCCTTCCGCCAGCGCTTCTCCGACGGCAGCCTCGATACCGCCGAGGTCGAGATCGACGTGACCGAGGCCCCGGCCATGCCCTTCGACCTCCCCGGCCAGGGCGGGATGGGGATGATCAACCTCAGCGACATGATGAGCAAGGCGATGGGCGGCCCGCCCAAGAAGCGCCGCAAGCTCAAGGTCCCCGCGGCCTTCGCCAAGCTAACCGAGGAGGAGGCCGACAAGCGCCTCGACCAGGACGATATCAGCCGGGTCGCGCTGGCCGACGCCGAGGCCAACGGGATCGTCTTCCTCGACGAGATCGACAAGATCGCGGTCAGCGACGTGCGCGGCGGCTCGGTCAGCCGGGAAGGCGTCCAGCGCGACCTCCTCCCGCTGATCGAGGGGACCACGGTCGCGACCAAATATGGTCCGCTCAAGACCGACCATATCCTCTTCATCGCGAGCGGTGCCTTCCACGTCGCCAAGCCCGCCGACCTCCTCCCCGAGCTCCAGGGCCGCCTGCCGATCCGGGTCGAGCTGAAGGCGCTGACCGAGGAGGATTTCGTCCGCATCCTGTCGACCACCCGGGCCAGCCTTACCGAGCAATATCGGGCGCTGCTGGGGACCGAGGGGGTCACCATCAGCTTCGCGGACGACGGCATCCGCGCGCTTGCCCGGATCGCGGCCGAAGTGAACGAGAGTGTCGAGAATATCGGCGCCCGCCGCCTCCAGACGGTGATGGAGAAGCTGCTCGAAACGGTCAGCTTCGAGGCCGAGGATCGCCGCGGCGAGGAATTGGTGGTCGATGCGGCCTTCGTCGATTCGCAGCTCAGCAGCCTCGCGAGGAACACCGACCTCAGTCGCTACGTGCTCTGACGTTCTTGAAACGTTCCGTCCGTTCGGCCATCCTCCTACTCATCCGAATCGAAGGGAGTGAGGATGATGGCCGAGCAGGGTGGCTGCCTTTGCGGCGCGGTGCGCTACGAGATCCGGGACGGGGCCTCGCCGGTGCATCACGCGCTCTGCCATTGCCGCGACTGCCAGAAGGCGAGCGGCGCCCCGGCCAACAGCTGGAGCCTGTTCGCGAAGGACGACGTGACCATCACCGGCACGGCCAAGGGCTACCGGAGCTCGGAACATGCCGAGCGGCAGTTCTGCGGCACCTGCGGGACCAGCCTCTTCTATCTCAACGACCAGATCTTCCCCGGCCAGATCGACATCCAGTCGGCCACGCTCGACCATCCCGACGCCTTCCCGGTCCAGGGCCAGATCCAGACCGCCGAGCGGATCGGCTGGATGGGCCGGCTCGACGGCCTGCCCGCGTTCGAACGCTATCCCGGCTGACCCGCCGGCACCGGCCGGTAGCGCCAGGTCAGCCCCTGCACGAAGGGTGACCAGAGGCTGGTCCGGACCCCGGCGAGGCGAAGCTTGTCGGCGACCCACTGGTTGCAGGTCTGGACCGCGCTGGCCCGGCCGCGGCCGCGGTAGAAGGCGTCGTCGGGGCCATAGCCCGGATGGTCGATCCGCTTGGGCGGCCCATCGAACTCGGCCCGGACCGAGGCCCACAGCCGCCGATATTCCTCGGGCCGGAGCCGGATCGCGACCAACTCGGCCCCCGGCCCAGCCGTGCGGTCAACATGGAGCACCCGCTCGCCGCCCGCGATGGCATGGAGCGCGGTCGAGGGCGTGATGTCGGTCCAGGCGGGGGTCTCGAGATAGACCTTCCGCTCGCCCGCGCCGAAGCCGAACCAGCGTGCCTCGAACGGCGGCGCGGCGAAATCGCTTTCGGGAAGCAGGGGCCGCCAGTCGAGCCCCTGGGCCTTGGCCGGCATGATGATGTCGAGGTGGATGCCGTTCGAGCGAAGATAGATGGTCGTCCCCTGCTCGGCCTCTTTCCAGTCGGCATTGACCGGGACCAGCGCCCCCACCAGCGCCGCCGAAAGATAGAGCAAGGGCACCGCGGCAAGCACCAGCAACAGCCGTTTCGCGACCCCGAACCGTCGCCCTTTTCCCCGCCGCTTCGCCACGCCTGCTCGTCTCGCCTTGCCTATTGGGCTCATGCCAACTATCTGCGCCGCTCGTCGTCCCGTGCAAAGGGGCGGCATCGGTCGGGGCGTAGCGCAGCCTGGTAGCGCATCACACTGGGGGTGTGGGGGTCGCAGGTTCGAATCCTGTCGCCCCGACCATTTCTTCTCATTGCGGAAAGTCCTGCTGAGCCGATGCCCGACATGAGCCTGATCCTCGCCGCTGCCGCGCCGGCCGCTCCGTCTGGTGCGACGGCCTTCCTGCTCCAGACCTTCCCGTTCCTGCTGATCTTCGTGATCTTCTATTTCCTGATGATCCGCCCGCAGCAGAAGCGCGTGCGTGACCATCAGGCGATGATCGCCGCGGTCAAGAAGGGCGACGAGGTCATCACCGCCGGCGGTATCCGCGGCCGCGTGACCCGGGTCATCGACGAACGTGAAGTCGAGGTCGAGATTGCCCAGGGCGTGAAGGTCCGGGTGGTCAAGTCGACCCTCAGCCAGGTGCTGAACCCGACCGCCACGGTAGCCAACGACTGATGTTCGATCCGCCGCGCTGGAAGATCTGGTCGATCTTCCTCCTGATCGCCGTTGGAATCGCCTTCGCCATTCCGAGCTTCTTCCCGCGCAGCCAGGTCGCCACCTGGCCGACCCTGGTCCCGCGCACGCAGATCGCCCTCGGGCTCGATCTCGCCGGCGGCAGCCAGCTGCTGCTCGAGGCCGATCTCAACGACGCGACCCGCCAGCGCATCGCGGCGATGGAAGACAGCGTCAGCCAGGAGATGCGGCGTGATCCGCGAATCCAGGTCGGCGACATCTCGACCTCGGGCGGACAGGTCAGCTTCATGCTGCGCGATCCGACCCAGCTCGACGCCGCGGTCGAGCGCGTCCGCACCCTGACCCAGGGCGTCGGCCTCACCGGCACCCGCACCTGGAATGTCAGCACGCAGGACGGCAATCGGGTGATCATGGTCCCGACCCCCGAGGGCAATGCCCAGGCGGTCAAGGAAGCCATGACCGTCGCCCGCGACGTCGTCCGCCGCCGCATCGATCCGTCGGGCACGCGCGAAATCACCGTGGTCAACCAGGGCCAGAACCGGATCCTCGTCCAGGTTCCGGGCATCGACGATCCCGAGGCGCTGAAGCGCCTGATCGGCCAGACCGCCCGGCTCGAGTTCAAGCTGGTCGACCAGAATGCCGATCCCGCGCAGGTCGCGCAGGGCCGTGCCCCGGCCGGCAGCCAGGTGCTGCCGATGGCCGACGGCTCGGGCTCGATCGCGGTCCAGCGCCGGGCGATGGTCTCGGGCGAGCAGATCAGCAGCGCCCAGCAGGTGTTCGATCAGCAGACCGGCGCGCCGGTCGTCAGCATTCGCTTCGACAACGCCGGTGCCCGCCGCTTCGGCCGCACCACCACCGAGAATGTCGGCAAGCCCTTCGCCATCATCCTCGACAACAAGGTGCTGTCGGCACCCAACATCAACGAGCCGATCCTCGGCGGCACCGCGCAGATCAGCGGCGGCTTTACCACCGAGACCGCGAGCGAACTCGCCGTCGCCTTGTCGTCGGGCAAGCTGCCGGTGAAGCTCGACGTCATCGAGGAGCGCACCGTCTCGGCCGAACTCGGCCGCGATTCGATCGAATCGGGCCTGATCGCCTCGGCTGTCGCGATCTTCGCGGTGATGCTGTTCATGGTCATCACCTATGGCCGCTTCGGTTGGTACGCGAACCTCGGCCTCGTCATCAACGCGCTGCTGATCCTCGGCATCATGGGCATCTTCGGATCCGCCTTGACCCTGCCCGGTATCGCCGGCTTCGTGCTGACCATCGGCGCTGCGGTCGACGCCAACGTGCTGATCAACGAGCGCATCCGCGAGGAGCAGCGGCGCGGCCGCAAGATCCTCGACGCGATCGAGACCGGCTACAAGGAGGCGTCCACCGCCATCTTCGACGCCAACATCACCAACGTCATCGCCGCGGCCCTGATGTGGTACTTCGGCTCGGGGCCCGTCCGCGGCTTCGCCATCGTGCTGCTGATCGGCATCATCACCTCGGTCTTCACCGCGGTGAACTTCACCCGCCTTCTGGTCGCCATGTGGGTCCGCTCCAAGCGCCCGCGCGAACTGAACATCTGAGGCCGCTGCCATGAAGCTGCTCAAGCTCGTCCCCGACAACACCAACATCGACTTCATGAAGGTGCGCAACATCGCCCTCGTGCTGTCGATCCTGGTCACCGCCGCCAGCCTCGCGCTGGTCGCGGTCAAGGGACTGAACCTCGGGATCGACTTCGTCGGCGGCCAGGTCGTTCGCGCGACCTTCACCCAGCCGGTCGACATCGAGGACCTGCGTGGCCGGATCGACCGGCTCAACGTCGGTGAGGCGAGCATCCAGGACTTCGGCGACAATCGCACCTACCAGGTCCGCCTGCCCCGCCCCGACGCCAATGCCGAGGCCGCGCGCATCGTCGGCGAGGTCCGCGGCCTGCTCGAGCGCGACTATCCGGGCGTGAAGGTCG
This sequence comes from Sphingomonas sp. SP2, assembly GCF_058313385.1. NCBI lineage: Bacteria > Pseudomonadati > Pseudomonadota > Alphaproteobacteria > Sphingomonadales > Sphingomonadaceae > Sphingomonas > Sphingomonas sp. SP2. Next base: position 1,079,616 of record NZ_JBZFLD010000001.1, on the reverse strand, counting down.
GCGCGGGCGAAGCCGTGTCGGGCAAGGTGTCGGAGGAGCTCGCCCGCGACGGCCTGCTCGCCATCACCCTCGCGATGCTCGGGATCGCCATCTACATCTGGTTCCGGTTCGAATGGCAGTTCGGCGTCGGGGCGCTGGTGACCCTGTTCCACGACGTGTCGATGATCCTCGGCTTCTTCGCCGTGACCCGGCTCCAGGTCGACCTCAACATCGTCGCCGCCTTCCTCGCGGTGGTCGGCTACTCGCTCAACGACACGGTCGTCATCTATGACCGGATCCGCGAGAATCTGCGCAAATATCGCAAGATGCAGATCATCCCGCTGCTCAACCTCTCGCTCAACGAAACGTTGAGCCGGACCATGGTCACCTCGCTGTCGATCATGCTCGCGCTGCTGATGCTGCTGCTGTTCGGCCCCGATGTCATCTTCGGCCTGACCATCGCGATCCTGCTCGGCACCTTCATCGGCACCTATTCGTCGATCTACATTTCGGCGCCGATCCTGGTCTGGCTGGGGGTCAAGCCCGACAGCTTCCTCAAGGCCGAGGACAAGGCGCCCGCGGTGACCAGTGGCGACGGAGCGGTGGTGTAAGCCGGGGTTCAGCTACCCCGCTCCATCTCCGCTTGGCCTCCCCTTTCGACTGTCCTAGAAGGCCGCTCATGCTGAAGCCCTCCCGTCCGATCCTCCTCCTGCTCGCCTGTGCCGTGGCCCTTCCCATGGCCGGCTGCGCCCGTAACCGGACCAAGGCCGACACCGCCTATGTCGCACGGGACGTCAACACGCTCTACGCGCTCGCCAAGAGCCGGCTCGACCGCCAGGACTATGAACAGGCCGCCAAGATCTTCGACGAGGTCGAGCGCCAGCACCCTTATTCGGTCTGGGCCCGCCGCGCGCAGCTGATGAGCGCCTTCAGCTATTACATGGGCGAGAAATATCCCGACGCGATCAGCTCGGCCCAGCGCTTCCTGACCATCCACCCGGGTAACAAGGACGCGCCCTACGCGAACTATCTGATCGCGATGAGCTACTACAACCAGATCGCGGACGTGACCCGCGACCAGAAGATCACCGGCCAGGCCGGCGATGCCTTCCAGGAGCTCATCCGCCGCTATCCCGAGAGCCGCTACGCCGCCGACGCGCGCCTGAAGCTGGACCTCATCAACGACCAGCTCGCCGGCAAGGAAATGGAAGTCGGCCGCTACTATCAGCGCTCGGGCAACTGGCTCGCCAGCGTCAACCGCTTCCGGACCGTGGTCGACAAATATCAGACCACCACCCACACGCCCGAGGCGCTGATGCGCCTGACCGAAAGCTATCTCGCCCTCGGCATTCCCGACGAGGCGGTGAAGTCGGCGGCGGTGCTGGGCAAGAATTATCCGGGCACCGTCTGGTACGAGCGTGCCTACAGCCTCGTCCGCAAGCACGTGCCCAACACGCCGCAGAGCGCGGCCTGACGGGCAACCGAGCCGGGGGCATGCTCAGGCAGCTCGTCATCCGTGACGTGGTGCTGATCGACCGGCTGACCCTCGATTTCGGCGACGGGCTCGGCGTCCTCACCGGCGAGACCGGTGCCGGCAAGTCGATCCTGCTCGATTCGCTCGGCCTTGCGCTCGGCATGCGCGCCGACAGCGGGCTGGTCCGCGCCGGGCAGGAGGCCGCCGCGGTCACCGCCGAGTTCGACCTTCCCGCCGGCCACCCCGCCCTCGCCGCGCTCGACGAGGCCGGCGTCGACCAGGAGCCGGGCGAGCCACTCATCTTCCGCCGCACGCTGAAGGCCGACGGCGGCAGCCGCGCCTTCCTCGGCGGCGCCCCCGTCCCCGCCGCGACCCTGCGCGAGATCGGCACCAGCCTCGTTGAAATCCACGGCCAGCATGACGACCGCGGACTGCTCAACCCCAAGGGCCACCGCGCCCTGCTCGACAGTTTCGGGCGGGTCGACAGCGCCGCAACCGCGCGCGCCTGGACCCGCCTCGCCGACCTTCGCGCCGAGCTTGCGAGCCTTGCCGCACAGCAGGCCGACGCCGACCGCAACCGCGACTGGCTCGACCACAGCATCGAGGAACTGGCTGCGCTTTCGCCCGAGGAAGGCGAGGAGCAGGCGCTGGCCGAGAAGCGCGCCGCGATGAAGCAGTTCGCGCGCATCCAGGACGATCTCGAAGGGCTCGGCGATCTCTTCACCGGCTCCGAGGGCGGGCTGTCCCAGCTCCGCCAGGCCGCGCGCCGGCTCGAGCGGATCGGCGACACCCATCCGTTGCTGGCCGAAGCACTCGCCGCGGTCGACCGGGCGGTGATCGAGGCCTCCGAGGCCGAGGACAAGATCGAGCGCGCCCGCCGCGAGCTCGATTTCTCCCCGACCGAGCTCGAGGAAGCCGAGGCCCGCCTGTTCGACCTTCGCGGCCTCGCCCGCAAGCACCGGGTCGAGCCCGACCAATTGGCCGAACTCCTCGCCCGGATGCGCGCCGAGCGCGACGCCGTCACGCATGGCGCCGAACGCCAGGAGGAGCTCGAGCGGGCACTGGTCACCGCCCAGGCCCAGTATGACGAGGCCGCCGCCGCGCTCACCGCTGCCCGCCAGGCCGCGGCCACCCGGCTCGATCAGGCCGTCGCCGCCGAGCTCGCGCCCCTGAAGCTCGAGGCCGCGCGCTTCCGCACCGTGGTCGCCGCGGGCGAGCCCGGCCCGACCGGCACCGACCGGGTCGAGTTCGAAGTCTCGACCAACCCCGGCGCGCCGTTCGGGGCGCTCATCAAGATCGCCTCTGGCGGCGAATTGTCGCGCTTCATCCTCGCGCTCAAGGTCGCGCTCGCCGAAGAGGGCGGCGCGTCGACCATGATCTTCGACGAGATCGACCGCGGGGTCGGCGGCGCGGTCGCCAGCGCGATCGGCGAACGCCTCGCCCGCCTCGCCCAGCGCAGCCAGCTCCTCGTCGTCACCCACTCGCCCCAGGTCGCCGCCCGCGCGCGCCACCATTACCGGATCGAGAAGCGCCACGCCGAAGACGGCACCCGCACCACCGTGCGCCTGCTCTCCGCCGAGGAAAGGCGGGAGGAGATTGCCCGGATGCTGTCGGGCGCCGAAGTCACCGAGGAAGCGCGGGCGCAGGCCGCCCGCCTGCTCGAAACCGCTTGAACGGAGAGATCATGACCGAGCGCATCATCGCCCACGAATTTGCCGGCGAGCAGTTCGAAAGCGTCCTTGTCGGCACCGGCGGAGCGGCGCGCGCGACGGTCATCATCGTGCCCACCTTCGCCGGCGTCAGCGACCTCGAGAAGGGCTTTGCCCGCGAGCTCGCCGCCAATGGCTTCACCTGCCTTATCGCCGACCTGTGGGGCTGCAGCTATTCGGGGCCCGAGGCGCGCGACCAGGCTTTCGCGCACATGACGCGCCTCAAGTCCGACCGCGCCGCGCTTCGCGACCGGATGCTCGCCATCCTCGACCTCGCCCGCGCGCAGGAGGGCACCGACCCCGCCCGGATCGCGGCGATCGGCTATTGCTTCGGCGGCCTGTGCGTCCTCGACCTCGCCCGCTCGGGCGCCGACCTCGCCGGGGTCGCCAGCTTCCACGGCCTGTTCGACGCGCCCGACCTGCCGAAGCAGCCGATCCGGGCCAAGGTCCTCGCCCTTCATGGCTGGGCCGACCCGATGGTCCCGCCCGACGCCGTGGTCGCGCTTGCCGCCGAGCTGACCGACGCCGGGGCGGACTGGCAGATCCACGGCTACGGCCATGTCGGTCACGCCTTCACCAATCCCGCCGCCTCGGGCCTCGGCATCCCCGGCGTCGACTTTAATGCCGCGGCCGCCCGCCGCAGCTGGGCCGCGCTCGGCGACTATCTGGACGAGCTGTTCGGGTGACGGCCTATGTCGCGTTGCTCCGCGCGGTGAACGTCGCGGGCACCGGCAAGCTCGCGATGAGCGACCTCAAGGCGATCGGCGAACATTGCGGCTTCACCCATGTCCGCACCTTCATCGCGAGCGGCAATCTCCTCTTTTGCTCGAACGACGAGGCGGCGTCGGCGCAGACCGCGCTCGAGGATCGGCTGGAGGCCGTCACCGGTCGCCGGACGCCCGTCTTCATCCGCACCGCCGCCGAGATGCGGGCAATCGCCGACACCAATCCCTTCCCTGACGAGAAGGGCAGCCGCAATATGGTCTTCTTCCTCGCTCGCCCGGCCCCGGCCGACCTTCTCCACCGCATCCGTGGCCAGCAGGACGAGCGCATCCATGTCGGATTGCGTGAAATCTCGGTTGCCTATGGCGAGGGCATCGGCAAGTCGAAGCTCAAGCTGCCCGACCCCGACGGCCGGACGGCGCGGAACCGCAACACCGTCGAGAAGATCGCGGACCTGCTGGAGAAGATGGCGTGAACGAAGTGGAGGCCGGGCGGCGGCTGCGGTTGCTGGCGAAGGAGATCGCGCGGCACAACCGTCTGTATCACGACCAGGACGCGCCAGAGATCAGCGACGCCGACTATGACGCGCTGATCCGGGAGAACAACGCGCTCGAGGCCGCCTTCCCGCACCTCGTCCGCCCCGACAGCCCCAGCCGCCAGGTCGGTGCGGCGCCCTCGAGCGTGCTCGCCAAGGTCGCCCATGCACGGCCGATGCTGAGCCTCGAAAATGCCTTTTCGGGCGACGACGTGCGCGACTTCGTCCGCCGGGTTCGGCGCTTCCTCAGCCTCGCCGACGACGAACCGGTCGCGCTGACCGCCGAGCCCAAGATCGACGGCCTCTCGGCCTCGCTCCGCTACGAGGAGGGCAAGCTCGTCCTCGCCGCCACCCGCGGCGACGGCACCATCGGCGAGGACGTCACCCCCAATGTCAGGACCATCGCCGACATCCCGCAGGAGCTTCACGGCGCCCCCGCGATCCTCGAGGTCCGCGGCGAGGTCTACATGTCGAAGGCCGACTTCGCCGCCTTGAACGCGCGCCAGACCGAGGCCGGCGGCAAGGTCTTCGCCAACCCCCGCAACGCCGCGGCGGGCTCGCTCCGCCAGAAGGACCCGGCGATCACCGCCGCCCGCCCCTTGCGCTTTCTCATGCACGGCTGGGGCGAAGTCTCCGAACCGCTCGGCGAGACCCAGATGGACGCCGTCGACCGACTGCGCGCCCTCGGCTTTCCCGTCGACGAGCGCGTCGTCCGCTGCGCCGACGTCGAGGAAGCTCTCGCTCATTACGCTGCCATCGAGCACGCGCGCGCCGACTTGCCGTTCGACATCGACGGCGTCGTCTACAAGCTCGACCGCCTCGATTGGCAGGAGCGTCTGGGCTTCGTCGGCCGCGCGCCGCGCTGGGCGATCGCGCACAAATTCCCCGCCGAAAAGGCCGAGACCACGCTCGAGCGGATCGAGATCCAGGTCGGCCGCACCGGCAAGCTGACCCCCATCGGCCGGCTGACCCCGGTCGGCGTCGGCGGGGTCATCGTCAGCAACGTCACCCTCCACAACCGCGACGAGATCGGGCGGCTGGCCTTGCGCGAAGGCGACCGGGTCCGCATCCAGCGCGCCGGCGACGTCATCCCGCAGGTGGTCGAGAACCTCACCCCCGACGAACCCCGCCCCCCCTTCGTCTATCCCGACCATTGCCCCGCCTGCGGATCCGAGGCGGTCGCCGAAGAGGGCGAGGTCGACATCCGCTGCACCGGCGGCCTCGTCTGCCCCGCCCAGCGCCTCGAGCGCCTCAAGCATTTCGTCAGCCGCGGCGCGATGGACATCGATGGCCTCGGCGAAAAGAGCATCGTCGAATTCGCCGGGCTCGGCTGGATCGAGAAGCCGTCCGACATCTTCCGCCTTGGCGCCCACCGCGCCGAACTCCTCGGTCGCGAGGGCTGGAAGGAGAAGAGCGTCGACGCGCTCCTCGCCGCGATCGAGGCGCGCAAGGGCTTCGACAGCGCGCGCCTGCTGTTCGGCCTCGGCATCCGCCACGTCGGGATCGTCACCGCGCGCGACCTCCTCAAATGCTTCGGTACGATCGACGCGCTGCAGGCGGCGGCGCTCGGCGAGAACGGCACCGCAGAACTCTCCGCGGTCGAGGGCGTCGGCCCGGTCGTCGCCGAGGCGGTCCACGACTTCTTCCACGAAGCCCACAATCGCGAGGAAGTCGCCGCCCTACTCGATCTCGCTCGCCCCGTGCCCTTCGTGAACCAGGCCCGCGAGACCGAATGGAGCGGCAAGACCATCGTCTTTACCGGGAGCCTCGAGACGATGAGCCGTGACGAGGCGAAAGCGCAGGCCGAACGGCTCGGTGCACGGGCGGCGGGCTCGGTCAGCGCCAAGACCGACCTCGTTGTCGCCGGCCCGGGCGCAGGCTCGAAGCTCAAGAAGGCCGAGGAACTCGGCATCCGGGTCGCGACCGAAGCCGAATGGGCGCAGATCGTCGCGGAGGCTTGAAGCGCCGCTAACTGTCACATTTCTATGATGTTTGACAGAAATGTTACGGCGTGATTTCTCTTTCGTGACAGACACGAGGAGAGAGACATGCGCAGCTTCGCCATCGCTTCCGCCGCCGCCCTGCTGACCCTTTCGGGGGCTGCCGCTGCCGAGCCGTCGGGAACGCTCCTCATCAAGGCCAATCGCGCGCTCGCCGACAATCAGCGCAGCGTTGCCTATGCCGATCTCCAGCTCGCCTCCGCCAGCGGCCGCGCCGAGCTTCGCAACCGGGTCGGCATGGCGATCACCGATCTGTGCGATCCCAGGCGTTTCTCGGTGGCCGAGCCGACCGACTCGCTGAAGTGCGCCGCGCAGGCCTGGGCCGACATCACCCCCCGCCTCGACGCCCTCGCCCCGCGCCTGGCTTCGCGCTGAGGCCTAGCCCTCGAAGCTCCTGACGAGGTGGCGGCAGAAGAGCATCGCCGCCATCCCCGTCAGTGCGCCCGAGCCGACGAGCAAGGCCGGATCGGCCTTGCTCGTGAGCGTCCCGCCCTCGACCTTCATGACCGTAGCGACGACCAGCCCGATCCCCAGCCCGGCAAGCAGCCAGGGCGTGGCCTGGCGCCAGGCGCTGCCGTCCTTGCGGCGGGTGATGAAGGCGGTCGCGATGACCGTCAGGACCAGGGCGCCGCCGACGCTCCAAGGCATCAGGACCACGCCCATCATCGCTGCCACGACCACGAATGGGATGCCTGTCACGAGCGTCTTGAGGTGGCCTCCCGCAAATGGCGAGGGGTCGAGCAGAGAGGCGGCCAGCGCGAAGATGCCGACCATCAGCGGCGCGGCGAGGATCGTTGCGAGGCAGGAAGCCGCCATGATCGTGTCGCGCCCGACAAGCGCTACCGGCTCGTCGTGATCCTTCACCGCCGGGTTAGCACCAGCACGCGCCACTCGCCGCTGCCGCCCTCGACCAGCACGCAGCCCCGGCGCGTATAGGCCTCGGTCACCGCTTCGGCCTGCGTGTCGAGAAGCCCTGCGAGCAGGATCGTCCCGCCCGGCGCGGTCGCGGCGACGAAGTCACCCGCCAGCTCGATCAGCGGCCCGGCGAGGATGTTGGCGATGAGGAGGTCGAATGGCGCGCGTTCCGCCAGCGCCGGATGCGCCATGCCGTCAGCCACCGCGAGCGCCAGCGCGCCCTTGCCCGCGCCGAGCGCGATCCCGTTCGCCTGCGCATTGTCGCGGGTCACGTCGACGCTGATCGGGTCGATGTCGGTCGCGATTGCCAGCGCCTCGGGCCACAGCCGCATCGCGGCAAAGGCGAGAAGGCCCGTGCCGGTCCCGATGTCGGCGATGTTGGCGAAGCGCTTGCCCGCGACCTCCAGCCGGTCGAGCGCCTCGAGGCAGCCCTTGGTCGTGTGATGATGCCCGGTCCCGAAGGCGAGCCCGGCGTCGATCAGGAAGCTGGTCTTGGCCGCCTCGGGCGGATGGGCCGGCGTATGGACGAAGAAGCGCCCGGCGCGGATCGGCTCGAGCCCGGCCTGGCTCTGCGTCACCCAATCCTCGTCCTCGAGCTCGGCCACCACCGGCGTCCCGCTCGCAAGCTTGCGCAGCACCGCCAATTCGGCCGCGCTCGGCTCTTCCTCGAAATAAGCGTGGAGCAGCCACTCATCGGGGCGATGCTCGTCGGGTTCGTCGGCGACGATCACCGGCGGATTGGCCGATTCCGGGAAGGGATCGTCCATCGCGCCGACCGCCTCGCCCTCGGCCCGGTTGCAGGCGATGGTCACCCGCCAGCTCATTTCGCGCCTCCTTCCTTGGCGAGCCGAGCGTCGAGCTGGGCCGCCTTCGCCGCGGCATAGGTCGCGCACCCCTTGGGATCGAACAGCGCCGCCTGGCCGGCAAAGCGCGCCGCCATGTTGCTCGCCGACGGATGCGGGGTGAGCAGGATGTCGCAGTCGAGCTTGGCCACCTTGGCGAAGCTCGCGCGGAAAGCCGCGAGAATATCGGGATGGTCGGTGAAGCGATAATCGTCGCGGCTGACCGGCGAGAGGCTGTCGGCATAGACGAAGGTCCGGCAGACCCCGCCGTCGCAGCTCACCCAGGTCCAGCTCAGCGCGCCCGAAGTGTGGCCCGGAGTCGCGATCGCGGTCAGCTGGACAGCGCCGCTGCGGACCTGGTCGCCATCCTTCACCACCCGCGCCACCGGCACGATCGGGGCCGCGGGGAAGAGACCGTCCTGCGGATCGCCGGCATTGGCCTTGCCGGTCCGGTAGACCTTGGCCGCGTCGGCCGAGGCGATCACCTGCCCGCCCGTCAGCTGCTGCAGCCGGGCCATGCCGCCGACATGGTCGATATGCTCGTGGCTATGGAGGAGATAGCGCACGTCCGACGGATTGAAGCCAAGCCGGCGAATATTGGCGGCGACGAGGTCGGCGCCCTTCTCCGTTCCCGAATCGATCAGCACGGCGCCGTCCTTGTCGGTGATCAGGATCGCGCTGATCCCGCAGGTCCCGACATAATAAGTGTTGCCGTGAAGCCGGACGGGCGGCGCCGGCTTGTCCCAGTCGTCGCTGTCGCCGCAGATGCGGGCGAAGGCCGGCCCGGCGGTGGCGATCGGCGCAGGCAGCTTCTCGGGCGCCTTGGTCCCGCCGAGTGGGATGGTGATCTGCTGTCCGGCGAGCGCGAGCGCGAGGAGGATGCTAGCGGACATAGCTCGCCCCGTTGACGTCGATCACGCTGCCGGTGGCGCTGGCGGGCGCGTCGGTCGCGAGCCAGCGGATGGTCTCGCCGACCTCGGCCGCCTGCGCGACCCGGCCGAGCGGGATGTCGGCCAGCAGTTTCTCCCCGCCCCGGCTGGCCAGATATTCCTCGGTCATCTCGGTCACGGTGAAACCCGGCGCGACCGCGAAGGCGAGGATATTCTCGCCCGCATAGCCCCGCGCGATGGTCTTGGTGACCGCGATCAGCGCCGCCTTCGACGCGGCATAATGCCAATGCTGGGGCGAATCCCCGCGATAGCCGGCGCGACTCGCGACATTGACGATCCGCCCGCCGCCGCGCTTGCGGAAATGGGCGATGGCGTGCTGCGACAGGTCGGCCGCGGCCTGGAGGTTGACCTGCATCGTCCGCGCCCAGCTCGCGTGCCATTCGGCGGCATCGGCATCGTCGGCGACCGCTTCATAGACGCCGGCATTATTGACGAGCACGTCGATCGAGCCGAGCGCGCCGAGCGCCTCGGCCCAGCAGCGCGCCGCGGCATTGGGATCGGCGAAGTCGGCGGCAAGCAGCCCGTCGCCGCCCTTGGTGGAGGTGCCCAGCACCCGGTGCCCGGCGGCGGTCAGCGCGTCGGCCGCCGCCTTGCCGATACCCCGGCTCGCGCCGGTGAGGAGAATGTTCATGGGCGCGGCTTAGCCGAAGACGTCGCCCCCGCGAAGGCGGGGGCCTCAGGCAATTGCGCGAAAGCCGACGAGGTCCCCGCCTGCGCGGGGACGATGCCCTCTTCTAGGCCGCGAACTTCGAGATAAACTCGGCGGTCGCGCTCTTGAACTCGCCGATCTGCTCGGAGAAGCGGCCGAAGCCCTGCTCGACCCCGTCGATGTCGCGGGCGACATTCTCGGTGTCCGAGCGGATCGCGGCGATGGTCGAGCTCATCGAATCGGCGGCGAGCGCCGTCTCGTCGACCGCGGCGGTGATCATGGTCACCGTCTGCGCCTGCAATTCCATCGCCTGGCGGATGCGGTCGGCGCTGGTCTGCACTTCCTCGACCGTGCCCTGGATCGAGCTGTTGGCATCGACCGTCTGGCGGGTCGCGGCGGTGATCGCCGAGATCTTGGCGGTGATGTCGTCGGTCGCGCGCGCCGTCTGGCTGGCGAGGCTCTTCACTTCCTGCGCGACGACCGCGAAGCCGCGGCCCGCATCGCCCGCCCGCGCCGCCTCGATGGTGGCGTTGAGGGCAAGGAGGTTGGTCTGGCCGGCAATGTCGCGGATCAGGCCGAGGATCGATTCGATCGCCTCGACATGCGCCGACAGGGCCTGGCTGACCTTCACCGCCTGGCTGGCCTGATCGCCTGCGCGGCTGGCGACATCCGCCGCCACCTCGACTTCGGAGCGGGCGTCCTCGATCGCGCGGATGAGGCCGGCCGCGGTATGCGCCGCCTCGCGCATCGCCACCGCCGATTGCTCGGCCGCGGCGGCGACTTCGCTGGTCTTGCCGAGCATGCCGCGGGTCGCCGCGGCGGTCGCGCTGGCCTGGCCGCGAAGCATGTCGCTGTCGCTTGAGGCACGGGCGACCGAGGCCACCACCCGGCGGTTGAATTCCTCCGCCTTGGCCTGCCGCTCGCGGTCATGGCTCTGCTGCTGGTAGTGAATGGCGTGCGAGACGAAGACGTCGATCTCGACCATGCTGAGTTCATGGATCGTGCGCGATGCCGCGGCGCGCTCGGCCGAATCGGCGAAGGTTTCGCGCATCGCCGCGACCAGCCCTTCGGATTCGCCCGACAGGCCGGCCAGCAACGTCGTCAGCGACACGTCGGCCGCCATCGCATTCTCGACATAGCCCTTGGCGGTCACCACCCAGCCGGTCTCGGTCAGGCGCAGGAACTTGTCGCGCAGATAGGGGATGATCCGCTCGGCCAGCTGCTCGAGCTTGGTGTCGTCGAACGTCTGGGTCCCGCCCGAATGCTCGCGGTACCGCTCCCAGAACTTGCGCGCGATGCTGCGCTCGTGGCCCTGGACCGCGCTCCACAGTGCGGCGGCGCGGGCGGGGAGGTCCCCGGCCGGGTCGAAGGCACGAAGGCGGCGCTGGTGACTGGCGTCGGTGGCGGGCATCGGTGGCGTTACTCCTGAAACGCGTTGCTTCACTGCCGACTGCCTAGCCACCATTGGTTAAGGGGCGGTTAGGCCGTTGGGACAGGGTGCTTCGCCTTGCCTCGCAGCCGCGCGCGTCCTAGGTGCACCCCGGGTTTCATTCCGCCGTTCCTGCCGGAGCAATCGAAGGGTCTCATGGCGCGCAACACTGCAAGGCCGCTTTCTCCCCATCTCACCATCTGGCGGTGGGGTCCGCACATGGCCGTTTCCATCCTCCACCGGGCGACCGGCATGGCGCTGACCATCGGCGGCCTGCTGCTGCTGAGCTGGTGGCTGCTCGCCCTTTCGGGCGCACTTTCCTACGAGACGTTCGCCGGCTTCATCGGCTGGAAGCTCGGCCCCGTGCCGCTGATCCAGCTCGGGCTCGTCGCGCTGACCTGGGCCTTCTTCCAGCACACCTTGTCGGGCATCCGCCACCTCGTGATGGACATTGGCGCGGGCTTTGAACTCAAGACCAACAAGACCATGGCCTATGCGACGATGGTGGGGTCGCTCCTGCTGACCGCCGTCTTCTGGGCCCTCCTGCTGGGGAAAGCCGCATGACCGGGCCGAAGGATATGGGCCGCCACGAGCGCAACGCCGTTCCCGACGGCAAGACCGCCCTCGGTCGGGTCCGCGGGCTGGGTTCGGCCCATCATGGCGGCGAGCACTGGATCAAGGAGCGCGTCTCCTCGGCCGCCCTGCTCCTGCTCGGGACCTGGTTCCTGGTCTCGCTGCTGCTGCTGCCCGACCTCTCGCCCTCGACGATCGCGGCCTGGCTGTCGGGGCCGTTCGGCTTCGTGCCGATGGCGCTGTTCGTTTACCTCTGCTTCGAGCACAGCCTCGAGGGCGTGAAGGTCATCATCGACGACTATCAGGGTGACGAAGGCGGCCGGATGACCTGGCACCTCGTCAGCCTCTTCCTCCATGTCGGGGTCGGCGCCTTCGCGCTGTTCGCCCTCGCCCGTATCGCTTTCGGAGCTGCTTCCTGATGTCCCAGGCCTACCAGATCATCGATCATGTCTACGACGTGGTGGTGGTGGGCGCCGGCGGTGCCGGCCTTCGCGCCACCATGGGCGCCGCCGAGAAAGGCCTGAAGACGGCCTGCGTCACCAAGGTCTTCCCGACCCGCAGCCACACCGTCGCCGCGCAGGGCGGGATCGCCGCCAGCCTCGGCAACATGGGTCCGGACCACTGGACCTGGCACATGTACGACACCGTCAAGGGCTCCGACTGGCTCGGCGACCAGGACGCGATCGAATATCTCTGCCGCGAGGCCCCGGCCGCGGTCTACGAACTCGAGCATGCCGGCCTGCCCTTCAGCCGGACCGAGGACGGCCGGATCTACCAGCGCGCCTTCGGCGGCATGACCCAGAACATGGGCGAGGGCCCGGCCGCGCAGCGCACCTGCGCCGCCGCCGACCGCACCGGCCACGCCATGCTCCACGCGCTCTACCAGCAGAGCCTGAAGTATAATTCCGACTTCTTCGTCGAATATTTCGCGCTCGACCTCATCATGGTCGACGGCGAATGCCGCGGCGTCGTCGCGCTCTGCATGGAAGACGGCTCGATCCACCGCTTCCGCGCCCAGGCCGTGGTCCTCGCCACCGGCGGCTACGGCCGCTGCTACTTCTCGGCGACCAGCGCCCACACCTGCACCGGCGACGGCAACGCGATGGTCGCCCGCGCCGGGCTTCCGCTGCAGGACATGGAATTCGTCCAGTTCCACCCGACCGGAATCTACGGCGCCGGCGTCCTCATCACCGAGGGCGCGCGGGGCGAGGGCGGCTACCTCACCAACTCGGCCGGTGAGCGTTTCATGGAGCGCTATGCCCCGTCGGCCAAGGACCTCGCCAGCCGCGACGTCGTGTCGCGCTCGATGGCGATGGAGATTCGCGAGGGCCGCGGCGTCGGCAAGGAGAAGGACCATATCTTCCTTCACCTCGACCACATCGATCCCAAGATCCTCGCCGAGCGCCTGCCCGGCATCACCGAGACCGCCAAGATCTTCGCCGGCGTCGACCTGACCCGCGAACCGATCCCGGTGGTCCCGACCGTCCACTACAACATGGGCGGGATCCCGACCAATTATCACGGCGAAGTCGTGACCCTGAAGGACGGCAACCCCGACAGCGTCGTCCCCGGCCTGTTCGCGGTCGGCGAGGCGGCCTGCGTCTCGGTCCATGGCGCCAACCGCCTCGGCTCCAACTCGCTGATCGACCTTGTCGTCTTCGGCCGCGCGGCGGGCCTCCGCCTCGGCGAGATCCTCCGTCCGGGCGCCGCGCCCAAGCCGCTCCCGGCCGACAGCGCCGAACTCGCGCTCGGCCGCCTCGACCACTTCCGCCACGCCGACGGAAGCACGCCGACCGCCAAGATCCGCAACGACATGCAGCGCACGATGCAGGCCGATTGCGCAGTCTTCCGGACCGAGCGCACGCTGAACGAAGGCGTCGGCAAGATCGACGCGGTCTATCGCAGCATGGCCGACGTCAAGGTCACCGACCGCAGCCTCGTCTGGAACACCGACCTCGTCGAGACGCTCGAGCTCGACAACATGCTCGGCCAGGCCCTCATTACCATGCACAGCGCCGCCAACCGCAAGGAAAGCCGTGGCGCCCACATGCACGAGGACTTCCCCGACCGCGACGACGCCAACTGGATGAAGCACACCATCGCCTGGTTCGATGGCTGGGGCGGCAAGAGCGGCAATGTCACGATCGATTACCGCCCGGTGCACGACTACACGCTCACCGACGAGGTCGGCTACATCAAGCCCAAGGCCCGCGTCTACTGATCCGGCAGGCCCCGCGGTGCGTCCGCGGGGCCGACCGCCTCAGGCCTGGGGCTGGAGCGATCCGCTGACCTCATCCGCGGCCGCGTCCGGCCGGCTCTTCCACAAGGCGAGGGCGATGAGCCCCGCCATGGCCGCGATCTGCGCCGGCGCCAGCATTACCTTCAGCGCCGCATGGATCCCCGCCGCAACGCCAATGCTCCGCGAGCGGCTCACCGCCTGCGCAAGGCCGGCGCTTCCGACGAGCACGAACAGCGCGAACTGAAGCGCGGAGGCGGCGCTCGCCCAGAGCTCGGCGAGAAAGGTCCAGTGCCAGCCATACCAGAGCACCGCCGTGACGAGCGTCCCCTGCCACAGGGGTAGCGGCCGAAGCGCGTCGAACAGCCAGCCGCGCCAGCCGATTTCCTCGCCGATGCAGTAGAGGACGACCGTCGCGGCGAAGACCAGCCCGGCCAGCCACGGCTGCGCCGCCTTGGGCATGCCGAACAGGGTCGCCGTCAGGATCGGCGCGGCGAGCGCGAGCCAGGCGGTCCAGTGCACCCGCCCGAGCATCGTCACGGTCCGCTCTACTCCGCCGCCCCGGAGCGTGCCGGCGACGATCGCCCCCAGCGCGGGACCGAAGCCGACCAGCAGCGCATCGTCGATCCGCAGCCCGAAGATCGTCCCGGGAAGGTCGAGCGGGCTCCACCGGACCGCGATCCACGACCAGCCGCAGGCGACCGCCATGAACAGGGCGACGCCGGCCCAGTCCACCGTCCCGTCGCTCCGATCCGCCTTGCCCCACTGCGCCATCAGCATCCCCCGATACCGGCCTGTTTCGATGGTTTTTCCACGCCCTCACGGCGCCCGCAAGAGCTCGTTCAGCGCCCCAGGGCCGGGCCTACCTCGACGCAGGTGGCGGGCGTGCAGTGGAGGATGGAGCCGATCGTCCGCCGGATGTCGTCGACCCGCGCCGGCTTGGTCTGCGCGCTGTGGCTGAAGACGGGCACAGGCTGCGGGCTCATCTGGGTGGTGATGTCGAGATAGGTGCGGAGCTGAGCCTCGCTGATCTCGCTCCCGTTCCAGACCATGCGGGCGCCGTCCAGCCGCACGACATTGGTCGGAAGCTGCGTCCCCGTCGGGATGGCGGAAGCGGTTCGCCAGGTGCCGGGTTCGGTCTCCGGCCCGGTCCACAGCAAGAAAGCGGCGGCAAATATCGCTGACATCAGAAGCGCTCCTCCGATCGCCCAGCCGCGCAGGCCTTTCCGGCCCGGACTGGCACGCCCGATCGTGCCCCCTCGCGCACCATCGACAATCCCAAAATCCTTGGCGCCAAGGCTTTTGGGGCGGCCCGACTCGGCTGCGGCCAGAAATCCGCGCGAGCTCAGGCGAATGCGATCTCTGCCGCGGGCAACGCGAGGGACGCGCGCCGCCGCGCCACCTTGGCACCGATGTGCGCCCGGAAGGCGGCGTGGTCGCCCGCCAGCCCCGCCAGCCGGATCGCGCTGTCATGCAACAGCGAGCCCGTCGGCGCGCGACCTATCGCCGCCGCAAACTGCGCCTCCGCCTGCTCGGGACGTTTGGTCAGTGCAAGAAGGTTGCCGGCGTTCACATGGCTCCAGCCGGGATGTCCGCCGTCCGCCCGGGCCCTGGCGGACCGCCCTGCGATGCGGTCGGCCGCCTTGCCCATATCCTCGAGGTCCGCGCACATCCGCACGGCTTCCCTGGCCGCGCGATCGGCCATGTGGCCGACCTCGCGCGCGAAGGCGGCCTCGTCCTCCGCGCCGACGAACTCGGTGATCCGCCCGCCATGATCGAACGTCAGCGCCTCGCTCTCCGACCAGAGGAAATGCGCCCCCACGTTGAGATAGCAGCCCTGAGCGAAGCGGCTTGGCTGGAACTCGATCAGCGCCAGCCACCAGCCATGATCGGCAAGCCAGATGCGCGAGCGGCCCTTGCGCACGAAGCCGAGCGGCGCGAGCCTCTCCTGCGCTGCCGCGGCGATGATCCGGTCATGCGTCTGGGCCATCCCCCCTCCCCGCCGGCCAGCATCGCCGCTCCGGGCGCGATTGCAAGCGCGGGACTCCCTGGATCAGGCGAGCGCCTTGGCCTCGCGCCAGGTGACCAGCCGCCGGCTCGCCTCGTCCCACAGCACCAGCCGGACCGTCCGGAAGCTCTCGCGGATGCCGAGCTCGCTGCAGGTCTTGAGCGCGGGAATGTCGCGCATCACTTCGCCGAGGCGATAGAAAGGGATTCGGCTCGCCAGGTGATGGACGTGGTGAACGCCGATATTGGCGGTGAACCAGCGCAGCACGCCCGGCAGGCGATAGTGCGAGCTTCCGTGAAGTGCGCTCTCGGCGAAGGACCAGTCCTCCTGCCGG
Organism: Sphingomonas sp. SP2; assembly: GCF_058313385.1. Classification (NCBI taxonomy): domain Bacteria; kingdom Pseudomonadati; phylum Pseudomonadota; class Alphaproteobacteria; order Sphingomonadales; family Sphingomonadaceae; genus Sphingomonas; species Sphingomonas sp. SP2. The sequence continues at coordinate 1,063,260 of NZ_JBZFLD010000001.1, read as the reverse complement.
TCCCATTGCGTGCCTTCGAACTGATGCTGCACGTAGAACAGCCACACCCCGATGGTCGCGGCGGTCAGGACCACGATCACCTGGACGGTGAGGAAGGCGGCGAGCCCGAACAGCCAGATCATCAGCCCCGCGACCATCGCGATCGCGGCATTGGTGCCAAGCGTGCTCAGCCACGGCCGGTAGCCCATCGACATCATGCCGATCGGAAGCCGGTGGCGGAGCAGGAAGAGATAGGCCGGCCCAAGCCCGAACAGGACCAGGGGATGGCGATAGAGGCGGTAGCGCAGCCGGCCGGTGAGGCTGAGCGCGCGATATTCGGCGACGGTCAGCGTATCGATGTCGCCAAGGCCGCGCCGGTCGAGATTGCCCGTGCCCGCATGATGATGGGCGTGCGACCGGCGCCAATATTCATAGGGCGTGAAGGTCAGTACCCCAATCACCCGGCCAACCCAGTCGTTGGCGGCGCGGCGGCCGAAGAAAGCGCCGTGGCCGCAGTCGTGCTGGATCAGGAACAGACGCAGCAGGAACAGGCCGGCAACGACCGCCAGCGCGATCCCTGCAAGCGCGCTCATCGAATGCAGGATGGCGGCGAGGCCCCAGAGGAGGAGGAAGGGGCCTGCGGTGATCGCCAGTTCGGCGAGGCTCCGGCCCGTCTTCGGGTCGCGATAGGACGCCATCGTCTTGAGAAGGTCGGAAGGATTGAGCGGCGTTGCGGAGGCGGCGGTCAAGGGTCGGCTTTCACTGAAGGGAAGACGGCAAGGACGATGATTCTGCCACCGCCATAGCCGCGAACTGGCAGCAACATCATTAACCTTCTCCGAAACAGCGCAAATGAGCGGAGACAAAAGCCCGCTCGGACCGACCGGCCAATCGGGCCGCGCCCTTGCAAAGTAGGATTTCGGATGCTTACCTCGCCTCTCTGGTTCGTTTGAGGCTCATCGGACAGGGGTGAAGGTCACGGCACGTCAACTTGGGTCTCGGCGCAATATTTTTGTATTTTCCGTCACTTGCGGTAATTCTCGCGTCCGCCCCGGCACCCGATCGTGAGTCAACTTCGTGACCCGCGGCCGCCCCTCTTGGGAAACCTCGCCGCCTCGGCTAAGCCGCGCCGCTTATGACTGATCCAATCCCACCGAAGCGCATCTTTCCTGATGCGAAGGTCGACGCCGAAGCGGCCAAGCACATTCCGTCCTCGCCCCAGACCGAGGACCCCGCCTACACCCTCGCCTTCCAGGACAAGGATTTCCTCCTTCGTCCGGACCTGCGGCCAGTCCGCTTCCAGCTCGAATTGCTGAAGCCCGAACTGTTCCTCGACGAGCAGCAGATCGGCTCGACCTTCGTCTTCTACGGTTCGGCCCGCGTGCCCGAGCCGGCCAAGGCCGAGGCCCTGCTCGCCGCCGCCCGCACCGACCAGGAGCGGGTCATCGCCGAGCGCCTCAAGGCCAAGTCGCATTATTACGACGTCGCCCGCGAGCTCGCGCGGCTGGTCAGCCAGACCGACCGCGACGAGGAAGGCAAGCGCCACTTCGTCGTCTGTTCGGGCGGCGGTCCCTCGTTCATGGAAGCCGCCAACCGCGGCGCGCAGGACGTCGGTGCCGAGAGCATCGGGCTCAACATCGTGCTTCCGCACGAGCAGCTGCCCAATCCCTACGTCACCCCGTCGCTGAGCTTCCAGTTCCACTATTTCGCGCTCAGGAAGATGCACTTCCTGCTCCGCGCGCGGGCCGTGGCGGTGTTCCCAGGCGGCTTCGGCACCTTTGACGAGATGTTCGAGCTGCTGACCCTCATCCAGACCGGCAAGGTCCGGCCGCTGCCGATCCTGCTCTACGGGCGCGAATTCTGGGAGCGGGTGGTGAATTTCGAGGCCCTCGTCGAGGAAGGCGTCATCTCGGCCCGCGACCTCGACCTCCTCACCTGGTGCGAAACCGCCGAGGAAGGCTGGGCCAAGGTGTGCGACCATTATGCCGCGCAGGAAGCCCGGGCCGCGGCCGAATAGGGCATAAGAAAAGGGCCGCCCCGGCAATGTCCGGAGCGGCCCTTTTGCTTGGGCTTGCGTGGCTTACTGCTTGGGCGCCGGAGTCGCGGTGGTGCCCGGCGCGCTGACCTTGGGCGCGCCTTCGCCGCGGACGTTGGCCATCCCGCCGGTGGCCGCCTGCTGCTCGTTCAGCACCGGCTCGTTCTCGGCCTTCTGGGCACCGGCATCGTCGGCTTCCGACGCGGCCTTGTCGCCCGCCGCACCCTCGGTCCCGGCAACCGGCGCGGCCGGCATCGGCAGCGGGGCCGGGCTGTTCTGGTTTAGGTAGGCGATGACGTTGGCGCGGTCCTCGGGATTGCTGAGGCCGGCGAAGGTCATCTTGGTGCCCGGGGCGAACTTCTTGGGGTTGGCGAGCCACTCGCTCAGCGTCGCCCAGTCCCACTTGCCGCCATGGCCGCTCAGCGCGTCCGACCAGGCGAAGCCGCGGCCCTGCCCGACCGGCTCGCCGACCACGTGGTAGAGGTTCGGGCCGAGACCGTTCGCGCCACCCTGGTTGATGGTGTGGCAGGCCTGGCACTTCTTGAAGACCTCGGCGCCCTTCGCCGGATCGGCGCTGGCGAGGTAGAATTCGATCGGCTTCTCGGCCTCGCCGCCGCCGGCGCCTTCCTCGACCACGCCCTCGATCGGATAGCCCATCTTCTCCGGGCGCTCGCCGCGGAAATAGGTCCCGGCCGCGAGGCTTCCGCCCAGGGCAACGATTCCGGCAAACAGCACCCAGCCGGCGATGGTGTTGTTATTGTCCTGCATGTGGGTCTTTAAGGTCCGATCGGAAGAAAACTGGCGTCCCTTTAAGCGGCCCCTCCCGCTTCTTCAAGCGGCGAGCCAGTGCTCCAGCAGGCTCCGCGCAATGGCGAAGGGCGGCGGGGCGACGAAGGCGGCGTCGGGCGCCCCCGCCAGCGCGGCGGCGACCTCGTCCCGGCCGAACCAGCGCGCATCCTCCAGTTCGGTCGTGTCGACGGTCAATTCTTCGCCGAGGCTGGTCGCCGTGCAGGCGATCATCAGCGAGGAAGGAAAGGGCCAGGGCTGGCTCGCGACGTAGCGGACGTTGCCGACGGTCACCCCGGCCTCCTCGAACAATTCGCGCGCCACCGCATCCTCGAGGCTCTCGCCGACCTCGACGAACCCGGCCAGCGCCGAATAGCGCTGCGGCGGGAAGCGCGGCTGGCGGCCGAGAAGGACGCGGCCGTCATGCTCCGCAAGCATGATCACTACGGGATCGACCCGCGGATAATGTTCGCCGCCGCAGGCCTCGCACTGCCGCGACCAGCCGCCGCGGACGATCACGCTCGGCTTGCCGCACAGCGCGCAATAGGGGTGGCGGCGGTGCCAGGAAGCAAGACTGGCCGCCGCGGCGAACACCGGTGCGTCACCCGCGTCGAGGTGGGCAAGCGCGTTGAACTGGGCGCGCAGGTCGCCCGCCTCGGTGCCGATCGCGGAGAAGCAAGGCACGTCGCCGTCGAGGCCGAGGAACAGCGCGGGATCGGTGACCGGGCCCCAGCGGAGCCTGCCATCGGCGTCGATCGCGGGAAACCCGTCCTCCCACAACAATTGCCGCGCCAGCGGCGAGGCCGCGAGTTCGGCGATAGCGTCAGGGTCGGCGCGGAGGGCATCGGCCCGGTCGAGGCCGGGTCCGGCGAAGAAGATCTCAGGCGGCAAGTCGGGGCTCCCGTTCGGCACGCAGCGCGGCCTCGGCCGCCTTTCGATAGAGGGTCGGCAGGCCTGCATCGTCCAGCGTTGCAAGCTCCTGCCACCAGCCCTCGCCCGACGGCGGCTCGCTGCGCGGGACGATCAACAGGTCGAGCGTGAAGTGGGTGAAGCCGTGGCGGTGAATGGCGATGGCGTTGGCGCTCGGTCGCTCCTCGCTCCATTCCTCGCCCGGCAGCGCGGCCATTCCGCCGAGAAGCCCCTCGCCTGGTCGCCGGACCAGCCAGACCCGGTCGTCCTGCCGCACCCACCAGGCAAGACCGTAGCGATGCGGCCGCTCCTTGCGCCGCTTCGGCGCGGGGAAAAGCTCGGGCGTGCCGAGCCGGGCCGCGGTGCAGTCGGCGACAAGCGGGCAGATGTCGCAGCGGGGCTGCTTGGGGCGGCAGATGGTCGCGCCGAGGTCCATTAGCGCCTGCGCGAAGTCGCCATGACGGCCGGCCGGGAACCAGGCCCGTGCCGCGGCAGCGAGCGCGGACCGCTCGGCGATCCCGAACACCCGTGCCACCACCCGCTCGACATTGGTGTCAACCGGAACCGCATCCTCCCCGAACGCGATCGCGGCGACGGCGGCAGCGGTATAGGCGCCCAGACCCGGCAGATTGCGAAGTTCGGCCTCGGTCCGGGGAAAGGCGCCGCGCGCCGCGACGGCCCGGGCGCAGGCGATGAGGTTGCGGGCGCGGGCATAATAGCCGAGCCCCGCCCATTCGCCGAGAATGTCCTCGTCCTTGGCGGCCGCCAGCGCCTCGATCGTCGGCCAGCGCTCAAGGAAACGGAGGAAGCGCGGGGTGACGGTCGCGACAGTGGTCTGCTGGAGCATCACTTCGCTCAGCCATGTGCGATAGGGGTCGGCCGGCCCGCCCCGCCACGGCAAGTCCCGGGCATGGCGCGCATAATGGTCGAGAAGCCGTTCGGCCGCGGTAGCGTCCATGCGCGGCCTATGGCATGACCCGCCGCGATGTCGAAGAAAAAGCCCGTCCCCGCCGAAGCACCGCGCCAGGGTCGCGCGCGCGCCGCGGGCGAGCTTGCGGTCGACGTCGGCGGAATGGCGTTCAAGCGCTTCGGCTTCGTCCAGGGCGCGGTGGTCGCCCGCTGGGCCGAGATCGTCGGCGATCGCTACGCCAAGGTCTCGACCCCCGAATCGATCCGCTTTCCCGCCGGTCGCAAGGCCGGTGGTACGCTGACGCTGGCGGTGGAAGGCGCGCACGCGCCGCTGCTGCAGCATCTCGCTCCGATGATCATGGAGCGGGTCAATCTCTTCTTCGGCTACGAGGCGGTGGCCAAGGTCGTCTTCCGGCAAGGCAGCAAGGCGGCGGCGCGGCCGCGGCCCGAGCGCCCGCGTCCGGTGCCGGTCCCTCGTGATCTCGGTGACGGCCTGCGCGAGATCGCCGATCCCGAGCTTCGCACCATGCTCGAAAGCCTTGCCGGCAAGATCGCTGCCGCCGATGGTCCGCCGACCATCGTCCCGCCCCCTTTCAAACTTGGCAAAATCAACACTCGGAGTGACCAGGACGTATGAACAAGCTCTCCCTCGCGGTGGCCGCCAGCCTGATCGTGCTCGGCGCCACGGCCTGCAAGCAGCAGCCCACCGCGGCCAACGACAGCCCCGCCGCCGCGCCGGTGCAGGCGCCCAACGGCGACTGGAGCAAGCTCGTCTCGCAGACCAGCGAAGGCGGCATGCTGATGGGCAATCCGCAGGCCAAGGTGAAGCTGATCGAGTTCGGCTCGATGAGCTGCTCGCACTGCGCCGACTTCGCCAAGGAAGGCGAGCCGAAGCTGGTCGAGAATTACGTGAAGACCGGCAACGTCAGCTTCGAATTCCGCAACTTCGTGCGTGACCCGCTCGACATCAGCGCCTCGCTGATCGCCCGCTGTGCCGGCGCGACCCCGCAATTCTTCGACCTGACTAACGGCATCTATGCCGACCAGCGCAGTTTCTTCGACCGGCTCCAGGCCGTTCCGCAGCAGCAGCTCGCCGGGCTCCAGAGCATGACCCCGGCGCAGCAGTTCACCAAGATGGCCGAATATGCCGGTCTTCAGGAGTGGGCGGCGCAGCGCGGCCTGCCGTCGGGCAAGACCAGCCAGTGCCTCACCAACCAGGCCGAGATCGACCGCCTGGTCCAGATGGTGAGCGATGCCTCGAGCCAGTATACGATCGAGGGCACGCCGACCTTCGTCCTCAATGGCGACGTGGTCCAGGTGCAGCCGGGTTCGTCGACCTGGGACCAGGTCGAAGCCGCGATCAAGAAGGCGCTCTGACGACCAGGAGCGTCTTCACGCCCGGGGGGGAGTGACGACAGGTGCGGTTCCGCCGCCTCAAGCTGACCGGCTTCAAGAGCTTCGTCGAACCGGCCGATCTTCGGATCGAGCCGGGGCTGACGGGGGTCGTGGGTCCGAACGGCTGCGGCAAGTCGAACCTCCTCGAAGCGCTCCGCTGGGTGATGGGCGAAGGAAGCCCCAAGTCGCTGCGCGGCGGGGGCATGGAAGACGTCATCTTCGCCGGGACCACCCAGCGACCGGCGCGTGACTTTGCCGAAGTGTCCCTGCTCGTCGATCGCGGCGGGGACGAGGGCGAGAGCGAGGTCACCCGCCGGATCGAGCGCGGGGCGGGGTCGGCCTACCGGATCAATGGCCGCGACGTCCGCCAGAAGGACGTCGCTTTGCTGTTCGCCGATGCGGCGACCGGCGCCCACTCCCCCGCCCTCGTCAGCCAGGGCCGGATCGGCGCCGTCATCGCCGCGCGCCCGGCCGAGCGGCGCCAGATGCTCGAGGAAGCGGCGGGCATCGCCGGGCTTCATGTCCGGCGCAAGGATGCCGAGCAGAAGCTCCGCGCGACCGAGGCCAATCTGCAAAGGCTCGACGAGTTGCTTGGCGACCAGGAGCAGCGGGCCGCTTCGCTGAAGCGGCAGGCCCGGGCCGCGGAACGCTATCGCGCGCTGACCGATCGGATCCGGCTGGCCGAGGGAAAACTCATCTATCGGCGCTGGGCCGAAGCCGACGCGGCGGCGCGGTCAGCGGGCGCCGAGGCCGACAAGGCGGTGCGCGACGTCGAGGCGCTGTCCGCCAATCTCGGTCGGGCGCAGGACGCGCAGGCCAAGGCGGCGGCGCTGGTGGCCGAGCGGCGGCAGGCCGCGACCCGGGCCCGCGAAGAGGGGCAGGAACTCGCCCATCGGCTCGCGACCTGCCGCGCTGCGCTCGACACGGCGCGGCGGCGCCTGGTCGAACTCGAGCGCATGGCAAATGGGGTCGAGGCCGAACGGACCCGCGAAGAGGCGCTGAAGGCCGACAGCGAGCAGGCGATGGCGGCGCTGACTGCGGAAATGGCGGCGCTGGCCGAGCGGCTTGCCACGGGCGAGGCCCGGCAGGCGGGGCTCGTGCTGGCGCTGGGCAAGGCCGAGGAAGCAAGCCGCGAGGCGGAGGCGGCGCTGGCCGCGCTCCTTACCCGCGAAGCCGCACTCCGGGCCGAAAAGCAGGTGGCGCTCGCGGCGCTCAGTGCCGCGCGGAGCCACGCCGCGCGGCTCGACGCCGAGCTTGCTGGGCTGGCGGCGGGGTTAAGGGACCTTGGTTCGGTCGAGGCCATGGCAGCCGAGCGGGAAGAGGCGGAGGCGCTGGCGGCCAAGGCAGCGCGCGAAGCCATCGCGGCCGAGCGGGCGATCGGAACGGCGGAGGCAGCGCGGCAGGAAGCCGCCGCAGCGCGAGAGGCGGCCGAACTGGTCCTGTCCGAAGCGCGGGCCGCCGAGGCCTCGGCCCTGAGTGAGATCGCTGCGCTCACGAAGACGCTGGCCGTGTCCGCGGGCACCGGTGTGCTCGGGCAGCTCAAGGTCGCGCCGGGTTATGAGAAGGCGCTGGCCGCGGCGCTTGGCGACGATCTCGGCGCTTCCACGAACCGCGCGGACGAACGCCATTGGAGCGGCGCCGCGATCGAGCCGGACGACCCGCCGCTCCCCGCCGGGCTGGTCCGGCTTGCCGATCAGGTCTCGGCGCCGCCCGAACTGGCGCGGCGGCTGGCGCAGGTTGGCGTCGCAGAGCGCGACGAAGGGCAGGTACTGGCGGTCGGGCAGCGGCTGGTCACCCGCGACGGCCGGCTGCGGCGATGGGACGGCTTCGTCAGCAGCGGGACCGGCGCGGCGGCGGCCGAGCGGCTCGAGCGCGGCAACCGGCTGGCGATGCTCGAAGCCGAGGCGCCGACGCTGGCGGGCGCCCATGCCCAGGCGAAAAGGACCTTCGAGGAAAAGGTGGCTGGCGCCAAGGCGGCGGCAGCGGCGGTCGAGGGCGCGCGGGGCGATCTTGCGAGGGCCGAGGCCACCGCCCGCACGGCGCAGCGCGAGGCCGACCGGATCGCCCTCGCGCTCGAGCGGCTTGAGCAGCAGCGCGACGCCTTGCTCAAGCGGCAGGCCGAACTTGCGCCGGTTACCGAGGCCGCGCGCACGGCGGTGGCGCAGGCCGAGCAGGCGCTCGCCGCGCTCCCGGCCGACGATGCGCTGGCGGGCGCCCTGGCCGAAGCGCGTGCCCATGCGCTCGAACAGGGGCGGCTGCTGGCCGAGCGGCGGGCCGATCTCGCGACGGCTGCCCGGACCGCGAGCGCCGATCGCGAGCGGCAGCTGGCCGCGGCGCGGGAGCAGGCGGCCTGGACCGAACGAAGCGAGGCGGCCGACCGGCGGATCGCCGACACGGCGGTGCGGCGCGAGCGGATCGAGGCCGAGAAGACGTCGCTCGACGGTGAGCCCGAGCGGCTGCAGGGCGAAGTGGCGAAGACCGAGCAGGCGGTGGCGGGCTCGGGCGCGCTCCTGTCGCGAGCGCTCGATGCGGAGCGCGAGGCCGAAAAGGCGCTTGCCGATCTTGCGGCGGCCTTTGCGCGCGAGAATGAAGCCATGGCCGAGGCGCGAGAGCGCCGGGCCGCGGCGAGCGCCCGGGCCGAAGCGCAGGTCGCTCGGCGGATCGAATATGGCCGGGTCTGCGGCGAGAAGTTCGAATGCCCGCCCCCGCTCCTTCCGGGCAAGCTCGGTTTCGATCCCGACGCGCTTGCCGACAGCGCCGAGGAGAGCGCATCGCTCGAGCGACTGACCGCCGACCGCGAGCGGCTGGGACCGGTCAACCTCGTCGCCGAGCAGGAACTGGCCGAGCTTGAGGAAGCACGGCTGCAGGGCGCGGGCGAGCGGGACGAACTGTCCGAAGCCATCCACCGGCTGCGCGGCTCCATCGGCAGCCTCAACCGTGAGGGCCGGGCCCGCTTGCTCGCCGCCTTCGAGGAAGTCGACCGGCACTTCCGGAGCCTCTTCACGACCCTCTTCGACGGCGGACAGGCGCATCTCGCGCTGATCGACAGCGACGATCCGCTTGAGGCCGGCCTCGAAATCATGGCCCAGCCGCCGGGGAAGCGGCTGACCGCCCTGTCGCTGTTGTCGGGCGGCGAGCAGGCGCTGACCGCGGTCGCGCTGATCTTCGCCCTGTTCCTGACCAAGCCCTCGCCGATCTGCGTCCTCGACGAGGTCGACGCGCCGCTCGACGACGCCAATGTCGAGCGCTTCTGCGACCTTCTCGTGCGGATGACCGCGGAAACCGACACGCGCTATCTCATCGTCACGCACAATGCGGTGACGATGAGCCGGATGCACCGGCTCTACGGGGTGACGATGGTCGAGAAGGGGGTCAGCCGGATCGTGTCGGTCGACCTCGGCGGGGCGGAAGAATTGCTCGCAGCGGAATGATGTTCGGCAAATCCGATTAGTCGAAATCGTTCGATGAGAGATTCCGAACATAGGCACGGCCCTTGTTGCGAATAACTCGCATTAGCTTTAGCTAGGCTCCACCGAAACGATCCCACGTTTCCGAAGGATTTTGCCGTGCTCACGATCGCGCGCGCCCTTGCTGGCGCCACCCTCGTCGTTGTCCCCATGTCCTCCGCCGCTGCCGCCACCGCCGAGGGTGAAGTGCGTGCGGGCGTGGCGGTGGAGGCCGGCGCCGAGGAGCAGCCGACGCAGGTCGTGACCGTCACCGGCAGCCGCGAGGAATATGGGGTCAAGGCGACCGTCACGGGGACGAAGACCAGCACGCCGATCCGCAACATCCCGCAGGCCATGTCGGTCGTGTCGGAGGCGCAGATCGAGGACCAGTCGCTTCGGTCGGTCGCCGATCTCCTCTTCTTCGTGCCCGGCGCCACCCCCGGGACGGGCGAGGCCAATCGCGACCAGCTGACCCTGCGCGGCAACAACACCACCGCCGACTTCTTCGTCGACGGGATCCGCGATGATGCCCAATATTTCCGCGACTTCTACAATCTCGACCGGGTCGAGGTGCTGAAGGGTCCGAACGCGATGATCTTCGGCCGCGGCGGCGGCGGCGGCATCGTCAATCGGGTGACCAAGCGGGCGACGCTCAAGAACGATCAGCAATATCTCCTCAGCCACGACAGCGAGGGCGGGACACGCATCACCGCCGACGACAATGTCCGGCTTGGCGGCGCGCTTGGCTTCCGCCTCAACAGCCTGTGGGAGAAGGGCGAGAGCTTCCGCCGCTTCACCGACCTCAAGCGCTACGGGATCAACCCGACCATCGGCTGGCAGCCGGGCGCCGACACGCGCGTCGATCTCTCCTACGAATATTTCCATGACCGGCGTACCGCCGACCGCGGCGTCCCCTCGCTCAACGGGCGGCCGCTCGAAGGCTATGACCGCGAATTCTTCGGTGATCCGGGCGACAGCCACTCGAACGCCGACGTGCAGATCGCGACGCTCGCGGTCGAGCAGAAGTTCGGCGACCAGCTGCTGCTCCGCCACCGCAGCCAGTTCGCCGACTATGACAAATTCTACCAGAACATCTATCCGAGCGGCCCCGTCACCGCCGCCGGCACGGTCGCGCTCGGCGCCTACAACAGCCGCAACGACCGGCGGAACCTGATCAGCCAGGCCGATCTCGTGTGGGACGGCAGCCTCGGCGGAATCGATCAGACCTGGCTGGTCGGGGTTGAGCTCGGCAGCCAGATTAGCCGCAACCAGCGCCTGAGCGGCACCAGTGCCGGGGTCGTCACGCTTCCGCAGACGACCAAGGACGTCACGGTCACCTTCGCCCGCGCCGCGAGCGACGCGGACAATCGCACCCGCGCCACGGTCGCCGCCGCCTATGTCCAGGGCCAGCTTCGCCCGACCGACTGGCTGGAGCTCGTCGGCGGTCTCCGGTTCGATCGTTTCAAGCTGCGGGTCGACGACGAGCGCACGACCGTCCCGACCTTCGCGCGCACCGACCGCTTCGTCTCGCCGCGTCTCGGGCTCATCCTGAAGCCGCGTCACGACCTGTCGCTCTATACCAGCTTCTCGCGATCCTTCCTGCCGCAGTCGGGCGATCAGTTCAGCGGGCTGACGTCGACCACCAGCGAGCTGAAGCCCGAACGGTTCGACAATGTCGAAGCCGGCGCCAAGTGGGAGCTGCTCGACGGCCTGCTGGCGACAGTCGCCGTCTACCAGCTCGATCGCACCAACACCCAGTTTCGCGATCCCGTCACCAACGTCGTCCAGCTGAGCGGGGCGACGCGCAACCGCGGGCTCGAGATCGGGATCGAGCGGAGCATCGCCTCGCGGCTGCAAGTGTCGGCGGGCTATGCCCTCCAGAAGAGCGAAGTGCGCCGCGCGACCAGTGCGCCGGCCGGACGCCAGACCCCGCTCGTCCCGCGGCACAGCGCGTCGCTGTGGGCCAAGTATCAGCTTGACACGCCGCTGGCGCTTGGCCTCGGCGTGCTTGCCCGGTCGAAGAGCTATGCCTCGATCAACAATGCGGTGGTGCTGCCGGGCTACACGCGGCTCGACGGGGCGGTCTATTACAAGCTGATGCGGGGGCTGGAGGCGCAGCTCAACATCGAGAATCTCACCAACCGCGATTATTTCCCGACCGCGCACAACGACAACAATATCGCACCGGGCGCCCCGCGGACGGCCCGAATCAGCCTCAAGGCGGATTTCTAGGCTGAGGGGCTGGTCCCGGCGAAAGCCGGGGACCGACGTTCTTGGACGGAGAGGCACTGGGCTTCTGCTTTCGCAAAAGAACTAAAGCGCCTCCGCCCGCTCCCTTATCCGTACCAGATCCGCGACGAAGCGGGCACGCTCCTCCCGGCGCCGGTCTTCCTCGGGGATGCGGAGGAGGAAGCTCGGGTGGACCGTCACCCAACATTCGCTGCCGTCCGCAAGCATCAGCGGTGCTTCGCGCGCCTTGGTGATGGTCAGCGTCTTGCCGGTCAGCGACCGTGCCGCCGTGGCGCCGAGCGCGACGGTGAGCGGCGGCCGGATGATGCTGCGCTCCTGCTCCTGCCACCAGCGGCAGGCGTCGATCTCCGCCGTGTCAGGCCGCGCGTGGATCCGCTTCTTGCCGCGCAGGACGAACTTGAAATGCTTGACCGCATTGGTGACGTAAGTGGTCGAGCGATCGATCCCGGCTTTCTCCAGCGCCACATCGAACAGCTGCCCGGCGGGACCGACGAAGGGCCGTCCGGCCAGATCCTCCTGATCGCCAGGCTGCTCGCCGACGAAGAACAGGCGCGCATCGAGCGGACCTTCGCCAAATACGGTCTGGGTGCCGCAGCGATGAAGGTCGCAGCGGGTGCAGCCCATCGCCTCGCCGCGCAGCGCCGCCCAGGCGGCCTCGCTGTTGCCGCCGGCCCGCGGTGCCGATTGTGCCCGTTCGATCATCTCCAGCTCCCGTGCGCGTGCTCCCGCGATCAGGGGGGCAACGAGCTGGGTCTCGGGCATGTTGCGCCAATATTTCTTCGGCATCTCCTTCAGCATCGCCTTCACCTTGAGGCGAGCGGGGTTGAAGATGTTCGAATAGTAGGTCCGCCACGTCTCCTCGAGCGGGTCGCCGTCGGGTGCGTCGGCGCGAGTCGCACCGGGGCCTTCGCTGAGCGTCTCGCTGTCGGGCTCCCAGTGGATCGACAGTTCGGGCGTCAGGATCGACCAGCGCATGGTCGCGAAGCGGCGGACGAAGAAGCCAGCCTCGCGGCGGACGATGTGATGGTCCGGCTCGAAGAAGGCGACGAAATGCTCGCGGCCATCGTCCTCGACTTCGCGGAAGCGGACGAAGGCGTGCATCTTGTGCGCATCGCGGCGCACTTCCTTGGCGAGTTTTTCCAGCCGGTCGACCAGCGGATCAGCGCGATCCTCGAGCGCGCGGCGGTTGGCCTTCAGTTTCCACAGCAGGCTGTAGAGCAGGGCGAAGCGCTGCGGCTCGGAATGGCAGATGGCGGCCTTGGCGAGGTCCAGAAAGGGCTTGGGCACCGAGAACATGGGCTCGCCGCCGGACAGTGGCGGTACTGCGCCCTCGTTGCCGAACAGCTCCCCGTCCTCGCCCGCGACCTGCCAGACGACGCTCATCGGGGGGACCCCGGCCATCACCAGCTCCCGCGCCGCGTCGCGCCAGCCGTCGAAATCGTCGGGCTGATCGAGCGTGATCTTGAGCGGGTCGAGCTGGGGGCCGTCGGGCAGGAGCACGCCCGCCTTGCCGCTGAGGCCATGCCGCGCATCGAACAGATCGGCGGGGTTGCCGCAGCGGCCGTTGGCGTCGCTCACGCGGCGAAGAGTTCCAGCTGGTGCTTCTCGGGCTTGATCCAGCGCTTGAGGTCGGCGCGATCGGTCAGCAACGTCGGCCGCCAGTCGCTGGTTACGATGAACGGCCGGATCTTGGCGACGCTCACGGTCAGGCGCGCGACGTCGTCGAGCGAGAAGGTGCGGAAGCGGCGCGAGCGAAGGATCCGGTCGACCGCCTTGGTCCCGAGGCCGGGGACGCGGAGGAGCTGCTCGCGGCTGGCGCGATTGACGTCCACGGGGAAATGCTCGCGAAACTTGAGCGCCCAGGCGAGCTTGGGATCGATGTCGAGCGGGAGCATGCCGTCGGGTTCGGCCGCGCTGACCACTTCCTCGGGTGAGAAGCCGTAGAAGCGCATCAGCCAGTCCGACTGGTAGAGGCGATGCTCGCGCATCAGCGGCGGTCGCTGCAGCGGCAGGACGGCGCTGGCGTCGGGGATTGGCGAGAAGGCCGAATAATAGACCCGGCGAAGGCTGAAGCGATCGTAGAGCGTGCTCGCCTTGCGCACGATGTCGCCGTCGGTCGCGGCGTCGGCGCCAACGATCATTTGGGTCGACTGGCCCGCGGGCGCGAAATTCGGCGCCGACTTATACTTCTTGCGGGCGTCCTTCCCGTCCTCGATCGCGCCCTTCATCCCGAGCATCGCGCCCTCGATCTGTGGCGCGCTCTTCTCGGGCGCGAGACGCTTCAAGCCCGGCACCGTGGGAAGTTCGACGTTGATCGAAACGCGGTCGGCGTAAAGGCCGGCCATCCGCACCAACTCAGGATCGGCATCGGGAATGGTCTTGAGATGGATGTAGCCGCGAAAGTCGTGATCCTCGCGCAAGGACCGAGCGACCTCGACCAATTGCTCCATCGTATAGTTCGACGACTTGATGATGCCTGAGGAGAGGAACAGCCCCTCGATGTAATTGCGCTTGTAGAAAGCGAGCGTGAGCTGGACGACTTCCTGCGCGGTGAAGCGGGCGCGGCGAACGTTCGAGCTCTTGCGGTTGATGCAATAATGGCAGTCGAACACGCAGCTGTTGGTCAGCAGGATCTTGAGCAGGCTGATGCAGCGGCCGTCGGGCGCATAAGCGTGGCAGATGCCCGACCCCTCGGTCGAGCCCAGCCCCTTGCCGCCGACGCTGTTGCGCTTGGAAGTCCCGCTGGAAGCGCAGCTGGCATCATATTTGGCGGCGTCCGCGAGGATCGCCAGCTTCTCTCGCGTGTCCAGCTGCGCCATGTGTTCGGTATATGTTCCGTTCGTGGCCGAAGCAAGCTTTTCCGTTAGTTTCCGACGCTTAGCTCAGACAGGAAGCTTGCTTCGGGCCTTGCGGACGGCGCCCTCCACCGGAACGTCGTGAATCACCCGGAACCGGGCTTCGATGAGGCTGTAGAGACCGAACAGGAGCAGGCCGGCCGCGACGATCACGTCCCACGGCGAACTCAGCCAGGTCAGCGCCTCGGCCATGCCACCCGCCTCGCCCGCGCGCTCCTTCAGCCCAGCGCCGAACAGGAAGACGCCGCTGATCAGGAAGACGAGCCCGCGCGCGGCATAGCCGCCCTGCCCAATCCAGCGCGCCCACGGCTGCGAAGCCATGCGCGGTTCGAGGTCGTCGAGGAAGTTGGCTTTCCAGGCCTTGATGAACTGGCCGATTCCGACCCCGAGGAGGACCAGCCCGGCCGCCTCGAGCGCAAGGTCACCGCCGGGAAGCTGGAGCGCGCTGCCCGCCTTGTCGGCAGTATTGTTACCGGCGCTGAGGCCCTTGCTGCCCTGAAGCAGGCGGACTGCCTGCCAGGCGAGGAAGAGGTGGGCGAGACCGCTTGCCGCGGCGCCGATCCGCTCGCGGATCCCCTTGTTGTCATCAGGGTGCCGCTCGATGTTGAAGGCCGCGTCGCTCAGGCGCCACAGGCCGTAGGCGCAGAAGCCGGCGATCACGAGGTAGAGGAGGATCCGGCCACTGCCGTTGGCGAGCAGTTCGAGCGCGCCCATCGGATCCTCGGCGCGGCCATTGCGGATAACGAGCATGCCGATGATTACGTAGAGGAGGCCGCGGGCGGCAAAGCCCATCCTCGTCAGCATGGTGAGCGTGGCGCTCGGGTCGGTCCGCATTGTTCAAAGCCTCCTGTCGAGGCTGCCAATGCATGTTGATGCCGTCCGTTCCGTCGCTGCAACGGCCCGTCCGCCAGGGACGGGCCCCAGCGTCACTCAGCGCGGTGCGACGTCGGCCGCGTCCTGCTCTTCACGCTCGGCGACGCCCTGCTGGATGTCCTTGAGCGCGCAGCCGACATTGCCGCCGGGGCCGACGCCCGAGCAGGTGCCCGGACCGGTCTGGCCAATGGTCGCCAGCTGCTTCGAACGGACGCCCCAGCTCTGCGTCACCTGCGGCGGGCCGCTCGGACGAAGCGCCTCGGGCAGGCGATAGCGCTCCTTCTCGGGGCGACGGGCGCAGACGACGGCCTCGTCATCGGTCGAGCGCGGGCAGGGATCGGTGCCGTAGACGATGATCTCGCGGGTGCGGACCTGCGCCTGCTGCGCAGTCGCGGGAAGCGCGGCGGCGAGCCCGGCACCGGCCAGGATCATGGTCGCGAGGGGCAGGCGAATGTTCATCGTATCTCGTCCTTTCAAGCGCTTCAGCGCACGGGGCCAAGGTGCGTTCCCGCGCCTAGACCTTCTTGGAAATGGCAATTGCGGCCTTGCAGATGGCGCGAATACCGAAGCTCAGCAGCGGATAGCCGGGCGCCTCGAGCGCGCCATGCTCGCGCGCCGTGTCGCGATGCTCGAGCTCCTCGGCCTGGAACTGGCGGATATCCGCAGCGAGCTCGGGATCGCGGTCGCCCAGCTCCTCGAGCTGCTCGGCGTAATGAAGGTCGATCTCGGTCTCGACCGCATCGGTGCAGGCCATGGCGGCCTTCTCGCTGATCAGCGCGGTCACGGCGCCGAGCGCGAAGCCGCCGACGTGCCACAGCGGCTGAAGCAAGGTCGGACGGACCCGCCGCTCGGCAAGGAGCTGATTGAAGCGGGCGAGATGCCGTTCTTCCTGCGCCGCCATGTGGGTGACGAGATGCGCTGCCGGGGACGAGCCGCGAAGGACCGCGAGTTGCCCGGCGTAGATGCGGGTCGCGCCATATTCCCCGGCATGGTCGACCCGAAGCATCGAATGCATGTCGGACGCCCGGTCGCCCGGCTTCCAGCCGCTGCTCAACGCTTTGCCACCAGCCACGTTATCACTCCTGCGGAAAACAGCGAGATAATGGCATTCCAGGCGGCCAGCGACAGACCGGCGAAGGACCATTGCACCTGGTCGCAGCGCACCAAAGGGGTCGCGCGAATGGCATTGAGGAGGTCAGCCGTGCTGGTGCCGCTCGCCATGGTCGAACAGGTAGTAAGACCGGGCCACCAGCCCGCCTCGACCCCGGCATGGAAGACCCCGATCGCTCCCGAGGCGGCGATGGCGAGCGCTGCAAGCACGACCAGCAGCCTTGCCTGGCGCGGGACGGCGAAGGACAGGCCGGCGAGGACGATGGCGGCGAGGTGCGGCCAGCGCTGCCACAGGCACATCTCGCACGGGACCAGCCCGCCAATCACCTGCGAGCCGAGGGCACCGAGCAACAGCGCGCCAGGCACCGCAAGCGCGAGCCACTGGGCGAGGCGGACCCTTTCGCCGCCCACCGCCGCGAGGGACGTCATGCGGGCGTCCATCACCGGGCCTTGGTCAGGCTCGCAGGGCCGCTTGCAAGACGGCGAAGCGCCTTCACCGCATAGTCGAGCTGGAAGTCCTTGACCCCCTTCTTCTCGAGCTCGGCGGCGGTCACCTGGAAGCGCGGATCGACGGCATCGTCCTTCTCAAGCAGCTTGTCGTCGACCTTATTCTGGCTGATCAGATGCCGGCGCAGGTCGGCCTCGCGGACCGTCGGCCGATCCTTGTAATCGGGGTCGCTGAGCTGCGGCACGACGATGTCGGGATCGATCCCGCCCGCCTGGACCGAACGGCCCGACGGCGTGAAGTAGCGGGCCGTGGTCAGCCGGAGCGCGCTATTCTGGTCGAGCTGGATGACGGTCTGGACGGAGCCCTTGCCGAAGCTGCGCTCGCCCATGACGAGGGCGCGGCGGTGATCCTGAAGCGCGCCGGCGACGATCTCGGCAGCACTGGCCGAGCCTGCGTCGACCAGCACGATGATCGGCTTGCCGCCGGTGAGGTCACCGGGACGGGCGTAGAAGCGCTCGATGTCGTCCTTGGCCCGGCCGCGCTCGCTGACGATCTCGCCGCGTTCGAGGAAGGCGTCGCTGACCGACACCGCCTGGTCGAGCAGGCCGCCCGGATTGCTGCGCAGGTCGACGACATAGCCGATTGGCTTGCCACCCGCGGCCTTGTCCATGGCGGTCAGTGCCGCCGCGACCTGGTCGCCGACATTGGCCGAGAACTGGTTGATGTTGAGGACGCCGACGCCCTCCTTGATCTCCCACTTCACCGGACGAAGCTCGATCCGCTCGCGGCGAAGGGTGACATCGAAGGGCTTGTCGCGGCCGGGCCGGACGATGGTGAGCTTGATCGCGCTGCCCGGAGGCCCGCGCATCTTCTCCACCGCCTGGTCGAGGTCGAGCCCGTAGAGCAGCTCGCCGTCAAGGTGGGTGATATAGTCGCCGGCCTTGATCCCGGCGCGGTCGGCGGGCGTGTCCTCGGTCGGGGCGATCACCTTGACCGTGCCGTCTTCCTGCGTGACCGACAGGCCGAGCCCGCCGTAATTGCCGTCGGTGGTGGTCTTGAGCTGCTGGAAGTCCGAGGCTTCGAGATAGCTGCTGTGCGGATCGAGGCTGGCCAGCATGCCCTCGATCGCGCCCTTGATGAGCTGATGATCGTCGACCTTGTCGACATAATTGGCGCGAACCCGCTCGAAGACCCCCATGAAGGTCTCCAGCTCCTTGTAGGTGTCGGCATCGGCGGCGGCGACGGTCGCGGTCGTGACCGGGATCAGCGCGAGGGCGCCGACGAGTGCCAGGGGCGGAAGCAGCTTGCGGATCATGTCTTCACTTCTAGCCAGTTGTGCGGCGACTTAATAGCGCGTCCGATGAACGGGCGATGAGGGCAGCGGGCTCCGCCGTGCCGTCCCGGAACAATTCCGCGGTGACCGGACCGAGCGCCCGGCCGATCGGCTGCCCGCCCGCGACCGAGTCGCCGACGCGAACGTTCGGGCGGACCTCGCTGAGGAGGGTCAGCCAGCCCTTGCCATGATCGACGATGACGATCCCGGCGCGGCGGCGGAAGGGCCCGGCGAAGGCGATCCGGCCGGGAGCCGGCGCGACCACCTGAGTGCCTTGCGCGGCGGCAATGGTCATGCCCCGGGCCCGGACGCCATTGTCGAGAAGTTCGCCGAGACCGACGGTCACGCTGCCGCTGGCGGGCACCTGCCAGGCAAAGGGCGGGCGAAGCACCTCGCCTTCCGATCCGCCGGGACGCGGGGTCGACGGCGGAAGCTCGGCGAGGCCCGCCGCCAGCCGGACCGCTTGCCGACGCCGCTCGGCATCACTTGCCAGCGCCCGCAGCCGCTCGCTTCGGTCGAGGACCTGATCGGTCGCTTCAAAGGCCTGCCGGCTTTGCGTCGCCGCGGCTGCGAGCGCATTTTTCTCCTGCGCCGCGAAACGTTGCTGGGCATCGATCGACGCCTGCCGGTCTCGGATTAGACCGGCCTGGAGTGCCTGCTGCCGGCGCTGGATCGCGGCCAGCGCTTCGGCTTCGCTGCGGAGACTGGCGGCGCGGCGCTCGACTTCGGGCCCAAGGGTACGGGCCAAAGCGGCGAGCCTCACCTGTTCGTCGGCGCGCCCGGCGCCCGCAAGCGCGAGCCAGGCCGGCTGCCGTCCCGCCTGCGCGAGCCCGGCGAGCAGCGCGGAGGCCGGACGCCGGACCTCGGCCAGCCGGCGATCGAGCACTTCCTTGCGGCGCCGGAGATCGAGCAATTGCGCCTCGGCCAAGGCCACGCGCGAATCGATGGCGAGGATGGCCTGGGCCGCCGCGGCGGACTGGGCGGCGGCGCGTTCGGCCGTGCTTCGCGCCGCATCGGCCGAGCGTTCGAGGCGTTGCTGCTCGCGCGCCGCGGCATCCGCTTCGCGCTGCGCGACCGTCACGGGGTCGGCGGCGGAAGCGAGGACGGGAGCGAGCAGGACGAGGCTGACGCGGCGCATGGCCTAGCCTTGCCGGTGATAGGGGTGCCCGGCAAGCCAGCTCGTGGCGCGATAGAGCTGCTCGGCAAGCATCGCCCTCGCCAGCATGTGCGGCCAGGTCGCGGGCCCGAAGCTCAGCAGGAGGTCGGCCGCGGCGCGTTCCTCGTCGCTGTGGCCGTCGGCCGCGCCGATGAGGAAGCGGCATTCGCGCCGTCCCTCGTCGCGCCACCGCTCGAGCCGTGCCGCAAAATCGCTCGACGCCAGCGCCTTGCCGCGTTCGTCGAGCAGCACGGTGACGCACGGGCTCAGCGGCGGCGGGACCGTTCCGCCCCGGTCGGGCAGCTCGGTCACCTTCGCCGGCCAGGTCAGCCGTTTCATGTAGCGATCGACGAGGTCAGCCTCGGGCGAACGCCCGATCTTGCCCCGCGCGATGACGTGGAGGAGCAATCAGCCCGCCGCCGCGGCCTTTTCGTCCCCGAACGCCCACATGCGCTCGAGATTGTAGAAGCTGCGGACCTCGGGGCGGAAGAGGTGGACGATGATGTCGTCGGCGTCGATCAGCACCCAGTCGGCGGTCGGCAGGCCCTCGATCCGGACCAGCTTGCCATAATCCTGCTTGAGCCGGTCGGCGAGCTTGGTCGCCATGCTGGCGACCTGGCGGGTCGAGCGTCCTGAGGCGATCACCATATAGTCGGCGATGCTCGACTTGCCGGCGAGCGGGATGGAGACGACTTCGAGGGCCTGATCGTCGTCGAGGCTGCGCATCACTGCGGCATGGAGGTCTTCGACGGAAGCCTGCGCGCGGGCGCCGGCCTGTTCAGGGGTGTCGGCCAAGGTCTCTCCTGTTTCTTTCACTAATGGGAACGCACGAGTGCCCGACCATGTTGCGGCCGGATCGTTCGTGCCAATGGGGATCAGCGGCGCGGAGCTGCGTTGCGGAAGTACGGTCAGGCGGAAGCCTCAGGAAGACGATCGCCGGGGCACTCCAACGCGTCCATTCGCCTTGCTGGCTCCGAGACCGGACGAAGCGCCGAAGCCAGCTCGCCACGCGGGCCGTGCGAGCGTCGTCATCATACCCCGGACGGCTCATTACGGCAATCGGCAGGGTTCGGGCCAGCCGACGCCAATCCTTCCACTGGTGGAATTGCGCCACAGTGTCCTCGCCCATCAGCCAGATGAAGCGGTCGTTGGGGTAGCGCGCGATCACCGCGCGGACGGTGTCGACGGTGTAGACGGTGCCCAACCGGCACTCGAGGTCGCTGACCTTGATGATCGAACGCCGGGCCTGCCGCCGGGCGGAGGCGAGGCGGGCGGCATAAGGCGCCATCCCGGCCTTGGGCTTCAGGGGATTGCCCGGCGACACCAGCCACCAGATCTCGTCGAGCCCGAGCGCCCGTGCCGCAGCAAGGCTCATCGCCCGGTGCGCCCGATGCGCGGGATTGAAGCTCCCGCCGAGAAGTCCGATCCGCCGTGTCACGCGTCCGGGGCTAGCAGCGCTGGCGCCTCTCTGCCAAATTGGCCCGAAGGGGAGTGCTTGCAGCGATGAATGCCGTCGAACCGATTGCCGACGTCCTGAGCGGGGGGCTGGCCGCGCGGGCGATCGAGCCCAACGACGGGGTCGACCGCACCGGACATACCGCCGAGCATGCCTGCCTCAACTGCGGCGCGGAGCTGGTTGGCGATTATTGCCACCGCTGCGGGCAGCATGGCCACGTCCATCGCTCGCTCGGCGCCTTCGCGCACGACCTGCTTCACGGCGTCTTCCATTTCGAAGGCAAGATCTGGCGCACCCTGCCGATGCTCGCCTGGCGTCCGGGCGAACTCACCCGCAGCTACATCGAAGGCAAGCGCGCGACCTATGTCGGGCCCCTGCCCCTCTTCCTGTTCGGCGTCTTCCTGATGTTCGCGGTGGTGAGCCAGCTGGGCGGCAAGATGGCCATCCCCACCGACGACAATCTCAAGCAGGGCATGGCCGTCCAGGTGAAGGAAGACGAAGCCAAGCTTGCCGCGCTCGAGCAGCAGCGGACCGCGGCCGTCAGAGCCGGGAACAGCGCGGAAGCGACGGCGCTCGCCAACAAGATCGCAAAGGAACAGAAGGACCTCGCCTTCGCCCGAAAGATCTCGACCGAGGGGACCGGGGATGCGCTAATCACTTCGGACGAAGGCCTGTCGAGCAACGTCGAGATGCTCAACAGCGCCTATCGCAAGGCCAAGAAGAATCCCGAGCTCCTCTTCTACAAGCTCAAGAGCAACGGCTACAAATACAGCTGGGCGCTGATCCCGCTGTCGCTGCCGCTGATGTGGCTGATGTTCCCCTTCTCGCGGCGCTTCCGGATGTACGACCACACGGTGTTCGTCACCTATTCGCTCTGCTTCATGACCTTCCTGGTGGTGGTGGGGACCCTGTGGCGGCTGACCGGGCTCGGCTTCACCGGTCTCCTCCTCCTGATCCCGCCGGTCCACATGTACCGCCAGCTGCGCGGCGCCTATTCGCTGTCGCGCTTCTCGGCCGGCTGGCGGACGATCATGCTCAGCAGCGGGGCGACGGTAATCGCCCTGCTATTCGCCATCACCCTCGTCGTGATGGGGATTTACGACTGATCACTTGCGGCAGGGATAGTTGGTGACGGCGACATGCCGCATTCCGTCCCTGGTGGTCATGGTCCGCGCCCGCTCGGCGGGGATCGCTCGCAATTGCGCGAGCAGCTTCTGCGGTCCCATCGAGCCGCCGTCGGCGGGCGGGCAGTAGAGCGGCTTGCGCCCGGCCTTCTCGGCGGCCAGTCGCTCGGCCTTGAGCGCCGCGCCCGAGCGCTTCAGCTCGCCCATCAGCTCATCGAGCTCGCCCTTCTTCAGGAGCGCGAGCGGCCCAAGCTTCTCAAGCGCGCCGGCGCGTTGGATGAAGGTCGGGAGCGGCATGTTCTGGGCGAAGGCCGGCGCCGCCGGCACCAACAGGACGGCAAGCAGAAGCGCAGGTCGGATCATCATTCCCCCGGGTTGTCCGCTCAGCGGCGGCACGGATATTTGCGCTGGAGCACGATCAGCATCGCCGCCTTGAGGCTGAGCTTCTCGCGCTGCGCCTGCGGTATCTGCCGCAGCGCGCTGACGAATTCCATATTGCCGAGCTGGGCGCGCGGCTTCGGGCTGCAATAGAGTATCGGTCGCCCAGCCTTCTCGGCGGCGATACGGTCGGCCTTGATGCTTTCGCCCGCGGCCGTGCCCTCGCGCTGCAGCCGCTTGTAGTCGCCGTCGACCAGCGCGAGCGGTCCCTTGGCGAGAAGCCGGTCGGCCCGTTGGAGGAAATTCTGGGCGGTGCCCGGCGCTGCCGCCGAGGAAGCCGAAGCGATCAGAGCGGTAGACAGGCCCAGCAAAAGAAAACGGCGCATGCCAGAGACATGCGCCGTTCCCGTGAATGCGAAGTGAATGGTCAGGCGCCGGCCGGAGCGGCGCCCCCGATCCCGCCTGCCTTGCGGGTCTTGGGAATGCCCGCGCCCGCGGTCGGGACCAGCGGCTTGTTAGGCGTGTTGCGGTCGATCGTCCCGCCGCCGAGGAGGGTCTTGATCTCCTCGCCGGTGAGGGTCTCGAACTCGAGCAGGGCCTTGGCGATCAGGTGAAGCTGGTCGACATGCTCGGTGAGGATGTGCCGGGCCCGCTCGAGGCCGCCCTCGACGAACCGGCGAACCTCGCTGTCAATCAGCTTGATCGTCTCGCCGCTCATCCGCTTCTGTTGCGGGGCGAAATAGCCGGTCGGGCTTTCGTCGCCGTCGGAGAAGTCGAGCGGGCCGAGCGCGTCGGACATGCCCCACTTGGTGACCATGGCGCGCGCCAGACGGGTCGCCTGCTGGATGTCGCTCTGCGCGCCCGAGGAGACCTTGTCGTGGCCAAAGATCAACTCTTCGGCGACGCGGCCACCGAAGGCGACGGCGAGGTCGGCGTGCATCTTGTCGCGGTGATAGCTGTAGCTGTCCCGCTCCGGCAGCGGCTGGACCATGCCGAGCGCAAAGCCGCGCGGGATGATCGTCGCCTTGTGGATCGGATCGGCAGTCGGCTCGTGCGCAAAGACCAGAGCGTGGCCTGCCTCGTGATAGGCGGTCATGCGCTTCTCGTCCTCGGTCATGACCATCGAGCGGCGCTCGGCGCCCATCATCACCTTGTCACGGGCGTCATCGAACTCCTGCGCCGCGACCAGCCGCTTGCCGCGGCGGGCCGCAAGCAGCGCCGCCTCGTTGACGAGGTTGGCGAGGTCGGCGCCCGAGAAGCCCGGCGTGCCGCGGGCGATGACCCGGGCGTCGACGTCGGGTGCCAGCGGCACCTTCTTCATGTGGACGCCGAGGATCTGCTCGCGGCCCTCGATGTCGGGGCGCGGCACCACGACCTGGCGGTCGAACCGGCCCGGGCGCAGCAGCGCAGGGTCGAGCACGTCCGGACGGTTGGTCGCGGCGATGATGATGATGCCTTCGTTGGCCTCGAAGCCGTCCATCTCGACCAGCAGCTGGTTGAGAGTCTGCTCGCGCTCGTCATTGCCGTTGCCGAGGCCGGCGCCGCGATGGCGGCCGACCGCGTCGATCTCGTCGATGAAGACGATGCACGGCGCCGACTTCTTGGCCTGCTCGAACATGTCGCGGACGCGGCTCGCGCCGACACCGACGAACATCTCGACGAAGTCCGAACCCGAAATGGTGAAGAAGGGCACGCCCGCCTCACCCGCGATGGCGCGGGCGAGCAGGGTCTTGCCGGTACCGGGCGAGCCGACCAGCAGCGCGCCCTTGGGGATCTTGCCGCCGAGGCGGGCGAAGCGGCCCGGATCCTTCAGGAATTCGACGATCTCCTGAAGCTCCTCGCGCGCCTCGTCGATGCCGGCGACGTCGGCGAAGGTGACGCGGCCTTCCTTGGGGGTCAGCACCTTGGCCCGGCTCTTGCCGAAGCCCATCGCGCCCGAGCCCGCATTCTTCTGCATCTGGCGCATGATGAAGAAGCTGATCCCGAGGATCAGCAGGAACGGCAGCGACTGATAGAGAAGGATCAGCCAGAAGCTCGACTGCTCGGCTTCCTTGACCTGCACCTGCACCCCGGCCGCGAGCAGCTTCTCGGTCACCTGCGCGTCCGAGGGCGCGGTGGTGCGGAAGGCGTCGCCGTTGGCGAGCTTGCCCGTGATGACTTGGTTGCCGGTGGTCGTGGCCGAACTGGTCACCTGCTTGACGTTGCCTTCGCCCACCTGGCGGATGAAGTCCGAGTAGGCGATCGGGTTGCCCGCGGTCGCGCGGCTTCCGCCGTCGAGCATCTGCGCGAAGAGCACCAGCGCGAAGAGCACGCCGACCCAGATCAGCAGGCTCTTGGTCCAGGGGCTGTTGGGCTTCTTATTCTTCTCGTCCATGCCGACAATGTAGGTCAGCGACAGCCCACCGCCTAGAGGGGCCGCCGGATTCGACTCACCGCAAGTTGGCAACAGCTCGCCTCACTCCTGCGCCAAGTGCTTGTCGCAGAAGGGAACAGCGCCGTAGCGTTAAGGAACCGTTGGGCCGATCGCCGCGATACTGCGCGGAACGTTGGTCCTCCTTTTCCGATCATTGTGGAGCCCGGATGCGCGTTTTCGCCTTCTTCGCCTGGATTCTGGCCCTCACCGTCGCCCAGCCGGTCGCGGCGGCATCCAATCCGGCCCTGCAGACGATCGAACAGCAGCTCGCCTCGCTGCTTGCGACCCGCAGCGGTGACGTCGGCGTCGCCGCGCTCGACCTTGCTACTGGCGAGACAATCGCGATCAATGGCGGAAAGGCCTATCCGATGGCGAGCACGATGAAGGTCGCGGTCGCCGCCGCCTTCCTTGCCCAGGTCGATCATGGCCGCCGCTCGCTCTCCGACCGCATCGGCAGCCAGAGCGCGCAGAGCCTGCTCGAGGCAATGCTGATCCATTCGAACAACAATGCGACCGACCAGCTGATCAACAATCTTGGCGGTCCGCGCGCGGTCCAGAACTGGCTCGAATTCAACAATGTCCGCGGGGTGCGGGTCGATCGCACCATCGCCCGCCTGCTCGCCGACAAGCGCGACCTGTGGGACCTTCGCGACAGCGCGACCCCGCTGGCGATGGTCTCGCTGCTCCGCACGATCGACAAGGGCAATGTGCTGAGCGCCTCGAGCCACAGCTACCTGCTGGGCGTGATGGCTCGTTGCCAAACCGGCAAGAACCGTATCCGCGGCCTCCTTGCCGGAGTGCCGATCGCCCACAAGACCGGCACGCTCAACAATTACAGCAGCGACGTCGGCTTCATCACCCTGCCGACCGGACGCCGGCTCGCCATCGCGATTTTCGCCCGCGGCGGGACCGACCGCCCGACCACCATCGCCCAGACCGCGCGGACCATCTACGACGGCTTCTCGACCTGGGTCCGTGCGTCGCTCTTCAATCCCGGCATGGCGCTCGCCAACTAGGCCCGGCGCTTGGGCTCCGCTTCGAGCCGCCAGCATGATCCGCCGCTGAGCTTCAGCCCGGACAGGGTGCAGCTTCTTTCCATGCGCAGGCATTCGAGCGCGCGGTCGAGGTCGGGGCCGCGCGGGACGGGCGCGCCGATACGCATCATCGCCAGAACCACGAGGCGCCGCTGATATTCGCGCGGGAGCGCCCTTGCATCGACCTCGAGCGCATCGCCGTCCGCCCGGATATGCTCTTCGGCGAGCCGGTCCGCGCTGAACCGCAGTGCTTCCTCCGCTTCCGACAGCGCCGCCGCCGAGCGCGACAGGCGCTGCGGATCGAGCCAGTCACTCGCTTCCAGCAAGGCCCGCGCCCGGGTGCGATCGTGACGCGGGTCGGCATTGGCGGGATCCTCGGCGGCCTCGAGGCCAGCGGCTTCTACGAGGGCGACGAGCTCGGCCTTCCGGAAGCCGAGCAAGGGGCGGATCAGGCGGATGCCCGCGGCGAGCGGCCGGTCCTCGCGCATCCCGGCAAGCCCCCCTGCCCCGCTTCCCCGTGCAAGCCGCATGAGGAGCGTCTCGGCCTGGTCGTCGCAATGGTGACCGGTGGCCACGGCTTGCAGATCCCGCGACCTCGCCCAGTCCGCCAGCGCCGCATAGCGCGCCTCGCGTGCCTTGGCCTGGAGACTGGACCCGGGACCGACGGTCACTTTTAGGATGCTGTGCGGAACGCCCAGGCCGGCACACAGATCGGCCACTGTTTGCGCTTCGGCCGCACTGTCGGCGCGGAGGCCGTGATCAACCGTCGCCGCCTCGGTCCGTCCGGGCGCTGCGGCGGCCGCAAGCAGCAGCAGCGCGAGGCTGTCGGGACCGCCCGAGACGGCGAGGCCGATCCGGCCGTCAGGAGCAAGCTGGCGAAGCTGGTCGCCGAACCTCTGCTCGGCTCCTACTTGCACCCCGCCTTGGCCTTGGCGGCCGGAAGCAGGCTGCGAAGCTCGCCCCGCATGCTGCTGCCGTAGACGTCTTCGAGCTCGGCATAGGCCTTGCAGGCCTGCGCCGACTGCTTGAGCGCCATCAGCGACTGGCCGAGATAATAAAGGCTGTCCGCGGCGCGCTCGCCCTGCGGATTGCCGCGATAGTTGGCGAGGAGCGCCTCGGCCGCGGCACGCGGCTGGCCGCTGTCGAGCAGCGCACGGCCGGCAAGGTTGTTGGCCCAGCTGACCCGGCGATGACCGGGGAAGCTCGATGCCATGGCCCGGAGCGCGGCGA
Source organism: Sphingomonas sp. SP2 (assembly GCF_058313385.1). NCBI lineage: Bacteria > Pseudomonadati > Pseudomonadota > Alphaproteobacteria > Sphingomonadales > Sphingomonadaceae > Sphingomonas > Sphingomonas sp. SP2. The sequence goes on along the minus strand of NZ_JBZFLD010000001.1, from coordinate 1,036,141 downwards.
TCGACTGCGGATACTTCTTCTGCAGCCAGAGCTGGTAGCCGGTATCATAGGCCGCCTCACCATCGGCGGTGACGTCGCCGGTGCGGACGGGCTTGGGCGCCACTTCGGGGCGCGGCTCGGGTCGGCTCGGCGGGGTCGATGCCGCGGTCTCAGCAGGCTCGGCGCTGGCCGGAGCTCCCTCGGACGCGCCGGCTTCGATCTTGCGGAGGCGGGCGTCCATGTCGGTCCGCACGCGGGCAAGCTCGGCCTCGAGCGTCGCGACGCGATTACCATTTTCCTCGGCGAGGCGGGTCATCTCGGCGAGCTGCCGCTCGAGCGCATCGATCCGGTTCGACAGGGCGACCACCACGACTTGGCTCGCGGCCGGGCTGTCGTCGACGCCGGCCGTGTCGGCCGGCTGCCCCTTGGGGAAAACCTGCCGCTGGATTTGGCGGGTCTGGCGCTCGAGGCGGTCGATCCGCTGCTCGGGGGTGGGCTGGCGCTGCGCGGCGGCAGGAACGGTAATGGTGAGGGCCGCAAGGCCCAGCATCAGGTGTCGGGTCATGGTCATTTCGTGTCGGTGGGCAGCTTGCCCGTCAATGAACTAGCGGGCCGCCGGGGTCGCGGGGGCCGGAGGCGTTGCCGACGGGCCACGCATCAGGTCCGCCGGCGCAAGGCTGACGTTGTTGACGATCGTGTCGGCCGGTCCGACCGCGGGCGCATCGGCGGTGCCGACCGAGATGCGGATCGACTGCGGCCGCCCGGTCCGGAGTACCGGCGCAGTGGCGGTAGCCGGCACCTCGTAGCTCTGCCCGGCGGCAAGCTCGGCCTGGAACAGGGTCTTGCCGCCGCGCTCGCGGACCTGGATCCAGACGGGCTCGTTGGCAGTGATGACGACCGGGCCGGAGGCCGCGGCGGGCGCCGCCGGAGCGGCACCGGCGGTCGGCGCGGCGGTGGTCGCCGCAGGCTGCGTGGCCGCGGGCGGCACCTCGTCGGCGGCGAGCTGGCGGTTGCGATAGACGAGGAAGGCCGCCGCGACGGCGACCAGCGCGACGAGCGTCGCCAGCACCAGCCAGCGCGGCATCACCCGCGCCGGGTCGGCGGGCTCGAACACCTGCGCCTCGGGGCGCGCGGCGAGCGCGCCATGGCCGAGTTCCTCGCGAAGGGCCTCGCCAATGGCGGCCCGGTCGAGCCCGACCACCGAGGCATAGGATTTGGCGAAACCCATGGTGTAGGTCGGCGCCGGAAGCTTGTCCCATTCGGACGCCTCGAGGCTTTCGAGGTGGCGCGTCGGAATGCGCGTGCGCGCGGCGACATCCTCGAGCGTGATGCCCTGCGCCTCGCGCGCGGCACGCAGCTGCTCGCCCACCGTCCCCGAACCGTTCGTCACGTCATCCATTTCGAACCGACCCGCCCTTACCTGAACGCCAACAAGCTCCTGCGCCTTGTTGCGGGGTCAAGTCCCCCCGTCAACTTGTCGGGCTCAGTCCAGCGCGACCGAATGCCGCCTTGCCCAATCGATCAGCGTCTTGCGCATGTCGCGCGGCGGCCGCGCGAGCAGGGCCTCGACCTTGGTTCGTGCAGCCGAGGCGTCGAGCGAGCGGATCATCGCCTTGACCGGCCCGACCGCCGCCGGGGTGATCGAGAAGTTGGTGATTCCGAGCCCGATCAGCGCCATCGCCTCGAGCGGTCGCCCGCCCATCTCGCCGCAGACGCGGACCGGGACGCCCGCCGCCTCGGCCTCGCGCGCGACACGGCGGAGGAAGCGGAGGATCGCCGGGCTCAGCCAGTCGTAGCGGAGCGCCAGCCGGGGGTCGGCGCGGTCGGCGGCAAACAGGAACTGGGTGAGATCGTTGGTGCCGATCGACAGGAAATCGATCCGCGGCAGGAGCTGGTCGAGCATTTCGGCCAGGCTCGGCACCTCGAGCATCGCCCCATATTCGATCCGCGCCGGGCCGGGCTTGCGCGCCCGCACCCAGTCGACCTGCGCCTCGAACAAGGCGCGGGCTTCCTCATATTCCCAAGGCTCGGAGATCATCGGGAACATGACCCTGAGGGTCTTGCCTTCCGAGGCCTCGATCAGCGCCCGCGCCTGCGCCTTCATCAGCGTCGAGCGGTCGAGGCTGAGGCGAAGCGCGCGCCAACCCATTGCCGGATTCTCGGCTTCGTCGCGAACGTCGGCGAGATAGGGAAGCGCCTTGTCGCCGCCGATATCGACCGTCCGGAAGACCACGGGCCGGTCACCGGCGGCGTCGAGCACCTGCCGGTAAAGGCGATATTGCGCGTCGCGCCCGGGCAGCGCGGCAGACACGAGGAACTGGAATTCGGTCCGGAACAGCCCGATGCCGTCGGCCCCGGTGAGGTCGAGCGCCCCGGCATCCTCGGCCAGTCCGGCATTGACCATCAGGGTCGCGCGCAAGCCGTCCTTGGTGATCGGCGGAAGCGAGCGAAGCGCGACGAACTCGGCCCGTCGCTTCTGGCTCATCGCCATGCGCGAATCGAACGAGGTCGCGACCGTGCGGGTCGGACGGACGACGATGCTGCCCTGGTTCCCGTCGACGAGAACCGTGTCGCCCTCGTTGGCGATGTGGCCGATATCCTTGACGCGGCCGATCACCGGAACGCCCATCGCCCGCGCGACGATGGTCACGTGGGCGGTCAGCGAGCCTTCCTCCATCACCACCGCCTTGAGGCGCCGGCGATCATATTCGAGCAGTTCGGCAGGCCCGAGGTTGCGAGCGATCAGGATCGCGTCGCCGGTCAGCCCGGTCTGCGCCGCGGTCCCCATCCGTCCGCTCACGATCCGCATCAGGCGGTTGGAGAGATCCTCGAGATCGTGCATCCGCTCCTTCAGGATCGGATCGTCGATCTCGAGCATCCGCGCCCGGGTCCGCTGCTGGACCCGCTCGATCGCCGCCTCGGCGGTAAGGCCGCTGTCGATCGCGGCATTGATGCGCCGGACCCAGCCCTCGTCGTAGGCGAACATCTTGTAGGTCTCGAGGATTTCCTGATGCTCGCCCGCCGTGCCGAATTCGGCCTCGCGGGTCATATGCTCGATCTGCTCGCGCATTTTGCGGAAGGCGGAGACGACGCGCGACCGTTCGAGCTCGGGATCGTCGGCGACGGTATGCTCGACCACTACCCGCGGCTGGTGGAAGACCGCCGTGCCCCGCGCCATGCCGGCCACCAGCTTGAGGCCCGCCGCCCGGACCATGCCCTCGCGCTGCCCGCCGCGCCGCTCGGCCCCGTCCACCAGCCGTGCCCCGGCGATCAGTTCGGACAGGACCATGGCGACGGTCTGGAGCGCCTCGATCTCGACGTCGGCATAGGCGCGCGGCTCGGCATGCTGGACCGCGAGCACGCCGATCCCCCGCTCACGGAAGATGATCGGCACCCCGGCGAAGCTGTGGAAGCGCTCCTCGCCCGTCTCGGGCCGGAAGGCGAAGGCCGGGTGGTTGCTGGCCTCGGCGAGATTGAGGATCCGGCCTTCGGACGCGATCGTGCCGACCAGGCCCTGCCCCGGCGACAAGCGGGTGACGTGCACCGCTTCCTTGTTGAGGCCGTGGGTCGCGAACAGCTCGAGCACCGAATCGCGCAGCAGGTAGATCGAGCAGACCTCGCTGCGCATCGCATCCGCGATCAGATCGACGACATGGTCGAGCTTGGCCTGGGCAGAACCGCGGCGGGCCATGACGGCATGGAGGCCGGTCAGGATCTCGCGGGCGGAGGTGGCTGCGGACAGCGGCATGGGCATGCGCTAACAGGAAGCCCGACCGCTTCCAAGCGACAGCGCCTAGTTGCGCATGATCTCCGCAATCTCGGCGTTGCGGCTGAGATAAAGATCACGGCGGCAGCTGTCGGTCGCGCAGGCGTTGAGCCGAGCGGTGAAGGGTGCGGTGGTCGCCGCTACCCGCGCCTGCTTCCTGGCATTCCCGTAGCGCAGGCTCTGATCGGTCAGCAGCCTCAGGTGACGCTGGAGATCGGCAAGATTGACCGCCGCCGGGCGCTCCGGCGCCGACGTCGCCGCCGGAGTGGCTGCCGCCGCCGCGACCGGTGCCGAACGGCGCGGAGCCGGTGTGGGCGCCGGGGTGGCCCGGGCGGCAATGTGCCGCGGCGCGGTCGGCAGGACCGTCGCGCGGGCGACCCGGGCCGGCGGAAGGGTCGGGAGCGGCGGCAGGACCACCTCGTCGGCGACCTCGACCGGCTCGGGCACGATCACCTCGGGTTCGGGCGGCGGCTCGGCCTCGACCGGCGCGGGTTCGGGCGGGACGAGCCGCGGCTCCGCCTCGCGCTCGGCGAGCCTGGGCGCGGCCGCGGTCGTCCGGGCCGCAGGCCGCTCGATCGTCGGGGTCGATTGCTGGACGGCGACATAGGCAAGATAGCCCGTGCCCGCGGCGAGCAGGATGAAGAGGTTTCGCCCCATATGGCCGCCGCGCGCCCGCGCCACCGCGGCACCGCCCTGCGCATTGCCGTTGAGCATTTCGCCATGGAGGAAATGCGTGCGCTTGCGGTCATAGGCCGCGCGCTGCTCGGGATCGCGCAGCACGGCATAGGCGGCCGCAACGGCCTGCGCCTTGGCAGCATCGGCTTCGCCCCCCACCCGGTCGGGGTGGAAGCGGCGCATCTGCGCAAGATAAGCGCGCCTGATCGCCTGGTCGTCGGCGGCGGGATCGATCCCCAAGGTACGGTAATGATTGATCATCCCCGGCGGCGACCTGACTCTTCCTTCGTCGACCCGTCTATAGCCGCCAAGTCCGGCGCTGGCGACCGGCCGTTCAGCGCCGCGCGAGCGCGGCTTCGGCCTCGGCCACCAGCTCGGCGATGATCTCGGCGGTCGGCTGCTCCTTGGTCACCATGCCGACCGACTGGCCGGCCATCACGCTTCCGGTCTCGACGTCGCCGTCGATCACCGCGCGGCGCAGGGCGCCCGCCCAATAATGCTCGATCTGGAGCTGGGCCTCGGCCATCTCCAGTTCCTTGCCGTCGAGCTGCGCGGCAATCTCTCGCTGCTTGGCGGCAAAGCGCTCGGTTTCCTTGTTCTTGAGCGCGCGGACCGGAATCACCGGCAGGCGGGGATCGATCTGGACGCTAGGCACGGCGTCGCGTGCGGAGGCGCGGATGAAGGCCTTCTTGAAGTTGGGATGCGCGATGCTCTCGGTCGCGCAAACGAAGCGCGTGCCGAGCTGCACGCCGGCGGCGCCCATCTCGAGATAGGCGGCGATCGCCTCGCCGCGCCCGATCCCGCCGGCGACGAACACCGGAATGTCGCCCGCGACGTGAGGCAGGATTTCCTGCGCGAGGACATTGGTCGAGACCGGGCCGATGTGCCCGCCCGCCTCCATGCCCTCGATCACGATCGCGTCGGCGCCCGAGCGCATCAGCTTCTTGGCGAGGCTCAGCGCCGGCGCGAAGGCGATGAGCTTGGCGCCCGTGCCCTTGATCCGGTCGATCGCGCCGCCCGGCGGAAGGCCGCCGGCTAGGACGATGTGGCTGACCCCGTGACGGCCGCAGACCTCGATCAGCTCACTGAGCTGGGGGTGCATGGTGATGAGGTTGACGCCGAACGGCTTGTCGGTCCGCGCCCTGGTCTCGCTGATTTCCTTGTCGAGCAGCTCGGGGTTCATCGCCCCGCAGGCGACCACGCCGAACCCGCCGGCATTGCTGATCGCGGCGACGAGATGGCGCTCGGAGACCCAGCTCATCGCGCCGCCGAGGATCGCATAGCGGGTGCCGAGGAAGTCGGCGCCGCGTGCCATCAGCGTGTCGAGACGGCTCACGCGCTGCGCTCCTCGTCGAGGCCGAAACTGGTGTGAAGCACGCGAACCGCCAATTCCAATTCCTCTTCCGCAATCAATGCCGACACCTTGATCTCGCTGGTGGTGACGGCGAGCAGGTTGATCCCGCGCTCGGCCAGAACGTCGAACATCCGCGCCGCGAGCGCCGGGTTCGAGCGGATTCCGACGCCGACGATCGAGACCTTTGCGACCCGGTCATCGGTGATCAGCCGCTCGAAGCCGATCTCGCCCTTCCAGTCGCCGAGCACGGCCAGCGCCTGCGACAGGCTCGCCCGCGGGACGGTGAAGGTGAGGTCCGAGGCGCCCGCGCTCGGAGTTGCGGCATGGACGATCATGTCGACCGCAATTCCCGCCTGCGCCAGGGGGCGGATCGCCCCGGCGACGGTGCCCGGCCTGTCGGCGATCCCGGTCAAGGTGATCCGCGCTTCGTTGCGGTCGGCAGCAATGCCGGCGATTTCGTTTCTTTCCATGTCCTCGCTCAGGCTGACGACGATTTCGGTCCCGCTCCGGTCCTCGAAGGCGCTCAGCACCCGAAGCGGCATCCGCTCGCGCATGGCGAGGCCGACGCTGCGGACCTGGAGGACCTTCGATCCGACCCCGGCGAGCTCGAGCATTTCCTCGAACGTCACCTGCGGCAGCTTGCGCGCCCTCGGCACGATCCGCGGGTCGGTGGTGTAGACGCCGTCGACGTCGGTATAGATGTCGCAGCGATCGGCCTTGACCCCCGCGGCGATGGCCACGGCGCTGGTGTCGGAGCCGCCGCGCCCGAGGGTCGCGATCCGGCCATCCTCGCTGACGCCCTGGAAGCCGGGGATGACGCACACGACGCCGGCCTTCAGCGCCTCGTCGAGATGCTGCCGCTCGACCGTCTCGACCCGAGCATTGCCGTGCGTCCCCGAGGCCCGGACCAGCTGCCAGCCCATGAAGCTGCGCGCCTCGACGCCATTGTTCTGGAGGGTCATCGCAAGGAGGCCGGCGGTGACCTGCTCGCCGCTCGCGACCACCACGTCATATTCGCGCGGATCATGAAGCGCGGCGGCTTCGCGGCACAATTGCACCAGCCGGTCGGTCTCTCCGGCCATGGCCGAGACCACGACCAGCACTTCGTGCCCGGCCGCCGCCTCGCGTCCGACACGTTCGGCGACACTCCGGATCCGCTCGATCCCGGCCATCGACGTTCCGCCGAATTTCATCACGATGCGGGCCATTTATCCGGGCGCGGCTTTCTTGGGTTGAAGGCGGCGTCCTGTTAGGGGGCGGGCATGGCTGAAACAAGTATCCGCCCCGAAGAAGCCGCGCACTTCGGATCGCTCGCCGACGACTGGTGGGATCCCAAGGGTGCCTCGGCGATGCTTCACCGGCTGAACCCGGTCCGCCTCGGCTTCATCCGCGAGGCGATCGACCGGCACTTCGGCGCCGACGAACGGACGTTTCGTCCCCTGAGCGGCCGCAGCGCGCTCGATGTCGGTTGCGGCGCGGGGCTGCTGTGCGAGCCGCTCGCCCGCCTCGGCGCGGCGGTGACCGGCATCGATGCCGCGCCCGAGCTCATCGAGGCGGCCCGAACCCATGCCGGGCAGAGTGGTCTCGGCATCCGCTACGTCGCGGGCGAAGTCGCCGCGCTCGACGGGCAGTTCGATCTGGTGACCGCCCTTGAGGTGGTCGAGCATGTCGCCGACCCGGCGGCCTTCATCCGCAGCCTCGCCGATCGGCTCGCACCGGGCGGGCTGCTGCTGATGAGCACGCCCAACAAGACGCCGCTTTCGCGCCTGCTGACCATCACGCTCGCCGAGGGTACCGGCCGGATTCCGCGCGGCACGCATGCCTATGACCAGTTCCTGCCGCCCGAGGCGCTCGGCGCGATGCTTGCGGCCCAGGGGCTCGAAGTGCGCTCGACCCGCGGCATCGCCTTTTCGCCAAGCCGCGGCCTTCACCTCAGCGACGACCTGCGGCTCAACTATCTGGTGGCGGCCAGCCGCGCGGCCTGACGGCCCCCGCTCAGGCCGGGTCGGACGCGCCGCGCTTCGTCAGGAAGCGAAGTCCCGAGCGCCCGCCGATGGCCCAGCGGACCTGCGCCTCGGCCGTGCCGACGGTGGGAACGGTGACGATGACGATGTCGCCGATCACATGCTCGCCGCGGACGCAGCAGCCATTTTCGGAGACATCCTCGAATTCCGCGGCTTCCACGCTGCCGCCGTTCTTGCGGATATAGCCGCGCAGGAGCGCGCTTCGTCGCTCTTCGCTCCGGGGAACCTCATCCGAACTCATACGCGGAACCCCGCTAAGTGAATGGCGGCGCCGCGTTACACGTTCAGGCAAAACTTCACTAGACCCGGGACCGTTGGCGCAAAGTTAATCGGCGTCCACTGCTGCACCGGAATGACCGGCACGTTAGGAATCCTTTAACCGCAGCCATTTATTTGCCGTGGTGCTGTGGGGCTCATGATCGCCGCAGCCTGTCCTCGTACCAGCGCTGCACGAAGAGGATGGTGGCTTCCCGGTGAGCAACGCCGCTGAACGACTGGCCGATGGGCATTCGCCCCGCCCCGAACGTCGCGAATCGAAACTGAAGGGCTGGTTCATCCGTCCCGACGACAGCCGCTGGAACTTCGTCATGACGAACCTTTCCTATGGCGGCTGCCGGCTGCAAACCCTCGCACCACTGTTCCGCGGAGAGGAAATCCGCCTGATCGTCGGCGACAAGGGCAAGATCGATGCCGTGGTCCGCTGGCGCCGCGGGGACGATGTCGGCCTATCCTTCGATCCGATCGACGACAAAAAGGTCATTGCCCGCCAGGTCGACCGAGCCAAGGTCGAAGCCTCGGTCCTCGTCCGTCGCCAGTATCGCCGGAGCCAGTGGCTCGATGCCAATGACATCTCCCCGCTGGGTTGCTGCCTGAACTTCGTCGACGCGCCCCGCCAGGACGATCTGCTCTGGATCCAGCTACCGGGGCTCGAGGCGCTGCAGGGCCGGGTCCGCTGGGTCGAGGGCCATCGCGCCGGCCTTCACTTCGAGAAGCCGATCCACCCCGCGGTCTATGCCCTGCTCCTCGAGAAGTGGCGCGACGCCGCCTAGAAGTCGACCTTGTCGTAATGCTGCGGCGGGACGATCACTTCCATCCGCTCGCCGAGCAAGGGCCGGAAGGCCGGGCGGCTCTTCATCACCGAATACCAGTCCTTGGTCTGCTTGTGCCCGCGCCAGTCGACCGCACCGAGATAGTCGATGACGCTGAGGTGCGCGGCCGCGGTGAAATCGGCGAGGCTCAGTGCCGCCCCTGCCAGCCAGCGCCGGTGGTCCAGCAGATAATCGAGATAGTCGAGGTGGTTGTTGCCCACTCGCATGGCCTCGCGAAGCACTCGCGTGTCGGGGCTCTCCTTGCTGACCAGACGCTTGCGCATCCGCTCGACCATCAAGGGTTCGACCACCTCGCGGTAGAGCTTCTCGTCGAACCATTCGGTCAGCCGCCGGATCTCCGCCCGCTGCGACGAATCGCCGTGGATCATCGGGACCTTGTCGACCGTCTCCTCGAAATATTCGGCGATCGGCTGGCTACCGATAAGGGTAATGCCGAGCTCGGTCTCGACCAGAACCGGCGTCTCGCCGGCCGGGTTGAGATCGATGAACTCGTCGCGCCGCTCCCACGGATTTTCCCGCACCAGTTCGGCGGGCACGCCCTTCTCGGCCATGACCAGCCGGACCTTGCGGGAAAAGGGGCACAGGGGAAATTGCAGGAGCTGCCACATGGGCTAGGGCTTTAACGCGGGTTCACCGGGGGGCAAGGCGAAGCTACAGCAAAGCCCATGACCCGTCGCAAGAAGTCGCACACATCCTCCCACGGCAGCGCCAATCGCCCGCGCTTCTGGGGCCGCCACGCCATCGCCGCCGCGCTCGACAATCCCGATCGCCGGGTGCTCAAGGCCTGGGCGACGCAGGAAGCCGCCAACTTCATGAACTTTCCGCCCGAGGTCGTCCTGACCCGGGCCGAAGTGACCGACCTCGCCCGGCTCGTGCCGAACGACGCGCCGCACCAGGGCGTGGTGATCGAGGTCGAACCGCTCGAGGACATCTGGCTCGGCGACCTCCTCGCAGAGGCCGACGAGAAAGCCGTGCTGCTGGTCCTCGACCAGGTCACCGACCCCCACAATGTCGGCGCCATCCTCCGCTCGGCCGCAGCCTTCGGAGCGATCGGCATCGTCACCCAGGACCGGCATGCCCCGCCCGAGGGCGGCGCGCTCGCCAAGGCCGCCTCGGGCGCGCTCGAGCGGGTACCATGGGTCCGGGTCGTCAACCTCGCCCGCGCGCTCGAGGAGATCGCCGAAGCGGGCTTCTGGCGGATCGGCCTTGCCGGCGAAGCCAAGTCGACCCTCGCCGAGGCACTTGGACCGCCGCGGGTCGCGCTGGTCCTCGGTGCCGAAGGGCCGGGGATGCGCCAGAACATCCGCGACCATTGCGATGCGCTTGCGAAGCTTCCGATCAGCGATGCGATCGAAAGCCTCAACGTGTCGAACGCCGCCGCAGTGGCGCTCTACGCGGCGGCACAGGCCTGATGGTCCACAGCCGCGAGTCGCTCGACGAGGCGCTCGCCCACCTCGTCTCGGCCGAACCCGCCTTCGGCAGCGTGATCGAACGGCTCGGCACCCCCGAACCGCGTTCCTCGGCGCGCGGAACGGCGGCGCTGCTTCGGACCATCGTCGGCCAGCAGGTCAGCGTCGCGGCCGCCCAGTCGATGTGGAACAAGCTGACCGACGCTTATGGCGATCCGCCCGACCTTGCCCGCCTCGCCGAGGCGAGCGACGAGGAATTGCGCGCGCTCGGCCAGTCGCGGCAGAAGGCCGGCTACCTCCGCAGCCTTGCCGGGCTGGTGCTGTCGGGCGAACTCGACCTTTCGGCGCTCCCCGATGACAATGAGGAGGCCATCGCGCTCCTCACCCGGGTCAAGGGCATCGGTCGCTGGTCGGCCGAAATCTACCTTCTCTTCGCGGAAGGCCGGGCCGACGTCTTCCCGGCTGGCGACCTCGCGGTCCAGATCGAGCTCGGGCGGCTGCTCGGATCCGAGACCAAGCCGAGCGAAAAGTGGCTTCGCGACCGGGCCGAAGGCTGGGCTCCCTATCGCGGCGCGGCGGCGGTCCTCGCCTGGCACAGCTACAATACGAAAGTGATCTGACCGATGCAGCGCCGGATCGTCGCCATCGGCGGGACCGCCCGCCCCGGGAGCAGCACCGAGCGGGTGCTCGCCGTCGCGGCCGACGCGGCCCGGGCGCTCGGCGCCGACATCGCCCTCTTCGGCGGCGCCTATATCGCCGGCCTGCCCCATTATCGCGGCCCCGACTGGAAGGCCGGGACCGGGGCTGAGATGATCGACGCGGTCCGAGCCGCCGATGGCATCCTCCTCGCCACGCCCGGCTATCACGGCACCGTCTCGGGCATGGTCAAGAATGCGATCGACTATTTCGAGGAACTGGCCGGTGATACCCGCCCCTATCTCGAAGGGCGGCCTGTCGGGCTGATCGTCACCGCCTTCGGCCACCAAGCCGCCAACTCCTCCATGACCACGCTGCGAACCATCGCGCACGCCCTGCGCGGCTGGCCGACTCCGTTCGGCGCCGCGCTCAAGATCGGGGCCGACAGCTTCGATCCCGCGGGCGCCCTCACCGACCCCGACATGGCCGGCCAGCTCCGGCTGGTCGGGCAGCAGGTCGCGCAGGCGGCGGGCCGCCTGGGGTGAGCGGGCGCGAGATCCTCGTCCTCGATGCCGGGACGAGCTCGACCCGCGCCATTCGCTACGACCCCGCCACGGGCATTGTCCTCGGCCACTGCAGCCGCGACATCGTCCAGCATTATCCCGGCCCCGGCCTCGTCGAGCATGATGCCGAGGAGATCTGGACCAAGACCCTTGCCTGCGCCCGCGACATGGTCGCCGAGGCTGGCGGCGCCGACCGGATCGCCGGGATCGGGATCACCAACCAGCGCGAGACGGTGGTCGCCTGGGACCGCGCCACCGGCCGTCCGCTCGCCCGCGCCATCGTCTGGCAGGACCGCCGCACCGCCGACCGCTGCCGAACGCTCCGGGAGGCCGGTCTCGAACCCGGGCTCCAGCGCCGCACCGGCCTCCGCCTCGATCCCTATTTCTCGGCGACCAAGATGGGCTGGCTCCTCGCCAACGCCCCCGAGGTCGCCGACGCGGGCGACCGGCTCGCCTTCGGGACGATCGAGAGCTGGCTCGCCTTTCGCCTCAGCGGGGACCATCTCACCGACGTCAGCAATGCCAGCCGCACCCTCCTCCTCGATCTCGAAGGACGGGACTGGGACGAGCAATTGCTCACCCTCTTCGCCGTCCCCCGGGGAAGCCTGCCGCGGATCGTCGCCAATGCCGGACCCCTCGCCGAGGTCCGCCCCGAACATTTCGGCGCCGCCATCCCGCTTACCGCCCTCATCGGCGACCAGCAGTCCGCGACCCTCGGCCAGGCCTGCCTCACGCCCGGCCAGACCAAGCTGACGCTCGGCACCGGCGCCTTCGTCCTCACCAACCGCGGCGCCGACCGCCCGCTTGCCGCCGATGGCCTTCTCGGCACGATCCTGTGCGAAGTCGGCGGTGAGCGCCTGTTCGCACTGGAGGGCGCGATCTTCGTCGCGGGCAGCCTGGTCAAATGGCTTCGCGACAATCTCGGGCTGGTCCGCTCCGCCGCCGAGACCGAGGAACTCGCCCGCTCGGTCCCCAACAATGGCGGGGTCGCCCTGCTTCCCGCCTTGTCCGGCCTCGGCGCGCCCTACTGGAAGCCCGAGGCGACCGCCGCCATTACCGGCCTTACCTTCGCCTCGACCCGCGCCCATGTCGCCCGCGCCGCGCTCGAGACCGTCAGTCACCAACTGGTCGACCTCGCCGCCGCCTTCGCCGCCGCGGGCGCGCCGTGGCACGACCTCCGGATCGACGGCGGGATGGCGGCCAACGACTGGCTCGCGCAGGATCTCGCCGACATGACCGGCCTGCCGGTCGCCCGGCCCGCCGACATCGAGACCACCGCCCGCGGCGCCGCCCTCCTCGCCGCGGTCGGCGCCGGCCTCTACCCCGACCTCCCCGCCGCCGCCGCGGCGATGGTCAGCGAGGGCCGATCCTTCCTCCCCCGCGACCTCGGCCCCGAGCGCCGCCGCCGGCTCGACACCTGGCGCACCCTCGTCGCCCGGGCCTGAGCGGTCGCGAAGTTGACGAAGTTGACATAGGGCGGGGGTTGTTCAGGCCCACTTTCTACCGATGCCAGACCCCTCCTGTCCGACACGGCGTCAATCTGCCGTAACAAGGCGGAGAGGAAAAATTATCCATTTCGGTTCGTTATCGGAATTCTTCCTACACTTCAACGGTTCGCTTCGATCGCGGTCGTCGAGTCGGACAGTCAGCGTGAGGTCGTGATTCCGAAGGCACGGGTACCATCTCTTTTCTTGAACGATCCGATGGTCACCGAACTACCCGCCAAACGGGAATGCCGCTGCGTTGCGCCGTGATGACTATCTCGTCGGCCGACCCGCCGGCGTCAGCCGCTTGCCTGGACTGGGCCGCCGCGCCCGGGATCGGTGCGAGCAGAGTGCCGATGGAGACCAGGCAAGCGAAGCTCGATCTGGTGGCTTAACGCAACACATGGCCCATCATACGCGCCTCCCGCTCGCACGTCTTATTGACCCAATTCGCCCGCTGCGAAGGCGTTGTCGTGAGGTCGGTTCGCAGCGAGCTGCGGAGCTGGGGCTTAGCGTGTGGGAGAGCCGGCGCTCCCTGCAAGCGTGGAGCGGGTGAAGCGTGCACGCCTCGACAGCAGATGGCTTCGAAGGGCGAATTCGTAGGCGCCAATCTCCGCTATGGGTGGAGAGCGGACCTCAGCTGGTGGCCCTCTCCTTCAGCCAGTTACCGGTCAACTTGCCCAAAAGAGCCAGTGGAAGCGTGATCAAGCAGAAATCTGCAACCATCATGAGCAAAACTAGGAAATAGGGGTCGGAGAAGGTCTTCGGTCCGTCCCTCAATGTAAGCAGGCAGTTCAGCCCTAACCACCAGATGAGCGGCGAGGCCGAGGTGCTCAAAAAAATCACCCTGCTCACGCGGCTGCCCAAGTAGAGCACCGCCAGCAAGTTTAGCGCGAAAGGACCAATCAGAAGAGCGGTAAGTAGGGCCACTCTTCTATGATGATGGAGCGACGAAATGTCCGCAATGGGTGGAAAGCGGACCTTAGCTTTTCACTCGATAGGGATGCTCAGGATTGCGGCGCACGAAGTCGTCAACCTCTCGCAGCCGCTCCGGGAGCGGCTCAGCAGTGCCTTTCGTGCTGGGTGAGTTGAAGAAGCGGAAGCCCGCGAACCACAGGGCACGAACTTTTGCCCACTGCTCAGTGTCTGCCTTCTTAGGGACTTTGAACGCCCGACCCATCCAGCGGAGGTCGCTACCACATTCCGGACATTTAGCCGAGGCTTCCTCTGCCAGCTTCCAAGACTTGTGGCACTCGCAACAGGCGTGTGGCCATAGGCAGTCGGCTCCCCTGTGATAGGGCGGCACGTAAGGAGCAGTAACCTGACGGTTCCCCAAGCTGCGCCGAAGTTCCATTCGCTCTGCTTTGGACGGGGTGCTCATAGCCGACTTATGCGGAGCAGCCTCAATGTCCGCAACGGGTCGGAACCGGACTTCGAAATCGATCATCGAGTGGAGAGCCGGCGCTTCTCTGGGAGCGTGGAGCGGGTGAAGGGAATCGAACCCTCGTCGTAAGCTTGGAAGGCTTCTGCTCTACCATTGAGCTACACCCGCTTGGCTGGCCGTGCCCTGCCACGGGGCGGCGGGGGTGGTCAACCTTCCCATCGGGGCGCGGCGCGGTTAGCGCTTGGCCATGCCCGCCACTCCCGCCTGGCCGCCCCGCGCCCTCCCCCGCCTGTTCGTCGCGCAGCCGCTTGCGGCCGACCATGCGGTGCTGCTCGAGGGCAAGCCCGCCCATTATCTCGGCAACGTGCTGCGGATGGGCGAAGGGGCCGAGCTGCTGCTGTTCGACGGGGAGAGCGGCGAATGGCTCGCGCGGATCGAGGGCGCGGCGAAGAAGCGGCTGGTGCTGCGGGTAGCCGAGCAGGTCCGCCCCGCCGAGACGCTGCCGCCGCTGACCCTCGCCTTCGCGCCGGTGAAGCGTGCGCCGGTCGAATGGCTGGTGGAGAAAGCGACCGAACTCGGCGTCGCGCGGCTGCTTCCGGTGGTGACCCAGCGGACGGTGGTCGAGCGGCTCAATCCCGAGCGCCTCGCCGCGATCGCGATCGAGGCGGCCGAGCAGTGCGGGCGGACCCGGCTGCCGGTGATCGCGCCGGCGGTGAAGCTTCCGGCGCTGCTCGCCGCGCACGAGGGGATGCTGATCTTCGCCGACGAGACGGGCGGCGTGCCGATGGCCTCGGCGGTCGCGCCCGGACCGGCGACGATCCTGATCGGCCCCGAGGGCGGCTTTACCCCCGACGAGCGCACGGCGATCCTCGCGGCGGGGGCGACGGGGGTCGGGCTCGGCCCCCGGATCCTCCGCGCCGAAACCGCGGCGCTCGCCGCCGTCAGCCTCTATATGGCGGGCGCCGGGGATTGGCGCTAACGCGCGGCTCATGACGACGCGAACCGATCTTAGCGACAGCCCGCTCATCGAGGGACGGGACGACCTCCTGTCGGTGTTCGCGGGAGGCGAAAAGCCGCCCGAGCGCTGGCGGATCGGGACCGAGCACGAGAAGTTCGTCTATCGCCTCGCCGACCATCGCGCGCCCTCGTGGGACGAGCCCGGCGGGATTCGCGATCTTTTGATGGGCCTTACCGACTATGGCTGGCGGCCGGTCGAGGAGGACGGCAAGGTCATCGCGCTGACCGGCAGCGACGGGACGATCAGCCTCGAGCCCGCGGGGCAGC
The DNA here is from genome assembly GCF_058313385.1 of Sphingomonas sp. SP2. NCBI lineage: Bacteria > Pseudomonadati > Pseudomonadota > Alphaproteobacteria > Sphingomonadales > Sphingomonadaceae > Sphingomonas > Sphingomonas sp. SP2. Next base: position 1,020,474 of record NZ_JBZFLD010000001.1, on the reverse strand, counting down.
TCGAGCTGTCGGGCGCGCCGCTCGCCTCGCTCCACGAGACCTGCGCCGAGGCGGGCCGGCACCTCGAGCAGGTGAAGGCGGTCGGGGACCGGCTGGGGCTCGGCTTCCTCGGGCTCGGCATGTGGCCCGACAAGAGCCGCGCCGAGCTGCCGATCATGCCCAAGGGGCGCTACGGGATCATGCTCCGGCATATGCCGCGGGTCGGCGGCCTCGGGCTCGACATGATGCTCCGGACCTGCACCATCCAAGTCAATCTCGACTATGAGAGCGAAGCCGACATGGCGAAGAAGTTCCGGGTCGGGCTTGCGCTCCAGCCGGTCGCCACCGCGCTCTTCGCCAACTCGCCGCTGACGGAAGGGCGGCCCAACGGCTTCAAGAGCTTCCGCAGCCATATCTGGACCGACACCGATCCGCACCGGACGGGGATGCTGCCGTTCGTGTTCGAGGACGGCTTCGGCTACGAGCGCTACTGCGACTATGCGCTCGACGTGCCGATGTATTTCGTGATGCGCGACGGCAGATATATCGATTGCGCGGGCGAGAGCTTCCGGGCCTTCCTCGAGGGCAAGCTGCCGCAGCTGCCGGGCGAGAAGCCCACGGTCGCCGACTGGACGGATCATCTGTCGACCGCCTTCCCCGAGGTGCGGCTCAAGAGCTTCCTCGAGATGCGCGGGGCCGATGGCGGGCGCTGGGGGCGGATCTGCGCGCTGCCGGCCTTGTGGGTCGGGCTGCTCTACGACCGCCAGGCGCTCGACGCGGCCTGGGACCTCGTCAAGGACTGGACCATCGACGAGCGCGAGGAATTGCGTTCGGCGGTGCCGGCGCAGGCGCTCGAGGCCAAGGTGCCGGGCGGGCGGAGCATGCAGGAATTCGCCGCGCAGGTGGTCGAGATCGCCTCGATGGGGCTTAGCAACCGAGCCAAGCTCGATGCGGGCGGGACCAACGAGGTGGGCTTCCTCGACCCCTTGCGCGAAGTGGTGGCGACGGGCGTCACCCCGGCCGACCGCTTGCTCGCCTGGTACAATGGCGAGTGGGGCGGCGACGTTTCCCGCGTCTATGACGAGCTGAGCTTCTGAGCATGAGCGAGCGCCGCACTCTCTATCCGCCGATCGAACCCTATCGCACCGGGATGCTGGAGGTCGGGGACGGCCACCGGCTCTACTGGGAATTGTGCGGCAATCCGGACGGCAAGCCGGTGGTCTTCCTGCACGGCGGGCCGGGCGGCGGCGCGAGCCCTTCGCACCGACGGCAGTTCAATCCCGAGCTCTATCATATCCTCGTCTTCGACCAGCGCGGCTGCGGGCGCTCGACGCCCTTTGCGAGCCTCGAGGCGAACACGACCTGGGACCTCGTCGCCGACATCGAGAAATTGCGGACCGAGGTGATGGGCTGCGCGCGCTGGCAGGTGTTCGGCGGGAGCTGGGGATCGACCCTTTCGCTGGCCTATGCCGAGGCGCATCCCGACCGGGTCACCGAGCTGGTGCTGCGCGGCATCTTCCTGTTCGACCGCTACGAGGTCGACTGGCTCTACCAGGAAGGCGGCGCGTCGCAGGTCTATCCCGACGGCTGGGACGAGTTCGTGGCGGCGATCCCCAAAGAGGAGCGCGGCGACCTCCTCGAGGCCTATCACAAGCGGCTGACCAGCGCGGACGAAGCGGTCCAGCTCGCCGCGGCCAAGGCGTGGAGCAAGTGGGAGGGGGTTACAGTCACGCTGCTTCCCGACCCGTCGGTGATCGAGGACTTCACCGAGCCGCATAAGGCAATCGCGGTGGCGAGGATCGAGAACCACTATATGCGCAGTGGCGGCTGGCTCGAGGAAGGGCAACTGCTGCGCGGGGTCGAGAAGATCCGCCATATTCCGGGCGTGATCGTGCAGGGCCGTCACGACAGCTGCACGCCGCCCAAGGCCGCCTGGGAATTGCACAAGGCCTGGCCGGAGGCCGAGCTGCACATCATTCCCGACGGCGGGCATCTCTACAGCGAGCCCGGGGTCCTCGACCAGCTGGTGCGCGCGACGGACCGCTTCGCCGGCCTATAGGTCGGGCAGGGCCTGGCGGGCCTGGCCCCAGCCCTTGAGACCCCTCGCCGCCGCGCGGTCGAGCAAGGTCCGCGCATCGCGGATCGACCAGATGTTGGCGCCGACAAGATCCGGCAGCTCGTCCCAGGCGACCGGCGCCGCTACCGGCGCCCCTTCGCGGGCGCGGGCCGAATAAGGCAGGACCGCGGTCGCGCCGCGCTGGTTGCGGAGCCAGTCGAGGAAGATCCGGCCCTTGCGCTGATTCTTGCGGATATTGGCGGTGAAGGTCTCGGGCTCGGCCTCGGCGATGGCGCGGCTGAAGCGCTCGGCAAAGCTCTTCACGGTCGGCCAGTCGCGGCTCTGGTCGAGCGGCGCGACGACGTGGATGCCCTTCCCGCCCGAGAGCAAGGGGAAGGTCTCGAGTCCGAGGTCGGCGAGGAGGTCGCGGAGGCGAAGCGCGGCGGTCCTCACGCGCGCGAAGTCGAGGCCCTCGTCGGGATCGAGGTCGAACACCAGGCGGTCGGGCATTTCGAGCGGATCGATCCGGCTGCCCCAGCCGTGGAATTCGATCGTGTTCATCTGCACGCATTCGAGCGCGCCGATGGGTTCGTCGACGAAGAGATAATCCTCGGTCGAGCCGTCGCTTTCCTTGACCGGAACGTGCCGAACGTGGGCGCCCATCGAGCCGCTGTCATGCTTCTGGAAGAAGCAGTTCTTCGAGCGGCCGGAAGGGCAACGGATGAGGGTCATCGGGCGGTTGGCGAGGTCGACCATAAGGAGGTCGGCGACCGCGGCATAATAATCGGCGAGGTCGCCCTTGGTGAGGCCATCCTCGGGGAAGATGACCCGGTCGGGCGAGGTCAGGCGAAGGTCGAAGTCGGCGGCGGTGCGGAGGTCCGCCTTTTTTACCTTGGAGGCCTTGGAGGCCTTGGTTTCCGACGGCGCAGCGGCCTTGGCGCCGTCGCCTTTCCCCCTCCGCCCCTTCGGGGCACCTCCCCCCGGTTCCCGGGGGAGGAACGAGGCGGATTCCAGCACGACGTCCTTGGCGGGCTTGTCTTCGCGCAGGCCAAGGAAGCTCGGATGCCGGAGGACGCCGTCGCTGGTGAATTCGGTAAAGGCAATTTCGGCGACGAGGCTCGGCTCGATCCAGGTCGAGCCGCGGCGGGCGGCGCGGGGGATTTCGAGTGCGGGTTCGTCGCGCTTCATCGGCGCCATGCGCTCGCTCAGAGCCTCGATCGTCTTGGTGTCGAAGCCGGTACCGACCTTGCCGACATAGCGAAGGGCGCCCTTCTCGTTCACGGCGAGGTGGAGCGAACGGAAGCCGCGGCGCTTGTCGCTCGCCTGCCAGCCGACGATGACGAACTCCTGGCGGGCGATACACTTGATCTTGAGCCAGCATTTGGTGCGCGTGCCGCGATAGGGGGCGCCGGCCTTTTTCGAGATGATCCCCTCGCCGCCGTCCTTGCAGATGCGGTCGAACAATTGCTCGCCCTTGCCGACGATATGGTCGCCATAGACGAGCGGCGCCGGCACGCCCTTGAGCAGGGCAGCGAGGCGCTGCTTGCGCTCGAGATTGGAAAGGCCCGTGACGTCCTCGCCGCGGTCGGTGAGCAGGTCGAAGGCGTAGTAGGCGAGCGGCGGCCTGTCGGCGCCCTTCCCGCCCTTGAGGGTCGACTGGAGCAGCTGGAAGTTGGGCTTGCCGTCGGGGTCAAGCGCGACCGCCTCGCCGTCGAGCAGGCAGCCGGCGGGCAGCGAGGCGGCCGCAGCCTCGGTCAGCTCGGCGAAGAAGTCGCTCCAGTCCTTGCCGTTGCGGGTCCAGGCGAGCGCGGCACCGTCGCCGACGCTGAGGAGCAATCGATAGCCGTCATATTTGAATTCGTGGAGCCAGCCACTGCCGGTCGGGACATGGTCGGCAAGCGTCGCGAGCTGCGGAGCCTGGAAAGCCGGCGGCGGGGTGACCTTGCGCTTGGTCCGCCCGCCCTTCTTGCCCGACCGGTTGCTCTCCCACACATCCTCACCGGCTGCGATTTCAGCCATGCTGCGCTCGCTCTCGACGCTGGTCAGGCAGTGCTCGACCAGGGCATCGCCCTCGTCGGGCCTGGCGAAGTCGTCGGTGACCTTCTTCAGCATCCATGCCTCGCCCTTCTCACCGGGCTTGGGCTTCATCCGGAACATCACCCATTCCCCTTTCATCCGCTCGCCCTCGAGGGTGAAATGGAGATGGCCTTCCGCGAGCGTCTTGCGGGGATCCTTGTCGGGATGCGGGATCCAGCGGCCGCGATCCCACAGCATGACCGTGCCGCCGCCATATTCGCCGGCGGGGATGATGCCCTCGAAACTGCCGTAGTCGAGCGGATGGTCCTCGGTCCGCATCGCGAGACGGTTGGTCCTGGGGTCGAGCGACGGGCCGCGGGGAACGGCCCAGCTCTTCAGCACGCCGTCGAGCTCGAGGCGAAAGTCCCAGTGGAGGCGCGAGGCGTCATGCTTCTGGACGACGAAGCTGTCACCCTCGCCCTTCAGCTTGCGCCCCTTGGGCTCCTTCGTCTTCGCGAAGTCGCGCTTGGCGTTGTAGGTCTCGATGTCGAGGCCCTTGGGGCGGGGGGATTTAGCCACGAATGTTCTCCTGCGAAGGCAGGAACCCAGTGATTTCGATCGACCCGCCAGAAGATACTGGGCCCCTGCTTTCGCAGGGGAGCATCACCGCTTTCCTCCCGCTGCCTTCTTGGCCGGGGCCGGCTTCTTCGGCGCGCTGGCTTTCTTGGCGGCGGGCTTGGCCGCGTTGTCGCCGCCGTCGCCGAGGCTCTTCTTGAGGGCGGCCATGAGGTCGATGACGTTGCTCTTGGGCTTTGTCTCCTTGTCGGGGTCCTGGATGACGAGGCCCCCGCCCTTCTTCTTGCGCTTCTGCTCGATCAGGCCCTTCACCGCGTCGACGTAGCGATTGTGGAATTCGCCCGCGTCGAACTTGCCGCTCTTCTTGTCGATCAGCGTGGTGGCGAGTTCGAGGAGGTCGGCATCGGGCTCGCTGTCCTCGATGTCGCGGAAGTAGCTCGACGCCTTGTTGAGCTCGTCGGCGTAGCGGAGCGTCTCCATCAGCATGCCGCGCCCGCAGGGCTTGATCGCGACGACATATTCCTGCCCGCGCATGGCGAGCTGGCCGATCCCGACCTTGCGCGCGCGGCGGAGCGCTTCCCGAAGGACGATGAACGCTTCCTCGGCGAGGTCGTCGGCCGGGACCACGAAATAGGGCTTTTCGTAATAGAGCGGGTCGATGTCGTCGACGTCGACGAACTGGGCGAGCTCAAGCGTCTTGCGGCTCTCGAGCTTGACGCTCTCGATCTCCTCGGGCTCGAGCAGGACATATTCGCCCTTGGTCACCTCGAAGCCCTTGACGATGTCGTCGGTGCTGACCGGGCCAATGCCGGGGACGACCTTCTCATATTTGACCCTCTTGCCGGTCGGCTCGTGAATCTGGTGGAAGGCGATTCCGGCGCCCGACTTGGACGCGGGATAGATTTCGACAGGGATCGAGACGAGCGCGAGGCGGATGTGTCCGCGCCAGCTGGGACGGGCGGCCATGGGCGTGGCTCCTCCAAAAATCGTTACGCACCGGAATCGCTTGGGAGCGCCGGCTTGTTCCGATAAGTTGCACGGCCATGGCCTATCCCGCGATCAACACCGCCCTGATCGTCGCCGCGCAGCAGGGCGCGGCCAGCGCCGAAGGGCTGCTCGGACAATTGCGCAAGGGCGGGGCGATCCATGCCAGGGCAGCGATGCCGCTCGACGTCTCCGCCAAGGGCGCACCCGAAATGCTCGCCTACCTCGTCAAGCGCGGGCAGGTCCGGAGCGCTGGGGGCGAGCGTTACTGGCTCGACGAGGAGGCGATCGCACGCGGCAAGGCCGCCGGCGCGCGGGTCGCCTTCATCCTCATCGCCTTTCTCGCCAGCGCGGGCGCAAGCCTGCTCGCGATCGCCGCGCGCTAGGCGTCAGGCGACCCCGTCGGCGTCTAGCGCATAGCCCGCGCTGCGGACGGTGCGGATGAGGTCGGGCTCGCCGAGCGACAGGCGCAGACGGCGGATGTGGACGTCGACCGTCCTCAATTCGATCTCCTCGCTGTGCGGCCAGACGGTCTCGAGCAGCTGCTGGCGCGAGAAGACCCGGCCGGGATGCTCGAGGAAGTGGCGCAGCAGGCGATATTCGGTGGGACCGAGGCTGAGCGTCTTGCCGTCGCGCTTCACCCGGTGGGCGCCGATGTCCATCTCGAGCCCGCCATAGTCGAGCGTCTGGGCGGCAAGCGCCGGGCGGACCCGGCGGAGCACCGCGGCAGCGCGGGCGACCAGTTCCTTGGGGCTGAACGGCTTGGTGATATAGTCGTCGGCGCCGGTCTCGAGGCCGCGGATCCGGTCGTCCTCCTCGCCCCGTGCAGTCAGCATCAGGATCGGAAGGTTGGAGGTGGTCGGGCGGCGGCGCAGGCGGCGGCAGACCTCGATCCCGCTGATCCCCTCGATCATCCAGTCGAGGATCATGAGATCGGGACGGATCTCCTCGGCCAGCAGCAGCGCTTCCTCGCCGTCGCCGGTGCGGGTGACGGCATAGCCCTCGCGCTCGAAATGATAGGTGATGAGGTCGGCGAGCGAGCGGTCGTCCTCGACCAGGAGCAGGCGTCCCTGGGCCGGCATCAGAGGGCGATCCCTTCGGGGCCCTTGACCCGGTCGGCCATGTGCTGGCCGGTCGCCGCATAATAGACCATCTCGGCGATGTTGGTGGCATGGTCGCCGACCCGCTCGAGGTTCTTGGCGACGAACAGAAGGTGCGCCGCCTGGCCGATGTTGTGCGGGTTCTCCATCATGTGCGTGAGGAGGGTGCGGAAGACGCTGTCGTAGAAATCGTCGACCGCCTTGTCGCGCGCGCTGACCCGGACCGCGGCCTCGGCGTCGCGCTGGACGAAGGCGTTCAGCACGTCGTGGACCATGCTGCTGGCGATCCGCGCCATCTCGGGGAGGAGCGACAAGGGCTCGATCTTGCCGGCATTCTCGAGCACCGCGACGCGCTTGGCGATGTTCTTGGCATAGTCGCCGATCCGCTCGACCACGCCCGAGATCTTGAGCGCGGCGACAACGTCGCGAAGATCGCCCGCCATCGGTGCGCGGAGCGCGATCAGCTGGATCACCCGGCGCTCGGTCTCGACCTCAAGCGCGTCGATCTTCTTGTCCTCGGCGATGACCATCTGCGCGCCTTCGCTGTCGCGTTCCGACAGGCAGCGCATCGCCTCGATGATCGCATGCTCGGCGCGGCCGCCCATCTCGGTGATGAGCGCGCGCAGCCGGTCGAGATCCTCGTCGAACGCCTTGAGCGTATGTCCTTGCGTAGCCACGTATCCTGTCCCCCTCAGCCGTAGCGGCCGGTGATATAGTCCTGGGTGCGCTGCTCGCGCGGGTTGGTGAAGATCTCCTTGGTCTTGCCGTACTCGATCAGTTCACCGAGGTGGAAGAAGGCGGTCCGCTGGCTGACCCGCGCCGCCTGCTGCATGTTGTGGGTGACGATCGCGATCGCGTAGCGGCCGCGAAGCTCGTGGATCAGCTCCTCGATCTTGGCGGTCGCGATCGGGTCGAGCGCCGAGCAGGGCTCGTCCATCAGGATGACCTCGGGATCGACCGCGATGGCGCGGGCGATGCAGAGGCGCTGCTGCTGGCCGCCCGACAATGCGGTGCCGCTCTCGGCGAGGCGGTCCTTGACCTCGTCCCAGAGGCCGGCGCGCTGGAGGCTCTTCTCGACGATCGCGTCGAGTTCGTCCTTACCCGCGGCAAGCCCGTGGATGCGGGGGCCGTAGGCGACATTCTCGTAAATCGACTTGGGGAAGGGATTGGGCTTCTGGAAGACCATCCCGACACGGGCGCGAAGCTGGACGATGTCCATGTCGGGCGCGTTGATGTCGTGCCCGTCGAGGGTGATCCGGCCGGTCACGCGCGCGCCCGAGATGGTGTCGTTCATCCGGTTGAGGCAGCGCAGGAAGGTCGACTTGCCGCAGCCCGACGGGCCGATGAAGGCGGTGACCTTGTCGTCGTGGACCTCGATCGAGACGCCCTTCAGCGCTTCCTTCTCGCCATAGAAGACGCGGACGTTCTCGGCGCGCATCTTGGGCTCGGGGCCGCTGACGCTGTCGGGGTGTATGACCGCCCCACCCTCTTCCTCGTCGGAGCCATGGTCCTCGACCTCGGGGACGGGCACGCCGGCCCCGTCGCGAGCGGCTTCCGCGGCGATGGCGGTCGAGGGGAAAGGCACCGGCGAATTGGTGACCAGGGGTTCTTTTTCGTTGTTCATATCAGCGGCCTTACCAGCGGCGCTCGAAGCGGTTGCGAAGATAGATTGCGAGGCCGTTCATGAGGAGCATGAACAGCAGCAGGACGATGATCGCCGCACTGGTCTTCTCGACGAAGGCGCGGTCGACCTCGTCCGACCAAAGGAAGATCTGGACCGGAAGCACGGTGGCGGGATCGGTGAAGCCCTGCGGCGGCGTGGCGATGAAGGCCCGCATGCCGATCATCAGCAGCGGCGCGGTCTCGCCCAGCGCACGAGCCATGCCGATGATCGTGCCGGTGAGGATCCCCGGAAGCGCGAGCGGCAGGACATGGTGGAACACGACCTGCATCTTCGACGCGCCCACCCCCAGCGCCGCGTCCCGGATCGAGGGCGGCACCGCCTTGATCGCGTTGCGCCCGGCGATGACGATGACCGGCATGGTCATCAGCGCGAGCGTCAACCCGCCGACGAGCGCGGCCGAGCGCGGCAGGTGCATGAAGTTGAGGAACACCGCGAGGCCAAGCAGGCCGAAGATGATCGAGGGCACGGCGGCGAGATTGTTGATGCTGACCTCGATGAAGTCGTTCCAGCGGTTCCGCCGGGCAAATTCCTCGAGGTAGACGGCGGCGAGCACGCCGATCGGGAAGGCCAGCGCCATGGTCACGACAATGGTCAGGAACGAGCCCTTGAGCGCCCCCCAGACACCGACCTGGGTCGGGTCGGTCGCATCGCTGGCGGTGAGGAAGCCTTCGCTGAACCCGCCGATCCCGCGCAAGGTCATGGTGACCAGCAGGAAGACGAGAAAGGCGAGGCTGATCAGGATGGCGGCAAGGCCCAGCCCCTTGAACAGGCGCTCGGACGCGTAGCGGCGGGCGACGCGCCGCTTCATGGCCTCGCTCGACCAGCGGCCGGCTGACTTACTCATAAGCTTCCCGATACTTGCGCACGACGCGCAGCGCGATGAGGTTGAGGAACAGGGTCACGAGGAACAGGACCAGCCCGAGCGCGAAGGCCGCGAGGGTCTTGGGGCTGTCGAATTCCTGGTCGCCGGTCAGCAGCTGCACGATCTGCGTGGTGACGGTGGTGACGCTGTTGAACGGATTGGCGGTGAGGTTGGCCGAAAGGCCTGCCGCCATCACCACGATCATCGTCTCGCCGATCGCGCGGCTGACGGCGAGGAGCACCCCGCCGACCACGCCCGGAAGCGCGGCGGGGAGGATGACCTTGCGGATCGTCTCCGACCGGGTCGCGCCGAGCGCGAGGCTGCCGTCGCGCATCGACTGGGGCACGGCGGCGATGCTGTCGTCGGCCATCGAGCTGACGAACGGGATGATCATCACGCCCATGACGAGTCCGGCGGCGAGCGCGCTTTCGCTAGACGCGCTTTCGATGCCGATGGCGAGGCCGAGGTCGCGGACCAGCGGCGCGACGGTCAGCGCGGCGAAATAGCCGTAGACCACGGTCGGCACGCCGGCGAGGATCTCGAGCAGCGGCTTCAGCACCTTGCGCAGCCCGGCGGGCGCATATTGGGTGAGGAAGATCGCGCTCATCAGGCCGAGCGGGATGGCGACGATCATGGCGATGATCGCGCCGATGAAGACCGTCCCCCAGAAGAGCGGGATCGAGCCGAAGGCACCCGACGAACCGGCCTGGTCGGCGCGGATCGCGACCTGGGGCGACCATTGCAGCCCGAACAGGAAATCGCTTGCCGGGACCATCGAGAAGAAGCGGAGCGTCTCGAACAGAAGCGAGAGGACGATCCCGAAGGTGGTCAGGATGGCGATCAGCGAGGCGGCGACGAGCAGTCCCATCAGCCAGCGCTCGACCCCGGCCCGGGCGCGGAAGTCGAGGCCCACGCGCGACAGGGCCCAGAGACCGCCGGCGAGCGCGAGCAGGATGGCGCCGATACCGCCGATCAGCCCGTAGCGACCGAGCGCGTCCTGGTAGACCGGCACGAGTTCGCGGGCGAGCGGGGTGAAGGCGAGGTCCGAGGCGCCGCTCGCGACCGCGCGGGCCTCGCCGAGGATCGAATCGCGGGCAAGGTCGAAGGCCGGCAGCTGCTGGCCGGCCGGGCTCGCCATGACCGCCTGGTCGACGAGGCCGTTCTGGATGGGGCTCCAAGCGGCGAGGAACAGGAGGGCCGGGATAGCGGCCCAGATAAAGGCAAAGCCGCCGTGGTAGGCGGGCAGGCTGTTGAGCCGCTTCCGCCCCTCGCCCGCCCCCTGGAGGGCAGCCGCCCGGCCCCGCGCCACCGCGAAGACCGCGGCGGCGACGACAAGGACGAGGACGAGGGACAGAAGCAAACTCACGGTCCGGGCCTTACTTGAGCGACGCCGGGTCGAGCGGGGTCATCTCGGTCGCGGCCTTGGTCGCGGCCGCGCCGTCAGCGCCCTTGAACGGCACGAGGCCGCGCTTCTCGAGCAGGCCGCCCGGGGCCCATTCCTTTGCATAGGCTGCGAGGAAGGCCTTCATGGAGGGCTTCACCGCCGCATGCTCGCCCTTGGCATAGATGTAGAGCTTGCGAGCGCCCGGATAGCTGAGATCCTGGATGGTGGCTTCGGAGGGAAGCACGCCATTGATCTCGACCGGACGGATCTTGTCGGCATTTTCGGCGAGGAAACTGTAGCCGAGCACGCCGATGGTGCCGGGGTCGGCCTCGACCTTCTGGACGAGCAGATTGTCATTCTCGCCCGCCTCGACGAACACGCCGTCCTCGCGGATCTTGGTGCACAGGTCCTTGTGCTTGGGCTCGTCGCTCTTCTTGAGCGCCTTCATCGCGGGATCGCTCTCGCAACCCTTGGTCAGCATCAGCTCGGCAAAGCTGTCGCGGGTGCCGCTGGTCGGCGGCGGGCCGAGGACACGGATCTTGAGCGCGGGCAGCGCCGGATTGACGTCCTTCCAGGTCTGCGCCTTGTTCGGGCCCTTGCCATAGGGATTGGCGGCGACCGCGGCGTAGATGTCGGCGAGCGTCACCTTGAGCGGCGCGGCCTTGTTCGATTCGATCAGGGTCAGGCCGTCGATGCCGATCGGAATCTCGATCACCTGCTTGGCGCCGGCGGCCGCGCAGGCGTCATATTCGCTCTTCTTCATCGGGCGCGACGCGTTCACCATGTCGGGGAACTTCGAGCCGACGCCTTCGCAGAAGAGCTTGATGCCCGAGCCGGTGCCGGTCGATTCGACGATCACGCTCGAGCCCGGGTTGGCCTTCTGGAAGGCCTCCGCAATGGCGGTCGTGAACGGATAGACGGTCGAGGAACCGACGATCTTGAGCTGCGATGCGGCATTGTTGCTGCCGCCCCCGCCGCACGCCGCCAGCGTCATGGCGAGCGGCAGCGCGACCCAGAACTTGGTCATGGTCTTGGCTTTCTCCATCAGGGCCCAGATGCCCCCCGACCCGCCCCCTAGCGGGGGACCAGAGGCCGCAGTGTGACGCCAGCATGACAAAGTGATGACAATGGCCGGGTCAGGCCTGCGGCAGGCGGACCTCGACCTCGGTTCCGCGACCGAGCGTGCTGCGGATGTCGAGGAGGCCGCGATGGCGCTCGACGATCTGGGCGACGATGGCGAGGCCGAGGCCGGTCCCGCCCTGATCGCGGCCACGCGCCGAATCGACCCGGTAGAATCGCTCGGTCAGGCGCGGGAGGTGGATGGCGGCGATGCCCTCGCCATGGTCGCGGATGACGAGGCGCTGAAGCGGCCCGGCCGCGGTCAGCGCGACGTCGATCGCGTCGCCCGGCTTGCGGCAGCCGTAGCGGATGGCGTTGGCGACGAGATTGTCGACCACCTGGCGAAGCTGGGCCTCGTCCCCGGGAATGGCGGGGAGGTCTTCGGCAAGTGCGAGGCGGATGGCGCAGCCGCGTTCGTCGAGCAGCGGCTGGGCAGCCCTGACTGCCGCTTCAACGATGGTGGCCAGCGCGACCTTGCCGGTCGGTCCGCGGAAGCGGTCGGCCTCGATCCGCGACAGGCTCATGAGGTCGCGGATGATCTCCATCATCCGGCCGGCCTGGTCGCCGATCTGGGTCGCGAAGCGCTGGCGGAGATCGTCGGGAAGCGGGCCTTCCTCGGCGAGGGTTTCGGCAAAACCGAGCACGGCGGCGAGCGGGGTGCGCAGCTCGTGGCTGGCGTTGGCGACGAAATCGACCTGCGCCTTCTCGGCGGCGCGGCGGGCGGAGCGATCGACCAGCCGGACCAGCAGCTGGCCCTGGCCGAGCCTGGTCAGCGCGACTTCCCAGCTTCGCTCGACCCCGCCGATGCCCCGCACCTCGACGCTGCGCGACTGGCCGGCGAGGATGGCGTCGAGCGCCTGGGGCTGGCGGACGGCGAAGCGGACGTCCTGCCCCACCAGCTGGTCGCCGAGGAGCGCGCGTGCCGCCCGGTTGGCGGCAAGCGTCCGGTCGCCCGAGACGATCAGCGCGGGCTCCTCGAGCGCGTCGAGCAAGGCAGTGACGAAGGGCGGGAGGGTCATGGCGACCCTTGGCTATTGCGTCGGGCGGTCCCAGGCAATCGACTGGCTGCGCCAATGTTCGACGAGGGTCGTGCGCCAGGCCCCGACCGCGATCAGCGCGAGGATCGGATAGGACCAGAAGGCCAGCGCCGCGCCGAACACGAAGCGCATCAGTTCGGGATTGATGAGCTTGAGCAGATGGACGCTGGTGGCGGTGAGCTGGAGGCCCGCGACCCACATCGGCCAGAAGCGCTGCGAGCGGAGGGCGATGAACAGGAAGGAGGCGAGGACCGAGGCGTCGACCACGAACAGGAAGGGATCGAAATCGCCCCAGCGGTCGCCGAGCGCGTGCGAGGTCGCGGCGGTCAGCCCGGTCCCGACGACGCAGGTGCAGGCCGCCCACTTCTCGTCGAGGCGGCCGCGCCAGAAGGCCAGTGCCACCACCAGCAGCAGCAGCGCATAATAGACGAGGATCCGCATCACATGACCGGACACCGCCGGCCGGGGGCCGACGGCGTCCTGCGTGTCGGATGCGGGAGGGTCGTCAAGCGACCACTCGGAGCGCCGCGAGCTCGGGCTTCGGGCACTCCTGGCCGTCGCCGAAGGCAATGGTGCGAAGGCCCGGGACATGCTGCTTGGCGTCGAGCAGCGCCGCATGGCAATTGGCCATGCCGCCGCGGGCGGTGACCAGCGCGCTCAGCGAATGGGCGACCTGTTCGAGCGCGCCATGGCCGGTCGCGATCCCGACGCCGGCGATCGAGCGCGCCCGGATCATGCGGTTCTGGAGTTCAGCGAGTTCGATGAGGGCGGCTTCGATGCTGTCCTCGACCGCCCGCACCTGGCTTGCGACATCGACGGCCGTCTGTTCAAGAATCTGCCTGCGCATGACCTCTCCTTGCCGGAAGCCGCGACTTCCGCGCCGAATGTGGGTCCGAACGGTCAGGCGTCGGGGCCTCGTCAGGGACGGACCAGGCGGGCCAGGCTTTCGAGCCCCGCGAGGAACATCCCGGCCGAGAAGCTGGCGGCGATCGCAAAGCCCGTGATCGCTACCAACCGTTGTCCCACGCTCCACCCGTTGCGGGGTTGCTGTGGTGTGGACCACGGAAGAAACAGGGAGGGCCGGAACTGAGGCCTCTGCTCGGTTTCGAGGCGTTCTGCCCCGGACCCCCCTGTGCGATCAGCGTGCCGAATCTGTAAACTGACCGCCCCGTCGATGTGCGGTCCGGCGGCAGCGGCGTCGATGTCCGGCGCTTGATGTATCAATCGCTGATATGGCGGTTCGGACGGCACCGTCTCGGACGCCGCAGGTGTCGATGCCAGGGCTTCGATGGCCAGGGCACGGTCATAGGCGTCGACGAGGCGCGCTGCTTCGCTGCGGCGCGTGACGCCGAGCACGCGGATCGCACCGCGGACGCGCTGGTCGACCGTGTGGCTGGAAATCCCGAGCCTGCTCGCGATTTCCTTCGAGTTGAGGTGGCGATTGACGAGACGAAGCACTTCGAGCTGGCCATTGCTCAGCTGCGAGCAACGACCCGATGCGGCAAACTCTGCCCCGCCCACTATGCTCGGCCCCCCGACCGGCTCAACATCACGCGTCGACCCCAATCCTGCCAAGGCATTGAAGGCCATGGTCAATAATTACCAGATAATACGCGCAAAAGTGAGTCCGCAATAAAGCTACCATTTTGGGAGAAATGGGCAGAAATTCCGGATTTCTCCCAAATAGCCGTGACGCGCAGGCGCGATCGCCGCCGCAACTGTAGCGAAGATTCGCGAATCAGTTTCGACTCGCAACCATTTCTGTGGGTAAGTCCCGGTCCGCCCCGCGGCGGTAATGGTGGAGAGGGCTGGATTCGAACCAGCGTACGCTTGCGCGGGCAGATTTACAGTCTGCTGCCTTTAACCACTCGGCCACCTCTCCACGAGGTCAGGCCGGGCGCCAATGCCCCCCGGCCGGTGCGCTGTCAACGCTTTGACTAACGTCTGACCGTATCTTCCAGCCTGCGGACCCCCACGCCGAGCATCCGCGCGCTCCCCGCATCAAGGGTGAGCGGAGCAAGACGATCCGAGGCCGGGTTGTGCCGCCCGAGCAGATAGGCGGCGCTCGTCCGCCCCACGCCCGAGCCCGCGCGATAGGTAGCGTTGAAGGCGACGATCGGCACGAACAGCGAGCGGCCCTGCGCTTCATAGGCGCGGATCGCGCCGCGCGGCATGCGGATCTCGTGGCTGACGGTGGTCGTCTCCATCGGCAGGATCTCGGCGATGCCCTGGTCGGTCGAGGCCGCCCGGGCGAAGAAGGTCCTGAGCTCGTCGGACTGGGCGTCACCCGCGTTGAGGGCAAGCGCTTCGACGACGACCTGGCGTGCCGGCGCGGCGCCGCCATTCACCACCAGCAGGTCGAAGCGGATCAGCGCCTCGGTCTCGTTGAGCAGCACCTCGCGCACCTGGAGGTCGAGGTCGATCCAGGGGCGGAGCCGGCGGCTGACGACCGCGCCGACCGGCGCGGCCGGAACGGGCGCAGGCGCAGGCGCCGGTGCAGGAGCCGGCGCGGGCGCGGGTGCCGGCGAACGGAGGCGAGTGGTGACGATGCCCGTCGGATTGGGCGCGACGGGTTGGCGCGGTTCATCCGCGACCGGCGTTCGCGCCACAGGAGCCGGGCGCGGTGCGGGCGCGGGCGGCGCGACGGGTCGCTCGACCGGCGGCGCATAAGCCTCCGTCGCGCCGGCATAGCCGAGCCGGGCACTACGGCGGCGACGCTGGCGCAGCAGGAAGGCCAGCGCCACCCCGCCGAGCACCGCGACAAGGGCCCATGGCCACCAGAGGAAGGTACTCGCCGGCGCCGCCGTGTCGGTCGCTCCCTGGGTGACCGGGGGAACGGCGACAGGCGCGGTTTCGAAAGCCGGCGACGGGACGGCGTCACCAAGCGGGATCGCGACCGACGGTGCGGGCTCGACCGATCGCGACGGCGTCGATGCGGCCGGCGTCGTCGGCGTCGCGGTAGTGGTCAGCGGCGCCGCGGCGGCGGGGCCGGTCCCTGGCGCCGGGCGCTCGGCGGGCGCCGTCGTCGTCCGCGCAGGCGCGGGCGTGCCGGTCGGAGGGGCACTGGCTGCCGGCCGACCCGGGACCGGGGCGGTCTCGGCCGGCGCGTCCGTCCGCGGGGTCGGCGCCGGCGTGGTCCGGGTGCCGGGAAGCGAGAAATCGCGCAGTTGCTCAGGGCCGACGGTCCCTTCGCGCGGGGGCGGCGACGGGGTGACGACATTGGCGGCGCCAGGGGCCGTCTGGGCGAGCGAGGCGCTGCTCAGCAGCAGGCAGGCAAGGGCAAGGCAGGTCCGCGGCACGGGGTCGTTCAATTTCATCGGCTTAGGGAAGTTGATGTCCCTTTGAACCGTTCGTGCCGCGGCGGCAAGCCATCAGCCCGCTAGCGGGCGTCGACGAGCACCAGCTCGGCGTCCGCATCGGCCTCGATCCGGAGCGCGCTCTCGCCGGTCACCGCAATGCCGTCCCGCGCCGACGCCGCGACACCGTTCACCCGCACCGGCGCCGAGGGCACCAGATAGAGGTGACGCGCCGGATCGGCTTCGAGCGTGATGGTCCCCCCGGCCTTGAGCGTCGCGCCGAGGATCCGCGCATCGGCGTTGATCGTCAGCACGCCATCGTCGGGGTTGCCGCTGGCGAGGAGCTGGAAGGCACCGTCGCGGGCCTCGCGCGGGAAGGGCATTGCCCCCCAGCTCGGGTTGGCGCCGGTCCGGTCGGTCTCGATCCAGATCTGGAAGAGCGTCGTTTCCTCGTCCTCGAGATTATATTCGGCATGGACGACGCCCTTCCCGGCGCTCATCACCTGCACGTCGCCGGCGCCGGTCCGGCCCTTGTTGCCGAGACTGTCCTGGTGCGTGATCGCGCCGGTGCGGACATAGGTGACGATCTCCATGTCGCGGTGCGGGTGAGGCGGAAAGCCCGACTTGGCCGCGATCCGGTCATCGTTCCAGACGCGGATCTTGCCCCAGCCCATGCGGGCCGGGTCATGATAATTGGCGAAGGAGAAATGGTGACGTGCGTCGAGCCAGCCATGGTCGGCGTGGCCGAGCGAAGCGAAGGGGCGAATGTCGATCATGTCCGGGAAGGTGGAGGCTTGTCCGGGCGGCCTCAAGTGTCAGCGCTGTAACTGCAGGCCCGAGGCGTAGAGCGCCGCTTTTTCGGCATAGAGGAGCGCGCTTCCCTCGAGGGTCTGGAGCTCGCTGTCGGTAAGCGGGCGGACGATCCGGGCGGGGACCCCGACGATGAGGTGGCCGGGCTCGAACGTCTTGCCCTCGGGGATGAGTGCCCCTGCCCCGACGAGGCAGCGCTCGCCGACGAAAGCCCCGTTCAGCACCCTTGCGCCCATGCCGATCAGCGCGCCGTCGGCGATGGTGCAGCCATGGAGGATCGCCTGGTGGCCGACGGTCACGCGCCGGCCAACGGTCAGTGGGGCATGGGGATCGCTGTGGCAGACCGCCCCGTCCTGGAGGTTGCTTTCCTCGCCGATGAGGATCGGCGTGTTGTCGGCCCGGACCACGGCCCCGAACCAGATGCTGGCGCGGGCGCCGAGGCGGACGTCGCCGATGAGATCGGCGGACGGCGCGGCCCAGCTCCCCTCGCCAAGGGTGGGGGCGACCGAACCGAGGGCATAGCGTGGCATGGACGCGATGATAGGCGCCGCCGCATCCTTCGCAAACCACCGCTTTGCGAAGCGCATTTCGTCGTCTAGCGCGTTTGAATGCCTACGTTTCTTGAAGGCGGGGGCGAATGTGGCGCCCTCATTCTCGCTCGTGACTGGTCGGACAGTCTCGGGCCTGTCGCGTCGTGGCCGACGAGCCTCAAGGCCGCCACCGGACTGATCCTCCGGTCCCCCGTCCCCATCGTCATGCTGTGGGGCGAGGACGGGATCATGCTCTACAACGATGCCTATTCGGTCTTCGCCGGGGGTCGCCACCCGCAGCTCCTGGGCTCGCGGGTCCGCGAGGGCTGGCCCGAGGTCGCCGACTTCAACGACCATGTGATGAAGGTCGGCCTCGCCGGAGGCACCCTCTCCTTCCAGGACCAGGAGCTGGTCCTCCATCGTCATGGCCGTCCCGAGACGGTCGCGATGAACCTCGATTATTCTCCCGTGCTCGGCGACAACGGCCGGCCGGCGGGCGTGCTCGCCATCGTCATCGAGACCACCGCGAGGCTCGCCGCCGAACGCTCGCTCCAGCAGCGCGCGGAACGGCTGACGCTGTTCGATCGCCTGTCGCAGGCGGTCCGCAGCCTCTCCTCCCCGACCGAGATCATGGGCGTTACCGCGCAGCTTCTCGGCGAGCATATGGACGCCTCGGTGGTCGCCTATGCCGACATGGAGGAGGACCAGAACATCTTCACCATCCGCGGCAACTGGGCTGCGGAAGGAATCCAGAGCATCGTCGGGCGCTACAGCCTCGACGATTTCGGCGCGACCGCGGTGGCCGAGCTGCACGCCGGTCGGCCGCTGATCACCAACGACACGCTTGCCGAACTCGGGCCGGTCGAGGGCAAGGCGCTGCTCGACCTCGGGCTCGGGGCGACGGTCTGCATGCCCTATGTCCGCGCCGGCCGGCTGGTCGCGCTGATGGCGGTCCACCAGAAGGAGCCGCGGACCTGGACCGCGGAAGACCTGTCGCTGATCGCCGAAGCGACCGACCGCAGCTGGGCGCATGTCGTTCGGGTGCGGTCCGAGGCGATCCTGCGCGAGAGCGAGGGCCGCTTCCGCAACATCGCCGACCACACGCCGGTGATGCTGTGGGTGACCGACGAGACCGGCTATTGCACCTATCTCAACCGCACCTGGTACGATTTCACCGGGCAGAACGAGGCCGAGGGCGAGGGCTTCGGCTGGCTCGACGCGGTCCATGATGACGACCGGCCGGCGGCCGAGCGCGCCTTCGTTCGGGCCAACGAGCAGCAGGTCGAGTACGAGACCGAGTTCCGCCTCCGCCGCAAGGACGGCAGCTACCGCTGGTGCATCGACGCCGCCGCGCCCCGGTTCGACGGTTCGGGCCGCTTCCTCGGCTATGTCGGCTCGGTCATCGACAATGACGAACGCCGCGAGGCGAGCGACCGCGTCCGCCGCAGCGAGGAACAGCTCCGCGCGGTGATCGACCAGATGCCGATTGGGGTCGCCATCGCCCGCGTGCCCAGCGGCGAGATCTTCCTCTACAACCAGGCGCTGGAGGAGATGCTCGGCCACCAGATCCTGTCCGAGGGCGCCGAAACCTATGATCGCTATGGCGGGATCGACGAGGAAGGCAGGCCCGTACCGGTCGAGGCCTATCCGCTCTACCGCGCGGTCAACGCCGGCGAGACCGTGATCGACGACGAAATGCTCTATCGCCGTCCCGACGGGCGGGTGATCACCCTCCTCGCCCAGGCCGCTCCGATCGTCGGGGATGACGGCAAGGCCGAGATCGCGATCGTCGCGCTGCAGGATATCACGCAGCGCAAGCAGGCCGACGCGCACCAGCAATTGCTCATCAACGAGCTGAGCCACCGCGCCAAGAACTTGCTCGCCATCATCCAGAGCCTTGCCCAGCAGAGCTTCAAGGGCGCCGGTTCGCCGGCCGAGCAATTGTCGCGCTTCGAGGGGCGCCTCGGCGCGCTGTCCGCTGCCCACGGCATCCTCACCCGCGAGAAATGGGAAGCCGTCCCGCTTCGCCGGCTGATCTGCGACACCTTCACCGCGGTGCGCTCGGACGACAACCGTCTGAAGCTCGACGGGCCCGACCTGATGCTCTCGCCCAAGGTCGCGGTGAGCCTGGCGATGGCGATCCACGAGCTCGCCACCAACGCGCTCAAATATGGCAGCCTCAGCACCGAAGGCGGCAAGGTCGCCATCCGCTGGAGCAACGAAAGCAGCCGGCTTCATCTCGATTGGAAGGAACATGGCGGCCCGACGGTCATTCCGCCTGAACGCCGCGGCTTTGGCAGCCGCATGATCGAGCGCGGCCTCGCCGCGGAACTGGGAGGGACGGTGACCATCCACTTCGAAAGCGACGGCGTTCGCTGCATCGTGGACGCACCGATGCCGGCTTATGCCTGACGTCTGCCGCCTTTTGCTGGTCGAGGACGAGCCGGTCATTGCCTTCGCCCTCGAGGATCTGGTCGAGGAGCTGGGCTATGGCGTCGTCGGCCCGGCGTTCAAGCTGACCGACGCGATGGCGATCGCCGCCGAAGGAGAGTTCGAGGCCGCGATCCTCGACGTCAATCTGAACGAGCAGCCGAGCTTCCCCGTCGCCGACATCCTGTCCGACCGCGGAATCCCCTTCCTGTTCGCCACCGGCTATGCCGAGAGCGGGGTCAACTGGAAGGGGCAGGCGGCGGTGATCGCCAAACCCTACGGACGCGACCAGCTGGCAAAGGCGCTTCGCGACCTCCTCGCATGATCGCTGCACCCGGCCTTGTGGCCGGGTGAACGGGCGCCCTCCCCTCCCTATATGCAGACCATGCTGACCGTCTGGTTCGATGGCGCCTGCCCGCTCTGCCGCCGCGAGATCGCCCTCATGCGCCGGCTCGACCGGCGCGGCCGGATCGAGTTCGTCGATGTCGCCGATCCCGGCTCGGCCGATCAATGCCCGATCGACCAGGCGGCGCTGCTTGCCCGCTTCCACGCGCGGGAGGATGGGACGCTCCTCAGCGGCGCCGCGGCCTTTGCCGCCATGTGGCGGGCGATCCCGCTGCTCCGGCCGCTCGGGCTTCTTGCCCGGAACCGTGCGGTCCTCGCTTTCCTCGAGCGCGCCTACCTCGCCTTCCTTCGGGTCCGTCCGGCCCTGCAGCGGCGGCTTGCCGCGTGAGTGACGACAAGGGACGCGCCGTCCCCCGCTCCCGCTTGGCCCGCGCCGGGCAGTTCGGTCGCCTCGCCGGCGGCCTTGCCGGAGGGATGCTGGCCGAAGGGGCACGGCGGCTCGCGGACGGACAGCGGCCCAAGACCCGCGACCTCCTGCTGACCCCGGCCAATCTCACCCGCGTCGCCGACCGGCTGGCGCACCTGCGCGGCGCGGCGATGAAGCTCGGGCAGATGATCTCGCTCGATTCGGGCGATTTCCTGCCGCCCGAATTGTCCGACATCCTCGCCCGGCTGCGGAGCAATGCGTTCCACATGCCCCCGGCGCAGCTGTCGAAGCTGCTGACCGAGGAATGGGGCCCCGACTGGCGCCGGCGCTTCCGCCGCTTCCAGGCGCATCCGATCGCCGCCGCCTCGATCGGCCAGGTTCATCGCGCCGAGACGCTCGACGGACGGGTGCTGGCGATCAAGGTCCAGTATCCGGGCGTCGCCGAGAGCATCGATGCCGACGTCGACAATGTCGCCTCGCTGCTGCGCCTGTCGGGGCTGCTTCCGGCCGAGCTCGACATCGCGCCCCTGCTCGCCGAAGCGAAGGCGCAGCTTGCGCGCGAAGCCGACTACAATCGCGAAGGCTTGCAGATGCGCCGTTATGCCGCCTTGCTCGAGGGCAGCGATGATTTCGTCGTGCCGGTCCTCGACGCGGAATTCACCACGCGCCGGGCGCTCGCCATGAGCTTCATCGAGAGCCGCCCGATCGAGGCGCTGGACGACGCGCCGCAGGAAATCCGCGACCGGGCGATGACGCGGATCGTCGATCTCGTGCTGCGCGAATTGTTCGACTTCGGCGTCATGCAGACGGATCCCAATTACGCCAATTACCGCCTGATGGACGACGGGCGGATCGCCCTGCTCGACTTCGGCGCGGCGCAGGACGTGCCGGCTCCGATCAGCGCCGGCTACCGGACCTTGTTGTCGGCCGCGCTCGATGGTGATGCCGAAGCGGTGAAGCGCGGCGCGGTCGCCGCGGGCTTCATCGGCCAGGCGGTCGCCGATCGCCACGGCGAGGCGCTCGATCGGATGGTGCGCGTCGTGCTGACCGAACTGCACCGCGATGCAGAGTTCGACTTCGGCGACCGGGCGTTTCTCGGAAGCTTGCGCGAGGAAGGCATGGCGATCGCCGCCGACCGCACCGCCTGGCACCTGCCGCCCGCAGACCTCCTGTTCGTCCAGCGCAAGATCAGCGGAACCGCCCTGCTCGGCGCCCGCTTCAAGGCGCGCGTCCCCCTGCGCCCCCTCGTCGCGAAGGCGCTGGCGGGCTGACGGTCTGCGGGAAAAGCCTCAGGCTTTGCGTCTGACCACGGCCAGAAGGCTGACCCCGAACGGCATCGAGAAACGGCCCATTGCTCCTGCCTCCAACGAGAAGATCTTCTTGAGAGCGCGATTGACGAACGAGCTCGGCAGTGCGTCGTCGGACTCGTGGCGGCCAAGGACCTTGTTCATGCCCCGGATCACGGCGATCAACGGAAAAAGGATCGTATTGAAGTAGGTCAGATACTGGATCTCGAAGCCGGCCGCAGTGAGCGCTTGCTGGAAGCTCTTCCTGGTGTAGCGGCGGTGGTGGTGGTGGGCGACGTCATGCGAACTCCACATCCACTCGTTCGCAGGAACCGTGACCAGGAGGGCACCGCCGATCTTGAGCACATCGTGGATGCGTTTCAGCGCGGCAGCGTCATCGTCGATATGCTCGAGCACGTCGAGCAGGGCCACCATGTCGAAGGTGGTCGTCCCATAGGGTGAAAGCGCGGGCAGCGACGCATCGGCTACGTCGCGGCCCAGACGCAGGCTTGCGAGATCACGCGCACCCGCGTCCATTTCGCAGGCGTTGAGGTGACCGAATTGCTGGAGCATCTCGAGGTTGTGACCGGTTCCGCAACCGATTTCGAGGATGCGCGCATCCTCGGGCGGAGCGACGACATGTCGAATCGCGCTCGCGAGAATTTTCCGGCGCGCCAGAAACCACCAATGCTCCTGGTCGAGCTCGGCCATGCGATCAAAGACAACTCGTTCCACTGTGGACGTCCTCCCTTTCGCCCACATTTGCAGAATCGAGGTGAAGTTTTCGTAAACCATTCCTGCTTATCGAGGATCGGGAAGGAGCGGTTCACGTGTCATTCCTATCCTCCCTTGATTCCGGTCGGACAACCGAGCGCTACGGAGCGTGCGACGCGCGGCCGCTTCTCTCCATCGTGGTTCCGGTGAAGAACGAGGAGAATGCGATCGAGCCGTTCCTGGCTCGCGTGCAGCCCATCCTCGAAGGCATCGCGGGCGATGCCGGCTGGGAAATCCTGTTCGTCGACGACGGAAGCAGTGACAACACGCTGGTCGCTCTATTGGCGTCCCATGCGGTCGAACCCCGGGTCAAGATCGTCTCGCTCTCGCGGAATTTCGGCAAGGAAGCAGCCCTCAGCGCAGGGCTCGACCTGGCGTCGGGGCAAGCCGTGGTGCCGATGGATGTTGATATGCAGGACCCCCCGGAAGTCCTGCCGCAGATGGTCGCCAAATGGCGCGAAGGCTATGAAATGGTGATCGGCATCCGGCGCTGCCGGTCCAGCGACACCCTGCTCAAGCGCACGTCTGCAAACCTCTTCTACCGCGCCCACAATCTGCTTTCGTCGGACAAGATCCCGGAACATGCCGGTGATTTCCGATTGCTGGACAGCCGCATCGTCGACGTCCTTCGCCGCCTGCCCGAGCGCAACCGCTTCATGAAGGGACTTTTCGCCTGGGCTGGTTTCTCGCAGACCACGGTCGAATATGACCGGGAAGAGCGAGAGGTCGGGTCGAGCAAGTTCAGTTTCTGGAAGCTCTGGACGCTTGCTCTTGACGGAATAACATCTTCGTCGACCGTTCCGCTTCGGGTGTGGAGCTATGTGGGTGCGGTCGTCGCCATGCTTGCGATCGCCTATGCGTCCTTCATCCTTGTGCAGACGGTCGTCTTCGGCGTCACGGTCCCAGGATATGCATCGCTCATTGTTTCCATTCTTCTGCTCGGCGGCTTTCAGCTGATCTCGCTTGGGGTCCTTGGTGAATATGTCGGACGCATACTCTCCGAGACCAAGCAGAGGCCCCTTTATGTCATCCGGGACAGAATTGGCCTGAGCCCTGAAAACCCCGAGCGTGCGAATGCCTAGGCGCGTCGACGAGAATCAGCGAAACCTCCGATGATCGGATCGCCATCGGGGCCCGGCCATACTGCCGGGACCTTCAGCCCGCCTGATGCGGAAGCCAATAAGTTCGGCGAATTCGCACGTCGCTGGCGCCTCGGCCCGGGATTTCCACTGCTGCCTCTGGTGATCGTCGGCTGCGTGATGCTGGACGTCAGACTGATCCAGGCGGTTCTTGCAAATCAGCCGCTCGGCCTGGACTTTCTTCCACTCTGGACCGCCCTTCGCGTCGAGAATGCGGCACGCGTCTATGACTTCGCGTACATCACCGAACTTCAAACCTGGCTGTTCGAGCGGAAGGTAAGACCGTTCATCAATCCTCCGTCGACCCTATCAATGCTGTGGGTCTTCGGGTCGATGCCGTTCTTCGTCGCATACGCATCCTTCATCACCCTCTCTTCCGCTCTGTTTGCCTGGGCGTCATCGAGGGTCGGCGCGGACTGGCGCCTCGTGCTCATACCTCACGTTTGCGTCCTGGTGATACTGGTCGGGCAGGTCACCTTCGTGGTTGGCGGGTTGGTCATGTTGGGCCTGACCATGCCGAAGAGACCGATCCTGCAAGGAGTGCTTTTCGCGCTTGCCGGGGCCCTGAAACCCCAGATGCTGCTCCTGCTGCCGATCGCGCTCATCGCTGGCGGCCGTTGGCGAACCATGATCGCCACCGCTGTCGTGAGCGGCGCGCTCGTGGCAATCTCCTGGCTGCTCGGGGGAGATTGGGTCGCGTGGCTTGGCGCCTTGGCTCGTTTCCGTGATCTCGTGGCAAGCGATCCGACCTTGGTCCGTATGTCGGCAACGCCCTATGCGCATATCGGTCCCTTCAGCCTGCTCCTGACCATTCCAATGGCGCTGGCTGCCGTCTGGTGGAGCTTCCGCGGGAAAAGCGTGCCGCTGCAGTTACTCGCCCTGCTTGGCGGCGCTATTCTCATCTCACCCTACGCCTTGGGATATGAGGTTGCATTGCTCGTCCCGGCGATCCTGGCACTCGAACCGAAACCGCGCGCAAGCACCTTCTTCTGGATCGCGCTGGTGCTCTTTGCCTCGCCGTTCCTGGCGATCCTTGCGGCGATTCCGGTCTTCTACATCCACATCAAAAAGCAATTGAGCGACAGTACCGGCAAATCCGTACAAGCGCAGCCGCAGCACGCGTTCTGAGCGGGACGCCTTGTTCGTCCCGGGAGCGACCAGGCGGGGCTGGCCTTTTGGCTTCTGGCTTTGACGCCGGTGCGCAAGCGGGAGAAGAGCATTCCCCATCATCCGATGGCGATCATGCGTCCGCCAGGAAAAGCAGCGGCCACGCCCGTGACGGAGAAGCTGGAGGATGGTGCCGCTTACAGGACTCGAACCTGTGACCCCCTCATTACGAATGAGGTGCTCTACCAACTGAGCTAAAGCGGCAGCGGGGGGCGCCCTAACAGGGTGCGGCGTGCGGCTCAAGCTTTGCGCGCAACACTTGTGGTCAAAGCTCCCAGCCGAAGCGCAGCGCGCCGATCCACTGGCCGCCGCTGGCCGCGATCCCGCCGCCGTTGCGGACGAACTGCAGGCTTGGCTGAAGCGTCACCGGACCGAGCAGGCGATCCTTCCAGGTGAGTTCGACTCCCGTCTCGGCGCGGGCGGACCGGTCTCCGTCGCCGGCGATCGCCTGGCGTCGCCCGGAAGAGAGAAAGGCCTGGTAGAGACCGAGCGAGACCGCGCTGTCGGCGCTTCCGAGCGGCGCGGGCTTGCGCTGGAAGCCGGCTTGCCAGCTCGCCTTGAAGGCGGTCGTCCGGCCGTCGGACAGGCCGCTCCGGACGAAACCCGTAAGCCGTTCTCCGAACTGCTGCTCGAACAGGAGATAGCCGCCGAAGGCACGATGGCGATTGCTGCTTGCGGGGTCGGCCGCGGGCTGGGCGCGGCTATAGGCCCACAGCCCGGCGAGGATCCGCCGACCGCTCGCTTCCCTGCCGGCCTCGGTGATGGCAAGCACG
Source organism: Sphingomonas sp. SP2 (assembly GCF_058313385.1). Classification (NCBI taxonomy): domain Bacteria; kingdom Pseudomonadati; phylum Pseudomonadota; class Alphaproteobacteria; order Sphingomonadales; family Sphingomonadaceae; genus Sphingomonas; species Sphingomonas sp. SP2. The sequence continues at coordinate 994,700 of NZ_JBZFLD010000001.1, read as the reverse complement.
CCCTGGCGGAGACCGAGATGGAGCCCCCCACGGTCGGTCAGCGTCCCGGCATCGGCATTGACGAGCGCCGCGCGCACGAGACCGGCTGCACCGACCCTGGCTTCGGCGCGGAGGGCGAGCGCCGAATAGGGAAAGATCGCCGGCCCGCGCGGTCCGGTCATGGCAAGCTCGGGTCCGATCCCAAAGGCCGGCGCGAGCAACTGCGCCGAACTCCGGGTCGCGTAGAATTCACTGTTGAGGTCATAGGCGCCGAACCGGACCGAAGCGCGATCGAAATCCTGCTGGATCCACGCCTCGAACAGGCGAAGGCCATTCTTCGGCACTTCAATATTGTTGATGCCCTGAAGGGTGGCGGCGCGCTCGTTGGGCTTGGCCCCGCTGTTGCCGAGGAGCCGGACGAAGGCCTTGCCGCCGGTCCAGCCGAGCTGGTCGAAGCTCGCTTCCGCGGTGAGGTCGAGGCGATCGAGCCGCTGGAGCGAACGGCCTCCGTGCGAACCGAGGCTGAGGTCGAGCTGATAGGCGGCGCCGAGGACGAAGGACTTCTCCGTCGTCGCCGCGGCCGGAATTGCTTCCGGCGCCGGCGGAATGTCGCCCGCCACCGCGAGCAGGGCAAAGGGTCCCAACATCATCGCTCCTGACCGCGCCCGGCGGGCCCGATGCCCGCGCCCCCGGCGCCCTTGCAGCAATGATAGAGGGCTCGGGCCCGGCCCGGCTGCGGCTGCCTATAAAGAGGAGAATGGTCCGCCGGCCGCGCCGCGCGATGAAGGAGAGGTCATGTCCGAGAGCCGATCGCTGATCGAGGCCACCCGCCGGGTCCAGCTGCTGATGATGCTGCTCCTGATCCTGTGCGGAGGGATGGGCACCGGCGCCGCCTTCCTCCTTCGTAATGCCATCCACAAGGAGGAAGCGGTCACCGCGCTGATGCGCAGCCACATGACCGCGGACATGATGCACGACGCGGTGCGCGGCGACGTTCTCTCGATCCTCAGCTCGCGCGACCCGGCGTTCGGGATCGACGGGGCGCAGGCACGCGAGGACCTCCGCGGCCGCCTCGAGGCCTTTCGCCAGTCGGTCGCCGAGACCGCAAGCTATCCCAACAGCCCGGCCGTGACGACGGCAACCCGCGGCGTCGCCGGGCCGCTCAATGCCTATGCCCGGGCCGCCCTCACCATCGCGCAACTGTCGTCGCGCAACCCCGAGGCCGCGGGCCGCGCGCTGCCCCAGTTCTTTGTCCGCTTCGAGGAACTCGAAGGGGCGATGGAAAAGGTCACCGAGGTGATCGAGAGCCATGGCGCCGAGCAGAGCCGGCGCGCCTCCTGGCTCGGTCTCTCGGCGATCCTCCTGATCGTGGTCGCCATGGGCGCGGCGATCGCGCTTGCGACCCGGATCGCGGCAGGGATGCGGTCGGGCCTGATCCTGCCGATTGTCGGCCTTGCCACCGTGATCGAGCGCATGGCGGCGGGTGACCGGACGCAGGCGGTCGAGGGTGCCGATCGCGGCGACGAAGTCGGTACGCTTGCTCGCGGGATCGCCGACTTTCGCACCCAGCTCGAAGCAAGCGAGGCGGCGCGCGAACAGCAGTCCGAGCTGATCGTGAAGAGCATCGGCAGCGGGCTGGCCGCGCTGGCGGAAGGCAATCTCAGCCGCTCGATCGAGACCGAGCTCCACGCGCCGTTCGCGTCGCTGAAATCCGACTTCAACAATTCGTTGACGAGCCTGTCGGGGATCGTGGGCGAGGTGCGCGACAGCGCCGGCGTGGTGCGGCTGAGCGCGCGCGAGATCGCCGAGGCCAACGGCGAGATCGCCCGGCGGACCGAGCGCAATGCGGCGACGCTCGAGGAGACGTCGGCGGCGCTGAACGAGATCGACCGGCACGTCCGCGACACGGCGGCGACGGCGACCCAGACGGTCGAGGTCGCGAACAGCGGGATGGCCTCGCTGGTCGAGGGACGGTCGACGACCGGCTCGGCGGTGTCGGCGATGAACCGGGTCAGCGACAGCGCGCAGGGGATCGACGCGGTGATCGAGGGGCTCGACAAGATTGCCTTCCAGACCCGGGTGCTGGCGATGAACGCGGCGGTCGAGGCGGGTCGTGCGGGCGAGGCGGGGCGCGGGTTTGCGGTGGTCGCCGACCTCGTCAGCGCGCTCGCCATGCGGGCCGAGGAGGAGGCCAAGCTGGCGCGGGCGCAGCTGACCACGACCCAGAGCGACATCGGCGATGCGGTCGAGGCGGTGCGGTCGGTCGACCGGGCGCTGAACGAGATCGCGGGCAACGTCGAGGCGGTTCACGGACGGCTGGGCGCGATCGCCGAGGCCAATGGCGAACAGGCCAATCTCATCAGCCAGATCCGCGAGGCGATCGAGGCGATGAACACGACCACCCAGCAGAGCGCGGCGATGGTCGAGGAAAGCGCCGCGGCGGCCTCGCAGCTGACCGAGCAGGCCGAGGTCCTGTCGCGCGCCTCGGGCCGCTTCGTCCTCCCGAACGGCCCCGCGGCGTTGCCCGCTGTCCGCCTCGCCGCCTAGCTGGCGAAGGCGGGATCGAGCCGGTAGGCCTTCCGCAGGAGGGCCGGCCAGGCGAGGAACTGCGCGGCGAGCTTCAGCCCCTGCGCGCCCTGCTGCGCCGCGATCTCGGGGGTGCCCTGCGGCGGATTATTGATCCTCTCGCCGGCGGACAGCGCGTAGATCTGCGCCTCGCAGGCGCGCTCGAGGAAATAGATGCGGATGAACGCCTCGCCGACGCTCTCGCCGACGGCGAGCGTGCCATGGTTGCGCAGCAGCATGGCATTCTTCGTGCCGAGGTCCGCGACGATCCGCTCGCGCTCCTCATGGTCGGTCGCGACCCCTTCATAGTCGTGGAAGGCGATGTCGCCGCGGATCAGCATTGCGGTCTGGGTGAGCGGCAGCAGCCCCTCCTCGTGCGCGGCGACCGCCTGGCCGTGGGGCGTATGGAGGTGGATCACCGCATGGGCGTCCTCGCGCGCCATGTGGACCGCCGAATGGATGGTGAAGCCCGCCGGGTTGGTGATGAAGGGCGAGGGCTCGACCGGATTGCCCTGGAGGTCGACCTTCACCAGACTCGAGGCGGTCACTTCCTCGAACATGAGGTTATAGGGGTTCAGAAGGAAGTGATGCTCGGGCCCCGGCACCCGGACGCTCATGTGGGTGAAGATGAGATCGTCCCAGCCGTAGTGGGCGACGAGGCGATAGGCCGCGGCGAGGTCGACGCGGAGCTTCCATTCCTCCTCGCTGACCTTGCCCTCGAGGCTCGGGATGTCGACCTCGGCGAGATGGGCCGACGGCGCGCGGACGCGGTCGATTCCGGCGGTCATGTTGTCGACGCGGTTCATGCCTGGATCTCCTGACGGTCGGGGTGCGCGGCCTGGAAGGCCGGATGATCGAGCGCGGCGGCCTCGGCACGCAGCAGGGTCGGATAGGAATCGAGCGGGACGTCGAACCGGCGCGCGTTGAACAATTGGGGAACGAGGCAGATGTCGGCCATGCCGAGCTCGTCGCCGTAGAGGTGGCGGCCGGCGGTGGGGGCGGACAGGCCTTCGAGCGCGGCCAGGCCTTCGGCGACCCAGTGGCGATACCAGTCGTCGACCGTCGCCTGGTCATGGCCAAGGTCGTTCTTCAGATATTTGAGGATCCGCAGATTGTTGAGCGGGTGGATGTCGCAGGCGATGGTGAGCGCCAGCGCGAGGACATGGGCGCGGCCTTCCGGATCATGGGGCACGAAGGGCGGCTCCTTCACCTGCGCGTCGAGCCAGTCGAAGATGGCGAGGCTCTGGGTGAAGCGCTTGGTCCCCCATTCGAGCATCGGCACGAAGCCCTGTGGGTTAAGCGCGGTATAGGCCGCTTCCTTCTGTTCGCCCTTCGCAAGGCTGACGCTGTGCTGCTCGTAGGCGATGCCCTTCAGATTGAGGGCGATGCGGACCCGGTAGCTGGCCGAGGAACGGAAATAATCGTGGAGGATGACGCGGGGCATGGCCTCAGATCCTAGGCGAAGTTGACGAAGTTGACATAGTCCGCGGCCCGTCCGGCCCTTCCCCTCGCTTCGCCCTGGCGCGTCGCGCACGAAATGGGGCGGGAGTCGGCCTTCGTCATCGCTTTCCTTGTGCCAAAAGCGGGGCGTGTAGGACAGCGCTTTGTCGCCGGCCTCAACCGAGGAACGGGGCGACAATCTCGGTGGTGATGCGCTGCGGGCGGCCGGTAGCCTTGTCGAGCATCGCCCAGGTCGTGCGGGCGCGGACCAGCAGCTTCCCGTCGGCACCGGTGAATTCCATGAAGCGGTCGAAGCGGGCGCCCTTGGGCGCGTCGCCGACCCAGGTGCGGCCGGTCACCACGTCACCGACGAGGGCCGGGCGAAGATAGTCGATCTCGTGCCGGATCACGACCCAGACGAAGGCATCGCGATACTGGTCCGAGGCGGTCGCATACCAGTGGCTGGTGGCGACCGTCTGGATCCACTGCACCCAGACCGCATTGTTGACATGGCCGAGCTCGTCGATGTGTTCGGGCAGCGCGGTCAGGGTCAGCGAATAGCTTGGCGTCGTCACAATAGCTCCGGAGCTGTGTCGGATCCCGGCCGGGTGCGGATCCCGGCGGCGGTCAGGAGGTTCGTCCAGCCCTGCCCGTCCGGCTGCGCGCCGGCAAGCAGCGGACGGATCCGGGCGCCGAGCCCGCGACCGGCGGGATAGCTTTCGACCAGCGCGATCCACTCATCGGTGGAGACGCTGCGGTCGGCTCGGTTGGCCGCGATCAGGCGACGAACGAAGGCGTGAAAGTCGCCCCCCGAGACTCGTTCGGCAACCAGCGACAGAAGCGCGCCGCAATCATATTTGGCCTGGAAGTCCTGGCGGTCGGACGCGGATGCGAGGCCGCCCTTGCGCGACGCCGTGACACACTGGCTGAGCGATTTCTGCAGGGCGGCGCGGGTGTCGTATGAAGGATCGGACGCGCCCAGCGCACGGATGGCGAGGAGGTCGGCGCCGCCTTCCATGATCCAGTTGTCGGCGACCCGGTCATAGTCGAGCAATTGCCCCAGCCAGAAATGCGCGCTTTCGTGCGCGACATAGCGATAGGCGAGCGCGCGCAGCGGGGGCGAGGGCTGAAGCGCGGCACGGCCCGACATGCGCATCAGGACGAGGCCCTTGAGCACACCGCCGTTGAGGCTGGCGCCGGGCTGGTCGGACCCGGCCCAGCTGGCGAGCACGGTCGGGTTGAGGTCGCCCGGCGAGCCGAGCAGCCGCCGGTAGCGGTCGAGGAGCCTCGGCGTGAAGGTGCGGATGTCGGTGGCGAGCCAGGCCGGCATGCCGGGGTCGACCACGGTCGCCATCCCGCCATGGTCGACCGCGCCGGGAACGCCATAGAGGCCGTAGGTGCCGGCGCTGTTGCCGCGGGCATAGCCGCGCGTGTCGCCGGCCAGCCGGAGCGAGGCGGGATCGCCGCGGAAGCGGATCCTGGTCCCGCCGTCGCCGACCGCGGCGTCCTGCGGATCGAGGCCGAGGCTGTCGAGGCGGCTCGCGGAAGCCACCGAGAAGAGCGAGAATTGCCCGTCGAACAAAGCGATGCCGTCGCGCCCGAGGCGGAGCGCGGGGACATAGTCGCTCAGCACTTCGCGCGTGTAGGGAGTGACCCGGACGAGGATCCGGCGGGGCACGTCGCGGCCACCCTCGCCGACGAAGGCGTCATAATTGCCGCGTCGTTCGAGCCGTACCCCGGGAGTGAGGATGGTCCAGCTGCGCGGCCGCCACGGCAGCCGGTCGTTTGCGGCGAGCGAGGAGCGGAAGAAGCCCCAGGCGGGGGCGCTCCGCGGCAGGGTGAAGACTGCCTCGAACGTCTCGCCGCGGCGGGTGACGCTGACCTCGGCCGGCGCCGCCGCAACGGCCCCGGGGGCAGCCGCGACGAGCGCGGCGGCGAGAAGCGCAGTCACTGGCCCTCTCCCGCTGGCGGGAGAGGGTTGGGTGAGGGTCTTGCCTTCCTGGCCGAGGACAAGATTACCGAAAGAACGCCGCCTGTATTTTGCAGGATGTCGTCATTCCAGAAGCGCAGCAACGAGAAGCCTCTTGCTTCGAGAAAGGCCGTCCGCCGCGCATCCGTCATCTCGTCATGCTGGCCGCCATCCGCTTCGATCACCAGGGAAAGCTCCGCGCAAAGGAAGTCCACGACGTAGGGGCCGATGGTCGCCTGTCGGCGAAACTTGAAACCGTCGAGTTGCCGATTGTGAAGGTGCTGCCAGAGCTTGCGCTCCGCATCCGTTCCGCTCTTCCGCAATCGCCTGGCATGTGGATTGGTTCGTCCTATCTGCGCTGCCATTGCGCCTCTCGCGGTGCCGGATGAAAATAGCTCGACAGAACCCTCACCCAACCCTCTCCCGCAGGCGGGAGAGGGCTTTGTCGGTCATTCGGCGACCTTCAGCTGGGTAAGGACGAAGGCATAGTCCTCGGCGGTTTCGCGCAGGCTGTCCCAGCGGCCGGACTTGCCGCCGTGGCCGGCGCCCATGTTGGTCTTGAGGAGGAGGAGATTGTCGTCGGTCTTGGTGGCGCGGAGGCGCGCGACCCACTTGGCCGGCTCCCAGTAGGTGACGCGCGGGTCGTTCAGACCGGCGGTGACCAGCATCGGCGGATAGGCCTTGGCCGTGACATTGTCGTAGGGGCTGTAGCTCTTGAGGAGCTTGAACGCTTCCGGGTCGGTGATCGGATTGCCCCACACCGGCCATTCGCCCGGGGTCAGCGGAAGCGTGTCGTCGAGCATGGTGTTGACGACGTCGACAAAGGGCACATCGGCGATGACGGCGCCCCACAATTGGGGATCGGTGTTGACGACGACGCCCATCAGCTTGCCGCCGGCCGAGCCGCCCTGGATGGCGATCCTGCCGGGCTTGGCAAAACCCGCGGCATTGAGGCCCTTCGCCGCGTCGACGAAGTCGTGGAAGGTGTTCCAGCGGTTCTTCGCGGTGCCGTCCAAATACCAGCCGTAGCCAAGGTCGTCGCCGCCGCGGATGTGGGCGATGGCGTAGGCGAAGCCGCGGTCGAGGAGGCTGAGGCGCGCCGAGGAGAAGCTCGGCGGAATGGCATAGCCGTAGGCGCCATAGGCATAGAGGAAGAGCGGCTGGCTGCCGTCCTTCCGGTAGCCCTTCTTGTAGACGATGCTGACGGGCACCTTCTTGCCGTCGCGGGCCGGGATCATCAGCCGCTCGGTGACATATTGCGAGGGGTCGTAGCCCGAGGGGATTTCCTGGACCTTGAGCGCCGTCAGCGTCCCACCGTCGCGGTGATAGTCGTAGACCGTGCCCGGGGTGACCATCGAGGAATAGCTCAGCCGATAGGTCGGGTGGTCATATTCGGGGTTGCTGCCGAGCGAGACGGTGTAGCTCGCTTCCTTGAAGGGAATGGGCTCGATCCTGCCGGTCGAATAGTCGCGCAGCAGGATCTGGTCGAGGCCGTCGACCCGGGCGGTAAGGACGAGGTGCCGGGCAAAGCTGGTCGCGCCGCGAAGATAGGTGCGGTCGGACCCCGGCACGACCTCGGTCCAGTCGCCCGGCTTCTTCGGATCGGCCGAGACGACCCGGAAATTCACGTGCTTGTCGTTCGTCAGGATCCACAATTTGCCGTGGGCGGCATCGGCTTCGTAGAGGCGGTTCTCGGCCCGCGGGCTGATCAGGACCGGCTCGGCCAGCGGATCGGCGGCGGGGACGAAGCGGACCTCGCTGGTGCGATTGTCGCCGGTCGAGAAGAAGATCAGGCTCTTGTCCTGGCTCTTCGACAGGCCGACTCCGAAGCCCTTGTCGAGCTTCTCCTCATAGAGGGTGCGGTCGTTCCTGGGATCGGCGCCGATACGGTGATGGCGGGCACGATAGCTGCGCCATTCCTTGTTGGTCTCGGTGAACAGGATGGCCTTGCCGTCGGCGCTCCAGATCGGGGTTCCGCTGGCGACCTCGGAGACGGTCTCGAGCGTCTTGCCGGTGGCGAGGTCACGGATCTCGAGGCGGAAGCGCTCGGAGCCGTTGACGTCGGCAGAGACCGCGGCGAGGCGGCCGTCGGGGCTGACCTCAAGCGCGCCGAGGCGATAATATTCCTTGCCCGCGGCTTCCTTGACCTCGTCGAGGATCAGCTGGCGGGGTGGGAGCTCATTGATGACCACGGGCCCGCTGCCGAGCGGCGCGCCGCCGGCCGGGACCCCGCCCTTCATCAGCGGCTGGCGATACCATTGGCGATATTGCGCGCCGGGCTCGAATTCCCACCAATAGGTCCAGTTGCCGTCCTTCACCGGAACGGACTTGTCGTCCTCCTTCTGGCGGCCCTTCAATTCCTGGAAGAGGGTCTCGACCAGCGGTTCGTGCGGCGCCTTCCAGGCTTCGAAATAGGCGTTCTCGGCCTTGAGATAGTCGAGCACGTCCTTGTCATCGACCTTGGGATAGCCCTGGTCGCGGAGCCAGGCCCAGGGATCGGAAATGGTCTCGCCGTGGCGGGTGTAGCTGTGGGGGCGCTGCTCGGCCTTGGGCGGGGTGGGAAGCTTGGCTGTCATCGCGGCTTTCTGGGCTGTTGCTGGGACCGCCGCGAGGAGCAATGCGGCGAGCAGGACGGAACGCATGATTACCCTCCCCAAGTGGTGTGCCCGAGGGATGCCGCAAGAGCGGAGGTTTCGTCCAGCCCCCGACACGCGCTAGAGAGGCGGCATGTCGACCCATGCAGACCGCCTCGCCGCCCTTCGCGCCCAGCTTGCCGCCGACCGCCTCGACGGCTTCGTCGTGCCCCTCACCGACGAGCATATGAGCGAATATGTCGGGAGTTACGCGCAGCGCCTTGCCTGGCTGACGGGCTTCGAGGGCTCGGCCGGGTCGGCGGTGGTGCTGCCGGAGGAAGCGGCCATCTTCACCGACGGGCGCTACACGCTGCAGGTGCGCCAGCAGGTGGATGGCCAGAACTGGTCCTACCAGTCGGTGCCGGAGACGAGCATCGCCGGCTGGCTCAAGGAGCATGCGCCCGAGGGCGGGCGGATCGGTTACGATCCCTGGCTCCACCGTGCCGACTGGGTGAAGGCCGCAAGCCGTGCGCTCGCCGCACGCGGCGCGACCCTTGTCCCCGTCACGACCAACCCGATCGACCGGATCTGGCACGACCGAGAGCAGCCGAGCAAGGCCGCGCTGGTCGTCCACCCCGAACGCTTCGCCGGCCGCTCGAGCGCCGACAAGCGCCAGGCGATCGGCGACTGGCTGAGCGCCAGCAAGGCCGATGCCGCGGTCCTCGCCGCGCTGGATTCGATCGCCTGGACCTTCAACGTCCGCGGTACCGACGTCGCCCGCACCCCGGTCGCGCTCGCTTACGCGCTCGTCCACGCCGACGGCACCGCCGACCTGTTCGTCGCGGGCGAGAAGGTGACGCCCGAGCTTCGCCAGCATCTCGGCAATGGCGTGCGCCTCCACGAGCGCGCCGACTTCGAGGCCGCGCTCGGCGAACTCTCCGGCAAGACCGTCGCGGTCGATCCCGAGCGTTCGGTCGCCGCCATCTTCGAAGCGCTCGACAAGGCCGGCGCGAAGGTCGTCGAGCTGCGCGATCCGACCGTCCTTCCGCGCGCGATCAAGAACGAGGTCGAGCTTGCGGGCCAGCGCGCCGCCCAGACCCGCGACGGCGCCTACATCAGCCGCTTCCTCAAATGGGTCCAGGAGACGGGCGACCTCGACGAACTCAAGGCCGCGTCGAAGCTCGAGGAGATCCGCCGCACCGATCCGGCACTGAAGGACCTCAGCTTCGACAGCATCTCGGCCTTCGGCGCCAATGCCGCGAGCCCGCATTATCATTCGACCGAGAAGAGCAACGTGCCGTTCGCGCCGGGCTCGCTCTACCTGATCGATTCGGGTGGCCAGTATCAGGACGGGACCACCGACATCACCCGCACCGTCGCGGTCGGCGAGCCGACGGACGAAATGCGCGACCGTTTTACCCGCGTCCTCCAGGGGCATATCGCGCTCGCGACCGCCGTCTTCCCCAAGGGCACGCGCGGCGGCCAGCTCGACAGCTTCGCCCGCCGGCCGCTGTGGGAAGCGGGCGTCGATTATGCCCATGGAACCGGCCACGGCGTCGGCAGCTTCCTCTCGGTCCACGAAGGCCCGCAGCGGATCGCGCCGATGGGGAGCAGCCAGTCAGGCTCCGACGAGCCGCTCGCGCCCGGCATGATCCTCTCGAACGAGCCGGGCTTCTACAAGGCCGGCGAATATGGAATCCGCACCGAGAACCTCATTCTCGTCGTGCCGGTCGACATCGCTGGCGCGGAGAAGGAGATGCTCGGCTTCGAGACCCTCACCTTCGCGCCGATCGACCGGCGGCTGATCGTCACCGAGATGCTGAGCCCGCGCGAGCGCCAGTGGGTCGACGATTATCACGCCGAAGTGGTGAAGCGGATCGGGCCGGGGCTCGATGCTGAGGAGCGCGCCTGGCTCGAAGCGGCCTGCGCGGCGCTGTAGGCCTCCGGGCGCCTTACCCTCTCCCGTCGCCCCGGGCCTGACCCGGGGTGACGAAGATCGGGCGCACCGATGTCCGTTTCGTCCCATTGCGGCCATTGGTTATTCTGGTCCGCACAAGGGCTTTTTGACTCACTCCGCCGGTCGGCGCCGGAGCTGCCAAGCCGCAAAGTCCGACCTTCGCGGACGCATCACTCAGTGCGGCACCGCGCCGATTTCAAAACCCGTCTTGTCGTGCAGTGCGAATTTGTCGACGATGTCCGCGCTTGCCCTGTTGTAGCCAACCATCTCCACGGCCCGCCCTTCTCGGCGCAGCCGCGCTACGACCTTGTCGAGCGCTCCGACGGCCGAGATGTCCCAGAAGTGCGCGGCCGTCATGTCGATGAGGATATTCGCAGCGCTCTCCTCGACTTGGAAAGCTCGAACGAAGCGCGCCACCGAAGCGAAGAAGATTTGCCCTGTCACCCGATAGGTCGCGGTCTCACCGTCGGGCGAGACCGTTCGCTTGACCGCGAACATGCGTTGCACCTTGCCCGCGAAGAAGATGCCCGACAGCAGCACGCCAGCGAGCACGCCCATCGACAAATCATGCGTTGCGACCACCACGACCACTGTCGTCAGCATCACCACTGACGAAGGCCAAGGGTGCTTTCCAAGGTTCGGAATCGAGTTCCAGCTGAAGGTTCCGATCGAGACCATGATCATCACGGCGACCAGCGCCGGCATCGGGATCTGGCCAACGAAGGGGCCGAGGACGGCGAGCAGGAACAGGAGGAAGGCACCGGCGGTGAAGGTCGACAAACGTCCGCGCCCGCCAGACGTGACGTTGATCACCGACTGACCGATCATGGCACAACCGCCCATTCCTCCAACCAATGCAGCGGCGATGTTGGCAGTGCCCTGGCCCGCACATTCCCGGCGCTTGTCGCTGTCGGTGTGGGTCATGTCGTCAACGATCTGCGCGGTCAGCAAGGATTCCAGCAGACCGACCGCCGCCATCGCCAGCGAATAGGGTAAGATGATCTGGAGGGTCTCGAGTGTCAGCGGTACGGCGGGAAGAGCGAAACTCGGTAGACCTTCGGGCAAATGGCCCATGTCGCCCACGCTGTTGACCGGCGCCCCGGTCCAGATCGAGATCGCCGACAGGACAAGGATGGCCACCAGCGGCGAGGGCACGGCCTTGGTGAGGCGCGGAAGCAGATAGATGATCCCCAGACCCGCCGCGACCATCGCATAAGCCTGCCAGGTCACATTCGTCAGCTGAGGCAGCTGCGCCATGAAGATCAGGATCGCCAGCGCGTTGACGAAGCCTGTGATGACCGACCGGGACACGAACTGCATCAACAGGTCGAGTCTTGCGAGCCCGGCGATCATCTGAATCAGCCCCATCAGGATGGTGGCGGCGAACAGATATTCGACGCCATGCTCGCGAACGAGCGGCCCCACGAGGACGGCGACGGCGGCTGTCGCAGCCGAAATCATGCCCGGGCGGCCGCCAGTGAAGGCCACAACGATGGCGATGGCCACGGAGGCGTATAGGCCGACCCGCGGATCGACCCCTGCAATAATCGAGAAGCCGATGGCCTCGGGGATCAGGGCGAGCGCAACGACAATACCGGCAAGCAGTTCATGGCGGGGCGAGCCATTGTCGCCCAGCCATTGCTGGCGAAGGCGGGCGGAAATCTGGGTCATGGAAAATCCACATCAGAACGCATGGCGCTCGACTGGCGCGTGACTTCATGCGTGATGTTGTCCGGCGGATTGGCGGCCGGAATAGCCACCCGGAATTGCACCGGGTCCATGCGAGTGGCGGCGGCCTAGCCTTTCTTCACTACGAATTCCAGCCACGGCCACGTGTCGGAGTTCGCGCTTCTGGGAATTGGACGACCTCCGACGACGGCCGCAATGGCCGTTGGGCCAACACTGCGATGCCGGTCACGCCGCGGCGGCTCAGTCCTCGGGCTTGTCCGACCGGAGTGGTTCGGGCCTCCCCGCCACCGCCCCCGCCTTCCGCTTCCTGAGGTTCTCGCGCAACGCGGCGGCGAGACGGGCTTCCTTTTCCTGCTTATTCATTCTCTTCCCTTGACACTTCGCATGGGCAACCGCCATAGGCCCGCCCGTCTCCGGACAGTGCTGCCGTAGCTCAGTGGTAGAGCGCATCCTTGGTAAGGCTGAGGTCGTGAGTTCAATCCTCACCGGCAGCACCATTTTCCTCCCCTCGGGGAGCGCAGGCGGAACGATCGCCCGCCAGGTAAGTCCAGACATCGCAAAAGAAGTTGCCGGGCCCCGGCTTTCGCCCGTGGGCGGCGGCCGGTAGAGGCGGCGCATGCGCTTCTTTTCGGATAATGCGGCGGCCGTTCACCCGGCGGTGTTCCAGGCGATGGCCGAGGCCGACCGGCTCGACACGGCTTATGACGGCGACGCGTGGAGCCAGCGGCTCGATGCTGCCTTCTCGACCCTGTTCGAGCGCGAGGTCACGGCCCTTTGGGTGACTACCGGGACCGCCGCCAACTGCCTCGCGCTGGCCGGCATGGTGCCTTCCTATGGCGGGATCCTCTGCCACCGCGAGGCGCATATCCAGGTCGACGAGGCCGGTGCGCCCGAATTCTTCTCGGGTGGGGCGAAGCTTTTGCTGGTCGACGGGCCGGGCGCCAAGCTGACCCCGGACGCGCTGGAGGAGGCGCGGTCGCGAATCCGGGCCGACGTCCACCAGGTCCAGGCCAATGCGCTGTCGATCACCAATGCGACCGAATATGGCCTGACCTATTCGGCGGCCGAGACGGCGGCGCTGGGCGAGTGGGCAAAGCGCCATGGGCTCGGCTTCCATCTCGACGGCGCGCGATTCGCCAATGCGGTGGTGTCGACCGGGGCGAGCGTCGCCGAGCTCACGTGGAAGGCTGGAGTCGACGCGCTGTCGTTCGGCTTCGTCAAGAATGGCGGGCTGTCGGCGGAAGCGCTGATCCTGTTCGATCCGAGCCTCGCCGACGGCATCAGGCGCCGGCGCAAGCGCTCGGGGCATCTCCTCAGCAAGGGCCGCTACCTCGCCGCGCAATTGCTGGCGATGCTCAAGAATGACATCTGGCTCGCCAATGCGCGGACCGCGAACGAGGCGGCGCGGCGGCTGGGGCAGGCGGCGGGCGACCGGCTGGTCTTCCCGGTCGAGGCCAATGAGGTGTTCCTCAAGGTCAGCGCCGAGGAAGCCGCGCGGCTCCGCGCGGAGGGGTTCGACTTCTACGACTGGGGCGTCGGCGAGGCGCGGATGGTGACGAGCTGGGACCAGGATCTCGGCGCGGTGGACCGGCTGGCGAACGCGATCCGGGCGCTGTGAGCGCGCCCCTCGGCCGCGGCACGGTCCTCCTCTTCTTCACCATCATCACCTTGATCTGGGGTTCGACCTGGATCGTCATTCGCGACCAGCTCGGGGTGGTTCCGGCGCACTGGTCGGTGACCTATCGCTTCGTCATCGCGGCCGGCGCGATGGCGGCCTATACCAGCTGGCAGGGAAGCGGGCTGCGGCTGCCGCCGGGCGCGTGGCGGATCGCGGCCCTGTTCGGTTTCTGCCAGTTCTGCGTCAACTTCAACGCGGTCTATCTCGCCGAGCATCACATCACCTCGGGGCTGGTGGCCTGCGTCTTCGCGCTGCTGCTCATCCCCAACAGCCTGCTCGCCTGGGCCTGGACCGGGCACCGCCCGAGCCGCAGCTTCATCCTCTCGGCGATCCCGGCGGTGGGGGGCATTGCGCTCCTCTTCTGGAACGAGGTGCAGAGCGCGCGGGCGCCGCTCGACCAGGTGCTGCTGGGGATCGGGCTGACCCTCCTCGGCGTGATGGGCGCGAGCGTGTCGAACGTGCTCCAGACCACCGACAAGGCGAAGAAGGTGCCGCTGCCGACGATGCTGACCTGGGGGATGATCTTCGGGGCGAGCTTCGACGCGCTGTTCGCGCTGGCGGTGAGCGGGCCGCCGGTGTTCGACCCGCGCCCGGGCTACTGGCTGGGGCTTGCCTATCTCGCGCTGTTCGCCTCCGCCCTCGCCTTCAGCCTCTACATGCCGATCATCCGGACGATCGGCGCCGGACGCGCGGCTTATTCGAGCGTCATCGTGCCGATCATCGCCATGGCGCTGTCGACCGTGTTCGAGGACTATCGCTGGACCCCGCTCGCGGCGGGCGGGGCGGTGCTCGCCATGGCCGGCATGGTCTGGGCGCTGACCAGCCGGCGCGAGGTGGTCCCGACCCCGGTCGCCGACTAGTCCTTCACCGGGAGCGGCGCGGGACGGACGAGGGCACGCTCGACCGGCGGAAGCTCGGCGAGGTGGCGGGCCTTCCATTCCATCGACATGCGCGCGCGGTTGGCGCCCGAGGGGTGGTCGAAGAAGACCAGCTCCTCGATCCGGCCGGGCTCGAGCTTGCGATATTCGGACAGGCGCATCGCGACATGGGCAAAGCCGTCGGGCTCGCGCGCGGCATCGAGGCCGAAGGCGTCGGCCTCGACCTCGTTGATCCGGATGATCGAGTTGGTGACCGGGGTCGCGACCAGCATCGCCACCGCGCCGAGCATGTAAAGGACGGGCAGCGAGGCGGGATCGCCGACCTCGCGCACGCCCCAGCGGCCGCCGTAGCGGGCCAGCAGGCGCGGGGTCATCCACCACACGAAGAGAAACACCGCGAGGACCACCGAGGTGAAGGCGAAGAGCATCTTGACGACGTGATTGAGGACATAGTGGCCAAGCTCGTGACCCATCACCGCCTTCACTTCGGCGGGGCTGGTGCGCTTGAGGAGATTGTCGTTGAGGCTGATCCGGACGGTCGGGCCGAGGCCGCTGACATTGGCCGAGATGCGGTCGGTCTGGCGCGAGGCATCGACGACATAGACATTGTCGGCGGGCACGTTGTTGGCCCTCGCCATGGCGAGGATCTCGTCGCGCAGGGGGCTTTCGGCCATCGGCGTGTAGCTGTTGAAGAGCGGCGCGATGAACACCGGCGAGAGGAGCGTGCCGAAGGTCAGGAAGCCGACCACCACGCCCGTCGCCCACAGCCACCAGCGGCGCGGCGACTTGCGGATCACGCCATAAATCGCCGCGAGGATGAGCGGCATGACGATCAGCGAGATGAGCAATTCCTTGCCCTGGTCGCCGAGGAAGGCGCCGAGCGTCTGGTTGCTCATCGCATATTGATGCTCGCGGAAGAAGCCGCCGTAGAGCGTCCAGGGAAGGACCATGAGGGTCGTCACGAGGACGAAGGGCAGCGCGTAGAGCATGGTCCGGAGCCACGGGCGGCGGGTCCGGGCGCCGGCCCAGCGGCTCCACGCGGCCGACCAGCCGAGCCGGAGAACGAGCGAGTGGATGCCGACCGCGATGAGCGTCCCCCACAGGAGCATCCAATAGCCGCCCTCGAAATAGGCGTCCGAACGGGCCCGGATCGGTCCTGCGACCATGTCGAGATAGGCGCGCGTCGCGGCATTGACGTCGAAGCCGGTGGTGGCCGCGGCAAGCATCAGATCGTGCATCGTGAAATTCCCCCCATGGCCTTGCTAGGGCGGCTCGCCGCGGTTCGCCACCGCCGTTCGACGAGTGGGCAGGCGGCGGGTTGTGGGCCTCAAGTGCGCGGACTAAGCCCGTCGCCATGCTCGATGCCCGTGACGCGTTCCAGACGCCCGCCGCCCCGACCCCCATCCTCCGCGAAGACTATCGGGCACCCGACTGGCTGGTGCCGGAGATCGCGCTCGAGTTCGATCTCGACCCTGCCCGGACGATCGTCCGGGCGCGGCTGACGGTCACCCGCAACGGCGCGCACGACCGGCCTTTGCTGCTCGACGGCGAGGAACTGGAGCTGCTGGCGCTGCGCGTCGACGGCGAGCGGCGCGATGCGCTGTTCACCGACGGGCGGCTGGCGGTGGCGCTGGCGGGCGACCATGCGGTGGTCGAGACCGAAGTCGCGATCGCGCCGGAGAAAAACAGCCAGCTGATGGGGCTCTATGCCTCGGGCGGGATCCTCTGCACGCAGTGCGAAGCCGAGGGCTTCCGGCGGATCACCTTCTTCCCCGACCGGCCCGACGTCCTCAGCCGCTACCGGGTGCGGCTCTCGGCCAACCAGCAAGCTTTCCCGATCCTGCTTGCCAACGGCAATCCGGTCGACAGCGGCAGCGGTCCGGGCGGGACTCACTGGGCGGTGTGGGAAGACCCCTTCCCCAAGCCCTGCTACCTGTTCGCGATCGTGGCCGGCGACCTGGCCTGCAACCAGGACCGGTTCCGGACCATGAGCGGGCGGACGGTCGAGCTCGGCATCTGGGTGCGCGAGGCGGACCTTCCCAAGACCGCGCTGGCGATGCAGGCGCTCAAGGATTCGATAGCCTGGGACGAGCGCACCTACGGGCGCGAATATGACCTCGACCGGTTCAACATCGTCGCGGTCAGCGACTTCAATTTCGGGGCGATGGAGAACAAGGGCCTCAACATCTTCAACACCCGCTACGTGCTGGCCGACCCCGAGACAGCGACCGATGCCGACATCGACGCGGTCGCCGCGGTGGTCGCGCACGAATATTTCCACAACTGGTCGGGCAACCGGGTCACCTGCCGCGACTGGTTCCAGTTGAGCCTCAAGGAAGGCCTGACGGTCTTCCGCGACCAGGGCTTCTCCGAAGACATGGGCAGCCATGCGGTGCAGCGGATCGACCAGGTGCGGACGCTGCGCGGGGCGCAATTCCCCGAGGATGCGGGACCGCTCGCGCACCCGATCCGGCCCGATTCCTATCTCGAGATCGCCAATTTCTACACCGCCACGGTGTACAACAAGGGCGCCGAGGTGATCCGGATGATGCGCACGATCCTCGGGCCCGAGCGCTATCGCAAGGGCACCGACCTCTATTTCGAGCGGCACGACGGGCAGGCGGTGACCTGCGAGGATTTCGTCAAGGCGATGGAGGATGCGAGCGGGGTCGACCTGGCGCAGTTCCGCTTGTGGTACAGCCAGGCGGGCACGCCGCGGATCAGCGCGACGCTCGAGCAGCAGGGCGGCCGCGCCGCGCTCCGACTGCGCCAGAGCGTCCCGGCGACCCCCGGCCAGCCGGCCAAGCAGCCGATGGTCATTCCGCTCAAGGTCGCGCTGATCGGCGCCGAGAGCGGGGCGGAGATCGCGCCCGAGCGGGTGGTGATGCTGCGCGAGGCCGAGCAGGTCGAACCCTTCGCCGACGTCGCCGAGCCGGCCTATCTGTCGATCAACCGCGACTTCTCGGCGCCGGTGATCGTCAGTGCCGAGCGCAGGCCGGGCGAGATCGAGGCGCTGGCCGAATGCGACAGCGACAGCTTCGCGCGGTTCGAGGCCGGGCAGGAGCTGATGACCCGCGATCTCCTCGCGGCGATCGGCGGCGGCCCGCTGCGGACCGAGGCGGTGCTGAAAGCCGTCGGGGCGACCTTGCGAAGCAACGCGCTCGACCCCGCCTTCAAGGCCGATGCGATCGCGCTTCCGGCCGAGAGCCTATTGATCGACAAGCTCGACGCGGCGGACCCGGCCAAGGTCCATGCGGTGCGCGAAGCGATGCGGACCGCGATCGGACGAGGTCTTCGCGACGACCTTTCCCGCGCGCACCAGATGGCGGCGGGAGCGAAGGCCGACAGCCTTGACGGGCGCGACAAGGGGCTTCGGCGCCTGCGCGGCGCGACGCTCGGGTTGCTTGCGGCAGGCGAGCCCGAGCTCGGCCGTGCGCTTGCGACCCGGCAATATGAGGCGGCGGGGACGATGACCGAGCGGCAGTCGGCGCTGATGGTGCTGACGATGCTTGGTGGCGACGCGGCGGAGCGGGCGCTGGCCGACTTCTACCAGCGCTTCGAGGACGATCCGCTGGTGATCGACAAATGGTTCGCGGTGCAGGCCTCGGTGCCGGGCGAGGAGACGCTGACGACGGTCGAGCGTCTGGCGGTGCATCCGGCCTTCACGCTCGGCAACCCCAACCGGCTGCGGGCGCTGGCGGGAAGCTTCGCCGGAACGCCCTCGGCCTTCCACCGGGCCGACGGGCGCGGCTACGCCTGGCTGACGGAGACGATCGTCGCGGCCGACAAGCTGAACCCGCAGACCGCCGCGCGCTTCGTCGCGCCGCTCGGGCGGTGGCGGAAGCTTGAGCCGGGCCGGGCCGCGCTGATGCGCGAGGCGCTCGAGCGGATCCTGCGTGAGCCGGGGCTCAGCAAGGACGTGTTCGAGCTCGCCAGCAAGAGCCTCTAGGGCTGGTTTGGCCTAGCGGCCGATCCAGATCGCGACGTCGCGGGCGACGGTGTTGGCGGCCTGATTGACCGCCGGGCCGACCGTCGCGGCGGTGCCGTCGGCCGGGACCGAGGCGGTGAAGCGGCGGGTCTGCACCGTCGCCCCGCGCGCGGCGGTCGCGTCATAGGTCACCGTGACCTGGCCCGTGGTCGCGTCATAGCCGAAGCTTTCGAGCAGGCCCGAGACGCGCGTCCCCGGATCGATCCCGGTCTGGCGGGGATCGATGACGACGCGGTTGGTCGAACGCTTGATCGTCTCGCTCAGCAGCTGCTGGAATAGCCTGTCCGGGGTCTCGGTATATTGGAGATCCTTGACGTAGGTGACCCGGCCCGGCGCCTCGAGCACCGGCACGCGGACCTGGCGGATTTCCTTCGACGCGACCGGAAGCTCGATCGAGACGGCGTCGCCGGCGGCCCCGGCCCGGTCGATCGCGGCGGGCGCGGCCGAGGGCGTCAGGGTCAGCAGGGTCGCGGGCACCTTGCCGCCGCCGAAGCAGCCGGCAAGGGCAAGAGCGGCCAGCGCGGGCAGGATGGTAAGACGCATCAGCGGGACTTTCCGGGCTTGTGATCGGGGAGCTTGGGCGCACCGAGGACGCCGGTCACGCCGCCCTGCTCGAGGCGGCTCGAGACGCCCTCGAGGCTGGAGGTGAGGTCACGCAGGTCGCGGACCAGGCGATTGACCTCGGGCAGGGTCGACTTGGAGAAATTCTGCACGCCCGGCCGCGCGTCGGCGACCAACGTGTCGATGTTGGCCGAGGTCTGCTGCAGCGATTGGAGCGTCTTGCGAAGGTCGGCCGCTGCCGGCTGGACGTCGCGCTGGACCACGACGTTGCTGCTGTTGGCGAGCTTGGCGACCTCGTCGGCGGCGCGGGCGGCATTGCGCGCCGCGACCCGGGCCTCGGTCAGCGTGTCGGCCATCTCGGGCGAGCGATCGGCGAGAACCTTGCTGGTCTTGTCGATATTCTCGAGGATGTCCGAGATCGCATTCTGGTTGCGGTCGCTGAGGAGCTCGGTCAGCCGCTCGGTCAGGCGCTGGATGCGCTCGAGCAGTTCCGGGGCCGAGTTGAGCAGCGCGCCGAGGCCGCCGGCCGAGCTCGGGATGACCGGGCAGCCCTGCGGACCGAGCTGGGTCAGCGGCTGAGCGCCCTTGACCGCGCCGTCGAGCTGGATCTCGCTGACGCCCGTGAAGCCGACGCCCTTGATCTGGGCATTGGTGCCCTGGAGGACCGGGGTGCTTTCCTTGACCGCGATCCGGACCCAGACGAATTCGGGGCGGTCGGGCAGCAGCGAGATGTCGGTGATCTGCCCGACCGGGACGCCCGAGAAACTGACGTTCGAGCCCTCGTTGAGGCCGCCGACGCCTTGGCTGAAATAGATGTCGAAGCATTTGCGCTTGTCGGTCTTCAGCCCCGCGATCCACACCGCGAAGAAGAGCAGGCCGACAAGGAGGGCCAGGACGACGGTGCCGACGAGCACCTGATTGGAGCGGGTTTCCATGGTCTCTCGCTACGCCGCCGCCGCGGCGCGGCCGCGGGGTCCGTTGAAATATTCCTGGATCCAGGGGTGGTCCAGCTTGAGCAGGCGGTCGATCGTGTCGACCGCGATGACCTGTCGATCGGCCAGCACCGCGACCCGGTCGCAGATCGCGTGAAGGCTGTCGAGATCGTGTGTGATGAGGAAGACGGTCAGGCCGAGCCGCTTCTGGAGGTCGAGAATGAGCTGGTCGAAGGCCTGCGCGCCGATCGGGTCGAGGCCGGCGGTGGGCTCGTCGAGGAAGAGGAGCTCGGGGTCGAGCGCGAGGGCCCGGGCGAGGCCGGCGCGCTTGCGCATGCCGCCCGACAGCTCGCTCGGATATTTGCCCCCGGCATTGTCGGGAAGGCCCGACATGGCGATCTTGTAGCCGGCGATCTCGTCGAGCAGCGGCTGCTTGATGAAGGGGAAATATTCGCGGATCGGGACCTGGACGTTCTCGGCCACGGTCAGGGTCGAGAAGAGGGCGCCATTCTGGAACAGGATGCCCCAGCGGCGGCGGATGTTCTTGGCCTCGTCCTCGGGCCGGTCGATCATGTTCTCGCCGAGTACCTCGATCTCGCCGGCGGTCGGACGCTGGAGCCCGATGATCGAACGCATCAGCACCGACTTGCCGGTACCCGACCCGCCGACCACGCCGATGATCTCGCCGCGGCGGACGTCGAGGTCGAGGTCCTGGTGGACGATCTGGTCGCCGAAGCGGTTCTCGAGCCCACGGACGCGGATGATCGGCTGTTCCTCGTCGGGGAGGATCGGGCTCGATTCGGGGAAGGGCACGCTCATCAGAGCCAGCCGATCGAGCTGAAGAAGACGGCGAACACCGCGTCGAGGACGATCACGAGGAAGATCGACTGGACCACCGCGGAGGTGGTCTTGAGTCCGACCTGCTCGGCGTCATTGGCGACGAGCATGCCCTGGAAGCAGCCGGCGAGCGCGATGATGAAGCCGAACACCGGCGCCTTGATGAGGCCGACCCAGAGATCGGTCGCGGGCACGACCTCGGCCATTCGCTGGATGTAGGTGAGCGGCGGGATCTCGAGGCCGAGCCAGCAGAAGACGCCGCCGCCGATGATCGCGGTCAGCATCGCCCAGAAGGCGAGCAGGGGCATGACGAAGATGGTCGAGAGGACGCGCGGGACGACCAGCGCCTCGACCGGCGAGACGCCGATGGTGCGCATCGCGTCCACTTCCTCGGTGATCTTCATCGTCCCGATCTGCGCCGCGAAGGCCGAGCCCGAGCGGCCCGCGACCATGATCGCGGTCATCAGGGGCCCCAGTTCGCGGACGGTGATCCGGCCGATCAGGTTGATCGTATAGACCTCGGCGCCGAACTGCTGGAGCTGGACCGCGCCCTGCTGGCCGACGACGATCCCGATCAGGAAGCTCATCAGCCCGATGATCCCGAGCGCGCGGACGCCGACGACGTCGAACTGCTGGACGACGGCGTTGAAGCGGAAGCGCTTGGGGTGGGTGATGACGGCGAAGAAGCTGATCAGGGTCGCGCCGAAGAAGCCGACCAGCCCGGCAAGCGTCCGCCCGCTGTCGATCGCCCACTGGCCGAGCTCGCCAACCGCGCCGAGCTTCTTGGGCGGCTTGGTCTCGACCGCGCGATCGGCGTCACCAACCTGCGCGAGCAGTTTCTCGACGTCGCTGGAGGCGCCGACCACCTTCGCATTGCGGTCGCGGACGGTGCGATGGACGAGCCAGGCGCCGACAGTGTCGATCCGCTCGACATTGGAGAGGTCGATGGTGAGGGGATCAGGAGCCTGATCGAGCTCGCGCTGCGTCGAACCGGCGCGCGCAATCGTCAACGCGCCGCTGGGCGCGAAGACATGATCATCCGTCTCGGGCACCGCCGCAGAAGCCATTATTCGTGGGACATGCCCGCAAAGCTTGGCAACGGCAAGCGTGTGGCCGATGTCACCATCTGCCTTGTTATTGCCAAGCTTTGCCGCTTTTCGCCGATTCCATCATGGCCGAGACGTCCGCCCGCCCCATTCAGTTCCTAAGCATCGGCGATCCGCCGGTGCGTTTGTTCGGCCGGACCGCGCGCGCCCGCGCCGAGCAGGTCGCCGCCAAGGCCGGCCTTGCGGTCGGTGAGGCCGAGGATTCTTCCCGCCCCCGCATCCTTGCCGACATGGGCTTCGCCTGGGATCCGGCGTGGCTCGCCGAGCTCAAGAACCGCCCCGACACGGCGCTGATGCTCGATGGGCGTGCGGTGCTGGTCCACCTTTCCGAAGGACGGCCGGCGGACACGGACCCCGCAAGCCTGGCGCAGCTTGACGCGCGCACGGCGAGCCTCAGCTATTTCGAACTGCGCAAGCGCGAACGGCCGTTCGTGATGGCGGTCGATCCGGCCGATCCGATCCCGGTCGAGCGCGCCCTCTATGATGCCGCCTACAAGGGCGTCACCGATGTCCTGACGCTCTACCTGTGGCGGCGCCCCGCCTTCTGGCTGACCCGCTGGGCGGCGCAGGCGGGGATGAGCCCCAACCAGGTCACGCTGATCGGCTTCGTCTTCTGCGCCCTCGCCTTCTGGCTCTACTGGAATGGCCATTACTGGTCGGGCACGGCGGTCGGCTTCGTCTTCATGGTACTCGACACGGTCGACGGGAAGCTGGCGCGTACCACCGGCCAGTCGAGCAAGTGGGGCGACAAGTTCGACCATGGCATCGACCTCATCCATCCGCCCTTCTGGTGGTGGGCCTGGCTGCACGGGCTTGGCGCCGCGGGCCACCAGCTCGAGGAGGTCTACAAGGGCGGGCTGCTGGCGGTGATCGTCGGCACCTATATTGCTGGACGGCTGATCGAGGGCGCGTTCAAGTGGCGCTTCGGGATGCATATCCACGTCTGGAAGCGGATCGACAGCCAGTTCCGGCTGATCACCGCCCGGCGCAACCCCAACATGGTGATCCTGGTCGCCTGCCTGTGTGCCGGCCGGCCCGACCTCGGGATCGAGCTGGTTGCCTTGTGGTCGGTGCTGAGCCTCATCTTCCATGCGGTTCGGCTGGCCCAGGCCGAGAACGTCAAGCTTCGCGGCGGGACGATCGTCAGCTGGCTTGACCAGCCGTGACCGCGCGCTGGACGGCCCTGCTGCTGGCCGGGTCGCGGCCCAATGATCCGCTGGCCGAGAGCCTCGGTGTCGACCTGAAGCCGCTGCTCCCGATCCATGGCGAACCGATGCTGCTGCGACCGATCCGGGCGCTGCGGGCGGTTCCCGCCATCGGCGAGGTGCGCGTCCTCACCCAACAGCCTGAGCGGCTCGATGCGGTCATCCCGAGCGACAATGCGGTGCACATCCAGCGGTCTGAGCGGACCATCGCCGAGACCTTGCTCAAGATCTGCGACGATCCGGCGACCCACTTCCCGCTGCTGGTGACCACTGCCGACCATGCGCTGCTGACCCCGCAGATGGTCGAGGAATTCCTGACCGGCGCCGAAGGCTGTGACGTGGCGGTGGGGGTGGTCAGCCGGACCAACCTCCTTGCCCGCTTCCCCGAGGCGCAGCGCACCTGGCTCCGCTTCGGGCAGGAACTCTACAGCGGCGCCAACCTCTTCGCCCTCGCTTCGCCGGAGGCCCGCGCCGGGGTCGAGCGCTGGCGGGCGATCGAGCAGGATCGCAAGAAGGGCTGGCGGGTGCTGCTCCAGCTGGGGCTGCCGCTGTTCCTCGGCGCGGTGCTCCGGATTCGCGACATCCACCAGACCGCGCTCGGGCTCGGGCGGCGGCTCGGCATCTCGCTTCGCGCGGTGGTGCTGAGCGATCCGCTGGCGGCAGTCGACGTCGACAAGCCGTCGGATCACCGGCTGGTGAGCGCGATCCTCGAGGGCCGCGCCTGATGGACCTCGCCATCTACGACATGGACCGGACGGTCACGCGCCGCGCCACCTATACGAACTTCCTGCTCCATTGCGCGGCGAAGCGGGCGCCGTGGCGGCTGCTGTTCGTGCCCTTGGTGGTCCTGTCGATGCTGGCTTATGTGGCGAAGCTCATCACCCGCGGGCGGCTGAAGGAGATCAACCACCGGCTGCTGATCGGGCACAGCATCTCGCCCACAGCGCTCGGGCCCTTGGTCGAGAGCTTCGCCGAGCAGCAAGTCGCGACCAATATCCGGCCGGGCGCCCGTGCCGCCATCGCGCGTGACAAGGCGCAGGGGCGGCGGGTGGTGATGGCGACCGCCAGCTATCGCTTCTATGCGGCGGCAATCGCGCGGCGGCTGGGCTTCGACGACGTCATCGGGACCAACACGATGCTCGGCCTCGACGACAGCGTCATCTGCCGGATTCAGGGCGACAATTGCTATGGCGAGGCCAAGATGCGGATGGTCGCCGACTGGGTCGAGGCGAGCGGCCTGACCGGGCGGCACGGCCATGTCCGCTTCTATTCGGATCATGCCAGCGACGCGCCGGTGTTCGAATGGTCCGATGAGCCGGTCGCGGTGAACCCGCATGCGAAGCTCGCGACGCTCGCCAAGGCGCGCGGCTGGGCGATCGAGGACTGGGGCTGACCGGCTAGAGCCGGTCGCGCATCGTCGTCAGCAAATCCTTAAGGAGCAAATTGCTCTGGCGAAGCTCCTGGCGCGATCGCGCCATGGCGAAAGCGAGGATCACGCACCCGCCCACGACCATGAAGATTCCGCACAGCGCGAGGCTCTGGAAGACCGACATGGCCCCTGCCTAGGCGAGCGTTTTTACCAGTGTGTTAAGGCAATGCTCCCAAGGCGGCAGCGCTTCCCAACCGAAGTGGAAGTGCTGCCGCCCAAGGGGCGTGGCCGAGCGGCTCAGACGGCGTCGAGCGCGTGGGCGAAGTCGGCGATCAGGTCGTCGGCATTTTCGACGCCGATGCTGATGCGGACGAGATTGTCGGTGATCCCGAGGGCGGCCTTCCGCTCGTCGGGAACGCTGAGGTGGGTCATCGCCGCGGGCGCGCTGGCGAGGGTCTCGGTGCCGCCGAGGCTGACCGCGAGGTGCGCGATGGTCAGGTTGTCGAGGAAGGCGAAGGCCTCCTTCTCGCCGCCCTTGAGGTAGAGCGAGAAGGTCGAGCCCGCGCCGGTGCAGTGGCGCTTGTAGATGTCGGCCTGGCGGCTGCCTTCCTCGAGGAAGCCGAGGTAGCCGACGCTCTCGACCTTGGGATGGGTGCGGAGGAATTCGCAGACCTTGGCGGCATTCTCGCCCGCGCGGCTCATCCGGAGCTCGAGCGTCTCGAGGCTGCGCAGCAGCATCCAGGCGGTGTTGGGATCGCAGATGGTGCCGATGGTGTTGCGCATCATCCGGATCGGATCGAGGAACTTCTTCGAGCCGACCAGGCCGCCCGCGACGAGGTCGCTGTGCCCGCCGGCATATTTGGTGAGCGAGTAGACGGTGATGTCCGCGCCCTGCGCCAGCGGCCGCGCCCAGAGAGGGCCGAGGAAGGTGTTGTCGATCGCGATCGGCGGCACGTCGCCGCCTGCGAAGGCGGCGTCACGGGCGGCGCGGACCGCCTCGACGTCGACCAACGCGTTGGTCGGGTTGGCCGGGCTCTCGAGATAGATGAGGCTCAGGCGGCCCTTGGCCTTTGCGGCTTCGATCACCGCGGCGATCTCTTCCTGAGTCGAGCCAGCGGGGAAGTCGAGCCAGGTGATGCCGAACTGGCCGAGGATCTTGGCGATCAACGTCTCGGTCGCGGCATAGAGCGGACCCGAGTGGACGATGACGTCGCCCGGGCGGGCGTAGGTAAGGAGCAAGGTGGCGATGGCCGACATGCCGCTCGAGAAGGCGAGCGCTTCCTCGGCTTCTTCCCAGAGGCGGAGTCGGGCTTCGAGAATTTCCTGGTTGGGGCCGTTGAAGCGCGAATAGACGAGGCCCTCGGCACCGCCCGGACGCTTGCCGGTGATGCCTTCGAAGAAGCGCTTGCCGTGGGCCGCGGTCTCGAAGACGAAGGTCGAGGTGAGGAAGATCGGCGGCTTGAGGCTGCCCTCGGACAGGGCCGGGTCAAAGCCGAAGCCCATCATCATCGTCTCGGGGCTGAGCTGGTGGTTGCCGATCGCGGTCGGGCTCTTCTTCATCGGGCGCTTGGCGGGCACACCGCTCATCTGGGCTTCGTTTTCCATGGGCTGAGCCCCTAGCCCAGCAAGGGCTGCAATAGCCAGACCATCCCGACGAGGAGGGGCACGCCCGCGATGTCGAGCAGGAGCCCGGCCTTGAGCATTCGGGGGAGCGCGATGTGCCCGGTCGCCCAGGCGATGGCGTTTGGCCCGGTGCCGCTCGGCAGCATGAAGCCCCAGCTCGCGGCCCAGGCGGCGGGGAGCGCGAGGAGGATGGGGTCGATTCCGGTCGCGGCGATGATCCCCGCGACCACCGGGATGATCCCCGAGGCGGCGGCGACGTTGCTGGCGAATTCGGTGATCACCACCACCAGGGCGACTAATGCAAGCGCGATCAGCAGCGGATGGACCGATTTCAGCGGCGCGAGCGCGACCCCTAACCAGGTGTCGAGGCCGCTTTCGCCGATCCCCGCGGCCAGCGCGAGGCCACCGCCGAAGAGCATGATGACGTCCCACGGCGCGCGATTGGCTTCGACCCAGGTGAGGATCGGACGGCCGGTCCCGTCGGGGAGGACGAACAGGATGAGCGCCGCGACCACCGCGACCGTGCCGTCGACCAGCACGTCCTTGGGCAGGCGGTCGGCGACGAGCGGCAGGACGACCCAGGCGGCGACAGTGAGGAGGATGACCGGCACGAGTCGCTTCTCGGCGCTCGACCAGGGTCCGGCCTCGCCAATCGCGGCCATGGCGGCGGCGGGGTCGAAGTCGGTCGGGGCGACCTTCTGCACCTTGAGCAGGATCAGCCAGCAGAGCGGAATGGCGACCAGCACCAGCGGCACGCCGAATGTCGCCCAGAGGAGGAAGTCGATGCGCAGCCCGATGGCGCGCTCGATGATCCCGGCGGCGATGGCGTTGGTGGGCGAGCCGACGAGGGTCGCGAGGCCGCCGATCGAGGCGGCGAAGGCGATGCCCATCGCCAGCGCCCCGGCGAAGCCGTCGGTATGGCCGGGCTCGATCCGCGCGGCGCGCAGCACCGCGACCGCGATCGGCATCATGATCAGGGTGGTCGCGGTGTTGGAGACGATCATCGAGACGATCGCGGTGGCGGTCATGAAGGCGAGCAGCATCGCCGAGGGCGTGGTCCCGCCGCGGGCGATGATCGCCAGCGCCAGCCGGCGATGGAGGCCGGTGCGCTCGATCGCGAGCGCGATGATCGCTCCGCCAAGGACAAGGAAGAGGATCGGGCTGTAATAGGTCGCCGCTGCAGCGGTCGCGGTCATCACCCCGAAGGCGGGAAGCAGGAGGAAGGGCAAGAGCGCGGTGGCGGTCAGCGGCAGGGCCTGGGTCATCCACCAGCAGGCCATCAGCGCCGACAGCGCGACGACGTGCCAGGCGACGAGCGGCATTCCGGCGGGCGGATCGAGCAGCAACAAAAGCCCGAACAGCAGCAGTCCGCCCCACAAGCCCCAGCGCTGCGTCATGCTCAATCTCCCCCAAACGCCGTCATGGCGGGTCGAAGGCGACGGATGCAAGAATCTTCTTCAACGAATCCGGGACCTTGTGCGGCCCTCGATAGTTGTGCGCGGATGAACGATCGTCTGTCGAACGCGACCCGCCCCCAATCGGGCGGCGGGTTTCGCTCTCTTGCCTATGTCGCGGCCCTGGTGCTGACCATCGCCGTCATTCTCGTCGGGACCGGCGTGGTGACGGCCGAACCGGGCGGCCTTCTCTAGAAAATATCAGCGGCGGCGACCGGCGAGCAGGCCGGCCGCGAACCCGATTGCCACCCCGGCGACCCCGCCGGCGGTGAGCGCGGTCCTGCGCCAGAAATGCTCGCCGGACGGGGCCTCGGCAATCGCAGGCACGGCCTTCGGACGGCGCAGCTGGCCGCCCTCCTCCACCGGAATGCTGTGGACGGTTCGGCTGATGGCCTTGATCCGCTCGCGCTTGGCGGCGGCCGGGTCGGCTGGCTTGTCGATCATGGGTGGGAGCCTAGGTGCCACCCATTGCAGGCCGGTTAAAGCCCCGCGCGTCAGAAACCGAGGCTGAATCGCGCGGCGACGCCGACGTCGGCATCGACCGCGGCGATGTGGCCCGGCTGGCGGCGGACGAAGACGTTGCCGCCGAGCCAGCCGGTCGCGAGCAGACGGCGCTGATAGCTCAGCTCGGCATCGACCTCGCGTCCCCGCGGCACCAGGCTCGAGCGGACAATGCTGTAGCCCGGGGTCATGGTGTCGTAGTTGAACGAGGTCGGAAGGCTCATCGCGAAACCGCCGCCGTCGATCCGGAGCGGCTGCGACAGGCGGAAACCGAGGCGGTCGCCGTCGCTCAGCAGGTCGGCGCGCGACAGGTCGAGGCCATAGGCACCGGTGCGGAAGGCGCCGCCGGCGAAGCTGGTCCAGCCGCGCCGCGCATTGAGGCTCGCGGTCCAGCCGTTGCCGAGCTCGCGCCGTGCCTCGAGGTCGAGGAAGGTCGTCGCCGCCCCGCCCCCGCCGAGAAGGTCGGTCATCTGCCCGCCGAGCAGGCTGCGCTTCTCGTCGAGGCGGCCGAGGCCGAGCGACAGCCAGGTCCGGCCGAAGTTGCGGTCGAGCGCGACATTGGTCCAGCGATAGGGGGAATCGAGCGAGGTCAGGCGTCGCTCGCTGTAGACCTCGCCGGTCTCGCCCGAGAAAGTGATCGCGGCGGGGCCGAGATTGCGGCGGACCGCGATCGACGTCCCGCGCTTGGCGTCGAAGCCGGGGTTGCCGGCGACGTCCTTGGCGATGAGGAACGACCCCGCGTCTGCGCCCGAGAGCCGGCGCTCCATCGCCTTGGCGCCTTCGGAGAAGCCCATGGCGATGGCGGTCCGGTCGTCGAGGCGCGCGACTGCGGACCCGGCGATGAGGCGGGCCTTGCGGAGGTCCTCGGGCCCGATGCCGGTCTGGCGGAGCATGGTCCCGACCGCATCCTTGCGCTGCGCAATGGTCATGGCGATGCTGACCCCGCCCGCGCGGGCGCCGCCGACCATCACCGACCCGTCGAGCGCGCGGCGAAGCGGCTCGGTCCGCGGTGCGGCGCGAATGCTTCGGGCAAGGTCGACCGCAAAGGCCCGCGAATAGCCGTCGAGGATGATCGCGCCGAGACCGCTGCCGTTGACCGGCGGGGCATCGCCCGCGGCCGGCGGAGCACCGGCGGTCTGGCCGGTGATCGGCGTGCCGCTTCCGGCGAGGGTGGCGGTGCCGATCGGCTGCATCGCCCGGGCGATGTTGAGCCGGCCGCGGCCGAAGATCTCGTCGGTCCCGACCGCGCCGAGGTCGTCGGCCGAGCGGAACAGGATGTCGACGATCTGGGTACCGGTGAGATTGGGGAAGGCCGAGGCGAGCAAGGCGACGGCGCCGCTGACGGTCGGGGCCGAGAAGCTGGTCCCGCTCCAGCGCGAGGGCACGCCATCCTTGTTGACGGTGCGGACGCCCGAACCGAGCGCGGCGAGATAGGCGTTGGCGGCGGTGCCCGCCTTGTTGCTGAAGACGCTGAGCTGGTCGAGGCCGCTGGTCACCCCGCCGACGGTGGTCCCAACCGAGCCGGCGATGATGATCTTACCCGGGAAATAGGTGGCGGGGACGGCGGCGAAGGGATCGGCGTTGACGCCTTCGGGCTTGTCGCCGTCGTTGCCGGCCGAGATGACGAAGACCACGCCCGCGGCGACCGCGCGCTGCATGGCGGAGAGCAGGGTCGAACCGGGTTCCGATCCACCGAGCGACATGTTGATGACCCGCGCCCCGGCAGCAACCGCGGCATCGACGCCCCGAGCGATGTTGAGGTCGTTGAAGGAACAGCCATCGCCCTCGGTGTCGGTGCAAGTGCCGGGCGTATCAGCGCGAAGGGCGATGACGGTCGAATCGAAGGCGACGCCATGCATGTTGTTGTTGTCGCGGGCGGCGACGGCGACCCCGGCCACGGCCGAGCCATGGCCCTGCTCGTCGGCGAGCTCGCGCCCGGCGGTGGTGACGTCGCGGCTGGCCGGATCGATCTTGCCGGCGAATTCGCTGATCGCGGGATTGATGCCGCTGTCGATGACCGCGACCTTGACCCCGCGGCCGGTCGCCCCGGCATTGTAGGCGGCGATGGCATTGGCCGCGACCGCCGCGTTCGAATTAAGATATTCCTGCGTGTTGTAATTGACGGTGGGCGTGGGCGTCGGGGTCGGCGCCGGTGCGGGGGTTGGCGTGGGCGTCGGCGCCGGGGTCGGCGCGGGAGTCAGATTGCTCGGCGGAGTCGGAGTCGAGTTCACGCCTCCGCCGCCGCCACCACCGCATGCCGACAGCGCCAGCATGGCCGCACCGGCCGATGATCCCAGAAGCGCCTTCCTCATTCGCCCAATCCTTCCGCAAACCTCTAGGAAATAGTCACTTTCTTCTAGCGGCTTATGCCTAACGAATCCTTTCGTTTTGCTGAAAGGCGGAACCAACGCTAGGCCCATTCATTATGGCAGGTTCTGCGCTCTCCCGGCACCATCAAGCGACATTCGGCCACATCGAAGCGTGGATCTTCGATCTGGACAATTGCCTGTATCCGGCCTCGACCGGACTGTTCGCGCTGATCGACGAGCGGATGGGCGCCTATATCCAGCGGCTCCTGGGGGTGGAGGCGGCCGAGGCGCGGCGGATTCAGAAGCATCATTTCCACACCCACGGAACGACGCTCGCCGGGCTGATGAGGGAGCATGGGGTCGATCCCCACGACTTCCTCGACGACGTCCATGCGATCCCGCTCGACCGGGTCGGCGCCAATGCGCGGCTGGCGCAGGGGCTCGGGCGGCTGCCCGGTCGCAAGTTCGTCTTCACCAACGGCGATGCGCCTTATGCCCGCCGCGTGCTCGACCGGATCGGAATCGCCGACCAATTCGAGCATCTCCACGACATCCATGCGGCCGAGCTGCAACCCAAGCCGCAGCGCCATGGCTACGAGTTGCTGTGCGCGCGGATGGGGATCGATCCGACGCGGGCCTGCATGGTCGAGGACATGGCGCAGAATCTACGGCCCGCGAAGGCGCTCGGAATGACCACGGTGTGGGTGGACAATGGCTCGGAGCGCGGCAATCACGACTGCGACCCCGGCCATATCGACGTCACCATCAGCGACGTCGCGGACTGGCTGCACGACCTGCTTGGAGACGAGGCTTGAACCAGAATAACGAACTCGAACCGATCATCGACGCTCTCTGGGAGAAGTGCGACAGCCTCGGGACCGACGCGCCGAAGGAGGTTCGCCAGCCGGTCGAATGGGCGCTTGGCATGCTCGATGCGGGCGTGGTCCGGGTGGCCGAGCCGGGTCCCGACGGATGGGTCGTCAACCAGTGGCTGAAGAAGGCGGTGCTGCTGAGCTTCCGCCTCAACGGAATGGAGACCATTCCGGGCGGCCCGGGTGGCGCCAGCTGGTGGGACAAGGTGCCGAGCAAGTTTGAAGGCTGGGACGCGGGCAAGTTCCAGGAAGCGGGCTTCCGCGCGGTGCCGGGCGCGATCGTCCGCCGGGGCGCCTATGTCGCGCCGGGCGCCGTGCTGATGCCGAGCTTCGTCAACCTCGGCGCCTATGTCGGCGAAGGAACGATGGTCGACACCTGGGCGACGGTCGGAAGCTGCGCGCAGATCGGCAAGAACGTCCATATCTCGGGCGGCGCCGGGATCGGCGGGGTCCTCGAGCCGCTGCAGGCCGGGCCGGTGATCATCGAGGACGATTGCTTCATTGGCGCGCGCAGCGAAGTCGCCGAGGGCGTGGTGGTCGAGAAGGGCGCGGTGCTCAGCATGGGCGTGTTCCTCGGCGCCTCGACCAAGATCGTCGACCGGGCGACCGGTGAGGTGATGTACGGCCGGGTGCCGGCCTATTCGGTGGTCGTGCCGGGCAGCCTCCCGGGCAAGGACGGTGGTCCGAGCCTCGCCTGCGCGGTGATCGTCAAGCGGGTCGACGAGCGCACCCGATCCAAGACCGGCATCAACGAACTGCTGCGCGACTAGGCGGAGGGCACCGGGGCCCGCATCGAGCGTTCCGGCACGGGAACAAAGATGAGGGAAATGATGCGCTCGACCGCCTTGACGCTTTCGCTGCTGCTTCTCGCGGCCTGCTCGCGCACGCCGCAGGAGCAACAGATTCACGACATCAAGGCGGAAGCGGATACCCGTGCGGACGCGATCGAGAGCGAGGCGGACAAGCAGGCCGATCCGCTCGACAATGAGGCGAAGGGCCTGCGCGAGCGGGCCAAGCAGGTCTCGGGCTATGACGGCAAGCGGCTGGAGATCCAGGCCGAGGCGCTGGAGAAGCAGGCCGATCTCGCGCGCGAGCAGGGCAATGATCGGGCCGAGGCGGTCCGGGCCGAGGCCAATGCCAAGGTGAAGGCGCTCGAAAGCCGCTAGGACTGGCCGGCCTCAAGCTCGCGCAGGCTTCGGCCGCGCGTCTCGCGGCCCGCCCAGCCGAGCAGCACCGCCGAGAATGCCGTCGGGACGACCAGCGCGAGCGCGGCGCCGGTCAGGGTCGGGATGAAGCCGACCAGCGCCGCGACCTGAACCGCGACCCCGCCAAACTTGCTGCTTCCGGCGACGAGCCCCGTGGCCCGACCGCGTGTGCCGAGCGGATAGTTTTCGGCCGTATAGGGCAGCAGTACGGCGATGGTGCCGTTGGTGCCGAGGATGAGCAGCGCGATCACCGCGACCAGCAGGGGCTGCCAGCTCAGCAGCGACGCGGGCAGCAGGGCACCGGCCAGACCGACGAGCGTCAGGAGGATGGTCGCGACGAGCGTCCACTTGCTGCTGAACTTCGCATAAAAGAGGGCGCAGAGGAGGATCGTCGGCAGCGCGAGCAGCGAGGAACGGGCGAGGATCCCGCTGGCGAGCTCGGCGCTGAAGCCGCGGCTCTGAAGGTCGCTCGGGAGCCAGAGCAGAAGTCCGAAATTGACGAAGCTCCAGCTGAGGGCGGCGACGACGAGGGCGAGGGTCAGCCGGCCGTGGCTGGCGGCCGCCGCGGCGGCATCGGCGGGCGCCGGCGCGCGCGGCCTTGGAACGAGGCCGAAGCGCTGCTCCATGAGGCGCAGCTCCTCGGTCCGGCCCTGCTCGGCGAGGAAGCGCGGTGTCTCGGGGATGAAGCGGGCGAGCGCGAGCAGGAGGAGCCCGCTCGGAAATCCCTGCAGCCAGAGCGAGCGCCAGCCGTAGACGGGCTCGAGCGCATGCGCGGCGCCGCTTGCCGCGAGATAGCCGCCGACGAGGCCGGTCCCGCCGACCAGCACGAGCACCCAGCTGCGATGGCGCGGCGGCATCACCTCGGCGAGGAGGGCGTAGACGACGGGCAGCATGCCCCCCGCCGAGGAGCCCATCAGGAAGCACATGAGGAGGTTCCAGCCGAACGACGGCATCGCCCCGCAGATGGCGGTTGAGGCGAACAGGATCGAGGAGAGGAGGATGGAGACCCGGCGGCCGTAGACGTCGGCGAGCCAGCCCCACAGGAAGGAGCCGACCGTGGTCCCGATCAGCGCGGTCAGCGGGAGCAGCGCCGCGGTGCTTCGCTCGATCCCATATTCGGCGGCAAGACCGGGGAGGACGAAGCCGAGGGTCGCGGGCTTCATCACGTCGATGACGAGGCCGAGGGTAAGGACGAGCAGTACCGCGGCGTGCCAGCGGTTGAGGGGCGTGCTGTTGGGCGCCTCGTAATTGGTGCCAGCCGCGTCGCCATGGGGCGCACGGTGGCGCGGGAGGGCGCCCCAGCAGGCGAGCGGGACGCCAAGACCGATGAGGCCCATCCCGACAATCATCTGCCAGTCGACGGGCATCCCGACGAGGTGGTTGCCCATGCGGTGCGCCATGGCGAGCATCGGCAGGTGGAGGAGGACGCCGGCGCTGATGGCGGCGCAGCCCGCCCAGAACCAGGCGGCTCGGTCCCCGACGATCGATCTCATTTCCAGCCCCCCGGCGCTGTCGCTAGCGCGCCTGGGCGAGGAGCTTGGCGGCTTCGGGTCCGGTCCAGTCGAGGTCGCCTGAATAGCGCCAGATCTCCTTCCCGTCCGAGCCATAGAGGATGGTGGTCGGCAGGATCTGGACGCCGAGCGCGCCCGACACCGCCATTTCCTTGTCCTGGAATGCCTCGAGCCCGATCTTCTTCTCGTCGAGGAAGGCGGCGACGGTCGGCTGGGGTTGCATGTCCTGGCTGAGCGCCAGCACCTGCGGTGCGCCGCTACGGTCCGCGAGCGCGTCGAGGGTCGGCAGTTCCTTGATGCAGGGCGCGCACCAGGTCGCCCAGAGGTTGACCAGCAACGGCTTGCCCGCGGCAGCGGCCGACAGGCTGGTCTCCTCCCCGTCCCCGTCGAGAATGGTCACGGCCGGCATCGGCTTGCCCGCCTGCGAGCGGTCGAGCCCGGGCCCGCCGGGGCTTGCGGCCTTGGCGGGGGAGTCGTCGGCTTGGCTTTGCCCGGTGCTTTGCCTATCGCAGCCGCCGGTCATCAGCGCCGCCAGTGCGGCGGCCAGGAAAAGAGCTCGCATGACGTTGCGCTACCCGCCAAGGGGTCTGCCTTACAAGCTTGGGCTTTGGCCCATCGGCGCCGCGCT
Source organism: Sphingomonas sp. SP2 (assembly GCF_058313385.1). NCBI lineage: Bacteria > Pseudomonadati > Pseudomonadota > Alphaproteobacteria > Sphingomonadales > Sphingomonadaceae > Sphingomonas > Sphingomonas sp. SP2. The sequence continues at coordinate 959,871 of NZ_JBZFLD010000001.1, read as the reverse complement.
CGCGCTCGGCGCCTGCGGGTCGGTCGGCGACCTCAAGCCGCCGCCGGGCCAGCCGCTTCCGGTCAAGCCCAAGCTGGCGACGACCACCCCGACCCCCGAGGAATTGCTGACCCCGCCGGCGATCGCGCGCCCGGTCCGGGTCGACGAGATCCTGCGCCGGTCCGAACCGCGCCGTCCGGACCGCTTCGACCTCCCCCCGCCGAGCGGCGCGGAATCGGCGGCGGAACCGGAAGGCGACAGCAGCGCTCCGCCTGCGAACAACCAGACCGGAGTCCAGGAGCCCCAATGAGTTCTGCTTTTCTGCCCGTCCGCAAGGCCGTCTTCCCCGTCGCCGGTCTCGGCACCCGCCTGCTCCCCGCGACCAAGACCATGCCCAAGGAAATGCTGACGGTGATCGACCGTCCGCTGATCCAATATGCGGTCGACGAGGCGCGCGAGGCGGGAATCGAACAGCTCATCTTCGTGACCGGGCGCGGCAAGTCGAGCCTGGTCGATTATTTCGACATGTCGTTCGAGCTCGAGACGACGATGAAGGGCAAGGGCAAGAGCCTCGACGTGCTCGAGCAGAGCCGGGCCGATTTCGGCGAGCTGATCAGCGTCCGCCAGCAGCAGCCGCTGGGCCTCGGCCATGCGGTCTGGTGCGCGCGACACGTGGTCGGCAACGAGCCGTTCGCGGTGCTCCTGCCCGACGACCTGATGGCCGGCACGCCGGGTGCGCTGAAACAGATGGTCGAGGCCTATAACAAGGTCGGCGGCAACATCGTCTGCGCCGAGGAAGTCGCGGCCGAGAAGACCGCGAGCTACGGCATCGTCACGCCAGGCGCGAGCGATGGCGCGCTGACCGAGGTCCGCGGCCTGGTCGAGAAGCCGGCCCCCGAAGTGGCGCCGTCGCGGCTGGGCGTGATCGGGCGCTACATCCTGCAGCCCGAAGTGATGGACGTGCTCGACGCGCAGGAGCCGGGCGCGGGCGGCGAGATCCAGCTGACCGACGCCATGGCCAAGCTGATTGGCCGCCAGCCGTTCCATGCGGTCAAGGTCGACGCGGTCCGCCACGATTGCGGCGACCGGGCAGGCTATGTGCTGGCGACGCTCAAGCTGGCGATGGCCCGGCCGGACCTCGCGCCGCTGGTGCGCGAGGCGATGGCCGGCCTCTAGGCGGTCTGGCGCCGGCGCTCGGCTTCGAGCGCGTACATGCGGTCCTTGAGTTCGCCGAGCTCGATCGCCTTCAGGGCGGCACGGGCGTCCATCGCGTCCATGTCAGCGCGGAGGGCGGCGAGCTGGCGGGCGGCAGCGAGGCGGCGCTCGATCCGGGCGACCAGCAGTTCGAAGTGGAAGGGCTTGAGCATGACGTCGTCGGCGCCCGCGGCGTAGGCGCGGACGGCAGGGTCGGGCTCGGACCGGCCGGCGAGGAGCAGAACGGGAAGGTTCGCGAACGCCGCCTGCTCGCGGATCGCGCGGGTCAGCTCGGGCCCGCTCATCGGGGTCATCACCAGTTCGGCAAGGACGAGGTCGACCTGGCCGCGATGCAATTCCCCGAGCGCACCAGCTCCGTCGGACGCGGCGGCGATGGCATAACCCTCGTCCCCGAGCCGCCGCGCGAGCAGCGACAGATGGCCACGGTTCGGCGTCACGACGAGGAGCCTGGGACGACGCGCGGATGGGACGGGGCGGGGCATTCGCCCATAGTGGTGGGAAATGGTTAACGAGACGTTAGGAAAAGCGGGCGGTCAGGCCTCCAGTTCGACGTCCCAGTAAAGATAGTCGCGCCAGCTTTCGTGGAGGTAGCCGGGCGGAAAGGCACGGCCATGGTCCTGCAATTGCCAGCTGGTCGGACGCTCGGGCCAGTGCGCGATCGACATGCCGGCCTGGCGCGGGGTGCGCCCGCCCTTCCTGAGGTTGCAGGGCGCGCAGGCGGTGGCGACATTCTCCCAGGTCGTCCGCCCGCCCTGTGCGCGCGGGATGACATGGTCGAAGGTCAGTTCGCGGTGGCTGCCGCAATAGACGCAGCGGAAGCGGTCGCGGAGGAACAGATTGAAGCGGGTGAAGGCGGGATGCTCGCTCGGCCGGACGAACTGGCGCAGCGCAATCACGCTCGGCAGCTTCAGCGTATGGCTCGGCGAATGCACCTCGCGGTCATAATGGGCGATGACGTCCACCCGTTCGAGGAACATCGCCTTGATCGCGGTCTGCCACGGCCACAGGCTCAATGGATAATAAGACAGCGGGGTATAGTCGGCGTTCAGCACCAGCGCCGGACAGCTGTCGGGGTGGCGGATAAGATCGGGATGATACACGAGCGCTCAGGTCTCCGTTCGGTCCTGCCGAACGCGCCTCTCCGGCCTCGTCGCACGCAAGGAGGAGAGACCGTCTTCGGCCGCTTCCCTTGTGCCCATCGGTTGCCAAGCCGATGTGACGCCCTGATGAATCGCAAGTTGCCGATTCGCGGTCAAGGGGCTTTGCGCGCGAAGTGATCACCCGGTTCGCCCCCTCCCCGACCGGCCGGCTTCATCTCGGCCATGCCTATAGCGCGGTGCACGGGCAGGCCCTCGGAGAGCGCTGGCTGCTGCGGATCGAGGATCTCGATCCCGGGCGGGCGCGGTCCGAGTTCGTCGCCGCCATCGCCGAGGACATCGCCTGGCTGGGACTGGCCTTCGACGGGGCGCCGATCGTCCAGTCGGCGCGGACCGAACGATATGCCGCGGCGCTCGATGCGCTGAAGGAAATGGGGCTGGTCTATCCCTGTTTCTGTACCCGCGCCGACATCGCCGCCTCGCTGACCGCCCCGCACGGTGATGCGGGAAGCGCCTATCCGGGGACCTGCCGCGGCCTTGCCGACGACCCCGAGCGCCGCGCCTCGACCCCGCACAGCTGGCGGCTCGACGCAGGCAAGGCGATCGCGCTCGTCGGCGGGGTACCCGGGTGGCGGGAAACCGACGGGCGGACCTTCGCGGGCACTAACGCGATGATCGGCGACGCGGTGCTGGCGCGGAAGGACGCGCCCTCCTCCTACCATCTGTCGTGCGTGATCGACGACTGGGAAAGCGGAGTCGACTGCGTAGTGCGCGGAGCCGACCTCAGGCCCTCGACCCCGGTCCAGCGGCTGCTGCAGACGCTGCTCGGGGCGCCCGAGCCGACCTACTGCCACCACCGGCTGGTGTGCCACGAGGACGGACGGCGGCTGGCCAAGCGCGACCAGGCGCCGACCCTCGCCGCGATGCGCGAGGCGGGGGTCGACGGCAAGGCGCTCGCCCGCGACCTCGGCATGGACATTCTGCCCACTGGTTATCGGCTTGCGGAGGCTTAAGTAGGGACGGCTATGAACACGCTTCTCATCATCGCGCTGGTGCTCGCCATGGCGGCGACCGCCTATGTTCTCGTCCGCGGCGTCCTCGCGATGGCGTCGGGCAAGGTCGGGAACCAGGAACAGCAGCAGCAGTGGATGCGCAAGCGCGTCCTCTACCAGGGCATCGCCGTCTTCATCGCGGCCGCCATCCTGCTTCTCGCCAGCGCAGGGAAGTAAGACCCTGGTCAAGCTGACGAAGATCTACACCCGGACCGGCGACGGCGGGGACAGCGGGCTGGTCGACGGCAGCCGGATCAGCAAGGCGTCCGCGCGGATGCATGCGATCGGCGAGGTCGACGAGGCCAATAGCGCGATCGGGCTGGCGCTCGTCTCGCTCGAGGATGAGGCAGCGGCGTCGCTGTCGCGGGTGCAGAACGAGCTGTTCGACCTCGGCGCGGACCTTGCGACGCCGGGCGAGATGGAAGGCGCGCTGCGGATCGTCCCCGAGCAGGTCGAGCGGCTCGAGCGCGAGATCGATGCGATGAACGCCGAGCTGTCGCCGCTGACGAGCTTCATCCTGCCGGGCGGATCGGCGGCGGTCGCGGCGCTTCACCTTGCCCGCGCGACGGCGCGCCGGGCCGAGCGCTGGACGGTCGCGCTGGGGGCTGAGGAAGCCATCAATCCGCACGCCCTCGCCTATCTCAATCGCCTGTCGGACCATCTGTTCGTGATGGCGCGGTTCGTTGCCAGGGACCGGGGCGGCGACGTATTGTGGCAGCCGGGTGCCACCCGAACCTAGTTGTTGGGTCAGGTACGGCACTGAAACGAATGCCGGGGGTTGTGACTAATATATCCTAGCCCCGGAGCCTTCGTGACCCTCAAAGCCATTGCGATCAACGCGACCCTCAAGCCGAGCGGCAAGGAGCCTTCGTCCACCGACAAGATGATCGACCTCGTCAAGGATGCGCTTGGCGAGCAGGGCGTCGAATGGACCGAGACGATCCGTCTGGCGGACTTCCGAATCAAGCCGGGCGTGAGCTCGGACGAAGGCGATGGGGACGAATGGCCGGCGATCCGCAAGAAGATCCTCGACGCCGACATCCTCGTCTTCGGGACTCCGATCTGGCTCGGACAATTGTCGAGCCAGGCCAAGCTCGTGCTCGAGCGCATGGATGCCTTTCTCTCGGAAACCGACGAGCAGGGCCGGATGCCAAGCAGCGGCAAGGTCGCGGTGGCGGCGATCGTCGGCAACGAGGATGGCGCGCATCGGGTGACCGCCGACCTCTTCCAGGGCCTGAACGACGTGGGCTGGACCATCCCCGCCGCCTCGGCGACCTACTGGGTCGGAGAAGCGATGCACAAGACCGACTTCAAGGACCTGCCCAAGGTGCCCGACGAGGTCACGGCGGCGATTAAGACGCTGGCGGTGAACACGGCGCACCTCGCGCAATTGCTGGCCGACAAGACCTATCCTGGGGTAAAGTAAGCAGGATGAATGTCGCGCTGCCCGTCCGCGAAGCGTCGCTCGACGAACGATTGCGTGAGGTCCGGGCGCTGACGCTGGCGCTGGCCGAGCCGCTGAGCGACGCGGAGGCGACGGTGCAGCCGATGCCCGACGCCTCCCCGGCCAAGTGGCATCTCGCGCATACCAGCTGGTTCTTCGAGACATTCGTGCTCGCCGAGCACGTGCCGGGCTATCGGCCGTTCGACGAGCGCTTCGCCTTCCTTTTCAACAGCTATTATGAAGGCGCGGGCGAGCGGCTGGCGCGCGACCGGCGCGGCATGCTGGCCCGCCCGACGCTCGACGAGGTGCGCGCTTATCGCCGCCATGTCGACGCGGCGCTCGAGACGGCGATGCCGGCGCTCGGGGCGGATGCGCGGACGCTGGTCGAGCTCGGCATCAATCACGAGCAGCAGCATCAGGAACTGTTCCTGACCGACATCCTCGCGACCTTCGCCGCCAATCCCCTGCTCCCCGCTTATGGCAGCCTGCCGCCGATGGACGCGGTACCGGCAGCGCCGGTTCAGTGGATCGAAGGACGTTCGGGCCTCGTCGAGATCGGCGCCGGCGACGCGGGCTTCGCGTTCGATTGCGAGCGCCCCCGGCATCAGACCTGGCTGCAGCCGCATGCGCTCGCCGATCGCGCCGTGACGAACGGCGAGTGGGCCGAATTCATAGCAGACGGCGGCTATCGGACGCCTGGCCTGTGGCTGAGCGATGGCTGGGACTGGGTGCGCCGCGAGAATGTCACGGCGCCGCTCTACTGGCAGGGGGATGGCAGCAGCTTCACCCTCGCCGGGGTCCGCGCGCTCGATCCCGCCGCACCGGTCGCGCACGTCTGCTTCTACGAGGCCGACGCCTTCGCGCGCTGGGCCGGCGCGCGGCTTCCGATCGAGGCCGAATATGAGGATGCGGCGCGTGGTGCCGATCCATCGGGTGGCCATCAGCTCGACACGGCCGGGGCGGTCCTGCCCCGGGCCGGTGGCGGCCTGTTCGGGGACGTCTGGTGCTGGACCGGATCGGCCTATCTGTCGCACCCCGGCTTCCGCCCGCCCGAGGGCACGGTCGGCGAATATAATGGCAAGTTCATGAGCGGGCAGATGATCCTCAAGGGGGCGAGTTGCGCCACCCCGCGGGGCCATTCGCGCGCCTCCTATCGCAATTTCTTTCCGCCGGCCGCGCGCTGGCAGTTCACGGGAGTCCGTCTTGCTCGCGATCTCTGAGCGGGTCGATCCCGCCTTTCTCCACGACGTCCTGTCCGGCCTTCGCCAGGAGCCTCCGGCGATCCCCGCTCGCTGGTTCTACGACCAGAAGGGCTCGGCGCTGTTCGACGACATCACCCGGCTGCCCGAATATTATCCGTCGCGCACCGAGACCGCGATCCTCGGCCGGGCGATGGCCGACATTGCGGCGCGGGTCGGTCCCGGCCGGGCCGTGGTCGATTATGGCGCGGGCTCACTGACCAAGACCCCCGTGCTCCTCGAGGGCATCGATCCCGCGCTCTACGTGCCGGTCGACATCAGTGGCGAGTTCCTGCGGGACAGCGCGGGCAAGCTCCAGGAGCGCTTTCCCAAGCTTGCGATCGAACCGATCGAAGCCGATTTCACCCGCCCCTTCCCGCTTCCCGCAGCGGTCCGGCGCCAGCCGCGGCTCGGCTTCTTCCCCGGGTCGACGATCGGCAATTTTGTGCCGGCAAGCGCAGTCGATCTGCTGCGCTCGTTCCGAGAGACGCTAGGCACGGGCTCGATGCTGCTGATCGGCATGGACCAGGTGAAGGACGTCGGTCGGCTGACCGCGGCCTATGACGATGCGCAGGGCGTGACGGCGGCGTTCAATCTCAACCTCCTCGAGCGGATCAACCGCGAGCTTGGCGGAGACGTGCCGGTGTCGGCGTTCCGCCACGAGGCGCGCTGGAACGCGATGCTGTCGCGGATCGAGATGCATCTGGTCGCGGTCGAGGACGTGACCTTCGCTATCGACGGCCAGTCCTTCGCCCTTGCGGCGGGGTCGAGCATCCATACCGAGAACAGCCACAAATATACGAGCGAGAGCGCGCGCCTGCTGCTCGCCGCCGGCGGCTGGACCCCGGTCGACGAATGGAAGGATCCCGAAGGCGACTTCGCGCTGCTGCTGGCGATCGCCGAAGCGGACCGTTCGGCCCCCTGAGCCCGTGTTGCCGGGGGGCCGCCCTCTACGCTAGAGGCCGGACATGATCCTCCGCACATTGCTCGAGATCGCCACCATCCTGCTCAACCTGCTGTGGTGGCTGATCATCATCCAAGTCATCCTGAGCTGGCTGGTCGCCTTCAACGTCCTCAACACGTCGAGCCAGGGCGTCCGTCGCTTCCTCGTCGGCCTCGACCGGTTCCTGGAGCCGCTTTACCGGCCGTTCCGCAAGATCCTGCCCGACTTCGGCGGGCTCGACCTGTCGCCGGTCGTGGTGCTGCTGCTGATCGGGATCCTGATCAACCCGGTGATCAGCAACGCGATGGCGTCGCTTCCCCCACCAGGGATGTAAGATCGTGCCGGCACGGGTGATCGACGGAAAGGCGGCGGCGCTGGCGCTGCGTGAACGGGTGGGCCATCTCGCCGGCCTGTTCGCGGCCAATCAGGGCCGGAAAATCGGGCTTGCGACCGTGCTGGTCGGCGAGGATCCGGCAAGTGCGGTCTATATCCGCTCCAAGCGGGCTGCGACGGGCGACGCGGGCATGGAGAGCGTGCATCACGCGCTCGCCCCCGACACCAGCGAGGCGGAATTGCTCGCGCTGGTCGAGCGCCTGAACGCCGACCCGGCGGTCGACGGCATCCTCGTCCAGCTGCCGCTTCCGCCGCACATGGATGCGGCGCGGGTGATTGCGACCATCGATCCCGACAAGGATGTCGACGGCTTCCACGTCGTCAACGCCGGGCGGCTGGCGGTCGGCGATCCGGCGGCGCTCGTCCCCTGCACTCCGCTCGGCTGCCTTCATCTCCTCAAGGCCGAGCTGGGCGACCTCAGCGGTCGCCATGCGGTGGTGATCGGGCGGTCGAACATCGTCGGCAAGCCCATGGCGATGCTGCTGCTCGGCGAAAGCTGCACCGTGACCGTCGCCCACAGCCGCACGCGCGACCTGCCCGAGGTCTGCCGCGGCGCCGACATCCTGGTCGCGGCGGTCGGCCGGCCCGAGATGGTCCGCGGCGACTGGATCAAGCCGGGCGCGGCGGTGATCGATGTCGGCATCAACCGCATCGCCGGGGCCGAGGAAGGCAAGAGCCGACTTGTCGGCGACGTCGCCTTCGCCGAGGCGAGCGCGGTCGCCGGGGCGATCACGCCGGTCCCGGGCGGGGTCGGGCCGATGACCATCGCCATGCTTCTTCGCAACACGCTGGTCGCAGCGCACCGCCGGGCCGGCCTGCCCGCCCCCGAGGGCCTGTGACGATGATCCTTCTTGCAGCCATGCTTGCCGCGACCCAGCCGGCGACGGCGGTCGAGGCCGAGCGGGTCTTCGCGACCGACGCCCAGGCGATGGGCCAGTGGGCCGCCTTCCGAAAATGGGCCGATCCCACCGCGGTGATGTTCGATCCGCAGGCGGTCTGGGCACAGGACTATTTCAAGGATCGCAAGGAGCCCGCGGTCGCAGTGCGCTGGCAGCCGGCGAAGAGCTGGGTCAGCTGCGACGGGCGGACCGCGGTCAACACCGGGCCCTGGCAGATGCCGGGCACGCAGGGCTATTTCGTGACCCTCTGGATGAAGCAGCCGAGCGGCGACTGGCGCTGGACGGTGGACGGCGGCGACGCGCTGGCGACACCGATGGCGGCGCCGGCGACCCCGCAGGTAAGGACCGCGGCCTGCACCAATCGTGCGGCCCGCTTGCGCCAGATCGACCGCGTCTACGGCAATCCGGCAAACCGCACCGCCCCGCCGGGTGACAGCGGCTTCTCGCGCTCGGCCGACGGAACCCTCCTGTTCCGCTGGACCGTCGCCGCCGACGGCGCGCGGCGGACGCGGGTACAGTTGTGGACCGGGCGGCGGTTCGAGACGGTCGCCGACCTCAACGTGAGGGCATCGTCATCCCGGTGATCGAATTCTTCACCTCGGCCTTCATCACCCTGGTGGTCATCATCGACCCGCCAGGCTGCGCGCCGATCTTCGCGGGCCTCACCAAGGGGACCGACGCGATCCATCGCCGGCGCATGGCGATCCGCTCGGCGCTGGTCGCCTGGTGCATCCTCACCTTCTTTGCCCTGCTCGGCGAACCGCTGCTGAAGACGCTCGGGATCAGCCTTTCGGCCTTCCGACTGGCCGGCGGAATCATGCTCTTCATGATCGCGCTCGACATGGTGTTCGAGAAGCGGACCGAGCGGCGCGAGGAGCGCGCGCGGGAGATCGAGGGGACCCCCGAGGCGGAGGACATTTCGGTCTTCCCGATGGCGATCCCAATGATCGCGGGCCCGGGATCGATCGCCTCGATGATGCTGCTCTCGGCGCGAGCCGAGGGGATCGTCCAGCAGGCGGTCGTGCTCGGCGCGATGACCACGGTGATCGCGCTCACGCTGGCCGCCCTCCTCGCCGCCGGGCCGCTGATGCGGCTGATCGGCGCCAAGCTCGAGGCGATGATCACCCGGATCCTCGGCGTGATCCTCGCCGCGCTGGCGGTGCAGTTCGTGCTCGACGGGCTCGAACGAAGCCTCCCCGGCCTCGCCGGCTAGCGGACCACCCGCCACATCTTGAGCGGGCTGTCGGCACCGAGGTCGATCGGCTGCAGCCAGGGGAAGGTCGCGCCCTTCTCGAGCTGTGCATAGAAGCCCTTGGGCGTGCGGGCGGTGAAGATGGTCGCCTGGTTCATTTGCGGGCAGACCAGCAGATAGTCCGAGCGGTGCTTCATGATGAGCGCCCGCGCCTGCTCGGGGGTACCTCGGAAGGCGTTCATGCTGTCGGCGATCGCCTGGCCATTGCGGTGGTAGGGGCCGCCGAGCGCGTCATGATGGGTCACGGCGATCAACCGCGGGCCGAGATCGATGAAGGTGAAGACCATTCCCTTGGGCTGGCGGGCGACGGGGCGCATCGCCCACAATGTCGGGCAGAGCCGGTTGGCGCGGTTGTTGGCCCGCTGGGCGGGGGTCTGCGCGACCTGCTTTTCGGGGAAGAACGACAGGACGGCCGGGGCTGCGGCGCCGCTCCCGACGAGTACGAGCGCGCTGCTGCCGAGGATCACGACCAGGCTGTTCCTGGCGTGCCAGAGCCGCGGCAGGAGAGTCGCGATGAGTGCGGCACAGCCGACCACGCCGAGCAATTGCGCCGCGGGACCGGCGCGCGTTTGCCAGAAGAGAAGACCGAAGGCGGCGGCGGCGATGACGGCGAGCGCGAGGATGCGAGGCAGCCGGGCCTCGTCGCGGCGGTGCAGCCAGACCAGCCACAGCCAGCCGAGCAGCCCGACGACCGGAAGCGACAGGACGGTGACCATCGTCCGCCAGCTGTGGCGGGTGATCGGCCGTGCCTCGCGGACATTGTCGAGCCAGAGGCGCTGGACCTCGGGCGTGACGCCTTCGAGGCGCGACAGGCAGTGCGGCCAGGCGAGGGCGTGGAAGGCCGCAATGGCGACCCCCGCCACGGCGGCGATGGCGAGGCGGACCGGCCAGCGCTCGGGGCTCCTCCGGGCGAGCAGCAGCAGCAGTCCGCCGCCGAGCAGGGCATCCGACAGCCAGACCGGCGACAAGGCGTCGCAGACGGGCGCGCGATTGGCGTAGCTTGCGAAAAGCAGGAAGCCGAGGCTGCAGCCGGCGGCAAGGCTCACGGCATAGGCCATGAGCCGGTCGCGCTCGGTGCGGTCGGCGACCCACATCAGCACCAGCGCGACCCCGGCGAGCGCGAGATAGATCAGCATCTCGAGGCCGATGGAGAGGCTGATCGCGGTGGCGATGCCCACGGTAAGCCCGCCCCGGCGCCGGTCGGGATCGGCGAGCCCGGTCATCGCCAGGCTGAGCATCGCCAGTTGCCAGCCGTGGTGATCGATCCGCGTCGGCATGAACATGCCGTTGGTCGAGCCGGCGAAGTAGAGCGTGATGAGGGCGGCGATGAAAGCTGCCGGACTGACCAGCCGGCGGGCGGTGAGCGCCACTCCCATCAGGAGAATGACGTAGGGGAGGAGCGGTGCGACCGCGACCGCCATCCGCTCGGCCGCCGCACCGCTCATGAACAGGCGTCCGAGGAGAATCAGCCCGGCGATCGGAAGATCGACGATCCGGCTCCAGTGGATGTTGGCGCCTCCGAAGGCGGGATCGAAGCGATATTGGCGGAGGTCGAACCAGCCTTGGCCTGCCATCCATGCGCGAACCTGCGCGATGCGCAGATTGTCGTCGGTATCGCCGAGGCCGAAGGACTGGATCACCCCCCAGCGCTGCCACAGGAAGACCGTGCAGGCGGCGAGCCAGGTCAGCACCACCACCTGGCGCCAATGGCGCTCCATCCACCCCAACAGACGTTCCGGCACCCGCCACCACTCCCTTGGATACGCCGGTTCAGCGCGTTGCTGCTCTAGGGACTCGCCGCTAGAGGGCAAGAGGATGGTCATTACCACCCTGTCTTCCGATCCCCGCCGCCGCGAAATGCTGGGCCAGCTGATGCGCTTCGGCGTCGTCGGCATCGGCCTCACCCTGCTCTACGCCGTGGTCTACTGGCCGCTCGCCACCTATGTCATGTGGCCGGTGTTCGCGGTCATCATCGCCTTCGTGGTCGCGGTGACGGTCGGCTTCTTCCTGCACAGCCGGTGGAGCTTCAAGGGCCACGGCAAGGTCGAGGATCCGCGGACCAAGGGGCAGTTCCTGATCGTCCAGGCTTTCGGCATGTCGCTCAATGCGCTGTTCACCTGGATCGCGACCGACATCCTTCACGGGCCGACCTGGTGGCCGCTGGTCCCGGCCGTCCTCATCACCCCGTTCGCAACCTTTGCACTCAATCGCTGGTGGGTTTTTCGCTGATGGAACGTCAGGTTTATGATCGCATGGCGGAGCTCGACCAGCTTCACTGGTGGTACCGCGCGCGCCGCCATGTGCTGGCTTCGCTGATCTCGCGGGTCGCCCGCCCCCGCCGCAACGGCAAGATCCTCGAGGTCGGTTGCGGGACCGGGCACAATCTGTCGATGCTCGACCGGTTCGGAATGGTCGAGGCAATCGAGGTCGACCCCGAAGCCCGGCGGATGGCCGAGAAACGGCTTGGTCGCCCGATCGGCTCGGCCCCCCTCCCCGACCTCCCCGGCGTCGCCGACCAGAGCTTCGACCTCATCGCCTCGTTCGACGTGATCGAGCATATTGAGGACGACCGAGCGGCGCTGGCGGGGATCGCCCGCTGCCTCAAGCCCGGTGGCCGGTTCGTGATGACCGTTCCCGCGCACCAGTGGATGTGGTCGGCGCACGACGTGGTGAACCACCATCATCGCCGTTACTCCAAGAAGGCCCTGAAGGCGCTGTTCGCCGGCTCACCGCTCAAGATCGAGCGGATGGGCTATCTCAACAGCCTGCTCTTCCCGGTGGCCATCGCGGCCCGGGCCGCGGGCAAGATCACCGGCAAGGAAGATGGCGACGACACGCTCCCGCCCGCGCCGGTCAACAAGGCGCTGGAAGCGGTGTTCGCTCAGGAAGCGCGGCTGATCGGCAAGGTGCCGCTGCCGCCCGGGCTGTCGCTTTGGGTCGTCGCCTCGGGCACCTGACCGAGGCCCTTGCGGGGGCTCCGCGCTTCGCCGGCAATATCCTGGACGATGTAGAGCGGGCGCTGCTTGGCCTGGCTGTAGAGTCGGCCGATATATTCGCCCATCATCGCCAGCACGAACATCTGCACCGCGCCGATCACCACCACGACCAGCATCAGCGAGGTCCAGCCCGGGATGCTACGCCCGGCGAGGAAGGCGTAGAGGATGTAGAGGATGATCAGCATCGAGCCGACGCTCAGCAGCAGACCGACATGGCTGGCGAGCTTGAGCGGGGCGGAGCTGAAGCCGGTCAGCGCGTCGAGCGCGAAGCGGATCATCTTCGACAGCGGATATTTGGTCTCGCCCGCGGCCCGCTCGGCGCGATCGTAGAGAAACGGCAGCTGCTTGAAGCCGATCCAGGCGACCATGCCGCGGACGAAACGGGCCTGCTCGGGCATGGCGAGGAGCACGTCGAGCGCCCGCCGGCTCATCAGCCGGAAGTCGCCGGCGTCGAGCGGAATGTCGATCTCGGTCGCGCTCGACAGAAGGCGATAGAAGGCATGGGCGGTGGCGCGCTTGAAGCGGGTCTCGCCGGCACGACTGCGACGGACGCCATAGACGACGTCGGCGCCTTCGCGGTCCATCACCTCTAGCATCGGGGCGAGCAGTTCGGGCGGATCCTGGAGGTCGGCGTCGACGATCAGGATCCGGTTGCCGCGGGCGAGGTCGAGCCCGGCGGTGAGCGCCAGCTGGTGACCATGGTTACGCGACAGGTTGACGCAGGTGAGGTTCGGGTCGCGGCCGGCGAGGTCCTGCATGATCGACCAGGTCGCGTCGCGCGAGCCATCGTTGACGAGGATGATCTCGTAATCGTCGCCAAACGAGGTCCGGGCCGCCCCGCTCAGCCGCTGGTGGAGGAGCGGCAGGCACTCTTCCTCGTTGAAGCAGGGAACGACGATGGAAAGGCCGATCATCGGGCGGGATTAGCGCCTTGATTCGGGATGCGGTAGAGGGCCGAGCCGTCGGGCAGCGACCAGACCTTCTCCATCCCCGCGACCTGTGCCGGATCATAGGGCGGCGGATTGATCAGCCAGAGATAGTCGAATGCCTGCCGCGGGAATCTCGCCAGCATCGGACCGATCGGCCGGGCCCAGCGCGCCGGGCAAATGTTGGCGACGACGAGGTTCGACGGATCGTAGCGCCAGAAGCCCGCGCGATCGTTGATTACGGTGAGAAGCTTGGCGCCCTCGACGTCCCAGTGGTCGTTGGAGAAGCCGAGGCGGCGGACCACGACCATCCCGCCGAGGTGCGCGTTGCGCCACATCGGCCAGCTCGAATCGCGGGTGCAGCCGAGGCCGACCATGGACACCACCCGCGCCCCGACGGGAAGCTTCTCGATTGCCGTGAGCTGCTGGTCATATTCGTCGCTGGCGAGCTTGAGGCTCCAGGTGACGCTGGCGGTGCGGGCGAGGAGGAAGACGAGGGCGAGGCTCGCCAGCACCCAGCCGACCTTGAGATCGGTGTCGCGGCGGAAGCGGATCGCGAGCAGCGCCATGGCCAGCACGAACGGCATCAGGCGCATGTCGGCATAGGCCGAGCCGAAGATGATCCGCGGCAGGATCACGAAGGTGGCGGCAAGTATCAGCGCGGTGAAGGTCAGCATCCGCGACAGGGTCAGGCGCGGATAGACGATCGCGAACAGGAAGACGGCGATCGTGACGAGGAAGCTGAGCATGTCCCAGCTCATCCAGCGATCGCGAAGCACCGTCCGGAGCGAAAAGAGCTTGTTGGTCCAGTTGAACCAGTCGGCGGTCTGGCCGCCCGCGCCGTCGCGCCACAGCAGCATGAGCACGGCCGGAAGCGCGAGTACCAGCGCCTGCCCCGTGCCGCGCAGGATCGCCTTCCACCAGCTTCGGCCATCGTCGTGCGCGCGGACGACTTCGGCCGAGAAGGCCAGCAGCCCGAGCATTCCCCAGCCAAAGGCATGGCAGAGCCAGACGAGGATGCTGATCGGGACGAAGAGCGCAGCGCGCAGCCGGTAGCGGCGAAGGCGTCCGAGCCGTAGCCACAGGCCGAAGGCGAGCAGGGCAAGGCCGACGCTCAGCGCGTAATTGACGAAGCCGAACAGGAAATGGTGGCCGTAGACGAACGGCAGCGCGAACATCACCGTCGGCGGGAGCCGGTGATGGACCTCGCGCGCGACCCACAACATGCCCGCCACGGTCATCATCGGAATGGCGATGACGACCAGCTTCACCGCGGGCTCGAGCCCGATCAGCTTGGCCAGCGGATAGACGAGGAGATCGACCCCGAGATTGCCCATCAGCGCCCAGCGGAACTGGTAGACGGCGGCGAGGCTCGGCGCGTCGCCATCGAGCATCACCCGGTAGCGGCCCATGTGCCCGAGCAGATCGACCAGCGGCGGCACGGGCGGATAGAGCAAAGGCACGGCCGCGAGGAGCACCATCGCGACCACGAAGGCGCGCGTCTCCCACCACGGACGGGGGGCTCCTCTAGGTGTCGGGGGCGCTGCGGGCGGAATCATGGGCGTGGCCGTCGCCCCTTGCACCTTGCGTTCCTCCTGTCACCCCCGGTTCAGCCGAGCCGCATTAAAGCTCCCTTCATCGCAGGGGCTTTTGGAGGTTTTCGATGAAGAAGGTTCTGATCGCGGCGGGTGCCTTTCTGGCCGCTTCGGCCGCCATTGCGCAGGTTCCCCCGCCGCCGCCGATGAAGCCGATCCCGCCGATGGCGCAGCGCGACGGGGTCCAGACCCGGGCCGAGGTCGTGAACCGCGTGCGCGCCATGTTCGCCCGGATGGATTCCGATCGCGACGGCTTCATCACGCGGAACGACCGCCAGGCGATGAAGGGCCAGAAGCAGAAGCTTCGCGGCGAACGTCGTGACGATCCGGCGCGCCGGATGGCGATGTTCGAGCGGCTCGATACCAACCGTGACAACATGATCAGCCGCGACGAATTCGCCCGGGCCGAGGCCATGCGCGGCGAGCGCGGTCCGCGCGGCGCGATGAACGGCCGCCGGATGGGCATGCAGCGGATGGGCGGCGGGATGATGCGCCGCGCCGACGCCAATGGCGACCGCCGCATCTCGCTCGCCGAGGCCGAGACCGCGGCGCTGCAGCGCTTCGACCAGGCCGACCGCAATCGCGACGGCCGGGTCACGCAGGACGAGCGCCAGCAGGCGCGGCAGCAGTGGCCGCAGCAGCGGCCGGCTCCGGTCCGCTAAAGTCAGCCGATCAATCGGGGAAAGGGCTCGGCAGGAAACTGCCGGGCCCTTTCCTTATCGGCGTTCGGCTGTCCGGTAGCGCTGCTCGTCCTCGAGCATATAGTTGCGCGTGATCGGCAGCGCGCGCCGGTCGCGGACATACTGGACCTGGAAATTGTTCATCGCGCCCTGCTCGAAGGCGACGGCGCCCGCGGCGAGGTAGAATTCCCACATCCGGAAGAAGCGGGCGTCGTAGAGTGCCTCGATCTCGGCGCGGTGGGCGTGGCAATTGGCGAGCCAGGCGCGGAGCGTATAGGCATAATGGAGGCGGAGGGTCTCGACGTCGGTCGCGATCAGCCGGACGCTTTCGCTTGCGGCCATCATCTGGCTGAGGCTCGGCAGGTGGTAGCCGGGGAAGATCCACTTGTCGGTGAAGGGATCGGGCTTCCCGGCCTTGCCATATTTGCCGATCGTGTGGAGCAGCATCACGCCGTCGTCGGCGAGCAAGTCGCGGCACTTGGCGAAGAATTCGTGATAATGCGCCGTGCCGACATGCTCGAACATGCCGACCGAGACGATCCGGTCGAAGCGGCCGGTGACGGCGCGATAGTCGATCAGCTCGAATTTCACCCGGTCGGCGACCCCGGCGTCGGCGGCGCGCTGACGAGCGACGCGTAGCTGCTCCTCCGACAGGGTGACGCCAAGGACGTCGACGTCGGCGAGGCGATGCAAAGTCAGGGCCATTCCGCCCCAGCCGCAGCCGATGTCGAGCACGCGCTGGCCCGGCTTCAGGTGAAGCTTGGCGGCGATATGCGCCTTCTTGTCGACCTGTGCCTGGGCAAGGTCGTTGGCGGGATCGTAGAAGTAGGCGCAGCTGTACTGCATGTCCGGGTCGAGGAAGAGCCGGTAGAGCCGCTCGTCGAGATCGTAGTGGTGCGCGACGTTGCGGCGCGACAGCTTGGCGTCGTTGCGGCGGCGCGGAAGGAAACGCTTCAGCAGCGAGACCTGCTTCTTGAGCCGCCCGCCATGGCCGCCATCCTCGAAGCGATTGGCCCCGACCACCATGGTGAGAAGCTCGAGGAGGGTGCCCTGCTCGATCGTCAGTCGCCCATCCATGTAGAGTTCGCCGAACGCGAGCCTTGGATGGCGGACGAGCCGGAGCAGGGCCGCCCGGTCGTGGATCCGCGCGATGACATGGGGTTCGCCCGCACCAAGCGTGGTCCGCTCGCCGTCGGGCAGGAGGACGGTGAGAGTGCCATCGGTGATGCGGTCGCCGAGCAGCCGTTGGAGGATCATGCCTCCTTCTTGCTCGGCGCGAGCGCCCAACGCAACGTCGAGGCGAGGCCGAAGGTCGCGGCCCGGGTTGTCGGTCGCGCCAGTCCGCTGCCCTTGAGGCCGTGGAGGTGGCGCACTTCGGGGGGCAAAAGGTCGACCGCCGAGCGAGTGAGCAGGCTCTGCACCGGAAGCAGGCGGAGCCGCTGCGGCGGCGCGTTGAGGATGATATCGCGGATGGTCCGGCTGCGCTCGTCGGCGCGAAGCTCGAGGAGGAAGTCGCGGGCGAGCGCCTCTGCCTCGGCTTCGCTGAGCGGAACCGGGTCGGCGCCGAGCAATCGCGCGATCACCGCCACTTCCTGCCAGTAACGGTCGCGATCGCGGGCCGGCATGAGCGGATTGGCGAAGCGCCGATAGCCGGCGAGGAACATGGCCGAGCCCGCGAGGTGGACGAAGGCGAGCAGGCGGGGATCGCTGGCGGCATAAGGCTCGCCGCCCGGAAGGGTTCCGCCGACATGATCGTGGATCCGGCGGACGCGGTCGATCGCCGCCTCGGCATCGGCCCTCGCGCCATAGGTCGTGACCGCGATGAAGCGGGCGGTGTTGCGCAGCCGCCCGTGCATGTTGCGCTGGAAGTCGCTGTGGTCCCAGACTCCGGCCAGCGCCTTGGGATGAAGCATCTGCCAGAGGAGCGCGGCAATGCCTCCGACCATCATCCCGGCGACGTCGGCATGGACCTTCCAGGCGACGCCGTCCGGCGGACAGAGGGAATCGTCGGCGCGAAAGATCGGCTGCTGGCCGCGCTCGGCGTCGTTGAAGAAGCCGATCACGCCGCCGGCGATGGCGCGGCGGAGGCGTTCGGCGGGAGCGAGGCTAGCCATCTCCCGTCAACGCCTCGTCAGGCGGCCTGCTCCCGGTCGAGGTTGGCGCGGCGCTTCTTCTCGGCGGCGGTCTTGAGCTGCCCGCAGGCGGCGTCGATGTCGCGGCCCCGCGGCGTGCGCACGGGCGCCGAGATCCCGCCCTCGAATACGATGTTCGAGAAGGAGCGGATGCGCTCGGGCGTCGAGCATTCATATTCGGCGCCCGGCCAGGGGTTGAACGGGATCAAATTGACCTTCGCCGGAAGGCGATAGTGACGGATCAGGCGGACCAGCTCGCGGGCATGGTCGTCGCTGTCGTTCTTGTCCTTGAGCATCACATATTCGAAGGTGATGCGGCGGGCATTGTTGGCGCCGGGATAGTCGGCGCAGGCCTGGAGCAGTTCCTCGATGCCGTACTTGCGGTTCAGCGGCACGATCTCGTCGCGGATCTCCTTGGTGACCGCGTGCAGCGACACCGCCAGATTGACGCCGATTTCCTCACCCGCCTTCGCCATCATCGGGACCACGCCCGAGGTCGAGAGGGTGATGCGGCGCTTCGAGAGGCCGAGGCCGTCGCCGTCCATGACGATCTTCAGCGCGTCGCGGACATTGTCGAAATTGTAGAGCGGCTCGCCCATGCCCATCATGACGATGTTGGTGAGCATGCGCCCGTCGGGCTGGCTCGGCCACTCGCCAAGCGCGTCGCGGGCGAGCATGACCTGGCCGACGATCTCATGCGGCTCGAGGTTGCGGACGAGGCGCATGGTGCCGGTGTGGCAGAAGCGGCAGTTGAGCGTACAACCGACCTGGCTCGAGACGCACAGGGTGCCGCGGTCCGCATCGGGGATGAAGACCATCTCGAAGTCATGGTTGTCGTGGGTACGGAGCAGCCACTTGCGGGTTCCGTCCGACGACACCTGTGCCTCGACGACGCCGGGGCGCGAGATACGGAAACGCTCGGCGAGCCAGGGCTGCTGGGCCTTGGCGACGTCGGTCATCAGCGAAAAATCGGTGACGCCGCGATTGTAGATCCAATGCCACAGCTGCTTGGCGCGAAGCTTGGCCTGGCGCGCGTCCATCCCGGCGGCCTCGAGCGCGGCACGGATGCCCTCGCGCGGGAGGCCGATAAGCTCGACACGCGGGTCGTCGCTCCTCGGCTCGGGGCGGGGGACGGGCACGGGGTCGACCGGGCCGGGGATCGGCATCAGGGAGGTATCAGCGCTCATGGGAGAGCGGCCATGTAGTCGCTTTTGCCCGATTCTTCCAGTGCTTCGCTCAGGGAGCACAGGCGATGGCGGCAGCGTCGATCGCGGTGGGGGCGCCGGCCAGGAGGTAACGGTCGCTGATGCTTGCCCCGAGGCCCTGCGCACGAACCCGCATCTCGCCGTTGGCGCGGATCGCGGCGATAATGGCCCGCTCCTGCTCGGGGCCGCGGCTCCATGCGCTATTGCCCTCGGCGACGAGAAGGAAGGTGCCGCCGCCGATCGTCAGCACCGCGGCCGAGCCCGGCCGGACGGGCCGCGCGAAGAGCAGGTGCAACTGTCCCCGCCGGCGACCGTCGCGGGTGAAGGCGAAGGCCGCGCGGGCCTGCGGGCGGCCGGGCAGTGCCTGAAGTTCGCTTCGCGCGACGGCTTCGCACAGGCCACCCGGGCGCTCGAAGGCCGCCCAGTCGGTCCCTGCGTGAAGCAGCCGCTGCGCCGGCGCTGGCGCCGCCAGCCCGAGCAGCGCCGCGGCGATCAGGGCTGCGCGGGTCACCGGCGGATCAGAACTTCGGCAGCGCAGACAGTTGCAGGCTGGCGATGATCGCGCCTGCGGCGATGGCGATGCCGTAGGGGATGCCGGCCTTGGGCTGGAGCACCCGCACGCGCGAGCGCAGCGCATCGGGCCAGGGCAAGGTCCGCAGGATGATGATCAGCACGGCGAGGATGCCGCCGCTGATCGCGGTCCAGATAAGGAAGCGGAGCGATCCGCCGAGCTCGAACCAGAGCACGGTCGCGGCGAACAGTTTGACGTCACCGCCGCCAAGGATTCCGCGGCCGAACAGGAAGGTGCCGATCACAAGCGCGAGAACGAAGACGAGCCCATTCTCCCACAGATCGACTCGGGGGCCCGCGACCACTGCCGCAACCAGCCCGAGGATCAGTACCGCACCCACGATATAGTTGCTGATCTTCAGCATCACCGAGTCCTGCAGCGCGGCAAGCACCAGCAGTCCGATCAGTGCCCAGAACAACCAGTCCGGCACCAACGTCATGAGATTCATGGCTTCTCCCCCTCCCGTCCCCGACTAGCGATGGCGTGCCCGCGCGGCGCTGGCAAGGCCGCTTGCGTCGGCGGGGACTCCATGAGACACTGCTGTTGCTCGGATGACCAGCGCTGGGGGGCGCGTGGACCGGGCAAAGACCTCGATCGCAGTGGCCGTCAGAACGCCCCGCAAGGGTGCGTCGCGATGACGCTTCAGCTCGCTCTCGCCGAGGCTGCGGCCGAGCTTGCGCTGTTCGCTGCGCTCGGTTTCCTGCTCTTCTCGCTCGACGACCTTGCGGTCGACGTCATCTATTTCGTTCGCCGCCTGTGGCGGGCGCTGACGGTCTATCGCCGGCACCCGCGGATCGATGCCGCGACCCTGGTGGCAGGCCGCGACCATGGCTGGATGGTGGTCTTGGTTCCGGCATGGGACGAAGCCGCCGTGATCGGCCCGATGCTGCGCTCGACGCTCGCACGGTTCGACCATCCCGATTTCAGCCTTCTGGTCGGCTATTATCGCAACGATCCGGCGACCCGCCTCGCGATCGAGGGGGTTCATGACGCGCGCGTCATTGCTGTCGAGGTGCCGGCCGACGGACCGACGACCAAGGCCGACTGCCTCAACCATCTCTACGCCTTCCTCGTCCGCGAAGAGGCGGCGCGGGGTGTGCGGGCCAAGGCGCTGGTGCTGCACGATGCCGAAGACCTCGTCCATCCGCTCGAGCTGCGGCTGTTCGATCGGCTGATCGAGCGTGCCGGGGTGGTGCAACTGCCGGTGGTCCCGCTGCCCGATCGCGCGAGCCCGTGGATCGCGGGCCATTATTGCGACGAGTTCGCCGAGAGCCACGGCAAGGAGCTGGTGGTGCGGGAAGCGGTCGGCGCCGCCATTCCGCTGGCGGGCGTCGGCTGCGCCATATCGCGCGACGCGATCGCGCGGCTCGCTTCCGCGCATGACGGCAAGCCTTTCGCGGGCGGGTCGATGACCGAGGATTATGAGATGGGCCTGCGGCTCGGCGCGCTGGGCGAGCGGACGATGTTCGTCCGTATTCCGGCGCACAACGGGCAGGCCGGGTTCGTGGCCTCGCGCGGTCACTTTCCGGCGACACTCGGCGCGGCGGTGCGGCAGAAGGCGCGCTGGCTGGGCGGGATCGCCTTTGCCGGATGGGACCGGCTCGGCTGGCGCGGCGGCCTCGGCGAACGCTGGTTCCGGCTGCGCGACCGGCGCGGGCCGCTCGCCGCGGTCCTTTTGCTGTCCGGCTATCTTGCCGCGATCCTGTGGGGCCAGCTGTGGCTTTCAGCGCAGCTCGGTGCTCCCCTGCCGCCCCAGCCCTCGCCGCTGCTGGCAAGCCTCCTCCAGGTGAATTTCGTCCTGCTTCTGTGGAGAACGATCATGCGCATCAGCTTCACCACGCGCCTCTATGGCCTTGGCGAAGGGCTCGCCTCGGTGCCCCGGATCCTTGCCGGGAACCTCATCGCCATCCTCGCCGCGGGACGAGCCCTGTTCCAGCATGCCGGCGGAGGGCCGAAGCAGTGGGACAAGACCGCGCATGTCTTCCCGGCCGAAATGGTGCGGCCGTGAGCGCGCCGCTGCGCTTCCTTGGGCTGGCGATCATCAGCTACGTCGGCCTGCGGACGGCGAGCAGTGCGCTCGCGCTCGAACCCATCCTGCCCCTGACGGCCGACAAGCCCGCGCCATCGGTCGAGACCGCGGCGACGGCCGACGCCCCGCTCCCGCCGCCCGGCGTCCCCGCCGAAATGGGCCCGGCCCCCTATACCTATCCCACCATGGCCTATGGCTATGGCCCGCCGCCGGGCGTGCAGGGCCAGGCGCCCGTGATCATGCCTTATCCGGTGATGCCGGCGGCCTATCCCGCGGCACGGCCGGCGCAGATCCTCTGTTATCCCGCACCCTATCGCGAGCGGGAGCGCGATCGGGATCGGAGCTACCCTCCGCCGCCGCCCCCCGGCACCGACGATGCGGCGATCGGCGCACTTCCGGGATCGGGTTATGACCAGCCAGTCGCACCGCTCGACCAGTGGCCGGCGATTGGCACTGTCGGCCCCGCTAGCGTCGCCTCGCTCCAGCGGACTCCGCGTTGGGGCAAGAACCTCGATGATTCCGAACCGATCGCGGAGGCACGGCCCAATCGCTGGTCGGTCGACGCCTGGACCCTGCTCCGCCCGCCACGCGAGGGCCTGATCAAGCTCAACGATCCCAATGGCGGGCTCAATCCGGGACTGGCCTCGGCGGGATCGCTGGGCGGTAGCCAGGCCGGGGTCCGGATCACCTGGCGGCCCCTGCAGTCGGTCGGGGTCCATGTCCGCGCCTCGACCGCGCTGATGCCGCAGGGTCGCGGTGGACAGGCACTGGCCGGAGGCGAAGGCGCGGTCGGCGTCAGCTGGCAGCCCTTCCGGCAGATCCCGATCCGGCTGATGGGCGAACGACGCCAGCGGCTCGGGCCGGCGCTCGGCGGCGGGCGCAACGCCTTTGCCGTGCTGGCCGAAGGCGGAATCTATGGCGCGCGGCTGCCCTACGGGATTCAGCTCGACGGCTATGGCCAGGCCGGGATCGTCGGCATGAACCGGCGCGACCTCTTTGCCGACGGCGCGCTTGCGGCGACCTACCCGTTCCTTCCACGGCTCGCGATCGGCGCGGGCGTCTGGGGCGGGACGCAGCCCGGGCTTTACCGCGTCGATGCGGGGCCACGGCTTAGCTACCAGCTCAGTCCGAGGCTTCGGCTGCACCTCGACTATCGCTTCCAGATGACCGGCAATGCGGAACCGCGAAGCGGGCCCGCATTGACGATCGCCGGCGGCTTCTGAGGTCCCCGAGCCGGCCCCGTCCCCAGTCAGCCGGCTCCGAGGCCCCCTTCCCACCCCAGTGAAGGGGGCCTCGTCCTTTCCGCGCCAAGCTTTTGCGAAGCCGCTTCTTCTCGCCTAAGACCCCGCCCACGCGGGAGGAGGCAGAAGTATCGTTATGCGCAAGGGCACCAAGCTCGAGAATTTCCCCAATCTGGTCGCCATGTTCCTCGACCGCGTCGAGCAACGGGGCGATGCGCCCTTCCTGTGGGCGAAGCGCGACGGGGCGTGGAAGTCGATCAGTTATGCCGAAGCGGCGCGCCAGGTGGCGGCGCTGTCGGCCAGCCTGATCCGCCTCGGCTGCCGACCCGGTGATCGCGTCATGCTGGTGTCCGAGAACCGCCCCGAATGGCTGATCGCCGATCTCGCGATCATGGCCGCGGGGTGCGTCACGGTGCCGACCTACACCACCAACACGACCCGCGATCATACGCACATCCTGACCAACTCGGGCGCGCGGGCGGTGATCGTCTCGACCCAGAAGCTGGCCAAGGCGCTGATACCCGCCGTGCTGTTCGCGTCCGACTGCCAGGACGTCATCGGGATCGAGGACATCCGCACCGGCCAGCCGGTCAATGGCGCCCGCTTCCACCAGTGGGACGAACTCGCCAGCCTGGGCGGCGAGCTGGCCGAAGTGCGCGAACGGATCGCGACGATCGGCCGCAACGACCTGGCCTGCCTCATCTACACGAGTGGCACCGGCGGTGCGCCGCGCGGCGTTCGCCAGCATCATGGCGCTATCCTCCACAATGTCGCCGCCTGCCTCGACGTCATTGCCAACGACTTCGGCTGGGACGACGAAATCTTCCTCTCGTTCCTTCCGGCGAGCCACGCCTACGAGCATAGCGGCGGGCAGATGTTCCCGATCGGGCTCGGCGGGCAGATCTATTATGCCGAGAGCCTCGAGAAGCTTGCCGCCAACATCGAGGAAGTGCGTCCGACCATCATGGTCGTGGTCCCGCGCCTGTTCGAGATGCTCCGCCAGCGAATGTTGAAGACCCTCGAGAAGCAAGGCGGGCTCGGCCAGAAGCTTCTCGCCCGGGCGCTCGAGATCGGCAAGGAACGCTACGAGAAGGGTTCGATTCCCCTGAAGGACTGGCCGGCTGACATCGCGGTCCGGCTGCTTCTCAAGCGCAAGGTCAGCCAGAAGTTCGGCGGCCGGATCAAGGCGATGGTCTCGGGCGGCGCGCCGCTCAATCCCGATGTCGGCCTCTTCTTCCACTCGCTCGGGCTGACCATGCTCCAGGGCTATGGCCAGACCGAAAGCGGTCCGGTGATCAGCTGCAACCGGCCCAAGGCGGGCGTGCGGATGGAGACGGTCGGGCCGCCGCTCCTCAATACCGAGGTGAAGGTGGCCGAGGACGGCGAACTGCTGGTCCGGGGCGAGCTCGTCATGCACGGCTACTGGAACAATGACGAGGAGACGGCCCGGGTCCTCAAGGATGGCTGGCTGCACACCGGCGACGTCGGCCATTTCGACGATCATGGCCGGATCGTCATTACCGACCGCAAGAAGGACCTGATCGTCAACGACAAGGGCGACAATGTCTCGCCCCAGCGGGTCGAGGGCATGCTGACGCTGCAGCCGGAGATCGCGCAGGCGATGGTCTACGGCGACCGCAGGCCGCACCTCGTGGCGCTGCTGGTGCCCGAGCCCGAGCTGGTCACCGAATGCAAGCGCGACGAGGCCACGATCCGCGCCCGGCTGCAGAAGGCGGTCGACCGGGTCAATGCCGAGCTCAGCGTGATCGAGAAGGTTCGCCGCTTCACCCTCGCCGACGCCGCGTTCAGCGTCGACAACGAGCAGATGACGCCGAGCATGAAGATCCGGCGCCATGTCCTCAAGCAGGCCTATGGCGAGCGGCTCGACGCGCTCTACGGGAAATAGGACCTAGCGGAGGCCGCGCCCGTTGTAGGGGACGAAGTCGCCGAGGCTGCAGCTGCCGACATTGAAGCCGGTCGAGGTGTCGACGACCTGCGCGATCTCGCCGCGGCAGAGGCCGGTACCGAACTGCTTGGTGACAAGGGCATAGCCGGGGCGGCCAAGACCGTAGCAGGGTCCGTTGACGTCATTCCGCCAGACGCGGTTGGCGCCATCACGGAAGAGGATGGTGCGCTCGTCGATCACCACCATGTCGGTCGCGCGCGAGTTCGGCAGGCAGCTCTGCGGGCGACCCGCGACCCGGCCGGCGAGCCACTTGGACAATTCCTGCTGGGCGGCGACGGTCCGAACCTCGGGCGTCGCGGTGGTGGCACAGGCAGCAAGCCCGGTGGCGGCGGCGAGAATGGCGACGGAAGCGACGGTCAATCCACGCATGAGTGGGTCCTCACATTATATCCTAACGCAACGCATCAGCAGCCTGCTGTCTCCAGGATTAACGGAAGCTGTCCTTGGCCGCGCGGAGGCGGGCGAATTCTTCGGCGGATGTCGCTCGGAGAAAGAGGTTGCTGCCTTTCTCCTCGGCGATGGTGGTCGGCACCGTCGGACGCCCCTCTTCGCGAAGCGCAACAATCTCTTCGTGACGGCGCGCGACGGCGGGATCGTCCGGCGCTTCGGCGCTGAGGAACCGATAGTTGGACAGGCTATATTCGTGCGCGGGGTAGACGATCGTGTCGTCGGGAAGGGTCGCCAGCCGCTGCAGCGAGGCGTGCATCTGCTCGGGCGTGCCCTCGAACAGTCGTCCGCAGCCGCCGGCAAACAGGGTGTCGCCGACGAAGGCATGGCCGGGAAGGATGAAGGCGATGTGCCCGAGCGTGTGGCCGGGCACGGCCCAGACCTCGGCCTGGAACGGGCCGACCGAAAGCCGGTCGCCATCGGCGAGGCCATGATCGAGCCCGGCGAAGCGGTCGCGCTCGCTTTCCGGACCCCAGACCCTCGCGCCTGTCGCCGCGACCACCGCCGGGATCCCGGCGGTATGGTCGGGGTGCCAGTGGGTGATCAGGACCTGATCGATGGTCCAGCCACGCTCGGCCGCTGCGGCCAGCGCGACGGCGCCGTCGCCGGGGTCGACCACGGCCGTGTGCCCGGTCGCGTCATCGTGCAGAAGCCAGATATAATTGTCGCTGAGCGCCGCGACCGGGACGACCTGCATCACCAGCTGCCGGTGTTGGGCATCGAGGCCCACGGCTCCTGCGGCGCCCGCGCCCCGCCCTTGTTGAGCAGCTCGATCGAGATGTTGTCGGGGGTGCGGACGAAGGCCATCCGCCCGTCGCGCGGGGGCCGATTGATGGTGACGCCGGCGTCCATGAGGCGCTGGCAGGTCTCATAGATGTCGTCGACCGAGTAAGCGAGGTGGCCGAAGTTGCGGCCGCCGTCATAATCCTCGGGGTCCCAATTGTGGGTTAGTTCGACCTCGCCGCCTTCGTCGCCGGGCACGCCGAGAAAGATGAGGGTGAAGCGCCCGCCCTCATTCTCGATCCGCCGGCGCTCCTCGAGGCCGAGCAGCTTGAAGAAGGCGATGGTGCGCTCGGGGTCGGCGACACGAAGCATGGTGTGCAGGAATTTCACGGCAGGATTTCTCCGAGGTTCGAATGTGGTGCGGCGCCGGGCGGCAGAACTGGCCCGGGTTCAATGCCCGTCGGCGCCTTAGGTGCCCTTCGATGCGGCGACTTCAAGGGCGGCGGCGCGCTTCTTCGGCAAACAGGCCGCGGATCGTGCGCTCGAGAAGCGCGATCTCGCCCGGAGCGGACATGCGATGGGTTCCGCCCTTGACCACCGTGACCTGCACGTCCGTCGATTCGAGCGCATCCTTGAGGCGGAAGGCGATGTCGAGCGGGACTTCGGCATCGCGGTCGCCATGGAGAAGGCGGACCGGGCCGGAGAAGGGGATCGGCGCATCAAGGAGGCGCAATTGCTCGCCCGAGGCCCAGAATTGCGCGGTGGTGAGCTCGGCATCGCCGCCATAGGGATTGGGTCGGCGAAGGTCTTTGCCCGCGGCAAGCTGCGTCTTTTCGGCCGGCCCATAACCCCAGTCGGTGAAATCGGGTGCCGCGGCGATCCCGACCAGCGCCGCGACCCGCGCGCCGAGGCGCCGGGCGAGATGACCCATGATCCAGCCGCCCATCGACGAACCGACGAGGACCAACGGTCCATTGACGAGGCCGGCGACCGCTTCGGCGTCCTCGATCCAGTCGCGCAACGACGCGTCCTCGAACCGGCCTTCGGATTCACCGGTGCCGCGATAATCGAAGCGAAGGAGGCTAAAGCCCTCCCGCTCCGCCAGCGCGTCGAGCGCCGCGGCCTTGGTGCCGAGCATGTCCGAGGCGTAGCCAGGCAGGAAGAGGATGGTCGGGCTGGCGCCGGGCCGGTGCCGGACGGCAAGGCGGGGATGGTCGGGGCGGGAAAGCCATTGGCGGTCCATCGGCTTTCCCTAGCCGAAGGATCAGCGAGCGGCGAGCCTTGCCGCGGTCTCGCGGTTGGCGAAGGCGCGCTCGGCCTGGGCGATCACTTCTGCCCGGCAGGCCCGGACCGCACGGCGACCTTCGGGATCGCTCGCACTCGGTTCGCCGCACAATTCGGCCGCGGCGATCGACAGTCGCCGGGCAAAGGTCGCACGGCCTTCGGCGCTGGTGACGTCGAGGTCGCGGGTGACGATGGTCGTTTCGACCGTCGCCCCGGGCGCGGCGGCCAGAGCAGGGCCGGAAAGGCCCCCGGCAAGCAGGGCCAAAAAGCCGAAAGTGAGGGAAGCGGTCCGCATGGTCATTCTCCCTGTCAGCAGAACAGGGAGGCCATATGGACCTCCAAAAGCGTTGCAGGGAGCAACGATGTTGCGCTGCCGTTCTGCGAAATCGCAGAGCTCGGCTCGCCCTCATTGCTAGTCTTCGAGCCAGCCCTTTGGCGCGGTGCCGATCTCGGCAGCGGCGGGAACGGGCGGAGCCGCCTTGGGCGTCGAGCCGGGCCAAGCCACGACCATGATCGCGAAGGACAGGACCGCCAGGCCGAGCATGAGGAGCATGTAGGGCACGACCCCCAGCATGAGCCGAGGCTGCTGGACCGGTTCGCTCCGATCGGTCGCGGGTCGCAGGGGACTGGCCGCCGGGCGCCCCGTCCGCCGAGGGCGACGGGGCGGCCAGTAATCTTCGGGGCGGGTCCAAGCCCGCGCTTTCTCGTCGGGAATCGGCATGGCTATCGGGCTAACGCACCACATTTGGCTTGGCTTCGCACCCCGGCGCAAAGTCCGGGGTGCCGGGTCAGGTTTGCGACCGGACGTGGCAGCAGCGCCGCAGGGCCGGCCCTTCGGCTGGACCCGGACGCGAAAAGGGCCGGAGCGATGATCCTCGCCCCGGCCCCCACGCACCGGCCCCGTGCCGGACTGGTGTGACGTGACTTAGCGGAACAGCGCCATGATGGCCTGCGGCGCCTGGTTGGCGATCGACAAGGCCTGGATGCCGAGCTGCTGCTTGACCTGCAGCGCCTGCAGCTTCGCGCTTTCCTTGGCCAGGTCGGCGTCAACGAGGTTGCCGACCGACGATTCGACCACGTCGCTCAGGCGGTTGGAGCCCAGCAGCTGGTCCAATATTCGCAGGTCGAACAGTCGCTCCAGCAGACCGCGGTGCTGAAGGACATATTGTCGCGACTGTCTTCGGACGACCTGACCCGGGCAGGGCAGCTGATCGGACGCAACGGGGAATTCGACAGTTCGGTGAGCGGTCTGAGCGAGGGTCGGCCGGCCGAATGGCGCTGGGCCTTCGATCGCGCGCCGGCGTCCGTGGACGCCGAGATCCTCGACAGCAGCGGGCGGGTCGTTGCGAGGCCGAGCGTGGCGCTGGCGGGAAGCGGGTCGCTGCAATGGGATGGTTCGCTCGCCTCGGGCGGTAAGGCGGCGCCCGGCGCCTATGTCCTCCGCCTCGTCGCCAAGGACGCGTCGGGAGCGCCCATCACTCCGCAACTCAGCAGCCTCGGCCGGATCGAGGAAGTCGTCAGCCGCGAGGGCGAATTGTGGGCAGGGTTCGGCAGCGTCGCGCTGCCCCTGTCGAAGTTGGTCAGGATCGCCGCCTGATCAGCGGAAGCGGGCGCCGAGGTTCGATCCCCGGCGCCCCCCTGATCAGAAGCCGACGCGAACGCCTGCGTGCGCGCTCAGCTCGTTGCCCTGATCCTTGCCGGCGGTCGTGCTGGCGACGACGTCCAGCTGGACCCGGCCGCTGATGCGGGCCGAGGCACCGCCCGAGAAGCGGGTATAGACCCCCTTGTCGCGCTCGCCGAGGTCGAAGCTGTTGACGATGGTCGGCGATGCGGTCTGCGCAAAGCTGATCGTGCGCCCATCACCCTTGAGGTCCTTCTCGACCATCGCCGAGGCGAACGGACGCAGCGCGGTGCCGGCGGCGTCGAAGTCGCCGCGAAGCTCGAGGCCGAGCCCACCGACCAGCGCCTCGTAGCGCTGCTTGCCGACGTTGAGGGTCAGCGCGCCATCGCCGGTCTCGGTGTAGCCGTCGACCTTGGCGCGGGCGTAGTCGATCGCCGCGACCGGGCCGAGGCGGACCGCACCGAGCGGCATCAGATAGCCGAGCTTGGCACCGGCGAGGATGTGGCTGCCGTTCGGGCTGGCGGACATGCCGCCGACGACGCCGGCACGCTCGATGTCATAGTCGGTCCGGCCGGCGCCGGCATGACCCTGAACGAAGACCGGCCCAAGCGCATAGGACGCATAGAGGCCGCCCTGCAGGGTCTTGCCCGTGACGTCCGCGCTCTTGTTGCCGAACTTGGCCTTGCCGCGGCTGTAGTTGCCCGCGATGCCGACCACGCCATTGCCGCCGAAACCGAATTCGACGCCCGCGGTCGCACCGACGCTGTCGATGTCGAAGGCGTCGGTCACGTCGCTCATCCCGACGTCGCGGGTGAGGCTGTCACCAAGCACGAAGACGCGCGCGCCCTCGAGGACTTCGCCGTCGCGCGGGCTGCCGACGTCCATCCGGCTGTTGAGCGTCCGGCCGAACTGGCGGGCGGTGTCGAGGCCGAGGTCGCTGGTCGCGCCGATGTTGAGCGGCGCCTGGAGCTGGCGCTGCACGTAGCGGGCGACGATGCGGAAGCCGTCCGAGCTCAGGTGGAGGTTGTCGACGTAGAAGAGGTAGCCGGCGCAACCGGTGCCGACGTTTGCGCTGGTCGGCGGGCAGACGACGCCGTTGGGCAGGCCGAAGGCAGCGCTGTTGGTCGAGATCGAGTCCAGCACCTTGGTGAGGTCGAGATAATGGACCACGACGCCCTGGCTCGCATAGCCGGCAAGGATGCTCTGCATGCCAGTGTTGAAGCTGGTCGAGAAGGTGTTGCGGATGGCGCGCGCGGCGGGGTCGTTGGCGACCTCGGGCAGCAGCGCGGTGTTGCCCGCGAGGAAGCTGATGGTCGGCGCGCCCGCCGCGACCAGCCGGTCGAGCTGGGTCTTGGTCGACGTGATGGCGTTGTTGACCGTGAACGAGCCGTAGAGGCCCTGCTGGAAGTAGCGGGCGTCGTTGCCGCCGATCGAGACGGTGACGAGGTCGCCCTTGTCGAACGAGGGCGTGCCGTTCGGGAAGGCCGGCAGCTGGGTCCCGACGTTCAGGAAATTGTCGACCTGGAGCTGGAAGTCGAATGGCGTCGCAGGCGCGCCGCGGACCGCGCTCGCGCCGCCGATGGCGAAGTTCTCGACCGGCACGCCGAGCAAAGCCGACAGGCTGTCGACATAGTTGGTGCCGCCCGAGAAACGGCCGGTCTTGTAGATGCCGTTGAGGTAGGTGTTCGGGTTGAGGCCGGTCAGCTCGAACAGATTGCCGTCGTCGGCATAGCTGTCACCGAAGGTGACGATCCGGTCGACCCGCTGGGCGGCCACAGGGGTCGCCGCCGAAAACAGAGCAAGAGCCGTCGCGCCAAGCAGAGCACGAGCGCCAAGACGCTGAATCATGTGTCATTTCCTCCCCGACCGACGAACGCGGCCTCCGCGTTTGGCTATGCAACCGCTCCCGCCGCCCTGACAAGTGGCGGCGCGGCAACAGGTGCGGCTATCAGCGCTCGAGGAGGTGCGCCGAGGCAGGGTCGAGCAGGTCGCGCACCTCGGGGTGCCGGCGCATGTAGGTCACATAGAAGGAGCATTGCGGCACCACGCTCAGTCCTTCCGAGCGTGCCCATTCGAGCGACGCCTTGGCGATGGCCGAAGCGAGACCCTGTCCCTCGTGCGCCCTTGGGACGACCGTGTGCGGAAAAAGGACCCGGTCCCCGGCGCGGCGATAGTCGGCAAAGGCGACGTCGCCATCGTCGAGTGCGATCTCGAACCGCTGCCGCTCTTCATTGTGCCTTACCTGCATCACCGCCGCTCCTTGCCCAGGCGGCTCATCAGGATGGCCGCGCGCACTGCCTGTCGGCTGATCGAGGGGATATCGACCCGCTCCTCCGCCGTATGGTCGCCAGAGGACGCCGGGCCGAGACCGACCAGCCCGTCGACGTCCGCAGCGACGAAGCTGATGTCGCCCGCCCCGCGCTTCAGCGGATCGAGCGCTTCCATGACCGGCAGGTCAAGGTCGCGATTGACCGCGTTCAGGCGAGTGAGGAGCGCGCGGTTTCCCGCGGTCGGCGCCATTGGCGGATAGCCGTCCTCGAATTCGAGCTTCGCTTCGAGGACGCCCGGAAGCGAGGCCCGGACGATCGTCTCCATCTTGGCCCTGGCGCGGCTGATCTGGTCGGCGCTCAATGCACGGAGGTCGCCTCGGGCGACCGCCTGCGCGGCGATGATATTGGTCTTGCCCGTGACCTCGGCACGGATCCCGCCCGGCGCGAGCGCTGCGCTGGTTCCGCCCGCGACCAGCCCGACGTTGAAGGTCAGGCTCGGCTCCGCGACCTCGCGGCGAAACGCATCGAGGATCCGCGCCAATTCGTAATTGGCGCCGAAGCCGCTGCTGGCCGAGAAGACACCGCTCGAATGGGCGCCTCGGGCGCGTATCGTCAGCGTCCAGTCGTTGACCGAGCGCCGGGCGATCGAGCCCATGTCCCGGCTATTCTCCTGAGCCAGTCCTTCGAAGTCGAGCGCCGCGTCGGCCGCCTTGCCGGCGGCGATGAGGTCCGCCCGTGCGGTCGCCACCGGCGTGCCGGGATCTTCTTCATCACCAGTGAGAAAGACGGTGAGGTTGGCGTCGCGCAAGGTGCCGGCCGTCCGCATCGCCCGAAGCGCGGCGATGATTACCGCGACGCCACCCTTGTTGTCGGCAGCCCCGGGACCGTGGCCCCGGTCACCCTCGCGGGTCCAGCGCTGGAAGGGGGAATCGGGCTCGAACACCGTATCGAGATGCCCGATCAGGAGCAGTCGCTTGTTGCCCTTGCGACCCGCGTGCGTCGCGACCAGATGGCCCGCCCGGCCGGTCTGGCGGAGCGGAATCCAGCGCACTTTGAAGCCCAGAGGCTCGAGCTCGGCCCGGACCATCGCGGCGACCTTCTCGACCCCCTCGGGGTTCTGGCTGCCGCTGTTCTGGTTCACCATCCGCTCGAGCAGGGCGATGGTGCGCTCCTCCTCGGCGGTGATCGTCGCCTGCATGCTGCGCTCGGCGCTCGTCAGCTGCGCGGCCGCGGGACTTGCGAGTAGCAGTGCAGCAGCGGCGAGCAGACGCCTCATCCGACCACCAGCCCGCGGCATTCGCCGAGCCCGATCGACACAAAGCCCTCGGCCTCGGCACGAGCAGTCAGGATCAGTTCGTCGCCATCCTCGAGGAAGCTGCGCTCCTCTCCCGATGGCAGGGTCAGCGGCGCCTTCCCGCCCTTGCTGATCTCGAGCAACGACCCAAGCCCGTCGGCCGACGCCGTCGACAGCGTTCCCGTTCCGATGAGGTCGCCCGGCTGGAGATTGCAGCCGTTGCAGGCATGGTGCGTGACGATCTGCTCGACGGTCCAGTACATGGCGTCGGCCGCACGCCCGCGGCTGAGGCGGAGCGGGGCCTGGCCAGCGGCACGCATCGCAGCACTGCTGAGGCTCGCCTCCACCGTCAGGCCTAGCCCCGGACGCTCCGATCCGCCCGTCAGATAATCGAGCGGTGCCGGATCACCTTCAGGGCGCGCGAACGCCGCCGTCATGAATGGGGCGAGCGCCTCGGGCGTCACCAGGAAGGGCGAGACGCTGGTCAGGAAATTCTTGGCGAGGAACGGCCCGAGCGGCTGATATTCCCATGCCTGAAGGTCGCGCGCGGACCAGTCGTTGAGCAAGCAGTAGCCCGCGACATGATCCTCGGCCTCGTCGATCGGGATAGCTTCGCCGAGCGCATTTCCCGGCCCCACCCAGATCCCGAGCTCGAGTTCGTAATCGAGCCGCCGCGACGCGCCGAAGACGGGCACGTCGGCCTCGGGCGGCTTGCGCTGCCCCTTGGGCCGAATCACCGGCTCGCCCGATACCCGCACGCTCGACGCGCGGCCGTGATAGCCGATCGGCACATATTTGTAGTTGGGCAGCAGCGGATTGTCGGGGCGGAACTGCCGTCCGACGTTGGTCGCGTGATGAATGCCGACGTAGAAATCGGTATAGTCGCCGATCAGCGTCGGCAGGTGCATGGTCGCTTCGCTCTGACCGATCAGCGCTTCCTCGACCGCGTCGCGATGCGCTTCGTTGCCGAGCAGTTCGCAAACGCGATGGCGAAGCGCGACCCGCGCCCCGCGGCCGAGCGCGAGGAAGCCGTTCAGGACCGGGCTCTGCAATTCCTCGGACCAGGCGTCGCCGAGCGGTTCGGCGACCGCGGGCAGATCGAGCAGCATGTCGCCGATGGCGACGCCCGCGCGCCGCTCGCGACCCTCGCTCGAGAAGATGCACAGCGGCAGGTTCTGGATCGGAAAGTCCCGATGTCCATTGGCGCTGTCGACCCAGCTGGTCAGCGCCGGATCGTGGCTGTGATCGATCCTCATGGCAGGCGCGCCTTGGGGAAGTCGGCCCAGGCAAGGTCATAGTCGGACTGCGCCCGCGACAAGGCCTCGGCCGGGACCTCGAATGGCCAGCAGCTTTCGACCATGAAGGCCATGGTCCCATCGATCTTCACTGGTTTCAGCTCCGCTTCGCTGGCCTTGCGCCAGGTGTCGACGTCGGGCCCGTGCCCGCTCATCATGTTGTGCAGCGACAGCCCGCCCGGGCGGAAGCCGTCGGCCTTGGCGTCATATTCGCCCGTCAGCAGGCCCATGCACTCGCTCATCACGTTGCGGTGGAACCATGGCGGCCGGAAGGTGCCCTCGGCGACCATCCAGCGCGGGGGGAAGATCACGAAATCGGCATTGGCCCGGCCGACCACGCTCGAAGGCGAGGTCAGGACGGTGAAGATGGAGGGATCGGGGTGGTCGAAGCTGACTGTGCCGATGACGTTGAAATGCGCGAGGTCGTAGCGGCACGGCGCGAGGTTGCCGTGCCAGGCGACGACGTCGAGCGGGCTATGGTCGAGCGTCGTCGCCCACAGTCGTCCGCCATATTTCTGGATAACTTCGTGCGGCTGGTCGCGGTCCTCGAACCAAGCGACCGGGGTCTCGAAATCGCGCGGGTTGGCAAGGCCGTTGGCACCTATCGGCCCGAGGTCCGGAAGCCGGAAGGGTGCGCCGTAATTTTCGGCGACATAGCCCCGCGCCGCCCCGTCCGGGAGCAGGACCTTGAAGCGGACCCCGCGCGGGACGAGCGCAATCTGCCCGGGGGCGATCTCGATCCGACCGAATTCGGTGATGAGGTCGAGCCGGCCTTCCTGCGGCAGAAACAGCAGTTCGCCGTCAGCCGAAAAGAAGACCCGGTCCTCACGCTCCACATTGGCCGCATAGAGGTGGACGGCGACGCCTTCTAGCTCGTGCGGCGCACGATTGAAGACCGCGGTCGTGAGGGAATCGATGAAGTCGGTCCCCGGCGCGGACGACGCGATCGGGTCCCAGCGAAGCCGGTTCGGGGCGAGCAGCTCCGGCCCCGCCTTGCAAATGAGCCCAGGCGCGCCGTCATAGGCCGTGAATGGCCGGTGATCGGCGGTCGGACGGAGACGATACAGCCACGAGCGGCGATTCTCGTGCCGCGGCATGGTGAAGGCCGTGCCCGACAGCTGCTCGGTATAGAGGCCGAAGGCCGGTCGCTGCGGAGAATTGCGCCCCTTGGGCAGTGCGCCTGGAACGGCTTCGGTCGCGACATGCCCGCCGAAGCCCGGCAGGTAGGCGGGAGTTGAGGTCGTCAGCATGCGTCCTGCTCTAGGACTGCGCGACGACGCTGAAAAGCGTGCTCGGGCCGGAGCCCGAGCACCGCCGCATCAGTTGACGTTGACGTTGATCTTGTCCGGGATCTTGATCTCGGTGGTCTTGCTGCCGAAGCCGAGATTGTCGCGGAAGACATAGGCCAGGATCAGCAGGGCGATGATCAGGACCACCGCGACCAGCGCGCCGCTTCCGCCGCCGCTGCCCGTATTCACTACCGTCGTGCGCTCGACGACGCGACCATCGTCGATGCCGTCCCCGTTAATGTCCGCCATGGAAATGCTCCTGTTGTTGCGGCGAAACGAACGCGGACGGAGGACGAACCGTTCCGCCTCAATGTGTCGTCGGCGTTTCTGTCCGGTCCTGGTGCAGCCGGTGGCAGTCGTAGCGGCCGCGGATGTTGGCGTTGAAGAATCGGCCCTTCGACGAAGCGGCGGCGAATTCCTCCGCAAGCAGCGCCGGCACGCCGAGATAGAGGTAGCGCCCTCCGTTCGCGAGGCACAGCTCGAGCGCCTGGGTATCGGGCCAGTAGCGGGCCGAGCGGATCAGCGTGGACGAGGGCGACGACATCAACCGGTGTGAACGCCCCTTCCGCACATCCAGATTCATCCCGTGCGATGAAGGGATTCCCACGCGAGTCCAACGGGTATACTTAACTTCTTGGTAACCGCCATTGAGGCAATTGCATCCGGACTGGGGGTCATTGTTGACGGCATGGACGGAATCCTACCTTCGAGCGTGACGACGGACACGGACGTTCCGGACGCGACTTCGGTGATCGGCACCGACGAGCGGCGGATGCACGTGCGCGCCTACAATTATTGGGCATCGCTCCTCGAGGGCCGCGAATTCCCGTCGATCGAAGATCTCGACAGCAGCGATGTGAAGGACTTTTCCGACCACAGCCTGCTGCTCGACTTCACCGCCTCGCCCGACAATCCGGCGACCAGCTTCATCGGCACCGCGATCCGCGCCGAGTGCGAGATCGGCGACGAGGTCCGCTCGATCGCCGACGTCCCGCCGCGCTCATTGCTGAGCCGCCTGACCGATCATTATCTGCAGATCATCGCCAATCGCGCGCCGATCGGCTTCGAGGCCGAATTCTCGAACCAGCGCGGCGCCGACATCTGCTACCGGGGCATCCTCATGCCCTTCTCGTCGGACGGCGAGACCATCGACTTCATCTATGGCGTGATCAACTGGAAGGATGGCGCCAGCGCCCCTGCCGCGCCGGCCTTGTCGCTGGCTAATATTGCGGTCGACGCGGATGACGGGGACGTTCTCGAGCTCAGCGAAGCGCTTCAGGCCGAAGACGAGGTCTCGATCGACGAGGACGCCGGCCTCGCCGACCGCCTGTCGGCCGCGCGTGAGACGGTGGAAATCCTCAAGGCCGCCGACGGGCGAAGCCGCGCCGCCCTCTATCGCGCTTTGTCGATGGCGTACGACTTCGCGGTCGCGGCCCGCCGCGTGCCCGATGATTATGCCGAGCTGCTCGAGGATGCCGGAGTGAAGACTCAGGCGCGTGCGCCGATGACCCCGATCGTGAAGCTCGTCTTCGGGGTCGACTATGACAAGGCGCGCCTGACCGAATTTGCCGCAGCCTTGTCCTTTGCTGAACGCAGCGACGTGCCGTTCGAGGGGTTCCTGCCGTTCATCGAACAGCACCCCGGCGGCCTCAAGGGACTGGTGGCAGCCGAGCGCGACGCGCGCCGTCCCGAGCCGCGGGTCGACAATCGCGCCGATCGCGCCCGGACACGCCTCCGCACGGCGCATGCCCAGCCGCTCAGCGCGCTTGCCGGAAACGACGAATTCACGCTGGTTCTAGTCCGCCGCGACGCGCAGGGCCGGGTCGAACCCGTCTCGGCGGTGACCGACCTCACCCTCCTCGAAAAGGCGCTGCGCCGGCTGGTCTGACCAGCCGCGGGGTTGTGACCCCGCGTCGACAGGCCTAGACGCCCGCCTATCTTCAGAGGCGGAGCGATAATCGATCATGGCGGCTGACCCCCGCGTGTCCGGCGCGTTGACGGATGCTTTTTCCAAGGCCTTGCTGAGCAGTGCGCTGCCGGGCGAGACCTCTGGCTTCTCCCCCGCCGAGCAGGCCGAGGCCGCGGCATTCATCGCCGAAGCGGCGGCCGACCGGCCGCCCAACCAGATCGTGCTCAAGCTCGAATCCGTCGGCGGCGAAGCCGGTGCGCGCACCATGCGCCTCGTCATCGTCAACGACGACATGCCCTTCCTGGTGGATAGTGTTGCCGCCGTCATCGCCGGCCATGGCTTGACCGTTCGCCGGCTGCTCCACCCGATCGTCCGGGTCCAGCGCAGCGATGGCCGCCTGAAGGCGGTCGGCGAGGGCGAACCGGAATCGATCATCTACGTCGAGCTCGACCGGGCCGACGCGCGCGGCCGCCACGAACTGGTCCAGGGCATCGAGGGCGCCCTTGCCAGCGTCCGGGCGGCGGTGGGCGACTGGCGCACCATGCTCGAGATCATGCGTTCGGACGCCGCCGAGGTCGCGGTGCGCGATCCCGAAAGCGCGGCGCTGCTCGAGTGGCTTGCCGACAATCACTTCACGCTCCTCGGCCACAAGGTCGTGTCGGCCGACGGCCGTGGCGGCGAGGCCCTTGGCATTCTCTCCTCCGACGGCATCGACCTGTGGAGCGCGGAGGACCTGCGCGGCCTGCTCGAGGCGATCGCCGACGATCCCCGTGCCGTGCTCGCCCTGAAGGCCGACCGCCTGTCCCCGGTTCATCGCCGGGTGCCGCTCGACGTGCTGATCGTCCGCCGCGGCGATGGCTCGCTGTCGGTCCACGCCGGTCTTTGGACCAGCGCCGCCCTCCGCTCGCCGCCGACCGAGATTCCGGTCATTCGCCGTCGCCTCGCCGAGCTCGATGCCGAGCTCCGCTTCGCGCCAGCCAGCCATGGCGCCAAGGCTCTCGCCCACGCCATCTCGACCCTTCCGCACGACCTCCTCGTGTCGTTCGACGCGGCGATGGTGCGCGAAGCCGCGGTAACCGCGATGAGCCTCGCCGATCGCCCGCGTCCGGCGCTGCTGCTGCTTCCCGGCGCGCTTCGCCGCCACCTGTTCGCCTTCGTCTGGCTGCCCCGCGACGAACTCACCACCACCCGCCGGCACGCGATCATGAAGATGATCGAGGAAGCGGTCCTGTCCTCGGTGACGAGCTGGTCGGTCGAGCTTGGCGACGGCGATCTCGCCCTCATCCGCCTGACCCTCGGCTATGCCGCCTCGCGTCCGCTGCCCGACGTCGCCGAGCTCGATCGCCAGCTGGTCGAAATGGTCCGCGGCTGGGCCCCGGCCGTCGAATCCGAGCTGACCGAGCGGGTCGGCACCGGCCGCGCGACCCGGCTCGCGCTCACCTATCTCGCCGGCATTCCCGAGGATTACCGGACCCGCGCCACCGCCAGCGAAGCGGCGCTCGACATCCTGCGCCTCAACGCGCTTGAAGGCAGCGACGACCGCGACGTGCGGCTGTTCCGCGATCCTTCCGATCGTCCCGGCCAGCTGCGACTCAAGCTCTATCGCTCGGGCGGGCTGATCCCGCTTTCGGAAGCCGTTCCCGTAATGGAGAATTTCGGCTTCCGCGTGATCGAGGAGCGCGCCGCCTCGCTCGGCGAGGACAGCCGCCTCGGCCACGTCCACGACTTCCGCCTCGACCTTCCGGGGGCCGAACTCGACACCGTGCTCGCGCGCACCGACGTCATCGAGGGCGCCATCTCGGCCGTTCTCCAGCGTCATGCCGAGGACGACGAGTTCAATCAGCTTATCCTGCTTGCCGGGCTCGACCCGCAGCCGGTGGTCTGGCTGCGCGCCTGGTTCCGCTACCTGCGCCAGACCGGCGCCGCCTACAGCCTCGTCACTATCGTCGAAGCGCTGAAGCGCAGCCCGGCCGCGACCCGCTCGCTGATCGGCTGGTTCGCGGCGATGCACGATCCGGCCCGCGCCGACCGTGCCCAGGCCGTCGCCAGCGAGCGCGGCGCCTTCGAAGCGGCCCTGCAGGACGTGAAGTCGATCGACGACGATCGCATCCTCCGCCTGTTCCGCAACGTGGTCGATGCGACGCTGCGCACAAACGCCTTCGCCCCGCGTCCGGGCGAAGCGCTCGCGTTCAAGCTTGATCCGGCCAGGATTCCGGGTCTTCCCGCGCCTGTCCCCTATCGCGAGATCTGGGTCTACAGCCCCCGGGTCGAGGGCATCCACCTGCGCGGCGGCCCGATCGCGCGCGGCGGCCTCCGCTGGTCCGACCGGCGCGACGATTTCCGGACCGAGATCCTTGGCCTCGTGAAGGCGCAGCTGGTCAAGAATGCGGTGATCGTGCCGACCGGCGCCAAGGGCGGCTTCTATCCCAAGCAGCTTCCCTCGCCCGCGGTCGACCGCGAGGCGTGGCTGGCCGAAGGGACCGAGAGCTACCGCACCTTCATCCGCTCGCTGCTGTCGGTCACCGACAACATCGTCGACGGCAAGGTCGTTCATCCCGACGGCGTCGTCATTCATGACGGCGAGGACCCCTATTTCGTGGTCGCCGCCGACAAGGGCACCGCAACCTTCTCCGACGTCGCCAACGCGATCGCGCTCGAGCGTGGCTTCTGGCTCGGCGACGCCTTCGCCAGCGGCGGCTCCAACGGCTACGACCACAAGGCGATGGGCATCACCGCCAAGGGCGCGTGGATCAGCGTCCAGCGTCACTTCCTCGAAATGGGGATCGACATCCAGAAGGAGCCGGTCACCGTGGTCGGCTGCGGCGACATGTCGGGCGACGTGTTCGGCAACGGCATGCTGCTCAGCAAGGAGATTAAGCTTGTCGCCGCCTTCGACCATCGCCACATCTTCATCGATCCCGATCCCAATCCGCACCGCAGCTGGGCCGAACGCGAATGCCTGTTCGCCATGCCGCGCTCGAGCTGGGACGATTATGATCGCAGCAAGCTGAGCCAGGGCGGGATGATCGTCCCGCGCAGCCAGAAGGAAATCACGCTGACCCCCGAGGCCAAGGCGGCGCTCGGCCTCGATGTCGACGTGATCGACCCCGCCTCGCTCATTTCCGGCATCCTCAAGGCGCCGGTCGGGCTGATCTGGTTCGGCGGCATCGGCACCTATGTGAAGGCGTCGACCCAGGTGAACAGCTCGGTCGGCGACCCCGCCAATGACCCCGTTCGCGTCGACGCCGACGAGCTTCGCGCCAAGGTCATCGGCGAAGGTGCCAACCTCGCCATCACGCAGGCCGCGCGGATCGAGTTCGACGAGCATGGCGGTCGCTGCAACACCGACTTCATCGACAACAGCGCCGGCGTCGACTGCTCGGACAATGAAGTGAATATCAAGATCCCGCTCAACGAGGAGATGCTGCACGGCAAGCTGACCCTCGAGGCGCGGAACGAGCTGCTCGCCCGGATGACCGACGAAGTCTCCGAGCTGGTGCTCGAGGACAATCGCCTCCAGTCGCTCGCGCTGTCGATCGCCGAGAGCGGCGGCGCCGCGGCGGTGCCCTCGCAGGTCCGCACGATGGAGCTGCTCGAAGCCTCGGGTCGCCTCGACCGCAATGTCGAGGGCTTGGCCGACAGCGAGGAACTGCTTCGCCGCGCCGCCGAGAACCGCGGCCTGACCCGCCCCGAGCTCGCGGTGCTGCTCAGCCTCAGCAAGCTCGAGCTGCAGGACGCGGCCGAAGCACTCCAGCTCGCCGACGATCCCCTGCTCGTTGATCAACTGCTTGCAGCCTTCCCGGCGCCGATGCGCAAGAAGCATCGAGAGTCGATCCTCAACCACCGCCTGCGTCACGAGATCATCGCGACCAAGGTCGCCAATCGCTTCGTGAACCGCCTCGGGCCGAGCATCGCGCTCGATCTCACCGAGGAAGAGGGAAGCTCGCTCGGCCAGGTAGTCGCGGCCTTCCTCGCGGTCGAGCAGCTGCTGCAGCTTGACCGGCTGTGGGAGCGGATCGACGAGGCGATGGTGCCCGAGGACGTCCGCCTCAAGATCTTCGGGATCGCGGCGCAGAGCATCCGCGGCCACATCGCCGACATCCTTCGCGCCACTTCGGGCGAGACCTGCGTCACCCGGATCGTGGAAATGCTTGAGCCCGGGCTTGGCAAGGTCAATGTGGCTTCGCGCCGCCTCATCCGTGAGGAAGTGCGGCGCCAGGCCCAGTCGCGCAGCGAGGCACTCGAAGCGCTCGGGGCCAGCGGCGAGATCACCCGCGGTCTGGTCAAGCTATACGAGCTCGACGGCGTGTTCGGGATCACCGCGCTCGCGGCCCGCAAGGAAGTCGACGAGCTGGCACTGACCAAGGCCTATGTCCGGCTCGGCGAAGTGCTCGGGATCGACTGGGCCCAGAGTCAGGCGATCCGTCTGCGTCCGACCGATCAATGGGAACGGCTGCTCGTGGCGGGCCTCGCCCGCGACTTCGAGCAGCTGCGCCTCGATTGGCTGTCACGGACCCGTGGCGACGATCCCGAAGGGGCGGTCGATCGCTGGACCGAGCGCCAGGGGCCGCGGATCGACCAATTCCGCCGGCTCGTCACCCGTGCGCGGAGCAGCGGGACGGTGACCGTGCCGATGCTCTCGCAGATTGCGGGCCAGGCGCGGATCCTGCTCGCCCGCTAGGGACGTTCGGATGCGCATCGCCCTGCTGAGCCCAGCGCCGGACTATGATGCCGAGTGGCGCTGGGCCTTTGACGTCGAAGCCGAAGCGCTCCGCGAGGCAGGGGCGGACGTCATCGCCGCGCCATGGACCGAATTCGACACGCCGCAGGATGTCGACCTCGTCCTGCCACTTGTCGTCTGGGACTATTACCGGCGGCATGAGGAATGGTTCGCCTTTCTCGACCGCGCGGAAGCGGCCGGCTGGCCGATGCGCAATCCACCCGCCTTGCTGCGCTGGAACAGCGACAAGGCCTATCTGGCCGAACTGTCGGGCAAGGGCATCGCGACCGTTCCGACGCTCGAGGTCGATCATCTGAACGAGGCCGCGCTGGCCGCGGCGCATGGCGTGCTCAAAAGCAGCGACCTGGTGGTGAAGCCGCCCGTCTCGGGCGCCGCCTGGAGCACCTTCCGCCTCGGCGCGGGCGACCCCGTCCCGCCCGAGGTTCATGGCCGCCGAATGCTTGTCCAGCCGTGGCTCGAAGGCATCGTCGCCGAGGGCGAATATAGTCTGATCCTGTTCGGCGGCCGCTATTCGCATTGCGTCATCAAGCGCCCGCAGGATGGCGACTTCCGGGTCCAGCCCGACCATGGGGGAACGACCGCGCGCTGTGAATGTCCCGAAGGCGGCCTCGCGCTGGCGGAGGCGGCCTTGGCCGCGGCACCGGCGCCATCCACCTATGCGCGGGTCGACCTCATTCGCGGCGCCGACGGTGGACTGCAGTTGATGGAGCTCGAGCTGATCGAGCCCGCGCTGTTCCTGCACTGCGTTCCCGAGGCCGCCCCGAACTTCGCCGCCGCGGTCCTCGCCGAAGCCTCAGCCGCCTAGCGCCCGGCCGAACAGCCACTGGCGCAGCGCGCTGGTCAGGTTCGGTGGATCGGCGACG
Source organism: Sphingomonas sp. SP2 (assembly GCF_058313385.1). Lineage (NCBI taxonomy): Bacteria > Pseudomonadati > Pseudomonadota > Alphaproteobacteria > Sphingomonadales > Sphingomonadaceae > Sphingomonas > Sphingomonas sp. SP2. The sequence goes on along the minus strand of NZ_JBZFLD010000001.1, from coordinate 917,282 downwards.
CGCAGCCGGGCCTCGTCGACCTCGGCGACCAGCGCGTTGATCGGAATGACGGCGTCGCGCGCCGCAATCTCGAGCGCGGTCCAGAAGATCGGCTCGAGACTGATGCTGGTCTGGTGACCGCGGATCAGGACGCTACGCTTTACCGGCGGCGAATAAGTGACGGTTTCCACCGTCAGTACATGTGCTGACCACCGTTGATGGACAAGGTCGAGCCCGTCACGAAGCCGGCATTCTCGTCGACCAGGAAGCAGACCCCGCGGGCGATCTCGTCGGCCCGGCCGAGACGGCCGACCGGGATCCGCGCCACGATCTTGCCGAGCACTTCCTCGGGCACGGCCGCGACCATGTCGGTGTCGATATAGCCCGGTGCGATGGCGTTGACCGTGATCCCCGAGCGCGCGCCTTCCTGCGCCAGCGCCTTGGTGAAGCCATGAATGCCCGACTTGGCGGCGGCATAATTGACCTGGCCATATTGGCCGGCCTGCCCGTTGATCGAGCCGATGTTGACGATCCGGCCGTAGCCGCGCCCGACCATGCCGTCCCAGGCCGCCTTGGCCATGTTGAAGCAGCCACCGAGATTGGTGTCGATGACCTCCTGCCACTTGGCATGGTCCATCCGCTTCATCGTCGTGTCGCGGGTAATGCCGGCATTATTGACCAGTACGTCGACCGGGCCGAGCGCCGCCTCGACCTCGCGCACGCCCGCGACGCACGCCTCATGGTCGCTGACATCCCACTTAAAGGCGCGGATTCCAGTCCGCTCGGTAAACACCCGCGCGCGCTCGTCATTCCCGGCGTAATTGGCCGCGACGGTCATGCCGCTGTCGCGAAGTGCGACGCTGATCGCCTCGCCGATGCCGCGTGTTCCCCCGGTTACGATTGCCACGCGTGCCATAAACTCACTCTCCCTGTCGCCGACAGGGGGAGCCTAGGCAGGCGCAATCCACCCCGCAAGCTCGCGCCGGATGATCGCGCCCAGCATCGCCATTCCGGTCTCGCCATCATTGAGGCAGTCGAGCCGCGCGAAGTGGGTTCCGCCCGCTTCCTCGAAGCTTTCCTTGCCGCGGATGCCCAGTTCCTCGATCGTCTCGATGCAGTCGGCCGAGAAGCCCGGTGCGGCGATCGCGATCTTCTTGATCCCCCGCGCCGGATAGGCCTCGAGCACATCCTCCGTTGCCGGCTCGAGCCACTTGTCGCGCCCGAACCGCGATTGGAAGCTGGTGTCGGTCGGGATGCTCATCCGCTCGCCCAGCAGCCGCGCGGTCTTGCGGCAGTGACAATGATAGGGATCGCCCTTGCGCAGGGTTCGCTCGGGCATGCCGTGATAGGAGAGGAGCAGCCGCTCGGGCACGAAGTCGAGCGCGGCAATCTGCCGCTCGAGATCGCGATGCAGCGCGTCGATATAATCGTCGCTGTCGTGATAGGGTGGAAGCGTCCGGATCGCCGGCTGCCAGCGCATCGCGGCGAGGGTCGCAAAGGCCATGTCGTTGGCGGTCGCCGTCGTCGCCGCGCAATATTGCGGATAGAGCGGCGCGATCAGGATCCGTTCGCAGCCGAGCTCCTTCAGCCGTTCGACCCCCGCCGGGATCGCCGGCGCGCCGTAGCGCATCGCCCAGTCGACCAGTACCGTCTCACCGAGCATCGCCTGCAATTTCTCGGCCTGCTTGCGGGTGATGGCGGCGAGCGGCGATCCCTCCTCGGTCCAGACCTGCGAATAGGCATGCGCCGACTTGGCCGGACGGGTGCGCAGGATGATCCCGTGAAGGATCGGCTTCCACACCGCCTTGGGCACTTCGATCACGCGCGGATCCGACAGGAATTCCGCGAGATAGCGGCGCACGGCCGATACCGACGGCGCCTCGGGAGTGCCGAGGTTGATCAGCAGGACCCCGACCTTGCGTGGCGGGACATGGGGATGGTCGGGCGGTGGCTGCATGGATCAGGACATCGGGTTCAATGGAAGCGAGCGCAAGCGCCGTCCGGTTGCGGCGGCGAGCGCGTTGCCGACCGCCGCGGGGGCAGCGGCCGGACCGAGGCCGTTGACCCCACCGGGCGCGGCGCGGCTAGGCAGTATTTCGACCAGTGTCTCGGGCATCTGTCCCAGCCCCTGCGCGACCGGGCCGAGCGGCGCGACGATCCGGCCGTTCCGGAACTGCGCCGCGGGCGCGATGGCCTGGTGGATCGCCGCGATCATCCCGCCTTCGACCTGCTGTCGGACAAGGTCGGGATTCGCCACTCGCCCGCAATCGACCACCGCGACCAGCCGGCTGACCTGGACCCGCCCACCCGCGCCCACGTTGGCACTGGCGATCACGGCGATATGGCTGCCGTAGGCGCTCACAGTGGCAAGACCCATCTGGCTCCCCGGCCCGCCGCCGTCCCAGCCGCCGAGCGCGATCGCCCGGACCAGGCAGCGCGCGAGCCGCGGGTTACTGCCGAGCAGCGCCAGCCGCTGGCTCAGCGGATCGCGTCCCCCAATCCGCGCCAGTTCGTCGAGGAAGCCTTCGGTGAAGAAGGCGAGCGAGCCGTGCAGCTCGCCACGATGATAGCCGAGCCGCACCGGAAGCGCCGTCTCGGCCAGCTCGAGCGCGACATTGGGCACCGCGTAAGGCAGCATCGCCATCACGGCTTGTCGCACGCCCCCGCCCGATCCGCCGAACAGCCGTGTCATCGCCTGCGCCGTGCCGTCGCCACCCGCCACCCGCATCCTCCACCCGGCAATGCTGCCGTCGGGCATCGGCCGCGCATAGAGGCGGGCCCGCAGTGGCGAGCGGACCGGATCGGCGCGGGCCTGGTCGATCCGGCTCAAGGTCACTTGCACCGGTTTCCCCGTCTGCCGCGCGAGCGTCGCAGCGATCGGAACGGCGTCATTCTCGAGCGCCGCGCCGCCCTGCCCGCCGACCGGCATTGGGTAGAGGATGGTTCGGTCGGCCGCGACCCCCGCCGCCGCCGCGGCGGCAAGGCGGGCGAGCTCGGGCGCCTGCGTCGCCGCCCAGATCTCGAGCAGGTCGCCCTCCAGCCGGGCCGTCGCGCTCAGCGGCTCGAGGTCGGCATGGATCGCAGCCCCGGCCGAATAGCTCGCGGCAAGCGGGCGGATGCCGTCGAAGATATCGTCGACGTCGCCGAGCGAATGGAGCGTTGCGAAATCATCGCCGCCAAGCGCAGCGTCGAGCGCCGCCTCCACATCGTCGTCATTGCCGCCGGCTCGCGCGAAACTGCGGACCTTCGCCCCGGCAAGCGCCTTTTCCGCCGTCCACCAGTCGGAGGCGAGCGCGGCGACCCATTGATCCCCGCTGACGAAGCGGACCCCGTTCGGCGGGGCACCGTCTACCCTGATCCCCGCACCGCCCGATCGCCGGACCGACGCGTGCAGCATCTCGGGCAGGCGCACGTCGCCGGCGAAGCGCAGGCTTGCCCTCGCCTTGGGCAAGGCGTCGAGCCGCGGCAGCGCGCGTCCCGCAAGCTGACCCGAGCGCGGGCGAAGCGCGACGTCGCGCGGCGGAGTCCGGCCCGCCGCCCCTTCGGCCAGCACCGCAAAGGGAAGCCGCTTGCCCTCATGCATGACGACGCCGTCCGCCGTGTCGCATTCGGCCGCCGACACGCCCCACTGGTCCGCGGCCTCGGCTACGAGCAATGCGCGCGCCGCCGCCCCCAGCTGCCGCATCGGCCCTTCCATTGCCCGGAGCGAGGTCGATCCGGCGGTGATGCGCAGCGCCCCGTCGGGCAGCTGCCACCGGCGCCATGACGAGACACCGCCGAGCCAGCCTTCGCCCTCGGCCAGCCCGTTTCCCCAGTGCGTTCCCGTCCGCGCCGGGGCGACCCCGACCGCGGTCCAGTCGGCACCGAGTTCGTCGGCCGCAATCTGCGCAAGGCCGGTCCATATCCCCTGCCCCGTCTCCACCTGGGGCACGGCGATGGTCACCCGCCCGTCAGGCGCGATGACGATCCCGGGGCCGAGCAAGGCTTCGTCCTTGCCCGGCAGGAGGCTCGGAAGCGCGGCCCGAGGCCAGGCCGCATAGGCGACGACCAGCGCACCCGTCGCGCCGGCGCCCACCAGCAGGGTCCGGCGATCGACCTTCAAGCCGCGTACTGGGCCTTGAGCGCCACGCGGTCGATCTTGCCGGTGCCCAGTCGGGGCAGGCTGTCGCTGGCGAAGATGAAGCGGTCGGGCACCTTGAAGGCGGCGAGGCGCGGCTGGAGGAAGGCGCGCAGCTCCTCTTCGCCAAGGTCGCTGCCCTCGGCCGGCACGACCACCGCGACCGGGACCTCGCCGAGCCGCTCGTCGGGCACGCCGAACACTGCCGCCTCCGCGACATTCTCGCAGGCGTAGACGGCAGCCTCGACCTCGGCCGAGCTGATGTTCTCGCCGCCGCGGATGATGATGTCCTTCTTGCGATCGACGATGAACAGATAGCCGTCCTCGTCGAGGTAGCCGATGTCGCCCGTCTTGAAATAGCCGTCCGCGGTGAAGGCATCGACGGTCGCTTCGGGGTTCTTCCAATAGCCCTTGATGTTGGCCGCGGCCTTGATCCCGATCTCGCCGCGCTCGCCCTGCGCCAGATGCGTGTCGCCGGCGCCGAGGATGGCGAGCTTGACGTAGGGCAGCGCCCGCCCGGTCGAGGCCGGCTTGGCGAGGTAATTGCCCCAGTAATTGCCGCAGCCGACCGCGTTCGTCTCGGTCAGGCCATAGCCAAGCGCCGGCTGGGCGGTGGTGAAGCTTTCCTTCAGCCGCTCGACATGGGCGACCGGACGAGGCGCCCCGCCGGCGGCGATGTCGGTCAGGCTCGACAGGTCATGCTGGTCGCGGTCGGGATGGTTCATGAGCTCGAGGCTCATCGTCGGCACGCCCACGAAATAGGTGATCTTCTCCCGCGCGATCAGCCGCAGCGCTTCGCCGGCATCCCACTTGGGCAGGAGCACCATGCCGCGACCGATGACGAAGCTGTTGAGGAGCACAGGCACTTCGCCAGTGACGTGGAACAGGGGCACGTTGACGAGGGTGCGCGGCGGGTTCTTCGGCCCCTCGCCCATGCTTTCCATCACGCCCAGCAGGGTCATCAGGCTGGTCGCATAGGTATAGACGCCCATCGTCACCGCGCGGTGGGTCGACAGCGCACCCTTGGCTTCGCCGGTCGAGCCGGAGGTGAAGAGGATGGTCGCATCGTCGTCCGGTCCGATCTCGGGCAGCTCGGCGGTGCTGTCCTCGCCGCCCATCAGCGGCGCCAGCGCTTCGACGATCGGCCGCTCGATCGGCAACGACACGAGGGGCCAGGGGCCACAGGCCGCGGCGATCCGCTTGGCGCGTGGCTCATCGGCGATGATCAGCCTTGGCTCGGTCAGTTCGAGCGCATGATTCATCTCGGCGCTCTGCCACCAGCCGTTGAGCAGGGTGGAAATGCCGCCGGCCTTGAGCACGGCCATGTGCGCGACAATCCAGCTCGGACAATTGCGCATCGCGATCCCGACACGGTCGCCCTTCACAACCCCGTGACGCTCGACCAGTGCCCGGGCCAGCATGTCGGATACCCGGTCGAGATCGGCAAATGTCAGCCGTTCCTCGCCCGCGATGACCGCCTCGACCGCTCCGTTCAGCGCACAGAAGGCCTTGAAGAAGGTCGGCAGGGTCGCCGGGAAATTCGTGACCACTGCGCAGCCATGCTCGTCCTCCCCCAGCACGATCCGACCGCCCGGCCCCGTGACGGCCGCGAACACGGCGTCATAACGTTGGTCGAGCTCACTCGGCATCGTCTCGGGTCTCCTTGGACTTTGGCTTCGTCCCTCTTATGAGACGCGAGGGCCAAGAGGGAAGTGTCTGAATGGAAGCTGCGTTGATTGCCGGGATTTCCTATACGAGCCTCGGCCTCGATCCGGTGGCGCTCGACCTCGGCTTCTTTCAGCTGCGCTGGTACAGCCTCGCCTATCTCGCGGGCATCTTCCTCGGTTATTTCTACCTGCTCAAACTCATCAAGCAGCCCGGCGCGCCGATGGCCCGTCGCCATGCCGACGACCTCGTCTTTTACGCCTCGCTGGGCGTGATCCTCGGCGGCCGCCTCGGCTACGTCCTCTTCTACCGGCCCGATTTCTACATCGAGAATCCGCTCGAAATCGTGAAGCTGTGGGACGGAGGCATGAGCTTCCACGGCGGCGTCCTCGGCACCAGCCTCGGGATCATCTACCTCAGCTGGAAGGAGAAGCTGAACTGGCTCCGGGTGCACGACTATGTCGCCTGCGTCGTGCCGATCGGCCTCTTCACCGGTCGCCTCGCCAATTTCGTCAACGGCGAATTGTGGGGCGCGCCGACCACCGTGCCCTGGGCGGTCCGCTTTCCCGAAGTCATCGCGGGTGTCGCCACGCTGGGCCCGCCGCGTCATCCGAGCCAGCTCTACGAAGCCGCGCTCGAGGGGCTGCTGCTGTTCGCGATCCTCGCCGTCATGTTCTGGAAGACCCGCGCCCGTTACCAGCCGGGCCTCCTCGTCGGCGCCTTCCTCTTCTTCTACGGCCTGTTCCGCTTCGGGGTCGAGTTCATCCGCGAGCCTGACGAGCAGCTCCGGGAATTTGCGCTGGCGACCGGGCTCCACATGGGCCAGTGGCTCTGCGTGCCGATGATCCTCGGCGGCCTCTACCTGATGCTGACCGCCGCCCGGCGCCGGCAGCGGGTCGAGCCAACGGCCGGCCTGGAGAGCATCGCCTGACTCCGTTCGAGCGGGCGTTGCGTGACCGTCTGAAGGCCGAGGGCCGGATGACGGTCGAGGCCTATATGGAGGCCTGCAACGATTATTATTACGCCACCCGCGACCCGCTTGGCAGCGCCGGCGACTTTACCACCGCGCCCGAGATCAGCCAGATGTTTGGCGAACTGGTCGGCGCCGTGCTGGTCGATTGCTGGCGCCGGGCCGGCGCCCCCGGCAACGTCCGCTATGTCGAGCTCGGCCCGGGCCGGGGAACGCTCGCCAGCGATGCGCTGCGGGTGATGCGTTCGGCCGGGCTCGCCCCGCCCGTCCACCTTGTCGAGACCAGCCCTGTTCTGCGCGAAGCGCAAGTCGCGACGCTCGGGGAAGTCACCCATCATGACCGGATCGGCGACCTTCCCGGCGACGGGCCCCTGCTGGTGGTCGCCAACGAATTCCTCGACGCCCTTCCTATTCGCCAGCACGTCGGCGGTGCCGAGCGGCATGTCGAATGGATCGGCGACGGACTGGCCTTCGATCGTGACGGGGAGGTGATCGAGACGTCGCCCGCCCGCGACGGCGCGGTCGAGGCGCTGGCCGAGGGCCTCGTCCCGCTCGGCGGGGTCGCTCTCATCATTGATTATGGTCATGAGCGAACGGCGCCCGGCGACACGCTCCAGGCAGTCCGCGGCCACCGCTTCGCCCCGGTCCTTGCCGAGCCGGGCGAGCAGGACCTCACCAGCCATGTCGATTTCGAGCGCGTGGCCGCCGTGGCGCGCGAGGCCGGGGCCTTTGTCGCCGGGCCGGCCGAGCAGGGTGCCTGGCTCGAACGGCTCGGCATCCAGGCCCGCGCCCGGGCGCTCGCCAATGCCTCGCCCGAGCGGGCTGCCGAGATCGAAGAGGCGCGGGCGCGATTGTGCCGACCCGACCAGATGGGCAGCCTGTTCAAGGTGCTTGCCATCCACTCGCCTGAATGGCCAAGGCCCGCCGGGCTATGATCGTCCGTCCCGCCACCGCCGCCGACCTCGCCGCCATCGCCGGCATCTTCCGCACCAGCTTCTGCGCGACCTTCGCGCACCTCTACGATCCTGCCGACCTCGAGGCCTTCCTCGCCGGCTTTACGCCCGACGCCTGGGCCGGAGAGTTTCGCGACCCGGACTTCGCGTTTGCGGTGGGTGAGGTCGATGGAGCGGTGCTCGGCTATGCCAAGGTCGGACCCAACAAGCTGCCCCATGTGGTGAGCGAGGGGGCGATCGAGCTGAAGCAGCTCTACCTACTCAAGCAAGCGCACGGGACCGGGCTGGCGGGGGCGCTGATGGAGTGGGTGCTGGCCGAGGCGCGGCGGCGGGGGGCGGAGCGGATCGCCCTGTCGGTCTTCACCGAGAACCACCGGGCGCAGGCCTTCTACCGCCGATACGGCTTCGCGGACCGGGGGCCGGTCACCTTCATGGTCGGCAATCATCCCGACGAGGACCGGGTGTGGGAGAAGTCGCTTTGACCGCCGCCTCTCCGCCGCCCGCCTGGACCAGCCAGGCGCTCGCCGTCCCCCATGGCTTCCTCGGCCGCCGCGGAGGCGTGTCCGAGGGGGCGATGGCCAGCCTCAACTGCGGCTGGGGGAGCGGCGACGACCTCGCGGTCATCACCGAGAACCGCCGCCGCGCGGCCGACGCGGTGATCCCCGGAGCGAGGATCGTCTCGCCCTATCAGGTCCACGGCACGACCGTTCTCGAGGCCGGCGACTGGACCGACGACGCGCGGCCCGAGGCCGATGCCCTCGTCACCGACCGGCCCGGGATCCTGCTCGGGATCCTCACCGCCGACTGCGCCCCGGTCCTGTTCGCCGACCGCGAGGCGGGGGTGGTCGGGGCGGCCCATGCCGGTTGGCGCGGGGCGCTCGGCGGGGTGACCGACACCACCATCGCCGCGATGGAGGCACTGGGCGCCCGCCGCGAGCGGATCGCCGCCGCGATCGGCCCGACCATCGCCCGGGCAAGCTACGAGGTCGACACCGCCTTCCCCGATCCCTTCCTCGCCGCCGATCCCGAAGCCGAGCGCTTCTTCGCCGAGGGCCCGGCCGGAAAGCCCCACTTCGATCTTCCGGCCTATCTCCTCCACCGCCTCGCCGCGGCGGGGCTGCGCCGGGTCGAGGCGCTCGGGCTCGACACCTATGGGCACGAGGCCGACTTCTATTCCTTCCGCCGCGCGACCCACCGGGCCGAGCCGAGCTACGGCCGCCAGATCAGCCTGATCGGCCTCCCGCCGCGCTAACCTTCGGGTAAGGCTGGCAGGCTATCACGGGCGCATGGCGAGCCCGCTTCCGAGCCGTAGCAAGAAAGCCGTCGACCTCCGCGGCGGGGCGCGTCCCGTCGGCTCGCGGATCCGCCGCGACCCCCCGCCCCCGCCCGAACGCAAGGTGACCCCGGGCGAGCTGCGCGAGCAGGAAGCCTGGGTGATCGGCACCGGGATCACCGCGGTCGCGCTGGCCATTGCGGTGATCCTCACCGCCGCCTCGCAATGGGCCGGCTGGAGCCCCAGCCAGTATACGATCAGCATCGTCGACCACCGCTGAGCTGGCCAAAGGTCGGGTAACGGACCCAGCCGCGACCCCGAGCGTTAAGGCGCCGGAACAACCAAGCGGAAAAGGACCGACTGCCATGGCCGACCTCAGCCAGATCAATGAACATATGGAAGTCATCGGCGCCGACGGCGTGCATCTCGGCACCGTCGACAAGGTCGAGGGCGAGCGCATCAAGCTGACCAAGAAGGACAGCGGCATGACCCATGGCGACCACCACCACTATATCCCGGGCGGCCTGGTCGCCGGCGTCGAGGGCGACAAGGTCCGCCTCAGCGCCAATGCCGACGTCGCCGCCGGCCTGTTCGAGCAGGAAGAATCGGGCGAGCCGATCGGCTAAGCCTAAGCGACGGCAGGAATGCCCTTGGACGGGGTCGGACGGCGAGGCTGTCCGGCCCCGTCTTTCGTTGGTCGCAGGTCACGAAGATGACGCACGATCGGGTGTCGGCGAAGGCGCGTATCCCCGGGGAAAATGGCGGAGACGGGCCGTTCCTGGCGGTGCGAGGAAGGTGACGTGCCGTGACCCTGAAGCTTCGGGTGGGCACGGGCATGACGGAAGCGCGAGGGCGATGGACGCGGGGTGCGGACAGGAAGCGCACGCCAGCCCCTTAACCGATATGGCTCGTGTAGGACAGGGTTTTTGTGCCCGACCTCGAAGGCAGCACGTTGGCTGTCAGCGCGGCGCGGCGATACTGCGCTGCTGCGACGGGCGGTCGGCCAGGTCCGCTGCGCGTCGGTCCTGCGCCGCGTGGGCGATGCCGGCGAGCGACGGCAGCAGCACGATCAGCGGGATGACGATGTTGCGCATTGCCGCAAGGCTAAGGCGACAGGGTTACCAAAGTCTTGCGGCACGATCGTCAGGCGGTGGCAGGGGGCGGCTCGGGGAGGATGACGGGATCGGCCAAGCGGAGCGCGGCGGCGCGGCGGTCATAATCGTCGGCAAGGGTCGTCAACAGCTCGACGGTCACCGGATCATTGACCTCGCGGGCAAGGCGGCGGCAACGCGCGGCCTGCCGCTCGAGAAAGTCAATCTCCTCGTTCATCCCGGATCCGATAGAAGAATCGCCGAAACGCTGCCCTGATCGATGTTAATCGCGCGACGCAGCCTTCGGTCCCGCTAGACCGGGCCTAGCGCGAGGCGCTGCCCGAATAGGCCGGGCGGAAGCGCGCGCGGGTGGTGGTGGCGGCGATCAGGCTGGACTTGAGCTTGCGGGTCATGACCGCGGCGCCGGCGCTGCTCATGGTCACGAGGCGGGTGCCGCCCTCGGGAAGCCGCTCCAGCGCCGAGATGCCGACCTTGGCGGCGGTGCATTTGGCGATCACGTCCTGCTCGCTGAGGCTGAGGAAGAGGACGCGGCTCACTTGGCCACCGCCTTGCGGCGGGCGTCGATCTTCGCGCCATAGCCGTCGAACAGGCCCATGTGGGCCGAGCGGGCGCGGGCGCAATTGCTGTCGAGGGCGCGGGCGAGCGAGATGCCGCGACGGTGGTAGAGATAGTTGAGGTCCATGAAGGCTCCCTTGTGGATCAAGCGGGAGCGCGTTGGGTCTCTCAGCCGCACGGGCTTGGATAGCCGTTCCGTGCGATGGCCATGGCTTAGCACGGGGCGGGGGAAAGGCCTAATCGGGAGGCTCCCCTGCGCAGGCAGGGGCCCAGTATTCTTTCGGCAGGCGCGAGGCCGGAAGAACAAGGAAGGCACTGGGCCCCTGCCTTCGCAGGGGAACAGGAGGTCAGGCGCCGGGCATGGTGCCGGGGCGGAGGTAGGCGAACATGTGGGGGACATAGTCCTGCTTGCCGAGCGGCACGCCCGCGCTGCGGAGCAGGGCGTAGGCGATGTCGACATGGAAGCCGACCTGCGGCAGCGCCCAGTCGCGGGCGAAGGTGAAGCCGGTCATGTCGAACACCATGCCCATCGGCAGGGCATGGGCGAGCGGCCGGTCGGCGGCGGCGTCGAGCGTGCCATCGCCGACGGTGTCGAGAAAGGCGAGCGCCGCGCTAAGCATCGCGCGGAGGTCGGCGACCGAACCCGTCTCCTCCTGCCGGGTCGCGGCATGGGTGCGGAGCGCGACAATGGCGTCGGGGGTTTCCTGCCCAAGCAGGCGATGGATGGTTTCCTGGACGAGGAATGCGGCGACGCGGACCTGGCTGTGGAGCGGGAACATGTCGACCGCGAGCCGGACCCCGAGCAATTCGGTCTCGCTCATCCCCTGCGCCGCGGCATGGGCCGCGCCCTTGTCGAGCCAGGCGGACAGGGCCCCGAGCTGGTGGCGGAAGGTGGGGACGAGGAGGCTGGTGAGGGTCATGGGCGCGAGCCTAGTCGCATTTGGTCGCAGGGGCACGGGGGGTTCGTCGCAGTTTGGGCTTTACGGCGAATCCGGTCGCGGCCTCGTTCGTTGGTCGGGCGGTTCAAGGGAGTATGCGTGATGACCAACGAACGCGAGCTGATCGATACGGGCACCGACAAACGCTTCGTGCGCCGCCGCGAGGATGGCACCTTCAAGGAGAGCGTCGATGTGTCGAAGTCGCTTAGCCAGGATGCCCGCAAGCATGCGGCGGCGACGAAGCCGCGCAACCAAGGGGATCGAGGGGATTGATTGGCGGCTGAGCAGATAATAACTGATGCTAAATTTTGAGCCTACTTCAGCCAAATGCTTAGCGGCGCTGGGAACGCATAGTGCCTCTTCACATTTGCATGAGCGATCGCAATTCCAATCGGCGATATTTGGAAGAGATTTAACGAAGCAGCGTCCCAAGCGGAGAAGAATTCTACAATACGTGGAACACTGTCTTGAAGATAAGCAATGATTCCGTCACGACCGAGGGATTGACCTACACACGCAGCCCAGACTTGTTCAGCGTTTAAGTCTTCCAACCCCGCACCGAGAAGAGCGGTGCGGAGTTCGACTTCGTCACTGAACTGCAGAAGTATTTTATCGTTATGATCAACGGTAACGAAGCCGGCAGCAATAAGGGTGGATAACGTTGTCTCAGGAATTCGCGCCCTCACGCTATTAATGTCGACTTCTCGCCGGAATATGGGATAAGCCCTCGACAGGACATCTTCCAACTTCATACCAGCAAACGCGACCAGTCGGCCACAGCCGAGCGTTTCCAAGTAAGCGACTGAGTCATCCGTCTTTGGGACTTCATCTAAAATCCCGGAAACATTCTTATTTAGGTATGAAGATAAAGAAGTCTTCGTTGCATTAGTGACCCTAACTTGCTGCATCAGAAATGCAAAACTAAGAAGCGAAAGCTCGTCGGCGGTGAGGAGAGATACTTTTGAAATCGCATCGTTTAGAATCAAGGACGAGCGACTCTTTGATTTAAATTGGGAACGTTCAGCGATCAAGTCAGCAAGGTTCTCTCCCAAGCTATCGTCTCCGACGCGGGCATACGAAACCTGAGCAGATTGAACTGCATAAAGAAAATCTGGATCCTTAAATGTTTCCGGATCAGCTTTCTTGTCCGCCCCAAATCTTTCAATTATTTTCGCTTCAAACTGTTTTACACGATCATCAACGATCTGTCCCGCAATAGCAGCAAATTTTGGAATTTGATCAGAGACACATTCCATTATCGCGCGCAACTGATCCTCATCTAAACCTTGGTTTATATGAGTGTCTCCCTGGCTAATAACTGCCAGGGAGTTGCTACCTACTGATTGTGTCTGCTTATTCATTTGAGTTTATTTTTGTATCCCGACCGCTTTGAACAGATACTGAGTTATCACCTACGTGCTGCTGCAAGCTTCGGCTTTTCGTGGCTCGAAGCCCAAAAAAGATACTTATTGCGATGCCGAGTACGGAGAGCGCAATTCCGATCGCCTGATCTGACATCTACTTACTCCGCCGCCACCGTCGCAGCATCGAACAGCCCGCCCTCAGCCTCCGCTTCCGGCGCGTCGTTGGCGACCTTGGCCTTCTGGCGGCGGTCGAAATTGTCCCAGACCTCGTTCCAGTTCCCGCGGGTCGCGGCCTTGGAATATTCGGTCGCGCGGGTCTCGAAGAAGTTGGCGTGCTCGACGCCGTTGAGCAGCGGGGCGAGCCAGGGGAGCGGGTGCTCGTCGACCATGTAGATCGGCTGGAAGCCCAGCTGGCCGAGGCGCCAGTCGGCGATGTAGCGGATATACTTCTTGATCGCCTTGGGGGTCATGCCCTCGACCGGGCCCTGCTCGAAGGCGAGGTCGATGAAGGCGTCCTCGAGGCGGACGGTCTTCTGACACTGGTCGATGATCGAATCGCGCACGTCGGCGGTGAGGCAGTCGCGCTCCTTCACGAAGGCGTGGAAGAGCTTGATGATGCCCTCGCAGTGCAAGGATTCGTCGCGAACCGACCAGCTGACGATCTGGCCCATGCCCTTCATCTTGTTGAAGCGCGGGAAGTTCATCAGCATCGCGAAGCTGGCGAACAGCTGCAGCCCCTCGGTGAAGGCGCCGAACATGGCGAGCGTCTTGGCGATGTCGGCGTCGGTCTCGACCCCGAAGGTGTTCAGATAGTCGTGCTTGTCCTTCATCTCCTTGTACTGGAGGAAGGCGCTATATTCGCTCTCGGGCATGCCGATCGTGTCGAGCAGGTGCGAGTAAGCGGCGATGTGCACCGTCTCCATGTTGGAGAAAGCGGTGAGCATCATCTTGATCTCGGTCGGCTTGAACACCGAGCCGTACTTGTCGTGGTAGCAGTCCTGCACCTCGACGTCGGCCTGGGTGAAGAAGCGGAAGATCTGGGTGAGGAGGTTGCGCTCGTGCGGGGTGAGCTTCTGCGCCCAGTCGCGGCAGTCCTCGCCGAGCGGCACTTCCTCGGGCATCCAGTGGATCTGCTGCTGGCGCTTCCAGAATTCGAACGCCCAGGGATATTCGAAGGGCTTGTAGGCCTTGTTGGCTTGGAGAAGGGGCATTTCGCTTAGTCCTTGGGCGTTGAAGCGGGGGTGGAAGCGGCGGCGTCGCTGCGGCGGCGCTTGAAGACGAGGATGGCGTAGAGGCCCGCGAAAAGAGCGATCAGCGCCGACAAAGTGACGAGCATTTCGGGTTTCACCAGAACATCCTCCGACTGGGGTTCGACGACTTGGACGCGCGGGCCCGAAACATCTGGATATACATCCAAAGCCCTGAAAAAGCGAAGAAAAGCAGCGCAAGACCACTGAGGATCGAGAGCGCGACGCCGATGGCACCGAACTCCTCGCCCGAGTGGAGGTGATGGAGCAGGCCGACGTTCCAGCCGCCGGGCTGGGGCTTGGGCCGGCAGTTCATCGTCTCCGGGCAGACGAAGCCCGCCGGGATCGCCGGCGGCGGCGCGGCGGCCTGGCGGCTCTCGTTCACGAGGCTGCCCACCTGGCTGAGGAGCCCGGTGGTGGCGATGAACAGGATGAGGATCCCGAAGAAGACCGAGAGCCAGCGGTGCCACTTACGCATGACGCGCTCCAAGGATGAGGGGACGGGTCATGCGAAGATGTCGATCATGACGGCGAGGACCGCGAGGATGGCGACGACGTCGAGCGTCCAGCTGAGCCAGGTCCGGTTGCGGCGGCGCTGGGCATCGTCCTCGGCCGCGAGCGGCTGGGTATGCGAGTTGATGAGCGTCATGCCAAGGAGCGCGGTCGAGGTGGCGTAGATGGGCGAGACGGCCTTGGCGCCGGTCCAGCCGAGCAGGCCGGCATAGTGCCAGAGCAGGATCGTGATCGCCGCTGCCTCGCACCCGACGCCGAGCCACTGCACCCAGTTGAAGGGACGCCTGGGGCCGACCGGCGCCGACGGCGCGAGGGGATCGAAGCTCGACTGGCGATAGCTCATGGCTGCGCCTCGTTACGGAATTCGGGGTAGGGCTTGGTGGTCGAGTAAGCGATGGCGAAGCCGGCGAGGACTAGGCCGAAGGCGAGGATCATCATGCCGGCGATGAGCTGGGCAGTGGACTTGCGCGATTCCCCGACGCGGCCGCGCAGCGCGGAGACGAGGAGAAGAAGCCCGATGAGGGTGGCGAGGCCGCCGACGATGACGAAGAGCATGTTCATGGCCGCTCAACGCCCACCCTGCTGCTTGCGTCCCACCCACGCGCCGAAGGCGATGACGCCGACGGCGAGGAGGAAGAAGAGGACGGGGTTGGCGAGCATGATCGGCTGTCGTTCTCTGGCGGACGGACCCCCTCCGCCCCTTCGGGGCACCTCCCCCGCGTTGCCGCTAACGCGGCAATCTGGGGGAGGAGCGATGGCTTACTGGCAGGCGAGGCACTCGTCGTAGTCGGTCGAGGCGGCCAGTTCGTACTTGGGCGCTTCGGCAGTGTTGTCGGCCTCGACCCCGCCCGCGAAGCCGGCGCGCTGCACCGACTTGGAGCGGAGATAGTAGAGCGACTTGATGCCGAGCTCCCAGGCGCGGAAGTGGAGCATCATCAGGTCCCACTTGTCGACATCGGCCGGGATGAACAGGTTCAGCGACGTGGCCTGGTCGATGTAGGGCGTGCGATCGGCGGCGAGCTCGATCAGCCAGCGCTGGTCGATCTCGAAGCTGGTCTTGAAGGTCGCCTTCTCGTCCTCGGAGAGGAAGTCGAGGTGGGCGACGCTGCCGCCCTGCTCGAGGATCGAATTCCACACCGCATCGGAGTTCTTGCTCTTCTCGATGAGCAATTTCTCCAGATAGGGATTGCGGATCGAGAAGCTGCCCGACAGCGTTTTGTGGGTATAGACGTTGGCCGGGATCGGCTCGATGCAGGCCGAGGTGCCGCCGCAGATGATCGAGATCGACGCGGTCGGCGCGATCGCCATCTTGCAGGAGAAGCGCTCCATCACGCCCATGTCGGCGGCGTCGGGGCACGGTCCGCGCTCGTGCGCCAGCATCATCGAGGCTTCGTCGACCTGCGCCTTGATGTGCTTGAAGATGCGCATGTTCCAGCTCTTGGCCATGGCGCCCTCGAAGGGCAGGCCGCGGGCCTGGAGGAAGGAGTGGAAGCCCATCACGCCGAGGCCGACCGAGCGTTCGCGCATCGCGCTATACTTGGCCCGCGCCATCTCGTCGGGCGCGCGATCGATATAGTCGGTGAGGACATTGTCGAGGAAGCGCATGACGTCCTCGATGAACTGCTTGTCGCCGTTCCACTCGTCCCAGGTCTCGAGGTTCAAGGACGACAGGCAGCAGACCGCGGTCCGGTCGGCGCCGAGATGGTCCTTGCCGGTCGGCAGGGTGATCTCGGAGCAGAGGTTCGAGGTCGAGACCTTGAGGCCGAGGTCGCGGTGATGCTTGGGCATCGACCGGTTCACCTGGTCGATGAAGATGATGTAGGGCTCGCCCGTCGCCAGGCGGGTCTCGACCAGCTTCTGGAAGAGCGAGCGGGCGTCGACCTTGCCACGCTCCGACTGGTCCTTGGGGCTGCGGAGCGTGAACTCGCCGCCTTCGCGGACGCACTCCATGAACTCGTCGGTGACGAGCACGCCGTGGTGGAGGTTGAGCGCCTTGCGGTTGAAGTCCCCGCTAGGCTTCCGGATCTCGAGGAATTCCTCGATCTCGGGATGCGAGATGTCGAGATAGCAGGCGGCCGAACCGCGGCGCAGCGACCCTTGGCTGATGGCGAGGGTCAGCGAGTCCATCACGCGGACGAAGGGAATGATGCCGCTGGTCTTGCCGTTGAGGCCGACCGGTTCGCCGATGCCGCGGACATTGCCCCAGTAGGTGCCGATGCCGCCGCCCTTGGAGGCGAGCCAGACATTCTCGTTCCAGGTGTTGACGATGCCGTCGAGGCTGTCGCTGACCGAGTTCAGATAGCAGCTGATCGGCAGGCCGCGACCGGTGCCGCCGTTCGACAGCACGGGCGTCGCGGGCATGAACCACAGCTTCGAGACATAGTCATAGACGCGCTGGGCATGCGCCTCGTCGTCGGCATAGGCCGCGGCGACGCGGGCAAAGAGGTCCTGATAGCCCTCGCCCGGAAGCAGGTAGCGGTCGTTCAGCGTTTCCTTGCCGAAGTCGGTCAGGAGCGAATCGCGGGACGGATCGGTGACCACCGAGAAGCGGCGCTCGTCGACGGTCTTGCTGTCCTTCTTCGCCGCGGTTGCGGTGGGGGTGACGTCGGCGGTGCCGACCTCGCTGCCACTCGAGAAGTCCATGACTGCTTCCTCCTGGCGGCCACTAACGCCGCTCGATGTTCCCGTTCTGTTCGCGGAGCCGGAGTACGCCCGTCCGCCGTGATTCGCTAGGGCCCAGAGGGTCGGAAATTGCCTGTCCCCGTTATCCACAAGGACGCGCTTTCCCTCCGCCGGAGATATAGTTATCCCCAGCGCCAACCACAAGTTTGTGCGTTGGTGCCCCTGAGCCGCTACAACATCTTGTGCTTTGACCCGTGTTCGGGCGCAAGCGGGAAAATGACGGTTAACGCATTATTGCGGTGGATAATGTGTTTTCCGCGCCGCACTTCCGAGCGGTCCCGAGAGGGCGCATGGGGCGATCGCCGGGCGGGTAACGGCGGTAATCTTTCCTTTCCCTCCCGCCCTGCCCCACAACCGCCATGAGCGGGCGCCATCGGCCAGCCGCGGTTCAGGTGCAGGACGGCTGGGTCGGACCGCGCGGGCCGGGAGTTGAAGCGGGTGAGTGAAGCAGTGTCGGGGCGGAGACGACAGGCGGAGGCGGTGCATGGCCCGCGCCGCCGGCGCATCGTCGCGCTCACCGCCGCGCTCGCGTTCGAAGCGCTGGTGGTGCTGATCCTGCTGACGCTCGGCACGGCGCGGACAGTCCCGATCGCCGAGGACAAGCCGCTCAGCACCTTCGATGTCAGCGAGGTTCCGGAACAGGCGGTCGAGGAAGCCAGGCCCGAGCCGAAGCGCGAGGAGGCCCGTCCCGAATCGCCGAGCCAGCCGACCCCGCCCCGGCCGCCGCTCCCCGTCCCACCGCAGCCGGTCGCGCCGCGGCTTCCCGAGCCGGTGGTGAAGCTGCCCTCGCCGGTCGTGCCGCTGCCGTCCGAGGATCTGCGCAGCGCCGATCTTCGCAATCTTCCGACCCCGACCAAGCCACGCGCGCCGGCCGGACCGCCGGCGCCGCGCGGGGAGCAGGATTCGGAAGTGGTCGGGCGGGCACCCAATGGCGACAAGCTCTATGCCGCGGCCTGGTATCGCGAGCCCTATGACAGCGAGCTTCGCGGCTATCTCTCGACCGCCGACCCGGGCTGGGCGCTGATCGCCTGCAAGACCGTGCCCGACTTCAAGGTCGACGATTGCGTGGCGGTCGACGAATGGCCGAGCGGATCGCGACTGGCGCGGGCGGTGCTGGCGGCGGCCTGGCAGTTCAAGGTGCGCCCGCCGCGGGTCGGCGGAAGCTACAAGGTCGGCGAGTGGGTCCAGATCCGGATCGATTACGGGATCAAGCGCCGCTAGTGTGCTTGGAGCAGGGCTGCGGCGCGGCGGAAGGCGCGTTCCTCGGCCGCGGTGAAGGCCGAGCGGCCAGCGGGCGGGACGGGATCGAGCCCGGTGACGACATAGGCGATTCCGACCCGGCGCCCGGGGTCGATCCACAGGCCCGAGCGAAGGCCATAGGCTTCGCCGGCATGGCCGACCCAGGCGCCGGTCGCCCCGGCGATCCGGTCGCGGCAGCCCGGTACTTTCGTCGGGATGCGGTGCGCGGCGAGACCATAGCGGCAGTAGAAGCCCTGCTCCGTCTCTCCATTGCCGCCGTCGAAGGTCCAGCGCGCGGTTAGCAGGGTACGGACGCTGGCGGATTCGAGCAGGCGAATGCCGTCGAGCGCCCCGTCGTTGAGGAGGAGGCGGCCGATGCGGGCGAGGCCCCGGACCGAGATGCGAAGCCCTCCTTGCGGCGCAAACAGGGCGCCATTGTCGCCCGGGGCCCAGCGCGCGAGGTCGCAGGCGACGCCCTCCCGGACGAAGACGGGACAGTCGGGGCGGCGGCCGCGCAGGTCGTCGCGGATCGGCCTGCCGCCCTGGGTGAGGACGATGGCGCGGGCGACGGCGGCATCGGAGCAGGTCGGCCAGTTGAAACAGCCGTCGATCTTCAGGGGATCGAGGATCTCGCGGCGCATCCAGCGGTCGAAGCGTTCGCCGGTCGCGCGCTCGACGGCCGCCGCGACCAGCGGGAAATTCATGTTGGCATAAGTGAAGAAAGCGCCGGGCGGATGCCGGGGGTCCCAGCTGCGCGGATCGGCCATGGCGGCGGCGACGGTCTCGCCGAGCGGCACGGCATATTGGTCGTCATGGTCGCGGACTCCCGCGCGGTGGCCGAGCAGCATGGCGAGGGTGACGGGCGCGTCCGGATAGACGGGATTGCGGAGCGGCCAGCCGAGCCGGCCGGATAGATCGGCGTCGAGCGACAGGCGGCGCTGCTCGACCAGCTTCATCACCCCGAGCGCGACGACCAGCTTACTGACCGAGGCGACGCGGACCGGATCGTTGAGCGTGGCGACGCGGTCGGTCGCGGGATCGGCGCGGCCTTCGGCAAAGCCCCTGCCCTCGCCGGCGGCGGAGAAGGAAAGGCCGGCGACGACGCCCGGCGGCACGTTGTCGCGCGGGGTGGTGGCGCAGCCGGCGAGCAGGAGCAGCAGGGGCAGAAGCGGCCGCATCGGAGGCGAGGCTGGACCGGGCGCGGCCTTGGCGGCAAGCGAAAAGCACGGCCTTTGGTCCCGGTTTTTCGCGAAGGATTGAACTTTTTCGCCCGTCACGTAATATTGTCTCCGCGGACCGGGCCCCTCTGGCGCGTCCATGTTGCTCTCGATGGAGCGGATGGCGCGTGATGTCGGACCGCATCGGATCATCCGATGTGACTGGCCCGGGCACGACGCCCAGCACCCACTGACGATGCTCCGATCGGCTGAACCATCAGTTTTCCGACGAGGAGCACATGCATCTGTTTCCGACCCGGGGATCCCAGCGGCTTCTGCGCCCGACTTGGATCCGCCCGGAAAGTGACATGAAAGCGTCACGCGCCTGTGATGAAGGCGGGGCCGCGGCGATGGGGCCGCTGCGGGGTGACCATGAAGATTTCCTACCTGCTTGTCGCGGCGCTGGCCGTGTCCGCCGCCACGCCTGCGCTGGCGGAGGAGAACGATCTCGAATTCTGGTTCGAGGGGACCGTCAGCAAGGACCTCGACAAGAATACCTATGTCGAGCTGCAGACCCAGCAGCGCTTCCGCGAGGCGCCGGCGGGCGACAGCCACATCTATCGAATCTGGCTCGGCCAGCGGCTGGGTGGCGGCGTGTCGGGGAGCTTCGGGCTGCATCGCTCGAAGGAAGGCACGACCTACGAGACGCGGCTGATCGAGCAATTGAGCTATCCGATCTCGGACACGCTCAAGCTCAAGGGCCGGACCCGGCTCGAGCAGCGCTTCATCGACAACAGCGGCCGCACCGGCTGGCGGCTTCGCCAGCGGGTCGGGATCGGCGTTCCGCTGACCGACAAGAAGAAGGACTGGGAAGCGGTCGCGAACGTCGAGGGCTTCTTCACCCTGCGCGCGACCTCGCCGACCGGGGACACGGGCCTGACCGGCCTGCGCACCTTCGTCGGGGTGCAGAAGCCGTTCGGCAAGGTCGACGTGTCGGTCGGCTACACGCGCCAGCAGAACATCCGCAAGAACCGGCCGGACGTGGTCGGTCACGCGCCCACTCTCAACCTCACCTGGAAGCTCTGAGCGGGGGCGATGCTCCCCGCCGGGCTTCGGCCCGCTAAGGGAGCATCGCCACCATGGAATTCCTGTTCGCCGACTGGCTCGGCACCCCGGCCTGGTTCTGGCTGTCGTTCATCGGCATCGTCATCGCGCTGACCGCCTTCGACCTCGGAGTCCTCCACAAGGAGGACAAGGAGATGGGCATCCGCGAGAGCCTCAAGCTGTCGCTTTTCTACATCTCGATCGCGCTGGCGTTCGGCGGCTGGGTCTGGCTCGAGCGCGGGCCCGAGCTCGGCATGCAATATTATACGGGCTTCTTCATCGAGAAGGCGCTGTCGATCGACAACGTCTTCGTGATCAGCCTCATCTTCAGCTTCTTCGCCATCCCCGCGAAATATCAGTATCGCGCTTTGCTCTGGGGCATCATCGCGGTGATCCTGCTGCGCGGGCTGATGATCGGCGTCGGCGCGGCGGTGGTCCAGCAATATAGCTGGGTGCTCTACATCTTCGCCGCCTTCCTCCTGTTCACCGGCGTGAAGATGCTGTTCGCCGGCGACAAGCCGATGGACATCGCGCACAATCCGGTGATCCGCTGGATCAGCCGCCACATGCGGGTGACGCCCGAGCTTCACGAGCAGCATTTCTTCGTGAAGGTGCCCGACAGCACCAGCGGCAAGCTGGTGTGGGCGGCGACCCCGCTGTTCCTGGCGCTGGTGGTGATCAACCTCGCCGACCTCGTCTTCGCGGTCGACAGCGTCCCGGCGATCTTCGCCATCACCACCGACACGTTCGTGGTCTACACCTCGAACATCATGGCGATCCTCGGCCTGCGCGCGCTCTATTTCGCGCTCGCGGCGATGGTCCATCGCTTCCACTATCTGAAATATGCGCTCGCCCTCGTGCTGGTCTTCATCGGCGCGAAGATCTTCATTTCGGACTTCCTGATGGGCGGCGCCAAGTTCCCGCCCCTCCTGAGCCTCGGGATCACAGTCGGGCTGATCGCCGGCGGCGTCGTCTACTCGCTGTGGAAGACGCGCGGCGCCGAGGAGCCCCAGTGGCCGGTCGACGAAGGACCGGACGCCGGACGTCGCCACCTGGAGGAGCTGACCGGCCACAAGCCGGGCTGAGGCGGCGCGGCGCCGTGCCGGCCGGACCGGCGCACCCGGCCGCCCGGCGCCGCTTCCTCCCCTAGTACCTGCGTCTTTCGTCCTCATCCTGAAACGGAGCTGACCGAAGATCATGCTGAAATATACGATCCTTCTTGCCGGCGCCGCGACCGTCTTCGCGGCAACCCCCTCGCCCGCGCAGGGCGCTACCACGGCCCAGTGCGCGGCAATTCCGGCGGGCGCACCCGACAAATTGTTCGCCGACTTCAATGCCGCCTGGGCGACCCGCGACCCCGACACGGTGACCAAGCTGTTCGCCAAGGATGCCGTGCTGCTCGCGACGGTGTCGAACGTGCCGCGGACCGACCATGGCGCGATCCGCGACTATTTCACCAGCTTCCTCAAGGGCGCTCCGGTCGGCACCATCAACAGCAGCAACGTTCGCGAAGGCTGCAACATGATGGTCCGGATGGGCACCTGGACGGTCGGCCTCACCAACCAGAACAGCGGCGTGCGGAACAACGTCAAGGCGCGCTACACCTTCATCTACAAGGTGGAAGACGGGGCGTGGAAGATCGCCCACCTGCACAGCTCGATGATGCCGGTCAGCGACTAAGCGCGGCGAGGCTTTGCCCCCGCCGGGCCCGCGCGTCCGGCGGCGTTCCTAAGAGTGAAGGGAGGGAAGAGGCTTTCCGTCCGGTCGGCCTCGTCCTTCCCTTCACCTGAAAGGAACGCGATGCTCCCGATCCTTCCCCTGACCGCCCTCCTTCTCGCCGGTCCCGTCCCGGCCGCTTCTTCGCCCGCCTGCGCCGCCGCCACCCCGGCCGAGATCGAGGCGCAGGTCGACCGTTTCCGGTCCGCGCTGGCGACCCACGATCCCGACAAGGTGACCGCGCTGTTCGCCCCGGACGCGGTCCTGCTTCCGACCCTGTCCAACAGGGTGCGGACCAATCCGGCCGAGGTGCGCGACTATTTCGTCCACTTCCTCGCCAAGTCGCCGGTGGTGCAGATCGACAGCAGCACGGTCCGGATCGGCTGCAACATCGCCGAGCGGGTCGGAACCTGGACCTGGACGCTGACCGACCCGGCGAGCCACGCGACCAGCCAGGCGGCGGCGCGATTTTCCTTCATCTATCGCTTCGAGGCGGGGCAGTGGCGGATCGACCATCTGCACAGCTCGCTGATGCCCGAACCCGTGGTGCGGACCGCGGCCGTTCACTGACGATGCAGGGCCTGCGCACCCCCCGAGGGGGAAAGCGCAGGCCCTTTCGAGATCAGGCCTTGGCCGCGCCGCCGGCGGCGGCACACTGGTCGCCGACCTTGCGGGCGACGACGTCCTCGACGAGCTTGTAGTCGCCGGGGCCGCTGAAGAAGCTGCTGCTGGTGAGCGTGCCGGTAAAGCCGTCGGCGGTATATTTGCCCTGGAGGTCGCCCATCACCGAGCCCTGCCCCTTGCGGGTGCAGGAGACCTGCGTGTTCATGCGGCCCGAGCGGACATAGGGATTCTGGAGTTCGCAGCTGTCGCCCTTGGCGGCGAGCAGTTCGGCGGCGGGAAGCCCGTCTTCGCCGACGCAGCCGCGGCTGGTGCTGGCCTGGCCGACCTTGGTGAAGGTCGGAAGCGGTGTCTTGTCAGTCGAGGCAAGCGACTTCACCGTCCGCACCACCTCATATTCGCCGGCCGGAAGCTTGGCCGGGACGGCAGCGGCCTCCTTGGGCGCCTCGGCCTCGCCGCAGCCGGCCAGCGCGAGCGCCGCGATCATCGTTGGCAAAAATGCACGCATCCCTGTACCCCCCTCTTCGAATAACGATCGGAGCTTAGCCCGGGCGCCGACGGAAGCAATGCGCACCCACGGAACCTTTTGCGAAGCAAAGGATTTTAGGGCGACGTTAGCGGGCGGAGTATGTCGAACGACCGACATAAGGTGGAGTGGTAAAGCCGCGTGGATGAGGAAATTCGTACCTCGGGGTCCGATCCCGACAAGGCGACGGACACCGAAGGCGGTGGGCAGAGTCGCGGTCGGCCGGCGGCGGGTGCCCTAGATACCAACAGCGAAACCAGCACTTTCGGGTCGAGCCCGGGGATGAACCACTGGCGCGAGAGCGTCATCTCGCGGCCCGGTCTCGACGAACGCGGCAACGTCTTCTTCGCCGCGATCGAGATGACCCGGATGCCGATGATCCTCACGGATCCGAACCAGCCCGACAATCCCATCGCTTTCGCCAACAAGGCCTTCCTCGACCTTACCGGCTACGAGGAAAGCGAAGTCCTCGGGCGCAACTGCCGCTTTCTCCAGGGCGCCAACACAAATCGCGAGACGGTCGCGGCAATCCGCGAAGCCGTGGAGAGCGGCGGCTCAATCGCGGCCGAGATTCTCAACTACAAGCGCGACGGCAGCCCGTTCTGGAATGCGGTCTTCATCGGCCCGGTGTTCGACGAAAGCGGCAAGCTCGCCTACCAGTTCGCCAGCCAGCTCGACGTCACGCGGCGGCGCAACAGCGAACAGGCCTTCCGCCAGGCGCAGAAGATGGAATCGATCGGCCAGCTGACCGCCGGCCTCGCGCACGACTTCAACAATCTGCTTCAGGTGGTGAACGGCAATCTCGAATTGCTGTCGTCGCACATCGATGGCGACAAGGCGAAGCGCTATATCGACAATGCGCGGTCCGCGGCCGAGCGCGGGGCCAAGCTGACGCGCCAGCTGCTCGCCTTCGCGCGCAAGACCAGGCTCAGCCCCAAGCCGACCGACCTCAGCGCGCTGGTCACCAACTTTATCGACGTCATCGAGAGTTCGCTGGGGAGCCAGGTGCATCTCCAGCTGAACCTGCGCCGACGGCTTCCGCGGGTGATGGTCGATCCCGAGCAGCTCGAGATGGCGCTGCTCAACATATTGATGAATGCGCGCGACGCCATGCCGACCGGCGGCGTGGTGACGATCGCGACCCGCGCGGTGCACCTCAACGGCGATGCGCCGGCGCGGCAGCTCAGCGAAGGCGATTATGTCGCGCTCGAAATCTCGGACGAGGGCACCGGGATGAGCGAGGACGTGATCGAGCGGGCGACCGAGCCCTTCTTCACGACCAAGAGCCAGGGCAAGGGCACCGGGCTCGGGCTCGCCATGGCCTCGGGCTTCGTGCAGCAGTCGCGCGGGCGGCTCGAGATCGAGAGCCGGCTCGGCGAAGGCGCACTGATGCGGATGCTGTTTCCGGTCTCAATCGACCAGGAGGACGAAATCAGCGAGCGGTCGGCCGACAAGCAGGTCGCGATCAGCGAGAGCCGCGGCCAGCCGGTCGAGCATCTGCTGGTGGTCGAGGACAGCGCCGAAGTGCTCGAGCTGGCGGTCGAGATCCTCGGCGCGGCGGGCTATCGCGTCACGACCGCCGACAGCGGCGAAGCGGCGCTGAAGCTGTTCGACAGGACCCCGGCAGGGACCTTCGACCTCCTCTTCACCGACCTCGTCATGCCGGGCGGGATCAACGGGCTGATGCTCGCCGACGAAATCCGCAAGCGCGACCCCGCAATCGCGATCCTGCTGACCACCGGCTACAATGAGGAGCTGGTGATCGCGGGCCCCGACCGGCCGCACAAGGACGTGCTCGGCAAGCCCTATCGGCGCTCGGAGCTGCTCGACCGTATCCGGCAGTCGCTCAACAACCGGGCGGACATCGCGACGGTCCGGCGGACCCCGTCCGATTACGGGGCGGTGCAGGCCTAAGCTTTCCGGCGCCGGGTCGGCGCGTGGAAGTCGGGCGGCTTGGTCGCCACCCATGCGAGAAAGCGCGCGAGCTCGGGATTGCGCCCCAGCGCCGGCGGATCGTCGCCGATGCGCGCAAGCTCCTTGTTGGTGAAGGTCGCGTGGAGCGTGCGGTGGCAGATGGGATGCACCGCGCGCGTCTCGCGCCCGCCGCGGCTCTTGGGCACAGGGTGATGCTGTTCGACCCGGCGGCCGAGCGGGCGTGCGCAGAGCCAGCATTGGTCCATTACCTGCCCCAACGTCAGGACGGGCGCAGTGGTGCCCCGGCCAGCCGGCCCTTGCAGTTGGCGGTCGACAGCGGCGCCGGAGCGTCCGTGCGGAGCCGGATCCGCCGGGTCAGCTGGACCAGCCGCCGGACGTAGGCATCGGTGAAGACGGTCGCGCAGGTGCGACTGAGATGGCTCCACTCGGGGATGTCGAGATCCTGCGCCTGGGGGAGGTCGTCGGCATGGATGCCCGGCGCCCCGGTGCCGGCCAGGAGCGCATCCCAGACCCGTGCCTTGGGCAGCCTCTTTTCCTCATTCTCACGGATCGGGGCGGCCGAGGGCGGGCGGATGAAGACCACGTCGCCGCCGCGCTGACGAAGCTCGGCGACCGCTTTGCGGCTTGCGGCGATCACCGCGGCAATCTCCTTGGGATCACCCGGCTTGCCGCGGAAATTGTCCCAGGCGTGCCGGGCCTGGTCTTGATAATAGCCGGGCTGCTCGATCCTCGGCCACATGAAACGCTGCCGGTAGTCGAAGCTCTCATCGACCTTCCAGACATCCTCGTACGGGCTGTCGACGCCCTTTCGCCAGCCATGGTCGAGGCGTCCGGCGAGGCGGCTGAACCGCATGTCCTCGTCGAGGAAGGCGAAGAGGCGCTGGAGCCAGCGGTCGAGGATGAGGCCGGTAATCTGGCTCGGCTCGCGGTTGCGCTCATAGCCGTCGATCCAGGGCTGGCCGACCCCGGCGGGCGCCGACACCGGGCGGAAGAAGCTGGTGTCGGCCATGCCGACGATGAGCAGCCCGCGATAGCCGGGATCGCGGGTGAGATGCTCCATCAGCACCCGCCCATTGGTGCCGTGGATGGCGAGCTGCTTCGGGCGGATTCCGGTCAGTTGCTCGAAATGGGCAAGGTCGGTGTCGAACAGGATCCGGCTATCGCCGACGATGACGAGGTCGTCGGGATGGATGCCTGCCCGCATCTCGGCCCAGGCCTGCGGGCTGTCGCCGATGTCGGCATTGCTGAGCCCCGCGCTTCGCGCCCAGACTTCCCAGCTTGCGGTCAGGAAGGCGGCCAGGAGGGCCGCGACGAGCGCGATCCCGCGCCAGGGCCGGCTGGGTACGTCACGGACGGGCACCGGCTGGGCCTGACCGGGGCGATCGCTGGCGGTGAGGCGCAGGCCGCGGGGAAGCGCGCCTTCGTGGATCGTCCCGACCGGTGGGAGGTCTTCAGAAGGCGAAATAGAGGAAGGCATTGCCGCGCCCCTGTTCGATGATGACGAGGAAGGCCATGAGCCCGAGGGCGGGCGTGAGGAGGATGGCCGGTGTCCGCTCGACCACGGCTTCGAGCGTGGTGTCGCGCATTCGCCAGTGGATGATGAAGATCAGCGCCATGATGCCGAAGGCGGCGAGGAGATCGAAGCCCGGCAGAACCGCCTGCCCGCCCGGGGCGTAGCCGACCATGCTGGCGAGAATGGTACCGGCGGTGGCAAAGGTCTTGGCGCGGAAGAAGACCCAGGTGACATTGATCGCAAGGAAGGTGAGCAGGGCAAGGCCAAGCAGCTGTGCCGGGTTCGGGGTCCAGCCGCCGAAGCGGGCCTTCAGCCAGCGCTCGGCGGACAGGTAGAGGCCGTGGAGGCCGCCCCACACGACGAAGGTCCACGAGGCGCCGTGCCACAGTCCTCCGAGGAGCATCGTCCCCATCAGGGCCATATAGGTCCGCGCCGGGCCGTGGCGGTTGCCGCCAAGCGGGATGTAGAGATAGTCGCGCAGCCAGCTCGACAAAGTGATGTGCCATCGACGCCAGAAGTCCGAGAAGCCGACCGCGCCATAGGGAAAGCGAAAATTGTCCGGCATGGCGAAGCCCAGCGCGAGCGCCACCCCGATCGCCGACGTCGAATAGCCGGCAAAGTCGCAAAAGATCTGCCCTGCGAAGGCGAGGGTCCCCGCCCAGGCGTCGATCGTCAGCGGCACACCCGGGCGGTCGAACACCGTTTCGGCGACAGGTGCGAGCAGGCCGTCGGCGATGACCACTTTCTGGAACATGCCGAGGGTCAACAAAGCGAGGCCGAACAGCCGCATGTTGGCATTGGCCCGGCGCGGTTGCTCGAACTGCGGGACGAGCTCGGTCGGACGCATGATCGGTCCCGCGACGAGGTGCGGAAAGAAGGTCACGAACAAGGCGTAGTCGAGGAAATGCTTCGCCGGCGCGGCGCGGCGTAGGTAGACGTCGAGCGTGTAGGACAGGGTGGCGAACGTGTAGAAGCTGATCCCGACCGGCAGGATGATGTCCCACTTGGGCGGGTGGTAGGCGATCCCCGCGGCATTCACGGCGGCGGTGAAGTTCTCGAGCAGGAAATTGCCGTACTTGAAGTAGCCGAGCATCCCGAGGTTCACGACCACCGAGATGATCATCCATGCCCGTCGGGTGGACTGCCGCGAGGAACGGACCATCCACTGTGCCGCCCACCAGTCGACCACGGTCGACACCCACAGAAGGATGACGAAGGGCGGGTTCCAGGCCGCGTAGAACAGGTAGCTCGCGACAAGCAGGTTCAGCTTCTTCTGCCGCCAGGTGAGCGGCAGGTTGTGAAGCAGCAGAACGAACGCAAAAAAGACGATGAACGTCAGCGAATTGAAGATCATGCAGCCCGGCCCCCCTGGGTGCACGCATCACAGGCGGCCGAGCCGCTGGGCCGGAACCTAGCAGCAGCGGCAGGGGCCTGTCACGGGGGACGGCGGAAAACCGCCGCTCTCCTTATTCGACCTTGCTCCCCGAGGAGCTCGCCAGCCTCTTCACCTGGACGGTCTTGATGTTGACGAACTCGCGGATGCCGTAGGCGGCGCATTCGCGGCCGTAGCCCGAATGCTTGACCCCGCCGAAGGGGAGGCGCGGGTCGGAGCGGACATTCTCGTTGACGAAGCTCATGCCCGCCTCGAGCTCTTCCGCCGCGATGCGCCGGCCGCGGGCGAGGTCGCCGGTAAGGACGCCCGAGCCGAGCCCGAACTCGCTCGTATTGGCGATGGCGATAGCTTCCGCCTCGTCGCGCGCGGCGATGATCGCGGCGACCGGGCCGAACACCTCCTCGTCATGCGCGGGCTGGCCTGCACGGACGTCGGCAAGGACGGTGGCGGGATACCAGGCGCCGGGCCGGTCGGGCTTTGCGCCGCCGAGAAGGAGCCGGGCGCCATTGGCGATGCTCTTCTCGACCTGCTCGTGAATCTCGTCGCGTGCCTCGATGCTCTGCATCGGCCCGAGCTTGGTGCCCTCTTTGGTCGGATCGCCCATGGCGAAGGCGCTCATCGCATCGACCATCGCGGCCTCGAACGCCGGGCGGATGCTGTCGATGACGATGAACCGTTTGCCCGCGATGCAGCTCTGCCCGCCGTTCACCATGCGCGCGGTGGCGGCGACCTTGGCCGCGGCGGCGACATCGGCATCCTCGAGCACGAGATAGGCATCGGAGCCGCCGAGCTCGAGCACGCATTTCTTGAGGACCGATCCGGCGGTCTCGGCGACGCTCTTGCCTGCGGGCACGCTGCCGGTGAGCGTGACGGCGGCGACATGCTCGTCCTTGATCAGCGCCTCGACTGCCTTACTCGGGAGGAGAAGCGTGCGGAAGAGGTCGCGGGGGACGCCGGCCTGGTGGAGCACTTCCTCGATCGCAAGGGCGCAGCCGGGGACGTTGCTGGCATGCTTGAGAAGCGCGCCATTGCCCGCCATCAGCGCGGGCGCGGCGAAACGGAACACCTGCCAAAAGGGGAAATTCCACGGCATCACCGCAAGGACGACGCCGAGCGGGTTGAAAGTGACGAAGGCTTCCGCCTCGCCATTGCCGCCGAGGTCGACCTTCTCCTCGGCGAGATAGGCCGGCGCATGATCGGCGAACCAGTCGCAGTGGAAGGCGCATTTCTCGATCTCGGCGCGGCCCTCGTCGAGGGTCTTGCCCATTTCCTCGGTCATGAGCGCGGCGAAGCGGTCGGCACCGTCACGAAGCAGGACCGCGGCCTTGCGGATGATCGCGGCGCGCTCGTCGAAGCTGGTCCGGCGCCAGTCGCGATAGGCCGCATGCGCCGCCTTGGCCGCGGCGGCCGCCTCCTCGGGCGAGCAGAGCGGATAGCTCTTTCCTTCCGCGCCCGTCGCCGGGTTGGTGACCGTCAGCCTGCCGTCCTTCG
Source organism: Sphingomonas sp. SP2 (assembly GCF_058313385.1). Lineage (NCBI taxonomy): Bacteria > Pseudomonadati > Pseudomonadota > Alphaproteobacteria > Sphingomonadales > Sphingomonadaceae > Sphingomonas > Sphingomonas sp. SP2. Next base: position 887,219 of record NZ_JBZFLD010000001.1, on the reverse strand, counting down.
AAACCGCCATTCTCGATGCTCCTTCTGGACGCTCAACGCCGAACGAACAGAATTGTCGCCGGGCCATGCAATCCCCATATCAACGGCATGGAAATCCAGATCCGCACGTCCCTTGCCGAACCCGAGACCGGCGAGGAGTTCGTGCCGCATCGGCCGGCGCGGCCCGAGAAGGCCGAAGGCGGCCGGCCGTTCGTGCTCAAGAGCGATTATGAACCGGCGGGCGACCAGCCGGCGGCGATCCGCGAGCTGGTCGACGGGATCCGCGACCAGAACGAGAAGAGCCAGGTGCTGCTGGGCGTGACGGGCTCGGGCAAGACCTTCACCATGGCGCAGATCATCCAGCATACCCAGCGCCCGGCGCTGGTGCTGGCGCCCAACAAGATCCTGGCGGCGCAGCTCTACGGGGAGTTCAAGAGCTTCTTCCCCGACAATGCGGTCGAATATTTCGTCAGCTACTACGATTATTACCAGCCCGAAGCCTATGTGCCGCGGACCGACACCTACATCGAGAAGGAAAGCTCGGTGAACGAGGCGATCGACCGGATGCGGCATTCGGCGACGCGGGCGCTGCTCGAGCGGGACGACGTGATCATCGTCGCGTCGGTCAGCTGCCTCTACGGCATCGGCTCGGTCGAGACCTATTCGGCGATGACCTTCTCGCTCAAGAAGGGCGAGACCGCCGACCAGCGCGAAGTGGTGCGCAAGCTCGTGGCGCTCCAGTACAAGCGCAACGACGCGGCCTTCGCGCGCGGCAATTTCCGGGTCCGCGGCGACAGCCTCGAGGTCTTCCCGTCGCACTATGAGGACAGCGCCTGGCGCATCTCCTTCTTCGGCGACGAGATCGAGGAAATCGTCGAGTTCGATCCGCTGACCGGCAAGAAGGTCGCGGCCCTTCCGTCGGTGAAGATCTACGCCAATTCGCACTATGTAACGCCAGGGCCGACGCTCAAGCAGGCGAGCCATGCGATCCGCCACGAGCTGGAGGAGCGGCTGAAGGAGCTGAACGCCGAGGGGCGGTTCCTCGAGGCGCAGCGGCTCGAGCAAAGGACGAACTTCGATCTCGAGATGATCGCGGCGACGGGAAGCTGCGCGGGCATCGAGAATTACAGCCGCTTCCTGACCGGCCGCCTCCCCGGCGAGCCGCCGCCGACGCTGTTCGAATATCTTCCCGACAATGCCTTGCTGTTCATCGACGAATCGCATCAGACGGTTCCGCAGATCGGCGCGATGGCGCGGGGCGACCACCGGCGGAAGATCACGCTGGCGGAGTTCGGCTTCCGCCTGCCGAGCTGCATCGACAACCGCCCGCTGCGGTTCAACGAGTGGGACGCGATGCGCCCGCAGTCGGTGTTCGTGTCGGCGACGCCGGGGCCGTGGGAGATGAACGAGACCGGGGGCGTCTTCTCCGAGCAGGTCATTCGCCCGACCGGGCTCATCGATCCGCCGGTCGAGATCAAGCCGGTCGAGGACCAGGTCGACGACCTCGTCGCCGAGGCCAAGGCCACCGCCAAGAAGGGCTACCGGACGCTGGTCACCACGCTGACCAAGCGGATGGCCGAGGACCTTACCGAATATCTCCACGAAGCCGGGCTCAAGGTCCGCTACATGCACTCGGACGTCGAGACGCTGGAGCGCATCGAGCTGATCCGCGACTTGCGGCTCGGGGTCTATGACGTGCTGGTCGGGATCAACCTCCTGCGCGAGGGCCTCGACATTCCCGAATGCGGGCTGGTCGCGATCCTCGATGCCGACAAGGAGGGATTCCTGCGCTCGGAGACGAGTCTCATCCAGACCATCGGCCGTGCGGCGCGCAACGTCGAGGGCAAGGTCATCCTCTATGCCGACCGGGTCACCGGCTCGATGGAGCGCGCGCTCAACGAGACCAATCGGCGGCGCGAGAAGCAGGAGGAATATAACCGGATCCACGGGATCACCCCGGCGACCATCAAGCGCGACATCAGCGACATCATTGCCCATGTCTCGACCCGCGACGGCGTGGTGGTCGACACCGGCGATCCGGACACGCCGCACCTCGTCGGGCACAATCTCAGGGCCTACATCAGCGACCTCGAGGAAAGGATGCGCAAGGCCGCGGCCGACCTCGAGTTCGAGGAAGCGGCGCGGCTTCGCGACGAGATCCGCAAGCTCGAGGAGGACGAGCTCGGCATCCCCGATCATCAGCGCGCGGCACCACGGGTCGGGCATTCGACCGAAGGCAAGCCGGGCACCCGCAAGACCCGCTTCGGCAAGCAGAAGCAGATGCGCATGAACAAGCGGGCGCGGCCCTAGAGATTGCGCTTCTCCCAGCGCGCGGCATGATGCGGCGGCAAAGGGGGAAGGAATGCTAAAGCTGTTGGCGGCGCTGGCCGCTCTGGCGTCGGGTGGCGCGGCGCTGGCGCAGGAGGGCATGGTCCCGGTCGCGGCCCGTGGGGCGAACGAGGGCGGCGGCCCCTACCCGACGCTGGTCATCCGCGGCGCGACCTTGATCGACGGCACGGGGGCCCCGCCGCGCGGGCCGGTCGATATCGTCATCGAGCGCAACCGCATCACCGCCATCCGCTCGGCCGGAACGCTAGGCACGGCGCTTCGCGCGGGCCGTCCACCCGCCGGCGCGACCCGGGAGATCGATGCGACCGGGCAATATGTGATGCCCGGCTTCATCGACACCCACGGCCACAATGGCGATCCCGACAAGGCGCCGGATCCGAGCTACGGCTACAAATTGTGGCTTGCGCACGGGGTGACGACTGTGCGCGGGATCAGCTTCACCTTCGGGCCGGGCGACCGCAGCCTCGCCGACCGCGCGCGGAGCGAGGCGAACAGCATCGTCGCGCCGCGGCTCGTACCCTATGTGGTGGTCGGCGACGGCTGGGGCCGCGGTTCGCCCACGACCCCCGAGGAGGGCCGGGCCTGGACCCGCTGGGCGGCCAAGGCCGGTTATGAGGGAGTGAAACTGTTCCTCGACCAGCCGCCCGCGGTCACCGCGGCGGTGCTCGACGAGGCGAAGACGCTGAAGCTCGGGACGGTGGCGCATCTTCGCCAGACCGGGGTCGCCGAGATCAACGCGCGCCGCGCGGGCGAGCTTGGGCTCGGCACCGTAACCCATTTCTACGGCCATTTCGAAAGCCTGCTGAAGGACCGCTCGCTGCCCGATTATCCGGCGGGCTATAATTTCAACGACGAGCAGGACCGCTTCTACGAATTTACCCGGATCATCGACAGCATCCACGAGCCGGGCGGGCCCGAGTGGAACGCCTATCTGCGCGAGCAACTGGCGCGGAACGTCACCTTCAACCCGACCTTCAACATCTATTCGGCGTCGCGCGACCTGATGCGGGCGAAGAATGCCGACTGGCATGCCCGCTACACGCTGCCGAGCCTGATGCGCTTCTTCGGCCCGAGCCGCGACGCGCACGGCAGCTACTGGTTCGACTGGACCAGCGGCAAGGAGGTGGCGTGGCGGCGCTTCTACGGGCCCTACATGCGGCTGATGAACGACTATAAGAACATGGGCGGGCGGGTGACGCTGGGGTCGGACCCCGGCTACATCTACCAGACCTGGGGCTTCAGCTACATCGGCGAGATGGAGATGCTCGAGGAAGCGGGCTTCTCGCCGCTCGAGGTGATCCGCGCCGCGACCATGCACGGCGCCGAGGAAATCTACCTGCCCAAGGGCAAGCCCGCGCCTTACGGGATCGTCCGCCCGGGGATGCTCGCCGACCTCGTGGTGACGAGCGAGAATCCGCTGCAGAATCTGAAGACGCTCTACGGCACCGGCTTCGAACGGCTCCAGCCCGACGGCACGGTCAAGAGGGTCGGCGGGGTCCGGTTCACGATCAAGGACGGGATCGTCTACGACGCCAAGGCGCTGCTCGCCGACGTCGCCGCGATGGTGGAAGCGCAGAAAAGCGCCGAAGCCGGCCGTTCGTCGAAGGGCAGCTAGCCTTTCGTGCCGCCGAGGGCGCATGATCCCCCGCGATCATCAGGGGAGCCCGTCATCATGCGCCACGCCGCCGCCTGCCTTGCATCCGTCCTGCTGCTTGCGGGCTGCGCGACGCCCGGTCCCCGCGCCGACAGTCCCGCCCTCTACGCCGCGAGCGTCGCCAATCCGGCGCGGACCGAAGAATTGCGCAAGCTCGACGAGAGCCGCCGCCCGGCCGACGTGCTCGCCTTCCTCGGCCTGAAGCCCGGGATGGACGCCGCCGACCTGCTGACGGGCACGGGCTACTGGGCGCAGCTGATGGCGAGCGTGGTCGGCCCGCGCGGCTCGGTAACGGCGTTCGAGCCCGAGCAATTCTATGGCGAGGGCGAGGAACGGGCGAAGCTCGACGCGCTGATCGCCGCCTCGCCGGGGGTCACGCTCGCGCGCTATCCGTTCGAAGCCTTCGCGCCGGGCGCCAACCGGTTCGACGTCGCGCTAATCAACCTCAGCTATCACGACCTCTACTGGGAATCGGCGAAGTTCAAGATTCCCCGGACAGATCCGGCGGCCTTCGTCCGTAACCTCTACGGGGCGATGCGGCCGGGCGGCGTGGTCGGGGTGATCGACCATGTCGGCAGGCCCGGGGACACGCGGCAGATCGTCGACAGGCTGCACCGGATCGATCCCGCAACCGTCCGCGCCGATTTCGAACGGGCCGGCTTCCGGCTCGAGGCACAGAGCCCGTTGCTCGCCAATCCGGCCGACGATCATGACAAACTGGTGTTCGACCCGGCGATCCGCGGAAAGACCGACCGCTTCCTCTACCGCTTCCGCAAGCCGCTGCGCTGAGGGTCGTTTGACGGGCGTCACGAAGCCCGCTTAGCTTGCGTCCATGCGCATCAAGCTTCTCCTCGCCGCCCTGCTCGCCGCCACCGTACCCACGGCCGTCCTCGCCCAGGACAAGGACAAGCAGGAGGCGGAGGCGCGGGCCTATCAGCCGCAGGTCGTGACCACCCGCCACAGCGGGACCTTCGGTGGGCAGAGGGTCGCTTATTCGGCGACGATCGGCGAGACCCTGCTCAAGGACAAGGAAGGCGTCCCCAAGGCGGCGATCGTCACCACCGCCTACGTCAAGGAGCCGCGCGATCCCTCACGGCCGGTGACCTTCCTTTTCAACGGCGGGCCGGGCTCGGGCACGGTGTGGCTGCAGATGGGCGCCTTCGGGCCGAAGCGGGTCGCCATCCCGTCCGACGGACGCGACGACGGCGCCCCGCCCTATCCGCTGCTCGACAATCCCGACAGCCTGCTCGACGTCACCGACATGGTCTTCATCGACCCGCCGGGGACGGGCTTCTCGGTGCTCCTGCCCGGTGCCGACCCGAAGGATTATTACGGGGTCCAGCAGGACGCCAAGGCGGTGGCCGAGGTGATCCGCCGCTGGCTCAGCGACAATGGGCGCTGGAACAGCCCCAAGTTCCTCGGCGGGGAAAGCTACGGCACGACCCGGACCGCGGCGGTGGTCAACCAACTCGAGGGCGCGACCTTCAACGATGTCGGGCTGAACGGGCTGATTCTCATCTCGACCGTGCTCGACTTTGCGGCGGGGTCGGACACGCCCGGCAACGAGCTCGGCTACATCACCAACCTGCCCTCGATGGCGGTGACCGCGGCCTATCATGGCAAGGGGATGAGCGGCACGCCCGCGGCGCAGCTCGCCGAGCAGGCGCGGCAGTGGGCGATCGGGCCCTATGCCGCCTATCTGCTCAAGGGCCAGCGAGCGGGCGCCGAGGAGCGCGCCGCGGTCCGCCGCCAGCTCGCGCAATATACGGGGCTGTCGGAAAGCTATCTCGACCGTGCCGACCTCCGGGTCACGCCGCAGCGCTTCTACAAGGAATTGCTGCGCGACCGCGGGCTGACGATCGGCCGGCTCGACGCACGCTACACCGGCAAGGATTATGACGATGCCGGCGAGGGGCCCGACAACGACCCCAGCTTCTACGGGATCGACGCGGGCTATACCGCGGCGGTCAACAGCTGGCAGCGCGGCAGCCTCGGCTTCCGGACCGACCGCGAATATCAGTCGATCAGCGGGATCGGCGGGCAGTGGGACTGGCGGATCGGCGGCCGCGACGAGAATGCCTATCTCAACGTCGCGCCGTGGATCGGTACCGCCTTACGCGAGAATCGCGGGCTGAAGGTGCTGGTGGCGCAGGGCTGGTATGATTTCGCGACGCCCTTCTTCGCGGCCGAATATGCGCTGAGCCGGACGGGCATCCCGCAGGACCGGGTCGAATATCATTATTATGACGCGGGCCACATGATGTACGTGCGCGATGAGGACCGGGCCAAGCTGACCCGCGACCTCCGCGCCTTCATCCGCGCACGGTGACAAAAGAAAAGTGGTCGGGGAGAGAGGATTCGAACCTCCGGCCCCTGCCTCCCGAAGACAGTGCTCTACCAGGCTGAGCTACTCCCCGACCGGCACCCGCGGTGAAGCGGGAGCCAAGGCGGGGCGGTCTTTAGGCGGCGGTTCTGACGGATGCAAGCGCCGTCTCGCGATCGGTCGGCTCGGGGCCGTTCGATCAGCCCCGGCAGGCCGTTCCCGGACCGGGGAATGGCGGGAGGCCGCCAAAGGCCGCGACGATCGTTCCCCAATTCTGGGTCCGGCTCCCGGCCCCGCCGAGGACATAGTCGTCATTGAGGCCCGAATAAGCGCAGATCGAGGCGGCGACCCCGCGGGATTCGATCGGCGTGATGCCCCCGCTGCCGCCGATTTCCCCGCCCATGGCAGGGCTGGCGGCGCAGACCAGGCAAAGAACGGCAAGTTTCGCGTGCTTGATCATCAACTTTCTCCCTCAACTGCAGAACGCAACTTGGTGGAGACCCCGAGTCGACCGCGACCAATCATAGCATTGGCGGAAGACCGGGAAAATCTATCAGTGGCCGCCGGCCTTGAGGAGGTCGGGCACGCGGACCAGCTTCTCGCGGGCGAAGCCCAGGCGGGCGGCGGCGACCTCGGCCGCTTCGATCTTCTGCCAGTCGGCGAAGGGAATGGGATCGCAGCCGCGCGAATGGAGCAGGCGGTCGAGCCCCTCGGCGCCCTCGCGACCGCTGTCCGGCGCGCCCGGCGGGATGGCCGCGGCAATCGCCTCGGCGACCTCGAAGCCGTCGGGCCGGTTGGTGCCGATGGTCCCGGTCGGGCCGCGCCTGGCCCAGCCGACGGCATAGAGCCGGTCGGCGATCAGCCCCGAGGAATTGGGATAGCGGCCCAGTGCCTCGTCATAGGGGATGCCGGGAATGGGCGGCGAGCTGTAGCCGATGCAGCTGACCACCAGCCCGGCTGGGAGGACATAGGTCTCGCCGGTGCCGCGGGCCTGGCCGGTGGGATCGAGCGCAGTGCGCTCGACCACGATCCGCTCGGCCCGGCCATCGCCCTCGATCGCGAGCGGGCGGGCGAAGAAGTCGAAGCTGACGGTCTTGGGCTTAGCGCCGTCGGGCGCCGCGGCCGCGAAGGCGCGGAGATGCTCGACCGACTTGCGCTGCCCGGGCTCGAGCGCGGCATCGGTGCCTTCCGGCGGAAAGTCGCCCGGGTCGACCTGGGGCGCGGCGGCCTCGAGATGGCCGAGCTCGCCCAGCTCCTTGGGAGTCATGGCGATCTGGTTGGGACCGCGCCGTCCGAGGATGGTGATGTGGCGGATACGGCTGTTGCCGAGCGCGTCGAAGGCGTGGGCGACGATGTCGGAGCCGGCGAACTCGGCCGGGGTCTTGGAGAGGATCCGGGCGACGTCGAGCGCGACATTGCCGTTGCCGACGACCACCGCATGCTCGCTGTCGAGCGGCGGGGCGAGGTCGGCGAAATCGGGGTGGCCGTTGTACCAGCCGACGAAGGCCGCCGAGCCGATCACGCCCGGAAGCTCGTCGCCGGGGATGCCGAGGCGGCGGTCATATGGCGCGCCGGTCGCAAGCACGACCGCGTCGTAATAATGGAGCAGCTCCTCGATCGAGACGTCGGCGCCGAGGTGGACGTTGCCGAGAAAGCGGACCCCCGGAGTCAGCGCGACCTTTTCGTAGCGCTTGGCGACGGCCTTGATCGACTGGTGGTCGGGGGCGACCCCGAAGCGGATCAGGCCGTAGGGCACGGGCAGCCGGTCGAGGATGTCGATCCGCGCGTCACCCGCCTTGATCAAGGCTTCGGCGGTGTAGAAGCCGGCCGGGCCCGACCCGACGATGGCGATGTGGCGCATCAGCGAACACTCCTCCGATGCCGGATATTAGCCGCGCAGGCGCCGCGGTCCAGCGCCCTACTTCTTGCTGCGATCCTCTAGCAGCAGTTCGCTGCCCTTGGAGCGGAGGGCGGCCTCGATCGGTTTGGCGAGCATGCCGAGCAGGCCGGGGAGCATGATGTGGCAGCGGACCAGCTGCTCCTCGATTTCGATCCTGGCGGTGACCGTCTGGCCCATCGCGCCGACGTCGAGGTCGAGCCGGTCGCCCTGCCATTCGTGGCTGACCGTGGCCCCACCCGGGATGAAGCCGGTGAGCTTGTGGATATTGCTCTCGATCCGGCGGCGGGCTTCCACCCGGCCGAGCTGATGAGGAAGGTCGACGTGGATGGGTTGCGTGCTCATGCGGGTCGAAGTGAGCGCCGTTCAGTGTCTTTTCAAGCAGCGGTGCGTTATGTTGGGCCGATGCGGATGCTCGTGGCAGCACTGACGACCTCCCTGCTGGCCGCCCCCTCGGCGGCCCAGCCGGTGACGGTCGCGCCCCCGTCGACGATACCGTCGATCATCCGGCCGATCCCGGCGCCAGCGATCTGGAATCCTTCGGCCGACTATGTCGAGCGCGGGCAGGACGAGCCCGGCTACCGGGCGTGGATCGCAATGGGGCCGTGGCGGGCCGGAGCGGTCAGCCAGTTCCACCGCTATCTCGAGGCGAGCGGGGTCGCCTTCATCGCGCCGACCTGGCAGCTGCTCCGGACCGCGAGCGACTGGCGGCGCTGCGGAGCCGAGCCGTTCGAGATCCCGCCGGCCGACGAATGGCCGAATATCGTCAACACGCTGCGCTACGTGCGCGACCATGTCGTGCCGCGGGTCGGCCCGGTCGAGCCGGTCAGCGTCTTCCGCAATGCCGGCCTCAACCGCTGCGCCGGCGGGGCGCCCGAGAGCGTCCACCGCAGCATGAGCGCGATCGACTTCGTGCCGCTGACGCCGATCGACCGGACGACGATGATCCGTCGGCTCTGCGCCGAGCATCAGGTCGAGGGCCCACGCTACAATGCGGGTCTCGGTTTCTACACCAAGATGCGCTTCCACGTGGACAGCTGGAAATATCGCACCTGGGGCCGCGACGATGGCGGGCATATCGCCTGTCCGAAGGTCGAACTGCCCGCGCCCGTGCTGGCCAGGGCGCCCGACCCGCAGGCCAGTGCGCCGGCAAATGGGCTCGTCTTCCAGACCGTTCCGGCAAGCGCGCCGCCGACGGCCGCGACCCCTGTCCCGGCGCCGACCGCGTCAGTCTCGCCGAGCGTCGCCCGGGCCACCGGCGACCCCCTCGCCCCGCTCCCGGACACCAGCGCGGGGCGCTGAGCCGCGGGGCTTGTGTGGCGTAAAGGCAACACTATCTTCCCTGCCGAAGAGAGGGGAAGCTAGTCCACATGGATTTCGAGAAGTTCACCGACCGGTCGAAGGGCTTTGTCCAGGCGGCCCAGACCATCGCCGTGCGCGAGCATCACCAGCGGATCGAGCCGGCGCACCTGTTCAAGGCGCTGCTCGACGACGAGCAGGGCATGGCCGCGGGGCTGATCCAGGCCGCCGGCGGCGACCCGCGCGCGGCCAAGCGCGAAGCCGACGCCCTGGTCGCCAAGGTGCCGTCGGTCACCGGCTCGGGCGCGAGCTCGGCGCCGGCGCTCGATGGCGACACGATCCGCCTGCTCGACCAGGCCGAGCAGGTGGCGAGCAAGGCCGGGGACAGTTTTGTCACGGTCGAGCGGATGCTGCTGGCGATGGCGCTCGCCAAGGGGACGGCGGTGGCCGATGCGCTGGCGCGGACCGGGGTCCAGCCGCAGGCGCTCAATGCCGCGATCGAGAAGTTGCGCGGCGGGCGCACCGCCGACACGCAAGGCGCGGAGGACCGCTACGACGCGCTCAAGAAATATGCCCGCGACCTCACCGCGGCGGCGCGCGAGGGCAAGCTCGACCCGGTGATCGGCCGCGACGAGGAAATCCGCCGCACGATTCAGGTGCTGGCGCGGCGGACCAAGAACAATCCGGTGCTGATCGGCGAGCCGGGCGTCGGCAAGACCGCGATCGCGGAAGGGCTCGCGCTGCGCATCACCAACGGCGACGTGCCCGACGGGATCAAGGACCGGCGCCTGCTCAGCCTCGACATGGGTTCGCTCATCGCGGGCGCCAAATATCGCGGCGAGTTCGAGGAGCGGTTGAAGGGCGTGCTCGACGAAGTGAAGCAGGCCGCGGGCGAGATCATCCTGTTCATCGACGAGATGCACACGCTGGTGGGCGCCGGGAAAAGCGAGGGGGCGATGGACGCTTCCAACCTCCTCAAGCCCGCGCTGGCACGGGGCGAGCTTCACTGCATCGGCGCGACCACGCTCGATGAATATCGCAAGCATGTCGAGAAGGACCCCGCGCTGCAGCGGCGCTTCCAGCCGGTGTTCGTGGGCGAGCCGACGGTCGAGGACACGATCTCGATCCTGCGCGGGCTGAAGGACAAATATGCCCTTCACCACGGCATCAACATCACAGACGGCGCGCTGGTCGCCGCGGCGACGCTCAGCAACCGCTACATCACCGACCGCTTTCTGCCGGACAAGGCGATCGACCTGATGGACGAAGCCGCGTCGCGGCTTCGGATGGAGGTGGAGAGCAAGCCCGAGGAGATCGAGAATCTCGACCGGCGGATCATCCAGCTCAAGATCGAGCGCGAGGCGCTGCGCAAGGAGACCGACAAGGGCTCCAAGGATCGCCTCGTCACGCTCGAGCGCGAGCTCGCCAATCTCGAGCAGCAGTCGTCGGAGCTGACCACGCGCTGGCAGGGCGACAAGGAGAAGATCGCCGCCGAGAGCAAGCTCAAGGAACAGCTCGACGCGCTTCGGATCGAGCTCGAGCAGGCGCAGCGCAATGGCGATCTCGGCCGTGCGGGCGAACTCCAGTACGGGCTAATCCCCGAGCTCGAGAAGAAGCTTGCCGAGGCCAACGACAGCCAGGCCAATGCCATGCTGCGCGAGGAAGTGACCGCCGACGACATTGCCGCAGTGGTGTCGCGCTGGACCGGGGTGCCGGTCGAGCGGATGATGGAAGGCGAGCGAGAGAAACTGCTCCAGATGGAGCAGATCATCGGCAAGAGGGTGATCGGGCAGGCCGAGGCGGTGAAGGCCGTATCGACCGCGGTCCGCCGTGCGCGCGCTGGCCTTCAGGACCCCAACCGGCCCTTGGGCTCCTTCCTGTTCCTCGGGCCGACGGGCGTCGGCAAGACCGAGCTGACCAAGGCGCTGGCCGAATTCTTGTTCGACGACGCGAGCGCGATGGTTCGCATCGACATGAGCGAGTATATGGAGAAGCACAGCGTCGCCCGGCTGGTCGGCGCGCCTCCGGGCTATGTCGGTTACGAGGAGGGCGGGACGCTGACCGAGGCGGTCCGGCGCCGGCCTTATCAGGTGGTGCTGTTCGACGAGGTCGAGAAGGCGCATTCGGACGTCTTCAACATCCTCCTCCAGGTGCTTGACGACGGACGGCTGACCGACGGCCAGGGGCGAACGGTGGACTTCACCAACACGCTCATCATCCTGACCTCGAACCTCGGCTCGCAATATCTCGCCAACCTCGGTGAGGACGAGCCGGCCGACACGGTCGAGGCGCAGGTGATGGAGGTGGTGCGTGGCCATTTCCGGCCCGAATTCCTCAACCGGCTCGACGACATCATCCTGTTCCACCGCCTGTCGGCGAGCCACATGGCGCCGATCGTCGATATTCAGGTGTCGCGCCTGCAGAAGCTGCTTCAGGAGCGGGGCATCCGCCTCGACCTCAGCGATGCGGCGCGGGCGTGGCTCGGGCGGGTCGGCTATGATCCGATCTACGGCGCGCGGCCGCTGAAGCGCGCGGTCCAGCGCTACCTGCAGGACCCGCTGGCGGACGCGATCCTGTCGGGCAAGGTCCGCGACGGGCAGGAAGTGCGGGTCGACGAGGGCGACGGCGCGCTGGTGCTGACCCCGGTGGAGGAAGTGGCGGCGGCCTAGCAGCCGCCGGCACTGCTCCCGCAGGAGACGACCTGGCCGCGATCCTGGATCTTGATTCCCGCTTCGCGATTGGCCTCGTCGAGCCGATCCCATTCGGCGACGGTGCGACATTCGCGGGTGAAGCCCGCGAGCGAGCCCGTCACCGGAAGCTTGCGACACTTGATCTTCTGCCCTTCGGCGGCGGCGATCTGCGACGCGGTCGGTGCCCGGGCCGGGCTTTCGGGGGTCGCGAGGACGAGGGACGCCATCAACAGGAGCATGCCAAATTCCCTTCAGCGCGCTGGGGACGGGCGTGAGGCTAACCCGCCGACCGCACCGCAGCAAGCGCTAGCCAGCCGCGCCCGCCCCTCCTAGTCATGGCGGCGATGGACGCGCGGGCGGGACAGGCGATGGCAGCGGGCGCAGCGGCGCTCCAAGCGGGCGACCTCGCGCGCGCCGAGGAGGCCTATGCGGCGGCGGTGGCGGCCGCGCCCGGGCTTGCCGATGGCTGGTTCAACCTCGGCTGGGTTCAGCGCGCGCGGCGGCGCTTTCCGGAGGCACTGGCGAGCTATGAAGCGGCGCTGGCAGCGGGCGTCGCGGGTGCCGAGGAAGTGCACGTCAATCGCGCGGCGATCCTTGCCGACCATCTGTTCGATCCGCAGGCCGCCGCCGCCGAATATGGCCGCGCGCTCAGCCTGGCAGGCGACTATCCTCCGGCGCTGCTGGGGCTGGCGCAATTGCACGAGGACGAGGGACGGCGCGAGGAGGCGCTCGAAACCTATCGCCGGCTGCTGGCGGCAACCCCCGACAGCGGACGCGCGATCGGCCGGGTGGCCATGCTCCGGCTGGCGAATGGCGATGCAGCGGCGATCGCGGCCGAATTGGCGCAGGCCCTCGCCCGCGCCCGCGATCCCGATGACCGCGCGGAACTGCTGTTCGCGCGTGCCTCAGCGCTCGATGCGGCGGGACGGTATGGCGAAGCCTTCGCGGCGCTGCGCGAGGCCAATGCGCTCGCCGCGGCGCTGTCGCCCGTCCGCTATGATGCAGCCCGCTTCGCGACGTTGGTCGATGACATCATCGCGAGCTTTCCGGCCCCGGACGACAGCGGGAGCGACAGCCAGTCGCCGCTCTTCATCTGCGGGCTGTTCCGCTCGGGTTCGACGCTCGCCGAGCAGATCCTTGCCCGCCACCCCGCGCTGGTTGCGGGCGGCGAGCTGGAGGCGATCCCCGCCTTCGCCGCGGAGCTCCAGCCCTATCCCGAAGCCGCGGCGACGCTGTCGGACGAAGCGGCGGCAGGCTTTCGCGAGCGCTATCGCGCCGAGGCGCGGCGGGCGGTGGGAAGCGACGCGCGACACAGCGACAAGAGGTGCGACAATTACCTGCACCTCGGGCTGATCAAGCGGCTCTTCCCGGGCGCGCCCCTGCTCCACACCGAGCGCCACCCGCTCGACACCTTGCTGTCGACTCTGTTCCTGCGGTTCGGGGACGGGATCGCCTACAGCCACCGGCTCGAGGATGCGGTGCATCATGCGGTCCAGCATGCGCGGCTGATGCGGCACTGGCGCACGGTCTTCCCGCAAAGCCTCGTCGAACTCGACTATGATGCGCTGGTGCGGGCGCCGGGCGCGGTACTGCCGCCGGTGATCGCGGCGCTCGGACTGCCGTGGGACGCGGCGCTGCTCGCGGCGGGAACAGACGGTCCGGTCCGGACGGCGAGCAACTGGCAGGTACGCCAGCCGCTGCACGCCCGCTCCTCGGGGCGCTGGCACCATTATCGTGACGAGCTGGCTGCTGCCCGGCGCGCGCTCGAGGCGGGCGGGGTCGCCGTTCCCGACTAGGCGCGCGGGGCGACCAGCCCCTTGTCGGCAATGGCGAAGAGGCGCGCAAGCTGGTCCTGCTCGGCCTCGGTGAGGTGCGGGTTCCAGACGTCGAAGATGAGGACGATGCGGACCTTGTCGCTGCGGTTCCAGGCTTCGTGCTCGATCGTGTCGTCGAAGGCGAAGGCCTCACCCTCGCGCCAGGCGCGGGTCTCGCCGCCGACCCGGAAGGTGCAGCCCTCGGGGACGACCAGCGGCAGGTGGATGATCGCGCGGGTGTTGGTGACGCCCGTGTGCGGCGGGATGTGCGCGCCCGGCTGGAGGATCGAGAAGAAGGCGGAGGGCGCCTTGCCGGGGATGTTGCTCTTGGGCGCGAGGTCGAGCGCCGCGGCGGTTTCGGGACAGGCCTCGCAGACCGGATCGTTGCGCCGGCCATATTCCCACAGGAAGCAGGCGCCCCAGGCGAGATTGTCGTCGAGCGGCGACCATTTGTTCTGGGGCGTGCCCTTGGGCTGGCGGACGTAGGGCCGGATGTCGGCGCTGCCATTTTCGAGCAGGGCCAGCGCCTCGGCGCGGATGGCGTCGGTCCGGGCCTCGAGCGCCTCGAACCAGGGGAAGTGGCGGCGCTCGAAATATTCGTCGGCGGGGAGGAAGGGGTAGTGCACCCCGTGGCACTCGTTCTGATAGACCCGGCGGCGACCCAGCATCACGTCGATCGCCGCGCACAGGCGGCGTGCTTCGGGCGCATCGAGTTCCTGTCCGAATTCGCCAGCGAGCGCTTCGGCGAAAGCGGCATTGTGGCGCTGGAGGAAATCCTGGCCGCGCCGCAGCGCATCGCTGGCGAGCGGCGGGCGGTCGGCCATGCCGGCGGCGAGCTGGACCACCGCCGACCAGTGCGGTGCGGCGCGCGACAGGAGGCCCTGCCCCTCGAACAGTTCGGCCAGGCGGAGGTGGGCGATGAAGTGGCGCGCATCGAGCGCGAGCACGTCCTCGAGCGCCTGCTGCTCGCCCGGCTGGTTGCCGGCCTGGCGATGCGCGGTCGCGAGGTTGATCCGCAGCACCGGCTCGCCCGGGTCGAGTTCGGCCGCGCGCGCAAAGGCGGTCGCCGCGTCGGCGGCCCGGCCCTGCGCAAGGGCTTCCATGCCAAGCTTGTTGTGAAGGCGCGGATCGTCGGAAGTGGCCATTTCGCGACCATAAGTCGCGGCTTCGCGGAGGCAAGCGGGGCTGCTTGCCCTCGGCGGTCGGCTCGCCCATGACGGCGGACATGAGCAAGCTCGGACCCGAATGGCTGGCCCATCGCTATGATCCGACGCACGACGCCGTGCACCTGCGCGCTGTCGACCGGGCAACGCGGGCGCGGGTCCCCTTCCTGACCGACGAGGAGCTTGGCGGACCGGGCGCGCCGCAGATCGTGCGGCGGCAGAACCTCGCCGCTCTCCGGGCCGAACCGGCGCCCGTGCACTTCATCTTCCACTCGGCCTATTGCTGCTCGACGCTCCTCACCAATGCCTATGACCGGCCGGGCAGCGCCTTCAGCCTCAAGGAGCCGGTGATCCTCAACGATCTGGTCGGCTGGCGCCATCGCGGCGCGCCGCCGGAGAAACTGGGGCCGATCCTGCACGAGGCGGTGGCGCTGCTCGCGCGGCCATTCGCCGGCGGCGAGGTGGCGGTGATCAAGCCCTCCAATGTCGTGAACGGGCTCGCGCCCGCGCTGCTGGCGGGCGAGGCAGACGCCAGGGCGCTGCTACTCTACGCGCCGCTTCGGCAATATCTGGGGTCGATCGCCAAGAAGGGGCTGTGGGGGCGGCGCTGGGTCCGCGACCTGCTGCACAAGCAGCTGAAGGAACAACTGGTCCTGCCGGGTTTCACCGCCGAGGATTATTTCCTCCAGACCGATCTCCAGGTCGCCGCGACGGGATGGCTGGCGCAGCATGCGCTCTATCACCGGCTGGCGGAGCGCTTTCCCGACCGGGTGCGGACGCTCGACAGCGAGGTGCTGCTGGCACGGCCGACCGAATGCCTCGCGGCGCTCGATCGCTTGTTCGGAATAGCCGACGATGCGGCGCGGCGGGAACGGATCGTCGCCGACGTCTTCAGCCGCAACGCCAAGCAGACCGGTGAGCGCTTCACCGCCGCCGATCGCCAGGCCAACCAGCGCTCGGCCGAGAGCGCCTACCAAGACGAGATCGACAAGGTGCACGGCTGGGCGCTGGCGGTGGCGGAAAGCGCCGGCGTGCCGCTGAGCGCGCCCCTCCCCCTCCTCGGCTGATCCGCGCCCGAGCCGCGGCCGGTCCCGACCTCCCTCACGAACGGCACAAAGAGAAAGGGGGCGGCCTCGCGGCCACCCCCTCGCTCATTTCGCCTGGCGGTGAAGCTTAGAACTTCACGCGCACCGCCGCGGAGTACGACCGGCCGAGCGGATCGTAGGTCGACGGGAAGGTGTTGCCGCTGTTGGCGGTGGTGGTGCCCGCAGCAGTGCCGACGACCGGCGGCTTCTTGTCGAACAGGTTGGTCACGCCCAGCGTCAGCAGGAAGCGACGGTCGATGTCGAACTGAGCATTCAGGTCGAAATAGTCGAACGCCGGGATCTTGTTGAAGTTGAAGCTTTGGCCAACCAGCGGACCGGCACCGGTGACCGTTCCGTTGAACAGGTAGCGGCTGCAGGTCGCCCCCGGGTTGCCGGTCGCGGCGCAGGCCGTGCCGGTGAAGCCACGGGCGGCGAAGTCGTCTGCCGTACCTTCGTACGCGACCTTGCCGATGTGGCGCCACAGGAGTGACAGCGTCGCCGCACCGAAGCCCAGGCTGGTCCGCTGGGTCCAGCTGTACTTCGGCTGGATCTGGCCGAGGCTCGGGCCGCAGTTGGCGCTGAAGTAACCGACGCAGTCACGGTCGTAGGACGACGGCGAGGCGCGGAAGCTCAGGCTCTTGGTGTAGTTGCCGGCGAAGTTCAGGCCGAGGCGGACCGGACCGAGGTCGCGGTCGTAGTTGGCCGTGAGGTCGAAGCCGTCGGTCTTGAGGCGGCCGAGGTTGGTTTCCTCGAGACGCAGGCCGAAGGTGGTCGAGCTCGGGCCGCTGAGACGGCCATTCGCCGGGTTACGACGGATCGAGGTGCAGGCCGCGCTGGTCGCCGACGAGGCCGTGATGCTGTTGAAGCAGGCCGCGATGGCGTCACCCGGCGTCGCGAAGGTGATCGCGTCGTTGATGACGATGTTGTAGTAATCCAGCGACAGGCTGAAGCCCGGCAGCCACTGCTTCGGCGTAGCGACGAAGCCGAGGGTGTAGGTGTCGGCCTTCTCCGGCTTCAGCGCAGTGCTGTAGACGAAGGTGCCGTTGGCCTGGCCGGCCGACGGGTTCTGGATGCTGCCGATCGACGCCGCCGGGGCACCCTGCGCGAGGCAGACCGCGGCCAGGTTGGCGTTGGTGGTCGGAGCGGCGCCCGCGCACGGATCCACCGCGAGGTTCGTCAGGCCGACGACGGTCGGCGAGAAGAGCTCGGCGATGTTCGGGGCACGAACGGCGCGCTGGTAGTTGCCACGGAAGCGGAGGCCGTCGACCGGCTCCCAGGTCCCGCCCACCTTGTAGGTGGTGGCGTCGAACTTCGGCTTGCCCGGCGCGTCGATCGAGTAGTCCGAGTAACGGATACCCGCCTCGACGGTCAGCTCGTTGAAGAAGGGCCGGTCCGCGGCGATCGGGGCGATCAGCTCGGCATAGCCTTCCTTGACGCTGAAGCCGCCCGAGAAGGGCAGCACCGCGCCGCCGGCGCCGCCGAGTTCCGACGGATCCTGGGCACGCGCGTCGGGGACGCGGTCGTAGGTGTACTTGCGCCATTCGCCACCGAGGGCGAAGCTGACCGGAGCCGAGGCCCACGGCGCCGAGAAGCCGAAGTCACCCGAGTAGAGCGCACGCGCCTGGGTCAGCTCTGTGTCGATCGCAACGTTGCTCGACCCCTGGAGGAAGTTCGCCTGGGCCGAGGTGATGCTGCCGGCCGGGCCGAACAGGTTGAGCGGGACGCAGCCGCCGGTGGTCACGGTGCAGGCCGTGGTGCTGGTAGCGTTGAGCGCCTGCTGCACGCGGCTGTTGAGCACGTAACCCGAGTTCTCGAGGCGCTGCTCCGACTTGCCGTAGCTGAGCGACAGGTCGAGGTTGCTGTTCGAGGTGACGTCGAAGCGGACGCCGGTGCGCGCATCGTAGAGATTGTTGCGATAGTTGCCGATGCGCGGCCCGAGCTCGACGAGACGGCGGTAGACACCGCCCAGCGAAAGCGCCGGGTTGTTGGTGCAGGCCGCGGTGGTCGGATCGATTCCCTGCGCCTGGCAGAGCTGGGTCCGGATCGCCGGGGTCAGGTACGGGTTCTGCGAGTTGATCGTCAGCGGAGCGCCGAAGATACCCGACGGAGCGATGATCGAGCTGATCTCGTTCGACGAGAACAGGCCGCGGGCATAGACTTCGATGCCGTCGGCGATCTCGTAGTTGGCCGAACCGTAGGCGCTCTTCCGCTCCAGCGGGGTCTGGAAGATGTTGTACGGGTTGAAGTTGAAGCCCTGATACTGCGGCACGAGCGCAGTCGCAGCCGGGTTCAGCTGAAGGTCGCCGGTCGGATAGGAGAAGGTCGACGGGACCGAGGTGAAGGACGAGCCCGAAGCGGCACCCGAACGGCTGTTCACGCCGAAGATCGAGAAGGGCCGGGTCTGATAGACCGGGTTGACCTTGGTGTAGCCCATGCTGAGCACGGCGTTGCCGCGGTTGTCCGCGAAGTTGCCGCCGACGGTGAGGTCGATGCGATAGGCCTGGCCGTCGCCTTCCTCGGTCAGCTTGTACGACGCCCGGGCATCGACGCCCGAGAAGTCGCGGCGGGTGATGAAGTTGACGACACCCGAGACGGCGTCGGCGCCGTAGGTGGTCGACGCACCGCCGGTCAGCACGTCGACGCGGCTGACGAGGGCGAGCGGGATGACGTTGAGGTCGACCGCGCCGTTGGCGAGGGTCGGAACGACGCGGTTGCCGTCGAGCAGCACCAGGTTGCGCTGCGTGCCGAGGCCGCGAAGGTCGACCTGGTTGGTGCCGTTCGAGCCGTTGTTGACCTGGCTGCCGATGCCGGGGCTGACGCCCGGGATGCGACGGATCAGTTCTTCGGCGTTGTTCGGCGCGCGAAGGGCGATTTCGTTCTCGTTGACGACGTTGACCGGCGACGAGGCGACGAGGTTCGGGTTGCGGATCAGGGTGCCGGTGATGACGACTTCATTCTCGGTCGTCGGCTCGGCCTGGGCCTGCTGAACCTGCTCATCGGCCTGCGTGGTAATGGCTGGCGAGGGGGCGTTTTCGCCCGCGCTCGGCTGCGACTGGGCGAACGCCGGAGTCGCGAGCATGCTGGTGCCGACGAGCAGGCTCGTGGTCAGCAGCTTGTTTTTAAACCGCATTTTGGTCTCCCCTTAGCTCATTTCAGGGCGCTTCACGCGGTTCCTGAAACCTCAAGTGGGGCCGACCTAACGTTCAGCGGGCAGGCGTCGCAATCCGTCCGGCCTGTGCGCTGCTGTTTCGTTACGGGCCTGTTGCAGGCACAATACAACGCAGATTAAGTAACCAGATTGGCTATCCCGGCGCCGACCGGAAAATCCGCCATTCGGCGGGATCCGGCGGCGAGGGATTAGGGGTCAGTTGGCGGGAGCGCCCATAGTCGCTTGGCTGGCGTCCTTGACCTGGCGGAGCGTGTCGCCGCCCGATCCGGTGATCTTGTCCCACTGCTGCTGCGTGCGGCAGCTCTTCACCGGCAGGATCGAACCGGTCGGGACCAGCTTTTTGCAGATCTTCTTGGGCTCGGTCGTGGCCACCTCGGCAGGGGCCGGCATCGGCGCCGGGACGGCGGCAATGGCGGGAGCCGGGGTCAGGGCCGCGGCAAGCAGAAGGATCATCATTACGCATACTCCCCAAAAGTGATGAGGGCGGTGCCTTTCGACACCGCCCTCACCGTTTCACTTACGCTGTCGTCGTCAACCTTAGAGGGTGACGCGGACGCCGGCGCGGAACTGGCGACCGAGGACGCCCTGACCACCCTGAACCGGGTTGTACAGGTGCGCACCGTAGGTGGCCGGATCGATCGGCGGCAGCTTGTCGAGCGCGTTGAGCACGTTCACGTAGAAGGTGAACTGGTCATTCACGCGGAACTGGGTGTTCATGTCCAGCGTGATGTAGCGCTTCACGTCGCACGGCAGGTAGTCGACGCCGAGGCTGCAGTCGCCACGGGTGCCGCCCTGATCTTCCGCCGACAGGTTGTAGCCGCCGAAGTAGTTCAGGGTGCCGGTCACCGCGATGGTGCCGAAGTCAAGGGTGTTCTGCCAGCTACCATGCCACTTCGGCGTGCCCGACCCGGCGGTCAGGTTGTAGTTGCCGAGGGTGCCTTCGTAGCGCTCCTTGGTGCCGTCCGGGAAGGTCGTGCTGAGCTCCAGGATGCGGCTCGCCTCAAGCGACGAGGTCCACTTCACGTTGCCGAACTCGAAGCGAGCCAGGGCAGCGAAGTCGAGACCGCGCGACTTGATGGTGTTGGCGTTGACGAGCTGGGCCTCGATGAAACCGATCACCGGGAGGGCGTTCGGGTTGTTCGGGTCCGGCGCACCGGCGATGACGTTGTAGCCAGCCGGGATCGGGCAGGTGCCGCCGTTGAACTGGGCCGCGGTGCAGGCATAGTAAGCAGCCAGCGCCGGAGCGTTCGACGGCGAGGTGATCGCACCCGTCTTCTTGATGTTGAAGTAGTCGACCGTGAAGGTCAGCTGACGGATCGGGTTGAGGATCGCACCGAGCGTGATGCTGCGCGACTTCTCCGGATCCAGGTTCGGCGAGGCCAGAGTGGTCAGGCCGTAGCTGTTGTTCCGGATGTAGATCGGGCAGCTGCTGTAGGTCGCGACCGAGCAGCCGTACTGCGCCAGGAACGAGTCGGTGAAGTTACCGGCGTTGGTGTTCACGAAGCCGGTCGTCGGAAGCGCGTTGGCCTCACCGAACGACGGGATACGGAAGCCCTTCGACCAGGTGGCACGCAGCGCCAGCATGTCGAACGGCTCGAACTTCGCGCCGACCTTCGGCGAGAAGTTGCTCTGACCCGACGAATAATGGTCGTAACGGCCCGAAGCGTTGATCTCGAGCATGTCGAGGACCGGGGCGTTGACCTCGGCGAACACCGACTTGACCGTGCGGTTACCCTTGGTGCCGAAGGCGTTCAGGGTGAAGTAGCGCTGGGTCGGGCCGTTGTAGTCCGGGTTGGCCGAGGGGGCGTCGACCGCCTCGTAACGGATCTGACCACCGAAGCCGAGCTGCAGGGCACCGCCCGGCAGGTCGAACAGCGAGCGGCCGAACGACACCTGCGCCGCGAACAGGTCCGAGGTCGCGTTGGTGATGTTGTCCGGACGGACGTAGTCGAGGACCTGCTGGCTGTTGAGCGTCGGGTTGACCAGGTTCAGCGACCCGTTGGCGATCGCCGTCAGGAAGTTGTTGATGTACACATAGCCGTTCTGCGTGCGGCGCAGATCGTTGTGCATCGCGGTCAGGTCGGCGCGAACGTCGAAGCCGGCGAGGCTGGTGGTGACACCGGCGGCGGCGCGATAGACGCGGCTGCGGGTGGCGTTGAAGGTCGGATCCGTGAACGGACGACCGACGTAGCGAGCAACCTGGCCCTGCGCCGCGAACGGGTTGTTCGGGTTGAGGGTGGCGCCCGGGGTGGTCGCGGTGCAGCCCGTGTTGAGGCCGCTCGGATCCGGCAGGCCGTTCGGGCAGACGTAGACCGGGAGGGTCAGCACGAACGAACCCGGTGCCAGGTTGGCGGCCGGACCGGTCGAGGTCGAGAACGGACGGAACAGGATGCCGGCATTGGCGGTGCCGCGGACGGTCGGCGGGAAGCCGTCGTACGAGACGTCGCTCTGCTGGAAGTTCACCATGACATACCCTTCGGTATTGTCATCGATGCGGGCGGTGACGCGGCCCGAGGCGCCGAAGCGCTGGATGTCCGGGGTCACGGTGCCGAAGCGGTTGGTGACGCTGACGGTGCAGACCGTGGTCGGCAGGGCGGCCACGGCGGCGCGCTCGGCGGCAGTCGTGTTGATGCCGTCGCCGTAGAGGCAGCCCGCATTCGGGTTCAGCAGCTGGTAGGCACCGGCGGCCGTGGTGTTGGTCGCGTTGTACGGACGGACATACGAATCGTAGCCGATCGGGAACGACGTGTAGCCGCCGGCCGGACGCGAACCGATGATGTTGTTCGGACCGCAGACATCGTCGGTGCAGATGCCCGTCAGATTGTCGCTGTTGAACGGATAGGGCAGGTCGCGGTTCATGACCTTGCCCTGCTTGAAGTAGAAGCCGCTGATGTAGGCGTTGATGCCCTTGGTCGCGAGATCACCGGTGCCGAGGGTCAGCGAGGCGCGATAGTTCGGCGCGTTGCCGTCCTGGCTGATGCCGCCTTCCAGACGACCCGAGAGGCCGGTGAACTGGCGCTTGGTGATGATGTTGACCACGCCCGCGATCGCGTCGGCGCCGTAGGTCGACGATGCACCGTCACGGAGCACCTCGACGCGGTCGACGATGTCGTCCGGGATGGTGTTGAGGTCGACGAAGTTACGCGAACCGTCGTCGGCGAGCGGGTAGTAAGCCGCGCGCTGGCCGTCGAACAGGACGAGCGTCGAGTTGGTCGACAGGCCGCGCAGCGACACGGCCGAGGCGCCGGCCGCGAACGCGCCGTTCGCCGAGAAGCTGTTGGTCAGCGCCGGACCGTTGTTCGAGGCGAGCGACTGGATCGCGTCCTGAACGGTGTTCTGGCCGCGCTTGTCGATCGAGTCGGCGGTCACGACGGTGATCGGCGAGACGGTCTTCGACGTGGTGCCACGGAAGATCGAGCCGGTGACGACGACTTCCTGGCCGCCGGCATCGTCGGTGTTGGTGTTGGGAACCGGAGCGTCCGACTGCGCCTCATCCTCAGCCTGCGGCTGGGGAGTCGACGACTGGGCGCCGGGGGTGTTGGTCGCGTCCTGCGCGAAGGCCGGGGTCGCGGCGAGGGAGAGGCCGAGCAGGGCGATGGCCTGCAGGGCAGTGCTGCTGCGCAGCGCTCCGAAGTTCTTGCGATCAAAATTCACTGACTAACCTTTCGTCTGCCGACTGGCGCCCGACTGCACGCAGAATCCGGACGCGGCGAACCGGCCTAAGCGGTTCGGTGGCAGTTGTTAGCCACGCTTGAGGAAACCGCGCCAGTGTTCGAGGTTAAAGCAGTTTAGAAAACGGATTTGTGTTACCGGTTTGCAACATTGTTATCATATAACATGTTGCGGGATTGTCTCGGCCCCTGATGGCGCGATTGCAACAGGTCCGACGATGGCGGAAATCCCCGAATATCGGCTTGCCCGTAGGCCTTGCGGTCAGGCCGGGTGGCCGCGTTCCTCGGCGGCAACACTGGTCGCCGCATCGATGTACGGCTCCTGCCGGGCGACGCTCCAGTAGCGGAGCTGGTCGAGCGGGATGCGGGTACCGGTCACCGCGCAGCGGACGTGATCGCCGTCGCTGAGCAGGCGGAAGGTGCCGGCCATATAGTGGATTCGCGCCTCGCGGCCGCTGCCCTGCATCAACATCGAAGCCTCTCTCCGCTCCTTCGACCCCTAGTCGAAGAGGTTCGGATGGGGTGCGACATAGGGTCGGGCGCGGCTGCGCTCAACCTTTGCCGGTGCGGGCGCCGGGGCCGGTGGCCCCTCCCCGGTGGTCGCCGCCACCTCGCCGTCACCGAAGCGGAGCCGGAGATCGCGCGCCGCGAGCGCGTCGGCGGCCCTGGTCAGGGTCCGGCCGTCAGCGGTGGTGACCCGGACGAAGCCGCGCTGCAGCGGCCGGTCGGGATGGACGATGGGCAGCATCCGAGCGGCCGAATCGAGCTTGTCGCCGAGCCGTGCCAGCTTCTGCCGGAGAAGATCGGGGCGAAGCCGCGCCGCCGTCAGGTTCATGGTCGCCTCGGCCTTGTGGGCACGGGCGGCAAGGCCGCGCGGCAGGCGATCGCCGATCTCGTCGAGGCGCTGGCGCTTAGGTCCCAACAGGGCGTCGACCGCAGGCCAGCGGCAGGCGGTGAGCGCGAGCCGTTCATGCGCGTCACTTGCCCGCTTGGTCAGGCAGCGACGGCTGCGGGCCGACAGTTCGTCGAGAAAGCCAAGGAGTTCCGCCCGGACCGGGACCGCCATTTCGGCCGCCGCCGTGGGGGTCGGAGCGCGCAGATCCGCGGCATGGTCGATGAGCGTGGTGTCGGTTTCATGCCCGACGGCGCTGATGAGGGGGATCGGGCTCTCGGCGGCGGCGCGAACCACTTCCTCCTCGTTGAAGGCCCACAAATCCTCGATCGAGCCGCCGCCCCGGGCGACGATCAGCAGGTCGGGCACTTCCGGGAGCGTCGCCATGGCGCGGATCGCCGCGGCGACCTTGGCGGCGGCGCCATCGCCCTGGACCGGCACGGGGAAGAGGATGACCCGGGTCGGGCAGCGGTCCTCGAGCCGGTGGAGGATGTCGCGGATGACCGCGCCGGTCGGAGAGGTGATGACCCCGATCAGCCGGGGGAGGAACGGCAGCGGCCGCTTGCGCGCGGCGTCGAACAGCCCTTCGGCGGCGAGCGCCTTCCGGCGGCGTTCGAGCAACGCCATCAGCGCGCCCTCGCCCGCCAGCTCCATCCGCTCGACGACGACCTGATATTTGGAGCGACCGGGATAGGTGGTCATCTTCCCGGTCGCGATGACCTCGGCTCCGTCCTCGGGGCGAAAGGCAAGATTGCCTGCGCTGCCCCGCCACATGACGGCGTCGATGCAGGCGCTGTCGTCCTTGAGGGTGAAATAGCAATGGCCCGAGCTGTGGCGCTTCCAGCCCGAGATTTCGCCGCGCACGCGGACCCGGCCGAACCGGTCCTCGACCGTTCGCTTGACCGCACTGGCCAGCTCGCCAACGCTCATCGCCGGCGAATTGTCGCCTTGCCTTCCCTCCGCTAGGAGACCGGCGGGCATGTCAAACTCTTCCATCAATATCCTGTTGCTGGGCTCGGGCGGACGCGAGGATGCGCTGGCCTGGGGACTGAGGCAATCGCCGAGCTGCGGCAAGCTTTTCGCCGCGCCGGGCAATCCGGGCATCGCCCGCTGGGCCGAGTGCGTCGCGCTCGATCCCGCCGATCCCGACAAGGTGGTGGCGCTGGCCGCCGCGCACAATGTCGGACTGGTGGTGGTCGGACCCGAAGCGCCGCTGGTCGCCGGGGTGGCGGATGCCTGCCGCGCCGCGGGGATCCCGGTGTTCGGCCCCTCGGCCGCCGCGGCGATGCTGGAGGGGTCGAAGGGTTTCACCAAGGACCTCTGCTTCGCCGAGGGGATCCCGACCGCACGCTTCGTGCGGATCGCGGACACCGAAGCGGCGCTGGCCTCGCTCGACGATTTCGGACTGCCCGTCGTGATCAAGGCCGACGGCCTTGCCGCGGGCAAGGGCGTGGCGGTCGCCATGACCCGCGCCGAGGCCGAGGAGGCCGTCCGTGCCGCGGGCGGCGCGCCGCTGGTGATCGAGGAGTTCCTCGAGGGCGAGGAAGCCAGCTTGTTCGCGCTGGTCGACGGCGAGGAAGCGCTCGCACTCGCCTCGGCACAGGACCACAAACGGGTGGGCGAAGGCGACACCGGACCGAACACGGGCGGAATGGGCGCCTATTCGCCGGCCCCGGTGCTGACGGCCGAGCTCGCGGCGCGGGCGATGGATGAGATCGTGCTTCCGACCGCCCGGGCGATGGTCCGCGCGGGAACGCCCTTCAGCGGCGTGCTTTATGCCGGTCTCATGCTGACCGCCGAGGGACCCAAGCTGATCGAATATAACGTCCGCTTCGGCGATCCCGAATGCGAGGCCATCATCCCCCGACTGAAGGGCGATCTCGCGGCCTTGCTGCTGAGCGTCGCGGAAGGCCGACTGGGCACGGTCGCGCCCGAACTCTCGGACGCGCACAGCATGACCGTGATCCTCGCCGCCGAGGGTTATCCGGGAACGCCGCGCAAGGGCGGGACGATCGACGGGATCGAAGCGGCCGAGCGCGTGCCCGGAGTGAGCGTTTTCCATGCCGGCACCGCGCGGCACGGCTCGGGCGCCCTCCTGTCGGCCGGCGGGCGGGTGCTCGCGGTCACGGCGCTCGGCGATACGCTCGCCGAAGCACGCGCCCGCGCCTACCAGGCGGTCGACGCGATCGACTTCGCCGACGGCTTCCACCGCCGCGACATCGGCTGGCGCGAACTGGAGCGGCAGTCGTGAACCGCCGGCTCGGGATCGCGCTCGGGGCGCTGGCGACGGTCGGGCTGGCCGAGCTCTATCATGGCCCGTGGGGCGCATCGGACGAGTTTCGCGCGTCGGTCGAGCGGCGGGCCCGCAACCTCCTCGACTATTACGAGCTTCCGAACGTCACGGCGCGGCTCGATGACGGCCCGCTCGAACGGCGGGTCATCCTCGACGGGCCGGCCGACGACTTCCAGCGCCGCGCGCTGGTCGAAAAGGTCGGCGAGCTTCCGGGAGTGAATGAAGTGCAGTGGAAGCCCGGGAGCCCGGTGGTCGACTATTGGGCCGATATCCGGCGGCGCCGGGCCGCGCAGCAGCAAGAGCAGCCGGTCGCCGAAGCGGCTCGTCCAGCGACCGGGGAGGCGCGCTGATGCCGACGATCCCGTTGTTCGTGGAAGCGGCGGTGCTGGGCCTCCTCGGCTACGGCCTCGGCCTCGTGCTCGCCTATCTCGCCGAGCTTCACCGCCGGCGCCAATCCAGGGGATGGAATGAGTGGGAATGACTGAACTTCTGAACACCTATTGGCCGATGATCCTGATCGCGGTCGCCATCGGCCTGATCACGGGCCTGATCGTCTTCCGCAAGCCCAAGCAGCGGGTCACGCTGAGCAAGACCGAGACCCCGGTCCGTCCGCACATGGCGGTGACCGAGGAGCGGGCCGTCCCGACCCCGTCGCGCTTCGACAGCGATGGCGGCGGCGAGGGCGAAGGGGTCGGCGACGGCATGGCCGCGGCGGCGAGCGACGTGGTCGGCCAGGTGATCGACGCCGAGGTCCACTCCAACCTTCCCGGCAGCCGCGGCGTGCCCGACAATCTCCAGCGGATGAAGGGCGTCGGCCCCAAGCTCGCCGGGATCCTGCAGGAGCGCGGCCTGTCGCGCTACGAGCAGATCGCGGCGCTGACCCCGCCGGAAGTGACCGCGCTCGACGTCCATCTCGGGGCGTTCAAGGGCCGGCTTACCCGGGACCGGGTCATCGAGCAGGCGGCCTATCTCGCCCGCGGCGATGAGGCTGGCTACGAACGCGAATTCGGCAAGCTCTGACGCTCGCTCGAAGACTGATCCGGGCGGCGCTGCGTCCCCTCCTCCACCCGCCGACGGCGGCGGGGAGCAGCCCGTTCCGGATCCAGCTGACCTATGCCTGGCGGCATCGGCGACGGGCTCGGCTCGACCAGCCGATGCTGTTCACCGAGTGGGTTCAGCTCCGCAAGCTGCGGGATCGCGATCCGCAGCTGCCAAGGCTCGCCGACAAGATATTGGTGAAGGCCTTCGTCGCCGAGCGGCTGGGAATGGCTGCGGTGACCCCGACCGCGTGGGAGGGTCGGTCGCTCCCCGCGATGCCGGCCTGGCCTTTCCCTTACGTCGTCAAGTCGCGCCACGGCTGCGGACATACGGCCGTGGTCCGCGACGCGGCCGGGCATCGTGCCGCAGTCGCCGCATCGCGCGGGTGGATGGCCCGGCCCTATGGGGCTTGGCTCGACGAATGGCTCTATGGCGAGATCGAGCGCGGTCTTCTGGTCGAGCCGTTCATCGGCGACGGCGACGCGCTTCCGGTCGACTTCAAGGTGTTCGTCTTCGGCGGCAAGGCGCGGTTCGTCCAGGTCCACCTCGAGCGCGCCCGGCGGCATCGCTGGATCGTGTTCGACACCGACTGGCGGCGCGTGTCGGAAGCGACTGACGACCCCGACCCGTCCCCGCCCGCGTCGCTGGCGGCGATGCTGCGCTCGGCCGAACAGCTGGCCGAGGGCTTCTGCTTCGTCCGCGCCGATTTCTACGAGGTCGACGGCGCGCCGCGCTTCGGCGAGCTGACATTCTATCCGGGAAGCGGGCTCGAGAAGGTCGAACCCCCGCGGCTCGACCTCCTGATGGGACTGATGTGGATGGCCGCTCAGCCTGGCTGGACCGACGCGGCCATGCACCTTGCGGGCTGAGCCCTAGCTCGCCGGATTATTCTTCCGAAGGAAGGCTTCGAGCCGGCCGAGATAATCGGCGAGATCGCCTTCCCCTTCGAGATTATGCCCGGACTTGGGGTAGAAGACGGCCGTCACGTCGGCCTTGTTCTTCTGGAGGGTGTCGACGAGCAGCCGCCCTTGCTTGACCGGCACCACCTCGTCCTTGTCGCCGTGCCCGATCAGCACCGGCACCCTGAGGCGGCCGGCCTGCTGGAGCGGCGAGACGGTGGCGAGGTCGACCTTCTGCTCGCCGGCGACCTTGCTCCGCCATTCGCGGAAGTAGCGCGTCGCGGTGAAGGACCTGCGATTGGCCTTGAGCTGCGCCTCGAGGTCGGTGACCCCGGCGAGGCTGGCCGCGCAGCGGTAGCGGTCAGGGTTGCGGATCGCGCCCCACAGGGCGGCGTAACCGCCATAGGAGGCGCCGACGAGGCAGACCCTCTTCGGGTCGACGGTCCCGGCCTTCACCAGATGGTCGAGCCCATCGTCGAGATCGTCCTGCATCGCCCGGCCCCACTGACCATAGCCCTTTTCGACAAAGGCTTTCCCGTACCCCGTCGAGCCCCGGAACTGCGGCTGGAAGACGGCATAGCCGCGGCTGGCCAGGAACTGAACGAAGGTGTCGAATTCCCAGCTGTCGCGAAGGAACGGCCCGCCGTGGGGAATGACGATAAGGGGAAGCGCCTTGCCCGTGCTGTTCTTGGGCAGGGTAAGGTAGGCAGGCACCTTGAGGCCGTCGCGCGCGGTGTAGCTGAAACTGGTGGTCGGGGCCATGTCGTCGGGCTCGATCCGGGCCATGGGCGCGTAGACCGCGTTCATCCGCATCGTCTTCTGGTCGAGCAGATAGTAGAGGCCGGGATCGGACGCGCTGCTCGAGAAGACGAGCATCCTGCTCTTGTCGTGCGAGCGCGAGACGATCTCGTTGACCTTGCCGGGAAGCGCGCGGTCGATCTTTTCCTGCGCTTTCTTCATGTCGGGATCGAGCCAGAAGAAGCGCTTGCGGTCGCTTTCATATTCGACGCCCGAGACGTCGCCCGACCAGCGGTCGCCCCACACGCCGGTGACATCGACTTCGGCATGCTCGAACACGGGCTCGCCGATGCTCGCGGTCTTGAAGTCGTATCGATAGACCCCGAAGCGTCCGGTCTTCTCGTTGGTGATGATCGTGCCGGTACCGCCCTGCCCGAAGGTGAAGCGCTCGACGCTGCTGTCGCCATCCTTGGCGAACTTGCCCTTGATCACGCGCAGCGGTTCGCCGGCAGTGTCGCGGTAATAGAGCCGCCACGAGCGCTCGTCGTAGGCGAGGCCCGCGCGGACCACACCGTCGCTGTCGGCATACCAGTCCCACACGTCGGGACGCGGCTTCTCGACGATCACGGCCTTGCCGGTGGCGAGGTCGACCTGCTTGACCGCAGGGGTCTGGTCGATGTGATCCTGGCTCGCGACGAGGGCAGTGCGCCCGGCTGGGTCGGTGTAGAGGACGTCGCCGCCGAGCAGGCCGCGGTTGGCGGGATCGGCGACGCGGCTCGCCCCGGTGTCGACGTCGACCACCACGAGCCGGGTCATCGGATACATGGAGCCGTAGATTTCCTCGTAGCGGCGGACCCGGAGCAGCAGGCGATTGCCGCCTGCCCAGCTGATCGAAGTGATGTCGGCCTTGCCGAGCGGAAGCGCGCGGGGCGGCTTCTCGGGCTGGGCGGCGTCGAAGATGAGGAGGCTGCTGTCCTCGCCCTTCCAGGCACGCGCGGCGAGCAGCTTGCCGTCGGCCGAGAGGAGCGCCCCGACCGCGGTGGGTGGCTCGGCGAAATCGGCGATGGTCGGTGGCGCGGCCCCGGCCGCATTTGTCACGAACAGGCCGACGACCAGCGCCGGCAGCAAGCTACGCATCCATTTTCCCCTGTTGACCGGAGGAAAGTTGACGCATCGGGCGGACAAAGAAAAGCCCCGCCGGATTTCGCCGGCGGGGCAAGTCTAAAGGTCGATGGTTAAGATCAGCCGGCGTGGCCCGCCAGTGCCGCAAGCAGGAGCAGCGCGACAATGTTGGTGATCTTGATCATCGGATTGACGGCCGGACCTGCGGTATCCTTGTAGGGATCGCCGACCGTGTCACCGGTCACTGCGGCCTTGTGGGCTTCCGACCCCTTGCCGCCGTAATTGCCGTCTTCGATATACTTCTTGGCATTGTCCCAGGCGCCGCCGCCCGAGGTCATCGAGATGGCGACGAACAGGCCCGAGACGATCACGCCGAGGAGCAGGGCGCCGAGGGCCGCGAAGCCCTGTTCCTTGCCCGCCACCCAGGCGATCAGGAAGTAGACCACGATCGGGGTCAGGACCGGCAGCAGCGAGGGGATGATCATCTCGCGGATGGCGGCCTTGGTGACGAGGTCGACCGTGCGGGCGTAATTGGGGCGGCTGCTGCCGTCCATGATGCCCGGGTTGTTGCGGAACTGGTCGCGCACGTCGAGCACGACATTGCCCGCAGCCCGGCCGACGGCGGTCATGCCCATCGCCCCGAAGAGATAGGGCAGGAGCGCGCCGAGTAGGAGGCCAACGACCACGTAGGGGTTGGAGAGACTGAAATCGACGGCGCTGCCGCCGATGCCCAGATCCGCCGAAAACTCCTTGAGGTCGGTGGTATAAGCCCCGAACAGCACCAGCGCGGCCAGCGCGGCCGAGCCGATGGCATAACCCTTGGTGACGGCCTTGGTGGTGTTGCCGACCGCATCGAGGGCGTCGGTCCGGGTGCGGACCTCGTCCTCCATGCCGCTCATCTCGGCAATGCCGCCAGCATTGTCGGTGACCGGGCCGTAGGCGTCGAGCGCGACGACCATGCCGGCGAGCGCCAGCATCGCGGTGGCCGCGAAGGCGATACCGATGAGGCCGGCGAGCAGATAGGACGCGATGATCGCGACGCAGATGACGACCGTCGGCATGGCGGTCGATTCAAGGCTGATCGCGAGGCCCTGGATGACGTTGGTGCCGTGGCCGGTCTCCGAGGCCTTGGCGATCGACTTGACCGGGCGATAGTTGGTGCCGGTGTAATATTCGGTGATCCAGACCAGGAGGCCGGTCACGCCGAGGCCGATCATCATGCACCAGAAGAGGTCCATGCCGGTGAAGCCACCGGTCTGCTCGGCGACGGCGCCGGTGACGTCGAGGCCGGCGGCTTCCTGCCCGCCGATGACGGCGTTGAGGTCGCCCAGCGCATAGGCGCTGGCGAAGTAGAGCGCCGGGATCGACAGGATCGCGGTGGTCCAGAAGCCCTTGTAGAGCGCGCCCATGATCGACTGGCCGGATCCCAGACGGACCATGTAGGTGCCGATGATCGAGGTGATGATGCAGACGCCGCCGACCAGCAGCGGCAGGCTCATCAGCGCGGTCAGTTGCTCGGTGCCGGCATTCACCAGCAGCGCGGTCAGCACCATGGTGGCGCCGACGGTGACGACATAGGTTTCGAACAGGTCGGCAGCCATGCCGGCGCAGTCGCCGACATTGTCACCGACATTGTCGGCGATCACCGCCGGGTTGCGGGGATCGTCCTCAGGAATGCCGGCCTCGACCTTGCCGACGAGGTCGGCGCCGACGTCGGCGGCCTTGGTGAAGATGCCGCCGCCGAGACGGGCGAAGATCGAGATGAGCGAGGCGCCGAAGGCGAGAGCGACGAGCGCGTCGACCACGGTGCGGTCGTCGGGCGCTCGGCCCTGTATGCCCACGAGCACGTAGAAGAAGGCGGCGATGGCGAGCAGCGCCAGCCCCGCGACGAGCATGCCGGTGATGGCGCCCGAGCGGAAGGCGGTGGTGAGGCCGCCCTGGAGCGAGACGCGGGCTGCTTCGGCGGTGCGGACGTTGGCCCGGACCGAGATGTTCATCCCGATATAGCCGGCAACGCCTGACAGGAGGGCGCCGACCACGAAGCCGACCGCAGCGATCGGCCCGAGGAAGACGTAGACGAGCACCGCGACGACTACGCCGACGATCCCGATGGTCGTGTATTGCCGTCCGAGATAGGCCTGCGCGCCTTCCTGGATGGCGGCGGCGATGTCCTGCATTTTCTGGTTGCCGGCGGGTGCCCGAAGCACCTGGCCGCTAGTGACGATGCCGTAGACTACAGCGAGCAGCCCACAGCCGATCGCAATCAACACGAGTGTCATGGGTAAGCGTTCCCCCGTCCTGTTGTTGACGGAGGTTGTAAGGCAGCTTTCGGGTCTGTCTAGGCCAGCAGGAAGGCGGTCAGTCCGCCCGAGATCAAACCCACCAGGGCGATGCCGAAGCGTCGCAGGTCAGGATGGATGATGCTCATAGCCGAGGCGTCCTGGAAGCGGCACGGGGCCGAGGTCGTCGACGAGTGCGAAGGCCCCGTCCCTCGTCAACTCGCCGACCCTCGCGACACTGACATTTGTTTCTTTCAAAAGCGTTAAGGCATCGCTTGCCGGGGGAAGCGCGGCGAGGAGGGCATAGTCATCCCCGCACGTCGCCGCGAACAGGCGGGCCGCGCGATCGCCGCCCCGCGCGGCGCGAAAGGCCGCGGAAAGAGGAAGGGCGGCGAGGTCGATGCGCAGCCCGCAGCCGCTCGCCTCGGCGAGGCGACGGGCGTCGATGAGGAGCCCGTCGGACACGTCCATCATGGCCGTGGCATGAGGGGCGAGCGCGGCGCCCTCGACGAGCAGCGGCGTCGGGCGGCGATAGGCCTCGACCAACGGGCCGGCCGCCGCGCCATCGGCCTGGAGCAGTGCCAGCCCGGCTGCCGCGTCACCGACATGGCCGACCAGCCACAGGATGTCGCCGGCCTGCGCGCCGCCCCGAGATGGGATTGATTTCCCGGCCCGACCGATGGCGGTCAGCCCGAGCACGCGCGGCGCGCCTTGCGGAAGCGCGACTGTATCGCCGCCGAGCAGGGAAAGGCCGTACCGCGCGCACGCCTCGGCGAGGCCGGACAGGAAATGCTCTTCCCAACCGCTGTCGCTCTTCAGCGCCAGCGACAGCAGCGCGCCGGCCGGCGCCGCGCCCTTGGCGGCGAGGTCGGAGAGGTTCACCGCGGCGAGCTTCCAGCCAACGCTCTCGGGCGGATCGTCGGGGAGATAATGAACGCCCTCGACGATCGTGTCGTGGGTAAGGACGAAGTCCCCGAACAGAGCGACATCGTCGCGCAGGCCGCGCGCGGCGGGATCGGTCGCGATGGCCCGGAGCCGCGCGAGGATCGCGCCCTCGCTGGTCAGCGGCGGACGTCCTTGGCGACCTTGTCGAGCAGGCCGTTCACGAACTTCACTTCCTTCTCGTCGAAGAAGGCGTGAGCGACGTCGAGATATTCGTCGATCACCGTACCCACCGCCACGTCGGGGCGGGCCATCAGCTCGTAGGTGCCGGCACGGAGGATGGCGCGCATCGAGCGGTCGAGCCGGTCGAGCTTCCAGCCCTCGGCGAGGCGATCGGTGACGGTGGCGTCGATCTCGTCCTTGCGGGCGGTGACGCCGCGGACGATGTCGTCGAAGAAATCCATCTCGGCATCGACCAGGGTCGATTCGTCGATCGTCGCGCCGAACCGGTGCTGGTGGAATTCGTGCAGCAGGATCGGGGTCGGCGTGCCTTCCATCTCCTGCTGATAGAGCGCCTGAACGGCGTTGAGGCGGGCGGCCGATCGCGCGCGGGATTTCTTGGGAGCTGCCATGATGGAGGCGCCTATGCCTCCAGACGGCGGTCGAGGAAAGTGCGCAGGGGCGCGGCGACCGCCTCGGGCTTCTCCCAGGGGAGGAAGTGACCGGCATCCTCGACCCGGACGACCGTGACGTCGTCGATCAGCGCATCGAGCCCGTCGAGCTGGAGCGGAAGGAGCGCCTTGTCGCGCATTCCCCAGACGATCAGGGTCGGAATCTTCACCGAGGGGAAGGCGCGCAGCAGGAAGTCGGGCAGCGGCACGGTCACGCCGGGCGGCGGGACCATGATCGCCGCGCCGCGATACCAGTTGAGCATCGCGTTGAAGACACCCGGCTGCGACCATTCGGCGAGATATTGGGCTTTCTCTTCGGCCGGAATGGCGGCGAGGTCGACATGGCCCTGGAAGCTTTTAACGAAGAAGGCGTCCCAGCCGATCGTCTCGGGGAAATGCTCGAAGCCGGGCGCGCGGAAGGCGGTGATATACTGGCTTGCCGCGCGCTGGTCGGAATCCTCGATCAGGCTCTTCTGGAAGATGACCGGGTGGGGCGCGTTGATGATGACGAGCCGCTTCAGCCGCGGATCGCCCCGCAATGCCGCGGCCCAGCTCACCGCCCCGCCCCAGTCGTGGCCGACGAGGGTGAAGTCGTCGAGGCCGAGCCGGTCGACCAGCGCGAAGAGGTCGGCGACGATCTTGTCGGTGGCGTAGTCGGCCTTGTCCTGCGGCGCGTCCGAACCCGCGAACCCGCGCTGGTCGGGCATGATCAGGCGATATTGGTCGGCGAGCAGCGGCATTAGCCCGCGCCATGTGCGGTGCGATTCGGGAAAGCCGTGGAGGAAGACGAGTGCGGGACCATCCTCGGGACCGGCGGTAGCCACGTTCAAGGTGACGCCGGTGGACAGCGGATGCTTGGTGAAGGTGACGTCGGTCATGCGCGGCCCTTTGCACTGGCGCCCTTCGACGGCGCGCGTGCCGCGCTGCGCCCAGGACGAACGCTCCCTTATACGCTCGTTTGTCCTGAGCGAAGACGAAGGACGCCCGATTGCGTCGCCCTGCTCTTCCCGCAATGTTGGTCGCCGGAGGTCGGCTCATGGATCGTCTAAAGCGCAAGGAATATGAGGCTCTCGCCGAGCCGCTGCAGGTCGAGCTGGTGGCGATGGCGCGCTGGGCGGCGGCGACGGGGCAGCGCATCCTCGTCATTTTCGAGGGCCGCGACACCGCCGGAAAGGGCGGGGCGATCAAGGCGGTCGCGGAGAACCTCAATCCCCGTCAGTGCAAGATCGTCGCGCTCGCGAAGCCGACCGAGCAGGAAGCCGGGCAATGGTATTTCCAGCGCTATGTCGCCCACCTGCCGGGCAAGGGCGAGATCGCGCTGTTCGACCGCAGCTGGTACAACCGGGCGGGCGTCGAGAAGGTGATGGGCTTCGCGACCGAGGCGCAGGTCGATGCCTTCCTCGAGGCCGTGCCGAAGTTCGAGAAGATGCTGGCGCAAGACGGCATCCTCCTCTTCAAATATTGGCTGACCTGCGACCAGGCCGAGCAGGAGGAGCGCTTCGCCGAGCGCCAGACCGATCCCTTGAAGCAATGGAAATTGTCCCCGATCGACGCGGCCGCGAGGGAGAAATATGCGGATTACACGGCGGCGCGCGAGGCGATGCTGAAGGCCTCGCATACCAAGGCGGCGCCGTGGACACTGGTCGACTTCAACGACCAGCGGCGCGGCCGGCTGACGCTGATCCGCGACCTGCTCGACCGGCTGCCGGACACGAGGATGGACGAGAAGCCGGCGGCGATGGCCCCGCTCGGGCATGCGCCGCTCGAGGAAGAGTTCGGGAAATTGAAACCGATCAAGGGATACAAGGGCGGCCGGGACTGATGCTCACTTGCGTTCGGCCCGTTGCGGACGGTGGGCCTGCCGAGTTTCGCGGTCACGACGGGACGGCCTCACCGGCGGGTCGCAAATCGGGGGAATCGCGATGCCATATGCTTTGAACGTGGTGCCGGCGCATGGCTATTACGTCGAGGTCGAAGCGCTCGACGGGGCGATCGATCAGGTGAAGCTGGACGACGAAACGCCGGATGGCGGCTATCCCGCGCGAGGGTTGCCGCTGATGGCGGGCCGACCGGTGCGGACCGAGCATCTTCCGACCCGGATGCGCTGGAAGGATCGGCAAGGTCATGCAGTCCCGGACTTCGACAACGGGCTGATCCGGAATGTCTCGTCCCGCGCGAAGGAAGTGATCGAAGCGCTCGAGCCCGGCGTGCACCAGTTCGTCCCCGTCGCTTACGAGAACAGCGCCGGTCAGGCGCTCGAGACGCGCTACTTCCTTTTCGTCGGTCAGCGCATCGATTCGATGCATCCCGACAATCCGACCATGGCGCTCAATCGCGGCATCTACTGGGTGCCGCTGGGTGACCTGCTTCGACGCGGACAGGAGCTTCCGGCCGGCAAGGACCCAGGGCTTCCGCCCAAACTTGTTCTCAGCCGGGACAGGATCGGCACGGCCCACCTGTGGGTCGACAGTCGATCCGCAAGCGGCGCGACGTTCATCTCCGACCCGCTGGCAGAAGAGTTGCGCGACAAGGGCCTTACCGGGATCAGGCCTACCCCCGTCGAAACCTGGTGAGCCGATAGCCGCATTCGATGTCGTGCGGGGGTCCGGAACCAGCGAGCCAGGCGCTGCCCGACCGCGCCGCGCGACGTCCTTCGACACCTTGCTCCCGCGAATCATCGACGGCGGTGAGTGCGCGCACCTCTTCGAAGCTTGGTGGGGGGGGGCTGCGAAGTCCGATCGTTCGCGCGAGGTGGCGGGACGATCAGGGATAGCTGACGGTGAGCGGAACCTCGGGGAGCGGGATCCACTCGTGGTCGTCTTGCGGCGGCAGCGCGAATTCGCCGGCTTTCCAGGCGCGCTTGGCTTCCTGGATGCGGTCGCGGCGGCTGGAGACGAAGTTCCACCAGACGTGGCGTTCCCCGTCCATCGGCGCGCCGCCGGCGAGCATCAGGCGGGCGCCGCGCTCCGAGCGGAGGACGGGCTTCGTGCCGGGGCGCAGGAGGACGAGGTGCATCTGCTCGAGGGCGAAGCCGTCGACGCCCGCATCGCCCTCGAGGAGATAGAGCGCGCGCTCATCGGCCTCGCGGTCGAGCTCGAGCGCCGCGCCGGGGGCGAGGTGGATGGCGGCGTAGATAGTCGGGTGGTGCTGGGTGACGGGCGAGACCGCGCCGAACGCCTCGCCCATGATGAGGTTGACCCTCGCGCCGTCGCCCTCGATCCACGGCATGGCGCTGGCGGGGGTGTGCTCGAAGCCGGGGTCGAGTTCTTCCTTGGATTGCGGGAGCGCGAGCCAGGTCTGGATGCCGTCAAGCCTGGGGCCGGCCGCGCGCTCGTCGGCAGGCGAGCGCTCCGAATGGCTGATGCCCTTGCCCGCGGTCATGAGATTGACCGCGCCCGGCTCGATGCGCTGGATCGAGCCGACGCTGTCGCGGTGGTCGATCGCGCCCTCGAACAGATAGGTGACGGTGGCGAGGTTGATGTGCGGGTGCGGGCGGACGTCGAGGCCTTCGTCGACGCCGAGGCGCGCGGGGCCCATCTGGTCGAAGAAGATGAAGGGGCCGACCATCGTCCGCTGCTTGTGCGGCAAGGTGCGATGGACCTTGAAGCCGCCAAGGTCGTGGGTGACGGGGGCGAGGCTCAGGAGGCGGGGATCGTCGTTGGTCATTCGCCGGGTGCCTTCGTTTCCATTGCCAGGGCGTGCACCTGCTGGTGCATGAGATCGCCGAGCGCCTTGTAGACCAGCCGCTGGCGCTGGACCCGGTTGAGGCCGGCAAAGGCCGGGCTTTCGACGCGCAGGGTGAAATGGCTCTCCCCACCCTCACCGCGATAGCCGCCGTGGCCGCGATGGGCCTCGCTGTCGTCGACCAGCTCGATCGCCGTGGGCGCGAGCGCGGATTCAAGGCGGGTCAGCATTTCGGTGGCGACCGGCCCCTTCGAAGGAGCGTTCATCGCTCCTATATAGTCAGGCTGAGACACGAAGAGATAGATGGCTTCCCGCACTCCCAAGTTCCACGGCCGGGTCGAAGGCGCCGCCGCCCATTGCGCGGTCCCCGGCTGCCCCGAGCCGGGCGAATATAAGGCGCCGCTGACCGCTCCGACCTTCGACGGGCCGGGCGAATGGCAGTGGCTCTGCCTCGACCACGTCCGGGCGCACAATGCGCGCTACAATTTCTTCGCGGGCATGAGCACCGAGGAGATCGAGGCGGCGCAGTCGCCGATCGCCGGCTGGGATCGCTCGACCCGCGCCTTCGCGACGGCGGCGGGAGCCGATCCCGCTCCCGCGTGGAGCGACCTCAAGGACCCGCTCGATGCGATCAGTGGACGGTTCGGCGATCGTTTCCGCCGCGAAGCTCCGGTCCGCAGCCGCTTCTCGGGCGAGGAGCGGCAGGCCCTCGGCGTGCTCGGCCTCGGCGAGGACAGCGACCTCCACGGGGTGCGCAAGCGTTATTCGGAGCTGGTGCGCCGCTACCATCCCGACCGCAACGGCGGCGACCGGGCGCACGAGAAGAAGCTCGCGGCCGTGCTCGACGCCTGGGCGACCCTGAAGGTGGCGAGCGCCTTCGCCTAGTCCCGGTCCGGGGCGCCGTAGGGGAAGAAGGCGCGGTAGGGCCGGGCATCCTCGACGCAGCGGATGACCGGCGGGAGGGCCAGCAGCTCGGCGCGGAGCGCGATGAGGCGCGGGCAATCGGCCGGAATCCGTTCGACCCAGTCGGCATAGAAGAGCGACGGCGCGGCGGCGCAGCTCACCAAGCTGACATGCGGCGGGAGGCTGTGGGTCTCGAGCCAGCGCTCGATCCAGCGATAGGCCCTGGTCAGCGCCACCTTGGCCCGGGCGATTTCCTGCGCATCGGGCTCCGCGCGGAGTCCCTCGCCGCCCGGATCATCCTTGTTGTTGAAATAGGCCGCCATGACGCGCTGGACGTTCGCCATGACATAATGATCGAAGACCCGGTCCATCATCCGCGCGACATTGGCTTCCCCGGGATCGGTCGGCACCAGCGGCGCGGGTCCGGGATGATGAAGGGCGAGATGCTCGATGATCGAGCTGGCCTCGATCACCACGCGATCCCCATCTTCGAGGATGGGAAACTGGCCGGCGGGATGATTGCGGCCGGTGAAGCTTTCGAATTTCGGGACCGACTGGTCGATCATGCGGAATTCGAACGGCGTGTCGTTCGCGTAGAGCGGGATCAGCGCCTTCCAGGTGTAGCTGCTGAACGGATGGCCGTGGAGGACGAGGCCGCTCACCAGCGTCCCTCCGCGATGGCGTGCTGCCGCGCGGTCTCGCGCGGGCTGGTCGACTGCGGGCCGGCCCATTGGTGGGCGATGGCGCCGGCGGGCTCGTAGGTAGCGATCACCGCCCCGGAAGGGGTCGTCACCTGATCGAGCAGGGTCATCGCCTTCGCGGGCGTCCCTTGTCCCAGCAGCCTTTTGCCCCCGCCGACGAGCGCCGGGAAGATCATCAGGGTCAGGCGATCGAGGAGGCCAGCGGCGAGCAATTGCGGATAGAGCGTGCTCGATCCCTGGATGAGGAGATCGGGGCCTTCCTCCTGCTTCACCGCGGCTAGGTCGTCGATGCTCGACAGGCGGCGGGTATTGGACCAGCCGAGATCGGGATTGCCGCGGGTCAGGACGAACTTGGTCGCCTCGGTGAAGTCCTTGCCCATCTGGATGGCGGCGGCTTCGCCGTCGTCCTTGCCGGTGAGGTCGAACACCTCGCCGATGCCGGTCGCCTCGCCGCCGACATAAGGCCAGTAGGCCGCGAAGATGTCGTAGGTGCGCCGGCCGAGGAGCAAGTCGTATGGCTTGGCGAAGAAGCGATCGATTGCGGCGCCGACCTCCTCGTCGAAGAACTGGGGAAGCCAGCCCCCATGCTCGAAGCCGCCCGTCGGGTCCTCGCTCGGCCCGCCCGGGGCCTGCATCACGCCGTCGAGCGATACGAAGGCGCAGCCCAGGATCTTACGCATCACTATCTCCACGAAGCGCGGCCTCGATGGCCGCATGATCGATCTTCTGCATGGTCATCATCGCCGCGAAGACGCGCCTGGCGACGGCGGGATCGCTGCTGGTCGTGCCCTCGAGCAGGACTCGCGGGGTGATCTGCCAAGCATAGCCCCAGCGATCGATGCACCAGCCGCAGTCGCTCGGCTGGCCGCCGTCGCCGGTGATCGCGTCCCAGTAACGATCGGTTTCGGCCTGGGTCTCGGTGACCACCATCTGGCTGACCGCCATGTTGGGCTTGAAGTTGGGCCCGCCGTTGAGGCCGAGAAAGGGTCGGCCAAGCAAGGTGAACTCGACCGTCAGCTCGGCGCCCGCCTGGCCGCCGGGAAAGTCGGACGGCGCGTGGTGGGTCGCGCCGACCGCGCTGTCGGGAAGGAGCGCCGCATAATGCGCCGCGAACTTTCCTGCCTCGCCATGGTCGAACCACAGGCAGGTGACGAGCTTGTCGTTCATGCCTGCTCTCCCCGGCGCGGACCGACCAGGCCGAAGAAGGCTCCCTGCGGATCCTGGCCGGTGAGCGAATATTCCCCGCCCGGGATCTGGTGCGGGCCAATCAGCACCTGCCCGCCGCCGTCGCGGACTGCTTCCGCCGCCCGGTCGATGTCGTCGACGCCGACATAGAAGGTCCAGGCGGAGCGGGCCTCGGGGGCCATGAACGGCATCACCGCGCCGATCCCCACCCCGCCATGCTGGAGGAACTGATAGTCACCGGCGGGACCCATCGGCATCGCGCCCTCCTGCGACCAGCCGAAGTGCCTGCTGTAGAAATCGATGGCGCGGGCCGGGTCGGCCGACGTGAGCTCGTTCCAGCGCACGTGGTGCGGACGGTCGACCGAGAAGACGTCGCTGACCGCGTCGGGCCGGCCCGGCGGCGGGGTCGGCTTCATCAGGTAGAAGGGCGCGCCGGAGGGATCGGCGACCATCGCCAGTCGTCCGACGCCGGGCATGTCGGTCGGCGGCATGTGGACGCTCGCGCCGTCGGCGACCATCGCCGAGACGGCGGCGTCGACATCCGCGACGTCGAGATAGCCGAGCCAGCCGGGCCCGGCCCCGCCCTCGAGCATGGCCTCGGTCAGCCGGAGCACGCCCCCGGCATTGCCTCCGTCGCCCCGCCGGATCATGCGATAGTCCATCTCGCCCGCCGGTTGCGGCTCGATGTCCCAGCCGACGACACTGTCGTAGAAGGCCTTCGCCCCGTCGGGATCGGGGGTCATCAGTTCGTACCAGATGAAATTGCCGCTGGTGCTCGTCATGATTCAGGCCTCCAGCAGCGGCGCGAACCCGCCGAACATCATGCGCTTGCCGTCCATCCCGCGCTCCTCGCTGCTGCCGGCGAGGCGGTTGTCGGCCATGATCTTGCCCCAGGCCTGGTCGCGGACTTCCTTCGAGGGCCATTCGATCCAGCTGTACGCGACCGCCTCGCCGTCCTTGAGATGCGTGGCCCGGCGGTAATCGGTGACCTTGCCCTCGGGGACATCGTCACCCCAGGCGTCGACGACGCGGGTCGCACCATGTTCGACGAATATCGCCGCGGCCTTGCGCGCGAAGGCGAGATAGGCATCGCGGTGCGCGCTGAGGGCGGGCACGACGACGCCGTCGAGATAGCCGAACGGTCCGCCTCGTCCCTCGTCGTTGATGACCTCGAAACCGGCATAGATCATGCGGCTGCCGTCGAAGGGCATGTCCTTGGCCATGCCCTCCATCCGCGGATCGTCCATCATCTTCTGGTTGGCCGCGTCGCGCGCCGCCCTGTCGGGATATTCGAACCAGCTGAACAGGACGGCTTCGTCATGCGCTGCCTCGACCGCGCTCCACAGATCGTTGGTCGTGCCGCGCGGCACATCGTCGCCCCAGGTTTCGACCATCCGGGTCGCGCCATGGTCACGGATCATCGCCGCCGCTTCGCGCGCATGGGCGAGGTAGCGTTCCTTGTTGGCGACGGGCACGGGGGTGAGGAAGCCTTCGACATAGGTCATGGTCATCTCTCCTTCGGGCAAAGGGTGTCAGGCAGCAAAGCCGACCGGGGGTTCGCCGGTGAAATCGGCCAGCTGCGCGGCAAGGGCACGCTGGAAGGCCGGACGGGCGGTGCCGCGCTCGACATAGGCGAGGAGGCTGGGCTCGGCCGCGAGCAGCGGGTCACCGTCGAGGATCCGGAGCACCGACACCATCAGCAGGTCCCCGGCCGAGAAGTCGCCATCGAACCAGCGCTGGTCGCCGAGGCGACGGGCGGCTTCGGTGAGGCGTTCGGCGACCCGCTTCTCGACCGCCGGGCGGCGCGGCTTGGACCAGGGCTTGTCGGCCTCGAAGATGTCGATGATCGCCAGCTCCATGATCTGCGGCTCGAGCGTGTTGAGCGCGGCAAACATCCACTCGGTCGCACGGGCCTGGCCGGAGCGGTCTTCCGGGAAGAGGCCCGGCCAGCGGCTCGCCACATGATGGACGATCGCGCCCGATTCGAAGAGGACAAGATCGTCCTCCTCGTAGGTCGGGACCTGGCCGAAGGGCTGGCGGGCGCGATGCGCAGCCTGCTTGTGCTCGCCGAGGGCGAGCTTGCGGACATCATAGGGCTGGCCGACTTCCTCCAGCGCCCAGCGGACGCGAAGGTCGCGGACCTGGCCGCGGGCGAAGGGGGGCACCCAGGCGAAGACGCTGACGATCGGCTTGGACATGGTCAGCGCGCCTCAGGCCTGTTCGAGGGCATGGGCACCCTGCGCCGCGGCGGCGGGGTCCATCCAC
Organism: Sphingomonas sp. SP2; assembly: GCF_058313385.1. NCBI lineage: Bacteria > Pseudomonadati > Pseudomonadota > Alphaproteobacteria > Sphingomonadales > Sphingomonadaceae > Sphingomonas > Sphingomonas sp. SP2. Next base: position 844,574 of record NZ_JBZFLD010000001.1, on the reverse strand, counting down.
ATCACTTCCCAGTGATGCCCGTCGAGGTCGGCGAAGCTGCGGCCGTACATCATCTCGCCCATTTCCTGCTTGGGGCCGGGATCCATCTCGGCCCCGGCGGCGCCCGCTTTCTCGACCAGCTGGTCGACGGCCGCGCGGCTGTCCTCCGACACGCACAGCGCGACTTGCGCAGTGCGGTGGGCGTCGGCGATCTCCTTGGGCGTGAAGGTCGCAAAGAAGGCCCGGTCGAGCAGCATCACGTTGATGACGTCGCTCCACACCATCGCGCTCGCCTGCTCGTTCGAGAAGGCCGGATTCTTCGTCAGTCCGATCGCCTCGTAGAAAGCGGTCGCCTTGGCGACGTCGGTGACGGGCAGGTTGATGAAGATCATTCGGGCCACGGGCTTCCCTCCTCCTGGCGACTCGGAACCCTTGAAGCATGACCACCAGAGTTATACATTGCAACCGTGTCGTTAGAAAAAATAACCAAGCTGGGGCGAGCCGAGGCGCGGCGGGGATATGATGATGCCTGCGGGACTGCCCACGCCCTCGAATTGATCGGGGAACGATGGGCGCTCCTCGTGCTGCGCGAGCTGCTGCTCGGGCCGCGGCGCTTCTCCGAGCTTCGCGCCGACCTTCCGGCGATCAGCGCCAATGTCCTGACCCAGCGCCTGACCGAGCTCAAGGCGCGCGGTCTGGTCCGCAAGCGCCGCCTTCCGCCGCCGGCCTCGGTGCAGGTCTATGAGGCGACCGCCTGGGGGCTGGAGACGGCGGTCCTGATCCGCGAGCTCGGCCGCTGGGCGGCGCGTTCACCGGGCCACGACCCGACGCTGCCGCTGTCGGGCGTCTCGATCATGCTGTCCTTCGACGCCATGCTAAACGCCGAGCGTGCCGCGGACTTTAGCGGGACGATCGCCTTCCGCTTCGGCGACATGATCTATGTCGCGGTGGTGAGGGATGGCGCGATCAAGGTCCGCCGCGGCACGATCGAGGAGGCGGCGGCGGTGATCACCGCTCCCCCGACAAGCATTGCGGCGGTGGTCTATGGCGGCGCTCCGCTGACTTTGTTGCAGATCGAGGGAGACGAGGCGCTCGCCCGGCGTTTCCTCACGCTCTTCACCCTGCCGCCGAAGGTTGAGACGCCCGGCGGCGCAAGCTAGAGCCCGCTTCATGGCCGACCTTTCGAACGACACGCAGATGCCTTCGGGCGAGACGCTGATGAGCGCGCCCGACAAGATGGTGAAGGTACGCGACGCCTTCGGCATCGACAGCGACATGGAGGTCCCGGCCTTCTCGGACGCCGACGAACGCGTGCCCGATCTCGATCCGGCCTATGTGTTCGATCCGGACACCACCCTCGCGATCTGCGCCGGCTTCGCCCGCAATCGCCGGGTCATGGTCCAGGGCTATCACGGCACCGGCAAGTCGACCCATATCGAACAGGTCGCGGCGCGGCTGAAGTGGCCCTGCATCCGAATCAATCTCGACGCGCACATCAGCCGCATCGACCTCATCGGCCGCGATGCGATCGTGCTTCGAAACGGCCAGCAGGTGACCGAATTTCGCGAAGGCCTGCTGCCGTGGGCGCTGCAGCACCCGGTCGCTCTGGTGTTCGACGAATATGACGCGGGCCGGCCCGACGTCATGTTCGTCATCCAGCGCGTGCTCGAGGTCGAGGGCAAGCTCACCCTCCTCGACCAGAATCGCGTGATCCGCCCGAACCCCTTCTTCCGGATGTTCGCGACCACCAACACGATCGGGCTGGGCGACACCACCGGCCTCTATCACGGGACGCAGGCGCTCAATCAGGGCCAGCTCGACCGCTGGAACATCGTGACGACGCTGAACTATCTGCCGGCCGCGACCGAGGCGCAGATCGTGCTCGCCAAGTCGGGCGAATATGACAAGCCCGACGGTCGCAAGACGGTCGAGCAGATGGTCAAGGTCGCCGAGCTCAGCCGCAACGCCTTCATCAACGGCGACATCTCGACCGTGATGAGCCCGCGCACGGTGATCAGCTGGGCGCAGAACGCGCTGATCTTCGGCGATGTCGGCTTCGCCTTCCGGGTGTCGTTCCTCAACAAGTGCGACGAAAGCGAGCGCTCGCTGATCGCCGAAATGTATCAGCGGGTGTTCGGCAAGGACCTGCCGGAGAGCGTGGCCGGCAAGGCCTGATGGCCGAGACCACGCCCCTCGACCGCTTCCGGCAGGTGCTCGCGGGCACCGCCCGGGCGATCGCGCGCGACAATGACGTCGAAGTCGCCTTCGCCTCGGAAAGCGGGGCGCAGGGCGGCAAGCTGGCGCGGGTCGTGTCGCCGGGGCCGGGCCTTGCGCCCAAGCTGGTCGCCGAGGCGCGCGGCGCGGCCGATGCGGCGGCGCTCCGTATCCGACATCACGATCCCAAGCTTCATGCCGGGCTGGCACCGGCCGACCCCGAAGCCCGCGCGGTGTTCGATGCGCTGGAGGGCGCGCGCGTGGAGGCGCTGGGTGCCCGGACGATGGCCGGGGTTCGCGACAATCTGTCCGAACTGGCCGAGGCCCGGGTCCGGAGCGACGCCATCACCCGCGCCCGCAATGCCGAGGAAGTGCCGCTGTCGACCGCGCTCGGGCTGCTTGCCCGAGAGCGGTTGACGGGCGCACCGCCGCCGGATGCCGCCGCGCGCGGGCTCGAGCTGGTGCAGGGCTGGATCGAGGAGAAGGCAGGCGCCGACCTCGACGGGCTCGCGCTGACCCTCGACGACCAGCAGGCCTTTGCCGCCCTCGCCCGCAAGCTGCTCGAGGATCTCGAGCTCGTCAGCGCCGAGGATCGCCCCGAGGACGAGCCGGAGGAAGGCGGCGAAGACGAGGAGGGCGAGGACCAGGGCGAGGACGACGGCGAGGACCAGGATCAGGATGCCGGCGCGTCGGGCGGCGACATGGAGCAGCGCGCGCAGGAAGAGGAAAGCGACGAGGACGAGCAGGACGTCGAGAGCGAGGAGCAGGACGACGAACCTGCCGAGGCCGGAGAGGAAGGCGATACCAGCGCCGCCGCCAGGCCAAACCGCCGCTCGAACGAGCCCGAGCTCACCGGCGAGTATAAGGCCTTCACCACCCGCTTCGACGAGGTGGTCGAAGCCTCCGACCTCACCGACGAGGAAGAGCTTAACCGGCTGCGCGCCTATCTCGATACGCAGATGGGGCAGCTTGGCGGGGTCGTGACGCGGCTCGCCAACCGGCTGCAGCGGCGGCTGATGGCGCAGCAGGCCCGCTCGTGGGACTTCGACCAGGAGGAAGGGCTGCTCGACGCCGCCCGGCTGGCGCGGGTGATCGTCTCCCCCGGCCATTCGCTGAGCTACAAGGTCGAGCGCGAGACCGAATTCAAGGATACGGTCGTCAGCCTGCTGATCGACAATAGCGGCTCGATGCGCGGGCGGCCGATCTCGATCGCCGCCATCTGCGCCGACATTCTTGCGCGGACGCTCGAGCGCTGCGGGGTCGCGACCGAGGTGCTCGGCTTCACCACCCGCGCCTGGAAGGGCGGGCAGAGCCGCGAGGCCTGGCTCGGCGAGGGACGGCCGCCCAATCCCGGTCGCCTCAACGACCTTCGCCACATCGTCTACAAGCGCGCGGACGAGCCTTATCGCCATTCGCGGCGCAATCTCGGGCTGATGATGCGCGAGGGCCTGCTCAAGGAGAATATCGACGGTGAAGCGCTCCTGTGGGCGCACAATCGCCTCGTCGCGCGGCCCGAAGAACGGCGCATCCTGATGGTGATCAGCGACGGCGCGCCGGTCGACGATTCGACCGCGAGCGCCAACGGCGGCGCCTATCTCGAGAAGCATTTGCGGCAGGTGATCGGCTGGATCGAGGCGCGCTCGCCGGTCGAGCTCGCGGCGATCGGTATCGGGCATGACGTGACCCGCTACTATGCGCGGGCAGTGACGATCATGGATGCGGAGCAATTGGGCGGTGCGCTGGTCGAGCAGCTGGCCCAGCTGTTCGACGTGCCGGCCTGATGGGAAGAGGATGGGCCCGGCAGCGCTATGCGACTAGCTGCCGAGCCCCCCTCGATATGCGACACGAGGGAAATGGGCGGACGGGCCGACAGGGGGAAAAAGCCCGTCCGTTGAAGAGCTTATGCGCGATTCGGGGTTGAACGGGGCTGAACGGCACTGGCAGCCCCTGTTCATATTCAAGCTCCTGATTTTCCTCGTTTTTACGTTGGTTGCGACCGGACTGCTGCACGGCGATCGGCGCGACGACTTTCCGGACCGCTTGCCCGCCCCGCCGCGGGTGACGGTGGTGACGGCGACAACGCTGCCGCTGCGCTGGGACGCGCCGCCCGGCTGGCGACTGACGGGTAGCTGGACGCTGGCGAGCCCCGACCCGCGCTTCGCGGGACTGTCAGCGCTTCGCTTGCTTCGCGACGGTCGATTGCTCACCCTCACCGATTCGGCCGTGCTCATCGCGATCCCGCGACCGGGCGAGGGCGAGCGTGCCGTGCTGCGCGATCTTCCCGATGGCCCGGGTTATCCGACCTTCCGCCGCTTTCGCGATTCGGAAGCGATGCTGGTGCATGGCGGGCAATTGCTCGTCGCCTTCGAGAATCGCCATTCGCTTTGGTCCTATGGCCGGGGCGCCCCCGTTCGGGTCGGGCTCCCGGGTGAAGGCTGGAAGCGCAATGCCGGGGTCGAGGCGATGGTGATGCTCCGCGACGGGCTGCTGCTCCTGCCAGAGGAAAGCGACCAAGCGCTCCTGCTGGGGCCGACGGGCGAGCGGCAATGGCTGAAGCTTCAGGGACGGACCGGGGGCATCGCCGACGCGGCGGCGCTGCCCGGTGGACGGGTGGTGGTTGCGGTGCGCGAAATCACCTGGCGCGGGATCCGGAACCGGCTGGCGCTGCTCGGGCGGTCCCGGGACGGACTGCATCTCCGGATCGTCGCGACCTTGCCGCTCGGACCGGTCGACAATGTCGAGGGGCTGGCGGCCGAGCCGCTGCCGGGCGGCGGAGTCCGCCTCTGGGCGGTCACCGACAATGACGGCTGGCGGCGGACGATACTGCTGCGCCTGGAGCTTGACACGCCAAAAGCCCCGGCCGGAGCCGAGGCTTCTCTACCCTGAGGCACTGAAGTCCCGGCCGAGACCGGGACGACGCAGGATCAGGCGGCCGACTTGGCCTTCTTGGCGAGTTCGCGCTTCAGCTTGCGCGCCTCGGTGCCGAGCTTCTCTTCGCTGGTCTTGGTCAGCCAGTTGTCGAGGCCGCCGACATGCTCGACCGAGCGCAGTCCGTGGGTCGAGACGCGCAGCTTGACGCTCTTGCCCAGCGAATCGCTGATCAGGGTCACGTTCTGCAGGTTCGGCAGAAACGTCCGCTTGGTCTTGTTGTTCGCGTGGGAAACATTGTTGCCCACCTGCCGGCCCTTGCCGGTCAGCTCGCAGACGCGCGCCATTATCTCTATCCCGTGATTGATCGAGGGTGCACTCTCATGAGCGCTCCCGGAAAGCGCTGCCCCCTAACCCTTCCCCCCCTTCGCGTCAACCGCAACCCTTGCGCGCAACGGTGCGTTGTCGAGGCGAAACGAAACAGGAGAACGTCGGCGATGCGCGCCATCATCCTTATCCTCATGCTGCTGGTCGTCGGGGCGATCGCCCTCGTCGCAACGGGCTTCGTGAGCATCACCCAGACCCAGCCTGCCGTCGCGCCCGGGGTTGCGGCCAACGGCAATGGCGTGACCGTCAAGGGCGGCCAGGAGCCCAAGTTCAAGGTCGAGACCGGCAAGATCGAAGTCGGCACCGGCCAGCGGACGATCCCGGTTCCGGAAATCCGCGTCGCTCCCGGTGGCTCGGCACCGGCGACCGCCCCGGCCGCCAACCGCCAGCAGCCCGCGACGACCGACTCGACGCAGCGCTAACCAACCGGGTAGCGGGAGGCATGGGCTTCCCGCTTCCCCTCCCCATGCGCCGTGCGCTCGACCTTGCGGCCGAGGCCGCTCGGGCGGGCGAAGTGCCCGTCGGAGCGGTGGTGACCCGCGGCGACCGGATCGTCGCCGAAGGCCGCAATGCCATGCGCGGTGGCCTTGACCCGACCGCCCACGCCGAGATGGTCGCGCTGCGTATCGCAGCGGCGCACCTCGGCACCAGCCGGCTCGATGATTGTGATCTGTGGGTGAGCCTCGAGCCCTGCGCCATGTGCGCGGGGGCGATCGCCCTTGCCCGCATCGCGCGGCTGCGGTTTGCGGCCGAGGACCCGAAGGGCGGGGCGGTGGTCAACGGCCCGCGGCTGTTCGGCCAGCCGACCTGCCACCACCGGCCCGACGTGCTTGGCGGGATTGGAGAGGAAGAAGCGGCGGAGCAGCTCCGCCGCTTCTTCTCCGAACGGCGCTAGCCGCGGAAGGGAACGACCTTGATCTCGACGCGGCGGTTGGCGGCGCGATCGGCTTCGCTCGTCTCCGGGTTCACCAGCAGCTGCGATTCGCCGAAGCCGCGGGTAGCCATGCGGGCGCGGGCGACACCGCGAGCGCTGAGATAGTTGGCGACCGATTCGGCCCGACGCTCCGACAGCGTCTGATTGTAGGCGTCCGACCCGCTCGAGTCGGTGTGGCCGTAGATGTCGATGTAGCTCTGGTTGTACTGGGCCAGCGTGCTCGCGACTTCGTTCAGGGTCGACTGGAACTGCGGCTGGATGTCGTAGCGGTTGTAGGCGAAGGTGATCCCGCTCGGCATGCGCAGGATGAGGTCATCGCCCTGGCGGATGACGTCGACCCCGGTGCCGGCCGTCTCGCGGCGAAGCTCGGCTTCCTGCTGGTCCATGTAGCGACCGACCGCGGCACCCGCGAGGCCGCCGATGCCGGCGCCGATGATCTGCTCGGTGCGGCTGTTGCGGCCACCGATGATGTCACCGAGGATATAGCCCGCGCCGGTGCCGAGGATGGCGCCGAGGCCGGTGTTGCTCAGGCGGCGGTTGCCGGTCTCGGGATTGGTGGTGCAGGCCGAGGTGGCCACGAGCGAGGCGGCCATCGCGCCGACCGTCAGCTTCTTGGAAAGCTTCATGTTTGCATTTCTCCGTATTTTAAACGCAGGACGACGAAACCGCGACCGGCTTCGATGGTTCCGTTCGCAGAACGATCGGCCGCTTGCCGCTGGCCGTGCATGAAGGCTAGAAGCTGACCCCTCGATGAGCGGCACCCTGCTCCCCTTTCCCTGGTTCGATCTGGTCCTGATCGTGGCGCTGATCGCGCTGAATGGCGTGTTCGCGATGAGCGAGCTGGCGATCGTGTCGGCACGCGAGGCGCGACTGAAGGCGCTTGCCCGTGGCGGCAGCGGCGGCGCCAAGACCGCGCTCCAGCTGGCGTCCGACCCGGGGCGCTTTCTGTCGACGGTACAGATCGGGATCACCCTTATCGGCATTCTTGCCGGTGCCTATTCGGGCGCCAGCCTTGGTGAACCGACCGCGCAGCGGTTGCAGGGGCTCGGGCTCGATCCCGACCTTGCCAAGCAGGTCGGCTTCGGGCTGGTCATCGCGGTCACCACCTATCTGTCGCTGATCATCGGCGAGCTGGTCCCCAAGCAGTTCGCGCTGCGCAATCCCGAGCGGATCGCGACCCTCGTCGCCCGGCCGATGCTGTGGCTGAGCAAGATCACCTCGCCGCTGGTGTGGGTGCTCGACAAGAGCAGCGCGCTCATCTTCCGCCTGCTCGGGCTCAACCGCACCAACGAGAACCAGGTCACTGCCGAGGAGCTGCACCTGGTGGTCGCCGAAGCGCAGACCGCGGGCGTGCTCGAGGAATCGGAACGCGCGATCATTTCCGGCATCGTGCGGCTCGCCGACCGTCCGGTGCGCGAGGTGATGACCCCGCGGACCGAGGTCGACTGGATCGACATCGACAGCTCGCCCGATGAAATCCGCGCTGCGCTCGCCGAGACACCGCACAGCCGGCTTCCGGTCGCGGAAGGGTCGGTCGAGAAGATCGTCGGGGTGGTCCAGACCCGCGACATGCTCGACGCCCTGCTCGACGGCCGCTCGATCGATCTTCGGGCGCTGGCCCGCAAGGCGCAGGTCATCCCCGACGTCATGGACGCGATGGACGCGCTCACCGTGCTCCGCTCGGCCGAAGTCCCGCTGGCGCTCGTCCACGACGAATATGGCCATCTCGACGGGATCGTGACCCCTGGCTCGATCCTTGCTGCGCTGGCCGGCACCTTCGCCAACGACGCCGACGATGATGACGATCCTCCTTTGGTCGAGCGCGAGGACGGCAGCTTCCTGGTTTCGGGCTCGGCCAATGCCGACTGCCTCGAGGACCGGCTCGGGATCAATCTCGCCGCCGACCGCGACTTCTCGACGGTGGCGGGCTTTGCCCTGTCGGTGCTGAAGCACCTCCCCGAGACGGGCGAAACCTTCGATCATGACGGCTGGCGATTCGAGATCGTCGACCTCGACGGGCGCAAGATCGACAAGCTGCTGGTCCAGCGTCGGCACAAGCGCGAAAAGGTCGAGGCCTAATCCGCCGGAGCCTTCCGGGATTCCCTCTTTTCTCCATTTCCCAGGCGGTTACCTTCGGCACGCCGAATCGGGTTCCGGGGGAAAGATCAGATGACATTTCGTAAGGCGTTGGGCGGGCTGCTCCTTCTCGCGGGGGCGTCGCTGACGCTTCCGGTCGCGACCGCGGCCCAGTCGCAGGCGGCGAAAGCACCGCTGCCGCGCCAGCCGCTCAGCGTGTTCGCGGCCAATCCCCAGCTCGAGCAGCCGCGGCTCAATCCCAATGCGACCGCGATCGCGGCGCGGGTCCGGAACGGCGACGAGCAGGTGCTGACGATCATTCCGCTCGACCAGCCCAATGCGAAGCCCGAAGTCATCGCCCGCGACGGCGAGTTCGACAAGCTCAACGACGTCCGGGTGAACAGCTGGCGCTGGCTCGACCCCGACAATCTGCTGATTATCATTTCGGCCGTGACCGACCTCAACGGCAATCGCGTCACCGCCAGCCGGGCGCTGTCGTACAACAGGAAGACGAAGGCGCGGACCCTGCTCGGCTGGGATGGAACCTTCATCTCGGGCGGCCAGGTCCTGTGGGTGTCGAACGAGGGCCGGCCGCGGATCCTGCTGTCGCGGATGGCGGCCGGTCGCGGGACCGAGCGGCTCAGCAACCCCGAAGTGCTCGAGATCGATGCTCTCACCGGGGCCCAGACGGTGGTTCTCCGGCCGACCCGCGGGGTCAATTTCTGGGTCGCCGACGCGCAGGGCAACGTCCGCATGGGCGGGAGCAACGACCGCGAGACCGGCCGAACGACCGTGCTCTATCGCGCGGGCGGGAGCGGGCCGTTCAAGACGATCATCAAGGAGCGCAACGAGCGCTACAAGACCCTCCCCATCCCGCGCCTGTTCCTGCCCGGCGGCAAGGCGCTGGTCGTCAGCCGTCACGAGGGCACGAACGCGGTCTACGAGATGGACCTGCAGACGCTCGACATCGGGCGAAAGGTGTTCTCCGATCCCAAATATGACGTCTCCGACGTGGACTCGACCGATGCCGGGGACGCGATCGAGAGCATTGCGATCATCCGCAATCGGCCCGAGCGCATCTGGTACGATGCGCGCCTGAAGGAAATCCAGGCCGCGCTCGACGAGACGGCGGGCAAGGGCAATGCGACGATCGTCTCGACCGACAAGCCGCGGCAGAACATCCTCTTCCACGTCGGGCGGCCGGATCAGCGCGGCGGCTATTATCTGTTCAACACGGAAACGGGCGCGACGCGGCAGGTCGGCTGGATGAGCGAGACGCTGAAGGACGCGCGCCTCAACCCCGTCCGGACGATCACCTACAAGGCGCGCGACGGCAAGGACGTGGATGCGGTGCTGACCCTGCCGCGACTGCGCGAGGCGAAGGGCCTGCCGCTGGTGGTCATGCCGCACGGCGGCCCGTGGGCGCGCGATTACGAGCGCTTCGACAGCTGGGCGCAGGCGATGGCCGAGCTTGGCTATGCCGTGGTCCAGCCCAACTATCGGGGCTCGGATGGCTTCGGCTACGCCTGGGTGGCCATGAGCGACGGTAATTGGGGCGCCGCGATGCAGGACGACCTCGACGACAGCGTCCGCCATCTCGCCGCACAGGGCCTGGTCGATGCCAAGCGGGTCTGCGTCATGGGCTGGTCCTATGGCGGCTATGCCGCCGCCCGTGCAGCGCAGCGCAATCCCGAGCTTTATCGCTGCGCGATCGCCGGCGCGGGAGTCTACGACATCCCCAAGATGACCGCTTACGACCGCAACTATCTCGGCGAATTCAGCTCGAAATATATCGGCTCGGCAGCGTCCAGCCTCGCCGACGTGTCCCCGGCCCGGAACACCGATGGCCAATGGGCGCCAATCCTCATCGTGCAGGGCGCCAAGGACGAACGCGTGCCCCCGGCGCAGGCCCGCTTCCTGGTCGAACGGCTGAAGTCGTCGGGCAAGGTCGAGGGCAAGGACTTCCGCTACATCGAGCAGCCGCGCAACACGCACCAGTTCCCGCTCGAAAGCGACCGCCTGCAGTGGCTCGAGGAAGCCGCCAAGTGGCTCGCACGCTACAATCCCGCCTGAGCCGCTCCTTCCCTTTTCGCCGCGTCCCCGCTAAGGGCGCGGCGAAAAGCTGACGCTTCACAAAGGATTTGCATGGCCAAGGAAGAACTTCTCGAGATGCGCGGGCGGGTGGTCGAACTGCTCCCCAACGCGATGTTCCGCGTCGAACTCGAGAATGGTCACGAGATCCTGGGGCACACCGCCGGCAAGATGCGCAAGAACCGCATCCGCGTCCTCACCGGGGACGAAGTGCTGGTCGAACTGACCCCTTATGACCTGACCAAGGGCCGCATCACCTACCGCTTCATGCCCGGCCGCGGAGGCCCGCCCGGCTACAACGGCTAAGGGCGCGTGATGCGCCTGGTCCTCGCTTCGGCGAGCCCGCGCCGGGTCGATCTGCTTGCCAGGATCGGAGTCACCCCCGACGCGATCCGTCCCGCCGACATCGACGAAGAGCCCGGCAAGGCCGAGCTTCCGCGCCCCCACGCGCTGCGTCTCGCCAGCGAAAAGGCGCTGGCGGTTGCCGCGCTCGAGCCTGACGCGCTGGTGCTCGCGGCCGACACAGTGGTCGCGGTCGGCCGCCGGATCCTCCCCAAGGTCGAGGACGAAGCAACGCTGCGCTCGTGCATGGCCCTGCTCTCGGGCCGCCGGCACAAGGTGCTGACCGGGGTCGCCCTCGCGGCCCCCGGCAAGTCGCTGAGGACCCGCCTGGTCGAGACCGTGATTGCGATGAAGCGATTGTCCGACGAGGAAATCGATTACTACGCCGGGCATGGAGAATGGCGCGGCAAGGCCGGCGGCTATGCGCTCCAGGGCTATGGCGAAGTCTATGTGCGCTTCATGGCCGGCAGCTGGTCCAATGTCGTCGGCCTGCCCCTCGCCGAGACCCGACTCCTCCTGAAGAGCGCCGGTTACCCGCTTGCCTGAGTGGGTCGCCGAGCGCGGGATCGGGGAAACCCGCTACGCCCTGCTCGAGCGCGATCACATCCTCGCTGCCCGGATCCAGCCCGATGACCTCTTGGTCGCGGGGACGGTGCAGGAGGCGCGGCTCGTCTCGGTGGCACCGCGGCCGCTTGCCCGGCTCGAGGACGGAAGCGAGGTCCTGCTTCAGCGGCGCCCGGCGGGGAAAAGCGAAGGCGGACGCTTCACGCTCGAGATCACCCGTCCGGCGCTGCCCGGCCCCGAGCCGTGGAAGCGGGCGCTCGGGCGACCGGCGTCGACCGATGCTCCGGCAATCCCGGCGCTGCCCCCCGCAACGGAGCTCCCCTTCCCACCCCACGCGGGTGATCGGCTCGGCGCGGCCGGCTGGGACGACTTGCTCGACGAGGCGGCGAGCGGCCGCGTCGCCTTTCGCGGCGGCGAGCTGCTGCTTGCGCTGACCCCGGCGATGACCGTGATCGACGTCGACGGCTGGCTCGATCCGGCCGAGCTCGCGGTTGCGGGCGCCGCGGCGGCCGGTGCGGCAATCCGCCGGCTCGACCTTCAGGGCAATATCGGCATCGACCTTCCGTCGACCCCGGGCAAGGCGGCAAGGCAGGCCGCCGCGGAGGCGCTCGACGCAGCCCTCGCCGACGAACCTTTCGAGCGGACGGCGGTGAACGGTTTCGGCTTCCTCCAAGTCGTCCGGCCTCGCCGCCGCGCGTCCTTGCTCGAACTTGCGCACGACCGCCCCGCCTTCGCGGCGCGCGCCCTGTTGCGCCGTTCCGGCATGGCGGGGCATGGGCCGACCCGGCTCGCGGTGGCACCTTCGGTAGCCGCGCTGCTCGAGGCCAGGCCCGACTGGCTCGACTTCCTCGCCCGCCAGCGCGGCGGCGCCGTCAGCTTGCGCGCGGACCCCGGGCTCGCCATTTCAGGTGGCCATGCCGAACCCGTCTAAGCCCTGCCCTTTGTGCAAGAAGCCTGCCAGCCCTGACCATGCGCCCTTCTGCTCGCGCGGCTGCAAGGACCGCGATCTGCTGCAGTGGCTGGGCGAGGGCTATCGTATTCCGGGCCCGCCCGCCGATCCCGGGCTGGACAGCGAGGATGAGCGCCGTTAGGGGAGCCGCTCGCACGGCCGAACGGCCTGCCCGCGAGACCGTGGGCCCAGATAGCTCAGTTGGTAGAGCATGCGACTGAAAATCGCAGTGTCGCTGGTTCGATCCCGGCTCTGGGCACCACCCCCTCTCCCCAATGACGCCACATTGTGCTGCAAGCGGCGGAATTGTCCGAAACGAGGGGGTTTCTCCGTACGTGTCTTCTGACGAGTTGCTCGGTACCCGACTGAACGTCCTGCGGTCGTACAACATCCTCGATACGCCGCGGGAGCGGGATTTCGACGATATCGTCACGCTGGCGTCGCGTCTGTGCGACGTCCCGGTGAGCCTGGTGTCGCTGGTCGATTCCGACCGGCAGTGGTTTAAGGCCGAGGTCGGCCTCGGATGCGACCAGACGTCGCTCGAAAGCTCGATCTGTGCCCATGTGATTCGCGAGAATGATTTCGTCGAGATCCCCGACACGCACGCCGATGAGCGAACCCGCGACAATCCGCTCTGCGCCGGCGAGGACGGCATGCGATTCTATGCGGGCGCTTTGCTCCGGACGGCCGCGGGCGTGCCGCTCGGGACCTTGTGCGTGCTCGACCGCAAGCCGCGCAATCTGACCCCGATGCAGCGCGACGCGCTCGAGGTGCTCGCGCGGCAGGTGATGACCCAGATCGAACTGCGCCAGGTGCTTGCGGCCGAAGCTGTTCTGCGCAACGAGATGGATCACCGGATCAAGAATTCGCTGAGCACGGTGGCGGCGTTCGTCCGGCTCGAGCGCCGATCGGAAGCCGATCCGCACGCCGGCGAGGTGCTCGACCGCGTGGCGCAGCAGATCGACACCGTGTCGCTGCTCCATCGGCACCTCAGCGATGGCGGTCAGCGGCGGGTCGATCTCGCCGCTTATCTCGGGGAAGTCGTCAACCTCATCGACCAGTCGCAGCCGCCCGCAGTGACCGTGACCGGCGAGTTCGATTCCTTTGACGTCGAAGCGCGCGAGGCGGCGAACCTCGGTACGGTCGTGAACGAGCTTGCCGCGAACGCGGTCAAGCATTCGGTGGGTGACGGAACGGGTTCCATCCGCTTTCGTGGCGAGACGCTGGAAGCTGGGCGCTACCGGCTGACCTGTGAGGACAATGGATCGCGGCCTGCCGCCCCGTCCGAACCCAAGAGCCGCTCTGGACTGGGACTGCGGCTCATTGCCCATTCGGTGCAGCAGCTCGGCGGCACCGTGACGAGCCATCATGATCCCGACGGCTATCGGACCGTGATCGTCGTCGCGCCGACTCCGGTCTGAGCGTAAGATCTGCGACCTCCGCTAAGCCGCTGCAAGTAAACGCTTGTTCTACAGGCGGAACGAGCCAACTACAGGTTGTGCCGAGGCACCGGAAGCAAGGAGCAGCCGTTGAAAGGATGTGTTGGCTCTCCGGCCGACCTTCCCCTTTCAATCCTGGAGACATCCATGCTGAAGACCCTTCTTGCCGCCTCGACGCTGCTTGCCAGTGCGGCCGCCATGGCTCAGACCGCGCCGCCGGCCGAGAATGGCAAGCCGGTTGCCGGGCCGGTGACCCCGGCCACCCCGGCGCAGCCCGCCACGCCCGCCACGCCAGCGACGCCGTCGAGCGATCCGCTGTCGCCCGCGGTGCCGGACACGTCCGCGACACCCGCCACGCCGGCGACTCCAGCCACCCCTGCCTCGCCCGCCTCGACTAAGAATGACACGCAGGCCGGAAGCGTGATCGATTCGGAATGGGCGAGCTATGACAAGAACAGCAATGACGCGCTGAGCAAAGCCGAGTTCAACAGCTGGATCAGCGCGCTCCAGACCGCGAACGGGGGCAAGAAGCCGACCACCGGCTATCTCGCGGCATCGTTCAAGAAGGCCGATGCCGACAAGAGCGGAAGCGTCAGCAAGGCCGAGCTGACTGCCTATCTCGGCAAGTAAGCCGCCGGGAACGACGAGGGGCGCGGACCGTCAGGGTTCGCGCCCCTCTTCGTGAGCGCGTCAGGCGAGCGCCTCCTCGGGCGCGTCGACCCGGCCGCCTTCGTCGACGTCGGGCTCATCCTCGGCGCTGACCCCCTGCTCGAGCGCCTTGTCCTGCGCGGCGAGCTCCTCGGCATCGTCCGGATAGATGCCGAAGCGGGCGGCGACGTCGGGCGCGAAGCGCAGGAGGTCGGGGCGCAGCTTGATGATCGACACGTCCTTCGCCTTGCCCTCCATCATCACGTCGAATTCGAGCCCCTCGGCGTGGCGCATGAAGGTCGCGAATTCGAACGGATTGGTGAAGTCGCTGTGGCCGGTCCAGATCGGCGGCAGGAGGACGGTCTTCACCCGGGCGGTCGCCTTGACCGGCGCGCGCGTCAGCTCCTTCGACTTGCTCTTCTTGCCGGCCATCGCGGCTTCGCGCTGCTTGGGCGTGATCTTGCGCTTCACTTCGCGAAGCTCGGTGCGCGGCGAGGAGAAGTGGATCTTGGGTCGGACGCCCTCGGGCCAGGTGGCGAGGATCTTCTCGAGCGTGTCGCGCATGTCGAGACGTTCTGGGTTCAGGCACCAGAAGTGCTGGTAGTCGAAGACGCAAGGCACGCCGCAGCGCTCGGTGATCCACAGGACGTCGGCGGCCGAGAAGCGGATGTCGTCATTCTCGAGGACGAGGCGGCGCTTCACATGCTCGGGGCACTGGTTGTAGCCCTCGATCCAGCGGGCGCGCGAGGCCTCGCGGTCGCCATAGACGCCGCCGACGTGGGTGACGAGCACCGCTTCGGGCCCGCAGCCCATGCGGTCGAGCATCTCGGCCTGGCTCGACAGGTCCCAGATCGACTTGGCGGTGAGGTCGGGGTCGGGGCTGTTCAGGAGCACATATTGCGAGGGGTGGAAGGAGAGGCGGATGTCGAGTTCGCGCGCCTTCTTGCCGAACGCCGCCAGCTCGGCGTCGCTCTCGGCCACCATGTTGTGGAATTGCGGCATGTCGGGATGGGTCGCGTAGGGCGCGATGTCCGAGCTCAGCCGGTACATGTCGATCTCGACCTTCTTGAGATAGTCGAGCACGCCGTCGAGCAGCTCGAGGCTGCACTTGAGATGCGGGTCCTTCTGCCAGCGGCGGCTGTCGCCCGACTTGAGGCCAGGGACGCCCATGACTTTCACCGGAAAGCCGAGACGCAGGGGACGATTGGGGTCGATGGTCACGCGATCTGTTCCTCCGGGAAGCCGAGGTCCGCGACGAAGCGGTTCCAGTCGGGAATCTTGAGTGCGCCGCCACTCGCCGCGCGGTGGCCACTGCCATATTCGCTGCCCGCGCCCTTGGGACGGCGGTCGGCGAAGAAGCGGATGAGGTCGTGGCCGGCGGCGGTGCGTGCGGCGAAGTGGACCCAGCCCGGGCGATAGGCCTTGTTGGCGGCGATCACGACCTTGTCCTTGAGGCGCGTCCGCCATTGCTGCGCGATCAGCGGATGGATCTGGCACGGGCTGTCGAGCGGGATGAGCGCGACCTCGCCGCGAACCTTGGGCGCGACCCTCTTCGCGCCGTCCATCGCCGCCTTCACTTCTTCCTTGGCCGCAAGCAGCACAGCAGTCTCCGGATGGATGCCCGAGAGAAGCTCCTTCGGATTGTCGCATTTCATGAGCAGCGCGAGCGCCGGGCTGGCATCGGCCGCGGCGGTGCGGCGCGGCGCGTTGATGAGGCTGACTGCCTGGCGGAGCGCGGTCTTGCCGTAGCGGGTCTGCGCCCGGGCGATTTCGTCGAAGCCCTTGTCCTCGGCCATGTCGCCGATGAGGCCGATGGCGGCGAGCCACAGCAGCTCCTCGCGGCAGCCGCAGGCCCACCAGGCGAGGAGCGCACTGGTCGGCTCGGGCGTGCAGCCATTGCCGCTGATGACTAGGGCGTCGCCGGGCGTGCCGGTCGGCACATGATGATCGATCAGGCAGGTCGGCGTGCCGGGCAGGATATTGCCCTCGCGGACGCCGAGGTCGGTCGCGACGACCGCCGATGGCCTCGCTTTCTCGAGTTCGGATCGGACCGCCGGGGTCCACGGCGTCTCGCCCTTGCCGACGAGCCGCACCGCGCTGTCGGGGAGCGAGCGGGCGAGGATCGCCACCGCGGCCAGCCCGTCGGCGTCGAAATGCCCCATGATCAGCGGCTTGCCGTCGATGGTGTCGAGCCAGCCCCGGAAAGCGCCACTCGCCTGTTGTGCGTTGCAGGCCATGGCCGGTGAACGGTCCGCCTCTTCATCCGTTGCAGGATCGAACGGACACCCCACCTGTCCATTGGTCCACCACCCAAGGAGAAGACGATCATGATCACCCGCTCGGCGACCGCGCGCTACGAAGGCCTCGGCAAGACCGGGAAAGGCTGGGTCTCCACCCAGTCGAAGGTGCTCGAAGAAAGCCGCTACGGCTTCAACACGCGCTTCGAGGGCGAACCCGGGACCAATCCCGAGGAACTGATCGCCGCGGCGCATGCGAGCTGCTTCACCATGGCGCTGAGCTTCGGTCTTGCCGGCGCGGGCCATTCGGACGGCACGCTCGAGACCGAGGCGCGGGTGAAGCTCGACCAGGATGGCGCCGGCTTCAAGGTCAGCCGCTCCGACCTCAAGCTGGTCGCCAGCGTGCCCGGCATCGAGGAATCCGAACTTCGCCGTCTCGCCGAGGAAGCCAAGACCAACTGCCCCATCTCCAAGCTGCTCAACGCCGAGATGAGCCTCGAGGTCGTAGTCCGGCAGGCCGCCACTGCCTGACCCGATAGTGGTTGCGTGAGTTGAAGCTGCCCGGCATGTCCCCGGGCATGGCGGACGCAGCTTCATCCTCGCACGATCGTAACGCCGGGCTGCTCCTCATGGGAGCCGCCGCGCTGGCGCTCATCATCGCCAACAGCCCGCTCGAGCACAACTACCATGCGCTGCTCGAGGCGAAGCTCGGGCCGCTGTCGGTCCATTACTGGATCGCCGACGCGCTGATGGCACTGTTCTTCCTGCTCGTCGGGCTGGAAGTGAAGCGCGAATGGTATGACGGCCAGCTGGCGAGCCCCGAGGCCCGGCGTCTGCCGATCATCGCGGCGGCGGTGGGCATGGCGGTGCCGGCGCTCGTCTACAAGCTGGTCAGCGGCTTCGACCCGGTCCTGTCGCCCGGCTGGGCGATCCCCGCCGCGACCGACATCGCCTTCGCGCTCGGCCTGCTGGCCCTGCTCGGAAAGCGCGTGCCCGCCGCGGTCAAGCTGCTGCTCGTCACCATCGCCATCATCGACGACATCGGGGCGGTCGCGATCATCGCGCTTTTCTACACCGCCGACATCAACCTCACGGCATTGGGCGCGAGCGCATTGCTGGTCGGGGCGATGGCGGCGCTCAACATGTTCGGGGTTCGGCGGCTGTGGCCCTTCCTGCTGCTGTTCCCGTTCCTCTGGCTGGCGGTGTTCCTGTCGGGGGTCCACGCGACCATCGCCGGGGTCGTCGCCGCGCTGACCATTCCGCTCGGCCGGGGCGAAGCCCGCTCGCCGCTCAAGTGGCTCGAGCATCGCCTGCATCCGATCGTCATGTTCGGGATCGTGCCCCTGTTCGGCTTCGCCAGCGCGGGCGTCACCATCGGCGGGCTCGACCAGCTGCTCGACACCCTTCCGCTCGCGATCGCGGCCGGCCTGTTCGTCGGCAAACAGGTGGGCGTGCTTAGCGCGATCTGGCTGGCTGACCGGACCGGCCTAGCCCGCAAGCCGCAGTCACTGAGCTGGGCGCACGTCTATGGCGCGGCGCTCCTGTGCGGGGTCGGGTTCACCATGAGCCTGTTCATCGGCGAACTGGCCTTCACCGACCGGCTGCTGATCGACGAGGCCAAGATCGGCACCTTGCTCGGCTCGCTCCTGTCGGGGATAGCGGGGACGATCATGCTCGCGCTTGCGCGTCCGACCGAGGACGGACCGGGCGACCGCGAGGAATGCGACGAAATCTTCGGCGAGGACGCCGAGAAGGACCCCACCGTATGCAACGATCCCTTTTCTCCGCCCTTGCCGCGCTGACCCTCGCCGCCTGCGCCACCGCGCCCGGGGCAGCGCCCGCCTCGGGCTGGCCGGCGGTCGCCCGCGATTATGTCGTGCTCCAGCTCGCGATCGGCGAGAAGGAAGACGGCTATATCGACGCTTACTACGGCGATCCGGCGCTCAAGAGCGAAGGCCAGGCGCTGGCCGCCGCGAGCGATTTCCCGGCTCTCGCGGCCCGGGTTGCCGCGCTGCAGGGCCGGGTCGCGTCGCTGTCCGCCGAGGAGCCGCGCCGCGCCGCCTTCCTCCAGGCGCAGCTGACCGCCGCCGCCACCCGCCTGCGCATGCTGCAGGGAGAGAAGCTGTCCTTCGCCGACGAAGCGCAGGGCCTGTTTGGCGTGCGTCCCGAGGTGAAGCCGCTTGCGACCTTCGACCCCGTACTGGCGCGCATCGAGGCGCTGGTGCCGGGCGACGGCGCGCTCGCCGACAGGGTCGAGGCCTATCAGAACCGCTTCACCATCCCGCGCGACAAGCTCGAGCCGGTGTTCCGCCAGGCCATCGCCGCCTGCCGCCAGGCGACGATCGAGCATATCGACCTGCCCCCGGCCGAGAAGTTCGATCTCGCCTTCGTCACCGGCAAGAGCTGGTCGGGCTACAATTACTATCTCGGCAACGACCACAGCCGGATCGAGATCAACACCGACCTTCCGATCCGCCTCAGCCGCGCGGTCGATCTCGGGTGCCACGAGGGCTATCCGGGCCACCATGTCCTGAACGTGCTGCTCGAGGAGCGGCTGGTGAAAGCCAAGGGCTGGACTGAATTCACCGTCTACCCGCTCTTCTCGCCGCAGTCGCTGCTGGCCGAGGGCTCGGCCAATTACGGGATCGACCTTGCCTTCCCGAGCGCGCGCAAGGCCCGCTACGAAGCGGCGGTGCTGGCACCGATCGCCGGCCTGCCGGCGGGCGAGATCGCCCGCTATGACGCCTTGCTCGACGCGATCCGCGACCTCGGCCCGGCGCGCAACACTATTGCCCAGCAATTCCTCGACGGACAGATCGACGAACCGACCGCCATCCGGCTGACCCAGAAGTATCAGCTCGTCGGCGCCGACCGGGCAAAGCAGTCGATCGCCTTCACGCGCCAGTACCGATCCTACGTCATCAACTACAATATCGGCCGGGACATGGTCGCACGCGACGTCGAGCGCTTTGCCGATCCCAAGGCGCGGTGGGAGCGGATGGAGCAGTTGCTGAGCGAGCCGACCCTCCCGAGCGACCTGCAGCGCTAACCATGCGCTGCTTCTGGGACGAGCGGCAGCGCGGCCACGAGCCGCAGAGCGAGTTCTTCAACGGGGCGCTCCACCCGGCCGCGGACGTGGTCGAGCGGGTGGATTCGGTGCTCGCCGCGATCGGCCCGGTCGAGGCGCCGCCAGTATGTTCGGGCGAAGACCTGCTCGCGGCCGCGGCCGCGGCGCACGATCCGGCCTATCTCGACCTCCTCCGCACCGCGCATGAGGAATGGCGGGCAGCGGGACGGGCGGGCGACGTCCTCCCCTATGCCTTTCCTGTGCACCGGCGACCGCGTGAGCTGACCCGCATCGACGCGCGGCTCGGGCAGCACTGCTACGACACCTGCGCACCGATCAGCCAAGGCACGTGGGACGCGCTTCAGGCGGGCACGGCGACGCTGCTCGGCGCGCTCGGGGCGACGGTCGCCGGTGACCATGCCTTCGCCCTCACCCGCCCGCCGGGGCACCATGCGGGCCCGGACTATATGGGGGGCTACAGCTACCTGAACTGGGCAGCCATCGCCGCGCTCGTGTCAGGCGGGCGTACTGCCATCCTCGACCTCGACTATCATCATGGCAATGGCACGCAGGACATCGTCCACGGGCGCAGCGACATCGCCTTCGCGTCGCTGCACGCCGATCCGAGAACCGACTATCCCTTCTACTGGGGCCACGCCGACGAGAGCGGCGGCAACGTCCTGAACCTTCCGCTGGCGCGCGGCACCAGCTTCGCCGCCTATGACGCGGCCCTCGCAACGGCCTGCGACTGGCTCGGGACGCAGGCGCCCGAGCTCCTGGTCGTGAGCTTCGGCGCCGACACCTACGAGGGCGATCCCATCAGCCACTTCGCCATCCGCACCGACGATTATCGGCGACTCGCGGCGCGCGTCGCGGCGATGGGCCTTCCGACCCTCATCATCCTCGAAGGCGGTTATGCCGTCGAGGCGCTCGGCGACAACGTGGCCGGCTTCCTGGCGGGCTTCTGAATCCTGCCGCTCAGCCGTGCTTGCCAGTGCTCGCTGCGATCTTGTCCATGAAGGCCAGCATTACGCCCGAGGCGATGAAGGTCATGTGGATGACCACCATCCAGAACAGTTGCTCGGTCTTGCCCGCGGCCATGGCACCCGGTTCAAGCGCCATGAAATTCTTGAGTAGGTTGATGCCCGAAATCGCGACGATCGAGGCGATGAGCTTGAGCTTCAGGCCGGCGAAATCGACCTTGCCCATCCATTCGGGCCGGTCCTCATGATCATTCACGTCCATCTTCGAGACAAAGTTCTCGTAGCCGGCGAACAGCACCATCAGGAGCAGATTGCCGGTCAGCGTGATGTCGATCAGCGACAGGACCGCGAGCACGGCGTCGGATTCGGTCATCGTCAGCGTGTGCGTGACGATGTGCCAGCTTTCCTGCGTGAACTTGACCAGCAGCATGCCAAGGGCGACCACCATCAGCAGGTAGAAGGGCGCCATCAGCCAGCGGCTGCCGAACAGCACGGCCTCAAGTCCCCGCTCGAGCCTTTCCGCCCCCCTCACCCGCGATTCGCTGGCTTCGATACGTTGATGTTCCACGTCACCCCCCCTGACTTCGGCAAGCGGAGGGCTAGGGGAAACTGCTTAAATCCGGATTAAGTGTCAGCCTAGTCCGGCATCTGGAAGCGGACGCTGCCGTTGACGTAGGTCGGCACCTTGGTGCCGTCGGCGAGTTCTGCCGGCATGAACTTCGCCCGCGAGAATTTCTCGCAGACGACTTTCCCGAATTCGGGCGAATCGAACATGGTGAGCGTGACGCAGCGCGTGACCTTGCCGGTCGCATCGACGTTGAGGCGATAATCGAGCTTCTGCTGCTGGCCCTCGCGCATCGCGTTCGACGGATAGTCGCGCCAGTCGAGGAGGCTGGCGAGGTCCTTGGTCGCCCTGGCGCGGACGACGATCTTGTCCTCGACGGCGGGATCGATGCCCCAGGTGCGGAGCTGGTCGCGGGCGCAGTCGCGCATCATCGCCACGCCCTTCCCCATCGCACCGGTCTGCAGGAGGATCGGCTTGCGTCCCGGCTCGGCGATGCGCACCGCGGTCACCGCCGCCGCACTGCGGTCGATCTCCGCGCGCTCCGCCTCTTCCTTGGCGAGGTCGCGCCGCTCGCGATCCTTCATTCGGCGGTCCGAGGGCGACAGCCGCTCCTCGTCGACGAAGCCGACGCCCGACCACAGGATGGCGGTCTTCTTGGTCTCCTTCGTCTCGGCGATCATGCCGTCCTCGAACAGCCGCTCGGAGAAAGGCAGGAAGCTGGCCTTGGCCCAGCCCGCGCTCATCGGGGCGCCGAGCGGTCCGCCGAGGGCGATCATGGTCATCCGCGATCCCGGCCCGATCCGTTCGAAGATCAGGGTCAGCGGATTGGCCTTGTCGCCGAAGGTCCGGGCGAGCTTGCAGCTGTTCTCGCCATAGTCGAGGTTCCACGGCGTCAGCGGCGCGAGGGTCACCGGCGCCTTGGGTTCCGCCGTCCCGGCGGCGAGGCTCGCCACGATCAGGATCGTCAACGCGTTCGACATGTACAGGCCATCCTCGTCCAGATGATCGGCCGGACGAGGTTAGCCGATATTCGAGCCGCGGCTAGTGCCCCGGAAGCTCAGAGCTTCTCGGTCAGCTCCGGGACCAGCTTGAACAGGTCGCCGACGAGCCCGACGTCGGCGATCTGGAAGATCGGGGCTTCCTCGTCCTTGTTGATCGCGACGATGACCTTGGAGTCCTTCATGCCGGCGAGATGCTGGATCGCGCCCGAGATGCCGACCGCGACATAGAGCTCCGGGGCAACGATCTTGCCGGTCTGGCCGACCTGATAGTCGTTCGGGGCATAACCCGCGTCGACCGCGGCGCGGCTGGCACCGACCGCGGCGCCGAGCTTGTCGGCGAGCGGGTCGATCAGCGCATGGAACTGGTCCGACGAGCCCAGGGCACGGCCACCCGAGACGATGATCTTGGCGCTGGTCAGCTCGGGGCGTTCGCTTTCCGAAGCTTCCATCGACACGAAGCTCGACACGGCGTTGCTGACGCCTGCGTCGACCGTCTCGACCGAGGCCGATCCGCCGCTGCGCTCGGCCTTGGTGAAGGCGGTGCCGCGAACGGTGATGACCTTCTTGGCGTCCTTCGAGCGAACCGTGGCGATCGCGTTGCCGGCGTAGATCGGGCGCTGGAACGTGTCCGGCCCTTCGACCGCGATGATGTCGCTGACCTGCGCGACGTCGAGCAAGGCGGCGACGCGCGGGGCGATGTTGCGACCCGTGGTGGTCGAGCTGGCGAGAAGGACGTCATAGCCTTCCATCAGGCGATGGAGCAGCGGCGCGACCGTCTCGGCCAGCTCATGGTCGAGGCCCGCGTCGGCAGCGACCAGCACCTTGGCGACACCGCCGATGCTCTTGGCGTCGTCCGCGGCGCCAGCCGCATCCGACCCGATCAGCAGCAGATCGGTTTCGCCGCCGAGCTTGGCCGCGGCGCCGAGGGTCGCCAGCGTCGAATCCTTCACCTTGCCGTTGGCGTGCTCGCCGAGAACCAGGATCTTCATGCGACAACTCCGAGAGACTTGAGCTTGGCGACCAGTTCATCGACCGATCCGACCTTGGCGCCGCCGACGCGCTTGGCGGGCTCGGCGACCTTGAGCATTTCGAGCCGCGGCGCGGTGTCGACGCCATAGTCGGCCGGCGACTTGGTCGCGAGCGGCTTGGCCTTGGCCTTCATGATGTTCGGCAGCGACGGGTAGCGCGGGTCGTTGAGGCGAAGGTCGGTGGTGACGATCGCCGGGAGCTTGAGCGCGACGGTCTCGAGCCCGCCGTCGACCTCGCGGGTGACGTTCGCGGTATCGCCCGCGATCTCGACCTTCGAGGCGAAAGTGCCCTGGCCGTAGCCGGTCAGCGCGCCGAGCATCTGCCCGACCTGGCTCGAATCGTCGTCGATCGCCTGCTTGCCGAGCAGCACGACCTGCGGCTGCTCTTCCTCGACGATCCTGGCAAGAATCTTGGCGACGCCGAGCGGCTCGACCTCGTCGTCGGTCTGGACGAGGATGCCGCGGTCGGCGCCCATGGCGAGCGCGGTGCGGATCGTTTCCTGCGCCTTCTGCGGGCCCACCGACACGACCACGATCTCGGTCGCCCCGGCCTTTTCCTTCAGGCGGATGGCTTCCTCGACGGCGATCTCGTCGAAGGGGTTCATGCTCATCTTCACGTTGGCGAGATCGACGCCCGTACCGTCCATCTTCACCCGGGGTTTCACATTGTAGTCGATCACGCGCTTGACCGCGACGAGTACCTTCATTTCGTTTCCTCCGTCATCCCGGCGCAGGCCGGGATCTCAGGTGACATGAGCATTTCCTAGGTAGCCTGAGGTCCCGGCCTTCACCGGGACGACGCTCAGGCCGCCTTCTTCACTTCCGCGACGATCTTGGCGGCCGCATCGCCGAGGTCGTTGGCGGCGACGATCGGCAGGCCCGAGTTGGCGAGAATGTCCTTGCCCTGCTGGACGTTGGTGCCCTCGAGGCGGACCACCAGCGGGACCTTGAGATCGACCTCGCGCGCGGCGGCGACGATGCCGTCGGCGATGATGTCGCACTTCATGATGCCGCCGAAGATGTTGACCAGGATTCCCTTCACCGCCGGATCGGCGAGGATGATCTTGAACGCCGCGGTGACCTTTTCCTTGTTGGCGCCGCCGCCGACGTCGAGGAAATTGGCCGGGAAGGCGCCATTCAGCTTGATGATGTCCATCGTCGCCATGGCGAGGCCGGCGCCGTTCACCATGCAGCCGATGTCGCCGTCGAGCTTGATGTAGGCGAGGTCGTACTTGGACGCCTCGACTTCCATCGGATCCTCTTCGGTGAGGTCGCGCAGGTCGGCGAGATCCTTGTGGCGGAACATGGCGTTGCCGTCGAAGCCGACCTTAGCGTCGAGCACCATCAGCTTGCCGTCGTCGGTGATGGCGAGCGGGTTAATCTCGATCTGCTCGGCGTCGCTGCCGAGGAAGGCGGCGTAGAGGCCGGCGAGGACCTTCGAGGCCTGCTTGGCGAGATCGCCGGTGAGGCCAAGCGCCGCCGCGACCGCGCGGCCGTGGTGCGGCATCAGCCCGGTGGCGGGATCGATGGTGATGGTCTCGATCTTCTCGGGGGTGTCGTGGGCGACGTCCTCGATGTTCATGCCGCCCTCGGTCGAGGCGACCACCGCGATACGGCCGGTCTCGCGGTCGACCAGCAGCGCGAGGTAGAATTCCTTGGCGATATCGACGCCGTCGGTGATGTAGAGGCGCTGCACCTCCTTGCCGGCATCGCCGGTCTGGACCGTGACGAGCGTCTTGCCGAGCATCTCCTCGGCGTGGGCGCGGACTTCGTCGATCGACTTGGCGAGGCGGACACCGCCTTTGGCGTCGGGTCCCAGTTCCTTGAACTTGCCCTTGCCGCGACCGCCTGCGTGGATCTGCGCCTTGACCACCCACAGGGGTCCGGGAAGCTGCTCGGCCGCCTTGACGGCTTCTTCGACAGTCATCGCCGCATGTCCCGCCGGAACCGGCACGCCATATTTCGCGAGCAATTCCTTGGCCTGATATTCGTGGATGTTCATGAATCTTCCCGGAAGATGAGAGTTTGGCGGCCCTAAAGCATGACTCTCCGCTCAAGCCAAGGTAGGGAACGGGGGGTGAACGCGCCGGCCCCGTCTCCGCTCCCCGACGATACGCCCGAACCGCCCCCCCCCGTGCGCAAGATCATCCACGTCGACATGGATGCCTTCTTCGCCAGCGTCGAGCAGCGCGACAATCCCGAGCTTCGCGGCAAGCCGGTGGCGGTGGGCGGTGGTCATCGCGGGGTAGTTGCCGCGGCGAGCTACGAAGCGCGGGTGTTCGGCGTGCGCTCCGCCATGCCCTCGGTCACCGCCAAGCGGCGCTGTCCCGACCTCATCTTCGTGAAGCCCCGCTTCGATGCCTATAAGGCGGTGTCGACGCAGATCCGGGCGATCTTCGCCGACTATACCGACCATATCGAGCCGCTGAGCCTCGACGAGGCCTATCTCGATGTCAGCGAGGACCGCCACGGCCTCGGGTCGGCCCGCGCGATCGCCGAGGCGATCCGCCGTCGAATCCGCGAGGAGACGGGCCTAACCGCATCCGCAGGCGTCTCCTACTGCAAGTTCGTCGCCAAGCTCGCCAGCGACCAGAACAAGCCCGACGGCCTGTGCGTGATCCGCCCCGAGCAGGCGCAGCGCTACATCGCCTCGCTTCCGGTCGGCCGCTTCCACGGGATCGGCCCGAAGACGGCCGAGCGACTCGAGGCACTGGGAATCATGACCGGAGCCGACCTGCAGCAACTCAGCCTCGACGAGCTGAAGGGCAGGTTCGGCAGTTCGGGTGACTGGTACTGGCGGATCGCCCGCGGACTTGACGAGCGCCCGGTGCGCAGCAGCCGGCAGGCGAAGTCGGTCAGCGCCGAGCGGACCTTCAACGAGGACCATTCGAGACCCGAAGCCCTGCACGGCGAGCTCGAGCGGGTCGCGGGCCTCGCCTGGGAGCGGATCATGCGCTCCAAGGCGACCGGGCACACGGTCACGCTCAAGGTCAAATTTTCGGACTTCCAGCTGATCAGCCGCGCCAAGACCTTCGCCGACCCGATCGCCGATCCGGCCAGCTTCGCCGCTGCCGGTCACTTTCTCCTCGACCAGCTGCTTCCGGTTCCGCGGGGGGTGCGGCTGCTCGGGCTCGGACTGTCCAACCTCGTCCCCGTTAACGACGGGATGCCCCGGCAGCTGGGGCTAGCGATTTGAATGGCTTTGTGTTAAAGAGTGAAGACAAGGGGCCGACCTGCATGACCGTGCAGGCGGCCTTGTTCGCAACTGTTTAACACAGGCAGTGTCCGCACAGGGATGATGATGGCCGGGGCGACTTGGGGGCGCCGATCCGACCATTGACCATATCCCGCATCTGGAAAGGTCAATAATGGCAGCGAAGGCTCTTAGCTTCGACGTTGGCGATTACGTGGTTTACCCCAAGCATGGTGTTGGACGCGTCGTGGAACTCCAGAGCACCGAGATCGCGGGCACCAGCCTGCAGCTCTATGTTCTCCGTTTCGAAAAGGAAAAGATGACCCTGCGGGTTCCGGTCAACAAGGCCGACTCGGTGGGCATGCGCAAGCTCAGCAGCGACAAGACGATGCTGGCCGCGCTCGAGATCCTCAAGGGCAAGCCCAAGGTGAAGCGCACCATGTGGTCGCGCCGCGCCCAGGAATATGAAGCGAAGATCAACTCGGGTGACCTGTCGTCGATCGCCGAGGTGACCCGTGACCTGTTCCGCCCGGACGATGCGCCCGAGCAGAGCTATTCGGAACGCCAGATCTTCGAAGCCGCCGCCTCGCGCCTGGCGCGCGAACTCGGTGCGATGGAGCAGACCGACGAGAAGTCGGCGCTGGCCAAGATCCACGAGATCCTGAACAAGGCCGCGCTGGTCCATCACAAGACCAAGGAAGTCGTCGAGGACTAAGCCCCTCCGCTATTCTTCCGCGAAACAGGAAGGCGCTGCCCGACGGGGCGGCGCCTTTTTGTTTGCGTGGCGCTCCGCACTGCTGTATTAATCATGCAATACAGCTAGTCAGGGGAATGCCCATGCGTCGCCAGCATCTCGGATCGATCGTCCTTCTCTCCGTCGCCGCGGCGGCCTGCTCCGCGGGCGCCAAGGAAAACGGCGGTCCGGCCACCAGCCGCGCCTTCGAGGTCGGCGACTTCCGCTCGATCGAGATTGCCGGGCCCTTCGATGTCCAGGTCACGACCGGCAAGACGGCCTCGGTCCGGGCCGAGGGCCC
Source organism: Sphingomonas sp. SP2 (assembly GCF_058313385.1). Taxonomy (NCBI): domain Bacteria; kingdom Pseudomonadati; phylum Pseudomonadota; class Alphaproteobacteria; order Sphingomonadales; family Sphingomonadaceae; genus Sphingomonas; species Sphingomonas sp. SP2. Next base: position 816,975 of record NZ_JBZFLD010000001.1, on the reverse strand, counting down.
GCAGAAGCTGATTGAGCGGATGAACGTGTCGGTCGAAGGCAATCGCCTCCGCATCCGCCCCGAGCAGAAGGGGTGGCTGAACTCGTTCAGCTGGAACGACCGCAACGCCACGGTCACCATCACGGTCCCGGCGCTCGAGGCGGCAAGGATCGCAGGCTCGGGCGATGTCCGCATCGACCGCGTCTCCGGCGAACGTTTCGAAGCCGATGTGGCAGGTTCGGGCGATCTCGACGTCGGGCAGGTCGCGGTCCGCGAGCTGAAGCTGTCGATCGCGGGCTCCGGCAACGGTCGCGTCGCCGGCAAGGCCGAGGATGCGCGCTATTCGATCGCCGGGTCGGGCGAGGTTGACGCCGCCGGCCTCACCGCGACTCGCGCCGAAGCCTCGATCGCCGGCAGCGGCAGCATCCGCGCCAATGCCACCGGCCAGGCCCGTGCCAGCATCATGGGCTCGGGCGATATCGAGATCAGCGGCGGCGCGCGTTGCGAGACCAGCAAGAAGGGCAGCGGCGATATCCGCTGCTCCTGATCCTGGCGGCTTGAAGGTCCGTTAACCATTAGGGGCGAGTGTGGCGCCATGACGCGCTACCTCGCCCTTTTCCTGCTCGCCGCCTCGACCCCGCTCGGTGCGGCGTCGCTCCCGCGGACCTTCTCGGTCACGAGCTTCGACCGGATCCGGGTGGAGGGCCCCTACAGCATCACGCTTGCTACCGGCCGCGCCCCGTCCGCGCGGGCAGAAGGGAGCCCTGCCGCGCTCGACGCTATCGATCTCAGGGTCGAAGGCACAACCCTCATCCTCCGCCAGCGCAGCCAGTCGTTCAGCGGCGCAGCCTCTTATGGCCCCGTTCGAATCAGCCTTGCGACGCCTTCGCTGCGAACGGCGCTCCTCGTCGGCGCCGGCAGCCTCGCCATTGACCGGATGAGCGGCCTTTCGGTCGATCTCGCGATGCAGGGCTCGGGAGTGCTCAGCGTCGGCGCGCTGACGGCCGACCGGGTCAATGCCTCGGCCCAGGGCAGCGGCTCGCTGAAGCTCGCGGGCCGGACCAAGGCCGCCAATTATATCAACCGCGGCACCGCCGCGCTCGATGCGGCCAGTCTCCTGTCCGACGAGATCACCCTCGCCGCCGACGGCGCCGGAACGGTCTCGGTCGTCGCAAGGTCGAAGGCGACCGTCACGGCCAGCGGCGCGGTCCAGGTGCAGGTCGCGGGCAACCCCGCCTGCGTCCTTCGCGCAAGCGGCTCGGTCACCGTCAGCGGCTGCCGCGAGGCGCGCTAGAGCAGGGCCAGCGCCGACAGCCGCCCATAGAGAGAGGGCGGAAGCAGGCTCATCCCGCTATCGTCATTGTCCCCGGCCTTGGGCGCATCCTCGTGGGCGAGATAGCGCCAGCCCTGATGCGCGCGCTTGGGCATGGTCGGGATCGCCTGAAGGCGCTCGGAACAGACGATGTCGAGCCGACCGTCGGGCCGGTCCTCGAACCGCAGGATGGTGGCGCAGGCGACCAGCCGGTGCTGGACGATCCAGTAAAGCGCGCCGCCCTCGACGATCTCGGCCATTCGCTTGGGCCGCATCCTGGTCACGACACGCACCTCGCCGTCGACGCTGCGCGAGGCGAAGCGGCGTTCCAGCGCGGGAAGGTCGCGGCAGCCGACGGCGACTTTGGTGAGATGCAGCGGCACGAGGCTGCTAATGGCTATTTAGCGACGCCCGATCAAGGGCTTAGCTAGCCAGCCCGACCGCTGCCGCAAGCCCGAGGAAGCTGAAGAAGCCCATCACGTCGGTCGCCGTGGTGACGAACACCGCCGATGAGACCGCAGGGTCGATCCGCAGCCGCTCGAGGGTCACCGGGACCATGATCCCGACCGTCCCCGCGACAAGATTGTTGATCACCATCGCCGCCGCGATCACCCAGCCGAGCGTCGCATTGCCGAACAGGAGCCCGACCCCGCAACCGATCAGCACGCCGAGGGCGAGGCCGTTGGCGAGCGCGATCTTGAACTCGCGGCCGAACATCCGGAGCGTGTTCGACGAGGTCAGCTGGTTGGTCGCAAGCGCCCGCACCGTGACCGCCAGCGTCTGCGTCCCGGCATTGCCGCCCATACCCGAGACGATCGGCATCAGCACCGCGAGCAGCGCGAAGGCCGCGATCTCCGACTGGAAGAAGCCGACCACGCTTGCCGCAAGGATGGCGGTACCGAGGTTGATCACCAGCCAGGTCAGCCGCCGCCGGATGGTCGGGGCAAGCGCCTCGTTGATGTCGCCTTCGCCCGCGCCGGCGAGCAGCAGCACGTCCTCGCCCGCTTCCTGCTGGATGATGTGGACGATGTCGTCGACGGTGATCATGCCGACGAGCCGGCCACTCGCATCGACCACCGCGGCCGAGACCAGCGCATATTTCTGGAAGCGCAGCGCGACGTCTTCCTGGTCCATGTCGACCGGGATGAGGGTCTGCTCCTCGGCCATGATCGAGGAGACGCTCGTCGCGCGGGGCGAGCGGAGGATGGTCGACAGCTTGCAGGTCCCGACCGGATGGTGCGACGGCGAGACCACGAACACTTCCCAGAAATCGTCGGCAAGATCGCTTTCGGAGCGCAGGTAATCGATCACCTGGCCGACGTTCCAGTGCGTCGGAACCGCGATCAGGTCCCGCTGCATCAGGCGGCCGGCGGTCTCCTCGCCGTAGGTAAGCGCTTCCTCGATCGCCGCCCGGTCGTCGGGCTCCATCGCGCGCAGCACGGCGCGCTGCTCGTCCTCCTCGAGATCCTCGATGATCGCGACCGCGTCGTCGGTGTCGAGTTCGCCGGCGATTTCGGCGACCCGCTCGGGCGCCATTTCGGCAACGAGGATCTCGCGGACATGCTCGTTGAGCTCGGCCAGCACCTCGGCGTCGACCAGTTCGGCAAGCGCCGCCACCAGCCCCTCGCGCTCGTCGGCGCGGGCCAGCTCGATGAGATCGGCGACATCGGCGGGATGGAGCGGCTCGACCAGTTCGCGCGCGGTCTCGGCGTCGCCGTCGTGCACCGCGTCGAGCACTTCGGCGACGAAGTCGGGACGAAGCCGGTCCTCGCTGTCCATCACCACCCGCTCGGGCTCCTCGCCATGCGCGGGGCTCGCGTCGGTCGCGGACAGCAGTTCGGCATCAAGCGGTTCGCGCTCGCTCATCTGTCCTCCCCGTCCCGCTTGCTGGTGATGCTCGGCGCCTCCTGTCACTCCGCGGCGCCTTTGTCACCCCTGCGGGGTGGCGCTCGGCGGGCGCAATGCTTAAGTGCGCGGCAATATTACAGCAGGAGCGTTTTTCATGGCCGACCAGCCGCAGACCCTCACCCTTACCCTTTCGAGCGGCGGCGACGTCGTCATTCGCCTCCGTCCGGATCTCGCCCCGGGTCATGTCGAGCGCATCGCCGGTCTCGCCGCCAAGGGCTTTTACGACGGCGTGAAGTTTCACCGCGTGATCCCGGGCTTCATGGCCCAGGGCGGCGACCCCACCGGCACTGGCATGGGCGGTTCGGACCTTCCCGACCTCAAGGCCGAGTTCAACGCCGAGCCGCACGTCCGCGGGACCTGCTCGATGGCCCGGACCAATCAGCCCGACACGGCCAACAGCCAGTTCTTCATCTGCTTCGACGACGCCCGCTTCCTCGACCGCCAGTACACCGTCTGGGGCAATGTCGAGAGCGGCATGGAGCATGTCGACGCGCTTCCCGTTGGTGAGCCGCCGCGTACCCCGGGCACCATCGTCAAGGCGACCGTCGCCTAACGGAGACATTGATGACCGCACCAGTCGTTCTCATCACCGGCGCTTCGGCGGGCCTGGGGGTCGACTTCGCCCGCCAGCTCTCGAAGCAGGGATCGCGGCTGGTGCTGGTCGCCCGGCGCAAGGACCGGCTCGAGGCGCTGGCGGCCGAACTCGGCAATGCCCGCGCCCTTGCCCTCGATCTTGCCGAGGAGGGCGCTGCCGAGCGCCTACTCTCCGACCTCGCCAGCCATGGCGAACATGTCGACTGCCTGATCAATAATGCGGGCTTCGGGCTTCGCGGCCGGGTCGCCGAGCAGGATGTGAAGCGCCTGCGGCAGATGATCGACCTCAACTGCGGCCTCCTTACCGAACTGTCGCGCGGCGTCCTGCCCGGCATGATCGAACGCGGGCGCGGCGGAATCCTCAACGTCGCCTCGACCGCCGCCTTCCAGCCCGGCCCCGGCATGGGCGTCTATTTCGCCACCAAGGCCTACGTGCTGAGCTTCACCGAGGCGCTGCACGAGGAAGTGCGGGGGACCGGGGTCCACGTCACCGCGCTCTGCCCCGGACCGACCCAGACCGAGTTCGGCGAGCTCGCCGGCTTCGAACCGACGGTCGCCAAGACCTTCGACCGGATCGCCATGCTCCCGGGGCCGGTGGTCGAGGCGGGGCTCGCCGCGCTGTCGGCCAACCAAGCCGTCGTGGTGCCCGGCCTTTTCAACAAGGTCGGCGCGCAAAGTCCGCGCATCCTGCCCCGGTCCGTCCTCCGGCGGATCGCGGGCCTGCTCAAATAGCCCTCTTTTTTCGCGCGCACCTTCGCCCACATTGAACCCATGTGCGGTGCCTGATGTTGGGCGCCGCAAAGGAGCAATGAATGGCCGACGTCGAGACCGAAATTCGCCGCCTGCAGGTGGCCAACCTGCCACCAGCCGACAGCGGCCGCGGGATCGCGCGCGTGCCGACCACCATCATGGACCAGCTCGGCCTGCAGGACGGCGACGTGATCGAGATCGTCGGCAAGCGCTCGACCCCGGCCCGCGCGATCCGCCCCTATGGCGATGACGAGGGTCTCGACATCATCCGCCTCGACGGCCTCCAGCGCGCCAATGCGGGCGTCGGCTCGGGCGATTTCGTCGAGGTCCGCCGCGGCACGTCCAAGGCGGCCACCCGGGTCGTGTTCGCGCCGGCACAGAACAATGTCCGGCTGCAGGGCTCGTCGGAGGCGCTGAAGCGCAGCTTCGCCGGACGGCCGCTGACCGCGGGTGATACGGTCGCGACCGCGGGCCACCAGCGGGTCAATGCCGACATGCCCGACCATGTCCGCCAGCTACTCAACGCGCCCGCCTTCGCGCTTCAGGAAGTGCGGCTGGCGGTGGTCGCCACCACGCCCCGCGGGATCGTCCACATCGACCGCGACACGGTGGTCGAACTGCTTCCCGAATATACCGAGCAGCATGGCGAGCGCCGGGCCGATGTCACCTATGACGATCTCGGCGGCATGCGCGACACCATCGACGCGCTGCGCGAAATGGTCGAGCTTCCGCTCCGCCACCCCGAATTGTTCCAGCGCCTCGGCGTCGATCCGCCCAAGGGCGTGCTGCTCCATGGCCCGCCCGGCACCGGCAAGACCCGGCTGGCGCGCGCGGTCGCCAACGAGAGCGATGCGCAATTCTTCCATATCGCCGGCCCCGAGATCATGGGCTCGGCCTATGGTGAATCCGAAAAGCGCCTCCGCGAACTGTTCGAGGAGGCCAGCCAGGCCGCGCCGTCGATCATCTTCATCGACGAGATCGACTCGATCGCGCCCAAGCGCGACCAGGTCTCGGGCGAGGCCGAGAAGCGCCTCGTCGCGCAGTTGCTGACGCTGATGGATGGGCTTGAGCCGCGGCAGAACCTCGTCGTCATCGCCGCGACCAACCGGCCCGAGGCGATCGACGAGGCGCTTCGCCGTCCCGGCCGGTTCGACCGCGAGATCGTGGTCGGCGTCCCCGACGAGACCGGTCGCCGCGAGATCCTCGGCATCCATACTCGCGGCATGCCGCTGGCCGACGGCGTCGATCTCGATGAGCTGGCCAAGCGCACCTACGGCTTCGTCGGGGCCGACCTCGGCGCCTTGACCCGCGAGGCCGCGCTCGAGGCGGTCCGCCGGATCATGCCCGAGATCAATCTCGCCGACGGGACCATCCCGACCGAGATCCTCGACAAGCTGAGCGTGCTCGCGTCCGACTTCGACAATGCCCTGAAGCGCGTCCAGCCGTCGGCCATGCGCGAGGTCATGGTCCAGGTCCCGACCATCGGCTGGGATGATGTCGGCGGGCTCGATGCCGCCGCGTCCAAGCTCAAGGAAGGCGTCGAGCTTCCCCTCAAGCATCCCGATGCCTTCCGGCGCCTCGGCATCCGGCCGGCCAAGGGCTTCCTCCTCTACGGTCCGCCGGGCACCGGCAAGACGCTCCTCGCCAAGGCGGCGGCGCGCGAGAGCCAGGCGAATTTCATCGCGACCAAGAGCTCGGACCTCCTTTCCAAATGGTATGGCGAGAGCGAGCAGCAGATCGCGCGGCTGTTCGCACGGGCCCGCCAGGTCGCGCCGACGGTGATCTTCATCGACGAGCTCGACAGCCTGGTCCCGGCGCGTGGCGGGGGCCTCGGCGAGCCGCAGGTGACCGAGCGGGTGGTCAACACCATCCTTGCCGAGATGGACGGGCTCGAGGAGCTCCAGGGGGTGGTGCTGATCGGCGCGACCAACCGGCCGAACCTCATCGATCCGGCGCTGCTCCGTCCGGGGCGCCTCGACGAGCTCGTCTATGTCGGGCCGCCCGACGTCGCCGGCCGGCGCCGAATCCTCGCGATCCACACCAAGTCGATGCCGCTTGCCCCCGATGTCGACCTCGAGGTGCTGGCCCGCCGGACCGAGCGCTTCACCGGCGCCGATCTCGAGGACCTGACCCGGCGCGCGGGCCTTACCGCGCTCCGCCGCGACCTCGGCAACGCGCAGGTATCGATGGGCGACTTCGAGACCGCGCTGGCCGAAACCCGTGCGTCGGTGACCCCGGAGATGCTCGCGGAATATGAGCGGATCCAGGACACGCTAAAGAGCGACGCGGTCCGCCCGGATCGCGGCGGCATCGGCTTCGTCAGTCCGGGCATGCTCCAGCCCAAGGCGGGCGGGAAGAGCTAGGCGAGGCGGCGGCCCCACCAGGCGAGGACCAGCACCGTGCCCAGCGCCACCGCGAAGGGCAGGTGCGGGTCGACCGCGTAGAGCGCCATGCCGAGCCCCGGCGCGGCGACATAGGAAATGCCGTTGGCCGAGGTGATCACCCCGGCCACGCCGCCCTGCTCGGCGAGCGGGACGGCGAGGCTCGCGCCCGAGGTGAAGCCCGGCCGGGTGAAGCCGAAGCCGATCGAGGTAAGGCCGAAGCCGAGCACCAGCCCGTAGAGGTCGGACGCAAGCGCGGTCACGCCCAGACCGATGGCGGCGATCACCGAGCCCCATACGATCAGCGCGCGCGGCGACAGGTTGAGCTTGGGGATGATCCCCCATTGCGCCGCCAGCGTCCCGCCCGCGCCGGCCATCATCACGATCGCGATCGGCTGCTCGGCGCCGAGCGGCGGGACCTTGAGCGTGTCGATAATGAAGAAGCCAAGGCAGGTCAGGGTCGCGGCCTGGGCATGACCGGCGACGACACCGGCGAGGATCCACTGCCGGATCCGGCTGTCACGCCATGACAGCCTTTTCTGGCGATAAGGTGCGGTCGCGGCGCGGACGCTCGCCCCGGTGATCATCGAGGCGAGGCTCGGATAGCTCATTGCCGCGCCGCGGCCGCGGCCCAGATGCCCGCGATCGTCGGGCAGGCCGAGCTGGATCGCGGCGAACACCACGAGCGCGATGATCGCGAAGGCGAAAAGCGGGCCGGGCAGGCCGATGAAGGGCAAGACGAACAGGGGCGCCAGCGCCGGCCCGACGATCGTCCCCAGCCCGAACGAGCTCGACAAGGCGGAAAGCTGTGCGGTCCGGGCGGAGCGGCGTGTGCGCGAGGCCAGATAGGCCTGGGTCGCGCTCGGCGTCGCGCAGCCGAGCGCGCCGTAGATCGCCCGGAACAGGCCGAACAGGACGAAGGTCAGCGCCGGCCCGACCCAGCCGTGAAGGCCGGCGATGAGCGCAAAGCCGCACAGGGTCATCGAGACGATGAAGCCGCCGAGCCCGAGCAGGGTCAGCGCCTTGCGCCCGTGGTGGTCGCTGCGCTCGGCCCAGTAGGGCGCGAGCCAGACCCACAGGACCGCGCTCCACGTATAGGCGATGGCGACCCAAAAATCGGCGATCCCGACCGCGCGGCCGATCGCCGGCATGACCGACTGGAGCGCGGTATTGCCCGCGGCCGCGACCAGCATGGCGGAAAAGAGCAGCAGGAAATGCGTGGTGGTGAGGGCCGATCTCCCGACCTTCTGTCGCCGCAATGCTCCGTCCGCCATGGAAAATGCTCCTAGCGGCCCGGCGGAACTTGCCAAGGCGGCGGGCATTGGCTCTTCTCCATTGCCAGCCGCCCGCCGACGCTTTAGCCGGAGCCCCCATGCAAGCCACTTCTGCCCGCGCTCTCAAGGAACGGCGCCGCCTTGCCCGACGCCGCAGGGGCGGCTCGGAGCGGCTCGCCTTCCTTCTGGGGTTCGTCAAGCACCCGGTGATGGTCGGTTCGATCATCCCCTCCTCGCAGCGCCTCATCGACAAGATGCTCGGCCCGGTCGACTGGGCCGAGACCAAGCTGTTCGTCGAATATGGCCCGGGCGTCGGGACCTTCACCCGCGTGATCCTCGACCGGCTTCCGGAAGATGCGAAGCTGGTGACGATCGACACCAACCCTGAATTCACCGCCTACCTGAAGGAAAGCATCGACGATCCCCGCCTGATCGCGGTGACCGCGAGCGCGGCGGACGTGGAGAAGGTGCTATCGGACCGCGGCCTCGGCCAGGCCGACTATATCGTCTCGGGCCTGCCCTTCTCGACGCTTCCGCCGGGCGTCGGCGATGCGATCGGTGCGGCGACGGCGCGCGCGGTCCGTCCGGGCGGCGCCTTCCTCGTTTATCAGTTCAGCCCCAAGGTCCGCGACTTCATCGCGCCCTTCTTCGATCGGCTGGACCGCGGCTTCGAGTGGATCAACGTTCCCCCCGCGACCCTCTTCTGGGCGTGGAGGAACGAGGCCTAGCCTTCGGGCCCGAAGTTGAGGCGGCGGGTCACGGTATAATCCACCGCCGTCACCAGGAAATTGCTGAGCGCCCATTTGATCCGCTTCCACCAGGTCGCGCGGGCGCGGTGGAGCGCGGGGGTGATTTCGGTGCAGTCGGCAAGCTGACGCTCGAAATAGCCGCGCACCTCCCGGGCGAAGCCGGCATCGTCGATCCGCAACATGATCTCGAGATTGAGGTAGAGGCTGCGGAAATCGAAATTGGCCGAGCCGATGTGGACGACATCGTCGATGATCAGCAGCTTGGTGTGCAATTTCTCCGGCTGATATTCGAACATTCGCACCCGGTGGCGAAGCAGGCGGCGGTAGGTGAAGCGCGCCGCGGCGATGGTCGCATTATTGTCCGACTTGGCCGCGGTCACGATCCGCACCTCACCCCGGTCGCCGAGCCGCCACAGCCGCCGCAGCATCGCGAAGGGAGGTGCGAAATAGGCCGAGATCATGTCCAGCCGCTTCGCTGCGATCAGCTCGCGCGCGACCCCCACCGTCCAGGGATGGAAGCGTCGCACCGGCCCTGAATATTGCCACTGCAGCGGCCCCTTGTGCTGCGAGAAGCGGTGCAGCAGCCGGCGCAGTTCGCGAAGCCGGGGCTTGGGCGAGGTGGTCCAGCGCTGCACGGCGTCGAAATAGCGCGCTGCGGGACGGATCGCCGGCCCCTCGATGTGGATCCACAGGTCGCGCCAGCGGCTGTCGCTGTGGTCGCTCATATAATCGACCGTCAGATTCGCGCCGCCGGTCAGGCCTTCGGAATCGTCGATCACGACCAGTTTCTGATGGTTGCGCAGGAGGTAGCGTGCGCCGATCCGCGGGTGGAACAGGCAGCTATGGCCGCCTGCCTCGTGGAGCGGATCGAGGAAGCCGGAAGGAATGTCCGAACCGAAGCCGTCCAGGACCAGCCGCACGTCGCAGCCGCGCCGGGCCGCCCGGACCAGCGCATCGCGCACCGCCTCGCCGACCGCGTCGCCGTCCATCATGTAGAAGATCATCCGCACCGAGGTCGTCGCCCGGTCGATCATCAGCAGGAGAAGCCGGAGCCGGTCGGCGCCACGCTCGACCAGCGTCAGGCGCGTTCCGGCAATCTCGGCCGTGATTGGACCGGCGGGCTCGGGACGGGGCTGGACGGTGGCCATCGTGCGTCCTTGCCTAGCTGGTCCGGCGGGGCACGCAAACCGGCTTTCCTTGACTTGTGGCCACTTCCTCCTTAGGTCCCCGGCCTCTCTTCACAGCTTCTGCTTTTACCCGAGAAGGCCAAGCCGCATGGCACGCGTCACCGTCGAAGATTGCGTCGACAAGATCCCGAACCGTTTCGATCTGGTCCTGATGGCCGCCCAGCGCGCCCGCCAGATTTCGGGCGGCGCCGACCTCACCATCGATCGCGACCGCGACAAGAACCCGGTCGTGGCCCTGCGCGAGATCGCCGAGGAAACCGTTCGTCCGCGCGATCTTCAGGAAGCGGTGGTGTCGAGCCTCCAGCGCGTCCAGATTGATGAAGAGGATGCGACCGACGAGCTGGCCTCGCTGGCCGAATCGGCCGAGGCGCTCCGCCTCACCGCGGCCGCCCCGCCGCGGCCGACCCCGTCGGGCGGCGACTACGAATAAGCTTCCTTGAAAAGGCCGCCTGGTTCAGGCGGCCTTTTTTCTGCTCCGGCTGATCGGCGCCGGAAGCGCGAGCACCTCCCCGTCGGCCCCGATCCAGACCAGGTCCTCGAGCGCGAGCTCGCGCCCATCGTGCGCCTGAAGCGTCATCCGGGCCACCGGCTTGCGGTCGCGCCGGTCGGCGAGCGCGGGATGGGTCGGCTTGCCGAGACCGGCGTCGAGCGCCCACTGGCGAAGCGCGGCCATGACCGGAAGCAGCTGCGCGCCCCGCTCGGTCAGCGCATAGATCACCTTCCGGCGGTCGTCCGGATCCGGCGAGCGGGCAAGAATGTCGGCTTCGACCAGCCGGCCGAGCCGGTCGGACAGGATGTTGCGCGCAATCCCCAGGCACGACTGGAATTCCTCGAAATGACGCAGTCCCAGCATCGAGGCGCGCAGGATGAGACAGGTCCAGCGCTCGCCGATCAGCGCGATCGCTTCCGGTATCGGACAAGCGTCGGAGGATGCCTGAAATGCCTTAACGAGACCGGCATCACGCGCCATACTTTGCTCCCCTGGCGTTAAGTTGGCGGAGAAGAAGCATAGTTTCCCGGTCGTCGCCAGCGCGCTTGCACTAACATAGGTTAATGTTGCTGCGGGGACGCACCACTTCGCACTTGCAACAGGACGCCTGCTCGTCCCACATAGCGAAAGTGCTTCGTCAATATGAGCTGGTCGAGCGGGTTCGCTCTTACGATCCCGATGCCGATGAGGGATTGATCAACCGCGCCTACGTTTTCTCGATGAAGGCGCATGGTTCGCAGACCCGTGCCTCGGGCGATCCCTATTTCAGCCACCCGATCGAGGTGGCCGGGATCCTTACCGACCTGAAGCTCGACGACGAGACGATCGTCACCGGGATCCTCCACGACACGATCGAGGATACGGTGGCCACCCCCGATGAGGTCGAGCGGCTGTTCGGTGCCAGCGTCGCGCGCTTGGTCGACGGCGTGACCAAGCTCAGCAAGATCGAGGCCCAGTCCGAGAGCGAGCGGGCTGCCGAGAACCTCCGCAAGTTCCTGCTCGCGCTCTCCGGCGACATCCGTGTCCTCCTCGTGAAGCTGGCCGACCGGCTCCACAACATGCGCACGCTCCACCACATTAAGAATGAGGAGAAGCGCCGCCGGATCGCGCGCGAGACGATGGATATCTATGCGCCGCTCGCCGAGCGGATCGGCATGTACGAGATCATGAACGAGATGCAGACGCTGGCTTTCCGCGAGCTGGAGCCGGACGCCTACGCCTCGATCACCCGCCGCCTTGCCCAGCTTCATGCCGAGGGCGGCGACCTCGTCAGCAGGATCGGGCTCGGGCTCAAGCTCCACCTCGCCGACCACGGGCTCGAGGCCGAGGTCACCGGGCGCGAGAAGCATCCCTATTCGATCTGGCGCAAGATGGCCGAGCGCCACATCAGCTTCGAGCAATTGTCGGACGTCATGGCCTTCCGCGTGATCGTCGCCGACGAGGCCGATTGCTACCGCACCCTCGGCGACATCCACCGCCGCTGGCCGATGGTCCCCGGCCGCTTCAAGGACTTCATCTCGACGCCCAAGCGCAACGGATACCGTTCGCTGCACACGTCGGTGATCCACGACAGCAAGATGCGTATCGAGGTCCAGATCCGGACCCGCGAGATGCATCTCCAGGCCGAGAAGGGACTTGCCTCCCACTGGGCCTACAAGGAAGGCAAGCCGGTCGCGGATATCCACGTCCCCTGGATCGACGACCTGGTCGAGATCCTCGACCATGCCGCCAGCCCCGAGGAGCTCCTCGAGCATACCCGGATGGCGATGTACCAGGACCGGATCTTCGCCTTCACTCCCAAGGGCGAGCTCATCCAGCTTCCCAAGGGCGCGACCCCGGTCGACTTCGCCTATGCCGTCCACACCCGCCTCGGCGACAAGACCGTCGGCGCCAAGGTCAACGGCCGGGTGGTCCCTCTGCGCACGCTTCTCGACAATGGCGACCAGGTCGAAATCCTGACCTCGGACGCGCAGACGCCCCAGCCGTCGTGGCTGCGCTTCGTCGCGACCGGCAAGGCGCGCTCGGCGATCCGCCGCTTCGTCCGCCACAAGGAGCGCGACGAGACGGTCGAGCTCGGCCGCAAGATCTATGACGAGATCGTCGCCCGCCTGCCCGTGGCCCCACCCAAGGAAGCGCTCCCGCGCGCGCTGAAGAAGCTCAAGCTCGAGGACGAGGACGCGCTGATGATCGCCATCGCGCGCAAGCGGATCGGCGACGAGGCGCTGATGGAGGCGCTGGTGCCCGGATCGACCGGCGGCGATGTCGCCCCGCGGCCGGCCGCGCAGCGCCGTGCCATCTCGATCCGCGGCCTGACCCCGGGGGTCGCCTTCCACCTCGCGCCCTGCTGCCACCCGATTCCGGGCGACCGGATCGTCGGCCTCCGCCGCGAGGACGAGGAGATCGAGGTCCATGCGATCGGCTGCGACCTCCTCGCGAGCGGGATCGACGCCGACTGGCTCGACCTCAGCTGGAGCGACGATTCGGACGGGGCGGCCGCGCGCCTCTGCATCATCCTGCGCGACGTCGCCGGCGCGCTCGGCAGCATGGCGACGACGCTCGGCGCCAAGGGCGCGAACATCGTCAATCTCGCCCAGGTCCACCGCGACGGCAGCTTCCACACCTTCCACGTCGACGTGGAAGTGCACGATCTTGCGCACCTCCACTCGATCATGGCCGCGCTCCGGGCGACCGACGCCGTCTCGAGCGTCGAGCGGGTCTAGCCCCGCCGCACCCCGTCGACCGCGCCAGCGGCGAGCACCGCGAGGGTCACGAGATCGCTCGCGCCAGCGGTCATCGGCGCGATCTGCACCGGCAGCTTCATGCCGAGCAGGAACGGCCCGAGAACATTCTCGCCGCTCAGCGCGCGCAGCATCTTCGCCGACAGGCTGGCCGATTGTAGGCCCGGCATGATCAGGATGTTGGCCGGACCCGACAGGCGGCTGAACGGATAGAAGCGCCGCTGCATGTCGTGGTTGAGCGCGAGGTCAGGCGCCATCTCGCCTTCATATTCGAAGTCGACCGAGCGCGTGTCGAGCAGTGCCACCGCCTCGCGCAATTCACCGACATAGGCGCCGGGCGGGTTGCCGAAGGTGGTATAGCTGACAAACGCGACGCGCGGCTCCTGCCCCATGCGGCGGGCGAAAGCCGCCGAGCGGATCGCGATCGCCGCCAGTTGCTCGGCGGTCGGGCGCTCGGTCACCGCGGTGTCGGCGATCAGCACCGTCTGGTTCTGCCCGACGATAATGTTCACGCCGAACGGATCGCTTCCTTCCTCATGGTCGATCACCATCTCGACCTGCCGGAGCGACTGGCTGAAGGGGCGAGTGACGCCGGTGATCATCGCATCGGCTTCCCCCAGCGCGAGCATGGCGGCGGCGAAATAGTTGCGGTCCTGGTTGACCATCCGCTCGATCTCGCGGCGCAGGAAGCCCTTGCGCTGGAGCCGGGCATAGAGGTGGTCGACCGCACGACCGACGAGCGGCGAATTGCGGCTGTTGAGGACTTCGTAGCCTGACGGATCGTCGATCCCGAGCTCGCGCAGCCGGTCATGGACGTCGTCGCGCCCGACCAGCACCGGCGTGCCATAGCCCCCTTCCTTGAAGGCGATGGCGGCGCGCAGCACCACATGCTCCTCGCCCTCGGCGAACAGCACGCGCTTGGGATTGGCCTTGGCCGCCTCGTAGGCGAGGCTGAGCACGCTGACGGTCGGGTTGAGCCGAGCCCGGAGCTGCTGGCGATAGGCGGCGAAATTCTCGATCGGGCGCTGGGCGACGCCCGAGCGCATCGCGGCTTCGGCGACCGCCGCGGGCACCCGCTCCATCAGCCGCGGGTCGAACGGGGCCGGAATGATGTAGTCGGCGCCGAAGCGCTGGCTGATGCCGCCATAGGCCGCGGCCACTTCCTCGGGGACCGCCTCGCGCGCCAGTTCGGCGAGCGCATTGGCGGCGGCGATCTTCATCTCGTCGTTGATCGCGGTCGCGCGCACGTCGAGCGCCCCCCGGAAGATGAAGGGGAAGCCGAGGACGTTGTTGACCTGGTTGGGGTAGTCCGACCGGCCGGTCGCCACGATGGCGTCCGGGCGCGCCGCCTTGGCTTCGGGCGGCGTGATCTCGGGATCGGGATTGGCCATCGCGAAGATGATCGGCTTGGGCGCCATGTCGGTCACCCATTCGGGCTTCAGCGCCTTCGCCGCCGACAGGCCGAGGAACACGTCCGCGCCCTTCAGCGCATCCGCGAGTGATCGGCGCTCGGTCTCGACCGCATGCGCGCTCTTCCACTGGTCGAGATCGTCGCGGCCCTTGTGAATGACCCCGGTGCGGTCGCACATGATGACATTGTCGCCGCGCACGCCCATCGCCTTGATGAGCTCGGTGCAGGCGATCGCCGCCGCGCCGGCGCCATTCACCACCACCTTGATGTCCCTGAGGTCGCGGCCGGTCAGCAGGCAGGCGTTGATGAGGCCGGCAGCGGTGATGATCGCGGTGCCATGCTGGTCGTCATGGAACACCGGAATGTTCATCCGCTCGCGCAGCGTCTGCTCGATCACGAAGCAGTCGGGCGCGGCAATGTCCTCGAGATTGATCCCGCCGAAGCTCGGCTCGAGCAGGGCCACCGCGTTGATGAACGCCTCGGCATCGCGCGTGTCGACCTCGAGGTCGATCGAATCGACGTCGGCAAAGCGCTTGAACAGCACCGCCTTGCCTTCCATCACCGGCTTCGACGCCAGTGCGCCAAGGTCACCGAGACCGAGGATCGCCGTCCCGTTGGAGATAACCGCGACGAGATTGCCCTTGGCGGTATAGTCGTAGGCCGTTGCCGGATCCTCGGCGATCGCGCGCACGGGCACGGCCACGCCGGGCGAATAAGCGAGGCTGAGGTCGCGCTGGGTCGCCATCGGCTTCGACGCGACGATCTCGATCTTGCCGGGCCGCCCACGCGAGTGGAAATGCAGCGCCTCGGCTTCGGAAAACTTCACATTGCTTTCGGACATGGGGGAGCCCCTAGCCGATTTGCCTATGTTTCCCAACGATCGTTCGCCCTGAGCGAAGTCGAAGGGCTTTGGCGCGAGCGTGCTTCGACTGCGCTCAGCACGAACGAAGTGGTTACGTGAGGCGCGATGAGCAGCTAGGACGGTGGCATGGCCCGGGCCGACGCCGACACCCCAATGATGCAGCAATATCACCGCCTCAAGGCCGAGGCCGGTGACGCCTTGCTGTTCTACCGGATGGGCGACTTCTTCGAGCTCTTCTTCGACGACGCCAAGGTCGCCGCCTCCTGCCTCGACATCGCGCTGACCCGGCGCGGCGACGAAGTGCCGATGTGCGGGGTCCCGGTTCATTCGGCCGAAGGCTATCTCGCCCGGCTGATCCGTGCCGGCCACCGCGTCGCCATCGCCGAGCAGACCGAGAGCCCGGCCGAGGCGCGGCGCCTGCGCGGTTCCAAGGCACTGGTCGACCGCGCCATCGTGCGGCTGGTCACGCCGGGCACGCTCACCGAGGACAATCTCCTCGACAGCGGCTCGGCCAACTGGCTGGCCGCGATCGGGCGCGCAGGCGAGGAGTGGGCGATTGCCGCCTGCGATATCTCGACCGGCCGCTTCGAACTCATTGCCTGCGGCGAGGGCGAGCTCGCCGCCGAGCTGGCACGCCTCGGTCCCGCCGAGGTGATCGGCGCGGAGCCCGTCGCGGGCATCGCCGGACGCTGGAAGCACGACGGATTCGACAGCGCATCGGGCGAACGGGCCCTGAAACGGCGGTTCGGCCTCGCCGACCTCGCCGGCCTCGGCAATCCCGGTCGCGCCGAACTCGCCGCTGCTTCGGGCCTGCTCGCCTATCTCGATTCGACCCAGCGCGAATCGACCGCCTTCCTTGGTCTCCCCCGCCGGGTCCAGCGCTCGGCCCATATGGCGATCGACGCCGCGACCCGCGCCAGCCTCGAGATCTGCCGTGCGCAGGACGGCGCGGTGGCGGGCTCGGTGTTCGCCGAAGTCGACCGTTGCGTCACCGCCGCAGGTCGCCGCCTGCTCGGTCAGGATCTTGCCGCACCGCTCACCGATCGGCGCCGGATCGAGGAACGGCTCGACCTCGTCGCCTGGCTCACCGAGGAGCCGATCCGCCGCGAACGGGTCCGCTCCGTCCTCCGCAGCCTGCCTGATCTCGGCCGGGCACTCGGCCGCCTCGTCGCCGGACGCGGCAGCCCGCGCGACCTTGCCGCACTGCGCGACGGACTGTCCGGTGCCGCCGACCTCGCCGCGGCGCTTGCCGGCCAGGCGCTCCGCCCTGCGCTGCTCGATGCTCTGCTGCCAGACCTCGGGGGCCATGAAGCGCTGGTCGACCAGCTCGCCCGCGCGCTTGTCCCCTCGCCACCGCTCGATGCCGCCAAGGGAGGCTTCATCGCCGAGGGTCATGATCCCGAACTCGACCGGCTGCGCAGCGCCTCGACCGACGGCCGCCGGGCCATCGCCGAGCTCGAGGGACGTTATCGCGAACTCACCGGCATCGCCGCGCTCAAGATCCGCCACAATGCCGTCCTCGGCTATCATGTCGAGGTGCCGGCACGGCATGCCGATCGCCTGCTTGCGCCCGATAGCGGCTTCACCCACCGCCAGACCCTTGCCGGCGCGGTCCGCTTCAACAGCCCCGCCCTCCACGAGGAGGCAAGCCGGGTTCTCGAGGCCGGCGGCCATGCGCTCGCTCTCGAGCAGGCGCATTTCCAGCGCCTCACCGAGGCCGCCATCGCAAAGGCCGAGGCGATCGCCACCAGCGCCGACGCGCTTGCCCGGATCGACGTCGCGGCCGGCCTTGCCGAGCGGGCGATCGAGGGCAGCTGGACCCGGCCCGCGCTCGACGACGCCCCCTGCCTCGAGATCGAGGCCGGCCGTCACCCGGTGGTCGAACGCGCCCTCACCGCCAGCGGCGAGCGGTTCGTCGCCAATGACTGCATGCTCGGCGCGAGCGACCGGCTATGGCTGATCACCGGTCCCAACATGGGCGGCAAGTCGACCTTCCTTCGCCAGGTCGCGCTGATCGCTCTCCTCGCCCAGGCGGGCAGCTTCGTCCCCGCCGCCCGCGCCAGGGTCGGCCTCGTCGATCGCCTGTTCAGCCGGGTCGGCGCGTCCGACAATCTCGCCCGCGGCCGCTCGACCTTCATGGTCGAGATGGTCGAGACCGCGGCCATCCTCGCGCAGGCGACCGAGCGCAGCCTCGTCATCCTCGACGAGATCGGCCGCGGCACCTCGACCTATGACGGGCTCGCCATCGCCTGGGCGGTGGTCGAGGCGATGCATGACGAAGCGAGGAGCCGGACCCTTTTCGCGACCCATTATCACGAGCTGACGCGGCTTGCCGGACGGCTTCCCTGCCTGTCGCTCCACAACGTTCGTGCGCGCGAATGGAAGGGCGATCTCGTCCTCCTCCACGAGGTCGCCGAGGGGGCCGCCGACCGCAGCTATGGTATCGCGGTGGCGCGGCTGGCCGGCCTTCCCCCGGCGGTCGTGTCGCGGGCGAAGGCGGTGCTCGCAAAGCTCGAGGCCGGGCGCGACGCAACGGGCGGGATCGCCGCCGGGCTCGACGACCTGCCGCTGTTTGCCGCGCTGGCCAAGGAACCTGCCGCCGCCGATCCGCTGGCCGACGCGCTAAGCGCGATCGATCCCGACGCGCTCACCCCGCGCGAGGCACTCGAAGCACTCTACCGGCTAAAGGCGCTCGCTCAGCCCTCGCCGTAGAGGTTGATGCCCTCGAACATCGCGGTCAGCCGCGCGCGTTCGGCCGCATCGAGCGCGGGATTCCACACTTCGAGCAGCAGGATCACACGCACTTCGTCGCTGTCGTTCCACGCCTCGTGCTCGATCGAATCGTCGAAGAGGAGAGCCTTCCCCGCCTCGACGGTCCGCTCATGATTGCCGACCCGGAGGCGGCAACCGTCGGGCACGATCAGCGGAATGTGGCAGATCAGCCTCGTATTGAGCATGCCCCAGTGCGGCGGAATGTGGGTCTTCGGTCGAAGCATCGAGAAGAGGACGTTGGGCGCACGCCCGGGGATCATCGGCATCGGCGCCGCCTCGAGCGCACGCATCGTCGCCGGGCAGCGCGCGGCATTGTCCGCGACCGGCCTGCCGTTCCGCCACAGGTAGAGTGCGCTCCAGCGCGGATCGTCGAGGAGCGCATGCCCGCGGTTCGGACGTGCGGGATCGCCCTGCACATAAGGCGCGAACGCACCCTCTTCCTGGAGCAGGGCCTCCAGCTCCGCGCGCATCGCCGGGGCGGCCGCTTCGAGCATCCGAACCCACGGATGGTCGGCCGGGTCATGAAAGGCGGTCTGCGGCAGGCCCGGGTAGAAGAAGCTGGTCGGCTGCTGGATTTGCATCGCCTTGCTGCCCGACAGGATCGCAAGCGCTTCGGCAAAACGCGGCGGATGCGCGCCGCCGAACCCGGCCCGACCAAGCTCACCCTGGAGATGGTCCATGAACCGCGCCTGTGCCGCGGCGACCATCTCCCGCGCACGAACGAGCCGGGCGGCGAGCGCTGGCGGCGCGTCGGAAGGGGCATTGGCCAGAGCCAGTGACAGGAAGCTGACCGAGCCCCGGTCGTCGCCGCGCTGGCCTAGCAACTCTCCCTTAGCGAGCAGGGCGGGGACGAAGCGGCCGTCACGGGCCAGCGCGCGGTCGAGCGCCGCTTCATGGCCAGGCTCGTCGCCACCGATCCGCCGCGAATCCGCGAGAAGCAGCCAAGCGGCGGGCGGGGCGTCGGGGCGTTCCACCGCCGGTTCGAGAAGGGCGCGGGCCGCGGCGGCGTCCCCTGCCCTCAGGCATTCCACTGCGCGCGCGACGACGTTGCCCCAGTCCATGACCGCACCCCCGTGCGAACAAGACTAGCATGCGCCCCTCGCCCGGCAAGGCGACAGCCTGTAGGAGGGAAATGTGGACCTCAACGCCTCACTGCCCGAGCGAATCGAAGCCTTCCGCATCGACCTTGCCGAGCGTCTTGCGGCGGCGCCCGAGGCGGGCCGGAGCCACGCTGCGGCCGTCTCAGCCTTCACCGACAGCCTCGTCGCACAGGCCTTTGCCGACGCCTGCCGCCTCTACCCGAACAGCAACCCGACCGCCGCCGAGCGTGTCGCGCTGGTTGCCCTCGGCGGTTACGGCCGCGGCGAGATGGCGCCGTTCAGCGACATCGACCTCATGTTCCTCGTCCCTCACCCGCGCGCCGCCTGGTGCGAGCAGGTGATCGAGGCGACACTCTATGCGCTGTGGGATGCCAAGCTGAAGGTCGGCCAGGCGATCCGCACCCTGCCCGAGCTGCTGAAGCTTGCGCAGGAGGACATGACCATCCGCACGGCCATGCTCGAGAGTCGCTTCGTCACCGGCGACCGCGCGCTCTACGAGGAGGCGGACGCCCGTTTCTGGTCCGAGATCGTCAGCGGCAGCGCGGCCGAGTTCGTCGCCGCCAAGCTTGCCGAGCGCGACGAGCGCCACGAGAAATTCGGCGACAGCCGCTATCTCGTCGAGCCCAACGTCAAGAACGGCAAGGGTGGCCTTCGCGACCTCCAGACCCTGATGTGGGTCGGGCGCTATGTCCGCCGGATCGCCAGGCCCGAGGAACTAGTCACCGAGCGCCTGCTGACCCATGCCGAATATGCCCGGTTCGATCGCGCGGCGCGCTTCTTCTGGTCGGTGCGCTGCCTGCTTCATGCCTCCGCCGGGAGGGCCGAGGAACGGCTGAGCTTCGCCCACCAGCGCGAACTGGCCGAAGCGCTCCATTATGCCGATCGTCCGGGCAAGAGCGCGGTCGAGCGCTTCATGCACATGTACTTCCTTCAGGCACGGACCGTGGGGGACCTTACCGGCCAGTTCCTTGCCCAGCTCGACGACCAGCTCGGCAGCAAGGGCCGCCGCTTCGCCATGCCGACCTTCCTCCGCCGTCCGCGGCGGCTCGGCGGGTTCGTCATCGATCGTGGCCGGCTGGCGCTGCCGCACGATCGCTATCTCCGCGAGGACCCGCGCCGCCTGCTTGCCCTCTTCGCCATTGCCGCCCGCGAGAAGATGGAGGTGCATCCCCACGCGATGCGGATCGCGACCCGGGATTCGCGGCTGGTCGACGACGTCCGCGACGATCCCGAGGCCAATGCCCTGTTCCTCGAGGTACTGACCAGCCGCGACCGGCCCGAACTGGTGCTGCGCTGGATGAACGAGGCCAATGTCTTCGGCCGCTTCGTCCCCGACTTCCGCCGCGTGGTCGGCCAGATGCAGTTCGACATGTACCACCACTATACCGTCGACGAGCATACGATCCGCGCGGTCGGGCTGCTGGCGGCGATCGAGCGGGGGGAGCTCGCCGAGGACCATCCACTGGCCAGCGCGCTCTTCCGGCAGATCGGGTCGCGCCGCGTCCTCTATGTCGCGGTGCTGCTTCACGACATCGCCAAGGGCCGCAAAGGCGACCACAGCATTCTTGGCGAAGAGGTCGCCCGCGAGCTTTGCCCACGCCTCGGGCTCGACCCGGGTGAGACCGACACCGTCGCCTGGCTGGTCCGCCAGCATCTCCTCCTCAGCCGTACCGCCTTCAAGCGCGATCTCGCCGATCCCAAGACGATCGACGACCTCGTCGCCGAGGTGCAGAGCGCCGAGCGTCTCCGCCTGCTCTTCCTCCTGACCGTGGTCGACATCCGAGCCGTCGGGCCCGTCGTCTGGACCGACTGGAAGCGCGGCCTTCTTCGCACCCTCTACGACCTCGCCGAGGAGCGGCTGCGGCTCGGCCACAAGCAGCGTGGCCGAAGCGAGGAAGTCGCCGCCCGCCAGGACGCTCTCCGGCGGGCGATGGGATGGGACGAAGCCACCGCCGCCGCCCACGGCGACCGCCTGCCCGACAGCTACTGGCTGGCCGAACCCGCCGACTGGATCGAGGACAATGCCCGCCAGATCGCCGAAGCCACGGCTGCCGGCGATCGGTCGGCCTCGATCCGCGTCGAGGGCGAGGCCGAAGGCGCGAGCCGAGTCACCATCTTCGCGCCCGACCGCCCCGGCCTCTTCTACCGCATCTGCGCCGGCCTTGCCGCCGCGGGCGCCGGCATCGTCGACGCGCGGATCCACACGACGCGCGACGGAATGGCCCTCGACAATCTCCTGATTCAGGATGGGCAGGGGCGGCCCTATGCCGACCGGCGCCGGCGCAGCCGCATCGTCCGCGCGGTCACCGACGCGATCGCCGCCGACCGCCTGCCCGAGCTCGCGCCGACCACCCGCATGACCGCCTTTCCCCTGGTCCCTTCGGTCACCATTGCCGAAGGCGCCTCACGCCGCTTCACCGTGGTCGAGGTCCGCGCGGTCGACCGGCCCGGCCTGCTCGCGGCGCTCGCCCGCGCCATCCACCAGGCGGGGCTCACCATCCACTCGGCCCATATCGCCACCTTTGGCGAGAAGGCCGTGGACGTCTTCTATCTTGCCGGGGCGAGTGGCCGGAAGCTGAGCGAGGCCGAGCAGGTTGAGTTGCGCCCTCTGCTGCTGGCCGCCGCGCGGGTCGAGGAGGTCGCCGCGCCCGTCGCGGCCTGACCTTCTTTTCCCTGCCGCAAAGGAAAAGGGCCCCGCGGTTTCCCGCGAGGCCCCTTCCTGTTCGATCCCTTGGCTTAGAAGCGCGTGCGCAGCGTCAGGCCGTAGGTGCGCGGCTCGGCGAGGAAGGCGCCGAACAGCTGGTTGGAGGAGGTCGCGGTGAAGCCGCGGACCGCGCCGTTAAGGGCGTTGTTGCGGACCGCGCGATAGGTGCCCGAGCCCTGCAGGGTGGCGTCGAACGCGACCTGCAGCACTTCCTCGTTGAAGAGGTTCTGGCCCCACAGCTCGACCGCCCACAGGCCGTTCGGACCGCTGATGCCGACGCGGCCGTTCACCACGGTGTAGGCCGGCTGGATCTTCTCGAAGTCGAGGTCCGACCCGGTGTTGAATGCGCTCGAGTGACGCGCATCCATGTAGAACAGGGCACGGATGCCGCTGGCGGTGATGCGCGGCGTGAACGAGGCCGAGCCGGTCAGCGACAGCGCGGCACTGTTCGACAGGCGACGATCCGGCAGCTGGAACAGCGCCGGGCTCAGCGCGCGGCCGTCGGTGCCGACGAGGTTACGACGATAGCGGGTGTCGGCGAAGGTGCCGCCGAGGTTGATCGCCACGTCGGTCGCCGGGCGGGTGAAGACCTCGATCTCGATGCCGCGGCTGCGGACACCGGCGCGAAGATCCTTCTTGGCGCAGGCACCGGTCGTCGCGACGTTGTCGCTGTCGCCGCCGCCGAGGTACTTCTGGCAGCTGTTGATGTTCTCGACGAAGAAGTTGAGGCCGTTGAAGGTGTTCAGCTGGAAGTCGCGGAACAGCTGGTTGAAGGCGGCGACGTTGATGTCGATGCCGCGGCCATTGTACTTCACGCCGAGTTCGAGCGCGTCGTTGATCTCCGGCTTGAACTCGAGCTGGTTGAGGTTAGCCGCCGCGGTCACGCCGCCCGGCGCACCCGAGACGACGGTCCGGGCGAAGGCCGACCGGTCGAGGTTGAAGCCGCCCGCCTTGTAGCCACGCGAGTAGCTCGCATAGGTCAGGACGTTGTCGGCCGGCTTCCAGCTCAGCACCGCGGTGCCCGAGATCTTCGATTCGGTGCGCTTGCCGTCGGTCAGCGAGAGGCTGCCGCCCGGAACGCTCGGGATGACGCAGGGCAGCTGCTGCAGCGCCTGGAAGCCCGCCAGCGGGTTGGTCGTGCCGTTGAGCGCGGTCAGCGTGCGGCACAGCAGGTTGTTGTCGCTGAAGGTCGCATCGAGCGTCTTGCGCTCGCGGGTGTAGCGCGCACCGATCGTCAGCTTCACATTGTCCGTGATCGCGAAGATGTTGTGCGTGAACAGCGCGAAGTTGCGGCTCTTCTGGTCGTAGACGTCACGCAGGCCGACCCCGTTGAACGAGGTGGTCGGCGACAGGCCGAGCGCCGCGGCGAGCGAGCCGAAGCCGGGGCGGCCCGGGATCGCGTTCAGCGCCTGGAGCACCGGGATGTTCGCGCGGCGCGGATCGGTCGCGGGCAGCGCCTGCAGGCCGGCGATGGTGCCGGTCACGACCGTCTGGTTGATGCAGGTCGGCGAGCTGGTCTGGACCGCGGTCGGGAGCACGCTCGAGAAGAGCAGGCAGTTGCTGTAGCGCTCGTAGTCCGCACCGTAGCTGAGGTTGTCGGCGACGGTCAGGTCCTCGTTGGCGAAATAGCCGCCGACGAGCCAGTTCAGGCGGTCGTTGACCGCGCTTCCCTGCAGCCGGAGTTCCTGGCTGAAGGTCTTGAACTTGTTGTAGGCGCTGCCGTCGTCACCACGATAGATGATGTCGAGGTTGTTGAAGTCCGCGTCCTGGCCGCGGATGTAGTTGTTGTAGCGATAAGCGGTGATGCTGGTCAGTTCGGCACCGCCGAAGTCCCACACCGCTTCGCCCGACACGCCATAGTCCTTCACGTCCTGGCGGAAGCTGCGGCCCGGGGTGATCGCGATGTCGCGCGAGAAGGTGTCGTCGTTGATGACACCGCCGAGCCCACGCTCGAGGGCGGCGATGTTCGACGGCTGCTCGACCACCGCGCCGCCGACGCTGGCGTAGTTGCGGGCGCGCAGGAACGTCGCGGCGCAGCATTCCTCGTCGCGCTTCGAATAGTCGCCGATCAGGCGGAAGCTGAACTGGTCGTTCGGCTTGTAGAGGCCCTGCAGGCGGACGAGGTAGCGGTCGCGATTGTTGACGTCGCGGCCCGAGATCACGTCGTTGAGGAAGCCGTCGCGCTTCAGGTAGATGGCGTCGGCGCGGATCGCGAACTGGTCGTTGAGCGCGCCGGTCGCGCCGACTTCGAGGCGGCGGAGGTCATAGTTGCCGACCGTCAGCTCGGCATTGACCTTGCGCTGGAAGCTCGGCTTGGCGGTGATGATCGAGATCAGGCCGGCCGAGGCGTTGCGGCCGAACAGGGTGCCCTGCGGACCACGAAGGACTTCGATGCGATCGACTTGGCCGAGTTCGGTGAGGCCGACGCCGGTACGCGAGCGATAGACGCCGTCGATGAAGACCGCGACCGAGCTTTCGAGGCCGGGGTTGTCGCCGACGGTGCCGATGCCGCGGATACGGGCGGCGCCCGCGCCGGCTTCCGACGAGGTCGAGGAAACGAGCAGCGAGGGGCTGACCTGGGTCAGCTGGCGGATGTCGGCGACGCCCGAATTCTCGAGGGTCTGCGCGGTGATCGCACTGACGGCGAGCGGAACGTCCGAAAGGGCTTCGTTACGGCGGGTCGCGGTAACGACGATGTCGCCGACGTCGGCCTGGTTGGTCTGCTCGGCGGTCTGCGGCTGAGTGTCGGTCTTGGCGACGGCGCCCGCTTCGGCGGTCGCACCTTCGGTCGGCTGTGCGCCCTGACCGTCGGTATCCGTCGACTGGGCATAAGCCGGTGTCGAGATGGCGAACAGGCCGGCCGAAAGCAGCCAGATGGACTTGCGCATGGAAAAGAACCCCTCCGAGAAAATCACTTCTTTCAGAAGGGAAGGCGTAGAGGAGCGCCGCGCCCCTTGGGAAGCGGCGCGGACGTGCCGCAGCGGCTAATGTTGCGGCCCTGTGTCAGAGCCGCAACATGCTGCACCGCAGCAACGGTTTTCCATTAACTTACTTGAATGATAAGGCGCAGGCGAACCCGCGCCGGATCACTTGGGCGCGATCACCATCAGCATCTGGCGGCCTTCCATGCGCGGATGGGCCTCCACCTTGGCGATCTCGGCGGTCGCCGCGGCGACTCGCTGAAGCACCGCCATGCCGAGCTGGCCGTGCGCCATTTCGCGACCGCGGAAGCGCATGGTGACCTTCACCTTGTCGCCCTCCTCGAGGAACTCGACGACCTTCTTCATCTTGGTCTCGTAGTCGTGGTCGTCGATATTCGGACGCATTTTGATCTCCTTGATCTCCTGCGTCTTCTGGCGCTTGCGCTGCTCGTTGGCCTTCTTCTGGGCTTCATATTTGAAGCGGCCGATGTCGAGGAACTTCGCGACGGGCGGATCGGCGTTCGGGCTGATCTCGACCAGATCGAGGCCGACGTCTGCCGCCTGCTCGATGGCTTCACGCGTATACATCACGCCAAGGTTCTCGCCGTTCTCGTCGATCACCCGCACCTTCTGGCTCTGGATGAATTCGTTGTAGCGAGGACCGGACAATTGGGGCGGCGCCATCGGGCGGCGCATCATGGGCGGACGTATAACGCAATCTCCGTATGCAATGGGATGAGGTTGCCAGCTAGGCGCTCGGACCGCCGCTGAAAAGGTGCGGCCCGCTGAAACGGTGCTTTTTCTTGCCCGCTGTGGCGGCGTGGCGTCAGCTGCGCCCCTCTCGAAGCGCGCCGCCGTCGTTCCTACATGGGGAGCGGGAGTGGTTGAAACAATGCTCGAATTCCTTGGCGCCCTGCTGATCTTCTTCCTGGTGATGACGATCGCGCTCGTCTGGCTCGGTGTCCGGATGGCGAAGCGCGTGCTGCGCTCGTTCCAGGCGGCGGCCGCGAATTTCGTCGGAGCGGCGCCGCGCGCGATGCCGCTCGACCCGCGCTGGTCACGCCTCAGCGCATTGCTCGATCGCCGCCAGCGCGAGCAGGCCCGGCTCGCTCGCGAGCGGATCGCCGCCCTTCTCGCCGAGCGCCGCTCCGCCGCGCTTACGCCCGACGAGGCCCAGCTGATGATCAGCTGCGAGAAGCGCGTGCCCGAGCTGATCGACGCCTGTCTCGAGCGCTGCCGCACCGCCCGCACCGACGAGCGCTGCGACTATGCCGCGCCGACGCTCGAGCGGCTGGTCCGGATCGGCGAGGAAGCCGAAGCGGCGCGCCGCGCGATCCGCGGCCGCGACGACCAGCAGCTCACCACCATGCACCATTATTTCGACGCGGTGGCGCGTCGCGATCCGGCCTAGCGCCTGAGCCCTAGCGAAGGTCGGGCGGGGTCGCTTCGGCCCGAAGCATCGCCAGCGCCTCATCGAGGCTCATCACCTGCTGTCGCTCCTCGGAGCCGAGCCGGCGGACCGCGACGCTGCCTTCCTCGGCCTCGCGCTTGCCCACCACGAGCAGCAGCGGGACCTTGGCAAGGCTGTGCTCGCGCACCTTGTAGTTGATCTTCTCGTTGCGCGTGTCGGCCTCGACCCGGAAGCCCGCGGCCCGCAGCTTGGCGCTCACTTCGTCGGCATAGCCGTCGGCGTCCGAGACGATCGTCGCGACCACCGCCTGCACCGGGGCGAGCCACAGCGGGAGATTGCCCGCATGATGCTCAATCAGGATCCCGATGAAACGCTCGAACGTGCCGAGGATCGCACGGTGGAGCATCACCGGCCGGTGGCGCTCGCCATCCTCGCCGACATAGCTCGCATCGAGCCGCTCGGGCAGCACGCGGTCCGACTGGATGGTGCCGACCTGCCAGGTCCGGCCGATCGCATCAGTCAGATGGAATTCGAGCTTGGGCGCGTAGAAGGCGCCTTCGCCGGGCAGCTCTTCCCAGCCGAACTCCTCGGTCGCCCGGCCGCTCGCCACCACCGCTTCGCGCAGCTCGGCCTCGGCCTGGTCCCACATGTCGTCGCTGCCGAAGCGCTTGTCGGGGCGAAGCGCGAGCTTCACCGCATATTTGTCGAAGCCCAGGTCCTTGTAGATGCCGTCGAGCAGGTCGCAGAAATCGCGGACTTCCTGCACGAGCTGATCCTCGCGGCAGAAGATGTGCGCGTCGTCCTGCGTGAACTGGCGGACGCGCATGATGCCGTGAAGCGCGCCATGCGGTTCGTTGCGGTGGCAGCAGCCGAACTCGGCCATGCGCAGCGGCAGGTCACGATAGCTGGTGATGCCCTGCTTGAAGATGAGGACGTGCGCCGGGCAGTTCATCGGCTTCAGGGCCATCCACTGGGCGTCGTCCGACACCAAGGGACCCTCGTCCTCGGTGTTCGGCACTTCGTCGGGGATGACGAACATGTTCTCGCGATACTTGCCCCAGTGGCCCGACTTCTCCCACTGGCGCGCGTCCATCACCTGCGGGGTCTTCACCTCCTGATAGCCGGCGGCGTCGAGCTTGCGCCGCATGTAGCTCTCGAGCTGCCGCCAGATGAGAAAGCCCTTGGGGTGCCAGAAGACGCTGCCGTGCGCCTCGGCCTGGAGATGGAACAGGTCCATCGCCTGGCCGATCTTGCGATGGTCGCGCTTGGCAGCTTCCTCGAGCCGCGTCAGATGCTCGGCGAGCTGCTTCTTGTTGAGCCACGCCGTCCCGTAGATGCGGCTGAGCATCGGGTTCTTGGGATCGCCGCGCCAGTAGGCGCCCGACACGCGCGTCAGCTTGAACGCCTGCGGGTCGAGCTTGCCGGTCGAGGCAAGGTGCGGACCTCGGCACAGATCCATCCAGGCGTCGTCGCCCCTGCCCGAGCGATACATGGTGATGGTCTGGTCGGCGGGGAGCTCCATCACCCACTCGGCCTTGAAGGTCTCGCCGGTGCGGGCGAAGAAGTCGCGCACGTCCTCGCGGCGCCACACTTCGCGGATCAGCGGCTCGTCGGCCGCGATCACCTTGCGCATCGCCTCCTCGATCGCCGGCAAATCCTCCTCGGTGAAGGGACCGCGATCGGCCGACGGCGCGAAGTCGTAATAGAAGCCGTCGTCGGTCGCCGGACCGAAGGTGATCTGGGTGCCGGGGAACAGCTTCTGCACCGCCTCGGCGAGGACGTGGGCGAAGTCGTGGCGAACCAGCTCGAGCGCGTCCTTCTCGTCGCGCGCAGTGATCAGCGCGAGCTCGCTGTCTTCCTCGAAGGGGCGCATGATGTCGCGCACCTCGCCGTTGACCCGCGCCGCGAGCGCGGCCTTCGCAAGGCCCGGCCCGATCGCCGCGGCGACATCGGCCGGGGTCGACCCTTCGGGCATCTCCCGGACGGAACCATCGGGAAGCGAG
Source organism: Sphingomonas sp. SP2 (assembly GCF_058313385.1). Taxonomy (NCBI): domain Bacteria; kingdom Pseudomonadati; phylum Pseudomonadota; class Alphaproteobacteria; order Sphingomonadales; family Sphingomonadaceae; genus Sphingomonas; species Sphingomonas sp. SP2. The sequence continues at coordinate 788,429 of NZ_JBZFLD010000001.1, read as the reverse complement.
ATTCGGAACATCTTGGACATGGCTCGCCCCTTAGCGGGTGAGCCGCGGCATGTGCACCCCCGTCAGACGGTGAAGCTTTCCCCGCAGCCGCAGCTGCCCTTGGCATTGGGGTTCTCGAACACGAAACCAGCGGTGAAATCGTCCTCGCGCCAGTCCATGGTCGAGCCGATCAGGTAGAGGATCGACCCGCCGTCGACGTAGAAGGTCCCGCCCGGCGTCTCGATCTTCTCGTCGAACTTGTCCTCGCTCGTGACATAATCGACCGAATAAGCGAGGCCCGAGCAGCCGCGCCGCGGGGTCGAGAGCTTGACCCCGATCGCGTCGGCCGGGGCCTTGGCCATGAGGTCGGCGACGCGCTGCTCGGCGGCCGGGGTGAGGATGATCGCCGCAGGGCGGGCGCGGAGCCTGGTCTCGCTCATCACAGCATGCCCAGTTCGAGCCGCGCCTCGTCGCTCATCTTGGACGGATCCCAGGGCGGATCCCAGACGAGCTTCACCTCGGCGTCACGGACGCCCGGCACCGACAGGACCCGGATCTCGACCTCGCCCGGCATCGATTCCGCGACCGGGCAATGCGGCGTGGTCAGCGTCATCAGCACCGTCGCATCGCCTTCGTCGGTCACGCTGACGTCGTAGATCAGGCCGAGTTCGTAGATGTCGACCGGGATTTCCGGGTCGTAGATGGTCTTGAGCGTCTCGACGATCGCGGCCTGAAGATCGCTCCCGGCTCCGCCCTTGGGCAGCTCGGCCGGCGTTTCGCTGAGGAAGCCGGCGAGATAGTCGCGTTTCCGCTCGAACGTCTCGCCCGCGCTTTCGACACGCGCCTTGGGGGGCGACGCGACGCTCGCCACTTCCTCGACCTCGATCTTGCGTTCCTCGTTCATCCGAAGATCCGTTTCACCTTGTGCAGGCCCTCCACGAGGGCATCCAGATCGCTTGCGTCGCTGTGCGCGGCGAAGCTCGCCCGGCAGGTCGCGGGCACCCCGAGCAGGTCCATCAGCGGCTGGGCGCAATGGTGCCCGGCCCGGATCGCCACCCCGGCATCGTCCAATATGGTGCCGACATCGTGCGGATGCACCCCGTCGACCGTGAAGCTGACGATTCCCGCGCTTTCCTCCGGGCCGTAGAGCGTCACGAAGCCGAGGTCGCGCAGCCGCGCACGGCAGTCGGCGACCAGCGCCGCCTCGTGCGCATGAAGGCGCTCGACCCCGATCCCCTCGACCCAGTCGATCGCCGCGGCCAGCCCGATCCCGCCGACGATGTGCGGCGTGCCCGCCTCGAAGCGCTGCGGCGGCGGCATGAAGGTCGTGCCAGCGAAGGTCACCCGGTCGATCATCGCCCCGCCGCCCTGCCAGGGCGGCATGCTCTCGAGCAGCGCCTTGCGGCCCCACAGCACGCCGATCCCGGTCGGACCATAAAGCTTGTGCCCCGAATAAGCGTAGAAGTCCGCGCCGATGGCCGCGACGTCGACCGCGAGCCGCGGCGCCGCTTGGCAGCCATCGAGCAGCAGCAGGGCGCCCTTTGAATGCGTGATCGCCGCCGCGCGGGCCGCGTCGACGACCGAGCCGAGCACGTTCGAGACGTGCGCGAAGCTCACCACCCGATGCTCTTCGCTGATCATCGCTTCGGCCGCGTCGAGATCGATCCGCCCATCCGCCGTCAGCGGCACCGCGTCGATCTCGTAGCCCGCAAGCTGCCACGGCACGATGTTGCTGTGGTGCTCGAGCGCCGAGAGGAGCACCCGCCCGCGGCCTTCCCTGGGCAGGCGATGGGCAACGAGGTTGATCGCCTCGGTCGCGCCGCGGGTGAAGATCAGCTCCTCGGCCGAGCCGCCAATGAATTCGGCCGCCCGCGCCCGCGCCGCTTCATAGGCGAGCGTCATGTCGGCCGAGCGCTGGTAGACCCCGCGATGCACGCTCGCATAATCGCGCGCATAAGCATTGGTGATCGCGTCGATCACCGCCTGCGGCTTTTGCGCCGAGACCGCGCTGTCGAGATAGTGCCAGCCGGCGATCGCCGGAAACTGGTCACGCACGTCGAGCGGCGCAGGGATTGGCGCCTGGACGTTCACGCCGCCACCGCTCGCAGCAGGCGCCGCGTTTCCTCGACCAGTTCTTCGCGCCGGTCCTCTGGCGCCCCGTCCCACAATTGCATGACGAAGCCCTCGAGCAGCAGCGCCTTGGCGCTAGCCGGATCGAGCCCGCGCGACAGCGCATAGAAGAGCTGATCCGAATCGAGCTCGCCGACGCTGGCGCCATGGGCGCACTTCACGTCGTCGGCGTAGATTTCGAGCTCGGGCTTGCAGTTCGCCGTCGCGCCGCGATCAAGCAACATCGCCTTCACCGACTGTTCGCCGTCGACCTTCTGGGCGTGGCGCGCGACCGCGACCTTGCCGAGGTAGGAACCGGTCGACTGGCCCGCGAGGACGCTCCGCACGGTCTGGCTCGACGTGCCCTCGGGTTCGACATGGCGGACCACGGTGACGATTTCCTGGGTCGCCTTGCCGCCAGCGATATTCGCTGCGCTGAGTTCAAAATGCGCGCCCCGGCCGACGGTCACGTCGACTTCGACCCGGCCATAGTCGCTGACTCCATTGAGGACGAACAGCGCGAGGGTCGCGCCTTCCCCAAGAATGATCTCGGCCCGATGCACCTCGACCGGCTCGTCTGCGGCGATCAGGACATGCTGGTGCTGCTCGGCGGCGGGAATCTCGATCCGGCGCGGCGCGGCAAGCCCGTGCCAGACGCGGTCGAGCGCGCCGAGGTCGGCATAGCGCCAGGCCTCATCCTTGCGGGTCGGGAGCGGAAGCGTGTCGACGGTCATGCGCAGCGCACCCGGTCGGCGGCGCCCGCCTGACGCAACACCGTGCCGTCGAGGGTCAGGCGCGTGCTCGCCGGAGTGTCGGTGCCCTCGATCTTGCCCGACACCGTGACACTGCTCGCATCCGACGTATCGAAGCGGTCGCCGAAGATCACCTTGTCGGGCATTCGTACCGTCGTGCCCGAAACGGTCAGGCGGCTCGGGTCATTCAGGTCGGCGCAGGCGGCCGCGTCTTTGGCATAGGTGCCGCGGAACTTGGCCGGGATCGGCGCCTTCTCGGGCGCGGTCGGATGCGCGTTCGGCACTTCGGCGAAGGGCGGCATCGCCCCGTTCGAAGCCGGCGCAGTCGGCGTCGCATGGTTTGCCGCCACCATCGACGAATTGCCGATCGGCGCGTCCTCGATCGCATCCTGCTCGGCCGCGGGCGCGTCGGTCATCGCCGGCGCCTCGTCATTGACCGCCACCGGCGGCTGCTGGCTGCATGCCGCGAGCATCAGCGGAAGAAGAAGCAGGCGCGCGATCATGCGACCTCCGCATAGCCTTCGCGCTCGAGCTCGAGCGCCAGCTCTGGCCCGCCCGAGCGGACGATCCGCCCGCCCGCGAGAACATGCACCTTGTCCGGCTGCACGACGTCGAGCAGCCGCTGGTAGTGGGTGATGAGCAGCACGCCGCGATCGGGCGCGCGCATGATGCGATTGATGCCGGCGCCGACGATCCTGAGCGCGTCGATGTCGAGGCCGCTGTCGGTCTCGTCGAGCACCGCGAATTTGGGCCGCATGATCCCCATCTGGACCATCTCGGCGCGCTTCTTCTCGCCGCCCGAGAAGCCGACGTTGACCGGGCGCTTGAGCATCTCGACATCCATGCCGAGCTCGGCGCTTTCGGCCTTGGCGAGGCGGATGAATTCGGCACCTGACAGCTCCGCCTCGCCGCGAGCGCGGCGCTGGGCATTGAGGCTCTCGCGGATGAACTGCATCGACGACACGCCGGGAATTTCGACCGGATACTGGAAGCCGAGGAACAGACCCGCCGCGGCGCGCTCATGCGCTTCCTGTGCGAGGAGGTCGGTGCCGTCGAGCGTCACAGAACCGCCGGTCACCTCATAGCCCGGCCGCCCACCGAGCACATAAGCCAGCGTCGATTTGCCCGCCCCGTTGGGCCCCATAATCGCATGCACCTCACCCGCCGGAACGGAGAGGGTGAGACCGTTCAGGATCGGCTTGTCGGCGACGGTCGCGTGGAGGTTCTCGATCTTCAGCACTTAGCCAACACTTCCTTCCAAACTGATTCCAAGCAGCTTCTGCGCCTCGACGGCGAACTCCATCGGCAGCTGCTTCAGCACTTCGCGGGCGAAGCCGTTCACGATCAGCGCCACCGCCGCTTCCTGATCCAGCCCGCGGCTCATGGCGTAGAACAGCTGGTCCTCGCTGATCTTGGACGTGGTCGCCTCATGCTCGATGGTCGCGGTCGGGTTCCTGACCTCGATATAGGGCACGGTGTGCGCGCCGCACTGGTCGCCCAGGAGCAGGCTGTCGCACTGGGTGAAGTTGCGGACGTTCTCCGCCCCCGGGAGCACCCGGACCAGCCCGCGATAGGTATTGTCGCTGCGGCCCGCCGAAATGCCCTTCGACACGATGGTCGAGCGGGTGTTGGCGCCGATGTGCACCATCTTGGTGCCGGTGTCGGCCTGTTGGCGGTTATTGGTGAGCGCGACCGAATAGAATTCGCCGACGCTGCCCTCGCCCTTCAAGATGCAGCTCGGATATTTCCAGGTGATTGCCGAACCGGTCTCGACTTGCGTCCACGACACCTTCGAGCGCGCGCCCGAGCACATCGCGCGCTTGGTGACGAAATTGTAGATTCCGCCGACGCCTTCCGAATTGCCCGGATACCAGTTCTGGACGGTGGAATATTTCACCTCCGCATCCTCGTGGGCGAAGATCTCGACCACCGCGGCGTGAAGCTGGTTCTCGTCCCGCATCGGCGCGGTGCAGCCCTCGAGGTAGCTGACGTAGCTGCCCTTGTCGGCGACGATCAAAGTCCGCTCGAACTGGCCCGTATTCTCGGCATTGATGCGGAAATAGGTCGACAGCTCCATCGGGCAGCGGACGCCCTCGGGGATGTAAACGAAGGTCCCGTCGGAGAAGACCGCCGAGTTCAGGCAGGCGAAGAAATTGTCGCGCTGCGGGACCACCGACCCAAGATACTTGCGGACGAGGTCCGGGAATTCCTTCACCGCTTCGGAAATCGAGCGGAAGATCACGCCCGCGCGATCCAGTTCCTCGCGGAAGGTGGTCGCGACCGAGACGCTGTCGAACACCGCGTCGACCGCCACTTTCCGTGCGCCCTCGACGCCGGCGAGCACCTTCTGCTCCTCGATCGGGATTCCGAGCTTCTCGTAGGTGCGGCGAATTTCGGGGTCGAGCTCGTCGAGCGACGCGATCGTCGGCTTCTTCTTGGGCTCGGCGTAATAATAAGCGTCCTGGTAATCGATCGCCGGAATGTCGAGCTTGGCCCAGTCGACCTCCTCCATCTCCAGCCAGGCGCGATAGGCCTTCAGCCGCCATTCGAGCAGCCATTCCGGCTCGCCCTTCTTGGCCGAGATGAAGCGCACCGTATCCTCGGACAGGCCCTTCTCGGCCTTTTCGGACTCGATGTCGGTCGAGAAGCCCCACTCGTAGGTGGCAAGCTTGTCGGCGGCCTCGTGCGCCTCGCGATTCTTGATGGTGACGTCGTCGGTCATGCAATTTCCATGGAGCGCTCGCGCGCCAGCTGTTCGAGGGTCACGCCCGCCAGTGCGTCACGCACCGTGCGGCTGACGATGTTCATGTGCGGCTTTAGCCGGCAGCGGCTGTCGAGCGCGCAGTCGCTGGCCTCGTCCGACCCGCTGCACTGGGTCATCGCGATCGGTCCCTCGACCGCCTCGATGATCTCGGCCAGCGAGATGAGTCCGGGCGCCCGGGCGAGGGTCACCCCGCCGCCGACGCCCCGGCTCGACTGCAGCAGCCCGGCCGCGGCAAGCTTGCCGAGCACCTTCTGCGCCGTTGGCAACGGAACCCCCGTCTCGGCCGATAGCGCGGCCGCGGACAGGCGCTCCTCGCCCAAGTGCTGGGCGGCAGCGGTCAGGATCACGACCGCATAGTCGGCAAGGTGGGTCAGTCGCATAATGGAGTGTTCCGGTCCTATTTAGGCCGGAACACTCCATTTCACAACTGGCCGGGGCCTAGGCCTTGGTCCGTGCGATCCATTCGTCGACGCGGGTCTCGAGCATGCTCAGCGGCATCGAACCGGCGAGCAGGATCGTGTCGTGGAATTGCCGGTCGTCGTAGCGGGTCCCGAGCTGCGCCTTGGCCTTGGCGCGCAGCTCCTCGATCTTCAATTTGCCGATCATGTAGGCCGTCGCCTGGCCCGGATAGACGATGTAGCGCTCGATCGCCTTGACGATCCCGCCCTTGGCGTCGGCGCTATTGTCCTCGACATATTTGATCGCCTGCGCGCGGGTCCAGCGCTTGTGGTGGAGGCCGCTGTCGACGACCAGCCGGATCGCCCGGTGGAGCTCGAGCTGCAGGCGCCCGAAGTCGCGATAGGGATCCTGGTAGAGCCCCATCTCCTTGCACAGTTTCTCGGCATAGAGGCCCCAGCCCTCGTCGGTCGCGGTGTAGCCGGAGAACTGGCGGAAGGGCGGCACTTCGCCTTCGCCAAGTTCGCTCAACAGCGCGCCCTGGAGGTGGTGGCCGGGAATGCCCTCGTGGCAGAACAAGGCCTCGACTTCGATCGAAGGCATGTCGTTCATATTGTAGAGGTTGACGTAATAGGTGCCCGGGCGCGAGCCGTCCGGGGGCGGATCCGAATAGAAGGCCTTGCCCGCGCTCTTCTCGCGGAACGCCTCGACCGGCTTGATCAGGAGCGCGGTCTTGGGCAGCCGGCCGAAGAAGCGCGGGAGCGCGGCCTGGACCTGCGCTTGCGCCTTCAGGCTCTCGTCGAGATAGGTCTGCTTTCCGGCCGCCGTGTTCGGGTAATAGAAGCGCCTGTCCTCGCGCATGAACTTGAAGAAGTCCTCCAGCGAGCCCTTGAACCCGACCTTGTCCTTGAGCGCGGTCATCTCGCCGTGGATCCGCGCCACCTGCGCGAGGCCGAGCGCGTGGACCTGGTCGGGGGTGTAATCGGTCGTCGTGTAGAATTTCAGCCGCGCCTGATATTCCGCCGCACCGTTGGGGAAGCGCCAGATGCCGTCGTCGGTGCCGGCCTTGGCCATCTGCGCCTGCATCGCGGTGATGACTCGGGCGTAGGCGGGCTTGAGGTCGCGGACCATGGCGGTGCGCCCGGCCCCGAGCAGGCGGGCCTTGGTCGCCGCATCGGTGTCGAGCTTGCCGACCTTGGCCTTGAAGTCAGCCCACAGATCGTTGTCCTCGCCCCTGTCAAAAGGCGCGCCGCGAATGAGGTTGCGGCTGTCGGCGATGACGTAGGGATAGACCCACTTGGGGGCGAGCACGCCGTTCGCTTCGCGCGCCTTGGCCTCGGCGACCGACTGGTCGAGATAGGTCGCGATCGCCGAGATGCGGCTGACATAGGCCTCCGCGTCCGAGACGCTGTCGACCTTGTGGATGTTGATGAGGAAGGCGGGACCGTCGCTCTGCGCGCCGTTCATCTGGTCGAAGATCAGCCCGTTCTTGCGATAGGGCCAGAGCGATTCGCTGCGCGCGATCCGATATTCGAACAGGTCATAGCTCAGCTGGTCCTCGGGGCTGAGCGACGCACGCGGAAAGCGCTGGCGAAGCTCGGCGAGATACCGCCGGTCGAGCGCCCGGTCGCGCGCGTCGGCGGCGTCGCTGAGTTCGTCCCACTTGCCGTAATCGGCGTCCTTGATCCCGCGATAGGCCTTGGACAGCGGCGACAGGGCGAGGCCCGCCTTGTCATATTCCTCGAAGAAGGCGGCGAGCGCGGCATTGCGCGCCGGGATCGCGGCCGGGGCCGGAGCGGCTGCCGGCGCTTCGGCCGCGATGCTATCGGGCGGCGGGGCGATCAGCGGATCGGGCGTCGTGGTCGCGCAGGCCGCCAGCATTGCGGTGGAGGCAAGAAGAAGGAGTTGCTTCAAGTCGGGCCTTTCCGGTTGGTCGCCGGGCTTGACCCGGCCAGCAGCTTGCTTCTTGCAGGTGGGCGCACCCCGGCTCAAGGCCGGGCCGACGAAAGTTCGACCAACAGCGAAAGGCCCATGGCCCTCTATTCCCTCCTCCGGCCGCTCGTCTTCACGCTCGACGCGGAGCGCGCGCACAAATTGAGCATCGCGGGCCTGAAGGCGCTGCCGGCCGGAACGCCACCGTCGTTCGACCCGGCGCTCAAGATGGACGTCGCGGGCCTGTCCTTCCCGTCGCCAGTCGGCCTTGCCGCGGGATACGATAAGGACGCCGAGGTCTTCGGCCCCATGCTCGGCCTCGGCTTCGGCTTCGTCGAGGTCGGCACCCTCACCCCGCTCGCCCAGCCGGGCAATCCCAGGCCCCGCATGTTCCGGCTGGTCGAGGACGCAGCCGTGATCAACCGGCTGGGCTTCAACAACCGCGGACAGGAGGCGGCGCTCGCGCGCCTCAAGGCGCCGCGCCGCGGCATCGTCGGGGTCAATATCGGCGCCAACAAGGACAGCCCCGACCGCATCCGCGACTATGCCGAGGGCATCCAGCGGATGGTGCCCGTCGCCGACTATCTCACCGTCAACATCAGCTCGCCCAACACGCCGGGACTGCGCAACCTCCAGGCAGGCGGCGAGCTGTCCGAGCTCCTCGCCGCGGTCCGTGAGGCACGAGGCGCGGCCTTCCGCAATCCGCCCGTCTTCCTCAAGGTCGCGCCCGACCTCGACGACGGCGACCCCATCCGGATCGTCCGGGCTGTCAGGGATCATGGGATCGACGGGATCATCGTCTCCAACACCACGGTCACGCGTCCCCCGCTCAGCTCGCGCCACGCCGGCGAGGCAGGCGGGCTCTCGGGCGTGCCGCTGGCAAGCCTCGCCATGCACCAGCTGAAAGCCTTCCACGCGGTGACCGGCGGCGAGGTGCCGCTCATTTCGGCGGGCGGCATCGCCAACGGTTATGACGCCTGGCGCCGCATCTGCGCCGGGGCGAGCCTCGTCCAGCTCTATTCGGCGATGGTCTATCAGGGGCCGGGCATCGCCCGCGCGATCGCCGACGACCTGCTGCAGCGCCTAAGACAGACCCGCTTCTCGACCCTTGCCGAGGCGGTCGGCTCTAGCGCCTGACCGCGGTCCTCTTGTCGTCGATCAGCACCACGCCCTCGCGGCGCGGGTCATAGCCCCCGTCGAACCGCCCGTCGCGGATCATCACCGCATGGACTCCGCTGTCCTCGCCCTGGCCGGGCTTGAGGTCGATGCCCCGCGCGCGGAGTCCCTCGAGGACGCCCGGTGCGAACTTGCCCGTCTCCCCGCCGAAGCTCGACCCGCGGGCGACGAGATTGGGCAGCGCGATCGCGTCCTGCACCGGCATCTTCCACAGGATCGCGCCCGTCATCGACTTGCCGACATAAGCGAGGATCGAGCTCCCGCCCGGGCTCCCGAACGCACCGGCGAAGCTTCCGTCGGGGCCGAGCAGGATCAGCGGGGTCATCGACGAGCGCGGCCGCTTGCCTGCGGCGACCGCATTGGCGGCCGGCCGCCCCGCCTCGTCGACCGGCGAGAAGTTGAAGTCGGTCATCTGGTTGTTGAGGAAGAAGCCGTCGACCATCCTCCCTGAGCCGAAGATGCTCTCGACGGTCGTGGTCATGCTCACCACATTGCCGGCGCTGTCGCCGACGATGAAGTGGCTGGTCCCGGCCGGCTCCTGCGTCCGGTCGAGCCCGGCGGTGACCGTGCCGCGCGGGGTCCCCGCCATTGGCGGCGGACCGGCCCTGCTCCCGATCAGCCGCGCCCGCTCGGCGAGATAGTCGGGCGCGAGCAGCCCCTCGACCGGCACGTCGACGAAGGCCGGATCGCCGACATAACGGTCGCGATCGGCATACATCAGGCGCGAGGCCTCGGCGAACAGGTACCAGGCCTGCGGGTCGGTCGGGCCGCGCGCCGCAATGTCGGTCCGGTCGAGCAGCCCGAGCAATTGCAACGTCGCCACTCCGCTCGATGGGGGCGGCGGCACGCACACGCGGTAGCCCTGCCAGTCGCGGCACAGGGGCTCGCGGGTCACCGGCTTGTAGCGCGCGAGGTCGGCGGTGCTCATCGCCCCCGGTAGCGCCCCCTCGCGCACCCGGGCGACGATCCGCGCGGCCGTCTCGCCCCGATAGAGCGCATTCGCCCCGTTCCGCGCCAGCCGCCGGACGAAGGTCGCATAGGCCGGGTTCTGGAGAACATCGCCGGTGGTGAGCCTGCTCCCGTCGCGCTTGCTGAAATATTTGACTACGTCGGGTGCGGTCAGCTGCGGGTAGTTGCCGCCCAGCAGCTTGCCGAGCCGCGGGCTGATGACAAAGCCCTGCTCGGCGAGCTGTGCCGTCCCTTCGAACAGGCTGTTCCAGGGCAGCGCGCCATGCGCCCGCTGGACCGTCTCGAGCATCCGGACCGCGCCCGGGACGCCTGTCGCGCGTCCGCTCAGCACCGCGACCGGGAAAGGAAGGGCCTTGCCGTCGGCGCCGATGAACATGGTCGGGGTCGCGCCCGCCGGAGCGACCTCGCGGCCGTCGTAGACGGTGACCTTCCGCGTCGCCCCGTCATAATAGGTCATGAAGGCGCCGCCCCCGAGCCCGCTCGACTGCGGCTCGACGAGGCCGAGCGTCGCCTGCACCGCGACCGCCGCGTCGGCCGCGCTGCCGCCGCGCTGCAGCACCTCCATCCCGGCCTTGGCGGCAAGCGGGTTGGCGGCGATCACGAAGCCCGGCCGGGCGCTCGCCGGCGCCTGGGTCGGCGCCGTCGCTTGGGGAAGGGTGGCGCAGGCTCCGGCAAGGAGGGCGGCGGCCGGGGCGAGCAGGAGGCGCAGGGTCATAGTCATGGACTAGAGGCGCAACGCGGCACCGCCAAGCTGGTGCCCTGCGCGCCGCCGACCGCCCGCGCCTTTGCCTCCAGCGCCCGAGCCGCTATCGCTTGCCCGGCCCATGGATATCTACCTTCCCATCGCCAACATGAGCGTCAACGCGCTGCTCATCGTGGCGCTGGGCGGGCTGGTCGGGATCCTGTCGGGCCTGTTCGGCGTCGGCGGCGGTTTCCTCACCACGCCGTTGCTGATCTTTTACGGAATCCCGCCGAGCGTCGCGGTCGCCTCGGCCACCACCCAGATCATCGGCGCCAGCGTCTCCGGCGTCATGGCCCATACCAAGCGCGGCGGGGTCGACTTCCGGATGGGTGCGGTGATGATCGTCGGCGGCCTGTTCGGGAGCTTGGCCGGCGCCGTCCTCTTCCGCCTCGCCCAGGCGAGCGGCCAGATCGACGTCCTCATCGGCCTTCTTTACGTCCTTCTCCTCGGCAGCATCGGCGGCCTGATGCTGAAGGACGCCGCGACCGCGCTGGGCTGGCTTCCCCGCAACGAAGATGCGGCTCCGCGCCGTCGCCACCACCGGCTGGTCGCCTCCCTGCCGATGCGCTGGCGCTTCTATGCGAGCGGCCTCTACCTCTCGCCCCTGGCTCCGCTCGCGCTCGGCTTCATGGCCGGCATCCTTACCGTCCTCCTCGGGGTCGGCGGCGGCTTCGTGCTGGTCCCGGCGATGATCTACATCCTCGGCATGGCCCCGCGCGTCGTCGTCGGCACCAGCCTCGTGATGATCATCGCGGTGAGCGCGGGCACGACGATGATCCACTCGCTCACCACCCGCTCGGTCGACATCGTGCTTGCCGCCTTGCTTCTCGTCGGCGGCGTGGTCGGCGCGCAATATGGCGCGCGCCTCACCACCCGGCTGAAGCCCGACCTCCTCCGCTTCAGCCTCGCGGTCATCATTCTCCTCGTCGCGTTGCGGATGGCGCTCGGACTGACCTATCGCCCCGACGAGATCTTCTCGATCGAGTTCGCCTGAGCGATGCCGCGCCGCCGACTCTTGCCACTCCTCGCGCTGACCCCGCTCCTGCTCGGCCAGGCGGGGCCCCGGCTGGTCCCCGACATTTCGGCCCGCAACATCGAGATACGCTACAGCTTCAGCGGCGCGCAGCTCCTGCTGTTCGGCGCGATCCTCTACCCCGGCGGCCGCACCCCGACCCGGCCGCTCGACGTCGCGGTTGTCCTCAAGGGCCCGGTCCAGCCGCTGATCGTCCGCGAGAAGCAGAAGATCGCCGGGATCTGGATGAACGCCGACAGCCACCGCTTCTCCTCGGCGCCCTCTTATTACGCCGTCGCCTCCAACCGCCCACTACGGCTGATCGTCGACGAGCGTACTGCCGCCGTCTACGAGCTCGGGGTCCAGAACCTCCAGCTCTCCCCCGGCGGCGGCGCCCAGCCCGACAAGGAGCGGCGCTTCGAGGCCGGGCTGCTCGAGCTTCGTGCCCGCCAGGGCCTCTACGCCGAAAACGATCATGGCGTGGAGATCAGCGACGGCGTCCTCTACCGCGCCCGCATCGCCATCCCGAGCCAGGTCCCGGTCGGTACCTACGAGACCGAAACCTTCCTCATCGATCGCGGGAAGGTCATCGCCGCCTCGACCAAGGAGGTCGAAGTCCGCAAGGCCGGGTTCGAGCGCTTCGTCGCCACCGCCGCGCGCCGCCACGGCTTCTTCTACGGCCTCGCCGCCGTCCTCCTCAGCCTGTTCCTCGGCTGGGGCGCCGCCGCCCTCCTCGGCCGCCGCGTGTAAAAAGAAATCTTAACCTCGCGCAGCTAGGACTTTTCCCGAAATTCACTCGGGGATTGTGCCTTCACCATGGACGAGAACGTCAACCTCAGGCAGCTCATCGACGAGCTTTCGAACGTCGCGGAAGAGGATCAGGGCGGTCGCGTCCCGGCTTTCTCCGAGCGCCTCGATCCGATCGGCGCGGTGCTCGAGATCGCCGGGTCGGGCAGCCAGGTGAAGCTCGACCCTCGCCGCCTCCTCTCGCTCGCCGACCATCGTGATCCCTCGGTCGCCATGTCGGGGCAGGTCGGCAGCCAGGTGAAGATGGCGGTCGGCTCGAGCTGGCTCATCGCCAACGTCCGCACCATGCGCGAAGGCAATGACGGCAGCGTCCTCGCCGCCATCGACTTCCTCGGCGAAGGCACCCGCGAAAAGAGCGGCGGCATGTCGGGCTTCCGCCGCGGCGTCACCCGCTATCCGATCCCTGGCGCCGAAGTGCATCCGGTCTCGACCGACGACCTCCGTCAGGTGTTCGCCGCCAGCGACAGCGCCCACGTCGAGATCGGCACCGTCTATCCGACCGACGACATTCGCGGCGCACTCTACATCGATCCGATGCTGTCCAAGCATTTCGCGATCCTCGGCAGCACCGGTACCGGCAAGTCGACCTCGGTCGCGCTGATCCTCCATCGGATCAGCAACTATTCGCCCGAGGGGCACATCGTGATGATCGACCCGCACGGCGAATATTCGGCCGCCTTCAAGGGCTGCGGCGAACTGTTCAACGTCGACAATCTCCAGCTGCCATACTGGCTCCTCAACTTCGAGGAGCATTGCGAGGTGCTGCTCACCACCGACGGCGCCGAGCGCAACCGCGACGCCGACATCCTCGCCAAGTGCCTGCTCGCCGCCCGGACCAAGAACAAATTCTCCGAGCAGTTCGGCAAGGTCACCGTCGACAGCCCGATTCCCTATCTCCTGACTGATCTTAACGCGATCCTCGTCGCCGAGATGGGCAAGCTCGACCGCGCCGGCGACACCACGCCCTACCAGCGGCTGAAGACCAAGCTCGACGAGCTCAAGGCCGATCCGCGCTACACCTTCATGTTCTCGGGCATGAACATCACCGACAGCATGGGCAGCTTCATCGCCAAGCTGTTCCGCCTGCCCGCCAACGGCAAGCCGATCTCGATCGTTGACGTTTCGGGCGTGCCCTCGGACATCACCAGCGTCGTCGTCTCGGTGCTTGCGCGCATGGTCTTCGACTATGCGATCTGGAGCCGGACCGAGGCGCAGCGCCCGATCCTCCTCGTCTGCGAGGAAGCCCATCGCTACGTCCCCAAGGACGAGAACAACGGCGTCCAGGCCGTCCGCAAGATCCTCGAGCGGATCGCCAAGGAAGGCCGTAAATATGGCGTCTCGCTCGGCCTCATCACGCAGCGCCCGTCCGATCTTGCCGAGGGCGTGCTGTCGCAGTGCGGCACGATCATCTCGATGCGCCTCAACAACGACCGCGACCAGGCCTGCGTCCGCGCCGCCATGCCGGAAGGCGCCCGCGGCTTCCTCGACGCCATCCCCGCGCTCCGCAATCGCGAGTGCATCGTCTGCGGCGAAGGCGTCGCCATTCCGATCCGGGTCCGCTTCGACGATCTCGAGCCTGAGAAGCGCCCGGCCTCGTCCGACCCGAGCTTCGCCAACCTCTGGCGCGAGACCGGCGGCGAAGCCGAGATCATTACCCGCACCGTCAAGCGCTGGCGCGGCCACGGGCGCTGACGCCCGTCAGAAATGCCGTGATGGGCCGAGGATGATCGCAAAGGCGGCAAGGACCGCCGCCCCGGCGATGATCAGCGGCCATCTGCGTTCGATCACGAAGGCGCGCGGCGCGTCTGCCTTGCCGTCGGCATAGCCCACCGAGATGAGGCCGGCATGCCCGCCGAAGCTCGATGCCGCGGCCGACATGATGGTGACGAAGAAGCCGACAGGGTTGAGCAGGCCGACCAGCACCGCTCCAACCCCGACCCCGGCATAGAAGACATGGGCGATCCCGCGCCGGGCCTGGCGGGTCGCGGGTCCGCTGCCGATCATCGTGTCGAGCGCGCGGATCGCCGCCTTGACGAGCAGGATGTAGGCCCCGCCGCCGACCGCAATTTCCGCGGCCCGCACCAGCACGGGCTGCGAGACCGCGAGCGGGGCCAGTCCGCCACCGCTCCCCACACCGAGATCCCCGACCGAGGTGACACCGGAAAAGAGGAAATAGCCCGCCGCGACGAAGCCGTTGCTGACCCACACCAGCCACAGCAAGAGCCTCGCAAGGTCACCCCGCGCTCCCCACCAGGCCGCATAAGCGACGAGCCCGAGCAGGATGTTCACGGTGACGCCGGCGAGGGCGACCACGAGGTCGGGCGTACCCGTCAACCCCTTGCAGTCCACATAGAAGGCGCCGAGCGTCGCCACCTGCCCACCCTGCGCGGCGCAGCTTGCAGCATGGCCGCCGATCTCGTGCCACATGGTCAGGAGCGGCATCAGCAGGGCCGCGAGCCCGATGATGGTCAGCCGGTCGACGGATTGGCGCATGCTCGAATGATCTCCCCCGGCGGCATGTTGGCATGGCCGGAACGCCCTGTCGCCCTCGGCCTGTCGACGAAATCGAGAAAAACCGGTCCGTTTCCCGGCGCGCTTCGTTCACCCGCCATGACCATTGCATTCGAACGACGCGGCAGCGGCCGCCCATTGCTGCTCGTCCATGGGCTCGGCAGCAGCCGCGCCGCCTGGAACCCGATCATCCCGCTCCTTGCCGAGCGCGAGCTGATCCTCGTCGACCTTCCCGGGCATGGCGACAGTCCCGCTGAGCCGGGGTCCGGGACCTTTGCCGGGCTCGCGCAGAGCCTCGACAACTGGCTCGGCGCGCAAGGACTGGCCGGTGTGCCAATGGTCGGAAGCTCCCTCGGCGCCCGGCTGGTCCTCGACATGGCGCGGCGCGGGCTCTCGGGTCCGGTCGTCGCACTCGATCCCGGCGGCTTCTGGCAGGGCTGGGAGCGAAGCCTCGTCCGCACGACCCTGCTCGGTTCGATCAAATTGCTCCGATCCCTCGGAGGGGCAGTCCCCGCGCTCGCCCGCAATGCCGTGAGCCGCTCCGCCCTTCTCGCCCAGCTATCGGCGCGGCCGTGGGCGCTCGACGGCGATTTCGTCGCCCGCGAACTTGTCGGCCTCGCCCGCACCCCTACGGCCGAACCTCTGGTCCGCGATCTCGCGTCCGGTCCGGCGCAGACCGGTCCGGCCACTTCGGGCCCGGTGACCATCGGCTGGGGCCGTCACGACCGCCTTTGCCTCCCGGTACAGGCGTCACGCGCCCAGCAGGCCTTTCCGGGGGCTCGCCTCCACTGGTTCGAGCACAGCGGACATTTTCCGATGTGGGACGAACCGGCGAAGGCCGCCGCGCTCATCCTTTCCGCGACCTGAGCAGGGTCAGGCCGCCTGCAGCGCCCCGCGCAGCACCTGGTTCTCGAGCGTCCGGCCGGCGCCAAGCGCGACGCAGCTCATCGGATCGTCGGCAATATGCACCGGAAGCCCCGTCGCTTCCTGCAGCAGCGTCGAGATGCCCGTCAGAAGCGAGCCGCCGCCGGTCATGGTGATGCCGTGATCGATCACGTCGGCGGCGATCTCGGGCTGGGTGTGCTCGAGCGCCATCCGGACCACCTCGACGATCTGGTTGACCGGCTCGGCCAGCGCTTCGGCGACATGGCCCTGGTTGAGTTCGATTTCCGCCGGCACGCCGCGGCTGACGTCGAGCCCGCGCACGATCGTCGTCCGCCCGATCCCGTCGCCCGGGCGGAGCGAGGTACCGATCTCGAGCTTGACCCGCTCGGCCGTGCCCTCGCCGATCAGCAGGTTGAACTTGCGCCGGACGTGACTCGCGATCGCATCGTCCATCCGGTCGCCCCCGACCCGCGCCGACCTGCAATAGGCCATCCCCTGGAGCGAGATCACGCCAACCTCGGTCGTCCCGCCGCCGATATCGACCACCATCGAGCCGATCGGATCGGTCACCGGCAGGCCCGCCCCGATCGCGGCCGCCATCGGCTCCTCGATCAGCGACACCGAATCCGCGCCGGCATTGCTGACCGCGTCGCGGATCGCCCGCCGCTCGACGCTGGTCGCGCCCGAGGGAATGCAGATCACGACCTCCGGCCCGCGCGAGAAGCGGCTCGGCCCCCCGCCGGCGCGGCGGATGAAATGCTTGATCATCTCCTCGGCGGTCTCGAGGTCGGCGATCACCCCGTTGCGCAAGGGACGAACGGTCCGGACGCCCTGCGGGGTCTTGCCGAGCATCAGCTTGGCATCGTTGCCGACCGCGCGAACCTTCTGGATCCCGTCGACCACCTCGAGCGCGACCACCGACGGTTCGCTCGAAACGATCCCGGTGCCGCGGACATAGACGACGGTGTTGGCCGTCCCGAGATCGATCGCGATGTCGCGCGAAGACAGGCCGAACAGGCTACGCATGAAGAGGTCCCCACCCCGAAAAAGGATTGCAAAGGAAGGGGATGGCCGCAGCAAGGCCCGCGCGATAGTGGTTAACGCCCGTTAAGCACGACCCGTTCGCCGGACGCGCCAGAACGAGGGGCGAGGGGTTCGGACTTTCATGGGTCAGCGCACCGTCAGGTCGTCGCGCACTTCGCCCCGCACTTCGCTTCCTGCCGCAAGGATCGCGCTTTTGCCGGTGATGATGAGGCCGAGCCCGCCCGTGAGGAAGGTCGTCACCGCCGCCGCGGTCGTCCCCTTCTCGCCGGCTTCCTGCCGCCGGCCAATGAGGTTGACCCGCCGCCCGCCGAGCTCGACGAACAACGGGCGGAGGGTGAATTTGGCGGCCTTGCCGAACATTCCCTTCTCTGACACCGCTTCGATCTCGCCTACCGCCGCCGTGCCCGCAGGGACCAGCACCTGGCCACCGACCGAAATCTCCTGGGTCACCCGGAGCGGCACGCGCCTTCCCTGGACCAGTCCGCGCGAGCTGATCTCGGTGACGGTCGCCAGCCGCACCGGGGTGCCCGCCCGCAGGATCGTCGGCGCGGGCGCCGCCTGAACCAGTGCAAAGGCGAGCAGGAGCGAGGTCATGCGCCTGGCGCGGCCTTTGTCTCGAGCGCGACATCCTCGAGCGTGTAGCCGTTGATGATCTCGCCCGCCTTGATGCTCGCGTTATTGCCTTTCATGAACAGGCCGAGCACGCCGAAGGCAACGATCCCGCCGACCATCTGCCCGGTCCCGCCGCTGCCATTGTTCTGGCGATCGCCCGAGAGCGGCACCTGCCGCCCGCCAAGGTCGAGATAGAGGAGCTTGGCCCCGATCCGCCCCGACTTGCCGGCGCTGCCCGTGCCCTCGGCGCTGGTCACCTCGCCCCACGCCATCGCGCCGGTCGGGACGAGTTTGACCCCGTCGACCACCACATCCTCGTCGACCCGCAGCTTGAAGCGATAGCCCGGCTTGTGGTCGCGCGAATTGACCTCGCTGAGCACCATCAGCCGGAGCATCGTGTTCTTGGGCAGGACGGTTGCGGGCAGTGGCGCGGCGACCGGCGGGGCCGGCACCGGCGCGATGCTCACCGGAGCGGCAGGCGTCACCGCCGGCGTGGCGGGCGACGCGACCGCGGCGGCCTGGAAAGCCGCCGCGACCAGCAGGATGCTCATCGCCTTACTGGGCGGGAGCGGGGGCGGGCGCTGCCGCCTTGAAGCGGATCGCCGTCCCGGTGGCATTGGCCTTGCCCCAGCTGAAGGCGGTGACATGGGCATTGCCGTAGCTGGCGTTAATCACCGCATCGGCGCCGAGCTTCTCGGCCCGTTCCCACAGCTCGCGATAGATCTTGGCCTGGCTCGGCGACTTGCTGAAGGCAGTCGCCTTGCGCACCCCGGCCTTCACCTCGCCGAGCACCTCGTACGGGCGATCCTTGATGTCGTAAGGGAAGACCGGAACACCGACTTCCTCATTGACCATCACATAGGTCTTCTTTTCCCCCGCGGACGCCGGAGCGGCGATCGCCACGGCAGCAAGCATCGCGGCGGCAAGCAACGTCTTCATTCTCATTTCCCCCCATAGGAAGGGCAAAATCTGGCGAGAAGATCGGGGACCGTCAATCGTCTGTTGCGCCGGCGCGTCGGGCGTTGCCGGCGCCAGGTATCAGCCGCCGCGGAGCGCCTTTACCCGGGCGCGGAGCGCCGCCATCAGGCCTTCGTTGACGATCGGCCGGCTGACGAAGGTCACCCCCAGCGGGTTCACCGGAACGCCGTCCTTCAGCACCTCGTAATGAAGGTGCGGACCGGTCGAAAGACCGCTCGACCCCACATAGCCGATCAGTTCGCCGCGCCGGACCACCCCGCCGTCGGGGGCGACGATCCGGCTCATGTGACTGTAGCTGGTGACGAGCCCGCCCGAATGGGCGATCCGCACCTGCCGGCCATAGCCGCCGGCCCAACCCGCGCGGATCACCTGCCCGTCGGCGGCGGCGACGATCGGCGTGCCCCAGCTGGCGCCGAAATCGATCCCCTTGTGCATCCGCAGGAAGCGCAGGATCGGATGCATGCGCGATCCGAAGCCCGAGGTCACCGGCCCGTCCACCGGGCGCAGGAGCCCGCTCCGGACCGGCTCGGGCGACCGGCTCTCGTCGAGCCACTGGAGCTTGCCCGCGACCGGCCAGCGCACCAGCGACACGGGCGTCGCGCCCGCGCGCTCGAGCCGGGCATAGAGAAGCGGGCCCGGGACTGCCTCGCCCGAGGCGGCCTTCGCCTGCGCGATCACCAGCTCGAACCGGTCCCCCGAACTGATCTCGCTGCCGACGTCGACCCGGTCGCCCACCGCCTGGAGATAGTCGGCCGCCTGCGCCGGGGTCGCCCCCGCGGCGCGCAGCGCCCAGTAGAGGCCCCCGCTCGCACTGCCGCGGATCCGCAGCGGGGTCCGGTCGACATGGAGCGACCGCCGCTCGGCAGCGAGGCCGTCGGCGCCGCGTACCAGCGTCAGCTCGAGGTCGAGGCGGGCACGGAAACGCATCAGTTCGATCGGCCGACGGCCGGACGAATCGGGCGCGCCGAGCCGGAGCGACAGGGTCGTCCCGGCCGGCGGCACCGCGCTCTCGGCCCGGATCCGGCTCGCCGCGGCGACCGCGTCGGCATTGGCGACGCCGTTGCGCTGAAGCAAGGCGACGAGATCGTCGCCCGCCGCGAAGACGAGGCTGAGGTCGCGCGACTGCCGGGCCGGCGCCGCGGCGATCAGCCGTGCGCGCGGCCCTTCGCCGAGCACCATCCCCGTCCGTGAGCCGGCGTCGATCGGTGCGATCGCGAGCGCCCTTTCCTGCCGCGCCTGGTCGGGCCCGGCTGCTTCGGGCACGCCCGAGGGCAGCGGCCGCAGCGGCGGCGCCAGTTGCGTCACCCCGGCGATCAGCAGGAGCAAGGTCGCCGCGCCGCGCCACCAGGTGCGGCTGAAGGGTGCCTCGGTCAGGTCGACGACCAGCCGGAACGGCGGCGCCGGCGGGCGCAGCGCGGCGGCACGGCCGAATGCCGACACCGGAGCGGCGGCGACCAGCGGGCGGGGCGACTGAAACATGCCCGCCTTGTCGGCGATCAAGGTTAACGCACCGCTAAGCGACGGATGGATGACGCGCCGTCTTGCGCTGCCGCGCGTTGCTGCCAACATGAACTCCATGGCCGCGCGTGATGACGGCATCATTCGGGCCGTTCTCGGGCCCACCAACACCGGCAAGACCCACTTGGCGATCGAGCGGATGTGCGCCCACAGTTCGGGCGTCATCGGCTTTCCGCTGCGGCTCCTGGCGCGCGAGGTGTACGACCGCGTGGTCAAGCTGAAGGGCGAGAATTCGGTTGCCCTGATAACCGGCGAAGAGCGGATCGTGCCCCCCGCCGCCCGCTATTTCCTGTCGACGGTCGAAAGCATGCCGACCGACCAGGACTTCGCCTTCTGCGCGATCGACGAGGCGCAACTTGGCACCGATCCCGAACGCGGCCACGTCTTCACCGACCGGATGCTTCGCGCCCGTGGCCGCGAGGAGACGTTGATCCTCGGCTCGGCGACCCTCAAGCCGCTCGTCCGCCAGCTCATTCCCCAGGCCGAGATCGTCAGCCGGCCGCGCTTCTCGACCCTGCGCTATGCGGGCTCGGTCAAGCTCTCGCGGCTTCCCCCGCGCTCGGCGATCGTCGCTTTCTCGGCCGAGCAGGTCTACGGCCTCGCCGAGATGCTGCGCCGCTTCAAGGGCGGCGCCGCGGTGGTGATGGGCGCGCTGTCGCCCGCCACCCGCAATGCCCAGGTCGCGATGTTCCAGCGCGGCGAGGTCGACTATCTGGTCGCCACCGATGCCGTCGGCATGGGGCTCAACATGGACGTCGCCCATGTCGCCTTCGCCGGGCTCGAGAAATTCGACGGCCGCCGCGACCGCCGCCTGACGATCCCCGAAATGGCCCAGATCGCGGGCCGCGCCGGGCGCCACCAGCGCGACGGCACCTTCGGCACGCTCGGTCTCGGCGGCGACAATGGCCCGGCCTTCACCGAGGAGGAGATCAGCGCGATCGAGGAGCATCGCTTCCGCCCCCTCGACCATCTCTACTGGCGCTCGTCGGATCTCGACTTCACCGACGTGACCGCGCTGATCCGCAGTCTCGAGGCGCGGAGCGACAATCCGCTGCTCCGGCCCGCGCCTTTGTCGATCGACCTCGCGGTCCTGAAGCTCATCGCCGAGGATCCCGCGGTCGCCGATCGCAAGGGGGTCGTCGCCCGCCGCCTGTGGGCCGCCTGCGGCCTCCCCGATTTCCGCAAGGTCGGCCCGATGCACCATGCGCGGATGGTCCGCCGGGTGTTCGGCTACATCGCCGATGGCGGCCACCTCTCGCACGAATGGTTCGCCGCCGAAGTCGCCCGGCTCGACAATGTGCAGGGCGACATCGAGGCGCTCGCCGACCGCCTCGCCGGCATTCGCAGCTGGGCCTATATCGCCCACCGCTCCGACTGGCTGGCCGAGCCGGCCCGCTGGGCGGAGCGCACGCGCTTGGTCGAGGCCCGCCTTTCGGACGCGCTGCACGAGCGGCTGACCCAGCGCTTCGTCGACCGCCGCACCGCCGTCCTCATCCGCGACATCGGCGCGCGCGGGGCCGATGCGCTGCCCGTCACCGTCGCCGCCGACGGCGAGGTCAGCGTCGGGCCCGAGCCGATCGGCCACCTCACCGGCTTCGACTTCAAGGTCGATCCGAACGCGCGCCTTGCGGACAAGCGCCTGCTCCTCGCCGCCGCCGAGCGCCGCCTCGGCGACGAGCTCGACCGCCGCGCCCGCGCGCTCTGCGCCGACGAGGACAAGCGCTTCACCCTGTTCGCGCCCGCCGGCGGCGACATCGGCATCGCCGCCGACGGTCATCTCCTCGCCCGGCTCGCTCCCGGACGCAGCCTGACCGAGCCCGCCCTGCGCACCGCGCGCGCGCTCGACCGCCTGTCGGCTCCCGCCAGGGCCGAGCTTCGCGCCCGGATGGAGGCCTGGCTCGAACGCCAGGTCCAGCGCCACGTCGGCGACCTCGCCCGGCTCGGCAGTGCCGCCACCGATCGCCATTTCGGCGCTCCGGTGCGGGCGCTTACCGCGATGCTCTACGATGCCGGCGGCCTGCTTCCCCGCCGCGCGCTGACCGAACCCATCGCCCAGCTCGACCGGCCAATGCGCGCCGCGCTTCACAAGCTGAAGGTAAGGCTCGGCGCGCTCGACGTCTTCGCCCCGTCGCTGCTCAAGCCCGAGGCGCAGCGCTGGCGGGCAGTCCTCCTCGCGGTCCGAGCCGGCCGGCCGATGCCGGCGCTGCCCCGTCCGGGCGCTTCGACCCTCGACGGGCAGGCCGATCGCGACGGCGCCGCGCTTGCCTATCGCCGGCTCGGCGACAGCTGGCTGCGGGTCGACCTTGCCGATCGCCTCGCCGCCTTCGCCCATCGCGCCCGCGCCGCCGAGCGCCCCGTGGGCGAGCCGCTCGAGCCGATCGACCGCGACCTCGTCACCTCGCTCGGCCTGTCCGACCCGGCACTGGCATCGCTGATGGCCGAGGTCGGCTTCCGCCAGTCGGACAGCGCCTGGCACTGGCGCGGCACCCGCCCGCGCACCCGGGCCCGGCCGGCCCCCGCCCGCCCCGGCAATGCCTTTGCCGCCCTTGCCGGGCTCAAGCGCTAGGACCCATGCGCCTCGACAAATATCTGTTCTGCGTCCGCCTGCTGAAAAGCCGCACCCAGGCCCAGGCCCTGATCGAGGAAGGCCGCACGCGGATCGACGGCCGCCGGGTCGAGAAGGTCGCCGACAGCGTCCGCGTCGGCAGCGTCGTCACCTTCCCCCTGCGCGGTGCGGTGCGGGTCATCCGGGTCGTCGCGCTCCCCGCCCGGCGCGGCCCTGCGCCCGAGGCGCGGACCCACTATGAAGAGCTCGTTGTTGACGATGGCGGCGGCGCGCAATAGCGCTGCTGGCAACAGAGGAGCGAAGAAGACCCATGACCTACGTCGTCACCGACGCCTGCATCCGTTGCAAATATATGGACTGCGTCGAGGTCTGTCCGGTCGATTGCTTCTACGAGGGCGAGAACATGCTCGTCATCAATCCCAACGAGTGCATCGACTGCGGCGTGTGCGAGCCCGAATGCCCGGCCGAGGCGATCCTGCCCGACACCGAGAGCGGCAACGAGAAGTGGCTCGAACTCAATTCGACCTTCTCGGCGCAATGGCCGAACATCACCCGCAAGAAGGACAGCCCGGCCGACGCCGACGAGTATAAGGGCAAGGACGGCAAGTATGACGCCTACTTCTCGCCCGAGCCCGGCGAAGGCGACTGACGCCTAGCGCTTGACCCGGAAGGTGTAGCTGAGCCCCAGCCCCGCGCTCCACTGGTTGCGGGAGCCGAGCTCGCGCACCACTGGCGACCTGGCCGCGTCGCCGACCAGCCGGTCGTAGCGCGCGATCCCGAACAGCCCGAACGGCCCGCGCCCGAGCTGGACGTTGCCGCCGCCCTGAAGCGCAACCGCGTGGATCCCGCTGCTCGGGCGATAAGCGGGCAGGCCCGAGGCCAGCGCCGCCTGCGGGGTCACGCCGAAAAAGGCGCGCTGGTATTTCGCGTCCGACCAGAGGACCCGCGGGCCCACCGCGAACAGGTAGCGGTCGCCGTCGCGCCAGACCTTGTCGACCCCGACATTGCCGACCAGCCCGTCGTGGCCGTTCAGCCCCTTGCGCAGCTCGCCGCGCAGCCGGAGCGTGTCGCTCAGCTGATATTGCGCGAAGCCGCCGACCTCGATCGTCGTCTTCACCCGCCCGAGCGGCGCGCCGACATCTTTGTCCTTGCGCCCCTGGGCGAGGTTCGCCGACGGCCCGAACGAGAAGTCGCCGCTCTTCACCAGCGGAACGCTGATCCCGTCGTCGGCGGCGTCGAAGCTGAACTCCTCGTCGCCCTTGGCGATGTCGATGCTCGGCAGCGCGGCGATCCGGAATTCGTCCGAGCCGAGGAACTTGGGCTTGATCTGCGCGCCCAGCCCCGCCCGTACGCGAAGGTCGGGCTTGTCCTGCGCAAGGGCGGCGCCGGGAGCGAGGAGGGCGATAGCGGCGATCAGGGGAAGATGCTTCATGGCCAGCCGAACCCGCGGCCACGCCGATGGTTGCAGCCGCGTACCGATTGTGTCGGAATCGCCACAAACAAAGAAGCGCCCGGCTCCTGAACCAGGAGCGGGCGCTTCCCCGGAGACGGACCGCAAGGACGCGATCGTCCCGGCGGTCCGGTGAACCGGTCGGCTTACATGCCGTTCGCGAGGTTGGTGTCGCGATCGTTGGTGTTCATGTCGGTCGCCATCATGTTGGCTTCG
This sequence comes from Sphingomonas sp. SP2, assembly GCF_058313385.1. Classification (NCBI taxonomy): domain Bacteria; kingdom Pseudomonadati; phylum Pseudomonadota; class Alphaproteobacteria; order Sphingomonadales; family Sphingomonadaceae; genus Sphingomonas; species Sphingomonas sp. SP2. The sequence continues at coordinate 764,011 of NZ_JBZFLD010000001.1, read as the reverse complement.
GTCGACCCATTGGTCGCCATGTTGCCGTCCATGCCGCCCATGCCGCCCATGTTGCCGCCCATCATGTTGGCATCCATCGGCGCCGCCATGTTGGCGTCCATCGACATGTTGTCGGCCATCATCAGGTTGGCATCGGCATTGTCGGCCTCGTTGGCATTGCTTCCGCAGGCCGCGAGGGAAAGGGCCGCACCAGCGACCAGGATCAGAGCACGCACGTCATTTCTCCCTTTATTGTAAGGGCCTGAACGCGGAACCGCGAACATGGGTCCGACTCTCCCGCAAGCCGGCCGCGCCGCCCTGACCGCCAGCCGCGCCCGCGCTACCGCGCGACCGGGCGCCAGAAGCCATAGCTGGCGATGGCGTAGAAGAGGATGTTCCACACGGCATTGGCGGGAATTCCGGCGGCGATCGAGCCGAGGCTGTCGGCGACGAACCAGCAGCTCAGCCCGACCAGCGCGGCCTTGCGGGTCGGCTCGGGCGCGACATCGTAGATCAGCCGTCCCATCAGTCACATGGTCACGCCCCAGCCGATCAGGATCCCGCCGAGGATCGGCGACAGCAGCCGCTCGGCCCCACCGTCGACCACCATGTCCCCGTCGAGCGGCCAGCTCAGGAGGTCGAGCGTCCAGTGAGTGATCCAAGAATAGGAGGAACCCGCCAGCATGAGCATCGGCGCCCCGCCGGCAATCACGATCGCCGCGACGAGGAACCAGCACTTCTGCATGTCATGAGTCATTCCGAACGTCCTTCTTCCTGCGTGTTCGACCGGTCGCCATGCCGCTCGCGGATCAGGCCCCTCGCGACTCCCTGTCAGCAATATGCTCGGCCTCGGCGATCAGCGCCTCGAGCGGGGCTGGTAGCCCCGCCACTGCCGGATCGGAATGCCGCTCGACTTGGGCTCTGGTGAAGCGGCGCCCAGGCGCCCGCGCGGCGAAGGCGGGATTGGCCCGGAACAGCCGCTTCATCACTTCCTTGTAGACCCGGTCCTTTCCACCGTCGCCGAGCACTAGGAGCCACGGCTGGCCCCTGACCCAAGCGCTGACGTCGGCGGCGAGCCCAAGGATGTCGGGCTGCTGGCCCGGGGCAAATTCCCCGGCAAGCTGCGCGGCGACGTCGCTCCGCCCGATGAGGCGGAGGCCGCGGCCGACCGGCTCGACGTCCTCGGCGGTCGCCCGCTCGCGCCACTCACCGTTGGAGCGGCTGTCGATCTCGCCCGACCAGCCATAGGCCGCCGCTACCGCAACCGCATCGGCGACCAGTTCGGCAGGCTCGAACAGGGCATCCTCCCGGGCATGGTCGACGAACATCGCCAGCGCCTCGGCGAGCGACCAGGTCTGCGCGCTGTCGAAGGCGCCCCGGGGCACGATCACCACGCCCAGGGCTTGCGGGAGGGGAGGCGACGTGCTCGCTTTCTTTCGTCCGAACACCGGCTTCAGCATTTCGCTCTCTCCCCGCACTTCACTCGCGGCGCAGCAGCACCGCCACGATCGCCTCGGCCGCCTCTTCGGCGCTCATTTCCGTCGTATCGATCCTGAGGTCGGGCCGCTCGGGCGCCTCGTAGGGGCTGTCGATACCGGTGAAATTCTTGATCTCGCCCGCGCGCGCCTTGGCATAGAGGCCCTTCACGTCCCGGGCCTCGGCCTCGGCCAGCGGCGCGTCGACAAACACTTCGAGGAATTCGCCCTCGGGCAGCATCCGCCGGACCAGCGCCCGCTCGGCCCGGAAGGGAGAGATGAAGGCGGTGATGACGATCAGCCCGGCGTCGGCCATCAGCCGCGCGACTTCGCCCACCCGTCGGATATTCTCGATCCGGTCCGCCTCGGTGAAACCGAGGTCGCGGCTCAGCCCGTGGCGGACATTGTCCCCGTCGAGGAGGAAGCTGTGCCGACCGAGGTCGAACAACCTTTTCTCGACCAGGTTGGCGATGGTCGACTTGCCCGCCCCGCTGAGGCCCGTCAGCCACACGACGCAGGGCCGCTGCCCCTTCTGCCGCGCATGGGCCTCGCGGCCGACCTCGATCGCCTGCCAGTGGACGTTCTGCGCCCGGCGCAGCGCGAAATTGATCATCCCGCAGGCAATTGTCGCATTGCTGCGCTTGTCGATCAGGATGAAGCCGCCGAGCGTCCGGCTGCGCTCATAGGGCTCGAACACGAGCGGCCGGTCGGTGGCAAACTCCACCACGCCGATCCCGTTCATCGCCAGCGTCTTCGCGGCCAGTTGCTCGCCGCTGTCGATACCCAGCTCATATTTGGGCTGCTGGACGGTCGCGGTGACGCACTGGCCCGCCATCTGCAGCCAGTAACCCCGCCCCGGCAGCAGGTCCTCGTCGCCAAGCCAGACGAGGCTCGCTTCGAACTGGTCGGAAACTTCGGGGGGATGGGCCTGCCCGGCGATGATCGACCCGCGCCCGCATTCGACCGCGTCGGTCAGCGTCAGGGTCACCGACTGGCCGGCCTCGGCCTCGCCGACCTCCCCATCGCCGAGGAAGATGCCCGCAACCCGGCTGGTCCGTCCCGACGGGAGCACGCGGACATCGTCACCGCGTCGCACCGAGCCGCCCGCGATCTGCCCGGCAAAGCCGCGAAAGTCCTGGTGCGGCCGGTTGACCCACTGGACCGGCATCCGCAGCGGCCCGGCCGCGTCGGACTCCGCGACCGGAATCGCATCCAGCGCTTCCATCAGGGTCGGCCCGCCGTACCAGGGCATGCGCGCCGACCGGGCGAAGACATTGTCCCCGCCCAGCCCCGACAGCGGAACGGCCTCCGCAGCGCCGAGTGCCGCCGCCTCGTCGGTGATCTTCTGGAACAGCTCGCGATCGAACCCGACGAGGTCCATCTTGTTGACCGCGAGGATCAGGTGCCGGACGCCCATCAGCCGGCAGATCGCGGCATGGCGCCGGGTCTGGGTCAGCACGCCCTTGCGCGCATCGACCAGCAGCACCGCGGCGTCGGCGGTCGAGGCGCCCGTCGCCATGTTGCGCGTATATTGCTCGTGGCCCGGACAGTCGGCGACGATGAAGCGCCGGGTCGCGCTCGAGAAAAAGCGATAGGCGACGTCGATGGTGATGCCCTGCTCGCGCTCGGCGGCGAGGCCATCGACCAGCAGCGCGAAGTCGATCTCCTGCCCCTGCGTCCCCACTCGCCTGCTGTCGCTTTCCAGCGCCGCAAGCTGGTCCTCCATCAGAGCCATGCTGTCGTGTAGCAGCCGCCCGATCAGGGTCGACTTGCCGTCGTCGACGCTGCCGCAGGTGATGAACCGCAGCAGGTCCATCAGAAATAGCCCTCACGCTTCTTCATCTCCATCGACGCGCTCTCGTCGCGGTCGATGACCCTGCCCTGCCGCTCGCTGGTTCGGAGCGCGGCCATCTCGGCGCGGACCTTGGCGATATCGTCGGCGTCGCTTTCCATCGCGCCTGTCAGCGGCCAGCAGCCCATCGTCCGGAAGCGCACCCGGCGCATCACCACTTCAGCAGGATCGAGGCCGGGGAAGCGCGCCGGATCGTCGACCATCAGCAAGGTCCCGTCGCGGACCACGGTCGGCCGCTCCGCCGCATAATAAAGCGGCACCAGCGGCACGTCCTCTCGGGCGACATAATCCCACACGTCGCGCTCGGTCCAGTTGGACAGGGGAAAGACGCGGATGCTCTCCCCGGGATGGACCCGCGCATTATAGTTGTTCCACGGTTCGGGCCGCTGCAACTTGGGGTCCCAGCCCCCGGCCGGCCCCCGGAAGGAGAAGATGCGCTCCTTTGCGCGCGCCTTTTCCTCGTCGCGCCGCCCGCCTCCGAACGCCGCGTCATGACCGCCCGCCGTCAGCGCGTCGCGCAGCGCCTCGGTCAGCATGGCCCGGGTATAGGCCGGGGTCGGCGTGTCGAACGGGCTCAGCGACGCCTCGTTGTGCCAGACCCTGAGATCGAGCCCGTGGCGTGACGCCATGGCGTCACGATGCTCGAGCATCGCCTGGAAATCCCATCCGCTCGCGATGTGCAGGAACGGGAAGGGCGGCGGCGCCGGCGCGAAGGCCTTCAGCGCCAGGTGGAGCATGACGCTCGAATCCTTGCCGATCGAATAGAGGAACACCGGCCGCCGGCAGGTCGCCACCACCTCCCGCAGGATGTGGATGCTCTCCGCTTCCAGCCGGTCGAGATGTGTCAGCCCCATGCCCCGCCTGAATGGCAAGGCCTAACGGCTGGCGCAATGGCACCGGCGCGCCTATGCGTGCGGCATCCCCGGGGAGCTCGCCTGAGCTGAGAGGGAGGCCTTGCAACCTCCGACCCGAGAACCTGATCCGGCTGACCCCGGCGGAGGAAGAGGAACACCACTATGGCCGACATCAACGCGCGCACCGAACTCACCGTCACCACCGGGCCGATCCGTGGCTCGACCAAGATCCATGTCGAAGGCCCGGGCGGGATCCGCGTCGCTATGCGCCAGGTCGAGCTCGAGCCGTCGAGCCTCGAGCCGCCGGTCACCCTCTACGACACCTCGGGCCCCTACACCGACCCCATCGCCCGGATCGACATCATGGCGGGGCTTCCTGAGCTTCGCCGCGAATGGATCCGCGCGCGCGGCGACGTCGAGGAGAAGCTCCAGCGCGAGGTCCGTCCCGAGGACAATGGCCAGTTGGGCCCGGACCGCTCGGGCGGGGTCCCGCCCTTCCCCGGCGTCCGTAAGACCGTGCTCCGCGCCAAGGCCGGCCAGAACGTCACGCAGATGCATTATGCCCGCCGCGGCATCATCACCCCCGAGATGGAATATGTCGCGGTCCGCGAGAATCTCGGCCGGCGCCAGCTGAAGGAAGCCGCGGCCCGCGACGGCGAAAGCTTCGGCGCCGCCGTCCCGGACTACGTCACCCCCGAATTCGTCCGCGACGAGGTCGCCCGCGGCCGCGCGATCATCCCCAACAACATCAACCACCCCGAAACCGAGCCGATGGCGATCGGCCGCAACTTCCTGGTCAAGATCAACGCCAACATCGGCAATTCGGCGGTCGCCTCCGACGTGGCCTCCGAAGTCGACAAGATGGTCTGGGCGATCCGCTGGGGCGCCGACACGGTCATGGACCTCTCGACCGGCCGCAACATCCACGACACGCGCGAGTGGATCCTGCGCAACTCGCCCGTGCCGATCGGCACCGTCCCCATCTACCAGGCGCTCGAGAAGGTCGGCGGCATTGCCGAGGACCTCAACTGGGAGATCTTCCGCGACACGCTGATCGAGCAGGCCGAGCAGGGCGTCGACTATTTCACCATCCACGCCGGGGTCCGGCTGCCCTACGTTCCGCTGACGGCGAAGCGCGTCACCGGCATCGTCAGCCGCGGCGGCTCGATCATGGCCAAATGGTGCCTCGCCCATCACCGCGAAAGCTTCCTCTACGAGAAGTTCGACGAGATCTGCGAGATCATGAAGGCCTATGACGTCGCCTTCTCCCTCGGCGACGGCCTTCGCCCCGGCTCGATCGCCGACGCCAATGACGAAGCGCAATTCGCCGAACTCTACACGCTCGGCGAGCTGACCAAAAAGGCGTGGGAGCACGACTGCCAGGTGATGATCGAGGGCCCCGGCCACGTGCCGATGCACAAGATCAAGGAGAATATGGACAAGCAGCTGGAAAGCTGCGGCGAGGCGCCCTTCTACACGCTCGGGCCGCTCACCACCGACATCGCGCCCGGCTACGACCACATCACCAGCGGCATCGGCGCCGCGATGATCGGCTGGTTCGGCACGGCAATGCTCTGCTACGTCACGCCCAAGGAGCATCTCGGCCTCCCCGACCGCGACGACGTCAAGGTCGGTGTCGTCACCTACAAGCTTGCCGCCCACGCCGCAGACCTCGCCAAGGGCCACCCCGCCGCCAAGGTCCGCGACGACGCTTTATCCCGCGCCCGCTTCGAATTCCGCTGGCGCGACCAGTTCCACCTGAGCCTCGATCCGGACACGGCCGAGCGCTACCACGACCAGACGCTCCCCGCCGAAGGCGCCAAGACCGCGCACTTCTGCTCGATGTGCGGGCCCAAATTCTGCTCGATGAAGATCACGCAGGAAGTCCGCGACTTCGCGGCGAAGCAGAACGCCCCCCTCGAGACCAGCAGCGTCGCGGTCGAGGAAGCCGAGGCCGGCATGGCCGAGATGAGCGAGAAATACCGCGCCGGCGGCAACGAGCTCTACATCGGCAGCAACGGCCGCGAGCACGACTGAGCCGGGCGGAGGTCGAAGAAAGGATCGCCGGGCGACCACGTGCACGACATTCTGATTTTCGTCGCGCTGGTCCTCGGCATCAATCTGCTCCCGGCGTTCGGGCCGCCGACCTGGTCGGTGATCGTCCTGTTCATGCTCAACAGCGAGGTCTCCGCCCCGGTCCTGATCGCGACCGGCGCGGCGGCAGCGGCGAGCGGGCGACTGCTCCTCGCCACCGCCACCCGCCTCGTCGGCGACCGCTTCCTCTCGGACCGCTCGCGCGCCAACCTCACCGCCGCCCGCGAAGCGCTCGAGAAGAACCGGCGCAACGGCCTGCTCGCACTCGGCCTGTTCGCTTTGTCACCGCTGCCGTCGGCGCAATTGTTCGAAGCCGCCGGCCTCGCCCGGGTTCGCCTCCTCCCCTTCACCCTCGCCTTCTTCGCCGGCCGCCTCGTCAGCTATTCCATCTATGCGCTCGCCGCCGATGGCCTCCGGGCGACCAGCCTCGGCGACAGCTTCCGCAAGGAGCTGACCAGCCCGCTTGGCATTGCGGTCCAGGTCGCCATGATCGGTGCCATCGTCCTCCTGATGCGGGTCGACTGGGCAAAGCGCCTCGGCCGCGACAAGCCGCCTTCCTGACCCTCGCGCAACGGCTCGTTTCGCCCCCGTTCACAAGCGACGAACCGAGTGCAAACGGGGGTTCGTTCAGGCAACGTCTCCGCCCCGACGCGCATTGAAGAAGCTCCTTGGAAGTATGCAAAGGAGACGCATGATGACCAGCCGACTGATGCTCGCCGCCGTGACCGCGGCCGTTGGCCTCGCCGCCGCCGCGACCCCCGCCGTCGCCCAGCAGTGGCGCTGGAACGAGGGCAATTGGCGGACCATCGGCACCGCCCGCGTCGACGGGCGCGACAGTGACACGATCCGCCTTCCCGGCGTCACCCGCCAGCGCGAGATCCGGGTCTGTGCGATCAACGCCCCGCTTCGCCTGCGCGATTTCGACATTCGCTTCGCCAATGGCGGCCGCCAGGACGTGAACACCCGCGCGATCCTCAATGCCGGGACCTGTACGCGGGCCGTCGACCTCCGCGGCAACCGCCGCGACGTGGAATCGGTCCGCCTCCGCTACGAGCCGGTCGCCTATCGCGCCAATCGCCCGGTCGTCCGCGTCCAGGTGCGCTGATGACCAAGTCGCCGCCCGTCCGGGTCTGTGCCCGGGCGGGCGGCGCCGCGCCAATGGGCCCCGGCGGCGCCTCGTGCGTTGCGTGACCATGCTCGAGAAACTTCCCCACTGGCTCGGCGCCGCGCTCGGCAATGTCCGGGCCGGGCACGACCGCCTCACCATCGCCGCTCTGTCCGAGGCGCCGCCCGCGACCATCCAGTTGACGAGTCCGGCCTTCGCGCCCGGCGGCCGACTGCCGCCGCGCTTCACCGCCGATGGCGACGGCCTGTCGCCGCCCCTGGTCTGGACCGGCATTCCCGCTGAAGCGGCCAGCCTGCTCCTGATCGTCGAGGACCCCGACGCTCCTGCGCCCAACCCCTTCGTTCATGCCATCGTGGCCGGGATCGATCCCGCCTCGAACCAGCTCGCCGAAGGCGCGATCATCGCCGACGGCGAGGGGCAGGACGGGCGGGACGTCGGTCGCAATAGCTATTTCGCCGAGGGCTGGCTTCCGCCCGATCCCCCGACCGGCCACGGTGCCCATGATTATGTCTTCCAGCTCTTCGCGCTGAAGGAGCAGGCCGCGGCCCCCGACCCCAATCCGGGCCGGAGCGACGTCCGCACGCTGCTTGCGGGCAATGTCCTTGCCGCCGGAATCCTCGTCGGCACCTATTCGCGCGGCGAGGAAGCCCCCGTCACCACCGAGGGCGCCGGCATCGCGCTCGCCTGACCGGCGCCCGCGCCGTCAGTCAGCCCCGCATCCGCGCCTCGAGCGCTTCCGAGCGCCGGGCGAGGTCGGCCACGTCACGGGGATCGAGTTCGGCCGCGAAGGCCAGACCCGCCTGCCGGCCGTCGCGCCAGCGAACCGTTCCCTGCGCGCTCGCCGCGCCCCAGTTCAGCGTCACCGGCGCGCCCGCTGCGACCAGCGCCGTGCCGCAGTCGAGCCGCGCGCCGCCCGCCGACAGGTCGACGATCTGCACGGGATAGCGCCGCCCGCCGAGGATCAGGAAGGCCGGAAGCGCCACGGTTACCCGCGGATGCAGGCGGCGATCGGCGTACGGGTCCGGCTCGGCTTGGGCGGTCAGTGCTGGGGTCATCGGCGGGCCATGAACCCATCCTAGGGGCAAAGCTGCTGCCAGAAGGTAAAGGGGCGGCAATCGTCCCGCATCGGATCCATCGCCGCTGGGAAGCGCTCGGCACGACGTCCTTTTGCGCCTTGCCTCCTGAAGGGGAAGCGGTCCACCATCGCCGGCGGGCGCATGGAGGCCCGGCCCGCATGATCGCCTTTCTTGCCTATCTGACCTTGCCCTTCGCCCCGCCGCCGCCGGTCATGGTCACGCCCGATCCGATCGGCACCGCTTTCTTCCGGCTGAAGACCATGGTCGGAACCTGGCGCCGGAAGGACGATCCATCGTCCCCGCTGCGGATCCGCTACTATCTTACGGCCAGGGACACGGTGCTGGTCGAGGAATGGACCGCCCGCGGCAAGCCGCACAGCCTCACCCTCTACCATCGCGACGGCAACACTCTGCTCGCGACCCATTACTGCCCGCAGGGCAACCAGCCGCGGCTGGCGCTCAGCGGCAACGGGCCGGCCATCCGCTTTGCCTTCCGGGACGCGACCGACCTCGATTCGGAGCGCGAAAGCCACCAGCATGCGCTGAGTTTCGACCTTGCCGATCCCGCGCACCCGGTGCGGGGGGAGACCTATCGCTCGGCCAGCGGCGACGAGAGCGATCGGATGGTGCTCGAACGCCTGCCCGACGCACCCTGAGCGCGCGGCTCGCCGGCAGGGCTTCACTAGTAGGATTTCGCATGATCTACGCTGGTCGATGCGCGACTCGATTGCCAACGACGACCCTGAAGACGATCGTCGCTCCCGCCACTGGACGGCGCTCCGTCAGTGCCGCTTCCTCGTCGCCCTTGAACAGACCCGCTGCGTCAGCGACGCGGCCGCTGCCGCGGGGCTGAGCCGCGAAAGCGCCTATCGCTTTCGCCGGCGCCATCCGGACAGCCTGTTCGCCCGCATGTGGGTTGCGATCATGCGGACCACGCCGGCCGGCGGGGTCACGGCTCGTCACCTTCGACGCCGCGCCATCCTTGGCGGTTTTTCGCCGCGGATGCGGTGGTGACGGGGACGGATCGGCACCCCGTCCTGTGTTACCTTCGTGACCCTGGCTTACTTCTTCGCCTTGAGCGACTGGACCGCCGCCAGAGTCTTCGAGACATGGTCCTTCCAGCTCAGCTCCGAGTGGACGTAGATGATCCGGCCGTCCTGCCCGATGACATAGCTGGTGCGGTTACTGAGCGGGGCGACCGGCAGCTTCACGTCATAGGCCTTGATCAGCTCGGGCGAGGCGGTCGCGACCGGGAACTGGCCGCGGCAGGCCTCGACGCTGAACTTCTTCAGGCTGTCGAGCCCGTCGGCGCTCATCCCCACGACCCGCGCGCCGGCCTTGCGGAACTGGGGCATCGCGTCGCTGAACGCCTTGGCCTCGAGCGTGCAGCCCTCGGTGAAGGCCTTGGGATAGAAATAGAGCACCAGCGGGCCGTTCTTGAGCTGGTCCTTGAGATGCAGGGTGAAGGGCTTGCCCGCCAGCGCGCCGGTGGTGGTGAAATCGGGCGCCTTAGCGCCGACCGGAAGCGCCGCGCTGAGCGGCGAGCAGGCGGTGAGGAGCAGGAAGGGCAGGAGGAAGCGGCGCATCGTTGGGCTCCTTGTCGGGCGTCAGGGAATTGCGGGCGAGTGTAGGCGTCCGTCCATCCCGGTGCCATCCGGGAAAAGGACCTTGTCCGGATGGAGCGGGACGAGCGTCCGGAAGAAGTCCCAGGCGGGCTCGAGGTCGGTGACCGGATCGCCCGTCGGCATGATCGGCGGACCGAAGATCGCGACCTTGCGGCCATAATCGGGACCCGCGGGGACGATCGGCACCCCCGCGGCAAGGGCGATCCGGTAGAAGCCGAGCCGCCAGTCCTGCGTCGGCTGGCGGGTGCCTTCGGGGGCGATGACGAGGAGCATCCTGTCGGCCCGGCGGAGCTCGGCGCTGACCTGCGCGACGAGGTCGTTGCGCTTGGTCCGCTCGACCGGGATCCCGCCCAGCCCGCGCATGAAGCGGGCCATGGGACCGAACTTGAACAGGCTCGACTTGCCGATGTAGCGCCCCTCGACGCCCAGCTCCTCCATCGCCCCGACGAAGACGAGGAAATCCCAGTTGCTGGTATGCGGCGCGCCCATCACCACCGCCTTGTCGGGCAGCGGCAGTTGGCCCTCGACGCTCCACCCGTTCCGCTCGAACCAGCGGAGGAAGCCGCGCTTCACCCAGCGGGCGGGTCGGGAGAGCGGCGGGGTCGAAGCGCGATCGGTCACGGCGCCGTTACAGCCCGTCTTGGGGGGCCGAGGCAAGAAAAAGGGCCGCCCGCAGCGCGAGCGACCCTCCTTCGTGCCAAGCCTTGCGGCTTAGTTCGAGCTGTTGCCCGAGACCGTGTCGTCGGCGCTGTTGCCGTCGAGGTCCGCGCTGGTGCGGGTCGCGTCGGCCTTTTCCTCGCCCTTCTCGCGAACCTGGCTGGCTTGGTTCTCGAGCGCATCTTCCTGAGCGTCGGTCGCGGCGTTGTCGGCGGCTTCCTCGAGGTTGTCGGCAGTCATCTCGGCATTGGCCTCGATGTTGTCGGCAGCCTGCTCCTGCGGCGTGTTGTTGTTGCAGGCGGCAAGGGCAGCGAGGCCCGCGGCCACCATGGTGAGCTTGAACTTGTTCATGAGCGTCTTTTCCCCGTTGAAAGGTAAGCACCGCGGCCCGGGAGCCGCGGTGCACAGGATGCGTGCTCATCCCAGCAGGCACAAGCGCGCAAGCGACCCTTCCGTTCCCGGAACGACCAACTTTTGTTACGGCTCGATGATCGCAAGGGTCCGGCGGTCGCGTTCGCCGCCGTAGAAAGCCTCGATCGCCCGGCCGAAGATCGGCCCGCCGCCGGCGGCCTCGAAGAGGGTCAGGCAGGAGAGAAGCTTGATCCCGTCGACTACGCCCATGATTTCGCCCGCGGTCCGGCGCCCGGCATGGCCGAGCAGGGCTTCGATGCATTCCACCAGGCGCGTGCCGAGCAAGGGGTGATGGAGATAAGCCCGCGCCTCGGCGAGGTCCTCGAGCCCGTAGCGGTCGGCCATGATGCTGAAGCCGAGCCCGCGTAGCTGCGGGAGAACGAACCACATCCAGTGGGTTCGCTTCTCGCCGGCGCGAAGCTCGGCCAGCGCCATTTCATAGACCCCACCCTGCGCGGCGACGAACCGCGCGAGGCTCAGTCGATGAGCGCTGGCAAGATCCAGACCGCCGACATGGCGACAACGATCAGCAGGAGTGATATTCCCAATATCCACCGCACCACCCCTTCCTGGCGTGCTCCGGTCACCTGCTCTGCGCTATAGTGACGCTCGTCCGAAATCATGTCGGCTCTCCCTCGTTGATAGAAACGAAGATGAGGCCAGCATAACGGAAACACCCGCCGATAGCGAGGGAGCCCGGGGTGGTACAAAGGACACCCCGGCGGCGCGGTGCGTTCGGGGGCTGCCCATTCGACCGCAACAAAGGAAAAAGTCATGCCTACCGTCTTCGTCACCGGCGCAAGCCGCGGCCTCGGCCTCGAGTTCGTGCGCCAGTATCGCGCCGCGGGCTGGGACGTCATCGCCACCGTCCGCGAGCCGTCCGCCGAGCTCGACGGCCTCGGCGCCGAGGTTCGCCATCTCGACATGAGCGATGCCGGTGCGGTGAGCGCGATGCGGGCGGGAAAGCCGCTCGATCTCCTCATCGCCAATGCCGGCACCTACGGCCCGCGCGAGGCCGAAGACGCGGCCTCGGCCCACCAATGGCTCGACACGTTCGCGGTCAACACCGTCGCCCCCTATCTCCTCGCCAAGGCGCTTCAGCCCGACGTCAGCGCGGCGAAGGGCAAGCTCATCGCGATCAGCACGCGGATGGGCTCGCTCGCCGATAACGGTTCTGGCGGGTTCCTCGCCTATCGCTCGAGCAAGACCGCGCTCAACATGGCGTGGAAGACGCTCGCGCTCACCCACACCGACCTCGTCTGCACCATGCTCCACCCCGGCTGGGTCCAGACCCGGATGGGCGGAAGCAATGCTCCGGTCACGCCCGAGCAGAGCATCGCCGGCATGATGGACGTCATCGCGGGCCTGACGGCCAAGGACAGCGGCGCTTTCTTCGACTATCAGGGGCAGCGCGTTCCCTGGTGACCTTGCCAAGCGGGCGACTCGCCGCTAGGGGGCGCTCCTTTCCAGATCGTTGGAAAAACCACCGGGCCGGCCAGTCAGGGCTGCCGTGTCAGGTGAGAAACGTCGCCCGCTCGCGGGCAGCACAGGAGACGAAATGCCCAAGCTCAAGACCAAGAGCGGCGTCAAGAAGCGCTTCAAGCTCACCGCCACTGGCAAGGTGAAGCACGGAGTCGCCGGCAAGCGCCACCGGCTCATCAGCCACAACGCCAAGTACATCCGCCAGAACCGCGGCACCGAAGTTCTCGCCGAAGCCGATACGGCCCGCGTGAAGCTCTGGGCCCCCTACGGTCTCAAGTAAGGAGTTCTGACAGATGGCACGCGTCAAGAGGGGTGTAACCACCCGCGCCAAGCACAAGCGCATCCTTGAACAGGCGAAGGGCTATTATGGCCGTCGCAAGAACACGATCCGCATTGCCCGTCAGGCGGTCGAGAAGGCCGGGCAGTACGCCTACCGCGACCGCAAGGTGAAGAAGCGGAGCTTCCGCGCTTTGTGGATCCAGCGCATCAACGCCGCGGTCCGCGCCGAGAACCTGACCTATGGTCAGTTCATGCACGCGCTGAAGCTTTCGGGCATCGACCTCGACCGCAAGGTCCTGGCCGACATGGCGATGCACGAGGGTGCCGCTTTCTCCGCGCTCATCGCGCAGGCGAAGAAGGCGCTTCCGAACGACGGCGACCGCTCGGCTCAGGCCGCCGCGTAACGCCGCACTTCGGTGACGATATCAGGGGCGCTCCGGGCAACCGGGGCGCCCTTTTTCGTGTCGGCCACTTTTTGGGGTAGACGGCCACATGTATCTGTTTGCTGGTTTCCGGGCTCATCCGCCGGTGATCGAGCATCAAGAGGTCGAGGCGGCCCTCGCCACGACGCGCCCTTCCCTTTTCCTCGTCGCGGGCGGCCACCGCGGTCTTTCCGATCCCCACTCAATCTTCGCATGGGGGTTCGCGGAAGACTGGACGAAGCCGCTGACGAGGCCGGTCGAGCAGCCTGCTGAACTGATGGCGAAGGGTTGGCTCAGCGCGAACTCGCTCCGCCTGAGCTACGCCGCTACGCTCTGCTCCGCCGCAAAGGCTAGCCTGTCCGAAGCCCTCATCTATGATGATTATCACCGCAGCGTGCTCCAGTGGACGGGCTTCGAGCTCGCCCTGACGCTCCACGAACGCGTCCGCACGATCATCGACGCTCTCGAACGTCCGGAAGAGCGACCATCCGTCCATCGTCAGCAGCTGCTGATCCGCGTCACGACCGAGCCGTTCGACTTCCCGCAGCCGCGCGGCAATGCCGACCCGTGGATCGGGCGGCCCGAGGACCTCGCTCCGCTGCAGACCTTTGCCCGCCTCGACTGCAGCGACATCGCGCTGGCGGTTGTAGGGCTAAGCGAGGGGTCCGGCCCAAGCCTCGCCGAGCGCTACGGGCGCAACGTCGAAGCGGTCATTCGGGTGCGCGCCGGCTGACGGTCCGTCGCTTTCAGGGGGCGACGGGCTCGCGCTCCAAGGTCGAGCGGTCCCAGTTCGCGAGGTCGGCCGCGGCGGCGTAGGTCAACTCGAGGAAATCGAGCAGCATCGCTGCCGGGTCGCCCGCCGCGCGCACTTCGTCATAGCGCAGGACGAATTCGCCAAGCGACTGGTCGAATTGGCCGGCCGCCACCTGCGCCTCGGCAAAGCCTGGCGGCGAAGGATAAGCGTAGCTGTAGAAGATTGGGTCGGCGCCCACGATCCCGCCCGGCCAGAAGCCCGCGCTCGACACTTCGTGGCTATAGGCTTCGCGCGTGACGCGGTCGGGGAGGCCGGGGATGCCGCCGGGATGCACCGGCGCGGCGCGGCCCGAGAAGCGCGTCACGGCAAGGTCGAAGCTGCCCCACCAGAAATGGACCGGGCTGACCTTGCCGGCGAAGCCCGCGCGGAAGCGTTCGAAGACGGGGACGATATGGGCAAGCGCGTCGCGGAGGCGTTCGGCACTGTCCGGACGATAGTCGATTGGGCGCTCGTCCGCGGCAAAGGGGAGCGCATCCTCAACCTCGTTCGGGCGGCCGTGAAAGCTGCTCGGCAGCCGATGGCGATCGAGCATCGCGACCAAGTCGCGGTGCAGGCTTGCGATCGACGGCTGGGCAAGCGGTGCGGCGTCGCTTGCGCCTTCGCTGGTTGTCAGGTGGATGTGGTGGTCGCACAGGTCGATCGACAGCGAATATCGACGCGGCCCCGCCGCGATCGGGGCGGTGGCAAATCCGCTGGCGCTCGGCTGAAGCGCTGCGTGCCAGCCGTGATTGACCCAGTCGGCATGCGCGATCCGGAGCTTTCCGAGCATCTGGCTGGCGAGGTGAAGAACGCTCCAAGTACCCGCGTCGCGCGCCGGATCGAGCGCCGGCCAGCTCACGCGGTGGCCTTCACCTGCTGGCGGAAACGGTGAAGGAGCGGCTCCGTATAGCCATTGGGCTGCTCGAGGCCCTCGAAAATCAGCGCGCGGGCGGCCTGGAAGGCAAGGCTGGCGTCGGGGTTCGGCGCCATGGGGCGATAGAGCGGATCGCCCTCGTTCTGGGCGTCGACTTTGGCGGCCATGCGGCGGAGCGACTCCTCGACCTGCTCACGGGTGCAGACTCCGTGGAGAAGCCAGTTGGCAAGGTGCTGCGAACTGATCCGAAGCGTCGCCCGATCCTCCATCATGCCGATGTCGTGGATGTCGGGGACCTTGGAGCAGCCGACGCCCTGGTCGACCCAGCGGACGACATAGCCGAGGATGCCCTGCGCATTATTGTCGAGCTCGGCCGTGATGTCCTCGGCAGACCAGTTGATGCCCCGGGCGAGCGGGATGCTCAGGAGGTCGCGCAAGGGCGGCTCGGGCGTCCCGCGGAGCGCGTCGCGGCAGGCGAATACATCGACCTGATGATAATGGACGGCGTGGAGCGTGGCCGCGGTCGGGCTCGGCACCCATGCGGTGTTGGCGCCCGTCTTCGGATGCCCGACTTTCTGCGCGAGCATGTCCGCCATGCGGTCGGGCGCGGCCCACATGCCCTTGCCGATCTGTGCCTTGCCGCCGAGCCCGCAGGCCAGGCCAATGGCGACATTGCGGCCTTCATAGGCCTTGATCCAAGCGCTCTCCTTCATCTCCGCCTTGCGGATCATCGGGCCCGCCTGCATCGCGCTGTGCATCTCGTCGCCGGTGCGATCGAGGAAGCCCGTGTTGATGAAAAAGATCCGGTCGCGGACGGCATGGATGGTGGCGGCGAGATTGGCCGAGGTGCGGCGCTCCTCGTCCATCACCCCGACTTTCAGCGTGTTGCGGGCGAGACCGAGCAGGTCCTCGACCGCGGCGAAGAGCGCGTCGGTGAAGGCCGCTTCCTCCGGGCCGTGCATCTTGGGTTTGACGATATAGACCGAGCCGGCGCGGCTGTTGCGGAAGCGGCCGAGGCCACGGAGGTCGTAGAGTGCAATCAGGCTGGTGACGATGGCGTCGAGGATCCCCTCGGGACCCTCCGCGCCGTCCGCGAGCCGGACCGCGGGATTGGTCATCAGGTGGCCGACGTTGCGGACGAGGAGCAGGCTTCGGCCGGGAAGCGTCAGGGGGGTGCCATCGAGCGCGGTCCAGTGGCGGTCTTCGGCGAGCGAGCGGGTCTGGCTCCGACCGCCCTTGTCAAAGCTGGCCTCGAGGTCGCCGCGCATCAGGCCGAGCCAGTTGCGGTAAGCCGCGACCTTGTCCTCGGCATCGACGGCGGCAACGCTGTCTTCCAGGTCGCAGATGGTGCTGAGGGCGCTTTCAAGGATGACGTCGGCGATGCCGTCGGGGTCGTCGCGCCCGATCGGGTGCGAGGGATCGATGACCAGCTCGACGTGAAGACCGTGGTGGGCGAAGAGAAGGCCACCGTCGCGGCGCGCGACGAGATGCTCGCAAGTCCCGCCGTCGAGGGCGGCCTGCCACCCCGGAATGGCCTCGTCGAGGAAGCGGCGGGCGAAGGCGATCACCTCGGCGCCGCGGGCCTTGTCATAGCCGCCGGCCGGGGGGAGGCTGCCAAGCGCATCGGTGCCGTAGAGCGCGTCATAGAGGCTCCCCCAGCGTGCGTTGGCGGCGTTGAGGAGGAAGCGGGCGTTGAGGATCGGGACCACCAGCTGGGGCCCGGCCATGGTCGCGATCTCGGGGTCGATGCGGTCGGAGCCGATGTGGAAAAGGGCGGGTTCGGGGACGAGATAGCCGATCTCGCGGAGGAAGCCTTCGTAGGCCACCGGGTCGCTATCCTGGCCGCCGTGGGTGCGGTGCCAGTCGTCGAGCTGTTGCTGAAGTCGGTCGCGCGTCTCGAGCAGGGCCCGGTTGCGCGGGGTAAAGCGGGCGAAGATGTCCTCCACCCCATCCCAGAAGGCCCGGCGATCAAGCGCCAGGCCGGGCAGCACTTCTTCGTCGATGAAGGCGGCGAGGCAGGGATCGACGGTCAGGCGGGTCGTGGTGGCGGCATCCATCAACGCGGCACTTTCTGAAGCTCTGGGATAGGGAACAGGGAGAAACGCGGCCCGGAGATCAGTCCGGACCGCGCCATCCTGCGAACCTTTTCGAACGGATCAAGCCGCGAACTGGTTCATGGTGTTGAGGGCGCCGCCGGCCTTGAGCGCGGCTTCGCCGGCGAAATATTCCTTGTGGTCGTCGCCGATGTCCGAGCCCGACATGTTCTGGTGCTTCACGCAGGCGATTCCCTGGCGGATCTCCTCGCGCTGCACGTTCTTCACGTAGCCGAGCATTCCTTCGGTACCGAAATATTCGCGGGCGAGATTGTCGGTCGACAGCGCGGCCGTGTGATAGGTCGGGAGCGTGATCAGGTGATGGAAGATGCCGGCGCGAGCGGCGGCGTCGCGCTGGAAGGTCCGGATCCGCTCGTCGGCCTCGCGACCGAGGTCGGTGTCGTCATAGTCGACGCTCATGAGCTTGGCGCGGTCGTAAGCGGCGAGGTCGCGGCCTTCCGCGCCCCAGGCGTCATACACCTGCTGACGGAAGTTCAGCGTCCAGTTGAACGACGGCGAATTGTTATAGGCGAGCTTGGCGTTGGGGATCACCTCGCGGATCCGGTCGACCATGCCGGCGATCTGCTCGATGTGCGGCTTCTCGGTCTCGATCCAGATGAGGTCGGCGCCATTCTGGAGCGAGGTGATGCAGTCGAGGACGCAGCGGTCCTCGCCGGTGCCGGGTCGGAACTGGTAGAGGTTCGACGGCAGCCGCTTGGGCCGCATCAGGCGCCCGTCGCGGTTGATCAGCACGTCGCCGTTGACCTGCGTGATGTCGCCGATCTCCTCGCAGTCGAGGAAGCTGTTATACTGGTCGCCGAGGTCGCCGGGCGCCTTGCTCACCGCGATCTGCTTGGTCAGGCCAGCCCCCAGGCTGTCGGTCCGGGCTACGATGATCCCGTCGTCGACGCCGAGTTCGAGGAAGGCGTAACGGACCGCGCGGAGCTTGGCGATGAAGTCCTCGTGCGGGACGGTCACCTTGCCGTCCTGGTGACCGCACTGCTTTTCGTCGGAGACCTGGTTCTCGATCTGGATGGCGCAGGCGCCAGCCTCGATCATCTTCTTGGCAAGGAGATAGGTCGCCTCGGCATTGCCGAAGCCCGCGTCAATGTCGGCGACGATCGGGACAACGTGCGTCTCGTGATTGTCGATGGCGTTGAGGAGGCGCTTCTCCTCGACCTCGTTGCCGCCGGCGCGGGCCTTGTCGAGGTCGCGGAAGAGGAGGCTCAGCTCGCGCGAGTCGGCCTGGCGGAGAAACGTATAAATCTCCTCGATCAGTGCCGGCACCGAGGTTTTCTCGTGCATCGACTGGTCGGGAAGCGGACCGAAATCGCTGCGGAGCGCGGCGATCATCCAGCCGGAGAGATAGAGATAGCGGCCCTTGGTGGTGCCGAAATGCTTCTTGATCGCGATCATCTTCTGCTGGGCGATGAAGCCGTGCCAGCAGCCGAGCGACTGGGTGTACGCCGCGGGGTCGGCATCATAGGCGGCCATGTCGCGGCGCATCACCCCGGCGGTGTAGCGCGCGATGTCGAGGCCGCACTGGAAGCGGTTCTGCAGCCGCATGCGCGCCACCGCCTCGGCATCGATACCCTCCCACGGGGAACCCTGGCCGCCGATCAACTGGGCAGCCGTCGCAATCTCGGACTGATACGACAAGAAACTTCCTTTCACTGAAAGGCGCCGCCCGCTGCGGCGCCCGACACGATCAGGCCCGGCCCATCCGCGGTTCGATGGCGATGGTGTAGCGCTCGGTGGCGGCGCAATTGTCGCGGAACGTCAGGCGCTGCCATTCCATGCGCGCCTTGAGTTCGTCGCCGAAGGGGCCGCTGACCCGCTCGGTGCCGGGCTCGATCTCGTTGAATGCGCAATCGCGATATTCGCCGCCGATGACCCAAAAGCGCTGACCCATGGCCTGTCTCCTCGTGGTTCGGCGGCCCGGGGAAGGGGCTGCCTGAAGTTGTTGCCCTGAAAACATCGAGAGGCGGGCAAGGCACCAAGGAAAAATGCAGAAGCGTCAAAGCGCGACTTGTGAGTTTGTAAAAGTTTTGACAAAACACAGCATGCCCAAGAAGCTCTTCCTCGGTGCGCGGCTCAAGCGGCTCAGGCGCGATCGTGGCCTCCAGCAGAGCAGCATGGCGGCCGAGCTCGGCATTTCCCCGAGCTATCTCAATCATCTGGAGCGCAATCAGCGACCGGTGACGGCGGGCATTCTGTTGCGCCTCGCCGAGGCGTTCGAAATCGACATCCGGCAGTTCGCGAGTGAAAGCGGCGAACAGGGATCGGCCGAGCAATTGGCGGAGGTCTTCGCGGACCCGATGTTCGCCGACCTCCAAATCAGCCGCCAGGAAATCCTCGAGCTCAGCGACAACAGCCCCAGCATCGCCGAGGGTGTGTCACGACTTTACACCGCGCTGCGCGAGCGGCGCCCGGTGGCGACCGATGTCGCGCTCGACGGGGACGAGCGCGCGCTGATCACGCCCGAGACCTGGGTGCGCGACTTCATCCAGGCCCGCTTCAACCATTTCCCCGAGCTGGAGGAAGGCGCGGAGACCCTCGGCGGCGCGCTGGGCGATCCGCTGTCGGTGGCCGAGCCGCTGCGGCGCCGGCTGAAGGAAGCCTATGGCGTCGAGGTCCGGGTCGTCGGACCCGAGGAATTGCAGGGTGCGAGCCAGGCTTATGACCCGCAGCGGCGCCTGCTCATGCTGTCGTCGCTGCTGCGGCCGGAGAACAAGACGTTCGGCATCGCCTATCAATTGTCGCTGCTCGAATTCCACCCGATCATCGCGCGGCTGCTCGATGCCGCGCGGCCACCCGACCCCGGCACCCGCCACCTCCTGCACATGAGTTTTGCCAATTATGCGGCGGGGGCGATCATGATGCCCTATGGCAAGTTTCTCGCCGCGGCGGAGCGCTATCATTATTCGATCGACCGGCTGTGCGCCGAGTTCGGTGCCAATGTCGAGCAGGTGTCGCACCGATTCACCACGCTCGGCCGGCAGGGTGCGCGCGGCATTCCCTTCTTCATGCTGCGGATCGACCCCGCCGGGAATGTCAGCAAGCGATATGCCGGCGAACGATTCCCCTTCTCGCGCTTCGGCGGCACCTGTCCGCGCTGGAACCTGCATGCCGCCTTCCAGGCCGCGGGGCAGGTCGTCACGCAGCTTATCGAGACGCCCGACGGCCATCGCTATTTCACGGTCGCGCGGACAATCGAGCGGCCGATCAAGACCGAATTGTCGGGCGGGCTGCTGGCGATCGGGCTCGGATGTAGCATCGAGCATGCCCACAAGCTCCATTGCGCGACCGGGATCGATCTCGACAAGGCGCCGGTGACACCGGTCGGACCGGCCTGCTCGATCTGCCCGCGGCTCGACTGTGCCTATCGCGCGACGCCGCCGGCCGGGGCGCGGCTGGCGGTGCACGAGAACAGGAAGACGATCTCGCCCTATCCGTTCGTGGCCTGATCGGCCGCGCGCGGCGGGCCGCCCGCTTTCGCCGCAAAGCATGAGGCGCTACAGGCGCCGACCATGTCTGATCTTCCCTCGACCCTGCAGCGGATCGCCGACGCCGTCGACCTTGCGACGCTCGATTCCGAACGCGTCGCCGCGCTCGGCAAGAGCGGCTGGGTAACCGCCCTCCTCAAGACCCTCGGCGGCATGAGCCCCGAGGAGCGTCAGCTACGGGGACCCGAGATCCAGGGGCAGCGGGCACAAGTCGCGGACGCGATCGAGGCACGCAAGGCGGCGCTCGAAGCGGCCGAACTGGAGCGCAAGCTCGCGACCGAAACCATCGACCTGTCGCTGCCCTCTGCCGAAGTGCCGGCGGGATCGGTACACCCGGTCAGCCAGGTGATGGACGAGCTGGCGGAGATCTTCGCCGACCTCGGTTTCGCGGTCGCCGAGGGACCCGAGATCGAGAGCGACTGGTATAATTTCACCGCGCTCAACATGCCGGAGACGCATCCGGCACGCGCGATGCACGACACCTTCTATGTCGAGCCGCGCGAAGGCGTCGAAGGCACTTTCGTGCTGCGGACGCACACCTCGCCGGTGCAGATCCGGGCGATGCGGAAGCATGGCGCGCCACTGCGGGTGATCGCGCCCGGCCGGGTCTATCGCTCGGACAGCGACGCCACGCACACGCCGATGTTCCATCAGGTCGAGGGGCTGGTGATCGATCGCGGCATCACCATGGGGCATCTGAAGTGGACGCTCGAGACCTTCCTGAAGGCCTTCTTCGAGCGTGACGACATCGCGATCCGCCTGCGTCCCTCCTATTTTCCGTTCACCGAGCCCTCGGCCGAAGTCGATGTCGGCTGGTCGATGGAGAAGGGTCGCCGCGTCGTTGGCGGCGCTGAGGGCTGGATGGAGGTGCTCGGCTCGGGGATGGTCCATCCGCGGGTGATCGCTGCCGCCGGGCTCGATCCCAACGAGTGGCAGGGCTTTGCCTTCGGAACCGGCATCGATCGGCTGGCGATGCTCAAATATGGGATGAACGACCTGCGCCAGTTCTTCGACGGCGATCTTCGCTGGCTGAAACATTATGGGTTCGGGGCGCTGAGCGTTCCCACGCTGAGCGCGGGAGTGGGCGCATGAAGTTCACTCTGTCCTGGCTCAAGGATCACCTCGACACCGAGGCGAGCGTCACCGAGATCGCCGACAAGCTCACCGCGCTCGGCCTCGAAGTCGAAAGCGTCGACGATCCGGCGGAGAAACTGGCGCCATTCGTGGTCGCCGAGGTGCTGTCGGCCGAACGCCATCCGCAGGCGGACAAGCTGCAGGTGCTCCAGGTCGATGCCGGCAACGGTCCGATGCAGGTCGTCTGCGGCGCGCCCAATGCGCGGGCCGGGATGAAGGGCGTGTTCGGCCCGCCGGGCGCTTATGTTCCGGGTAGCGACTTCACGCTCAAGGTCGCGGCGATCCGCGGCGTCGAGTCCAACGGCATGATGTGCTCGGAGCGCGAGCTCGAGCTCGGCCAAGGGCATGACGGGATCATCGAGCTTCCCGCCGACGCGCCGGTCGGGGAGAGCTTCGCTGCCTATCGCGGGCTTCAGGATCCGGTGTTCGACATTGCGGTGACCCCCAACCGTCCCGATTGCTTCGGGGTTCGCGGCATTGCCCGCGATCTGGCGGCGGGCGGCCTCGGGACGCTCCGCGAACTGCCGCAGCCGGCGATCGCGGCCGCCGGCGCCAATCCGGTCTCGATCGGGGTCGCGGACGACAGTGGCTGCGCGGCCTTTGCCGGGCGGTTGATCCGCGGAGTCAGGAATGGCCCCAGCCCCGAGTGGCTGCAGCGCCGACTGCTTGCCGTCGGGCTGCGTCCGATCTCGGCGCTGGTCGACATCACCAATTTCTTCTCGCTCGACCAGGCGCGGCCACTCCACGTCTATGATGCGGCCAAGCTCAGCGGTGCGGTCAGCGCCCGCCGCGGACGTGCGGGCGAGACATTCGCGGCGCTCAACGACAAGGATTATACCGTCGCGGAGAGCGACACCGTGATCGCCGACGACAATGGGGTGCTCGGCCTCGGCGGCGTCATCGGCGGGAGCAGCACCGGCGTCTCAGACGAGACGACCGACGTCCTTCTTGAATGCGCCTGGTTCGATCCCGTCGCGATCGCGCGTACCGGCCAGCGCCACCAGATCAACACCGATGCCCGGGCCCGGTTCGAGCGCGGCGTCGATCCGCAGAATCTGCTGGCAATGGTGGATGCGGCGACCGCGATGATCGTGGATCTGTGCGGTGGCATTCCCACCGACGTCACCCTCGCGACGGGAGCGCAATGGGCCGGGGTGGTGGCACCGAAGACGGTCGCGCTCCGTCCGGAGCGGGTCGAGGCGCTGGCGGGCTTGTCGCTCGACCCGGCGCGTCAGGCGGAGATCCTTCGGTCGCTGGGCTTCAGCGAGAGCGGTGGCGGCTGGACGGTCCCCGGCTGGCGCCCGGACATCGACGGGGAGGCCGATCTCGTCGAGGAAGTCACCCGCGTCGCCGGCTACGACCAGCTTCCCTCGACCCCGCTCCCCCGCCAGCCGGGAGTGGCGGCGCCGGTCGCCTTGCCTGCGCAGCGGGTCGAACGGCGGGTTCGCCGTGCGGCGGCGGCAAGCGGTCTTCATGAAGCGGTGACGTGGAGCTTCATCTCGGAAGAGGAAGCGGCGGCATTCGGCGGCTCGGCGCACGTCCTCGCCAACCCGATCAGCGAAGATATGAAGGTGATGCGCGGCTCGCTGTTGCCGGGCCTCGTGCGGGCCGCGGCCCGCAACCTTGCACGCGGCGCGACCAGCGTTCGGCTGTTCGAGGTGGGGCGCCGCTACCTTGCCGAAGGCGAGCGCGTGACCGTCGGAATCCTGCTGACGGGCGAGGCTTCGCCGCGCGACTGGCAAGGCGGAAAAGCGCAGCCGTTCGGGCCATTTGACGTCAAGGCGTCTGTCCTTCGGCTGCTCGAGGAAGCGGGCGCGCCGGTCGCCAATCTCCAGCTGAGCGCGGGCGCGGGCGAGACCTATCATCCTGGCCGCTCTACTTCGCTCCGTCTCGGCAAGGCCGAACTGGCGCGCTTCGGCGAGATCCACCCGGCGCTTGCCCGGCAGTTCGACCTGCCGACGACGACGCAGATGGCCGAGCTCTATATCGACGCCGTCCCGGCCGCTCGCGACAAGGGTCGGGCGCGGCCGGCCTTCACCCCGCCGGCGCTGCAGCCGGTAAGCCGCGATTTCGCCTTCGTGGTGCCGCCGTCACTTGCAGCGGGAGATCTCGTCCGGGCGATCCGCGGGGCGGACAAGGCGCTGATCACCGACGTGCGTGTGTTCGACCGCTATCAGCCAGAAGGTGGCGATCTCAGCCTCGCGCTCGAGGTCCTGCTCCAGCCGGTCGAGCGCAGCCTTACCGATGCCGACCTCAAGGCGCTCGGCGACAAGGTGGTTGCGGCAGCGGGCAAGCTCGGCGCGCGACTGCGGGCCTAGGCGAGGTCGTTGATCGCGGCGTGGACGCGTTCTTCAATCGCGTCGCGCTTGAGGCCGGCGGGAATGGTCTCGCCGATACGGACATTGATCACTCCGGGACGCTTGATGAAGCCCTTGGGCCAGAGGCGTCCGCTGTCGTGGGCGACCGGCACGACCGGGAGGCCGAGCGCGCGATAGAGACCCGCAAAGCCAGGTCGCAGCGGGGGATGCTCGCCGACCGGCACGCGCGTGCCTTCGGGGAAGATGACCACGGGACGACCGTCGGCAATCGCCTGCTTTCCGCGCTGCATCATCTCGCGCAGCGCGCTCGCGCCAGCCTCGCGGTCGACCCCGATGACGCCATAGCGTCGCATGACCGCGCCCAGCAGCGGCGTATTCACATATTGCTGCTTCATCACGACGACGGGCGTATCGACGAGGCGGAGAACCTCGATCGTCTCGACCATCGCCTGATGCTTCACCGCAACGAGGAAGGGCCCGGGCGGCACCGTGCCTTCGACGTTGAAGCGGATCCGCAGCAGCCTGGTCACGAGCAGGTGATGGAAGTTCGCCCAGCCGTGAATGACCGTGCGGACGGGCCCGCTTCCGAACGGCGCGACCAGAAGAGTCGCGATGCAATAGAAGACGGTGCCCGGATAGAAGAGCAGGAAGTAGAGCGCGGAGCGCAACGCATTCACGGGTCCGGATTCCTCAGACGTCGAGCCACAGCGCCGCGCGCCGAAGCAGATATTTGTTATATTCGGCGAAGAGCGTGAACAGGCTGGGCCGGGTCGCGACCGCGTCCAGCAGGATCCGCGTGTCGGGCAGGTCCTGATGAAATTCATAGGCCGCACGCCGCATGTGCCAGTCGCTGGTCACGAGGCGGAGCGAGCGATAGCCGCGCTTCTGCATCCAGCGCCGGGCTTCTTCGGCATTGCTGCGGGTATCGACCGACTCCGAGCCGAGATCGACACAGCAGCGAAGCGTCGCGCGCGAACCCTTCCCGAGGCGGCGGGCGAGGTCGGCGCGGGTGACGCTGGGATCGGCGCCGGCGACCAGCATTCGCGTCGCCTGGCGCTGCTTCATCAAGGCCATGCCGCGCTCGAGCCGCCCGCTTCCGCCGGTAAGGACGATGATGGCGTCGGTCCGCTCGGCCGGCGCGGGCTTGGCCAGCGACACGCCAAAGAGCACGAAGCCGAGGGCATAGAAAAGCAGCCCGAGCGCGGCGAGACGAAGCGTCATAAGGTGTCCGCCAGTGCCCGCCGAAGGGCACGCCTAGCAACCAAAGTCGCAAGAGCGGCCTGGGCAAGCGGCAGCAGCGCGAGAAGGGTCAGCTGAGAGACCGAGAGCAAGGGCGCGCCGCCCCAGCCGGCAAGAAGGTCGCGCGCGGGGATAAGCGCGAGGCCAAGGACCAATGCTGCGGCGATCGCGCCGGCGAGGCTTCCTCCGAGGGCATCGAGTGCGATGCGCCGCTGGACGAGGCCGACGAGCTGGGTGTCGGTCGCCCCGATCCCATGCAGCACCTCGAGGGTTGCGCGGTTGCTGTCCAGCGTGGCGCGCGTGGCGAGCGCGACAGCCGCCGCCATCGCCGCGGCGAGAACGACGAGGAGGCCGGTCACCAGCAAGGCAAGCCCCTGCAGCGTCGCGAGGAGCGGCTTCAACTCCGTGGCATAGGGAGCCAGGCGCGCGCTCGGGACCGTCGCGCCGAGATTGCGGGCGAGGCGCTCTCCATCAGCGCCCGCCTTGAGCGACACGTCGGCGAGGGCGGGCAAGGGGAGGTCGAGCGTCTCGGCGGCGGGACCGAGCCACTGACGAAGGGTCTTGCGCAGTTCGGCGTCAGGAACGCGCGCAATGGCGATGACGTCAGGCGACGCGCGGAGCAGGGCCTCGGCGCGGGCGGCCTCGGCCGGCGTGCCGGTGACCTGGAGCGACCAGCGCCCCTTGGCCGCACCTTCGAGATCGGCAACGGCGCCGAGCAGGCTGACGCCAAGGGCGCCGACGACAAGGCTGACGAAGGTCATCAGCCCCATGATCCACGGCGCCGCGCGCTTGCGCTGGTCCGGCAGGAGCTTGCGCATCGCCGGCGTGGGCGGAAGCCAGCCCCTCATCGGTCGAGCTCCGGCGCACCGGCCGATGGCGGATGGCGCAGTTCGCCGGTCGGATCGGCGAGGCGGCCGTTCTCGAGCCGCATCAGCCGTGCGCCTTTCACCGCCGCGATCAGCGACATGTCGTGCGTTGCGACCACGACGGTGGTGCCGAGGCGATTGAGCGATTCGAACAGGTGGATGAGGCGGTCGGCCATTGCGGCATCGACGTTGCCGGTCGGTTCGTCGGCGACGAGCAGCTCGGGACGGGCAATCACGGCCCTGGCGATGGCCACGCGTTGCTGCTCCCCACCGGACAGGGTCGGCGGTTTCGCGCTGGCACGATCGGCCAGACCGACCCAGGCCAACATCTCCCGGACCGGCCCCTCGATCTCGCGGTCGCTCTGCCCCGCGATGCGCAGCGGAAGCGCGACATTGTCGAAAGCCGAGAGGTGCCGGACGAGCCGGAAATCCTGGAAAACCACGCCGATCCGGCGGCGGAAGGCGGGAAGGGTCGCGCGCGGCGCCTCGCCGAGGTCCTCGCCGAACAGGCGCAGGCGGCCGCGGGTCGGACGCTGGGCGAGGTACAGCAGCTTGAGCAGCGACGTCTTGCCCGCCCCGGACGGGCCGGTGAGGAAGTAGAATCCGCCGGGCGCAAGGCGAAAGTCGAGACCGGCCAGCACTTCCGCGCCGGTCCCGTAACGCAGCCCCACCCCGTCAAACTCGACCAGCGCGGCCAGTCTCGCCCCCTCTAATCGTCTCAAGTGCAAGGCTCTAGCTTGCCAATGGATTCACGAAAAGGTTACGCACCGTTATTGTTGACGGTTCTGAGGGAAAGCGGCCGACCATGATCCTTACCTGCCCGTCATGCGGGACGCGTTACGTCGTCAAGGATGGCGCCATTCCGCCGGAGGGACGCACGGTGCGTTGCGCCCAGTGCAAGCACAGCTGGCACCAGGATCCGGAGACGCTCGGTCAGGACGATCCCGTGCAGGAAGCGCCCGTCCAGCACGTTCCGGAAACGGGTCGCGAGGGTCTGGGCGAGGAGCGGTCCGAAGCTTCCGCATTCGACCAGTCGGCGGACACCGCCTCGCCCGGCGACGTCGGTGATCACGCGCATCCCGATCAGCCGCTCGAGAATGCCGCCGATGCGCGTCATGACGAGGCTGTTCTTCCCGAGCCCGCGGCGACCGAGAGCAGCATGCAGGCCGACCTCGTCGAGGAGCCGGTGGTCGATCGCGTCGAGAGCGAGCCCGCCGTCATGCCAGCCGAAGCCGCGGCGGCGAGCGATCCCTATCCCGCCGAGGCCGTGCCGGCCCAAGAGTCGGAGCCGCAGCGCACCTCGCACCCGCTCCGGGCCGGCCGGGCCGAAGCGATCGACGATCTCTACAGCCCCTTCGCCAACGGCGACGAGGACGAGGCGCCAGCCCGTCGTCGCTGGCCGCTCGCCATCCTTGGGCTTCTTGTGCTGGTGGCGGCGATCGCAGCCGGAATCTGGTTCCTGGCGCCGAGCGAATTCAAGAATCGCCTCGGCCTCGCCCAGGCCGACGGACAGACGAAGCTGCTTCTCCAGCTGCAGCAGCACAGCCGACAGAAGCTCGCGAGCGGAAATCAGCTTCTCGAAGTCAGCGGCATGGTGATCAATCCGACCGACCAGCCGCAGGCGGTTCCGGCGCTGAATGCCCAGCTGCGCAGCCTCGACCAGCAGGTGGTCTACAAGTGGACCATTCCGCCGCCCGCGCCGCGCCTTGCGCCCGGCGGAAGCGCGAGCTTCAACAGCGCGAACCTCAATATTCCACCCGCGGCGGCCTGCCTCGAAGTCTTCTTCGGCGAGCAGCAGAAGCCGCCGGTCTGCCGCGACGGCGAAGCGGTCGGCGCCTAACCTACTCGAATTCCAGCAACAATCGGGAGTGCCCCTGCTCATCACGAACGATGGTCCGGCGATGGGGCTCATCGCTGCGTCCATTGCGGATCGCGGCCGCGCGGACCACGCGGACGAACGCCGTGGTCGAGGCGCGCGCCACCGGTGGCGGAGGTGGCGGCGCGGTCACTGCGGACACGGCCAGCAAGGCGAACGTCAGCATCATGCTCAGGATACGCATCAGCGGGCAGAAAGGTAAACGCGACGTTTACCTTTGATCCGAATTGGAACGGATCATCCCCTGTTGCGCTCCCCGAATCCCGCTGCTAGAGGCGCGGGCCTTGCCAACGGCGCTCCTCCTGCGGGTGCCGACATCACGTGCGGTCGTGGCGGAATTGGTAGACGCGCAGCGTTGAGGTCGCTGTGGCCGAAAGGCCGTGGAAGTTCGAGTCTTCTCGACCGCACCACTTCACTCAAGAAGTGAAGCTATCCAGCAGTTTAGCGCTGAAGAGATGCCAAGTCGCCTGAGACGACTTCTTGGTTAACGGCCATCTTCGGCGCTGCCCGAACGACCAGCGATCCCAGCCGGGCAACCGCCTGGTCGGTCTTGAGCTCGACCGTCGGCATCACCATTCGGTCCTGCGCCTTGGCGGCGGCAGCGCTGGCTTCGCTGAGACGCAGTGCGTAGCGGCCCGGGGGCACGCGTTCGAACAGGAAATAACCGTCATAATCGCTGCTCGAGGTCGCGACGACATTGCCGTCGGCGTCGACCAGCTCGAGCGCCAAGCCTTCGAAGGCGCCGCCGCCGTCCTTAATCAGCACGCCTTCGATTGCACCCCCGCCGGTCAGCGGGATCAGCAGCTCGGCCGAAATGCCGGGGCGCGGAACGACAACCTGGGCCGGGCGCACCGGGACGAGGTTCGGATCGCTGAGCGAGCTCGTATCCACGCCGATCGCGACCGGGCGATAATTGTCGAGGCCGGCAACCGAGCCCCAGCCGTCCTTGCCGGTCGGCTTGTCGGCGGGGCGGAGGCCCGCGGTGAGCAAGGCCCCGCTCTCCAGTGCTTCGTCCCCGTCCCGGATGCCATTGCCATTGGCGTCGCGGAAGACCTGCGCGCGCACGCTGCCCGTGCCGGCGAGCGATTGCCGGCTGAAGCGCCAGCCATTGTTGCCCCGGTCGAGCGAGAAGGTGAGGTTGAGGCCTGCAGCGACCGATCCGTCACTCGCGGCTTCGAGCGTCCCGGCAAGGGCGAGCTGGTCGAAGCGGCGGATGTGCGTGACCCGGGCACGGAAGCGGCCCTCGGTCTTCTCGTAGGCGAGCGCGCCTTCCCAGTCCGCGTTGCCGCCACGGCTCCAGTAGCCGGATAGCTCGGCACGGCGAAGACGTGTGCCGGGGGCGATTTCCCATTCGGTGGAGCCGCGAACGCGGACCGGTCCGATGCGGCCGCTGCCGATCAGCCCCAGTTCGGCCTCGCGCCGCCGCTCGATGCCGCCCGCAGGCTGCTCGTCGCGGTAGCGGACGAGGGCGGCGAGGTTGAAGCGACTCAGCATGATGCTGGTGCGGCCATTGGCCTCGATGGTGCGCCCCCCGTCCTCGCGGCGCGCCAGTCGCACATCGCCGTGAAGCGGCAGGGTGAAGTTCGAAGAGAATTTGATCGGCGTGTCGACGCTCAGGCGGTGCTCGGACGTGGCGCCGAGCCCGTCGGGGCGCGCAGCAAAGTCGCGGCTGAGGAAGCTGCTCCAGGCGATGCTGGTCCCGCCGATCTTCGCCAGCGCCTGGCCGCGAAAGGCCAATCCGCCGCGATCATCGCGCGCAGCGGCGACCTCGACGATCGCGGGCCCGATCGAACGCCGGACGGTGCCTTCGACATAGGTGACGCGCTCGTCGTTGACGCTGAGCGTCTGGACCAGCGCTGCGACCGAGGTGCGGCGATCGAGGCCATGCTCGACCTGCGCCGTCGCGCGCCAGCCCCCGTCCCGGTCAGGCGGAGCGCGGCTATGCCGGAAGTCGAGCATGTCGCGGCCAGGGTCGACCACGCCGGCCCAATAATAGGTCTGTCCGGGCGGGACCGCATCGGGCCCGACATTTACGGTCTCGATGCGGCTCTTCACCTGCCCCTGCGGACCGTAGGTGAGGATCTCGAAGCGATTGTCGCCGAAGGACAAGGCGACGTCGTCGAAGCGGTAGCGACCGTCGCCGGTGGCGGCGGCAAAGGCGACCAGTTCGCCGTTGCGGTAGAGCTCGGCATCCCAGCCGGGGGGAAGCTCACCGCTGAATTGCGTGCGGTCGAAGGCGACCGACTTGAACAACGGACGATTGGTGACGACGGCTCCGCGGCCTGTCGCCGTGGCTGCGGCGAGCGGCGATCCGAGACCTTCGACATCGCCGACGGCGACGTGGGTCGCCTGGAGCGGGCCCAGCAGACCTCCGTCAGGATCGGACCGGAAGGCGCGAAAGCGAAGATTGGTCGGAAGCCCGCGCTGATCGGTTCCGATCCGGGCCTCGTAGCTCATCTGCAGCGCCTCGCCGGCGGCGATGATGCTTGCGCGATGGTCGATTCGGGCGCCGGTGGAGGCAGAATAAGTGAGGCCGGCGTCAACCATGACGTCAACCGATGGCGTCCGCCACATGCGATAGGGCAGGCGCACCTGCGGCAGGGACTTGAGGTCGAAGCTCGCCTTGCTGAGGCGGGCTGCGCGCTCACGTCGTTCGGCGGCAAGCTCGACCGGGAGCTTCATGTCCGTCTGGAGGGTCAGCAGCGAGGCATCGGTGCGCGGCTCGACGACGAGGCCGAGCCAGCGGGACAGAGCCCGGGTGTCGACGCACCAGCCCTCAGGGGCATCCTCGATGAGGGCGCTATCGAGGGCTTCGCTCTTGCTGCCGTAGGTCACCCGCCCGGCGGCGCGGTCGATCAGGAGCTTGTTCTGCTCCTTGAAGGCCCAGCCAGCCGCGCGGCGTCCAGCGAGGTCGATCTTGATCGGGAGGTCCAAGGCCGTGACGAGGTCACCGAGAATGACGCAGGTGCCCCCCGCCACCGGATAGGCACGAACCCCGTCGCCGATCGCGCGCTGGCGGATCTGGACGTCGAGGAGGAACTGGCTTTCGGGGTCGGCCGACCAGGCGGCGGCGCCTTGGGGCGAGGAAGCGGGCGCGGCGATGCCCAGGCCGCTGGCGACTGCCAGCGACAGGGGCCAGCGAAGCCAGCGCCGCGTCATGACCGTAAGTGTCCCCGCCCCCTGCGCTGGCTTACCGGAGGACCGCGCTCGTCTCGGCGAGCGTCGTCGTCACGCCGTCGACATTCTCGACATATTGAACGGTGACCGGTCCGACCGCCTGCGCGGCGACCGCAGGTTCGAGCGGAATGGTGACCTGCCGGCGCCCGAGCTCGGTGTAAACGGCGATGCCGCGCTGCATGGCGAGCGGCTCCTTGGAGCCAGCCTTCATGATCCGGACTTCGCCATAGGTGGAGCGAGAGCCCGAGCGGGTCAGCTCCAGCGCAACCGCGGGACGCCCTTCGACCTGGACCTTGCCGACATTGGCGATTCCAGCCGTCGCCGCGAGATTGCCGAGGCGGACGATGACCGGAATGGTGACGCCATAGACTGGCGTCAGGGCAAAGCCGATGCCTTTGAAGTCCGCCGGGGTCTGGACCGGGGGCTGTGCCGGCGGAACGGCGCGGAAGAGCATGTGGACGCGATATTCACCGTCGGGCAGTCCGGCCGGGGCGCGGGCGGCGATACGGATCGTCTGCGGCTGCTTGGGCGGAAGGACGACCCGGCGCGGCGCGAAGATGACCATGTCGCGGGCGGCTGCCTCGGCGGCGCTCGGCGTGGCGACGTCCTCGAAGGTGCCATCGGGCCGCATCCGCTTCAGCTCGACCGAGATACGGTAGGTCGCGGTATCGTCGCCGATGTTGTTGAGGATGATCTCGGTGCCCTTGCCACCGTTCAGGATGATCCGGGTCGGTGCGACCAGCAGATCGCCCACGCCCGCCTGCGCCGCCGGGGCAAGTGCCAGGAGCGGTGCGAGCAAGGCAGTCCGGAGGGCGAATCGAGCAGTCAGGGTCATGGCGTTGTCGGCTCCCGAAGGCGGCCCAATTGCCGCCATTTCGGAGTGTTTCTCGCAGCCAATGGTTGATGAAGCGCTAACCATCCCGCTTATCCGCCGCTGGATAACGACAAAGGGCGGCCCCTTCCGGGACCGCCCTTCTCTGGTCTGATCGCGAGATCAGCGGGTCTTATTGATAGGCAACCTGGATATCGATCTGGCCCTGGTAGACGCCGTCCGGAGTGGCGCTGCCGATCGAGACCGAGCCGCCGACGCTAAAATCATTGCCCGGGCTGCCCGAGTTGCCGAGCGTGATCGGGGTCGGCAGGCTGGGCACGAAGTTGAGGGTGCCACCGTTGCTGCCGCTCAGCGGGAAGCTGGCAGCGGCCGAGGAAACGACCACGACCTGACCCTGGGTGCCGGTGATGCGATAGCCCGCCGACTGCGGCGTGCCGGTGCAGACGAGGTTACCCGACGAACCGCAGCTGACGACGCCGGCGGCATTGATGCTGACCGTTTCGTTGGCGGTCAGTGTGCCCATCACGATGGTGCCGAAATTGAGGTCGCGCATCGCGGTCAGCGTCAGCGGCTTGATCAGGCGGGCATTGGCCGTCGCCTTGGGCGTCGCGCCCGTCGCCGACTGGGCAGCAGCCGGAGTCGCGGCGGCGAAAGCGGCCAGCGCGGCCGCAGCAAAGATCAGCTTCTTCATAGTCGTTCAGTCCCCACACCGAGCGTTCGGCGGCAGAAGGCCCCAAACGCGGTAAGCCCTCCATTAACCCTCACCCCTTGCCGCTTTGCTGGCGAGATTGGTTAACGGGCCGTTGGGGAATTTCCGGACAGCGCCAAAAGATGGGGAATTTGCCCAACCCCGCTGTCGTCCAAGCTTCCGCTTCCGTGCAGGCTCTTGGTTAAGGCACTGACGAAGCGAGGTTTCTTCTGTTTGGCACGGCCCCTGCATTGACGTCGGCATGCGGCACTTTCGCCGCCCAGACAGTGGAACTGACCATGACTTCGACCATCGATCCCCGCCAGATCGCCGTCTCCTTTGCCGGCGCATTCATCACCGCCCTGCTCTTCGTCAGCGCGGCTGTCGGCCCCCTCCCCGTCGCCTGATCACCAACCCTATCTGGAGTAGAAAGATGGAACGCTTCGTCCTTAATCGCCGCGACGCCAAGTTCATGGGTGTTGCCGCCGGTATCGCCGATCGTACCGGCGTCGACCCCCTGTTCGTCCGACTTGGGCTGATCGCCGCCGTGCTGCTGACGGGGCCCGTCGCCGCCATTCTTTATGTCGCGACCGGTCTTCTTGCACCGACTGCATGATTCGCGAGAAATGGGAGTCTTTCGCTGTTACCGACTCGACTACCGTCAAAGGACTGTACCGCGAGATTAACTTGGAGCAGCAAGGCAAGAGCATCTTACTCGGTTCAACTTAATACAAGCACGTTACAGCGTAGTTTGGCCTTGGGCTGTTAACCATCATCTTCCTCAAGCGTCCTCCTCGTGAACTCATCTCTAGGCCGAGAGGGGGTTCTCAGCATCGGAGGCTCGATGAGCGCTTGCGACGGATTGCGATCTGCCATGGCTGGCGCGGCTGCGTTTCTGCTGGTGGCCGGCCTCGGGGCTCCCGCAATCGCAAGCGCTGATCCGTCACCTGGCGGCGACGATGCGGTCGTAACTGCTCCGGTTCGTCCCAATCTGTTCGGCACGGTCGCCATCCCCGGTCCGCAGGGGCGCTGGGCGGACAAATGGCATAAGATCATGCAGGAAGCGCGGCCGACGCCCGCGCTGGCGGCGTTCGTCGCCCCGGCGCGTGAGCTCGGCAAGCTCGACCAGCTCCGCTTTCTTCAGGCGCAGGTCGACCGGCGCGTGAACTGGCGCTCCGACGCGACGCAATATGGTGCCCGCACCTACTGGGCGAATGCCTCGGAGACGCTTTCCACCGGGCTCGGCGACGACGACGATCGCGCGATCCTCAAATTTCAGGCGTTGAAGGCGCTCGGCTACCCGCGGAACGATTATTATCTGGTCATGGGCCGGGATCGGATTCGCGGCGACTATGTGATGCTGGCCGCGCGCGCCAATGGTCGCTGGTGGCTGCTCGAGGAGCAGGGCGACGCGCCCGTCTCCGCCGACGGCCGCACCGGCTTCGAGCCGGCCGCGAGCTTCGGCGCCGGGCGTGCTTGGGTCCATGGGCGCCTGCGCACCCTGGCCAAGACCGCGACGGTCAGCGCGACGACGCGCGCCGTCGCCGCTCCCTGACGATCAGTCGAACAGCGACGAAACGCTCGACTCGTCGGCAATGCGCCGGATGGCCTCGGCCAATAGCGGGGCAATGGTGAGCCGGCGGATCTTGGTGCCGGGAAGATCGGCTTCGCCCGCATAAATGCTGTCGGTGACGACGAGTTCGGTCAGCTCGCTGGCGGCGACGCGGGCCGCCGCACCGCCGGACAGCACGCCATGCGTGACGTAAGCGACCACGCCGACTGCGCCCTGTGCCTTGAGCGCCGCAGCGGCATTGCAGAGCGTCCCGGCCGAATCGACGATATCGTCGATCAGGATGCAAAAGCGCCCTTCGACGTCGCCGATGATGTTCATCACTTCCGATTCGCCAGCACGTTCGCGCCGCTTGTCGACGATGGCGAGGGGCGCGTTATCGAGCCGCTTGGCGAGGCTCCGGGCGCGAACCACGCCGCCGACGTCGGGCGACACCACGGTGATCGGCTGGTCGCTGAAACGGGCCTGGATGTCGGCGCTCATGACCGGTGCCCCGAACAGGTTGTCGGTCGGGATGTCGAAGAAGCCCTGGATCTGGCCGGCGTGAAGGTCGACCGACAGGACGCGGTTGGCGCCGGCGGTCGTGATGAGGTTCGCCACCAGCTTGGCCGAGATCGGCGTGCGCGGGCCGGGTTTTCGGTCCTGGCGGGCATAGCCGAAGTAAGGAATGACCGCGGTGATGCGCTTGGCCGAGGCCCGGCGCAGGGCGTCGACGCAGATCAGCAGCTCCATCAGATTGTCGTTGGCGGGATAGCTGGTCGACTGAATCAGGAAGACGTCCTCGCCGCGGACATTCTCGTGGATCTCGACGAAGATTTCCTCGTCCGAAAAGCGGCGGACGCTGGCCTGCGTCAGGGGCAGCTCCAGATAATCGCTGATCGCCTTGGCGAGCGGCGCATTGGAATTGCCGGCCAACAGTTTCATCGTGCCTTCTCCCCGGGAGCTCTCGACCGCCCTCTAGCGGGGGCTTGCGTTGGACGAAAGCCCGCTAGCGGCTAGGGACGAAGCATGACCGACCGGCTGATCATTGCGCTTGCCCAGATGAACCAGCGGGTGGGGGATCTCTCGGCCAATGCCGAGGCGATCCTCGCCATGCGCGGGGCGGCGGCGGGCGCCGACCTCCTTCTCGTTCCCGAGCTCCAGCTGGTCGGCTATCCGCCCGAGGATCTGGTGCTGAAGCCGGCGTTCCTTCGCGAGACGGCAGCGGCGACCGAGCGGCTTGTCGCCGCGACGGTGGAGCCCGGTCCGGCGATCGCCTTCGGGACGATCCTGGTCCGCGACGGCAAGGCGCATAATGCGCTGGTGGTCGCTGACGGAGGCCAAATCCTCTTCACCACGCTGAAGCGCGAGCTGCCGAACTACGGCACGTTCGACGAGAAGCGCGTCTTCACGCCGGGGCCTCTGCCCGAGGTGTTCACCTTCAAGGGTGTCCGGATCGGCTTCCCGATCTGCGAGGATCTGTGGCTCGAGGACGTGCCCAACCATCTGAAGGCGCGCGGGGCGGAAATCCTGCTCAGCCCGAATGGCAGTCCCTACGAGATCAACAAGGACGATCTGCGCCGCAAGCTGTTCGGCAATCGTGCTCGCGAGACGAACCTGCCGCTCGCCTATCTCAACCGGGTCGGCGGGCAAGACGAACTGGCCTTCGACGGCAGTTCGATGGTCTTCAACAGCGATGGCGAACTGGTCGTCCAGATGCGCGACTGGGAGGAGCAGTTGCTGCTGACCGACTGGTCGCGCGGGGCGGACGGGCGCTGGGGGTGCGCAACGCGTGAGGTGGCGACGCTCGCGCCCTACCCCGAGGACGTCTACCGGGCGATGGTCGTCGCCCTTCGCGATTATGTCGGCCGGAACGGGTTTCCGGGCGTGCTGCTCGGCCTGTCGGGCGGCATCGACTCGGCCTTGTCGGCGGCGGTGGCGGTCGACGCGCTCGGTGCGGACAAGGTCTGGGGCGTGATGATGCCCTCGGTCTACACGGCCTCGACCAGCGTAGCGGACGCAGCCGAAAGCGCCCGGCTTCTCGGCATCCGTCATGACGTCATTCCGATCGTCCCCGCGGTCGAGGCCATAAAGACGATGCTCGCCGAGAATTTTACGGGGCGGAAGCCCGACCTTGCGGAGGAGAATATCCAGGCCCGGCTGCGGATGGTCACGCTGATGGGACTGTCGAACAAGTTCGGCCACATGCTGCTGACGACCGGCAACAAGAGCGAGATGAGCGTGGGCTACGCGACGCTCTATGGCGACATGGCGGGCGGCTATTCGGTCCTGAAGGACGCCTACAAGACGACGGTCTTCACGCTCTCGCGCTGGCGGAACGCGCATCGTCCCGCCGGCTTCCTCGGCCCTGAGGGCCCCGTCATGCCTCA
Organism: Sphingomonas sp. SP2; assembly: GCF_058313385.1. Classification (NCBI taxonomy): domain Bacteria; kingdom Pseudomonadati; phylum Pseudomonadota; class Alphaproteobacteria; order Sphingomonadales; family Sphingomonadaceae; genus Sphingomonas; species Sphingomonas sp. SP2. Next base: position 727,344 of record NZ_JBZFLD010000001.1, on the reverse strand, counting down.
ACAGGTGATCACCAAACCGCCTTCGGCCGAGCTTCGCGACAACCAGAAGGACGAGGATAGCTTGCCGCCCTACGACCGGCTCGACCCGATCCTTCACGGATTGATAGACCGCGAATTGTCGGTCAGCGAGATCGTGGACGAGACGGGTGAGCCCCGCGCCCTGGTCGCGGAGATGGAGAAACTGGTGCTCCGTGCCGAGTACAAGCGGCGGCAGGCGCCGCCGGGGGTCAAGATCGGCGGGCGCAACTTCGGTCGCGATCGTCGCTACCCGATCACCAACGCCTTCCGCACGGGCGGCTAGGCCGTCCTCTCCTTTCCTCCGGGGCGCCAACGGGGTAGCGGCACTGGGCAATGACCGTCGTCACTCGCTTCGCCCCCTCGCCCACCGGCCGCCTCCACGTCGGCAACATTCGGACCGCGCTCCACAATTATCTGTTCGCCACGCGGCACGGCGGCAGGTTCCTGTTGCGGATCGACGATACCGATCGCGAGCGCTCGACCCCGGAGGCCGAGGTGGCGATCCACGAGGATCTCGCCTGGCTGGGGCTTCATACCGATGCGAGTGTCCGCCAGTCCGAGCGCTTTGAATTGTACGAACGGGAGTTCGAGCGACTTCGGGCCGCGGGCCGGGTCTATGCCTGTTACGAGACACCGGAAGAGCTCGACCTGCGCCGCAAGGTGCTGCTCGGGCGCGGGTTGCCGCCGGTCTACGAGCGGCCCGCAGGCGAGAATGTCGCGGTCGAAGGCCGGTCGCCGCACTGGCGGTTCCGTCTCGACCATGAGGCGCCGATTGCGTGGGTCGATCTGGTCCGGGGCGAGCAAAAGTTCGACCCGCGGCTCCTCTCCGACCCGGTGATCCGCCGGGCGGACGGAAGCTGGCTCTACCTGCTGCCGTCGGTGATCGACGACATCGATCTCGGCATCACGCACATCGTGCGCGGTGAAGATCATGTGTCGAACAGTGCGGTGCAACTGCAGATGTTCGCCGCACTTGGTGCCAAGCCCCCAACTCTTGCGCACGAAGCGCTGCTCGTTGCCGCCGAAGGCAAGCTGTCGAAGCGCTTCGGCGCGGTCGGTGTACCGGCCATGCAGGAGCAGGGGCTCGAGCCCATGTCCTTGCTGAGCCTTCTCGCCCGTTTGGGAACGAGCCAGCCCGTCGAGCCCGTCGCTGATCTTGCGCCGCTTGCCGCCACCTTCGACTTTGCGCACTTCGGCCGTGCGCCGGCCCATTTCGACATGGCCGAGGTGCATCAGCTGAATGCGCGGCTGCTGCATCTATTGCCGTTAGGAGCGGTGACCGACCGCGTTCCCGCCTGGGTAGACGAACCGCGCTGGTTGGCCTTGCGCACGGCTCTCCAGCATCTCGGCGAGATCGAACAATGGCGCGATGTCGTCCAAGGCGACATTCCGGCTGCGGCGCCGGCCGAAGAAGATCGCCCCTTCCTCCGGGATGCGGCCGAGGCTGCAACCGTGATCGCCTGGGACGATGCACCCTGGCAGGCGCTGACAAGCGCGCTGAAGGCGAGCAGCGGCCGGAAGGGCAAGGCGCTGTTCCTCCCACTTCGTCTTGCGCTGACTGGGCGTGACAACGGTCCCGAAATGGGCCCCCTCGTCCAGCTGATCGGACAGGACCGAGCCGTCACGCGCTTGCGGGCCGCCGCACAAGCCTAACGGAGCCGTTCAAGGCGAGCTAAGTCGAAGCTTGCCACTTAAATGTTATGATGTAACATTCTCTCATCGACTCGAGATGAGGAGGTGGTCATGCTTGCTTATGCCGCACATCAGAAGACCCGGCGTCCGCTCAGTTCCTCGACCCTCACGCTGATCGTTGGCGCGCATGTCGTTGCGCTTGGGCTGCTTGCCGCAGCGAAGATGAAGACGCCGACGCTGCCTCCGATCATCGACACGGTTATCTACGACGTGAAGCCGGAGCCCCCCAAGCCAGTGCCGCCGAAGCCGATCGAAGAGGGCAACCAGCCGATTCCGCGACCGCAGCGGCCGACGTTCGTCGATCCGACGCCCCCGGTGGTGCCAATCCCCAACCCCGGCCCGACGTTCGAGACCGGCGTCAATATCGAGACGACGGTGCCCGAGCTGGGTCCGATCATCGAAACTCCCTTGCAGCCTCCCACGGTGGAGAAGCCAGCCCCGCCTGTCCGCCTGGCGGCCCGAGCGATCACGCCGGCTGACCTCCTCCGTCCGCCTTACCCCGAGTCCAAGCGTCGCGCCGAAGAGCAGGCCTCGCTCCGGCTCCGACTCTCGATCGACGCCCGGGGCCGGGTGACCGGCGTCGAACCCGTCGGTGCGGCGGACCCTGAGTTCCTCGCCGCCGCCCGGTCCCACCTGCTGCGCTACTGGCGTTACAAGCCTGCGACCGAGGACGGTCGCGCCGTCGCGACGACCATGGTCGTGACCCTTCGCTTTCAGCTCGAGGAGTAGATCTCGAGGGGCGGGAGGAGCGGTGTTTGCCGTACGCCTTCCGCCCCCCTACATTCCGGTCATGTCCGTGCTTCCCCCCATGCACAGCCCGAAGGCCGCGTACAAAGACCTGAAGGCCTTCGTATCCCGCCGCGGGCGCGAGCATACGATCGCCCTCGGCCTCAGCCTCTTCTTCACGCTCTTCATCCTCGTGCTCTTCTTCTTCGACGCGAAGGTGAACACCGCCCCGCCCCCGACCATCACCTACGTCGACAGCTGGTCGGCCAACCGCACCGACGCAGAGATCAAGGCGGACCAGGTCAAGGACCAGAAGAAGAACGAGGAGCGGGCGGCGGCTCGCCAGAAGCAGTTCCAGGAGATCGCCAATACCTTCGGCATCGAGAACTGACGCCGAGCGGATGGCCGAGGCGATCGCCCTCGGCCGCGCGGCGCGGGGGACGACCGCGCCCAATCCCAACGTCGGCTGCCTCGTCCTGGACGCCGCCGGCAAGGTGGTGGGCCTTGGCGCCACTGCCGAAGGCGGTCGGCCGCACGCCGAGGCCGTTGCGCTCGCCATGGCGGGCGATCGTGCGCGGGGCGGCACGCTCTACACCTCGCTCGAGCCCTGCAATCATCGGAGCGAACGCGGAGCAGCCTGTGCCGACCTCATCATTGCGGCGGGGCTAGCGCGTGTGATTGCCGCGATCGAAGATCCTGATCCGCGAACCAGGGGCCAAGGCTTTGCCAAGCTCCGGGACGAAGAGATCGTGGTCGAGACGGGCGTGCTTGCCGAGGCAGCGCGCGAGAGCATGGCCGGCTGGCTCACCCGCCAGGCGCTGGGACGGCCGCGCGTCACCCTCAAGCTCGCGCTGTCGATCGACGGCAAGATCGCGCTGCCCTCGGGCGAGTCCAAGTGGATCACCGGCGAGGATGCCCGCGCCCATGTCCATCTGGAGCGCGCCCACCACGACATGATCCTGGTGGGCCGCGGCACCCTCCAGGCCGATCAGCCCCGGCTCGACGTGCGGCTTCCAGGCCTCGAGGAGCGCTCGCCCCGACGGGCCCTCCTGAGCCGCGGCGAGGCCGTGGATGGCTGGGTGATGCTGCGCTCGCCCGAGGAAGTCTACCGGCTTCATGACGTCAACGATCTGCTGGTCGAAGGCGGTTCGGCGACGGCGACGGCCTTTCTCGCGGCCGATCTTGTCGACCGGATCCTGCTCTACCGGGCCCCGATCATCATCGGCGAGGGGCGCCAGAGCGTCGGATATATCGGCCTCGACGCGATTGGCGACGCGCACGGCCGATGGGAGGCGCGAGACGGGCGTTCGCTTGGCATCGACCGGCTCGAAGTCTACGAGCGCGTCCGGTCGGCGGCCGCGAGAGGATAATATGTTCACCGGGATCATCACCGATATCGGCACCGTCCGCAGCGTCGAGCAGCGCGGCGACCTACGGCTCGTGATTGGCTGCGGCTACGACATGGCCGGCGTGACCCTCGGCGCCTCCATCGCCTGTTCCGGCGCCTGCCTGACGGTGGTCGACAAGGGCGACGACTGGTTCGCCGTCGATATCAGCTTGGAATCGATCGCACGCACCGCGCCCGGGCTGTGGACCGAAGGAGCACGGATCAATCTCGAGCGGGCGCTACGCCTTGGCGACGAACTTGGCGGCCATCTGGTGACCGGACATGTCGATGGCCTCGCCGAAGTGATCGGACTTTGCCCCGAGGGCGATTCCACCCGCGTCGGCCTGGCGGTCGACAAGGCGCTCGGGCCGATGCTCGCCGCCAAGGGCTCGGTAACCCTTGATGGCGTCTCGCTGACGGTGAACCAGGTCGAGGATCACGAGGATGCGACGCACTTCAGCGTCAACATCATTCCGCATACCTGGCAGCACACCACGCTCGGCAGCACCACATTGGGACGAAAGCTCAATGTGGAGATTGATGTGCTCGCACGTTATCTCCAGCGCATGACGACCGCACATCACATTGCAGGTTAGGTTGTCGCACTGGAGTATCACATTTTGATGTGATACTGGTTGAGCATGTCTACCAATCTCATCGATCGCCTCAATGCGATCATCGAGACCGGCGAGATCAGCCGGTCGGGTCTGGCCCGTGCCGCGGGACTGCATCCCAACAGCCTGAGGAAACTCGGCTCGTCCGAATGGAATCCGACCGCCGACACGTTGGTCAGGCTGGAGAAGCTGCTCCAGCGCGGTACGGCGGAAGTGCTGGTCGGCCCGGAAGCGATCATCAACGAGGCGCGCAATGGGCGCATGTTCATTCTCGTCGACGACGACGACCGGGAGAATGAGGGCGATCTCGTCATCCCCGCTCAGATGGCGACCCCCGACGCGATCAACTTCATGGCTCGCCACGGCCGCGGGCTTATCTGCCTTGCCTTGACCAAGGACAGGGTCGACCAGCTCGGCCTGCCGCTGATGACGCGGACCAATGGCACCCGCCACGAGACCGCCTTCACCGTCTCGATCGAGGCGCGCACCGGCGTCTCGACCGGGATCAGCGCGGGCGACCGCGCGCGGACCATCGCCGTCGCCATCGATGCCGCCAATGGCGCCGACGACATCGTCTCGCCCGGGCATGTCTTCCCGCTGGTCGCCCGCCCGGGCGGTGTGCTGGTCCGGGCCGGCCATACCGAGGCTGCAGTCGACGTCTCGCGGCTCGCCGGCCTCAACCCCTCGGGCGTGATCTGTGAAATCATGCGCGAGGACGGGACCATGGCCCGGCTCGACGACCTGATCGACTTCGCGCGCACCCACGGGCTGAAGATCGGCACCATCCGCGACCTCATCGCCTACCGCCTGCGTCGCGATCACCTTGTCGAGAGAGTTGCCGCGTCGCCCTTCACCAGCGCCTCGGGCACCGAATGGCAGGCGCAGGTGTTCCGCGACAAGGCGACCGGCGCCGAGCAGTTGGCGCTCGTGCTGGGCCCTCTCGATCCGGAGCAGCCGGTGATGGTGCGGATGCACAGCCTCGACCTCTTTGCCGACGTCCTGGGCGAGCGCTCCGAACGGACGGGGCTCCTCGGTGGCGCCATGAAGATGATCGAGCAGCAGGGCTCGGGCGTGGTGGTTGCGCTCCATGCGGCGAGCCCCGGCTCGCTGTCGCGCGCGGCGGACCGCCGCTCAGGCAAGGACGTCGAGGAAGGCGAAGCGCTGCGCAGCTATGGCATCGGCGCGCAGATCCTCGCCGCGCTTGGGATCCACGACATGATCCTGCTTTCCAATACCCGCCATACGCCCGTCGGCCTCAGCGGCTATGGCCTCGCCATCGTCGAAGAGCGCTGCATTGGACAGGAGGGCTGAGGAGATGGAGCCGCTGCACATCGCGATCGTCGAGGCCCGCTTCTATGCGCACCTCAACGACATGCTGCTTGAGGGCGCCCGCAAGGCGATCGAGGCGGCTGGACACACGCATGAGACGGTGACCGTTCCCGGCGCCCTCGAGGTTCCCGGCACCATCGCCGCGCTGGCCCGGACCGAGAAATTCGATGGCTTTGTCGCGCTTGGCGTCGTCATCCGCGGCGAAACCTACCATTTCGAGGTGGTCTCGAACGAGAGCGCGCGCGGGATCATGGACCTCACCTTGGACGGGCTGGCGATCGGGAATGGCATCCTCACGGTCGAAAACGAGGCGCAGGCGTTGGTTCGCGCCGACCCCGCGCAGCTCGACAAGGGTGGCGGTGCGGCCGAGGCCGCGCTGGCGTTTCTTGCACTCAATGCCCGCTTCGCTGGCTGAACCGCAGGGAACCGCCAAGTTCAGAGGGCATTCAAGGCGGACGTCCTAGGCAATCCGCCAATCATGATCACAGGAGCATCCATGTCCCTCCTCCGTTTCTCGGCCCGCCTTCTCGCGCCCGTCGCGTTGGTGTCGCTGACCGCGCCGGCCGCGCTCGCCCAGTCGGCCTCGACCCTCAAGCAGGTCGAGCAGAGCCTCGGCGCGACCCAGTCGATGACTGCGCGCTTCGTCCAGACCGATGGTCGCGGCCGCAGCCAGTCGGGCAATCTCAGCCTCAAGCGGCCGGGCAAGATCCGCTTCGAATATGGCGCAGGCGCCAACATGCTGATGGTCGGCGACGGCCGGAACCTCACCTTCATTGACTATGAGGTCGGGCAGAAGTCGGCCTGGCCGATCGCCAAGTCGCCGCTCGCCGTGCTGCTCTCGCCGCAGCCGAACCTGTCGCGCATCGCCCGCATCGAGCCGCAGAAGAATGCCGGCGTCGTGATCGTTCGTGCGCGTGATGCGCGGCGTCCCGAGTTCGGCACGCTGTTGCTGGCTTTCTCCCGCAACGCCGGCGCGCCCGGCGGGCTGATGCTCGAGGGCTGGACCGCGATCGACGCGCAGAACAAGCGGACCACGGTGAAGCTGGACGGGCAGCGTTACAATGTCGCCGTGCCCGACAGCGCGTTCAGCTACGCCGAACCCCGTAAGCGCAAGTAATTGGTAGCAAAAGCGCCACTGTTCATGCGGGCTTCATCCGGAATGAGATAGTAGCGCATCTGACCGTCGGAATGGCTAGGGTTTCCCCCTGTTACCTTGCCGCCGACAGGTCCCTCGCGTGACGAACGCTTGGTCGGCCCTCGCTCCATGCCCCCGGAGCGGGGGCCTTTGCCTATGGGGCTCCCCTCGCGCTAGGGAGCGTTCGTGACCCGTATCAAGATCGCCAGCTGGAACATCAATTCGGTCCGCGCCCGGACCGGCATCGTCGGCCGCTTCCTCGCCGAGGAACAGCCTGATGTCCTTTGCCTTCAGGAGACGAAGGCCGAGGACAAGGTCTTCCCGGCGGAGTTCTTCCGCGATCTCGGCTATGTCCACCAGGCGCTACACGGACAGCGCATGCATCATGGCGTCGCCATCCTCAGCAAGATCCCTCTCGAGGAGCCTGGCCGGCACGACTGGCAGGATAATGGCGAGGCGCGCCACATCGGCGTCCGACTGCCCCAGGGCCTCCGGCTCGAGAATGTCTATGTTCCGGCCGGGGGCGATATCCCGGATCGCACGGTCAATCCCAAGTTCGGGCAGAAGCTCGACTTCATCGAGCGCATGACGCGCTGGTCGGAAGACCTGCGCGAGCCGAGCCTGATCGTCGGCGACTTCAACGTCGCGCCGCTCGAATGCGACGTCTGGAGCCACAAGGCATTGCTCGACGTCGTCAGCCATACGCCGATCGAGGTCGAGGCGCTTGGCCGGCTTCAGCAGGCGCATGACTGGGTGGATCTCGGCCGCAAGTTCGTGCCCGCGCCCCAGCGCAACTACACCTGGTGGAGCTATCGCTCGCCGGACTGGACCAAGAATGATCGCGGGCGCCGTCTCGACCACATGTGGGCGAGCCCGAGTGTCGCCGCGCAGGCCACCATGCATATGGTGCATGAACCCTGCCGCGCGTGGGAGAAGCCGTCCGATCACGTGCCCTTGGTGGTCGAGCTCGATCTTTGAGCACGGCGGCCGACGCCATCGCCGCCTTGCGCGCTGGCCGGTCGGTCAGTGTCGACGGCCTGACCGTGGCCGCGGTGGAGACGGCAACGGCAGAGCTGCTCGCGCTGGTCGATGCCGACGCGACTGCGCCTATTCTTGTCAGCGGTGCGCGTGCCGCCGCCATCGGTCTTGGCAACCAGCGCGATGCTGCCTCGAACCGCCAGCCCGCCCTGATTGCCCGCGAACGATGGCTCGATCGCAAGGCAGCGCTCGCCCTTGTCGACGCGGGACAGGATTTCGCGCGTTTCCTCGGCGGGCCGCTGCGCGCCATCGATGTCGCGGATGTCGAGGCCGCGCGGGGCGCGTTGGCGCTGACGCGGATGGCCGGGCTGATGCCGGCGCTGTGGGTCGTGAACACTCCCAGCAGCATCGCCATCAAGTCGTCCGAAGCGACAAATGCCGCGCGCCCCCGCACCGTGTCGATCGCGGCACGCGCTGCCTTGCCGGTCGAAGGCCTCGACGCGGCAACGCAGATCGTGGCGATGCGTGCAGCCGAGGATGGCAGCGAACATGTTGCGCTGGTCGTCGGGACCCTGGGGGGCAAGGCGCCGCTCGTCCGGCTGCATAGCGAATGCCTTACCGGCGACGTCTTCGGCAGCCTGAAGTGCGATTGCGGTCCGCAGTTGCAGGCCGCGCTTCGCCTGATGGAGGCCGAAGGAAGCGGTGTCCTACTCTACCTCCGCCAGGAGGGCCGCGGGATTGGTCTTGCCAACAAGATTCGCGCCTATGCGCTCCAGGACCGCGGCCTCGACACGGTGGAAGCCAATCGGCGCTTAGGCTTCGCCGACGACGAACGGGACTTTGCCTTGGCGGCTGCGATGCTCCGGGCGCTCGGAATCAACGAGGTGCGACTACTCACCAACAATCCCGCCAAGATGGATGGTCTTGCTGCGGAAGGCATTCGGGTCACGCGCGTGCCCCATCACCTTCCCGAGAACCCGCACAACGCCCATTATCTTGCGACCAAGAAAGCCAAGAGCGGGCACCTCGACTAGTCTTCGAACAGCGCCGTCCCGACCCTGACGACAGTGGCTCCAAGCATGACCGCCGAGCGCAGGTCGCTACTCATACCCATCGACAAACCCTTGACGTCATGGCGCCGCGCGAGCTTTGCGAGCAGGGCGAAATAGGGACTGGCTTCGACGTCCGCGGGCGGGACCGCCATCAGACCCTCGAGATCCAGCGAACTCCCGCGCACTGCCGCGAGGAAATCCGGCAGATCCTTCAGGTCGATGCCGCCCTTCTGCTCTTCATCGCCAATGTTGACCTGCACGTAGGTCGGTCCCTGCCAGCCCGCCGCCACCAGCGCATCGAGGAGGCTTCTGCGGTCGAGTGAGTGGATAACGTCAAAGAGGCCGGCAGCCTGCGCCGCCTTGTTCGACTGGAGGCGTCCGATCATGTGCAGCCGGATGTCTGGGTAGCGCGCTCGCAGGGCGGGCCACTTGTCGGCGGCCTCCTGCACCCGATTCTCGCCGAAGTCGCGCTGCCCGGCGAGAATCAGCTCCTCGATCTGGTCTGCCGAGCGATTCTTGCTCACCGCGACGAGAGTCACGTCGCCGGCCGAGCGCCTCGCGGCGCCAGCGGCTCGCGCGATGATGGAATGAATGGCGGATAGGCGGGCGGCTGCGTCGGACATCGCCGCCTGCTAGGAGGGCAGGCGATGCAAAGGCAAGACTGGCCGCGCGCGTGGCTGTTGACCGACGAGAGAATTGGCGACCGGCTGGGCGAAGCGCTTCGCCGATCCGCCGCCGCCAATGCAGGCGTTATCGTTCGCCACCATGCCTCGCCACCGGCCCTGCGTCGTGTCCTCGCCGAGCAGGTGAAGGACCTTGGTCTGATTCTGGGTGTGGCGCGGGATGTCGACCTCGCAACCGAGGTCGGGGCCGATCTTGTGCACAACCCAGCGGCCGCAACGCACCTGCCCTTCAGTCTCTCGGTTCACGACCTTGATCAGGCAGAGGCTGCAAGGACGGCGAGCGCCGATCTTGCCTTCGTCTCGCCGGTTCATGCAACGCGTTCCCATCCGGGAGCGCCTGCGCTTGGCGTCGACGAGGCTCTGAAGCTAGCCGAAAGAAGCGGCTGCAGGACGATTGCCCTGGGCGGCATGGATGCAGGACGCGGCGAAGCGCTGATGGCACTTGGCTTCTACGGTTGGGCCGGAATCGACTGCTGGCTTAGAACTTGAATGCCGTGCCGATGTAGACAGCCTGGCTGTCGCGGCGCTGGTCGCGGAAGGTGGCGACGCGTTCACGCTCGATCTTGTACTTCACGCCGCCGGTGACCGCGATGTTACGGCTGATATTGTAGGCGCCGCCGACATCGAGGGCATAAGCGGTCGGATCCGCAATCACGCTCGAGCGGGTCTGCTCGGCCCGGTCGGCGCTGGCGGCGACACGCCCGGTGAAGCGCTTCACGCTGTAGCTGACGCCGACGGTCGCGCCTTCGCGCGGGCTGAGCGCCGGAGTCGCGCCCTGCGCCTTGCTGACATCGGCCGAAACGGCGAAGCGCTTCCAGCCGACGGCCGCACCAAGATTGTAGCTCGCCGGGGTAAGGGCCATCCCGCCGTTCATCGGCGCCGCAGCGGCTGCGCGATCCCGCAGCGCGACCTGGGTCGGCGACGACGCCCGCGCACGAATCGCGATTCGGATCTGCGACGGACGCTGACGGCTGGCCGCCGGCGTGAAGCGCAGGTCTGAAGCGAGCGCCGGCCGGCTCGCAAGCGCCGCCGCGAGCCGCGGATCGGCCTGCGCCGGCGTGAAACCGCCATCGAAGCTCAAGGAAACGGCGGGCGGACGCTTGCCCTTCTCGGGCGCTGCGATCACCACCGAAGCGGGCAGGACAAGGCTCACTGCGGCAACCGCCACAGCCAGCTTTCCTTTCATGTCGCGCAGGCGACTCACCACTTCCCCGGTCCTTTCAAGCGATACATAGGCTGGCGAAGATGAATGTTCCACGTCGGATCGGGAATCGCCCCGTTCTGTGACATCGAATCCACAGGTGCGCCGCCAAGCGGAACGGCTTGCGAGGGAGGGCGCACCTTCTATACAGCGCTAGGCACGAAGCCCTGTCTACCTAGGAAACCGATCATGCGCCGACCGCTTGCCGTTGTACTCCTGTCAGCCGTGGCGCTGACGGCCGCCGGCTGCAGCCGCAACCGCAACATCCCGGTCGAGCTGGCGCCAAGCCGGACCACGGCGATCGGCGTGAACACCTATCTGTGGCGCGCGGCGATCGACACGCTCAGCTTCGCGCCGCTGGTCACCGCCGACAGCAACGGCGGCGTCATCGTGACCGACTGGTATGCCAATCCCAATTCGCCGGGCGAGCGGGTCAAGCTGACCGTCTCGATCCTCGATCAGGATCTCCGTGCCGACGCCCTGCGCGTCGCCGCCTCGCGCCAAGTCAGCCAGAACGGTCAGTGGGTCGACGCCCCGGTGACTGCCGCGACGGTGCAGAAGCTCGAGGACATCATCCTCACCCGCGCCCGCGACATCCGCCGCGCCGCCGTCGGCGGCTGAGGTCCATCCCATCTAAGGAGCAAGCATGACCACCGACCGTTTCGAACCGGCGGCGAGCGACTCCCGCTGGCAGGAGCGGTGGGAGGCGCAGGCCTGTTTCCGCGCGGACAGCGCGAGCTCGAAGCCTAAGTCGTTCGTCCTCGAGATGTTTCCCTATCCGTCGGGACGCATCCACATGGGGCACGTCCGCAATTACACCATGGGCGATGTCCTCGCCCGCTTCCGTCGCGCGCAGGGCTTTGAGGTCCTTCACCCGATGGGATGGGATGCGTTCGGCATGCCGGCCGAGAATGCGGCGATGGAAAAGAAGGTCCACCCGGGCGAGTGGACCCGTGCGAATATCGCGCAAATGCGCAGCCAGCTGAAACGGCTCGGTTTCGCGCTCGACTGGAGCCGCGAGCTCGCGACCTGCGAACCTGACTATTATGGTCATGAGCAGGCCCTGTTCCTCGACCTGTTCGCGGCCGGCCTCGTCTTCCGCCGCGAATCCGAGGTCAACTGGGACCCGGTCGACATGACCGTGCTGGCGAACGAGCAGGTGATCGACGGGCGCGGCTGGCGCTCTGGCGCGCTCGTCGAGCGGCGCAAGCTCAATCAGTGGTTCCTGCGGATCACCGACTTCGCGGAAGAACTGCTCGAGGGCCTCGGCACGCTCGACCAGTGGCCGGACAAGGTCCGGGTGATGCAGGAAAACTGGATCGGGAAGAGCCGCGGTCTGCAATTCCGCTTTGCCCGGCCGGAAGGTGGCAAGGTCGAGGTCTTCACGACGCGTCCCGACACGATCTTTGGCGCGAGCTTCGTCGCAATCTCGCCCGGCCATCCGATCGCCGAAGCACTGGCGGTCAACAATGCCGAGGTCGCGGCGTTCATCGCGCGCTGCAAGCAGGGCGGCACGACCGCGGCCGAGATCGAGACCGCCGAAAAGCTCGGGTTCGACACCGGCCTGACGGTCACCCACCCGCTCGATCCCAACTGGCAGCTGCCGGTCTGGATCGCGAACTTCGTGCTGATGGACTATGGCACCGGCGCCCTGTTCGGCGTCCCCGGCCATGACGCGCGCGACTTCGAATTCGCGACCAAATACGGCCTTCCGATCACCCGCGTCGTCGCCGCTTCCGCAGATCAGGCCGACGCGCCGCTCGCCGAGGCCGAGACCATTGCCGGCGTCGCGGTCAACAGCCGCTTCCTCGATGGCCTCACCACCGACGCCGCCAAGGCCGAGGTCATTCGCCGCGCCGAGGCCGACGGATGGGGCGAAGGCAAGACCCAGTATCGCCTCCGCGACTGGGGCGTGAGCCGGCAGCGCTATTGGGGCACGCCGATCCCGATCATTCATTGCGATGATTGCGGCGCGGTCCCGGTACCCAAGGACCAGCTTCCGGTCGTTCTTCCCGAGGACGTCACCTTCGACATTCCGGGCAATCCGCTCGACCGCCACCCGAGCTGGAGCAAGGTCGATTGCCCTCAGTGCGGCAAGGCGGCCCGGCGTGAGACCGACACGCTCGACACCTTTGTCGATTCTTCATGGTATTTCATCCGCTTCGCCTCGCAGCCCGACGACGAGCCGTTCGACGCGGCCGAGGCCCAGGCCTGGCTTCCGGTCGGCCAATATATCGGCGGGGTCGAGCATGCGATCCTCCACCTGCTATATGCCCGCTTCTGGACCCGCGCGCTCGAGCGGATCGGGAAGTTGTCGGTCAAGGAACCCTTCAAGGGCCTCTTCACCCAAGGCATGGTCACCCACGAGACCTATCGCGCCGGCGACGGAAGCTGGCTCAGCCCCGACGAGGTCAAACGCGACGGCGACGACTGGATTCATGTCGAGAGCGGCCATCCGGTGACTGCCGGGCGCGTCGAGAAGATGTCCAAGTCGAAGAAGAATGTCGTCGACCCGGACTTCATCATCGACCGCTACGGCGCCGACGCCGTGCGCTGGTTCATGCTCTCCGATTCCCCGCCCGAGCGAGACCTCGAATGGTCGATCGGCGGGATCGAGGGCGCGGCTCGCTTCGTCCAGCGCGTGTGGCGCCTTGCGACCTCCCCGGTCACTGCGGATGGCCAGGATCAGGCGATCACCCGCAAGCTTCACCGCACGATCGCTTCGGTCGGCGGTGCCATTGAGGGGCTTCAGTTCAACAAGGCGATCGCTGCGCTCTACGAGCTCGTCGGAGCGCTTGAGAAAGCCGCGCCCTCGGCCGATCGAAGCGCCGCCATTCGCATGCTGGTCGTGCTGGTCGCGCCGATGGCGCCGCACCTCGCCGAGGAAGCATGGCAGGCGCTTGGCGGCGACGGAATGGCCGTCGACCAGCCTTGGCCGACGCACGATCCTGCGCTCCTCGTCGATGACGAGGTGACGATCGCGGTCCAGGTCAACGGCAAGCTTCGCCACACGCTGAGCGCACCGCGCGGGCTCGACCGGGACGCGCTTCAGGAAATGGCAATGTCGGCCGACAAGGTCGCCGCGCTGGTCGACGGCGCGACTCCGCGGAAGGTGATTGTGGTGCCCGACCGGCTGGTCAATATCGTCCTGTGAAGCGGATCGCCCTCCTCCTCGCCCTCGCGGCATCGGTATCGGCCTGCGCGCTTCGCCCGGTCTATGGTGGCGGTGCGAGTGGTCCGACGGCGACCTTCCTGCAGTCCGTCGCGGTCCAGCCGATCGGTGGTGGCCGGACCGGCTGGCTCCTTCGCGCCGCCCTCGCCGATCGACTTGGCGAGCCGCAGGGCAATGAGCGCTACCGGCTCGAGGTGGAGGTCGACGATGACCTGACCGGTTTCGGTATCCGCGGCGATACCGCGGTCACCCGCGAACGCCGGACTATTCGGGCGCGCTACCGGCTGGTGGACAATGCTACCGGCCAGATCGCGCTCGACGCCACCGCGGGTTCGGACGCGGGGATCGATGCGGTCAGCTCCGATGTGGCGACGGTGGCGGCGGAGCAGACGGCTGCCGAGCGCCTCGCGCAGGTCGTCGCCGACCAGATCGTGGGCCGCCTCGGCCTCTACGCAAACGCCAGCCGCAAGCCGTGAGAATTGATTCAGGCCGAGCCGGCGCCATGCTGGACCGGCCCGACGCCGCGGCGCGCCTTTATCTTTTCTCCGGCAACGACCAGTCCAACAGCCGACTTCTGGCGGCGCGGTTGCTGAGCGCGCTCGGCGCGGAGAAGGTCGCAAGTACGGGCGCGCAGCTCAAGTCTGATCCGGGCTGGCTCTCCGACGAAGCCGCCAGCATTTCAATGTTCGGCGGCAAGCGCCTGCTCTGGATCGAGCCTGCGGGCGAGGAGAGCATCGCTGCGCTGGAGGCGATGCTGGAGCTTCCGGGTATCGAGGCGCCGACGGTGGCGATCACCAGCGGGGCACTTCGCAAGGACAGCAATCTGGCGAAGCTCGCCGACAAGCGCGATGGGGCGCTCCACATCGTCAGCGAGCCGCTGACCGGCCGCGATCTCGTGGCAGCCATCCTCGAGCTTGGCCGCGCCGAAGGCCTGCGCATCGCGCCGCAATTGGGCGAGCGGATCGCCGAGGAGGCGGCGGGCGATCTGATGCTTGCCAAGCTCGAATTGCAGAAGTTCGCTCTCTACTGCGAGGCGTCGCCAGAGACTCCCAAGGATCTTTCCGAGGACACAGTGGATGCGCTCGGCATCGACCAATCGGAAACCGATCACAGCCGGCCGGGCGACCTCGCGCTTGCTGGCGATCTTCGGGGATTGGGGCAAGAGCTCGCACTGCTGGTGAGTTCAGGCATCGACCCCATCCCGGTGGTGCGCGCCCTGCAGCGTCGCCTGCTGATGCTCGCGCCGCTTCGCGCCCGGCTGGATGCCGGACAGCGACCGGACGACGTGATGCGGAATGTCTGGCGCGACAAGGATGCCGTGCGCCGCATTCTGCCACGCTGGACATCGGCCCGCCTCAGCGATGCCTTTGCACGCGTCCAGCGGCTCGAAAAGGAGCTGTTGCTGCGCCCCGTGCCCCCGACGGCATCCTTGGGTGAAACCCTGCTCGAAGTGGCCCGCGCCGCGCAGCGCTGACCGGCCCCTCTCAGATGGGCTCACCGCTCAGGCGCTGGCAGATGAGGTCGAGCTGATCGAGGCTCGAGAAATGTACCGCAACGTGGCCGGTGCCCCCATTGTGCTGGATGGCAACCTTGAGTCCGAGAAGATCGCCAAGCTGCCGCTCGAGCGCGAGCAGGTCGGCATCCCGCGCCGACGCGGCCAGGCGAGCACTTCCCCGCGCGATGTCCGCGCCAGGGCCCGGTCGCCGCTTGCGCGCCAGTGCCTCGGCCTGACGCACCGACAATCCCTTGCGCACAATCTCCTCGGCCAGCATCTCGGCCTCGTCGGATGACGCGATCGCCCGGGCATGACCCATGGTCAGCGATCCGGCCTCAAGATGCTTGCGGACCGCCTCCGGAAGATCTCGCAATCTCAACAGGTTAGCGACGTGGCTCCGGCTCTTTCCGACGAGTTTGCCGACCTCTTCGGCCTTGTGCCCGAAGCGCTCGACAAGCGCCGCATAAGCGTCGGCTTCTTCGAGCGGTCCGAGGTCCGCGCGCTGCACATTCTCGATCAGCGCGACTTCAGCCGTTCCTGCTTCGTCGAAGTTGCGGATGATGGCCGGGATGCGGTGCAGCTGTGCGCGCTGTGCGGCGCGCCAGCGACGCTCGCCGGCAATGATTTCGTACGTCCCCGCCTTTGCGCCTGGGCGAACCAGGATCGGCTGCAGCACGCCCCGCGCACCGATGGATTCGGCAAGCTCAGCCAGAGCCTCTTCCGCGAAGATTCGGCGGGGCTGGCCGGGGTTGGGCTCGATGGCCGAGATGTCGAGTTCGCGCACGCCTTCGGCGCTGCCCGCGGCCGCAGTGGCCGGGACATCGCCCAGGAGGGCCGAAAGACCGCGGCCAAGGCCGCGCGCCTGCTGATTCATGCTGCTTCCTTCAGGGCCGGGAGTCGCGCCATCAACTCGCGGGCGAGACCGACATAAGCGGTCGAGCCTGAGCAGCGCAGGTCGTAGATGAGCGCCGGAAGCCCATGGCTCGGTGCTTCGGACAGTCGGACGTTGCGCGGGACGACGGTGTCGAACACCGCCGCACCGAGGCAGGCGCGAACGTCCTCGGCCACTTGCGCCGAAAGGCGATTGCGCTTGTCGAACATGGTGAGAGCCACACCGAGGATGGAGAGCTCCGGATTGAAGCGGGTGCGGATCCGCTCCACGGTCTGTAGGAGCTGGCTAAGCCCTTCGAGCGCAAAGAATTCGCACTGCAGCGGCACCAGTAGGTGACGCGCGGCAACCAGCGCGTTGACCGTAAGCAGGCCAAGCGACGGCGGGCAGTCGATCAGGCAGATGTCCCATCGGCCCGGTGCGGCATCGAGGGCATCCGACAAGCGGTGAGTGCGGCGCTCAAGCTCGACGAGCTCGACCTCAGCGCCGGAAAGGTCCTGCGTTGCCGGAAGAAGATCGAGCCGCGGAACGCGTGTTTCCAAAACGCTGTCCGTGACCGTTTCCGTGCCGATGAGGACTTCATACGAGCTACGCTCGCGAGCCTGCGGTCCAACGCCGAGACCCGTCGAGGCGTTACCCTGCGGATCAAGATCAACGAGCAGGACCTTCCATCCCATGGCCGCCAAGCCGGTCGCGAGATTGATGGCCGTGGTGGTCTTCCCCACCCCACCCTTCTGATTGGCAATTGCGACCTTGATCATCCCCGCCCCGTCCTTTTCCGGACCGCCGATGCCACCAAGATGCGGGCCTCCGCATCCGTTACGCTGGGCTCCAGCCGAAACTCACCTTGCCACGTGCGCCTCGCCTCTTCCAGTTCCTTCGCAGCACTTCGGCCCTTTGGCAGCACCCATCGGCTTCCTGCATGGGCTAGCGGTGATGCCATCACGAAGAGCTTGTCGAGCGAGGCCACGGCGCGTGCCGTGATGACGTCGTACGTACCATCAAGCTGCTCGGCCTTGCCCGTGACGATCGTGACATTGTCGAGAGCAAGCTCGTCGCGACAGCGCGAAAGGAAGTCGGTGCGGAGACGACGAGGCTCGACCATCGTGATGTGACGGACGCCGCTTATTGCCAGCAGCAGACCCGGGAGGCCTGGGCCACTCCCGATGTCTAGCCAGGTCGCGTCCGATGGAGCGTGAGAGAGGAGCTGGAGGCTATCGTTAATATGCCGCCGCTGCACATGCCCAACGCTGTTCCGGCTGATTAGGTTTTGGCGCTCATTTTCCTCAAGGAGAATTGCGACAAATCGATCGATGCGAGCCTGTGTTTCACGTGAAACAACGTAGGAGACTTTGCTCACGCGGTCAGCCTGCTTGCTGCCAGATGCAATGCAGTTAGCGCTGCTGGAGTAACGCCGGCGATTCGACTCGCCTGATCGATGTCTTCCGGTTTCGCCAAGGTGAGGCGCTCCGCCATTTCAGCTGAAAGGCCAGGGATGGACGCATAATCAAGGGTTGCACCAAGGCGCATCGCCTTCGCCTTCTCCACCGCCTCCCACTCCCGTTCCTGGCGGATAAGGTAGGGCGCATACAGAGCGTCTGCCTTCCCTTCGTCCGTATCCTGGTAGGCCAGCGTGCTCCTGAACGACAAATGCGCCTCAATCGCGCCCCTCCGGGCAACGCTCAATGCGTCGGACCTGAGTGCAGCCTCGCCAAGGCGGGCCACGGCATTGTCTGCCCGCAAAGCCAAGCGGTATTCCGAGCGCGCCGTCATCATTCGATAGGGCTCGGTGACGCCCTGAACCGTCAGATCGTCCACCATCACGCCGATGTAACTGCTGCGTCGATCAAATAGGACGGGATGCTTTTCAGTCGCCCGAGCTGCCGCGTTGAGGCCGGCGACAAGGCCTTGAGCGGCCGCTTCCTCATAGCCGGTTGTCCCGTTGATCTGTCCTGCGAGAAACAGCCCAGCAATCTCGCGCGCCTGTAAGTCGGACCCGAGGCGCCGAGGGTCGACATGCTCATACTCGACGGCATAGCCAGGACGCGCGATAGCGGCCCGCTCAAGACCGGGTATCGACCGGACAAAGGCCTCCTGCACCTCGACCGGCATCGATGTCGAAATCCCGTTAGGATAGACGAGATTGTCGTCCAGCCCCTCGGGCTCAAGAAAGATCTGGTGACCGTCCCGATCACCGAAGCGGCGAATCTTGTCCTCGATGGAGGGGCAGTAACGTGGCCCTCTCCCCTCGATCACGCCGGAGTAAAGCGGCGACCGCGACTCCGAATGCCGAATGATCTCGTGGGTCGCCTCTGTCGTTCGCGTGATGGCGCAGCGTACCTGCGGGATTTGCGGAACCACTTCTGGGAGAGACGAAAAACGCCAATTGTCGGCGTCGCTCGGCTGATCGGCGAGACGAGCCCAATCGATCGTCCGGCCATCGAGGCGCGGCGGCGTGCCCGTTTTCAGGCGACGCTGCGCGAGCCCAACTTCCCGTAGCTGTGCGGCGAGCGGAATGCTGGCCACCTCTCCCAGACGCCCGGCACGGCGCACGTCATCTCCGATGAAGATGCGCGCATCGAGGAAGGTCCCCGTCGCAAGGACCGCCGCCCGGCACAGGATGTTCGAGCCGTCCTTGAGTGTCACGCCTTGCACGGCGCCACCGCGCAAAAGCAAAGCGACTGCCTCGCCTGAAAGGATTTGAACGGGCACTTCAGTGAGCAAGGCGCGAATGCCACGCGCGAACAGTTGGCGGTCGGCCTGCATTCGCGGCCCCCAAACTGCTGGCCCCTTGCTGCGATTGAGCATCCTGCGATGAATCGCCGAACGGTCGGCCGCGCGCGCCATCAAACCATCGAAGACGTCGAGTTCACGGACAAGATGCCCCTTGCCCACTCCACCGATCGACGGATTGCAGCTCATTTGGCCAATATTGTCAGGCGACAGGCTCAGCAGAGCCACGGTCGCTCCTCGCCTCGCAGCGGCCGCTGCAGCTTCCACGCCGGCATGGCCAGCTCCAACGACGACAACGTCAAACATCTGCAATCACATAGTTTCGTTGGCTCACATTATCGAGATGTTCCACGTGGAACATCACTTGCCGAGGCAGAAGCGTCCGAATAGCGCATCGAGAACTTCATCAACGCTTTGGCGTCCTGACAAGCGGTCGAAGGCACTAAGCGCCTGTCGCAATGCCTCCGCGGTGAGCAAAGCGTCAGATGCATCGGCCAATACCAGCGCGTCCAGCGCCTCTTCAATGAGATCAGCCTGCCGACGATTCAGTGATAGCTGGTCAAGTGCAGGCAGAAGCGTACTTGCCACCTGCGCCAGGCGTTCCACGAGCGTAGATATTCCAAGGCCCGTCATAGCCGATACCGACAGCGCGCCTTCTCTAACATCATCCGCCCTCACGTCGCAGCGAGCATGAACATCGATCACCCGAGAGTCCGACGGCGGCGCATCAGCACCTAACCATAGGACGATGTCGGCACCCTCGATCGCGGCTTCCGCACGCTCGATGCCGATAGCCTCCACCACGTCCTGGCTTTCCCGGAGGCCAGCGGTGTCGACCAAGGTGACGGGAATGCCTTTGATATCGAGGCGCGCTTCAACCAAGTCGCGGGTAGTGCCCGGGATATCGGTGACGATGGCCCGCTCGTCCCCAACCAACGCATTGAAGAGGCTGGACTTTCCGCTGTTGGGAGGACCGGCCAGCACGACGCGCAGTCCAGAGGTAAGCATTTCCACTCGAGGCTGGGCAATCCAGTGTCGCCATTCCTCGGCCAATCTCGCCACTTCGGCGCTGAGGTCAGAAAGATCGAGTTCGGTTTCGTCCTCGTCGACATAATCGATCGCGGCTTCCGCCCGGGCTGCAAGGGTGACCAGTCGCTCGCGCCAGGCTTCCACCTGGTGCCTGAGACCGCCGCCAGCGACCTGCAACGCGGCGCGGCGCTGCCATTCGGTCTCGGCCGCCAGCAGGTCCCCAAGTCCTTCTGCCTCGGTCAGGTCGATCCGCCCATTCTCGAGCGCCCGGCGCGTGAACTCTCCTGGCTCGGCCGCGCGAAGATATTCGAATGCCGCAAGCTCATCGAGGACCCGAGCGACGACCGCCCTTCCCCCGTGCAGATGAAGTTCGCAGAGATCCTCCCCGGTCGCCGAGTTCGGCCCCGGAAAGCAGACGACGACCGCATGATCGAGCACGGCGCCATCGGCGCTGTGGAGCGCGCTCAGCGCCATAAGCCTTGGTGGGGGGGTTCGCCTACCCGTGAGCCGCTCGAGCGCGCTGAACGCCTGCGGGCCGCTGATACGGACGATGCCGATGGCCGCCGGGAGGGCGCCACTCGAAAGTGCGTAGACTGTCCTGCTCACCGCTGACCGATGCCCCGGCGCGGCGGGGCAAGGCAAGTCAGCCGAAGAGGCGACCCAGGCCGACCTGCGGATCGATCCAGCCTTCGTAGATCATCTTGCCGGCGACATAGACGATGACGGCAAGGCCGATGTAGGCGATCCAGCGATAGCGCTCGATATATTTAGCGATGATGTTGGCCGCGAGGCCCATCAGCGCGACAGCGAAGATCAGGCCGACGATGAGGATGCCGGGATGTTCGCGTGCGGCACCTGCGACCGCCAGGACATTGTCGAGGCTCATCGAGACATCGGCGACAGCGACCGCCCAGGCCGCACCGGCGAAGCTCTTCGCGGGGCGAAGGCCGCTGTGCTCATCACCCGCAATCTCGGGCGATCCGGCATTGTCGTCATGATGGCGGAGTTCGCGCCACATCTTCCATGCCACCCACAGGAGGAGAAGCCCGCCGACCAGGATCAGGCCGACGATCTGCAGAAGCTGCGTGACGATCAATGCGAAGATGATGCGCAGCACGAGGGCCGCGGCGACACCGATGAGGATGACCTTCTTGCGCTGCTCCGCCGGAAGGCCGGCAGCGAGTGCCCCGACCACGATCGCATTGTCGCCCGCGAGGACGAGGTCGATCATCAGCACCTGAAGGAAGGCGGAGAAGGCCGCCGGCTCGGTGATGTTGCTGAAATCCTTGACGATCGAGGCCCAGATATCGGCTGGGCCGCCAATTGCGGCGGCGGCGGCGATCATGAGGTCAAGCAAGGCAGGCTCCGGGCAAAATCATCTTGAGAGGAACGCGGCACCGGCACGCCAACCGCACCGGTACCGCCTTCGTTCCGCTTACTGGTTCATCGAGGCGAAGAAGTCCTCGTTCGACTTGGCGTCGCGCATCTTGTCGAGGAGGAACTGCATCGCGTCGACAGTGCCCATCTGCATGAGGATCCGGCGCAGCACCCACATCTTGGTGAGGGTATTCTGCGGGACCAGCAGCTCTTCCTTGCGGGTGCCGCTCTTGCCCACGTCAAGCGCCGGGAAGATGCGCTTGTCGGCGACCTTGCGGTCGAGCACGATTTCGCTGTTACCCGTGCCCTTGAATTCTTCGAAGATGACTTCGTCCATCTTGGAGCCGGTGTCGATCAGCGCAGTGGCGATGATCGAGAGCGAGCCGCCCTCCTCGATGTTGCGGGCAGCGCCGAAGAAGCGCTTCGGACGCTGGAGCGCATTGGCATCGACACCACCGGTCAGCACCTTGCCCGAGCTCGGCACGACCGTGTTGTAGGCGCGGCCCAGGCGGGTGATCGAGTCCAGGAGGATGACGACATCCTTCTTGTGCTCGACGAGGCGCTTGGCCTTCTCGATCACCATTTCGGCGACCTGGACGTGACGCTGCGCGGGCTCGTCGAAGGTCGAAGAGACGACCTCGCCCTTGACGCTGCGCTGCATGTCGGTGACTTCCTCGGGCCGCTCGTCGATCAAGAGGACGATCAGGAAGACTTCGGGATTGTTGTCGGTGATCGCGCGGGCGATGTTCTGCAGGAGCACGGTCTTGCCGGTCCGCGGCGGCGCGACGATCAACGCGCGCTGGCCCTTGCCGAGCGGCGAAACGATGTCGATCACGCGCGCCGACTTGTCCTTGATCGTCGGATCGAGGGTGTCGAGCTTGAGCTTCGAATCCGGATAGAGCGGCGTCAGATTGTCGAAGTTGACGCGGTGGCGGACGGCATCGGGTTCATCGAAGTTGATCGACGTGACGCGGTTGAGCGCGAAGTAGCGCTCGCCATCCTTGGGCGCGCGAATCTCGCCTTCGACGGTGTCGCCGGTGCGAAGGCCGAAGCGGCGGACGACCTGCGGCGTGACATAGATGTCGTCAGGGCCGGCGAGATAGTTCGCCTCGGCGCTGCGCAGGAAGCCGAAGCCGTCGTTGAGGACTTCGATCGTGCCCGAGCCCATGATCTCGGCGCCGCTTTCGGCGCGGACCTTGAGGATGGAGAAAAGCAGGTCCTGCTTGCGAAGCGTGGACGCCCCCTCGATTCCCATTTCTTCGGCCTGTGCGACCAGTTGGGCGGGGGTCTTCTGCTTGAGATCTTTCAGATGCATGTATCTGTCTTTTGCTGGAAAGTTTGGCAGTCGGATGACTGTAGAGCCGCAGCGAGAAACGTGCGGTCACACCGGCGATCAAGGGAAAATACGGGCCGGTGCGGCCGTATCTGCCTTCGGCCTATGGCGAGGCGGGCGGCAAGTCAACCTGCACGCTGAGGGCGCTTCGCGAAAGCATCGGAAGCAGGTGGCGCCAAGCCTGCGCTGACACTGATGTGGGAAGAGGTGGCGCCGCCGACAAGGTCACCCCTGCCGGCGACGACGATTCAGAAGGGTTTGACGATCACCAGAACCACGATGATCGCGGTCATGATGCCGGGCACCTCGTTCATGATCCGGAGCGTGCGATTCTCGAGCGGCCGATCGCCCTTGGCGAGCTTGCGACCGTAGGCGCCGAGCCAGCCTTGGTAGCCTGACAGCAGGATGACGAAGAGGAGCTTGGCGTGGAACCAGCCCATCGTCCACGCCCCGAGGTGCACCGCGAGGGCAAGGCCCAGCACCCAGACGATGATCAAGGCCGGGGTTAGGATGATCGAGCGGGTCCGGTTCTCGCGCTCGATCCAGGCGCGATCCTCGGCCGAACCGGGCGCGGTCGCGTGGTGATAGACGTAGAAGCGCGGCAGCAGGAAGAGGCCGGCGACCCAGAAGATCACGAAAGTGAGGTGCGCGGCCTTCACCCAAGGATAGGCGTTGCCGAGAAAGCCGATGTAGGGATCAAGCATCAGATGGCCTTCCCGAGCAGGCGCAGCAGCTGCTCGACATGGGCGATCGGCGTCGTCTGCTGGATGCCGTGGCCGAGGTTGAACACGTGCGGACGTTCTTCAAGCGCCGCCAGAATCCGATTCACGGCCTGCTCGAGCGATTCACCGCCGGCAATCAGCGCCAGCGGATCGAGATTGCCTTGTACCGGCATCCCCGGGGGAAGGCTGGCATGGGCCCAGACCGGATCGACCGTCTCGTCGAGGCCGACCGCGTCGATCCCGGTTTCCCGCGCATAAGCGGCGAGCTTGCCGCCGGCGCCCTTGGGAAAGCCGATGATCGTGAGATTGGGGCGAAGCGCCCGCAGCCGCTCGACGATGCGTGCGGTCGGGGCAATCACCCAGCGCTCGAATTCAGAAGGCGCAAGGCTGCCCGACCAGCTGTCGAACAATTGCACGGCGTCGACCCCGGCGTCGGCCTGCCCAACGAGGTAGCCGATCATCGATTCCTCGATGGCTGCGATGATCGCCGCGAACTTGCCGCTGTCGAGATAGGCAAGGCTGCGCGCCTCGGCCTGCTCGCGGCTGCCTTCGCCGGCGACCATGTAGGTCGCGACGGTCCAGGGGCTTCCCGCAAAGCCGAGGAACGTCGTCTCAGGCGCAAGCGCCGCCTTCACTTGGCGGACCGTCTCGTAGATTGGCTCGAAGCGATCCGGGCGCGGCATGAAGGCCGACATCTCGGCGTCCTTGAGCGGCGGCGAGAGTCGCGGCCCCTCCCCGGCGACAAAGGTCAGGTCCTGGCCGAGCGCGTGCGGGACGATCAGGATGTCTGAGAAGAGGATCGCGGCGTCGAGCGGGAAGCGGCGGAGCGGCTGGAGTGTGATCTCGGCCGCGGCGGCCGGATCGTATACCATGTCGAGAAAACCGCCCTTCGCGGCCCGAAGCGCACGATATTCAGGAAGATAGCGGCCCGCCTGGCGCATCATCCATACCGGCGGCGGATCCCGGCGCTCGCCTTGCAGCACGGCCAGAAGGGGTTTGTCGGTCGTCAAACTCGAAGGCTGATCCGCCACCCTTATCTCTTTCTCTCTTAGATTCTTAAAAGGTAGTTGGAGTCTGTTGGTCGCCCCATGAGGGGGATTAAGTGGACCTCCCGCGGTTGCCAACAGGTGGCCGGAAACCGTTCTTCTCGCAAGACCGCCGATTCGCGGCGCAGGATTCCCGCTATCCACAGGCTTGTGGATGGCTTCGTGGCCCGTGGATAAACGAGTCGGGGAATCGACCGCGGGCGGTTTGGACGCGCTCCGATTGGTCCATCCCCCGATCCGCGCTAGGGGCTGAGGGGCATTTCTCCACAGGAACGAACATGGAACTGGCGGCGTGACCCTGATCTTGGCCTCAACTTCACCTATTCGGGGCACCCTGCTCGCCAATGCAGGGGTGGCTTATGGGGTGCGGGCGCCGGGGGTCGACGAAGCGGCGGTGAAGGCGGGCTTCGCGGGCGACGATGCGGCGCTCGCGACGCGGCTGGCCGAAGCGAAGGCTTTGGCGGTGAGTGCGGATCAAGGCGACGCGCTGGTGATCGGAAGCGACAGTCTGGTCAGCGTCGAGGGGCGCCGGTTCGACAAGCCCGCCGGCCGCGAGACCGCGGCCGAGCATCTGCGCTTCTTCTCGGGCAAGACGATGCGGCTCACCAGCGCGGTGGTGCTGGCGCAGGGCGGGCAGGTCGTCTGGCGCCATGCAAGCGAGGCGCGGCTCCAGGTCCGGCCGCTGAGCGAAGCGTTTATCGAAGCATATCTCGAGGCGGACTGGCCCGAGGTCAGCTATTGCGTCGGCGTGTTCCGGCTCGAGGGGCCGGGCGTCCAGTTGTTCGAGCGCATCGAGGGCGATCACTTCACGATCCTCGGGCTCCCGCTGCTGCCGCTCCTGCGCGCGCTGCGGGAGCGGGGCGTGCTGCCGTTATGACGTCAGGCGTGCCTTATGCCGAGGTGATTGGCGATCCGGTCGGTCATTCGAAGTCGCCGCTGATCCACAAGTTCTGGCTGGAGAAGCTTGGCCTCGACCACGACTACCGCGCTACGCGGGTGACGAGCGCGGAATTGCCGGTTTATCTCGAAGCGCGGCGCGCGGATCCGCTCTGGTGCGGGTGCAACGTCACCATGCCGCTCAAGCGGGACATCATCGGTCATCTTGCCGAGCAATCGGACGAGGTGCGGCTGATCGGCGCCGCGAATACGATCACCCGTCTCGGCAATCCGGCTCGCCTGTCGGGGCATAACACCGACTGGATCGGGGTGCGCGAGCCGCTGTCGGACTGGCTTGAGAGCGACGACCATTTCACGGCCTCGGTCATCGGTACCGGAGGCGCCGCCGCCGCCGCGACTATCGCGCTGCTGCGCCGACCGACAAGTCTTCACCTCAACACCTATGGGCGGACCTATGAAAGCGCCCTGGCTTTCCGTCGCCGTTTCGATGGCGACGAGGATGCGCCATATGCGGTTGAGGCCATTGAGGAGCTGGCGCGGGCGGGTGTCGCTGGTGGCAGGCCCGGCCTCCTCATCAACGCCTCGCCGCTCGGAATGCGCGGCCATCCGCCGCTCGACGTCGACTTGACCCGGATGGCACCGGGATCGATCGTCTTCGACATGGTCTATGATCCGCTCGAGACCGCTCTTCTCCGCCAGGCGCGGGCATTGAGGCTGACTGCGATCGATGGGCTGGCCATGCTCATCGCGCAGGCAGCAGCGGCATTCGAGCATTTCTTCGGCGAGTCGGCACCCCGTGGCTGTGACCCCGAGTTGCGGGCATTGCTCACGGCATGAAGAGGATCGCCCTCACCGGCTCGATCGGAATGGGCAAGTCGACCGTCGCGGCAATGTTTGCGGCGCGCGGTGTGCCGGTGTTCGATGCCGACGCGACGGTGCGCTCGCTGCAGGGCCCCGGTGGTAGGCTGGTTCCGTCCATCGAACAGCGTTTTCCCGAGACCACGCGTGACGGTGCGGTCGATCGTGACGCCCTTGCCGCCGCCGTTCTTGGCAAGCCCGACGAACTCGCCGCGCTCGAGGCGATCGTCCATCCGGCCGTGCATCATGAGCGGACGCGCTTCATCATGGACAATGCTGACGCGCCGCTGCTCCTCTTCGACATTCCCCTGCTCTTTGAGACGGGTGGCGAGAAGGCCTTTGATACGGTGGTGGTCGTGTCGGCCCCGCCGCAGGTACAGCGCGCCCGCGTGCTCGCGCGGCCGGGCATGACCCCGCAGAAGCTCGAGCATATCCTGGCGCGGCAGTTGCCCGACGCAGAGAAACGGGCGCGCGCCGACCATGTGATCGACACGTCGATCAGCCTCACCGAAACCGAGCGCCAGGTGGATGCGATCCTTGCTGGACTGACGCAAGGCAAGGGCGCATAGCCTTTCGCATGCGCGAAATCGTGTTCGATACCGAGACGACGGGGGTGAACCCGGCGACGGGCGACCGCATGGTCGAAATTGGCTGCGTCGAATTGGTCAATCGCTGCCCCACCGGCCGCGAATATCATGCCTATTTCAATCCCGAACGCTCGATGCCGAGCGAGGCTGAGGCCGTCCACGGCCTGTCGTCCATTTTCCTCAGCGACAAGCCGCTGTTCGCCGACAAGTGCGAGGAATTGCTCGACTTCATTGGCGACGCGCCACTGATCGCTCACAATGCCGCCTTCGACTTCGGCTTTCTCAATGCCGAGCTGTCGCAGTGCGGTCGTGACCCCGTTTGCCTGACCCGGATGATCTGTACCTTGGTCCTTGCCCGATCCAAGCATCCGGGGGCCAAGCACAGCCTCGACGCGCTGTGCTCCCGCTTCGGCGTCGATCGATCGGCCCGGGTGAAGCATGGCGCCCTGCTCGACGCGCAGCTTCTCGCGCAGGTCTATGTCGAATTGACGGGCGGCCGGCAGATCGGCCTGTCGCTGCTTGCCGACACGACCGCGAAGAGCGCCGCCGCGGCGCCCGACATCATCGTTGGGCTTCGTTCGACGAACCGCCCGGTGCGTCCACCGCGTCCGCACGCCCCTTCGCTTGACGAGCTCGAGGCGCATGCCCAGTTCATCGGTAAGATGAAGGATACTCTCTGGTCGGCAATCGCCCTCCAGTAGAAGTGGCCTTCGCAAGGCAGGAGGACGTCGGAATGGATATCAGGGTCGCAGGCCACCAGGTGGAAACGGGCGCCGCGCTCCGGACCCACGTCGGTGATCGTCTCGAGCCGATGATCCAGCGCTATTTCAGCCGCGCCTCGGCCGCCAACGTGACCTTCGGCAAGGGCCCGCACGACAACGGCTTCACCTGCGACATCGTCGCCCCGGTCGTGAACGGGGTGGTGCTGAAGGCTAGCAACCGGGCTTCCGAGGCGCATCTCGCCTTTGACGGCGCCGCCGACAAGATCGAACGGCAGCTCAAGCGCTACAAATCGCGCCTGCGCGAGCGGAAGGGTGACGGGCAGGTCGCCGTCCCCGACGAGCTCGTCGCCGCCTACACGGTCTTCGCACCGCCGCCGTCGGAAGAGGAGCCCGCGCCCGAGCATCCGCCGGTCGTCGCGGAAACCCGCGTGGACATTCCCAACGCCAGCGTGTCGGACGCGGTCATGATGCTCGACCTGCGCAACACCAACGCCCTCATGTTCCGCAACAGCGCCAGCGGGGCCTACAATATGGTGTATCGCCGGGACGACGGCAGCATCGGCTGGGTCGAACCCACGGATCGCTAGACCGCGCGCGGTCGTTGAGGCATCAGCCGCGGCGGGTATTCGGCCCGGCACTAGAGTGTTCGTAATGCAGCTTGGTTCGTTCATCGACTTCGACGCCATTCGCCCTGCCCTCGCGGCGGCCAACAAGCGCGCCTTGTTCCAGAGCCTGGGACAGATTGCCGGGCAGCGTCTCGGCATCGATTCGGCGGAACTGGTGGCGGCTCTTGGCGAACGCGAGCGGCTGGGATCGACCGGCTTCGGCAATGGCGTCGCCATTCCGCACGGCAAGGTGGCCGGACTGAAGCGTATCTACGGGCTTGTCGCGCAGCTTACCGAGCCGATCGACTACAAGGCGATCGATGGCGATCCGGTCGATCTCGTCTTTCTTCTGCTTTCGCCGCCCGACGCGGGCGCGGACCACCTGAAGGCGCTGGCCGCGATCAGCCGCGTGGTTCGCCATGCGCCGACGCTGGAGAAGCTGCGCGGTGCGCGCTCCAGCGATGCGCTGGCCGCGGTGCTGATCGGGGTCGATGAACCGCACGCTGCCTGAGGGCGGAACGGCAACGGGGGCCGAAGCGCATTTTCGTGCGCTCGAGGCCCTCTACGATTCCGCGCCGATCAATCGCCTGTTCCGCTCGACCCTGACGCTGCTCGACGCGGGTGTGTCGCGGATCGACTTCTCGGTCGAGCCGCAGAGCTTCCACGCGGCCGGCGCCGCGCATGGCACGCTCTATTTCAAGATGCTCGACGATGCCTCCTTCTATGCGGCGAACAGCCTCGTCAGCGATCGCTTCCTGCTGACCACGGCCTTCAACCTCCATTTCACCAAGCCGCTGCGCGAGGGTCCGGCCTTTGCCGAGGGGCGCTGGATCAGTGGCAAACGGCGCGTGTTCGTCGCCGATGCGCGGATCGTGGATTCGTCGGGGGAAGAGTGCGCGCGCGGGACCGGGACCTTCCTTCGCTCGCATATCGCGCTTGCCGGATTGCCCGGATACCAGCCGACGTGAGCGAGCCGCGGCTTGCGTCCGCCGTCGAGGTGTCTGCGCTTATTGCCCGTGCCCAGACCGAGGGCGGATTTGGGGCTGTCCTTGCGCGCGGCGAGGCCGAAAGAGGCGCGTTGCTGGTCGTGATCCTCGAGCGCGGCACGACCGCGGCGATCGTTCAGCGCCTCCTGCAGCGCGATGGCCGCTACTGCTGGGAAAGCCGAAAATGGGACGATTCGGCGAATCCCCAACAACATCTTGCGCGTGCGCGGGACTCCGACCCCGATCTGTGGGTGATTGAACTGGACGTCCCGTCGGCGGAACGATTCATCGCGGGAATGATCTCCGACGATTGACCCACGGCAGGAATGCGACGAACCGAGGAACAGCTTTCGAGCGGGGTATGCCCCGGGCCGGTCCAGAACCGCCCGGGGTATCGCGCGAGACGGGGGATCAGCCCTGGCGTTCTTGGTATCGGTCGCGTCTGCGGCTGCAACCCACGTCATCCGGCTGTCCACCGCAGTTGGATAGGTAGTTCGTGGTTCGTCGCTTTGTCTTGATGGTTGCTGCCGCTGCGCTTGGCGCAGGGTCCGTTGCTCCCGCCCAGGTCGTCCCGGGCACTGCAACCGACCGGGTGGTCGCCGCCGTTGCCAAGCTCGATCCCGAACCGCTCGTCACCACCCCCCTTTCCCGCGATCCGCTTGCTCCGGCACAGAGTGCCGGGAGTGAAGAGCCCGCGCCCGCAACCCCGGCCGACGGCGAAGACCGCGTGGCGATCGCGCCGGGCGCGAGCCTTGCCGAAACCGTGGCCCAGCTTCGCCGCAGCGATGCCGGAAGCCGCGAGCTCGAGTGCCTGGCCGCCGGTGTCTATTTCGAGAGCAAGAGCGAGCCGCTCGCCGGTCAGCTTGCCGTCGGTCAGGTGATCGAGAATCGCGCCGAAAGCCGTGGTCGTTTTCCGGGTTCCTATTGCGGCGTGCTGACCCAGCGCGGTCAGTTCAGCTTCGTTCGCGGCGGTCGCTGGCCGTCGATCAACAAGAACAGCCTCCAGTGGAAGAATGCGGTCGCGATTGCCCGCATCGTTGACGGCGACATGCGCGAGAGCAATGTCGGCAAGGCGCTCTTCTTCCATGCCCGCCGGGTTAGCCCGGGCTGGCGCATGACCCGCGTCGCGGCGGTCGGAAATCACATCTTCTACCGCTGAAGTCTAGCGAGCGTTCCCGTCCTGTTCTAAGCAGGACCTGTGACCGCCGCTGCCGATTCCGCCCTTGCGCCCGACTGTTTCCGTGACCTTCCCCCGGTCGCGATCGAAGTCGCGCGAGGGGTCACGCGCCTGTTCAACCGCTGGGATCTGTTCGCGATCTGCGAAGTGCCGCTTCCCAATGGGCGACGTGCTGACCTGATGGGCATTGATCCCAAGGGGCAGCTCACCATCGTTGAGATCAAGGTCAGCAAGGCTGACCTCACCAGCGACGGCAAGTGGACCGACTATCTCGATTATTGCGACCGCTTCTTCTGGGCGGTGCCGGGGCATTTGTCCGCCCTGCTCGATGAGGAGCGTTTCCTCCCCGACACCGCGGGCGTGATCGTCGCTGATCGCTATGATGCAGCGGTCCTGCGAGAAGCGCCGCACCGGCCGCTCGCGGCGGCACGGCGCAAGGCGGAGCTATTGCGCTTCGCGCGACGGGCCGCGCGGCGCCTCAGCGCGCAGATCGACCCCACGCTCGGCTGGGGTCAGTAAGTCTTTTCTAGAGGCCCGGTCCGGCAGCGGCCTTGGGCTTGGTGGCCGTGGCAGTTTCCATCAGCTTGAGCATCTCGGGACCGCGCGCGTCGCGCTTCGCATAATCCCGTGCGCTTCGGCCGCTCGCATTGTCGGTCTTGTCGGGGTTGGCGCCCTTCTCGACCAGCTTGCGGATGATCGGCAGCTGCCGCTGCTGGACCGCTAGGATCAGCGCGGTCTCTCCGAGACGGTTGGTCTTGTCGACCTGCGCACCACCCTTGAGCAGTGCGTCCACGCCCTCGCCGAAACCGATCCGAGTGGCGATCATCAGGGCGGTGTCGCCGTTCCGGTTGCCGAGGTTCACATCGGCGCCCTCACCGATCAGGAAGCGCAGCCAGCCAAGATCGCGGCGACCGGCCACGATGTGGATTGCCGCTTCCCCGCTGTCGTCGCGGTAGTTGACCACGGTCGAACCGGGCTGATTGACGAGCTCGGTGACCTTGTTGCCATCACGGTCGCGGACGGCCTGGATGAAATCATAGCCGGCGCTCTTGAACTGCGCTGCGGCGGGAACCGTAACCAGCGCCAGCGCCGCTGCCGCAAGGAAGAGCCGATGTTGTGCCATGTCCGCCAGTCGATCAGGATAAATGCTTGAAGTCAGGCCTCTAGCAGACCAAGTCTGCGCTTCCAATGAACAAGCCCGCAACTGCCGATGTCCGCTGGTGGGACAAGCCGCTCGACGCGCTTGATGCCGGCCAGTGGGAAGCCCTGTGCGACGGCTGCGGGCGCTGCTGCCTCCACAAGCTCGAAGATGCCGACACCGGCGAGCTCTATCCCACCAACGTCGCCTGCAAGCTGCTCGACCGGAAGAACGGCCGCTGCACCGATTATCCCAATCGCAAGAAATGGGTCGCGGACTGCGTCCAGCTGTCGATGGACCGCGTGGACGAGCTCGAGTGGCTGCCTTCGACCTGTGCCTACAAGTTGCGGGCCGATGGTGCGCCTCTTCCCGAATGGCACTATCTCGAAAGCGGCAGCCGGGAATCGGTCCACGAGGCCGGCATGTCGACGCGCGGCTGGACGATCAGCGAAGTCGACGCGGGCGAGCTCGAATTCCACCTGACCGACCGTGATCTCTGACGATCCGCGGCTGCCTCTTCCCGTCCAGCTGAGCCGCCTTCGCCGGGCGCGTCGACTGCGCCTCCGGATCGACCATGATCGGCGGCTCCTCAAACTGACCATGCCGTGGCGGACGTCGGCGCGCTCCGCGCTTGATTGGGTCGCGGAGCAGCGGCCGTGGATCGATCAGCAGCTGGAGCGTGCGCCGGCAGGCCAGCCTTTTGCGGACGGAGCAGTGCTTCCGCTCGAAGGCAAGGAAGTGATCGTCCAGCACGATCCCGCGGGACGACGCGGTGTTCGGCTCGACGGCGACCGGCTGGTGGTCGGGGGCCCGGCCACTAGCCTGCCTGCCGCCATCGAACGCTGGCTCCGGGGTCGGGCGCGCGAAGTGCTCAGCACCGAGACTGCCAGAATTGCCGCGGATGCCGGCGTGCCGGTCCGCTCGGTGACGGTGGGCGATGCCACCAGCCGGTGGGGCAGCTGCTCGTCGTCAGGGGCAATCCGCTACAGCTGGCGCCTGATCCTGGCGCCGCCCGACGTCCTTCGCTTCGTGGTGGCGCACGAAGTCGCGCATCGGCTGCACATGGATCACTCGCCCGCCTTCAAGGCCGCAGAGCAGCGCCTGTTCGGCGGCCCGGTCCTGAAGGCGCGGTCAGAATTGCGTCGGCTGGGTCCGGCGCTGCGTGCCGTCGGACGGCACTGATCCCGGCGCCGGGGCGCGCTCACGCGGTGGGGCGGGTTGCTGGCGCTCCGGCGGCGGAAGCTCGCCGCCGAAGATCCGGTCGATCTCGGTTTCCTGACCCGGGGGCGTTGCCGGCGCCACTGGCTGGCCATCCTGGACGCCCGGCTGCCCTGGCTGTGCCGCAAGCGGATCGTCGGGAAGAGTGCCGATCGGATTCCCGTCGGCATCCACCTGCGGCTCGAATGGCAATTCTTCGTTCCCGATGTAGGTCTCTTCGCCGGGCTCGAGCTGCCAGTCGGGCATCGGGACTTCGGTCTGGAATTGCTCGACCGGACGATTGGCCACCGCCTTCACCATGAAGTCGTGGAAGGCACGCGCGGGCGCGGTGCCGCCCTGAAGACCGGCAATGGCCCGGGCATCGTCGCGGCCCATCCAGACACCGGCCGTGATTCCGCTCGAGAAGCCAATGAACCAGCCGTCCTTGTTGGACTGGGTGGTGCCCGTCTTGCCGGCGACAGGCCTGCCGATCTGCGCTGCACGCCCGGTCCCGCTCATGACCGCGGTCTGGAGGAGGTCGGTCATCCCCGCTGCAACCCAGGGGGCGACCAGGGTCCGCTGCTCGTCGGCGGCATGACGATAGAGAAGGCGCCCGTCGCTGCTGGTCACCTTGGTGATGGCATAGGGGCTGACCGACAGGCCCTGGTTGGCGACCGATGCGTAGGCGCGGGTCATGTCGAGTAGCCGCACGTCGGAGGTACCGAGGACCATCGAGGGATAGGTCGACAGCGGGGAGGTGATCCCGAAGCGCCGCGCCATGTCCGCGATCGTCCCGAAGCCCAGCTCGGCACCGATCTTTGCGCTGATCGTGTTGATCGACCTGGCGAAGGCTTCGCGCAGCGAGACCGGACCGAGATAGGCGCGGGTTGAATTGCGCGGACGCCAGCCCTCGACGTCGACCGGCTCGTCGACGAGCGTGGTGGTCGGCTTCATCCCGCTTTCGAGCGCGGCGAGATAGACGAACAGCTTGAAGGAAGAGCCGGGCTGGCGCTGCGCCTGGGTCGCGCGATTGTAGATGCTGCTCACATAATCGCGTCCGCCGATCATCGCCCGGACCGCCCCGTCCCGGTCGAGCGCGACGAGTGCGCCCTGCGCTCCCTTGGGTGCATTGGCGTTGATCGCCCGGTCGGCAGCGGCCTGCATGCCCGTGTCGAGCGTGGTCCAGACCTCGATCGGCTCGCTGCTCTCGTCGATCAGCGTGTCGAGCTGGGGGAGGGCCCAGTCGGTGAAGTAGCGGATACTGTTCTGCTTGGCGCCCTGCTGGACGACGATCTTGGCCGGATCGACATTGGCCGCGGCGCTGGCCGACACGAAGCCATTGTCGACCATCGACTTCAGCACGACGTCGGCGCGTCCGCGTGCGGCTTCGACGTCGGCGGTCGGGGAATAGTTGCTCGGCGCCTTGACCAGGCCGGCGATGATGGTCGCCTCGCCAAGGCTCAGTCGGCTTGCGCCATGGCCGAAAAAGGTGCGACTTGCCGCATCGATCCCGTAGGCACCGCCGCCGAAATAGACCCGGTTGAGGTATAGTTCGAGGATCTGGTCCTTGCTGAACTTGGCCTCGAGCGCGAGCGCCAGCACGGCTTCCTTGAGCTTGCGTCCGAAGTTGCGGCTGTTGTTGAGGAAGATGTTGCGCGCCAGCTGCTGGGTGATGGTCGAGCCACCCTGGCTGAAGCGGCCTGTCTGAAGGCGAACCTTGATCGAGCGCGCCATGCCGATCGGATCGACCCCGGGATGGTGGCGGAACCGCTTGTCCTCGACTGCGATCATCGCCGCGCGCATCGTCGCGGGGATCTCGTCGTACGGAATCCACTCGCCAAGATTGGGCCCGAGCTGCACGAGCAGCTTCCCGTCGGCGGAGCGAATCCGAATGTTCTGGCCGAGATCGGTCCGGTTCGACAGGCTCTGGTAGGAGGGAAGCTGGGTGTAGGCGACGCTGACCGCCACACCGAGCACCACCAGGCCGACAAGGGCAAGGACGATGCCCCATTTCACCAGACGCATTACCATGGCGCCAAATCCGGAAGATGAGGGTGCCGGCGCTGCGCGCGGACGAACGGGCTGCCTGGCCATGAGGAGAGAGGGCTTAAGCGGTCACGCGGGGAGCGGCAAGAGGAGCCGCTCCCCGCAAATCCTCACTTCTCCGGCTTGAAGTCGAGACTCGCCGAATTGATGCAGTAGCGGAGGCCGTCGGGTCCGGGGCCATCAGGGAAGACATGACCCAGATGTCCGGCACATTTGGCGCAGCGCACTTCGACCCGGTGCATGCCATGCGAGAAGTCCTCGATTTCGGCCACGGCATCCTTATCGACCGGTGCGGTGAAGCTCGGCCACCCGCTGCCGCTCTCGTATTTCGTGTCGCTCTCGAACAGCGGCGTACCGCAGCCAGCGCAGATATATTCGCCCTCGGCCTTGTTCTCGAGCAAGGCACCGCTCCACGGCGCTTCGGTCCCTGACTGACGCAGGATGCGGTAGCGCTCTGGGCCAAGCTTGGCCTTCCATTCCTCTTCGGTGGTTGGGGCGGCGCCCGCTTCATTCTGATCGCTCATGGACACACTCCTTTGCATGCGAATGTGGGGATAAGCCCGGGAGCTGCAATGGTTATCGCCCGCTTTACCAAGCTTACACCATTCTGGAGCTATCGCGGTTCCGATGCGGTGGCTTCTGCCCTTTCTGCTGCTTGCGACGCTCCCGCCAACGGTGGCGAGTGCGGCGCCTTGTCGTCTGTGCAGTGAGGAGGCAGGGCTTACGGCCGAGCCGGACGCTGCAAAGCCGATGGCGCTCCAGGTCGAGACCAGTCTCGACTTTGATCGGGTCATCCTGACCGGACCGTCCGGTGGAACGGCCCAACTCGGACCAGATGGCAGCCGGGTCACCAACGGCGCCCTCGCGCCGATGACGGGACGGGCGATGAATGGCGAAGTCGTCATTCGTGGGGAGCCCGGACGGCAGGTTCGGGTCGCGCTTCCGCAGCGGATCGAATTGTTCGGTTTTTCCGGCGGAATGCTGACCATTTCGGCCATCCGCAGCGACCTGCCGGCCTTTCCGAGGCTCGATGCTGACGGACGCCTGAGGGTCCGCTTCGGCGGCGAGCTCTTCGTCAGCGGCGATGCCGAGGGCACCTACCGCGGCGACGTCCCGATCACGGTCGATTATCTGTGACCGGCCGCAATTCTCACCGTCGTCTTAACCATGCCCGCGAAGCCTTCGGTAGCGCGGGACGGTTAATGCGGCACTTACTTCAACGTCGATCGTGGGGGTCGAACGAATGCGCGTAACCTCGTTTCTAGCGGGGGCGGCCACGGCTGCTCTCTTCCTCCTGGCCACGCCAGCCGCAGCCCAGCAGGTCAGCGTCACCGGGGCCAAGCCTACCGCCAGCGTCAACGTGATGAAGCCGCTGCAGCTGACCGGCCTTCGCAACCTCGTGTTTGGAACGGTGCTGGTCGGGACGTTCACCGGGTCCGATACGGTGGCCATCACGCCATCGGGCCGGACCTGCGGGTCGACCGGCGGACTGACCTGCTCGGGCACCTTCAGCACCGCGCAATATCGGGTAACGGGCACCAACAATCAGGTGGCGCTCATCAGCTCGGTTACGCCAACCGTCACGATGACCAACGGGACGGGCGGGACGCTGACGCTAACGCCCACGTTCCCGTCGAGCGTGACGATCGACAACAGCGGCAATCCTGGGAAGCTGTTCGAAGTCGGCGGGACCCTGTCCTTCACCTCGACCATGCCGGACGGCCTCTACGCGGGCACGCTCGATATCCAGGTCGCCTATCAGTGAGCTTCTAGCTGGACATGGTGTTGCCCCCGTCGGGGTGCAGCACCTGCCCGGTCATGTAGCTTGAGTCCTCGCAGGCGAGGAACAGGAAGGCCGGGGCGACCTCATTGGGCTGACCCGGCCGGCCCATCGGGGTGTCCTTGCCGAATTCCGGCATTTTCTCCTTCGGCTGGCCGCCGAAAGGATTGAGCGGGGTCCAGATCGGACCCGGCGCCACGCCGTTCACCCGGATTCCCTGGTCGACGAGATTCTGCGCAAGGCTCCGCGTGAAGGCCGTGATGGCTCCCTTGGTCGATGAATAGTCGAGCAGGATCGGGGCGCCCTTATACATCGTCTCCGACGTGCAGTTGACGATGGTCGACCCCTTCTTGAGGTGTGGCATCGCGGCCTGGGTCAGGAAGAACATCGAGAAGATGTTGGTCTGGAAGGTGCGGCGGAGCTGCTCTTCGGTAATGTCCTCGATCTTCTCGTCGGGATGCTGCTCGCCGGCATTGTTGATCAGGATGTCGAGCTTGCCGAAGGTATCCACGACCTGCTGGACGACCTTGAAACAGAAATCGCGGCTGCCGAGATCCCCCGGGATGCAGATGGCGCGGCGGCCCTCGGCCTCGATAGCCTTGCGCGTGTCGGCAGCGTCCTCATGCTCGTTGAGGTAGAGGATCGCGACGTCGGCCCCTTCGCGGGCAAAGAGCACGGCAACCGCCCGGCCGATCCCGCTGTCACCGCCGGTGACGATCGCAACCTTGTCCTTGAGCCGTCCCGACCCGGGGTAGCGTGGCATGAAGTCGGGTTTGGGTTCGAGCTCATGCTCGTTGCCCGGCATCTGCGGCTCTTCGCGGGTGGGGGGATCGAGGACGTCGGCCACGGTTCAGCCCTCCTTGACCGGCTGGCCGCCACGACGGATCGGCGCGCGCTCGGCCGCGGCCGGCGCCTTGGCGGCCTGACAGCGGGCGATCAGAGTGGGGAAATCGAAATCGGTGCTCTGTGCAAGCACGCCGGCGGTCGCGGCCTCACAGGAGGCTGCGCTCTCGTAGCGGACGGGCGTCTGCGCGACCTGCTGACACGACGCGCCGCCGTCGGCGCAACCCATGATGGCAATGACGAAAGTGACCGGACCCATGATGCTTAACCCCGCAAGGTGACTTGGAGGGTAGAACCCGGAGATAATGACGCGGTTCCAGTCGTTTCGGTTGTGCGTTTGCACGGGCGGCGACGACTTCCTACCTTGGTGCCTCATGCCTCCCGCTGCCGATCGATCTTCACCCGTCCGCGAGCCGAGCGGCTTCAAGGTCCTGCTGCGCTTCCTGCCCTATCTGTGGCCGAAGGGGCAGGCGGGCCTGAAGCTCCGCGTGGTCGGCTCGTTCCTGATGGTGCTGCTGTCGATCACGGTCACCACGATCGTCCTTCCAAAGGCGTTTGGCGGCGCAGTCGACGCAATGACGGCTGGCCGCGCGGACGCGGCCTCGCTTGCGCTTGCCCTGGTTGCAGCCTTCGCCGCGGCCCGCTTCGGCGGCGTCCTCCTCGACAATCTGCGCAACGCCTTGTTCGAGACGGTCGGGCAGGAGGCGACGCGGGTCCTTGGCGAGCGGACCTTCGCGCATCTTCATGGCCTGTCGCTCCGCTTTCATCTCGAGCGGCGCACGGGCGCGGTGACCAAGATCATCGAGCGGGGCTCGAAGAGCATCGACATGATGCTCTATTTCCTCCTCTTCAATCTCGCGCCGACGATTCTCCAACTGCTGATCGTGGCGGTCCTCTTCTGGACTCAGTTCGGGCCGGGGTTGGTCGCCGCCACGGCGGTTGCCGTGGTCGCCTACATCTGGTTCACCAAGGCGGTCACGGACTGGCGCGTTCGGCTGCGCGAGCAATGGACCGAGCATGACACCGCCACGACTGCCCGCGCGGTCGACAGCCTGCTCAACTTCGAGACGGTGAAATATTTCAACGCCGAGGAGCGGGAGCGGACCCTTTACGGCCGAGCCGTGGCGAACCTCGCCCGGTCGACCGTCAAGATCGAGACCAGCCTCGCGGCGATGAACATCGGGCAGAGCCTGATCACCAATCTCCTGATGTTCGGGGCGATGGCCTACACCGTCTGGGGCTGGAGCCAGGGGCGTTTTACGACCGGCGATCTGGTGGTGGTCAATGCGCTGCTGACCCAGCTCTTCCGTCCGCTCGACATGCTTGGCACCGTCTATCGGACGATCCGCCAGGGCCTGACCGACATGGACGAGATGTTCCGGCTGCTCGACACGCCGGCCGAGGTCACCGACCGACCCGGCGCGCCTCCGATCCACGTGGAACGCGGCCACGTTCGCTTCGAAGACGTCAGGTTCGGCTACGAGGACGGGCGCGAGATCCTGAAAGGGCTGACGCTGGATGTCCCCGCCGGCCAGACGGTGGCTGTGGTGGGGCCGAGCGGTGCGGGCAAGTCGACGCTGGCGCGGCTACTCTTCCGTTTCTACGATCCCCAGCAGGGGCGCATCACGATCGATGGGCAGGACATTGCCGCGGTTCGCCAGGACAGCCTCCGCGCGGCCATCGGCATCGTCCCGCAGGATACGGTGCTGTTCAACGACACGCTCGGCTACAACATCGCCTACGGCCGCGATGCGGCAACGCAGGAAGAGGTCGAAGCCGCTGCCCGCGGCGCGTCGCTCGACCGCTTCGTTGCGGCGCTTCCGGAGGGGTTTGATGCCCGCGTCGGCGAGCGGGGGCTGAAGCTCTCGGGCGGCGAGAAGCAGCGCGTCGCGATCGCCCGCACCCTGGTCAAGAACCCGCCGATCCTGATCCTCGACGAGGCGACCAGCGCACTCGACAGCCGAACCGAGGAAGCGATCCTCGACACGCTCCGCGGCGTCTCGACCGGGCGAACCACCATCACCATCGCGCATCGACTTTCGACCGTCGTTGACGCCGACCGGATCGTCGTCCTCGACGGGGGACAGGTGGCGGAAGAAGGAAGCCACGCGGAGCTCCTTCGGCGCGGTGGTCTCTATGCCGACATGTGGGCACGGCAGGCCCAGGAACAGGCGCTCGCCGAAGCGGCCGAATGAAGCGGGTGCCGGGCGACCCCCGCTCCTCGCTATCTGAGCGAGAAGCGGGTGCCCCCGGTCGCCGGACCTAGTGCCCGATCACCATCGTGATCTGCAGCGCCGGCCCGGTCGGCAGTCCGGCCATCTGGCGATAGGCGCGCTTCACGGCCTCGGCGACCTGCGCATCGGTGCTGCGCACGGCGAGGCTGGTGCATTCGCCACTGTCAAAGCCATTCATGTCGAAGCAGAGCGACCCCGCGGTCCGGTAGATGCGATGATCCAATCGTCGACGATCCTGGCGGATGGTGAGGTTGAGGTCGGCATAGCTGACCACGCGCTGCGTGGCGGGATCGATCCGCTTGCCCTGCACCACGACATTTTCGGCCGGTGGTCCGGCAAGGGCCTGCGTCGCGCTGGCGCACAGGGCCACGCCGAGGAAACCGGCGGCGACCAGGCAGGGGATTGTCCGCTGTTGCATGAGAAGCCTCCATCGGGACCGAGCGTCCCGGCGATATTCCTTTCACGTGGAGCCGGTTGCCGCCCGCAGGATTCGGTGAGGTCAGTTGCCGAGAACGATGGGCTCGCTCTTTTTCGATGAGGCCGGTCGATCCGTCGACGACTCGCCATTGGTCGCGCGAAGGACGTCATGGACGCTGCTCGGGGCGATGGGGACCTCGCTGCCATCGCGCAGGCGGGCGCGCCACCGCCGACCTTCGTGGATCAGCCGATCGATGAAGCTAAGTCGCACCAGGCAGGAGCGGTGCAGCTTGAGAAAGCGACCGAGCGAGAGCTGCTCGGCCGTCCGACAGAGCGTCTGGTGAACCAGGGTCGACCATTCGCCGACATGGACGCGCATATAGTCGCCCTCGGCGATTACCTTGTCGATCAGTTCGAGCGGGACCCGGCGGCGGCCATCCTCGCATGTCAGCCAGATGGCGTGATCATTTTCGGTAACAACCGCCTGCTGAAGCTTGCGACAGACGAAGCTGCTTTCGACCCGCGTCGCATATTCTGCGAGAAGGGGGCGCAAACGCTCGAGCTCAGCGAGATAGTCGGCAAGTGTCTCACACCGCGCCTCGACGATCAGGTCGAAGGTCCCGGTGACTTCGAGCGTACTTGCTACCCGCGGGCAGCGGGCAAGGCAGTCCCTGAA
Source organism: Sphingomonas sp. SP2 (assembly GCF_058313385.1). Lineage (NCBI taxonomy): Bacteria > Pseudomonadati > Pseudomonadota > Alphaproteobacteria > Sphingomonadales > Sphingomonadaceae > Sphingomonas > Sphingomonas sp. SP2. Next base: position 686,570 of record NZ_JBZFLD010000001.1, on the reverse strand, counting down.
GCGCGCCAGACCATCGGCCGATGCGCGATGGTCGAATGCGATGCAGACGACGATCTCGATTCCGGACATGGATCGCTTCCCCCTGGAAGCCGACTCCATTTACACTTTCCGGTAAAGCGCGACAATAATCGCCAGTAAATAGCTGGCCGTCAGGCCGCTGCGGTGCTCCAGCCCAGCCTAGGGATGGCGATGCTGCGCTTGCCGCTGAGGTCGGTACGGGTGACGATGAGGTCGCGGCTTTCGATGTAGCTCAGGAGACGGCGGGCACGGCCGAGGCTGGCGGTCCCGTAGCTCGCCGCGATCGCCTCGTCGCTCGGGGTCGGCTGGCTGTCGCGCGCGGCGCGGGCAAGGAGCAGGAAGGGGCCGAGCATGTCCTCGGGCAGGCCCTCGGCGGCCTCAAGCGCGGGATGCCAGTCGGGGTCCTCGGTGAAGATGCCCGCGCGGGCCATGGCGAGGCGGCGGGTGAAGGCCGGAAGGTCGAGCGGGCTCGGGGAGACGCCGGCCATGCGCAGCCGGACGGTGAAGTCCTGGAACAGCACCGCGCCCGAGCGGCCCGAGGAATCGGGATCGGCGACCATCGCCTCGAGCGCGGCCGCGACCGCGGCGGCCTGCTCCTCGTCCGACTTGGCCGGGAGCGCCGGCGTCGGCGCGGGCTGCTTGGCGGCGAGCATCTCGATCAGCGCTTCGGAGCGAAGCGGCTTGGGCTCGGGACGCGGCGCGGGGGCGGGCTCGAAATCGAAGCCCGGCTGGAACAGCAGCTCCTGCAAATCTTCGCTCTTGGTCGCGGTCGGCAGCGGCACGAGCTTGGGGCTCATCGAACGGGCGCGGGTTTCCACTTCGCCGATCGCGATCGACAGCGGGCGGCGGCTGACCGCGGGGCCCAGCGCGAGGAAGGTGCCGCGGGGCAGGTCGCGGATCGCCTCGGCCTGCCGGCGCTCCATGCCGAGGAGATCGGCGGCTCTCGCCATGTCGATGTCGAGGAAGGTCCGGCCCATGAGGAAGTTCGAGGCCTCGGCCGCGACGTTCTTGGCGAGCTTGGCGAGGCGCTGGGTGGCGATGATCCCGGCGAGCCCGCGCTTGCGGCCGCGGCACATGAGGTTGGTCATGGCCGAGAGCGAGGCGCGGCGGACTTCCTCGGCGACCTCGCCGCCGCCGGCAGGGGCGAAGAGCTGGGCTTCGTCGACGACCACGAGCGCGGGATACCAATGGTCGCGCGGCGCATCGAACAGGGCCGAGAGGAAGGAGGCGGCGCAGCGCATCTGGCCTTCGGCTTCAAGGCCCTCGAGGCTGAGCACGACCGAGGCGCGATGCTCGCGGATCCGGGCGGCGGCGCGGGCGATCTCCTTCTCGTCATGCTCGGCGGCCTCGATCGCGAGGTGGCCGTAGGGGCCGGCGAGCGTGACGAAGTCGCCTTCGGGGTCGATCACGATCTGCTGCACCTGCCCCGCGCTCTTCTCGAGCAGGCGGCGCAGCAGGTGCGACTTGCCGCTTCCCGAATTGCCCTGGACGAGCAGGCGGGTGGCGAGCAGTTCCTCGAGATCGATGGTGACGGGCTGGCCTTGCGGCGACAGGCCCATGTCGACGGCGACGGTCATGCGGCGGCGGTGCGAGCCCCCGCGGTGCGGGCCGCCGGGCCGATCGGGCGCATGGCGAGAAGCGAATAGACATAGGCCGCGACGACCACCGCGCAGATCGCGCTGGCGGTGAAGGGTGCGGGCACGAAGCCATAGGCGAGGTAGCAGCCGAGCGCGCGGGCGACGGCGTGGGTGATCCCGCTGCGGTCGTCGGCGGCCCAGGCGAAGGGGATCCAGACGATGCCGGCAAGGATCGCCATGCCGAGGAGGACCAGCAGCGCTTGCCCGCCCTTGCTCCCGATCACCGCCAGCGGGACGGTCAGGCCGACCATCAGGATCCCGAGCAGGAAGAGGCGGACCAGTGGATTGTCGCCCCCGCCGAACAGGTTGCGGCCGCGCAGCCGGTCGATGAGGAAGGCGAGCGGCAGGATCGCCGCCATGATGTAGAGCGAGGCGTTGGCGACTGTCCGCTCGGGCAGGACGAGCGCGGCTAGCCCCAGTGCCCCCCAGGTGAGGAGGCCGGCGATCGGCATGGCATTGGTGCTGGATGCACGGAAATCGGCATGGAGCTCCGCAAGGCTCCGCTCGGACATGTTCATCTTATCGATCCCCTACCCAATTTCTCGTTTGGACGGGCACGGCAGCCAAGACAAGGTTGCGCCGGGTGCGAAAGGGCGGCCAAAGGCGATGCTGTGACCGACCCGCATCAGCTACTCAAACAAGTCTTTGGATTCGACCACTTCCGCGGGGTGCAGGAAGAGGTGGTCGGGCGCGTGCTTGCCGGGCGGCCGACGCTTGCGATCATGCCGACGGGGGCGGGCAAGAGCCTTTGCTACCAGCTGCCGGCGCTCGCGCTCGACGGCACCGCGCTGGTCATCTCGCCGCTGATCGCGCTGATGCACGATCAGATCCGGAGCGCCGAGGCGCTTGGCATTCGGGCGGCGTCGCTGACCAGTGCCGACGATCGCGACACGGTGGTGAAGCGCTTCCTCGGCGGCGACCTCGACCTTCTCTACGTCGCGCCCGAACGGGCGACGACCGACGGCTTCCGGCGTCTCGCGGATCGCGTGCCGCTCAGCCTCATCGCCATCGACGAGGCGCATTGCGTCAGCGAGTGGGGGCACGACTTCCGGCCCGACTACCGGCTGCTGACGAGATTGCTCGGCGATCACGAGGAGGTGCCGCGGCTGGCGCTCACTGCGACCGCCGACCCGCGAACGCGGGCCGATATCCTCGTCCAGCTCGGCATCCCCGAGGACGGGCTGATCATCAGCGGTTTCGACCGGCCCAACATCCGCTACCATATTCGCCCGCGCGAGCAGGCCGGGCGGCAGGTGCTTGCCCTGCTCAAGGAGCGGCCTGGTCCGGCAATCGTCTATGTGTCGAGCCGCAAGGATGCGGATTCGATGGCCGCGCAGATCGCCGCGAGCGGGCGGTCCGCGCTTTCCTATCATGCCGGGCTCGAGGCCCCGATCCGCGCCGCCAACCAGGCCGCGTTCGTCGCTTCGGAAGAGATGGTGATGGCCGCGACGATCGCCTTCGGCATGGGGATCGACAAGCCCGACGTCCGGACGGTCGTCCATGCCGGGAGCCCGAAGTCGATCGAGGCATATTATCAGGAAACCGGGCGCGCCGGGCGTGATGGCGATCCTGCCGAGGCGCATTTCTTCTGGTCGGCCGGCGACTTCGCGCTTGCTCGCCAGCGGATCGAGCGGGACACGCCGCCAGAACGGCAGGCAGACGAACGGGCGCGTCTCCAGTCGCTCGCGGGGCTGGTAGAAACGACAGATTGCCGCCGCGCCGTGCTGCTTCGCCATTTCGGCGAGGATCCGCCGGTGCGCTGCGGCAATTGCGACAATTGCCTCGACCCGCCGCAGACAATCGAGGTCACCGAGGTCGCAAAGAAACTGCTCTCGGCCGCCTTCCGCACGGAGATGCGCTTCGGGGTCGGACATCTTTCCGATGTTCTTGCGGGCAAGGAGACAGATAAGGTCCACGCCAACGGGCATCACCGCTTGAGCGTCTTCGGCATATGCTCGGACGAGGAATTGCGTCTGGTTCAGCCCGTCGCGCGCGCCCTCATCGCCCGCGATGCCTTGCGCGCCGATGCCTATGGGGGTCTTAGCTTCGGGCCAGGCGCGCGCGCCATCCTCAAGGCGGGGGAGGAGGTGCGCATCGCGATCCCGCTGGCGCGCAAGCGGCGCTCACGTCGCGGAGCCGACAGCACCGACTTTCCCGACGATCCGCTGTTCGATGCGCTGCGCGATACCCGCCGTTCGCTCGCGAAGGAGGCAGGGGTGCCGCCCTATGTCGTCTTCCACGACGCCACCTTGCGGGAAATCGCGTCCGCCAAGCCTGCGACGCTGCACGAACTGGCCGAAATCCAGGGTGTCGGCGCGGCAAAGCTGAAGCGTTACGGCGCGGCAATGCTGGAGACGGTTGCCGCATTCGCCTAGGATCGCACGGCCATGACCTTTCCCGATCCGGTCATCCTCGCCATCCCCTTCTTCCTGGCCACGCTGGGGCTTGAAGCACGGTGGCTTAAGCGCGCGCGGGGAAAGGGGCCTGACCTCAAGGATAGCGCGACGTCGATCACGCTGGGACTGGGAAGCCTCGCCGCGGGCACGCTGACGGCAGGGCTCGTCTTCGCCTTTGCCACCGGGCTCCATCGCGTCCGGCTGTTCGATATCCCGGTCGCCTGGTGGAGCTTCATCCTCTGTTTCGTCTCAGACGACTTTGCCTATTACCTCTTCCACCGGTCGGCGCATCGCGTACGCTGGTTCTGGGCAAGCCATGTCGTCCACCATTCGAGCGAGGCCTACAACCTTTCGACGGCGCTGCGGCAGACGTGGACCGGCTTCATCAGCCTTAATTTCCTTTTTCGCCTGCCCTTGTTCGTGATCGGCTTTCCGCCCGCGCTCGTCTTCTTCTGCGCAGGCCTCAACCTCGTCTACCAATACTGGATCCACACCGAGGCGATCGGGCGGCTTCCGCGCTGGTTCGAAGCGGTGATGAACACGCCCTCGCACCATCGCGTTCACCATGCGGTCAATCCGCGCTATCTCGACCGTAACTATGCGGGGGTGTTCATCGTGTGGGACCGCATGCTCGGCACCTTCGAGCCCGAGCGCGACGACGACCGGCCGCGCTACGGGATTGTCACCCCGCTGCGATCCTTCAATCCCCTCTGGGCCGCGGTCCACGAATGGGTGGCGATGATCCGCGACTTGGGAACGGCACCCGGACGTGCCAAATGGCATTATGCCTGGCGCGAGCCGGGCTGGAGCCACGATGGCAGCCGCCTGACCAGCGAGATGATCCGTGCCCGCTGGCAAGGCCCTGAGGAGGAAACCGACGATGACCGCGTTCAAGCCGCTTGACGACAGGGTGATGGTGGCCGGGCAGATCCACTGCGAGGATCTCGAGGAAGCGCGGCGGCATGGCGTCACGATGGTGATCAACAATCGCCCGGACGGCGAGGACGACGGACAGCCGACCAGCGACGAGATCGAAGCCGCGGCGAAGGCGGCCGGGCTCGGCTATCGTCACATCCCGATTGCGCGCGGGCTGGGTCCGACCACGATCGAACAGATGCGCGAGGCGATGAACGAGGTCGGGGACGGCAAGATGCTTGCCTATTGCCGATCGGGGATGCGCTCGACCCTTGCCTGGGCAGTCGCCTGCCGCGAGCAGGGCGTTCCGCGGGCCGACCTCGAGCGCAAGGCAGGTGAAGCCGGTTTCAGCCTGGCGGCAGTCGACCATCTTCTATGAGTAGCGCGAGGGCGTCGAGAGCGTCCTCGTCCAGCACCATCAGCCGGACCGGCATCAGCGATCCGATCGCGAGGAAGCTGTGCACCTCGGCGTCGAACAGCCGCGCTTCGATGCCATGGCTTCCAAGCAGCAAGCGCGCGAGATCGGCATCCACCCGAGTTGGGTAACGGGCGACCTCGACGAGGCTCAGGCGGTGCCCCCGACCGTAATTCCGTCGATCAGGAGGGTTGGCTGCCCGACCCCAGCGGGAACGCTCTGCCCGCCCTTGCCGCAAATGCCGACGCCTTCGTCGAGTTCGAGATCGTTGCCGATGCCCTTGACCCGGGTGAGGACGGTCGGTCCGTCTCCGATCAGGGTCGCGCCCTTGAGAGGTTCGCCGAGCTTGCCGTCGCGGATGCGATAGGCCTCGGTGCAGCCGAAGACGAACTTGCCGCTGGTGATGTCGACCTGCCCGCCGCCGAAGCTCTTGGCATAGATGCCGTCCTTGACCCGTGACACCAGCTCGGCGGGATCGTCTTTTCCGCCGAGCATGAAGGTGTTGGTCATGCGCGGCATGGGCGCGTGGGCGAAGCTTTCGCGGCGCCCGTTGCCGGTCGGCTCGACTCCCATCAGGCGGGCGTTGAGCCGGTCCTGGAGATAGCCGACCAGGATTCCGTCCTCGATCAGTGTGGTCCGCCCTGTCGGCGTGCCTTCGTCGTCGATGGTCAGGCTGCCACGCCGTTCGTGGAGCGAGCCGTCGTCAACCACGGTGACGCCCAGGGCCGCGATGCGGTCGCCAAGGCGGCCGGAAAAGGCGCTCGTGCCCTTGCGGTTGAAGTCGCCTTCGAGCGTGTGGCCCACGGCCTCGTGAAGCAGCACGCCGGGCCAGCCCGGTCCGCAGACGACGGTCATCTCACCCGCGGGTGCGGCGACGGCATCGAGATTGACCAGCGCCTGGGCGAGGGCGCTGTTGATCGCCCGGTTCCAGGTGGCTTCATCGAACAGGCGATGCATGTCGTAGCGCCCGCCAAGGCCATGGAAGCCCATCTCGCGCCGGCCGTTCTGTTCGACCACGATCTGGACGTTCAATCGGACAAGCGGGCGGACGTCGGTGGCGACGAAGCCGTCGGCACGGACGATCTCGACCACGCTCCAGCTCGCCTGGAGGCCGACGCTGACCTGGACCACGCGCGGATCGCGGGCTCGGGCGACGGCGTCGATCTGCTGGCAGAGCGCGACCTTGTCGGCGAAGGGCAGAACGCCGAGCGGATCCTCGCTGCCATATTGCGCGCGATTGGTCCTCGGGGGCGCAAGCGTCGGCCTGCCGCCCGGAACGAGCAGTCGGAGCGTTTCGGCCGCCCGATCGATGGCGGCAGCGGAAAGTTCGTTGGCGTGGGCAAAGGCCGTTGCTTCGCCGCTGACCCCGCGCAGGCCGAAGCCCTGGCCGACATGATAGTCGGCGGTCTTCAGCCGGCCATCGTCGAAGCCGAACGCCTCGGAGCGGCGATACTGAAGGTAAAGTTCGCCATCGTCATGGGGCGACAGGTGCTTGGCGGCGAGGCGACGCGCCTCGTCCGGATCGAGCGCCGACGAAAAAAGGAAGCGGCGGGGGTCTTCGGCCCCCATCAGGCGGCGACCTGCCCGTCGACCCCGTCATCGGCCGGACCGCCGACGAGGACGAAGCGGCGGTCGCAATAGCCGCATTCGACGAAACCCTTTTCGTCGATGCGGAGGAAGACGCGCGGATGGCCGAGCGCGGGGCTGATGTCGCCGCTGCCGTCGCAATGGACGGCGTTGCTGGTGACACGAACGACTTCGGGAGGCGGCTGCATACCCTCGAGGTAGCAACCGCCTCCCGTCGCTTCAATAAGCTGTGGGGTGCTTATTGAAACTGGGCCGTGACCGTGACTTCGCCGGTGTAGAGACCGGGCATCTGGTTGGCCGCGATGGTGATGGTGCCGCCCACGCCGACATAGAAGACACCGGTCGCGCCGATGACGCGGCTGGTGCCGTCATTGTCGAGGCTGCCGGTGAAGGCGACGGTGCGGGTCAGGTCGGCGGTGTTCTGGAGGTAGGCCGGGAAGGCCGCCACCAGGTTGACCGGCTGGTTCGGCAGGCCGTTGGCGATGAAGCGACCGCGCTGACCGACGTCGGCGGTCGAGCCGACCAGCGGCGCCGCGACGGTACGGCTGCCATCATTCGGGTTGATGGTAACGGTGCCGGTCGACGACGGAGTGGCGACGATCGTACCGAAGCTGAGGTCGTCGACGCGCTGGATCGTGGCGGGCTGGATCAGCAGCGCACGGGCCTGGATCGAGTCCGACGATGAAACCGGAACCGACTGGGCGGCGGCCGGAGCAGCGAAAGCGGTGGTGGCGGCGAGCGCCGCGGCGGCAAGATGAAAACGCATTGTTCGGGTTCCCCACATTTGTTGAACCCCACCATTTTGGTTGGATGCGTCTCAACAGTGGTTCACCAAGGCTCCTCAAGGCGGCCTTAACCCTGTGCCTTCAGAAGTCGGCGGCGCTTATGGATACTGGACGGTGACGTCGAATTCGCCCGTGTAGAAGCCCTCGGCCTGGTTAGCATTGACTACCAAGGTCGCCCCGACGTTGAATTCGAAGGCCTCCAATCGCGCCAGCGTGCGCTTGTCCTGCCCCTGGAGGGTCCAGTTCTGGACCTGCATCGTCTCGGTCCCACCGACACGGCGGATCGTGACGGCCGACTTTGGCAGGCGGATGATGACCACCGAGGCGCTTCGTGCCGCACCGAGGAAGGTGGCAGGGCGGGGGCTCCCCCCGAGGGCGAGCACGCCACCGGTGACACTCCGAGCACTGGTGTTCGGATCGATCACCACCGTTCCCGCGGCGTTGACGGCGATGTAGCCGAAATCGAGGTTGTTCTTGGTGACGACCGTCAGCGGGAAGATGAGCGCCGCACTGGCCTTGGCACGCGGGGTCGCCGAAAAGCGCGCATTCTGCGCTGCCGCCGGGGTCGCGGCGACGATCGCCGCAAGACAGAACAGGCAAGGAGCGCGCCACATGGGTGCTGCTCTAGGAGGGTTAACGTCAAATCCACTTTAGGAAGTAGGGTAAATGCTCAATTTACCTCTTCCGCTTTCGCCCGCATCGCCCCGCCGCTAAGCGAATCAGCCATGAGCAGCGACGCACCCGCCATTCGAATCGACGGCCTCGGCAAGACCTACGACGGGGGCAAGCGCGCCCTCGACGGCGTTTCGCTCGAAGTGAAGCAAGGAGAATTCTTCGGCCTGCTCGGCCCCAACGGTGCCGGCAAGTCGACCCTGATCAACATCCTTGCGGGCCTCGTCACCAAGTCGGAGGGCAAGGTCGACATCTGGGGCTTCGACATCGATCAGCACCCGCGCAATGCGAAGCTGTCGATCGGGATCGTGCCGCAGGAAATCCTGTTCGATCCCTTCTTCACGCCGCGCGAGGCGCTCGAGATCCAGGCGGGCCTCTACGGCATTCCGAAGGGCGAGCGGCGCAGCAACGAACTGCTGGCGGCGATGCGCCTGACCGACAAGGCCCATGCCTACAGCCGGACGCTGTCCGGTGGCATGAAGCGGCGGCTGCTCGTCGCCAAGGCGATGGTGCATTCGCCGCCCATCCTAGTGCTCGACGAGCCCACCGCCGGGGTCGACATCGAGCTTCGCCAGCAATTGTGGGAATATGTGCGCGAGCTGCACCGGCAGGGAACGACGGTGATCCTGACGACGCACTATCTCGAAGAAGCCGAGGAGCTGTGCGAGCGGATCGCGATCATCAACCACGGCAAGGTGGTCGCCAACGAGCCGACCGGGCAATTGCTCGGTCGTGCGCAGGAAAAGAACGTGGTAGTAACGGTCGACCGCGACCTTGCTGCCGTTCCCGACAATATCTGCTTCGATAAGGTCGTGCTGCAGGGGCAGCGCAGTCTCGCCATCACCTATCGCAAGGACCAGGTGAACGCCGGCGAGGTCCTCGCCGCCCTTCAGCGTGACGGCCTTGGTATCGTCGACGTGGTGACGAAGGAGCCCGACCTCGAGGATGTGTTCCTTAGCCTCGTGCGCTCCGAAGCCTGATCGCGCCGCATGAAGTCCTTTGATGTCCTCGTCATCGGGTCGGGCGCTGCCGGACTGACCGCAGCGCTCAACCTTGCCGAGCATCGCCGGGTGGCGGTCATCGCCAAGGGCGGCCTCGGCGAGGGCGCGACGGGCTGGGCGCAGGGCGGGATCGCCGCCGTCCTCGAAGAGGGCGACAGCTTCGAGGCCCATGTCGAGGACACGATGGCGGCCGGCGCGGGACTGAATGACCGCGATGTCGTCGAACATGTCGTCGGCGCCGCACCGGCAGCGATCGCGCGGCTGATCGAGCTCGGCGTCCCCTTCGCTGAAGAAGGTGGCGCGCTTCACCTGACCCGCGAGGGCGGCCACAGCCACAGAAGGATCGTCCACGTCGCCGACGCGACGGGTTGGGCGGTCCAGCAGGCGCTCGAAAAGGCGGCCGCCGCCAATCCCAATATCGTCCTCCTCCCGGACATGGTCGCGATCGACCTCATCACCGGGCGGCACGAGGAACGCTTCTCGAGCGGAGGGGCGGTACACGGGCTTTATGCGCTCAACCGCCAGACCCGGAAGGTCGAGACCTTGCTTGCCCGGGCGACCGTGCTGGCGACCGGCGGTGCGGGGCGCGTCTATCTCTATTCGACCGCGCCGCGCGGGGCGACGGGCGACGGGATTGCCATGGCCTGGCGTGCGGGCTGCCGTGTCTCCAACATGGAGATGATGCAGTTCCACCCGACCTGCCTCTACAATCTCGAGGTCAAGAATTTCCTGATCACCGAGGCGGTCCGCGGCGAAGGCGGGGTGCTCAAGCATCCGCTCACCGGCCACCGCTTCATGCCCGACTATGACGAGCGGGCCGAGCTAGCGCCACGTGACGTGGTCGCCCGCGCCATCGACAATGAGATCAAGCGCGACGGGCTCGACTTCGTCCACCTCGACATCTCGCACCGTGATCCCGAATTCGTGAAGGGGCACTTCCCCAACATCTACGAGAAGCTGATCGGGCTGGGCATCGACATGACCAAGGGCCCGATCCCGGTCGTCCCCGCGCAGCATTACACCTGCGGCGGCGTCGTGGCGGATATCGCCGGCCGGACCGACGCGCCCGGGCTCTATGCCGCAGGCGAGGTCACGGAGAGCGGCCTCCATGGCGCGAACCGGCTCGCCTCCAATTCACTGCTCGAATGCCTCGTCTTCGGCGAGGCCGCGGCGAAGGACATCCTAACACGCTGGGACGAATTGCCGCCGCTGGCCAGGGTCCGTGAATGGGACGAGAGCCGGGTAACGAACAGCGACGAGGAAGTCGTTATCGCCCAGACCTGGGGCGAGATCCGCCGTTTCATGTGGAATTATGTCGGCATCGTCCGGACCACGAAGCGGCTCGAGCGGGCCAAGCGGCGGATCGACATGCTCCGCGGCGAAGTGACCGACTATTATTCGAACTTTCGCGTCACGCCCGACCTGATCGAGCTGCGCAATCTGGTTGAGGTCGCCGACCTCATCGTCCGCTCGGCTCTCCATCGCCGCGAGAGCCGCGGGCTGCACTTCACGACGGATTATCCGCGGACGCTCGCTCAGGCCAAGGATACGGTGCTGGCGCCCTAGCGCAGCTTCGCGATCTTGAGCTTGAGCACCTTGGCTTGCGCCTGCGTGCTTTCCTCCGAGCGGGTCAGGGCCTTGGCGATGGCCTTCAGCCCCATGCCCTTGGCCGCAAGCGTATGAAGCTTGGCGATCTCGTCGGGGGTCCAGGGTTGCTTATGTCGTGCGAATTTCTCGGCCATGGCTCTGTCATCGACCCGTGCGCGGGCGGTGGCAATCCCCGGCCGGCTTCGGTTACACCCCGCTCATGAGTTCAAGCCCGCTTGCCTGCGCAACCTGCCCGGTCCGCGATCGCGCGGCTTGCGCGGCGCTCGACGACGGTGAGCGGGCCGACCTGGCGCGGTTCGGCCGGCACCGGCTGCTCGAGCCCGGAGAGACCCTGTTTGCCGCGGGCGAGGACAATGATCGCTGCGCGACGCTCGTGCGCGGGGCGCTCAAGATCAGCGCCAGCGACGAGGAGGGGACCGAGCGGATCCTCAGTCTCGTCCATCCCGCGGGCTTCGTCGGCGAACTCTTCGCGCCGCTGACCAATTTCGACGTGGTGGCGCTGACGCAGAGCGAGGTCTGCCTCTTCTCGCGCCGCGAGTATGAAGCGGCTGTCGAGCGCTATCCGGCGCTTGCCCGCGCCCTTCTCCGCCGGTCGAGTGAGGACCTGTTCGGCGCCCGCTCGCTGATGGCCATGGTCGGTCGGCATTCGGCTCGCGAACGGGTCGGAGCGTTCCTGCTGGCCATGGCCGACGCCGCCAGCGATTCGCCCTGTCATCCGGCAGCGCGTTTCGACCTGCCGCTCAGCCGGGCCGAGATCGCCAGTCTGCTCGGCCTCACCATCGAAACCGTCAGCCGCCAGATGGGAATTCTCGAAAGGAACGGCGCGATCCGCCGCAAGGGATTGCGCGGCGTCGAACTGATCGACGCCGCGCAACTGGGGACCGGAGGCCTGCCCTAAGCAAGCCGGAGGGTCAGACCAGAGCCGCTATGGTGGTCGTGGCCAGCCCCCAGAACAGAATCACCGCCGGAAGCAGCAGGACGAGCGTGATGGCCTCGCGCGCGCTGGTCTGCCCGGTCTCGGTGTCGATCCCGACCGCCCGGAAGTGCGCCCAGTCGAGCGCCTTCCTGCGATGCTCCGGTTTCATCGTCGCCCATTTCGCCGGAACGAAGGCGAAGGCGGCGACGAAGATGAAATTGACCACCATGGGCAGGATCAGACCGTCGGCTGAGAAGCCGATCCACATGATCGCGAGATAGCCGAAGAAGCAGGCGAAGGCGCCGAGCAGCAGGACCGGCGGCAAACCGAAGTTGCGGTCGGTGCAATAGGGCCGCTCGTCGGCTTCGGGCTGATTGACTGCCGGCGCCGGCACCACCTCGCCGCGCGCGGCGAGCAGATCGCGATTGAAACGGTCGGTCATCGTTCGACTCCTTGGCTTGCTGCCAAGGGGAGTAAGGCGACGCAGGCGGCGGTGCCTTGATCGATGTCAAATGGCTGTGGCTTCGCGCCCCTCGGGTGGATTCGGGTGCGGATGTTGCTACACCCGCCGGCTCATGTCTGACGCCCAGCCCCACCTCTATCTCGTCGACGGATCGAGCTACATCTTCCGCGCCTATCACCGGCTTCCGCCGCTGACCAACCGCCACGGCATGAACACCGGCGCGGTCTATGGCTACACGTCCATGCTGTGGAAGCTCGCCGACGGGCTCAGCAAGGCCGATGGACCGACCCACATGGCCGTCATCCTCGATAAGGGTTCGTCCTCGTTCCGCAACGAGATGTACGACCAGTACAAGGCGCACCGGCCACCAGCACCCGAGGATCTCGTCCCGCAGCTTCCGCTGATCCGGGTCGCCACTCGCGCCTTTTCCATTCCCTGCATCGAGCAGGCAGGCCTCGAGGCCGACGACATCATCGCCTGCTACGTCACCGAGGCCAAGCGACAGGGCTGGAAGGTCACGATCGTCAGTTCCGACAAGGATCTGATGCAGCTCATCGAGGATGGCTCGGTCGACATGCTCGACACGATGAACGACCGGCGGATCGATCGCGCCTACGTGGTCGACAAGTTCGGTGTCGGCCCCGAGCTTCTTGGCGACGTGCTGGCGCTGATGGGTGACAGCGTCGACAATGTCCCGGGCGTGCCGGGCATCGGGCCCAAGACCGCAAGCCAGCTTATCCAAGAGCATGGCAGCCTCGATGCGGTGCTCGCGGCCGCCGACGGCATCAAGAAGCCCAAGCTCCGCCAGAACCTGCTCGACCATGCCGACAATGCGCGTCTCAGCCGCGAACTCGTCCGGCTGGTGTGCGAGATGAACCTGCCCGAGCCGCTCGAAGCGCTCGAATTGAAGAACATCCCGGAAGCCCCACTTCGTGAATTCCTCGAGGATCAGGGTTGGAAGACGCTTCTTGCGCGCATGCTCGGACCCGGCGCCAAGCCGCCCGAAGGCGAGCGCGCCGCCGTGCCGCCGCGTACTGCCGGTCCGGGCGATCCCGAGCCGATCACCATCGACCGGTCGAGCTACGCGACCATCGCGGACGCTGATACGCTCGGCCGCTGGATCGAGGAGGCGCGCGCGCAGGGCAAGGTGGCGATCGACCTGCAGGGCGACGGCGGCCATGGACTTGCCGAGGGGCTGGCGGGGATCAGCCTCGCGCTGGCGCCGGGCAAGGTGGCCTATGTCCCCCTCGGCCACGGGACGACGGATCTCCTCAGCGAGGGGCCCGCGCAGCTCAAGCTCGCCGAGGGCCTGACCCTGCTCAAGCCCCTCCTCGAGGACGATAGCGTCCTCAAGCTCGGGCATAATCTCAAGGACCAGCTCAAGCTCCTCGCGGAACATGGCATCACGGTTGCCCCGCATGAGGATGTGATGCTGGCCAGCTTCGCCCTCGATGGCGGTCGCTTCGGCCACGGCCTCGACGAACTGGTGAAGAAGCATTTCGAGCATGAGTGCCTTCCGCTCAAGGCGGTGGTCGGGACCGGCCAGAAGGCGATCCGCTTCGGCGCCGCGCCGGTCGCGGCCGCGACCGAATATGCGGCCGAAAATGCCGACATGGTCTGGCGGCTCTGGCAGCGGCTTGAGCATCGCCTTGCCGCCGAGCATGGGACGCGAGTCTACCGGATGGTGGACCTTCCGCTCGTTCCCGTCGTCGGGGCGATGGAGCGCGACGGCATCAAGGTCGATCGCCCCTATCTGGCCGAGCTCTCTGCCACTTTCGCAACCGAGATCGCCGCGCTCGAGGAGAAGATCTACGCCGCGGCCGGCGGCCCCTTCACCATCGGTTCGCCGCAGCAACTGGGTGGGGTGCTCTACGACCGGCTCGGCCTCAAGGGCGGCCGAAAGGGGAAGAGCGGCGCCTATTCGACCGATCAGAGCGAACTCGAGCGGCTTGAGGCCGACGGGGTCGAAGTCGCCCGGCTCGTCCTCGACTGGCGCCTGCTCACCAAGCTCAAGATTACCTACACCGACGCGCTCCAGGCGCAGATCGATCCCAGGAGCGGACGGGTTCATACGCGCTATGCGCTGGCGGCCGCGCAGACCGGACGCCTGTCGTCCACCGACCCCAATCTCCAGAACATTCCGATCCGCACCGAGCTTGGCGCCAAGATTCGCCACGCCTTCATCGCCGAGGAAGGCCACAGCCTGCTCTCGGCCGACTATGGCCAGATCGAGCTACGCCTCGCGGCCGACATCGCCGACGTGCCGCAGCTGAAGGAAGCCTTTGCGGCGGGCGACGACATTCACACGATTACGGCGATGGAATTGTTCGGTGACGCGGGCAAGGACAGCCGCGGCAAGGCCAAGACCATCAACTTCGCCATTCTTTACGGCATCTCGAGCTGGGGCCTGGCCGGCCGGCTCGGGATCAGCCGGGAAGAGGGCAAGGCGATGATCGACCGCTATTTCGAGCGCTTCCCGGGCATCAAGGATTATATCTCGACGACCCTACAGAAGGTCCGGGAGTGCGGTTTCTCCGAGACCCTCTTTGGTCGCAAGACGCATTTCCCGAACATCAAGTCGGGCATCATGAACCTGCGCCAGGGCGCCGAACGGGCGGCGATCAATGCCCCCATCCAGGGCACCAGCGCCGACATCATCAAACGGGCGATGGTGAAGATGCCAGAAGCGCTGCGGGCCGCCGGCCTCGAAGGCACGCGAATGCTCCTCCAGGTGCATGACGAACTCGTCTTCGAAGTCCCGCATGGCGACGAGGAAAAGGCCGCGGCGGTCATCCGCGACGTCATGGCGTCGGCAGCAGAGCCGGTCGTGACCCTTGATGTTCCCCTTAGCGTCGAGGTGGGCTGGGGCGCGAACTGGGGCGTCGCGCATTGAGCGAGGCGGAGACGACCGCCGCGCCGGAAGCACCACGGCAGGACCTTGCGGCGCTGGCGCGGGGCGGGCGGATCAACTTCTTCGGATTCCTGCTCCGGCTGGCAGCGCGGCTGCCGTTCCTGTTCATTGCCGGACGGCTTTACGGCGCCGAAGCACTCGGCCGCTTCGCCTATGCCGTGCTGGTCGTGGAATTCGTGGCCCAGCTGGCGACGCTCGGCCTCAAGCGCGGGCTCGCGCAGCAGCTGAGCAAGACCGACAAGCCCCATGTCTGCATCACCTGGGACGCGCTGTTGGTGGCCCTCGTTGCTAGCCTGATCGGCATGGCGATCCTGTTCGCCTTCCCGCGGGTGATGTTCCCCAACAGCGAAATCTACGGTCTGGAGTGGCTTCTCCCAGTCGCCGTCCTGGCCTTGGCGTGGAGCGACGTCATGCTCGCCGCTCTGGCTTATCGTCACGACGTCGGCGCGACGGTCCGCGCCCGGGCGATCGTCGAACCCTGGACGATCAGCATCGCGGCGCTGGCCTTTGCCTTCATCTCGAAGCGCGACGGCCTCATCTTTGCCTATGCGTTGTCGATGATCGGTGCCCTGATCGCCTCGATCATCCCGTTTCTGCGAACCTACGGCCGCGCTCATGGCTGGCGGCCGCAACCGGTGGAAAGCTGGCGCCTCGCACGCCAGTACATGCCGATCGCCGCCGCCGACACGGTCGAATGGGCCAGTCGGCGCATCGACCTCGCCATCCTCGGCCTGTTTGCCGCCCCGGCTCTGGTCGGCGTCTATTACGTCGCCCAGAACGTCGCCTCGCTACCGAGCAAGCTCAAGACCAGTTTCGATCCGATCCTCGGCCCGGTAATCAGCCGGAGCCTCGAGGAGGGCGACAGGGTCGGCGTCGCGCGCCAGATCCGTCAGGTCGGTTTCTGGGTAATCGCCGCGCAGGCGGCCGTGGCGCTTGCGCTCGGCATCCCTGGCGAGGGCGTGATGGGTCTCGTCGGCCCGGCCTTCGTCGCCGGTACCGCCGCGCTCATCTTCCTTCTCGGCGCCGAGGTCATCGCGGCGACCGCCACGACGAGCGAGGCTGCGCTCATCTACATTGCGCGCCACCGCAACATGATGCTGAGCCTCGCCATGCTAGCACTTCAGGCGGTGCTGACGGTCGCGCTGATCATCCTCTTCCGCCGGCTTGGCTGGCCGCCCGAGTGGCAGGCGACCGCGCCTGCCGTGGCCCTCTGCCTAGCCCTCGCCTTTGCTGCCGTGAGCAAGGCGCGCCTCGCCTCCAAGCTCCTCGGCGCGCCGGTCAGTGGCTGGCGCTGGCCCCTGGTGTGGGCCGCCGCCGCCGCGCTCGTCGTCGGTCAGCTCGCCATTCGGCTGCCCGAATGGCTGGCGCTCGGGCTGGGTATCCCGGCGATCCTCGGCACCTTCGGGTTTGTCGTCTGGAAGAAGGGCTTCGGCCCCGAGGACCGCGTCCTCTTCAAGATGAAGAAGAAGGATATCGACGTCGATCTCCCGGCGCCCGGCACGACGGGGGAAGCCGCGCGCTGAGCCTTAGTGGCGGAAGTGGCGCATGCCCGTGAAGATCATCGCCAGACCTGCCTCGTCGGCAGCCGCGATGACCTCGTCGTCGCGGATCGAGCCGCCCGGCTGGATCACCGCGCTCGCACCCGCCTCGACCGCCGCAAGCAGCCCGTCGGCGAAGGGGAAGAAGGCATCGCTCGCCACGGCCGAGCCGACGGTCCGGGATTCGCCCCAGCCGAAGGTGTCGGCGGCCTCACGCGCCTTGGCCGCTGCGATGCGCGCCGAATCGCGCCGATTCATCTGGCCCGCGCCGATCCCGGCCGTCGCGCCGTCCTTGGCGTAGACGATGGCATTCGACTTCACATGCTTGGCGACGGTCCAGGCAAAGCGGCAGTCCGCGACCTCGGCGGCGGTAGGCTGGCGCTTCGTCACCACCTGAAGGTCGGCCGGAAGGATCACGCCATTGTCGCGGCTCTGCACCAGCATGCCGCCGGCGATGCTCTTCATCTGGAGGCCCGGCCGCCGCGGATCGGGGAGCGAACCGGTCAGTAGCAGGCGGAGGTTCTTCTTCGCCGCGAACAGCGCGAGCGCGTCGGCGTCGGCATCGGGCGCGATCACGACCTCGGTGAAGATGTCGACGATCGCCCGGGCCGTCGGGCCGTCAAGCGGCCGGTTCACCGCGACGATGCCGCCGAAGGCCGACACCGAATCGCACTGAAATGCCCGCGTGTAGGCATCCTCGAGGCTGTCGGCCTCGGCCACGCCGCACGGATTGGCATGCTTGACGATGACGCACGCGGGCTTGCCGTCGCGGAACTCGGCAACCAGTTCCAGCGCGGCGTCCGCGTCGTTGAGATTGTTGTAGCTAAGCTCCTTGCCCTGCACCTGGCGGGCCCCGGCGACACCGGCGACGTTGCTCGCCTGCGGCAAATAGAGCGCTGCCGACTGGTGCGGATTCTCGCCATAGCGAAGCTCGGCGGCCTTTGTGAGCGCGACCGGCAGCGTCGCGGGCATCGCTTCGCCCTGGTCGGCAAAGGCGAACCAGTTCGCGATCGCGCTGTCATAAGCCGCGGTGCGAGCGAAGGCCTTGGCCGCAAGGCGCTTGCGAAGGCTCGCTGACGTCGTGCCGCCGCTGCCGTCCATCTCGGTCAGGACGGCCGCATAGTCGGTCGGGTCGGTGACGATCGTCACGTAGCGATGATTCTTGGCCGCCGAGCGGACCATCGAGGGACCGCCGATGTCGATATTCTCGATCACCGTATCCCGATCGGCCCCGCCGGCGACGGTGCGCTCGAAGGGATAGAGGTTCACCACCACGAGATCGATGAAGCCGATCCCGTGGGCTTGTGCCGCCGCCGCATGTTCGGGCTCATCGCGCACGGCGAGAAGGCCTCCGTGGACCGTCGGGTGAAGCGTCTTCACGCGCCCGTCCATCATTTCGGGAAAGCCGGTCAGTTCGCTGACGTCCTTTACCGCGTGACCGAGCTCGCGCAGCCGGGCCGCAGTCCCCCCGGTCGAGACAAGCTCGACGCCATGCTTGACCAGCCCGTCGGCAAGGCGGTCGAGGCCCTCCTTGTCGGACACGGACAGGAGAGCGCGGCGAACGGGAACGTGATCGGTCATGGGAAGAAGGAAGTCCTAGCTGGAGCGGCGGAATTGCCAGCCGACCTCGCCGCCGAGGTGCGAGACCTCGCCGGCAAGAACGAGCTGGAGCGTGGCGCGAAGCTGTCCATTGCCGTCGACCGCCACGCTCTCCTCGAGCGAGAGCTGGGCGCCGCGGCAGCGGAAGGACCAGGGCGGGGCCCCGGGCGAGCGGATCAGTGCTCCGAAACCATCGGCCGTCGCAACGGCTTCGACTCCGGGGGCAAGATGAAAGCGGATGGCGAAGGCCACGTCTTCGCGAAGCTTGCGCCGGCCTCTGGCGATCAGGCGGTCGAGCCCGCGGATTTCCTTGCCGTCGTTGCCGAGACTGAGCGCCCGGTCGTGGACCAGACCGAAGCCGCGGACATAGCCGTCGTGCGCGGCCTCGATCCGGCTGGCGTCATTGTCTTCGGAGCGGGTGACGGTGACATCCGCGACGCCCTTGCCGAGCGAGCCGTCGGGCATGATCGCGGTCGAATTGGTGTCGGCGAGCGTCAGCGTCGAATGAGCCGCGGTTGTCCGCAGGGCGGGAGCCAGTCCTTCCGGCAGGGTTCCGAGATAGGCCCCTGGACCCCCGCAATTGACGACCAGCTTCTGCTGCCCGTCGCTGAGTTCGATGGCGAGCGTCGAGGCCGAGCCGATCCGTGCCAGCTTGCGCTCGGGCGGCGGCGCTGCGTCGATGACGAGGATGGTGCCGAGCGCGCTCAGCCGATGGTAGCCCCACCCCCTCGGCTGTCGCAGCGGCCGGGCGCGGAAGCCGCAGCCCTCGACCAGCGCGGCGAGCCCCGTCTTGCTGCCTTCGTTACCTCCCTGCCAGCTCGACAGGCTGCCATCGCCCATCGTGACGCCATGAAGCGCGGCCAGCGCTGCGGCACCGGCATCCTCGAACCCCTGCGGAAAGTCGTGCCGCGCGGCCGCATAAGCCGAACGAAGAAGCCCGAGACGATCGACGAGCACGACCTGCTCGGCCGGCGAGCGGCTCATCAGTCCGCCATCATCGAATTGCGCACTCGCCAGCGCCCGCGACAGCCCGGCCTCGGCGCGGGCGAGGCGGGCCGTTCCCGAAGAAAGGAGCAGGCAGGCTCCCGTCAGTCCTGCCCAGGCGGTGATGCGCGGCAGGCCCGGCGGCGCCTTGTCCGCTTCGGCCGAAAGATGGCGGGCGCCCCGCGCCATCGTGTTGAGCAGGGCGGAGCGATAATCGGCATCACGCCGTGACAGGATGTAAGGCGCATAGGCCAGCCAGAAGAGCAGGCGTTCGCCCCACAAGGCAGGGGCCCAGGCAACATCGACTTTCGCGCCATGCGCAAGCAGCCAGCGCCCGACGAGATCCTCGGCGATCCCGGCGCCGCGCTCGCGGGTCGCCGCAGCGGCGAGGTCCCGAAGCCAACCGAAGCCCTGAAGCTCGGCACCGAGCGGCGTCGCCGGATCGATCGACGACCAATTAAAGTCCGTCAGCTCGATGGCTTCGCCACCGGCAACGAATTGCTGTTTCAGCAACTGCTCGCCACGCGCCTTGGTCCCGGTGACATGATCACGGGCAACCCCGATCAGGCGAAGCGGCGGCTTGCCGCGGGCGACCAGCCGCTGCAGCAGCGGCACATTCGCCAGCCGCTGGAGCGCGCCGGGCTCGCTCATTCGCCGCTCTTCAGGGCGGCGATATTGGCCGCATAGGCATCCGGCCCGCCACGGAAGGCGGCGGTGCCCGCAACCAGCGCGGTCGCTCCGGCATCGGTGCACTGCCGGGCGATGGCGGCATCAACCCCGCCATCGACCTCGACCGTGACGTCCAGGCCTTCCTTGGCGACGCGCTTGGCGATCGCCTCGATCTTCCTGAGCTGCGAGGAGATGAACTTCTGGCCGCCGAAACCGGGATTGACGCTCATCACCAGCACGAGGTCGATCTCCTCGAGCACATAGTCGAGCATCTTGGCGGGTGTCGCGGGGTTGAGCGACACGCCGGCCTTCTTGCCGAGCGCCTTGATCCGCTGGACCGTCCGGTGAAGGTGCGGACCCGCCTCGGGGTGCACCGTGATGATATCGGCCCCTGCCTCGGCAAAGGCGTCGAGCATCGGATCGACCGGGCTGATCATCAGGTGCACATCGAACGGCTTGGCACTGTGCGGGCGGAGCGCCTTCACCACCATCGGGCCGATGGTGAGATTCGGCACGAAATGCCCGTCCATGACGTCGATGTGGATCCAGTCGGCCCCGGCCGCATCGATGGCGCGGACCTCCTCGCCGAGGCGTGCGAAGTCGGCGGAAAGGATCGAAGGCGCGATGATCGGCTGGGCCATGGGACCGATTAGACGGGCTTAGCCCCGTCGGACAAGGCGCGCCGTGAAGAAGCCGTCCATTCCGCCCTCCTCTTCAAGTTCGCCGGGGAGAACGCGGCGCTGTTCCGCCAGCGCGAAATCCTCATGCGCGGCGAGAAAGGTTGTGATCTGCGCCTCCCCCTCGCTGGGCTCCAGGCTGCACACCGCATAGACAAGCGACCCGCCCGGTCGGACCCACGCCGCGGAGGCGGCAAGGAGGCGGCCTTGGAGTTCGGCGCTTTCGGCGATGATGCGATCGCTCGCGCGATAAAGGACCTCGGGATGCCGCCGGAAGGTGCCGGTCGCGGAGCAGGGCGCGTCGAGCAGGACGGCATCGAATAACGTGTCCGGAACGTAGCCGAGCACGTCGGCCACGACGATCGCGGACGAGAGCTTGGTCCGGTGGAGATTGGCGCGAAGTCGCGCGAGACGACTCTCCGATCGGTCGAGCGCAGTGACCTCGTGGCCGGCCGCGGCGATCTGGAGCGTCTTGCCCCCAGGGGCCGCGCAGGCGTCGAGAATCCGTACCGCCGCTTCCGGTATCAGGCGGGCAGGCAGGGTCGAAGCGAGGTCCTGGACCCACCAGTCGCCCTCCTCGAACCCCGGAAGACCCGTCACCGAGCGCGAATCGGCCAGTCGGACATGGCGCTCGGCAAGACTGCGGCCGCCCTCGGCCTCGGCGAACGCCGTCGCGGCTTCGGTCGTCTTGAAGCTGAGATCGAGCGGCGGGCGGCGGACGATGGCACGACGCGCTGCGGCGACCGCTTCCGCGCCCCAGGCCGCCGTCCAGCGGGCTTCCACCGCTTCAGGAAGCGCGCCTTCGTCGGGCCCGGGGAGCGTTCCGCGCAGCAGCGTGCCGAGCACGCCATGCACGAGCCGTCGCGGCCCGCCGTCCACCAGCGGCAAGGCCGTCGCCACCAGCGCATGGTCGGGAACATTGAGCGCGATCCGCTGGGCAAGCGCCAGGCGCAGCACCATGCGGGCCTTGCTGTCTTCGGGAAGCGGCTGGCGCGTGGCGCTGTCGATCAACCGGTCGAGCAGCGGCAGGCGGCGCAACGTCTCGCCGGCAATGGCAAGCGCCAGCGCCTGGTCGGCGGGAGACAGCTTGGGGCCACCCTGCGCGGCCGATTCCATCGTCTGCCCGCCGCGCAGCGTCCTATCGAGGATTCGCAACGCGGCGCGGCGCAGATCGACACCGGCTTCCGACCCCCTTGGCTGCGGCCGCCTCATCGCCCATCTCCCATGGCATGCCGCGCCCCAGCAATCTCAAGCCGCCCGCTTACCTCAGCAAGTCGCCGCCCGTGCCCGAGCCCGAGGCGGCCGAACCCGCGCCGCCGCCTGCCGGCGACAAGCCGCGGCCCGATCCCACCCGCTACGGGGACTGGGAAAAGAAGGGCATTGCGTGGGATTTCTAGATCCTTTCGGCACGTAGGGGTCGGCTGAGCAGTCGTTCGAGCACCTGATCGACGTCGACCCGCCCGGCAAGAAGGTCATCGACCGCCGCGACGATCGGCATGTCGATCCCTTCGTCCTCGGCGAGCCTGCGAAGTACTGGCGCGGTGAAAGCGCCCTCGGCCACCGTACGGCGATCGGCCATCAGTTCGGCCGCGGCACGACCTTCCCCGA
This sequence comes from Sphingomonas sp. SP2, assembly GCF_058313385.1. Taxonomy (NCBI): domain Bacteria; kingdom Pseudomonadati; phylum Pseudomonadota; class Alphaproteobacteria; order Sphingomonadales; family Sphingomonadaceae; genus Sphingomonas; species Sphingomonas sp. SP2. Next base: position 664,171 of record NZ_JBZFLD010000001.1, on the reverse strand, counting down.
GCCCCTTGCCGAGCGAGAAGTTGCGCGAGCTGGTCGAGGAGCAGGTGAGGACGAGGTCCCCAAGCCCCGAAAGACCGGCAAGGGTCTCCGCCCGGGCACCCCGCGCGAGTCCAAACCGGGTCATCTCGGCAAAGCCGCGGGCAATCAGCGCCGCGCGGGCATTCTGGCCGAGCCGGCGCCCCTCGACGACCCCGCAGGCGATCGCGAGCACATTCTTCACGGCGCCGCCGACTTCGGCGCCCGCGACGTCATCCGAAAGATAGATTCGGAAAGCGGGGAGGGCGAGACGCGCCCGGACCGCCTCGGCGTCGGCGCCATCCTCGGCGGCAAGGGTCAACGCGGTCGGGAGGCCGGCCGCCACCTCATGGGCGAAGGTCGGCCCCGACAGCACCATCACCTCGGCGTCGGCACAGCTTTCCCGCGCCACGGCGTGGAGCAGCAGGCCGGAGCGTTCCTCAATCCCCTTCGAGCAGAGCAGGAGTGCGCCGGCGCAGCGCGGCGCGGCCTCGAGCACCTGCCGCATATGCTGGGCGGGCGTGACCACCAGCCAGAGCTGGCATTCCGCGAGATCGGCGAGGTCCGCGGTCGGGCGGATATTTTCGGACAAGGGCACGCCCGGCAGGAACAGCGCATTCTGCCGTGTCGAGGCGATACTCTCCACGACCTCGGGCTCGCGGGCCCACAACAGGGTCTCGCCCTTCTGCGCGGCGACCTGCGCAAGAGCCGTGCCCCAGGCGCCGCCGCCAATCACTCCGACCTTCATGCCTTCACTCCTGCCCCCCGGACCGCCTCGGCCCGTTCGTCGAGCGGCCAGCGGGCGCGGGCGGGTGCGTCGAGCCCGTCCACCAGGCCCGCGGCGAAGCGTTCCGCCCCTGCCCAGGCGATCATGGCGGCATTGTCGGTGCAGAGCCAGCTAGGCGGCACCGAGAAACGGCGGCCGCTGCTCGCGGCCAACTCCTGAAGCGCGGAGCGTACTGACTCATTGGCCGCGACCCCGCCGGCCACGACCAGCGCGGGCGCGTCGCTTTTCTCCAAGGCGATGCGGGTCCGGTCGACGAAGCAGTCCACCACCGCTTGCTGGAAACTGGCCGCGATGTCGGCCGGACGATTGGTGCCCGCCACCACCGCGCGCTGCACCGCGCTCTTCAATCCGGCGAAGGAGAAATGCGGCTCGCCGCTTCCGACCAGGGGGCGTGGAAGCGGAACCGCGGTCGGATCACCCTCGCGCGCCAGCGCCTCGACCGCAGGGCCACCCGGATAAGGCAGCCCGAGCAACTTTGCGGCCTTGTCGAAGGCTTCGCCCGCGGCATCGTCGATGGTGGTCGCGAGCCGCCGATAGTCTCCGACGCCACGCACCTCGAGCAACTGGCAGTGCCCGCCGCTTGCAAGCAGCAGCAGATAGGGGAAGCGGAGGTCGGGATCGATCAGCCGCGGTGACAGCGCATGGCCTTCGAGATGGTTGACCGCCAGCAACGGCTTGCCACTGGCGAGGGCCAGCCCCTTGGCCGTGAGGAGGCCGACCAGCACGCCCCCGATCAGGCCGGGTCCCGCAGTTGCCGCAATGGCGTCAACGTCGCCAAGCGTCATTCCCGCCTCGTCGAGCACTTCGCGGACCAACCCGGGCAAGACCTCGACGTGCGCACGCGCGGCAATTTCGGGGACGACCCCGCCGAACGGCTGATGCGCCTGGTTCTGCCCGATCACGCGCTGCGCGATGATCTGCCGGTCGTCATTGACCAGCGCGACCGCGCTGTCGTCGCAGGAGGATTCAAGACCGAGGATCAATGCCATTGCGGGCAGGCCTTTGCCTCACCGGGCGGCTCTGGCAAGAGGGGAGCCGATGAGCGCGCGATTGACCCTCGGGACCCGAGCTTCACCTTTGGCCCTCGCACAGGCGCGGGCAACCGCCGCCGCGCTCGAGGAAACACACGGCTGGGACAGCGGCGCGGTCTCGCTCTTCGAGGTGCGCACCAGCGGTGACCGTATCCAGGACCGTGCACTCGCCGAGATCGGCGGCAAGGCCCTGTGGACCAAGGAACTGGACGTGGCACTGCTCGGGGGCGCCACCCAATTGTCGGTGCACAGCTGCAAGGACGTCGAGAGCGAACGTCCGCCCGAGCTCGTCATTGCCGCCTTCCTGCCGCGCGCCGACGTCCGCGACCGGCTGATCGGCGCTCCCTCGCTCGATGCGCTGTCGCAGGGCGCGCGGGTGGGGACCAGCTCGCCCCGGCGCACCGCCCAGCTCCTTCGCCAGCGCCCGGACCTTCAGGTGTCGATCATGCGCGGCAATGTCGCGACGCGCCTCATGCGGATCGCGGAGGGCAGCTATGACGCCACCTTCCTCGCCGCGGCCGGTCTCGACCGCCTCGGCATCGAGGAAGGCTGCGCGATCGAGACCGACGATTTCCTTCCTGCCCCCGGACAGGCGGCGATCGCCATCGAATGCCGGGCCGACGATGGCGATACGCGCGCTTTCCTCGCCGCAATCGACCATCGCCCGACCCATCGCGCGGTCCTTGCCGAACGTGCCTTCGCGCGCGGGGTCGGCGGCTCCTGCCACAGCCCGGTCGCGGCACTTGGCGTGATCGAGGGTGACGAGCGGCTGTGGCTCCGGGCCGAATTGCTCAGCAGCGATGGTGCCAGCTGCGTCAGCGGGGAGATACGCGCCGACGAGGGTGATGAGGAGCGGGCGGGCCAGGCGCTCGCGGAAGAGCTGCTCGGCCGCGCGTCTCCCGACATACGAGCGCTGTTCGCCGGCGCGTGAAGCCGCTCTTCGTCCTCCGGCCGGAGCCGGCTGCCCTGACGACGGCGACGAATGCCGCGCTCAAGGGCTTTGACGTCCGCCTCCATCCGCTTTTCCGGACAATATCGGTAGACTGGGACATGCCGCCGGGCCCGTTCGATGGCCTTCTACTCACCAGCGCAAACGCCGTTCGCAATGCGGGCACCCTGCCCGACCTCCCGGTCCATGCCGTCGGCGAGGCAACCGCCAACAAGGCCCGGAGGGCAGGGGCCACGGTCGTCAGTGTCGGCAACGGCGGAGTGGACGCATTGCTCGCTTCCGTTCCCGAGAATTTGCGGCTTCTCCACCTCGCGGGCGAGGAGCGGATCGCGCCCAGCGCGCCCCGGCAACAAATCGAAAGCGTCACCGTCTACCGGACCGAGGCCCTGCCGCCGCCCGACCCCGCGTCGCTGCTCGATGCGGTCCTCCTGATTCACTCGCCCGCGGCAGGCCGCAGGGTCGCCGACCTCGACCTCGATCGAAGCCGCATTGCCATTGCGGCGATCAGCCCGGCCGCGGCCGCGGCCTGCGGCGAGGGCTGGCAGCGCTGCGAAGCCGCCCCACAGCCCAGCGAACCCGCCTTGCTTTTCCTTGCCGCCGACCTGTGCAAGGACTCTGCGCCATGACCAGCAACGCCTCGACCAAGGGAATGAGCTTCAGCGCGCTCCTGCTCGTCGCCTTGCTTCTGCTGCTGGCAGGCGGCGGCGCCACCTTGTGGGTGCTGTCCCACTATCCCGATGCTGCCCGAATTGCGGGGGTTGTCCGCAACCAGCCGGCACAGGCACTTGCGACGACGCCGCAGACCGTTCAGCCCTTGGCGCAGGTAGCGCCGACGGTCGTGGCACCCACGCCGCTCGAGGAAGCACGCGTCGCTACCCTGGAACAACGTATTGCCCGGGTCGAAGCGGCGACCGCCAAGGCCGAAGGGTCGGCCGGTCGCGCCGACGCCTTGCTCGTTGCCTTCGCGGCGCGCCGGGCGATCGAGCGCGGCGTGGCGCTCGGCTATCTTGAACCCTTGCTCACCGAGCGGTTCGGACCGACCCATGCACGGGCGGTAGCCACGATCATTACCGCCTCGCGCCGGCCCGTCCGGCTCGATCAGCTCAGCGCCGACTTCTCGGCGCTCGCCCCCCGGCTCAAGTCTGCACCGGAAAGCGCGAGCCTCTGGCAGAACCTGAAGCGCGAAATGGGTGGCCTCGTCAGCATCCGGCGCGCCGACCAGCCAAGCCAGCGACCGGTCGCGACGTATGATCGTGCGGCCGCGCGGCTGGCGACCGGCCAAGTCGACCAGGCGCTTGCGGAAGCGATGCGGCTTCCCGGGATCGGCGGTGCGCCCAAATGGGTCGCCGATGCGCGCAGCTATGTCGCGGCACACCGGGCACTCGACGAGATCGAAGGCGCGGCGCTGCTCAGTCGCTAGAGGGTTGCGCGGGCAACTTCACTTTGCGAATCTTGGGCTCGGGCGCGGGGCACGGCTCGCGCCACGCTGCTGAAGGGGAGGGGCGACGCCATGACGCCACGGGTCATCCGCTTGTTTGTCGGTGCTTTTCTCGGCATCGCAGCGCTTGGGTCTCCGGCAGCGGTGCAACCGACCGCGACCGCTCCTGCCGGGCTTGCGCAGCGGATAGACGCCTTGGGTCAGGGATTCGATGGCAAGGTCGGCATTGCCGTCCAGTCGGTCGATCGCGGCTGGAAGACCGGCTGGAAGGAAACCGAACTCTACCCGCAGCAGAGCGTCAGCAAATTCTTCGTTGCCCTGACGGCGATGGACGCGGTGGATCGCGGGCGCCTGACCCTCGAGGGGCCGGTCACGCTCACCAGGAGCGACCTTACCCTGTTCAACCAGCCCATCGCGCAGCGGGTGATCGCCGGCGGCACCTATACGACCACGGTCGAAGCCTTGCTGATCGACGCCATCACCAAGTCCGACAATACGGCAAACGACAAGCTGATGCGGGTCGCGGGTGGCCCGGCCGCCGTGCGCCGCTTCATCGCCGACCGCAAGCTCGGCTCGATCCGCTTCTACGAAGGGGAGCGGGCACTCCAGTCGAAGATCGCCGGCCTTACCTGGAGCCAGAGCTATTCGATCGGCGACGCTTTCTACCGCGCCCGCGACAAGCTGCCGATGCCGGTCCGGAAAAGCCTGTTCGAGCGCTATATCGCTGATCCCTATGACGGAGCGGCGCCAACGGCGATCGTCGGGACCCTCGCGCGGCTCAAGCGTGGGGAATTGCTGTCGCCAGCCTCCACGGCGCGGCTTCTTACCATCATGAGCGACACACGGACGGGGAAGAATCGTCTTCGCGGCGGGCTGAAGCCCGGCTGGACCCTCGCCCACAAGACGGGGACGGGCCAGATCCTCAACGGCATCCAGGCCGGCTACAACGATATTGGCGTGCTCACCGCGCCCGACGGGCGAAGCTACGCCGTCGCCGTGATGATCAAGCGGACTGCAACGCCGCTGATCGTCCGAATGAACCTCATGAATGACGTCGTGCGCAGCGTCATCGCCGCGCACGAAGCGGAATCCGGCGGGATCGCGCTACGCTGAGCCGCTCGATGCGGCCGGAATGTGCGGGTTCTATGGAAGGAACCGCTGGAGCGGGCGAAGGGATTCGAACCCTCGACCCCAACCTTGGCAAGGTTGGCAAACGTGAATTGCTGCGAACTCCTGCGGACTTTACATCCGGCAATTTGCGGGAGAAAACAGAGGAAAACCAGAAGCCTTGCGGTCCGGTGCGGCTCTATGCGCTCGTGTGCACAATATCGGGATCGGTGGTGACCGCGTGGTGACCAGCCGCTAAAGAGGGCTCATGAAAGCTCTCCGAATCACAAAGGTCACCGCGGACAACGCTGAGATGCGGGCCGCCCGCTACACCATCTGGGATGCGGGCCTTCCAGGCTTCGGGCTGAGGGTAGAGCCTACCGGCGGCCGGGTGTGGGTGGTCAAGTATCGCGCGGATGGGGGCGGCCGGAACGCGGCTCAACGGCTCATGACGCTCGGCAAGTATCCGCTCGTGTCAGCACCGGAAGCACGTGCCGAAGCAACGAAGGTGTTGGCAAAGGCGCGGCTTGGCCATGACCCGGCCGGAGCACTTAAGGAGCGGCGCCAAGCAATGACGATGGCCCAACTCGTCAGCCTCTATGAGGAAGAGGGGTGCGTTATTCAGCGCGGCATGCGTCAAGGCGAGCCGATGAAGGACGCCACGAAGGCATACACCTTGGCGCGTCTCCGCCACCACGTTGTTCCCCTGCTCGGCACCAAACGCGCCGCCGATGTCACAGAGGGTGATGTGGAGAAGTTCGTCCGGGACGTGGCCAAGGGCAGGACCGCCAAGGATGAGAAGGTCGGGCCGCGGAAGCGCATTATCGTCAAAGGTGGGGAAGGGGCGGCTCGCAAGGTGGTGCGTGACCTCTCCGCGGTGTTCAGCTTCGCTCAGCGCCGCCGCATCGTGGCGAGCAACCCCGTGGCCATGGCGAGCGTCCGCAAAACCGATAACCGGCGCGAACGCTTCCTGTCCCTTGAGGAGGTCAAACGCTTAGGAGCGGCTCTGAGCGACCTTGAGGCCGAGGGGGTCAATCCGAAGGCGACGAACATTGCTAGGCTTTGGGTGCTCACGGGATGCCGGCGCAACGAGATTGCCGGGCTTCGGTGGGCGGAGTGCGACCTTGAGCGCGGTCTCCTCATCTTTGAGGACACCAAGACTGGCCGGAGTGTGCGCCCTCTAAGCGGTGCGGCGGTCGCCCTGCTTGAGGCACTCAAGAAGGACGCGGAGGAGGGCGAGGAGTATGTCTTCCCGGCGGAGCGCGGCGAAGGCTTCTACAACGGCACTAAGGGCGTGTGGCCGGAGGTGGTGAAGCGCGCCGGGTTGCCTGGCGTCACTCCCCACTCCTTACGCCACAGTGTTGGCTCGGCCGCGGCGTCTAGCGGAGAGGCGCTGCTTATGGTGGGCAGCATCCTTGGACACGCCAATGCGCGCTCCACGGCCATTTACGCCCACATCGCGCATGACCCCGCCCGGCTCGCGGCGGATCGAGCCATTGCGCCGCTGGCGGAGGCGTTGGGAGGCAAAGGAGCGGCCTAAGGCTATTGAAACAGCCCTGACGAGCATTTGCACCGGTGGAAAAGTGACCTCCGCAACCGATGGAGGCAAACTTGCTTACTTCCCCTTCTCCCACCCTCCGCCTTGGCTTGAGCCAGGTTGAGGCAGCGGCACTCTTGGGTGTGACGCGTCAAACCCTGAACAATTGGCATCGCTCCGGCTTTGGCCCGCGGCCGGTCCGCGAGGGTGAACGCCCGGGCTCGCGCCTCCTTTATGATCGGGCCGAAGTCGAAGCCTTCGCAGCCGGGGCCGTCCAATGAGCCGGTGGGCACCGCGGCGTGATGCCGCTCCCGCCTCGGTGGAACTGCTCACTTCGAACCTTGCCAGTGAGCAAGCCATCCTCGCCGGGATGGAAGAGGAGTTCACCGAACTGGATGGCGCTCTTCCCGACCTAGTCGGTGATGCGCGCTTTAATGAGGCCCAGCAAAGGCACGGTGAGCTTGAGGCGCTTATTAGGACCAAGCGGCGGACCGTGACGGCAATCCGCGAAGCAATCCCGATTGCAGAGAGCCGTGAGCGGCGTGCTGAGTTCCAGTTGCGGATCGATGAGCAGGCGCGCCGCACCGACAAGCTTAAGCGCGGTCTTGAGGCCCGCTACACCAAGGCGGCCGAAGCCTTTGCAGAAGTGTGCCGGGAGATTCAGGCGGACAAGGATGCGTGGCGGAGCCTCCGGGCTGGCGCGGATTGCTTCACGCCGCGCGTGCCGACCCCGCATGAAAACGCCGAAGGAAGCCTTAGGCATAAGCACTTTGCCGGCATGAACGGGCTTCGCGGACTCACCGAGAATCTCACTGTGCTCGCTTGGAATGGCGAAGCCCTGTTCTGCTCCTGACATCCAAACGAAAACGGCGGCCGGGAACGAACCGGCCGCCGCTTAGAAGGCATGACGCGCATGACCCTTAGCCGTTTCCTTGAGGAAGGTGAGGCCAATCCCGATGGCCCCATTTCCATCCTCCGCACCTTCGTTCTCCAAAACAGCGAGAAACAACTCTCCGGCCTCGCCGAACTCAGCTACGTAGCCGGTCGCGCCGGTGACGATGAGTGGGATTGGGCGGAAGAGGCGGACCTCGCCTTGGTCGATGCCTTCTTCCAGAAGCCAATTGAGCCCGGCACCATCCACCCGCGCAGCGCCAGCTTCCTCAAGGCGAAGTCACTTCTTAGCCAAGCCTTCCGCGGGGGCCAGGCGCAGCGGGAAATAGACCTTGCCGTTGCCAACGTCGGGCGCGCCAACATCTACGCGCCCGTGCAGCCCGCCGAGGGGCGCGTTCCAGAGCCCGCACTAATCCTCGCCCGGGCTCACGCCGCCATATACGCGAGCGAGTGCGAGTTCCCAATGGACACGCACCCTAGCGCCATCGACTCCGGGATTTGTCGCGTGGCTACGAAAGTCGCCCGCCGCCATGCAGTGACAAATGCCGAGGCCGCTTATTGCGCCCTCAAGGCCTTTGAGGAGCTTGGCATGAAGGCCGAATTGGAGACGGCCAGTTACGCGCTGGAAAGTGCGGCAAGCGGCCGGGCGGACCGCGAGGCTGAGGAGGAGCGCGCAAGGCAGCGCGCGGCCGAAGTGACGCTTGCGACGACCCTTCTTTTCACGGGTGAAGCATGAGGGGCGCCGCACTGCTTGCCGACCCGGAAACGGGCCTCGCCTACGCGGCGGCGCATCTCGCCCGCGAGTTGCCTGCTTTGAGCGGAGATGAGGCCCTTGATGCGGCCGTTGCCGAGTTTCGGAGACAGGGTGTTGAGCCTCTTTTCCCCGCAATTGCGAAGGCAAGGGTGGCGGCCCGCGCGGCCGCCGTGGAGCGCAATGAGCGTCTCCGCCGCGAAGCACTCACCCAAGACCAGCGCGAGGATGAGGACACCGAATTTGAGTTGGAGCGCTTGCGGGTGGGGCGCGAGCAAACATTCGCGCACCTTCGCAAGCCGGAGGACGGGCCGATTGCCCCAACGCCGTTCGTGTGGATCAACCCTGCCCGCATTCCGCGCCGGCAATGGCTCTACGGCCGGCACCTCATCCGCGGCGAGGTGAGCCTTACCTTGGCGCCGGGCGGCGTGGGCAAGACGTCGCTCGCGGCGGCTGAGGCGGCGGCGATGGCTACCGGCCGGGCGCTCCTTCATGACGTGCCGGAGCGGCCACTTCGTGTTTGGTGGTGGAATGGCGAGGAGCCGGAAGATGAGATGGTCCGCCGCCTCATGGCCGTGGCCAAGCATCACCGGCTTCCCCCCGGTGCCTTTGGCGACCGGCTCTTCATCGACAACGGCCATGACGTGCCGCTTGTGCTTGCTGAGCAAGGCAAGGACGGCACCCGCATCCTTACGCCCAAGATCGACCAATTGGTTGAGGCTCTCAAGGCACGGCAGATTGACGTCATGCTCGTGGACCCGTTTGTCTCAACGCACTCTGTCCACGAGAACGACAACAGCGCCATCCAGCAAGCCGCATCCGCCTGGAAAACAGTGGCGCAGCGGGCCGGGGTGGCCATTGGGCTCGCCCACCACACCCGCAAGCCGAACGGCAACGCCATCACGGCAGAGGATAGCCGCGGCGGTGACGCGCTAGTGTCCAAGGTTCGTGATGCGCGCGCGCTCAACCCAATGAGCGAGGCCGATGCCAATGCACTCGGCATCCCCAAGCACGAGCGTCACGGCTACTTTTCGACCGGCACCGGCGGGAAGTCCAACATGGCGCCGAAAGGTGACCGCAAGACTTGGTTTCACCTCGTCTCCGTTGGGCTCGGCAATTCCGAAGGTCTGAGCCGGCCGGAGGACCAAGTGGCGGTCGTGACGAAGTGGGAGCCTCCAGTCGTGGAGCAAGAACTCTCACGGGTGGCCGTCGCGCGGCTTGCGGACCTCTTGGGCGAGGAGGAGTGGCGGGCTTCACAACAGGCTCACGGGTGGGTTGGACGGGCGGTTGCGGATGCCTTCGAACTCGGCACGGAGGACGGTTGGGAAAGGCGCGCGCAGCTCATCATCAAGGAACTTGAGGCCCGCCGCATCATCATTCGGAGCTTCGGACAGGATGAGCGCCGCAAGACCGTGCCTGTGTTCCGCTTGGGCCAACGCGAAACGGCGGAAATCTAAGGCTTTGCTCCACCTGCTCCACCGCCGCTCCACCCGTGCTCCACTTAGGTAGAGCAAACATCTGCTCCACTGCTCCACCTGCTCCACCGGCCTTTATTAGAAGGCCGGTGGAGCAGTGGGTGGAGCAGAGGATGAATTAGAAAACGAAAGGCCCACAATTGCCCGAACTCAACATCATCCTCGACCGCAAGGACATTGCCCGCTTCCGTCGGCTCGCGGGGGTCTCTCGGCTCATGGCGGCCAAGTCGCTCACCTTCGTGGCGGAGAAGGCGGTTCCGGCTTGGCGCGCCGGGCAAGCCGTCTTTCACCGGCGCAACTCTTGGCTGGACCGGGGCGTGCGGATGCGCGCCGCCACGCCTAGCAAGCTCACGGCTGAGGTCGGCACCCTGGACCGCTTCATGGGCCGGCACGTAGTCGGCATCAATGAGCCCAAGCAGGGCAAGCTCTTCATCCCCATGTATCGCCGAATTGGTGAGGCGCGCACCCACATACAGGAACGCGCAAAGCTCAAGCGCATGGAGGGCACGAAGCGGAAGCCCTTCTTTCTCCGGACCGGCGGAAGCACGTTCCTGGCACGGCGCAAAGGCAAGAAGAGCACGCCGCTTGTCATCCTTGGCAAGCTTCAACAGGGAGCCAAGGTGGAGGCTCGCTTGGACGCTCAGGGCATTGTGGGGCGGGTGGTCCGGTCCCACTACCCTCGCATCTATGTGAGGCTCCTGTCGCGTTGGTCGGAGACGGGCCGGGTGTAACCCCGGCCGGCACGGCGGGCCGCCAGCGAGGGGATACCCGGCAAAAAGCGGCGGGTCCTCCCGGACCGGCGCCGGGAGGGGGTAAACGCGCGATCCCAACACCCTTCTAGATTATGTAAAACTATCCGACTTGTTTCTTCCTTCAATTTCATGCGCGAAGAGGCGCAATGATTGTTTTCGCGATTCAACTGAGGGGCGTGACAAGCTAGAGCCTGCCCATGCGCTATGTGATCTACTGCGACGAGTCACAGGATAAGGGCAGGTACTTTTCGAACTTCTACGGTGGAGCCCTCCTCCAAGAGTCCGATCGGCAAGAGATTGCGGACGCGCTAGAGGCCGTCAAGAAAGCTCACAACCTCAACGGTGAGGCGAAGTGGACGAAAATTAGCGCCTATAACGAGGCCGGCTACATCGCCTTCGTAGACAAGATATTTGAATTCCTTGAGGCTGGCACCCTCAAGGTCCGGGTGATGTTCACACAGAACATCAACCAGGTGGCGCACCTCCAGTACGAGGAAGGGGCTGCTTACTTCAAACTCTACTATCAATTCATCAAGCATGCCTTCGGCCTGGAGCACTGCAATCCGGAGGCCGCTGAGGAAATCACGTGCGCCGTGCTTCTGGACCAAGCACCTGACACGGCCGAAAAGCTGAACAATTTTCGAAACTACCTTGCCGCAGTCAGCGATCTTGCGGGTTTTAGGCAAGCTCGCGTGAGCATCGCCAAGGCCGACATCGCTGAGGTAAACTCAAGTGAGCACGTCATTTTGCAAGCCGTGGACGTGGTACTCGGCTCGATGCAGTTTCGGCTTAATGAACTTCACAAGGCCATCCCGGAGGGAAAGAGACGGCGAGGTAATCGAACTCGGGCGAAAGAACGCGTCTACAAGCACATCAATGCTCGTGTTCGATGCATATACCCGGGTTTCAATATCGGTGCGTCTACCGGTCACGCTGATGGAGTCCAGTCACGCTGGATTCACCCCTACCGGCATTGGAAATTCGAGCCCCGCGGCGCCGTACAGGACCACACTCGCGGGAAGAACCCAAACAAGTAGGCCCCACATCCACCTACTAAGGACCTCCAGCAAAACTGGAGGCTTCGGTGAGCGCAGGGCCTTATTCGCTGATAACGAAATTCCATGATTCCTGCAAGAGTCTCAGGCACTTAAAGGGCGTCTAAAAAACTGAATCATTAGAGTCTGTTAGATGGTTAGCCACAAGAAACAGCCGCTTGCGGACCTCGCAAAACCATCAAAAGTGAGGCTACCGGAACGCTCCTGACGGGCACTGAAAGGCCGCCATTCTTGTGGCCATGGGACACCACGACACCCTCACCAACCGGGCAAGCAGAATCACAATCCCGGAGCACTGCCACCCTCTCGCAAAGGCCACCTTCGCCGAGATGAAGAGGCAGCGCATGAGCTATGACGAACTTGAGCACCGCTCCGGCGTGCTCCGGTCCACCTTCAAGGCATGGCGGACTAACAACAGGCCCGGCTTAGATACCATTGAAGCGGCTCTTGGGGCGCTCGGGTGGCATGTGCTTGCGGTGCCGGAGCCGGAGACGCTCCCGCACGAGCTTCGAGCTGATTTGGAGATGGTGGCGGCCAAGCATGGAACTGCGCTTCCATGCCTCGCCTTCATTGCCGCCGCGGTCGGGCGGCGCCCTACGGGGGTCATCAATCCGCGAGAGCGCGCATGACCGCCCAGCTTCTATCCGATGCCGCCAACGCCGACCGCGAGGCAGACGCCATATTCGCCCGCGTGGGCATTGGCGAAGCTTGCCCCCACGGTGGTCGCTACCTTCATCCTGCCGGCTCACGAGCAGACCTTGAGCAAGCGTCCGACCTCCGCCGGCGGGCTCGCTATCTTCGTGCGGAAGTAAGCGCGATGAGCGCTTTGCCTTTTCCTGCACCCGCTTCAACCACCTTCATTCCGGCCGGGACGGATGCCCTTTCTCCGCCCGCGGCCGGAGTGGAGACGGAGCTTGAGGCCATTGTCTCCCGGATTCTCCGGGCATGATCTCGTAGGTCTCTTAGATCGGAGACGCGCGGCGCCGCCGGGCCTCTTCGTGCATGTTCACTGGAGTGGTGCGAAGCACCCGGGTCACCATCGCCGCCAAGAACCGGCCCGGGTCCAGTTCATCCGGCGTGAGATCCGTGCGCACCTTTACGGTGGGGAGGCTCGCAATAGCCTTTGTCAAGGTTTCTTCCGGAACGTCGATGGGGACCTCTTCGTCACCGTCCTCGCCATCCACTTGGGGGCCCGGCTCGGGGAAGCCGTCTTCCGGCTCATCGCCTTCATTCGGCAAGGCCGCTGCGTTCCCATACTCCATCAGGATAAGGCAAGTGGCGTGGTAGGCGTCATCTTCTTGCCCAAGCTTCGCAAGTAGATCGAAGAGCCTCACGGCCGTCCCGGGCTCCTTTTGCAGAATGTCCGACCGGAGCCCAAAAACAAATCCCAAGGCCGCGAGGGGATGTCTGAGTCTAAGGTTCTTGGCGTCCCCATAGGACTCCTCAATCCGGTTCGGAGCGTTCTTCCCATAGGAAGAATCCATCCGCTTCGTTGACACGAGAAGCTCTGGGCCCGTGTCCCAGTCCGTCATAATGACGTCGACTTGCTTGAAGTAGTTCTTGCCTAGGATCGCTGCGGAGGCCGACGTGAGGCCCTTGATGGATGACTTGGAGGCAATCCGGTCCGCAACGGGCTTGCGCAACGTGGCCGGGAGAGAGGTGAGGAGCGCCGCCACCGATGCGGGGTAGATGCGCGGATTGATGGGCCGGGGCCAAACCCGGTCCAGGTCGAACCCTGCCCGCCGAAGCTCGTAGCTAAGCCACACATCTAGCGCGAGCGCCGGAACTCCGGATTGCGTCCCGGCCTGCAAGTGAAGTGGCACGCCAAGTAGAAGCTCTAAAGTTGCATAGTCGGGCTCTAGGCGGAGCGCGCCGTGCTGGTCCTTCGTCCACGGATTGCCGTGAACACCACCCGGGGCCGCGCTCGCAACAATATGGTCAAAAAGCACCCAAGCTTGGGCCTTGAAGTTGGGCTTCTTGGCGGCCATCACGAGACCTCCGCGCTTGCATAATGCCTCCACTGGCGCATCGTGCTCACGGCTTGCTCAAGGTCGTCCGAGCGGAGCGCGGCCCGGCCTGGGGGCAAGAGTAACTGGCCAGCCTCCCGCGGCTCCAGCTTGAGCATGCCGCCCCCAAGCGGGTGGCCCTCAATTTCGCGGCTTAGAGCGAGGAAGGGGCTATCCCACGCCTCCACGAAGTCCTGCATGCCGCTGGCATCGTGGACGCGGACGCCGTGAACGGAGTTGGTGCACGTGGCGCCGCCACCATTGCGCACGAGTCCGGCGGACGTGCCGCTCATGTAGGCCATGAAGAAGTCGGGCGTTTGCACGTCCGGCACGGAGAACCACGGCTTGCGGACGCGGCACTTGTAAGCTTCGCGCGCCTCAAGGCCCGGGCCGCTGTCCAGATAGCGCCGAACAGCCGCGGGCAGTTCGCTCGCTGCTACCTTCGGTAGCCGGAGCAACATGACCGGATCATCCGCGGCTTGCCACTTCGCGATGGTGGAGCGGGTGAGGTGCTTGTTCGGGAGCGCTCGGCCATTGCGGACGGTCGGATGCAAGAACGCATCTGGAATGCCCCACCGCGCCGCCTCCGATGGCCGGAGGTGAAAAAATTCATTCGCCCCAGACACGTAGCCGATGCCCACCCCAGCAACGTCCTTGAAGCGGCGCCCGCTAAAGTCGCGTGAAGCTAGAACGTAAGCTTGTCGCACGGAGGTCGGGAGGATGAACGGCCGAAGCCTCCGCTTCCAATCTGAACGCCACTCCGCGACGGGCACCGGCGTCCACTCGCGGGGCGGGCGGGCTGTGTGCGCCCCGGTAAAGGCATCAAGCGCCGTAAAGCGGATTGTCTCCGTTCGGGCTCCAAACCCGTCCGTGTAGAGGAGCCAGCAGTCTTCCGACAGATCCGGAAACAGCTTGGACCGGACTGCCACCACGTGCACCGTGGCGAAATTGCTGACGAGATACTCAAGAAGGGGAGCCGAGTAGGGCGCGTGCCCTATTTCGGCGGGAACAACAAAAGCCAAGCGGCCGCCAGGCTTCAGTAAGCTGGCCGTGGCCACCAAGAACGGTGCCCAGCTGGACGCGAGGCCTGAGAAGCTCACACCTAAGCCTTGGCAATATTGGAGCGCTCGCTCGCGGACAGGCCCCTTAAAAGTTTGGTAGCGGATGAAGGGCGGGTTGCCCGCGGCGCACTCGAATCGCTCAGTTGTCTCACAAGCCCATGCAAAGAAGTCGCCTTCGTGTACCAACGCCCAAGGGGCACGGGCGATGGCCTCACCAGCGGATTGCCCATCCTGCTCAATGCCGACGCTATTGCGATGCTCCGCGATGAAGCGGCCATCACCGCAACTTGGGTCAAGCAATCGATCCTCCGCACTGCGGATTGCCCATCGGACCAACGCCGTCGACACATAATCGGGGGTGAAGAAAGCCCCTCGGTGCTTCTGACTTAGCCGCGCCACCACGCTCCCTCAGCTCCAATCAATAGTTACGCCTTGCAGATAACTCAGCCGATAGTTGGTTGAGGGCTCCAAGCGGCTCCTCAGCGTTGAGAAGGGCAGCACCGCCGTTCGAGCGCTACCTTCTACATCAACTAAGCGAAATGGATGAACTCCTGGGCGGCTCGTACATAAAGCGGGTGCCGCGGATGCCCCGCTTTGGTTGTGCCAAGACACATAAGCGGAACACCGCACTCAGCGGCCAGCTGCCGCACCTCGTGCTCCCGCTCGTTTAGAACCCCATGGACGCCCCACGCAGCAATCACTGGCGCTTTGTCTCGCGCACCCTCGAACGCTTCGCCGAGGTGCTTGTTGTTGTCCGGCCCTACCGGATCAAGTTCAGCGCTCAACTGTGCGGGATCGGTAGCCCGAAATGCGAATAGATTAAGCACCCGCAATCCTCCAAACCCCCGAGTGCGCGCGAAGCCGATGCAGCGACGAATAGTTGGATCATCTTTTGTTGCATCGGCAGTTGAAGGGTTGAGCATGATGAACGTGAGGCTCGGAAGCTCTCGCTTCCACACGCGCGAAAGAGTGTAACGATACCGTCCACAAGGCGAAATGTCGGCAGCACCCAGAAGGGGAACGAGGTCAGCTCCCGTCACTGCGTCAATTTATTTGTGGGAGGCACGGCCGGCTGTGGCGCTGTGCCTACTGCCGGATTCGTCGGTAGAGGCGACCCTGGAGCGACGGGGGAGCCAGTTCCAACTGGTGGAGCGGCGGCTGGCGCTGCCCCCGAAGTTGTAGGTGCCACAGAGGGCATTGGTGGGACTGACGTGACGGGCGGAGCCGAGGCCGCCTCTTTGCGAGGAAGTACCTGCATGGCAGCAAATACAAGACCAGCAACAACGCTCAAGATAGTAAGGATGGACCCCATAACCGTGAGGCGGCTTGCTACTGTTTCGATCCGATTAGATAATTCCTGCAGAGAGTGGATCTGCCGGTTCACTTCCGAAATCATATTGGAAGGAATTTCGAGGAGCGGCTTCGATTGCTTCTTAGCGAAGTCAACCGTGGCACTGCTATCCAAATCGGCCAACCAAAGGAGGAACAAATCTTGTCCGCGATTAAGCTGGATGGGTGTCGGGCCAGCATTATAAACCGAATAGATGAGCCGCCCTTCGAAGCCTGGATCTACGTGGAAGCCCGACACGTTGATAAGCCCGCGCCATTTCGCGCTCGACTTGAGCGAGATGAAAGCCATGACATCGTGCGGTATTCGAAGAAGCTCCTCCGTTAAGAGGAAGGCGAATTGTCCTGGGGGAACGATCATTGGCCCCCCCTCTACCCGTTTAGAAGCGGGGAGGCTTTGGTCCCAGCGCTTCGAAGCTGCGAGTGTTTGCTTCGTATTCTTGCGAACGGGTACGGAGTAATCAGGCGTTACAAAGAACTCTTCGCCCAATGTCAGAGTGTACGCAGAGCAGTCGACCTGCTCTGCTTGAAAACCCTCAACGATGTTCTGCCTAGGTATCTCCACGGTAAGCTTGTTGCCGCTCCAGAACGCCATGTCAGAGCTTACCGTAGAAGATCGATTTCTCCTTAACGGGCTGAAGGCGAGCCGACACGAGATCTTGGATCACCCAAGACTCCGCACGACAAGCCTTCAGTGCTGCCCGGAGCAGTTCGATTGTTGCGGCCTTGATAACTGGCCGGAACGGATAATCCTCAAGGTGGTCCAACTTCTCACACGCGGCTGCCATCCGGCCTGCATTGATGGAAAGTGCCCTGCTCATTGCAATCGTAGAGCCCGCTTCAAATCGAACATCATCGTCCCTATTGATCGGCTCATTTGCGAGACGAACATTTAAGATGTTTGCCGTCGAGGTCGCTATCACGAACACGTCAGTGACGATCCGCTTGTAGTTTGCGGTATCATCAGGGCGCTCCGCTAGGTTGCCAGCATACTTGGCGAAGTGAAGTGCCATATGCTTGAGCTTAGCTTGCGTCGGTAGGCGGCTGATTTCCCGATGATAGAGCTCGTCGTGGCGAAATTGCTCCAGTTGGATACGGTCCAACAGCTCGCCCATCGGAAGGCTGTCCACCCGCCCCGTTGATGCTGCGGCCATCGCCATCATGCGCTCCTCAGTAGCAGATCGCGCTTCTTGGCCTCGTTCAGGACCTCATCGCGAATCGCTGAAAGTTCTAAAACGAATGCAAAGGACATCTGGCCCCCATCGTCCAGCTCTTCGAGTTGAGCCTTTCCGTCGGAGAGAAAGACCCTCTTACCATCGGTGACCAGGTAGCGAGCCGGAAGAGCAGTCGGTGTAATTGCCGGATGGTGCTTGCGGAGAGCTGTAAATGCCTTTCGGACCCGCGCAACCGCCACGCCAGCACCCAACAACCGAGCGATCACACGCAGCATAACTATGTCGCCGAAGCCGTAAGTTAGCGGCCGGCCACGACCGCGCTGCTTCGACAAACTCGGCTGTATGAGCTTCTGGCGGCAAAGATAGTTCACCATAGCAGGGGTAAGCCCCGCCAAGGCGGCCACCATTTGGACATTGTAGCCCTGAGGAGAACTGCTCTTCATAAATATATAGTTTCGCTCTGTACTCTATACAGAAGCGCTGGCTTTTGGTGAAGCGAAATTCGCCGTGCTCAAGGTGAGCACTCGGCGCCTTAAAGATGCTACGCGAGTGAGGCTGGGCGTCAGTGTCTAACGGCGATGCGCCAACCGGCAAAGGAAGCTGCCGGACGCGGTGAGACGCCCTGAGACAAAAGCAGGGCCCGTGGTGACCGGGGTGGTGACCAGAAATTTGGCAAGGCGGCGGATGGCCGGCGTAAGTGCTTCTAATCGCTGGAGCGGGCGAAGGGATTCGAACCCTCGACCCCAACCTTGGCAAGGTTGTGCTCTACCCCTGAGCTACGCCCGCTCTGGCGTGTTGGACGGCGCTGGAGGCCGTCGGGTCGCGGGCCATTAGCAACGGGTCAGGCGGCTGGCAACCCTCATGACGCTCTACCGTTGCACACCTTGGCGCAGAAGCAGCCGTAGCCCATATGGCCGCAAGCACCGGTGAAAGGACAAGCAAAGCACGTGGCCACCAACCTCGGGATGAGCGCGGACGAGCGCGAAGCGATTCGGAGCTTCCAGGAACGGGTGCTTCAGCCGTCGCTCGACAGCCTCGTCATTCTCGACTTCTGGGCGGAGTGGTGCGGGCCGTGCAAGCAACTCGGCCCGGTGCTCGAAAAGGTCGCCGCCGACTATGCGAACCGCGGGGTCACGCTGGTCAAGATCGACGTCGACCAGGAAAAGGTGATTGCCGCCCAGTTCCAGATCCGGTCGATTCCCACCGTCTATGCCATTTTCGGCGGTCAGCCGGTGGCGGATCTCACCAGCTACCGGACCGAAGGCCAGCTGACTCGCGTACTGGACCAGCTTCTTGGCCAGCTGCCCGTCAAGGGCGAGGCACAGGCGCTTGAAGCCGAAATCGCGCCCCTGATCGCGATGGGCGAGGAAGTGCTTGCCGCGGGCGATGCGGAACGCGCCGAAAATATCTTTCGCCAGGTCGCGGAGATGGACCCAGACCACCCCGAGGTCGTCTCCGGTCTCGCTCGCGCGCTGATTGCGCTCGGCCGGCATGACGAGGCTTCGGCCCTGGTCGAGGCGCTGCCCGAATCGGCAAAGGCTGATCCCGCGGTGGCGCGGGCAAGGGCGGCCCTGGACATCGCCGGTCCGCCTGCCGCTGCAGCGATCGACACCGGCGATTTCGAGCGACGCCTTGACGTCAATCCCGATGATCATGAGGCCCGGCTCGAGCTGGCGAATGCGTTGATGGCTGGCGGGCGACGCGACGAGGCTGCCGACGCCCTTCTCGAGATTGTCCGGCGCGATCGCGAATGGAACGAGGGCGCGGCGCGGGCCCGTTTCCTACAGCTGCTCGAGGCGACCGGTCTCGAGGATCCCTGGGCCCGCGGTCAGCGCCGCCGCCTGTCGGCGCTGCTGTTCACGTGAGCGAATCGCCGCTCCGTCTTCCGCTCTTTCCACTCGGCGGCGCGATCCTCTTTCCGCGCAGCCATCTCCCGCTGCACATTTTCGAGCCGCGCTACCGGCAGATGGTGGAGGACGCCGTCGCCGGCGGCGGGCTAATCGGAATGATCCAGCCGAAGGCGGAGCCCGACGACGGTCTCGGCCAGCCCGAGCTTTACCGGGTAGGCTGCATTGGCGAGATCGTTGGCCTCGAGGAGCTCGGCGACGGTCGCTTCAACATCGTCCTCCAGGGCACGACCCGCTTTCGCCTGATTGCGGAAGCGGATGTGGGCACGCCCTACCGCCAGGCCGATGTCCTTCCCGGCGGCGATGCGGAAACAGAGCCCGATGCCTTGCCGTCGGTGCTCCGCGCGGCGGTGGAGCAGGAGGCACGCCTGCTCGGCGATGCGATGGGGCTGACTGTCGATTGGGCCGCGGTCGAGCGCCTCGACGACGAGATGCTGGTCAATGCCATCGCGCAGGTCGCGCCCTTCGACGCGGGTGCCAAGCAGGCGCTGCTCGAGGAGGAGGGCCTCTCGACCCGCGCCGAGCTGCTTGTGCAATTGATGCAGTTCCTGCGCCTCGCGCAGGGCGGCGGGGACCTCAGCCCCCGCTTGCAGTGATCAGAGCGCTTCGCCGATGAGGAGGCGCGGCAGGTCGCCGCTATTGCCGCGCGCAGCCGCATTCAGCCGCTCCTTGAGCGGCCCGAGCCGGTCGACCATCGCCATCCCGAATCGCCGTACCGCCGAGGCCGTCTTTCCCGGGACGCCGTAAAGGCGGGTGAGGCCGTCGGTCGCCAGCGCGACACTGAAGGCATCGAGGGCCCGCCAGCGCTGATAGCGCGCCAGAAGCTGCGCATCCCCGAGGTCGAGCCCCAGCCGGGCGCCGTCTACGAGAACTTCCGCCAGCGCAGCCGCGTCGCGGAAGCCGAGATTGACCCCCTGACCCGCGATCGGGTGGACCGCGTGGGCCGCGTCCCCGATCAGCGCAAGCCGCCGGTCGGTGATCCGTACTGCGTGATGGAAACCGAGGGGGTAGGAGGTGCGCGGCGTCAGAAGCGCGATCTTCCCGAGGAAGCCGCCCATTGCCGCTTCGGCCTCGGCACAGAAAGCGGCATCATCAAGCGCCAGCAGTCCGGCCGCCTTGTCGTTCTCGATCGACCAGACGATCGCCGAGCGGTGGCGGCCATCGGCAAGGTCGCGCATCGGCAGCAGCGCAAAGGGGCCCGCGGGATAGAAGATTTCGTAGGCGATCTGCTCGTGCGGCCGTTCGTGGGCCAGTGTCGAGACGATTGCGGTGTGACGATAGGACCAGCGGGCCATGCGGATGCCTGCGGCCTCGCGGCTCGGCGACTTTCGCCCTTCGGCACCGACGACCAGCGGCGCCTGCAGTTCGCGACCGTCTGCAAGCCGGACCAAGGCCCGATAATCGTCTCGGACGACTTCCTGCACCCGGCTCTTCCAGTGGATCGTGATGTTCGCCCCGGCCTCGGCGCGGTCGAGCAGCGCGCTCCGCAGGTTGCGATTCTCGTGCATGACACCCAGCGGTTCGCCATCCTCGCCGGGTTCGAAGGTCAGGCCGCCCGGCTGCAGGCCATCGGCGACCCTGATCGCCTCGATCGGACAGCCCTCGGTAGCGAAGTGGTCGGCGACCCCCGTCACCCGGAACATTCGCATGCTCGAGGAGGAGACAGCGGTCGTCCGTCCGTCGAACGCCGCCTCCCGCCACGGGGCGGGGTCGGCGGGATCGATAATCGTCGAGGTCAGGCCGGCGCCGTCGAGCGCGGCGGCCAGGGACAGGCCGACCAGCCCGCCGCCGAGAATGATGACGTCCGTGGACGAAGAGATGGACCGTGTCATGGAAGTCGCATGTAGAGGCTCGTCGTCATGCCGTCATCCTTGACCATGGACTCGGGTGACAGGCACAATAGGTGAACGGCCGAAGAGGGCGGGGAAGAGGATCATGGCGACCGTTGCAGCACGTACCCGCGCCGACCGGCGCGCGCTCGAACCCGATTGGCGGGATCGGCTTGGCGATGCCGTGCGCGCGTTCGCGGTGCGCGTCGCGGGCCTGCTCCTGCTCTCGCTCGCCGGTGGCCTCGCCATCGCGCTCCTGACGCACGAGCGGACCGATCCCAGCTGGAGCACCGCGGCGGGCGGTCCTGCCGCCAATTGGCTCGGCCTGCCCGGCGCCTACGCCAGCGATGCGCTGCTTCTCGTCTTCGGCCCGGGTGGTCTGGCCTTGCTGCCCGTCCTTGCCCTCGCGGGGGTCCGTCTCCTCGGCGGCCGCCACGCTGGCCGGATCGGACGCGCGCTGCTGATCGCATCGCTTGGCGCTTTCCTGATCGGCATGGCGCTCGGCCTGACGATCAATTCCAGCGCAGGCATCTCGGGTCTTCCCGCCGGCTGGGGCGGGGTCCTCGGCCTGGCCGGTGCCGCCGGCTGGAACTCGCTTCTGGCGATGATCCCGGAGCAGGCGATCGCCGGCCCGACCCGGATCGCGCTCATCATCCTGCTCGGTCTGAGCGGGATCGCCCTTGCCTTTTTCGCGCTCGCGCTGCGCGAGGAAGAGAAGGCCTTCGTCACCGAGAAGCTCAAGCGTTCGGCGGAACGTGTTCCGGCGCCCCGCCGGACGGCGACGGAAGCGGCCGAGCCGCGCGTCGCCGCGCCGCCCAAGTCACGCCCGCAGGTCGCGGTCAGCGAGCCGACCCGGGCCATCGCTCCCGCTGTCGCCGAGAAGGTCCGCGGCAAGAAGGGCGGCAATGCCGCGCAGCAGCAGAGCCTCGCGCTCGGCGACAGCTATGCCCTTCCGCCGATCGACCTCCTCGCCGCGCCATCCGAAGCGGGCCGCGGCCAGGTGGACCGCGCCGGGCTCGAGCGCAACGCGCGCCTGCTCGAAAGCGTGCTCGAGGACTTCCACGTTCGCGGCGACATCGTCGAGGTCCGCCCTGGCCCGGTCGTCACCATGTACGAACTCGAGCCCGCCAGCGGGATCAAGGCCAGCCGGGTCATTCAGCTTGCCGACGACATCGCCCGCAACATGTCGGCGCTGTCGGCCCGCGTCGCGACCATTCCCGGCCGCAGCGTCATCGGCATCGAGCTTCCCAACCCGAAGCGCGAGAGCGTGGCGCTCCGCGAACTGATCGGGAGTCAGGCCTTTGCCGATCAGGCGATGAGCCTGCCGCTGATCCTCGGCAAGAATATCGCCGGCGACCCCGTCATCGCTGATCTCGCGCCGATGCCGCACCTCCTCGTCGCGGGCACCACCGGCTCGGGCAAGTCGGTCGGGCTCAATTGCATGATCCTCTCGCTCCTTTACCGGATGGGTCCGGACCAGTGCCGGATGATCATGATCGATCCCAAGATGCTCGAACTGAGCATCTATGACGGCATTCCCCACCTTCTCGCGCCGGTCGTGACCGAGCCGCCCAAGGCGATCCGCGCCCTGAAGTGGGCGGTCGAGCAGATGGAGGAGCGCTACCGGATGATGGCGAGCCTCGGGGTCCGCGCACTCAAGAGCTTCAACGAAAAGGTCCTCGAGGCGAAGGCGCGCGGTACCAAGCTCGGGCGCAAGGTGCAGACCGGCTATGACGCCGACAGCGGCCAGCCGGTGTACGAGACCGAGGAGCTCGAATATGAGGTCCTGCCGCAGATCGTGGTGGTGGTCGACGAACTCGCCGACCTCATGATGACCGCCGGCAAGGAAGTCGAATTCCTCATCCAGCGCCTCGCCCAGAAGGCGCGTGCGGCCGGCATCCACCTCATCATGGCAACC
Organism: Sphingomonas sp. SP2; assembly: GCF_058313385.1. NCBI lineage: Bacteria > Pseudomonadati > Pseudomonadota > Alphaproteobacteria > Sphingomonadales > Sphingomonadaceae > Sphingomonas > Sphingomonas sp. SP2. The sequence goes on along the minus strand of NZ_JBZFLD010000001.1, from coordinate 641,140 downwards.
CAGCGCCCCTCGGTCGACGTCATCACCGGCGTCATCAAGGCCAACCTGCCGACCCGCATCTCCTTCCAGGTGACGAGCAAGATCGACAGCCGGACCATCCTCGGCGAGCAGGGAGCGGAGCAGCTGCTCGGCAAGGGCGACATGCTCTACATGCCAGGCGGCAAGCAGATCCTGCGCGTCCACGGCCCCTTCGTCAGCGACGAGGAAGTCCGCCTGATCGCCGATCATTGGCGCAAGCAGGGCACGCCCGACTATATCAGCGCGGTCACCGAGGAGCCCGAGGACGGCGGCTTCGCCCTCGACGGCGCGCCCGACGGGGACGACGATCCCGAAAATGCGCTCTACCGCAAGGCGGTGCAGATCGTGGCCGAAAGCCAGAAGGCCTCGACCTCCTACCTCCAGCGGCAGATGCGGGTCGGCTACAACAGCGCCGCGCGCCTGATCGAGCGGATGGAGAAGGACGGCAAGGTCGGCCAGCCCGACCATGTCGGCCGCCGCGAAGTGCTGATGGATACCGACGGGCACCCGCTCTAATTCCAGGTGCCCCCCCGGCGCCGGGAAATCAGACGAGCGCCAGCAGCACCTCGTTGCGGCGCAGGGCCGGCGGGATCATCGGGCTGTTGTAGAAGGCGTATTCGGCCTCGCTCCGGACCACTTCTTCGCCATGGCGCGCAAGCCAGCCGCGCAGCCGATCTTCCGCCGCCGCCAGCCGCTCGTCATGCGCCGTCCCGTGGAAACTCGCCGCGCCGACCCGGCGGGCGGGCAGGTCGACGATCGTCACTCCCTCGGGCGGTGCCGGCGGATCGGTTAACTCTTCGGGCAGGATGAAGCGCACCCGCCAGCCACCTTCGACCTCGTCGTCAAAAACCGGCGGATCGCTCGCCATCGGATTGCCCGCGTCCTGCAGGACCGGCGCGGTCATCGGAATCTTCTCACCCTCGCGCGATTCGGCGAAGATGTAGGCCGCAAGCCGGCGAAAGCCCTCCCGCAGCGCTTCCTTGCGCGGTCCCGCGACAACGGTCTCGGCGACCTTCAGCGCCGGATAGGCCCGGATCTGAAGATCGCCCTCGCTCACGAGCACGCGATAGCCGGGCTGCGGGGTCGCCTTCTCGCGCAGGACATAAGCGATCCCGAGGCCCACCAGGGCTCCCGCCGCGACCGCGCCCGTGGCTTTCCAGTTCACCCGCATCGTTGCTGTCTCCATGCCCTAAGAAACAATCAGGCCGTCGCCTGTTCCGTCGCCAGAGGATAGTCGGTGTATCCCTCGGGCCCTTCCGAATAGAAGGTCTTCACGTCGGCCTGGGCGAGCGGCAGATCGGCGCGGAGCCGTTCGACCAGATCGGGATTGGAGATGAACGGTCGCCCGAAGCTGATCGCATCGGCGACGCCCTCGTGCAGGCGCTCGGTCGCATTGTCGCGCACATAGTCGCTGTTGAGGACAATCCCGCCCGAATAGATCGGCCGCATCAGCGGACTGACGGGGTCGCTCGGATTGTCGCCGAAGGTCGTCCCCGGACGCGGTTCGCGAAGCTCGATCCACGGCACGCGCAGGTCCTCGAGCCGCTTCGCGAGCGCCACGAACAGCGTCTCGGGATCATCATCCTCGACACCCTGGCTGAGGCTGTTGGGCGAAAAGCGGATCCCGACCTTGCTCATGCCGATCTCCGCGCCCACCGCTTCGAGCGCTTCGGCGACGAAGCGCAGGCGGTTCTCTATCGACCCGCCATAATCGTCATCGCGGTGATTGGCCGACGAACGCAGGAACTGGTCAATCAGATAGCCATTGGCGCCATGCAGCTGGACGCCGTCGAAGCCGGCTTCGATGGCGTGCCGCGACGCCGTCGCATAGTCGCCGATGATCCGCTTGATGTCATCGAGGGTCGCCGCGCGGGCCTCTTCATAGGGCTTCTTGCCCTCATAGGTGTGTGCCTTGAACGGCGCGGTCGTGACGCTCGACGAGACGGGCTGGCCGCCGCCGAGGTCCGAATGGACCAGCCGCCCCATGTGCCAGAGCTGCGCAACGATCTTCCCGCCTTTGGCGTGGACCCGCTCGGTGACCTTCTTCCAGCCCTCCACCTGATCCCGGTTCCACAGCCCGGGCGCGTTGGGCCAGCCGAGGCCTTCGCGGCTGATTCCGGTCGCTTCGGAGATGATCAGCCCGGCATCGGCCCGCTGCTCGTAATAGGTGGCCATCAGGTCGTTCGGGACGGCTTCGCGCCCGGCCCGGCCGCGGGTCAGCGGCGCCATCACGATTCGGTTGGCAAGCTGGAGGTCACCAAAGGCGACCGGGTCAAACAGATTGGGCATATCGATCCTGGCAAAGTGAAGCGAGCACGAGCCGATAGGTAGGGAGGCGATCGCTCGCGGCAATGGCGGGTTGCTGCTTCCCATGGGTGGACCAGCGTCATTCCGGCGCTACGGGTGACCGGGTGACGCACGTTCCCGCTCGCGCCTTCATCATCCTTCTGATCGGCAACGTCGCGCTGGCGTTCGGCCCGTGGATGGTGCGCCTCAGCGACGTCGGCCCTTCAGCGGCCGGTTTCTGGCGACTGGCGCTGGCATTGCCGTTCCTGCTGCTGCTCGGAAAGGCCATGGGCCAGCCCGCCATCTGGCCGCGCCGCGGAGTCGGAATCGTGATTGCGATCGCCGCCTTCTTCTTCGCGGCGGACCTTGCGGCCTGGCATGCGGGCATTCACCTGACCAAGCTCGGCAATGCGACCCTGTTCGGAAATGTCGCAAGCTTCGCCTTTGCCGGCTGGGGCCTGTGGCTGGCGCGCTCCTGGCCTACCCTGCGCCAGGGGAGCGCCCTGCTCCTCGCCGCGCTCGGCTCGGGCCTCCTGATGGCCAGCAGTGCCGAACTCAGCCCGCGCTACCTTCACGGCGATATCCTCGCTCTGATCGCCGGCCTCCTCTACGCCGGCTACCTGATCGCGATCGAGCGGGTTCGCGGCGAGATGAAGCCGCTGCCGGTCCTGATTCTCGCCAGCCTGTTCGGTGCGGCCATGCTCCTGCCCTTCGCGCTGCTGTTGGGCGAGCAGGTGATGCCTGAGCAGTGGACCGCGCTGCTCCTGCTCGCGCTGTGCAGCCAGGTGATCGGCCAAGGATGCCTCGTCTATGCGCTCGGACAGGTTCCGCCGCTGATTGTCGGCCTCGCTCTTCTCACCCAACCTGCCGTATCGGCAGCGATCGGCTGGCTGGTCTATGGCGAAGTCATGACGCCACTCGACCTTGCCGGTGCCGCCGCGATCGCTCTCGCCCTCATCCTCGTGCGCTTGCAGGAGCGACCCTCTTCCCCCACTTCGGAGGCGGCATGAGCGAAACCATCGAAACTCCCGTCGCCGCCGCCCGCCGGCAGCTGGCCCTCGCCATCGGCGAAAATGCCGCCTTCGACGGCTGGACCCGGACGGCCGTCGAGGCCGCGGCGCTGTCGGAAGGCGTCGATCCCGCGGTGGCCGCCCTCGCTGTCCCGGACGATGCCGTCGGCCTGATCGACCTCTTCGGCGAAGGCGTGGACGCGGCATTGGCCGAGCGGCTCCCGCCCGAGACACTGGCGACGATGAAGATCCGCGAGCGGATCCGCAGCCTCGTCTGGGAGCGGCTCCAGATCCAGGAACCCGCCAAGGAGGCCATCCGCCGCGCTTTGTCGGTGCTTGCCATGCCGCAGAACCTCGCGGCCGCGACTCGCCTGTCGTGGCGGAGTGCTGACGTCATGTGGCGCCTCGCTGGCGACACGGCGACCGACTATAATCACTACACCAAGCGCGCGATCCTCTCGGCGGTCTACGGATCGACCCTGCTCGCCTGGCTCCAGGATGAAAGCGAAGGCGCGGCCGACACCGCTGCCTTCCTCGATCGGCGAATCGACGAGGTGATGCGCTTCGAGAAGTGGAAGGCGGGCGTCGGACAACGCGAGCGACCGAGCCTGACGCGCTTCCTCGGAAGGCTCCGCTATCCGCCACGGTGAGCGAGGCGAAGCGGTGGGACGTTTTGTCCCACTGGACCTTCGCTCCTGTTATTGATAATCAATCTCAGTAATGACCGTTCAGCCCGCCCCCGCTGACTTTGCGTTCCGTCTCGACGAGCTTGCGCTCGGACGCCGTGGCCGGATCGCGGACGTCGATTGGGCATCGCTGGGCTTCAGCGAAGCGGCGCGTTTGCGCCATTTCGGCTTCGACCATGATGTCGAGGTCGAGCCGCTGCACACGGGCCCCCTCGGCCGCGATCCGCTCGCCGTCCGGGTCGGCCGCATGACCGTGGCGATTCGCCGGACCCACGCCCGCGCGATTCGCGTCGTTCCCGCATCCTGATCCGCGGTCGGTGAACAAGCCGGAACGTCACGGCATGACCCTGCCCATTCCTCTTGTCGCGGTGGTCGGCAATCCAAACGCCGGCAAGAGCGCGCTCTTCAACGCACTGACCGGTGCGCGGCAGAAGGTCGGCAATTATCCGGGCGTCACGGTCGAGCGGAAGAGCGGCAAGCTGCTGCTCGGAGATGGCCGGCCGGTCGAGCTGGTCGATCTCCCGGGCGCCTACGGGCTCGAGCCCTCCAGCCCCGACGAAGCGGTCACTCGCGACGTCCTCACCGGGGCCCAGGCCGGCGAACGTCGGCCTGACGCCCTGCTGGTCGTGCTCGACGCATCCAATCTCGACAACCACCTCCGCTTCACGCTCGAGCTCCGCGCCCTCGGACTACCGATGGTGGTCGCCCTCAACATGGTCGACATGGCCGAGCGCGACGGCCTCAAGCTCAGCGCCGAGGCGCTGTCGGCCGAACTGGGCGTCCCCGTGATTGAGACCGTCGCCGTCCGGCGCCGCGGGGTCGAGGCGCTTCGCGATGCGGTTGCAGCGCAGCTCGGCACCACGCCCGAACCGCGGTCCGCGCCCGAATCGCTCGCGCGGGAAGCCCGGCGCATCGCCGCCGCGACCGTGGTCAGCGAAACCAAGGTCAGGCGCTGGACCCACCGGCTCGACCGCTGGCTCCTTCACCCCGTCACCGGGCCGCTGATCCTCGCCCTCGTGATGTTCACCATGTTCCAGGCGGTATTCGCCTGGTCCGAGACTCCGGTCGGGTGGCTCGAGGCGGGGATGGAAGCCCTCGGCACCGCGGTGACCGCCGCCCTTCCCGAAGGCGTGCTCCGTTCGCTGCTGGTCGATGGCGTGATCGGCGGGGTCGGCGCGGTGGTCGTCTTCCTGCCGCAGATCCTCATCCTGTTCCTCTTCATCCTTGCACTCGAAGGCACCGGCTACATGGTTCGCGCCGCCTTCCTCATGGATCGGCTGATGAGCCGCGCCGGCCTCTCGGGCCGCTCCTTCATCCCGTTGCTGTCGAGCTTCGCCTGCGCCGTCCCCGGGATCATGGCGACCCGGACCATCGACAATGAGAAGGACCGGCTGACGACCATCCTCGTGGCCCCGCTGATGACCTGTTCGGCCCGGCTCCCGGTCTACACCCTCGTCATCGCCGCCTTCATTCCCAATCGCGACGTGCTGCCGGGCGTGAACTTGCAGGGCATCGTCATGTTCGGCCTGTATCTCGCCGGGATCGTCGGTGCGCTGGTCGCGGCGCTGCTGCTGCGCCGGACGGTGGCGAAGGGCGCCTCCTCCTTCTTCATGATGGAGCTGCCAAAATACCAGCTGCCCGCGCTGAAGGACGTCGCCCTCGGACTGTGGCAGCGCGCCATCATCTTCCTCAAGCGTGCCGGCGGGATCATCATGATCACCACGGTCCTGCTTTGGGCGCTCGCCAGCTTCCCGCAGGCCGGCCCGGGCGAAAAGCAGAGCGAGGTGTCGATCGCCGGCAAGATCGCGAGCGGGATCGAGGTCGTGGTCAAGCCGATCGGCTTCAACCACGACATCGCGCTTGCCCTGCTTCCCTCCATGGCCGCCCGCGAAGTGGCGGTAAGCGCCATCGCCACCGTCTATGCGATCGACCAGGCCGACGAGGCGCAGGTGCAGCAGAGCCTCGCCGAGCGTCTTGGCCAGAACTGGCCGCTTCCGACTGCGCTCGCCTTCCTCGCCTGGTTCGTCTTTGCGCCGCAATGCGTGTCGACGATCGCGGTCACGCGGCGAGAAACCAATGGCTGGAAATGGCCGCTGTTCATGCTCGGCTACCTCTTCGCGCTCGCCTATGTCGCGGCGGGCGTCACCTACTGGACGGCAGTCGCGCTCGGCCTATAGCTGCTCTTCAAGAAAGAGGAGTTCGATTCATGGCGGGAAGCGTCAACAAGGTCATCCTGGTCGGCAATCTCGGGCAGGACCCGGAAAGCCGCTCGTTCCAGAACGGGGGCGAGGTCGTGAACCTGCGCGTCGCCACTTCCGAAAACTGGAAGGATCGCGACGGCAATCGCCAGGAGCGCACCCAGTGGCATTCGGTGGCGATCTTTTCGGAAGGCCTCGCCAAGGTCGCCAAGAGCTATCTCAAAAAGGGCTCGAAAGTGTATCTCGAGGGTCAGCTCGAGACCCGCAAGTGGCAGGACCAGAACGGCCAGGATCGCTATTCGACCGAGGTCGTGCTGCGCAACTTCAACAGCTCGATGGTGCTCCTCGACGGTCGCGGTGACGGCGCCGGTGGTGGCGCCGGCTTCGGCGGCGGTCGCAGCAGCGGCGGCGGCTCGGGCTATGATGATGGCGGCTTCGGTGGCGGCTATTCGGGTGGCGGCAGCCGCGGCGGGTCGTCGAGCTCGGCCAACCGTCCGGCGCCGGCGGCGTTCGACGATCTCGACGACGACGTGCCCTTCTGATATAGGGTGAGGCGGCGTTTTGTAACTGAGCGCCCCGCGAACGAGACGGTGGTAGCCATTCAGCGGCAAAAGTTGTAGCTAGCGAAAGGTTCTTTTCCCAAGGAAATTGACGGGTGACTGTTTGTAGCTGTTGCCCGCCTTCCTCGGTGTGATGCTAAGCACTCTGTTGCTGCACCTGAGCGGTTGACTACCGAGTCACCAGTTACGAATTGTATCCACGGCCCCTTGCCGGGGAGGTGGGGGCGAGTGTGCGTTCGAACGTAGGATACAGTACCAAGATCATCAGAATGGAGAGCGGCGAGCGCTTTCCCTTGATGATTTCCCGTTCGACCGGCCTGCCAGATGCGCAGGTCTGCAGCTACAGCACCGCACATCACCGAAAGGGGTCGATCAACAGCGCTAAGCGCGAAATCGATGCGATCTGCCTATTTCACGAGTGGCTAGATGAGCATGGGATTGACCTTGATCAACGAATTCAAGGCGGCCGCCTATTCTATCCGCAGGAGATCGAGACGCTCTCCGAAGCCATGCGGGCGAGCAAGAAGCCTGCCAAGCTTGTGGCAGGGAAAGAGGTCGCCCGCATCGTTCACGAGGACACTCACCTCGCGCGCATGGGATGGGCGCTAGACTACATCCGCTGGCGCACAGTGTGCGTCCGGTCGAGGCGGAGCTCGCGGCGAAGCGGCTCAAGGCCCGCGACGATGAGATTGCGCGGCTAAATCGCCTTGTGGAAGGCTATGAGAAGCGGTTCGTCCGCTACATCTACAATGCCAAGATGAAGGGCGTGACCGTAGAAGACCTAGAGCGTTCGTTGCCTGCCCGCGAGAGCGACTAACATGGCGGACATCAGCAACAGGGAACGTGGTGACGCCAACCACAGAGCCCTGCAGGATTACTTCGACCGTGTGGGCGCCAGCATTCCACGAAAGCCTGACGGATCCGGCGACATCGCTGCGATCGTTCGCGATGTGCCCCTCACCAGCCGGCAGGTCATCTACCAAAATAAACGGAACCGCGACTTGTGCGACGAGCGGTTCGAACTGCATGGAATTCCATCAATCGCAACGAAAGGGAGCGAAACTGCCACGGCATCATCCAAGCATTCGACCGCTGACGATGATGAAGAGAAGAAGCAGCTACGCCATCGCGTAAATCAGCTCGAGCGCGAGCTGCTGATCGCCCGCAGCGAAGCTACGGAGCTTAGGCGCGACATGATTCGCTACAAGGCGATCGACAAGCACCTAGCGGAGACGGGTCGTCTGCCCCGATGAGCGAGATGACCGTCCAAGCAACCGTCACCCAAGTCCTGCATGCCACCGCCAGCATGGCGGTGTTTCGTGCAGAAGACGAAAGGGCGGTCCGCCGCCGCTTCTTGGCGCGGGATATGCCGCGCCCGCCTGCCACCGGTGAGACTTGGCACATTCGCGGTCGGAACGAGAGCCATCCCGAGTTCGGCCCGCAAGTCGTGGTAGATGAAATGGCGCTCGTGAGGCCCCAAGGCCGACTGCTTGCGCGCCTTCTAGCCGGCCAGCGCTTTCCCGGTGTTGGTGACTCAACAGCGAACAAACTGTGGGACGCCTATGGCGAGCAACTCGTCGACCGCCTAGATGCGGGCGACACTGAGGCACTGTTGCGCGTCCTTGGGCATGACAACCGTTCCCGAGCGCAGGTTGACACAATTCTTCTGGAATGGCCGGCTGTCGATGCCGAGCCACGCGTGCTCGCCGGCTTGGATAGGCTTGGTCTCTCATCTCGCATCGCGGTTGAGCTGCTCGCTATATACGGGGCGGACGCGCTCAAGCGGATCGATGAAGACCCTTACCGCCTGCTTGCTTTCAGCAACTGGAAGTCGGTCGACGCGATTGCCGGCCGGATGGGCTGCGAGGCGATGGACCCGCGCCGCTTGGCTGCTGCATTTGAAGCCGTGCTAAATGCCCGCCTGGCTGAGGGCGACACCCTGATGGATACCGAAAGTCTGACGAATGCTGCGGGAGCCCTTCTGGGCTTTCCCGTTAGTAATCAGGATATCGAGATAGCTTTGCATCTTGGTGCCGTCCGCAAGCGCCAAACTGGATGGCAGGCACCAGGAGCCGCGCTCATGGAGGATGCCGTGGCGGAACGGATCGCGCATGAACTCGCCTCTGGTTTGCGAGGAGCGACCATCCTGCCCCTCGCCGATAAATCATCGGAAGCTCTGACTCTGAACGCTGGTCAAGCTTCGGCGGTAGCCATGGCGATCACCAAGAACTTCTCACTGCTTATTGGCGGTGCCGGCACTGGCAAGACAACGACGCTGCAAGCGATCTGCCGCGCTGCCGCAGCCGCAGGGATACCTGTCGAAATGATGGCGCTTTCAGGCAGGGCCGCACTAAGGATGCGCGAAGCGACTGGCCAACAGGCCCGCACAATTGCGGGCTGGCTGCATGGCGTCTTCGCCGGACACAACGACCTGTCTACGTTGCCCATCATCATCATCGATGAAGCAAGCATGATCGATGTCGGGTCGCTGTACCGCATCATGTCGATGGCACCCGAGGGTTGTCGCTTCTTGCTCGTGGGCGACGACGGACAGCTGCCGCCAGTCGGCTTCGGGCTTACGTTTCACGCCCTGCTCGACGTCGAAGAGATACCGCGCACGGTGCTGACTGAGGTGATGCGTCAGGACGCTGAGACTGGCATTCCAGCGTTCGCGCAAGCGATACGCAACGGGGTTCTGCCAGATTTGCCCATCTACAATCTGGCTAACGAGGTTGGCGTGGCGATCGCGGTCTGCCACCGGTCCGACGTGGTGACGACTGCCGTATCCATCCGCCGTAGCCTTCCCTCCGCTCAGATCATTGGGTCTATCAAGGGCGGCGGAGATCCCGCCGACGGCGGCACGGATGCAATGAACGCGGGCCTTCATGACTCGTGGTCGGCCGCGCGTAAGCTTGATCCAACGACATGGCTGCGGGGCGAACCGGTCATCTGGACCATTAATGACTATGACCTTGGCCTGTGGAACGGCAGCCTCGGCAAAGTTCTTGGCATGACCACGGATGGTCTAGCTGTGAGGTTTGATGAAGGTGATCGCACCATTCCCGTTGAACTACTGGACAACCTTGAGCGGGCGTGGGCGATCACCACGCACAAGGCGCAGGGGTCGCAGTTCGAGACAGTTATTGTACCAGTGACGCCAAGCCGCATCCTAGACCGTGCGCTTATTTATACGGCGGTCACTAGAGGTAAGCGCCGCGTGGTGCTCGTAGGCAATCCGGCGGAATTTCGTTCTGCGCTGGCACGACCGGCGCAGGCAACGAAGCGTAAGACTTGGTTGCAGCAAGCAGTTCGCGACGCGATCAGCAGCAGGTTAAGGGTAGCAGCATGATGGTTCGTCTACGGCGCGGTTTGTAGGTCAAGCAGGCACGGTTCGGCTTCCATCGCGACACCGAGCGGACAGCCGCCCAATCCGCTTATGCTTTGACTATATCTCGCCGGGCCGGTTAGGCCGCCCAGTCGATATCCTCTGCCGCGACGACGTTGTTGCTCGACACCGGGACACGGACATTGGTCCACTCGCCTTGCGCATTGTCGACCGGAATATGCGGGCGGACATCCTCGACGCTCTTCTCATAAAGCCGCGCAGGGGTCGGGGTGAGGTCCCAAATGTGGAAGCGGTAGGCATCTCCGACTGACGCCGCCTGTTTCCACTCGTTGCGGCTGACGTTGAAGCGAAGTGGCGATGCGATCGTCGATTTGACCTCGATCAGGATCGGTCGAATGACCCCAGCAACTTCGCGGAAGGACTTGATATCATAGCCGACCGTGTCGTCTTCGATCGCGGTCCATTCCGGCAATCGGTCAATCCCAGCCTTGCTGAGTTCGCGCATCTCATGCTCGAGCGAAAGGCGCTCGGCCTCGCGGGCCCGCTCCATCGTGACGAGATTCTTCGACGTTCGCACCCGCTCCTTCATCTCATCCCACCAACGTATGTCATCCATCGTAGGTGGGTCAGCTAGGAGTCGCGCCTCGCGAAAGACGCTCCGAATATCGCGATATTCATCTTTGCGGATGCTCTTGATAAAGCGCCCTCGTCCGATCGTCATGACCTTGGCCCAGGCCGGCAACGACTGAATCATGACCGCCATCACGCACTCGCGATAGAAGCCGACGTGCGCGTCCGGCGCGTCGCGTCGAACCAGGGTGTGGAGCTTTAGCGCCGCCTCAAGATCATAGCCGCTGGCTTGGGGGGAGCGCGCGATCAGCACTGCCATGCACTCGTGGATTGGAAGGCCGGGCTGTTCGGCCAGAAGGCCACGGAGCAACCTCAATCCCTCGAAGGCGGAAATGGTGAAAAGGCGATCGAACTCCACGCCTCAGGCCTCTTCAACGTCGGTACTGTGCTGCCGGCCCTCCAGCTCCTCGACTAGGTCGATAAGGTCCTGCATCTGGATGTCATAGTCGACTGGGTCGTCGGCATTCTCCTCGTCGAACGCCAACTCGTGGAGGTCTTGATCGTCCAGAAGCATTTGGAGGTTGCGGATTTTGACAGCCAGTCGACGGCTGACCGACAGGTCGACGCTGCCAAGACCAGCTGGGGCCCTCGTCCGGTAAACATGGATGAAGGTCTCGATGCCGTCTTCCAGACCGAGTCGGTGAATTCGATCGATCGACTGAAGGTAATGCGTCGATACATAGCTTCGATCGAGATAAAGGGCGTTGTGGCACACCCTATGCAAACTGATGCCTTCCCCGGCCGCTGCTGGGTTGGCAATCATAACCATCGAGGCCGGATCCTCGTGGAAAGTGCGCAGGCGTCCCTCACGGGTCTCAGGGTCTTCGGGCGCGCCCGTTGAGATGGCGCCATAAAGCGTCACCGGGCCAAGATCGGCGAGCAGCCGCTCCATATCGAGGATCGATTGAGTGAAAATCGTCCAGATCACGCTCTTCTGACCCTCAGCAGCAAGCCTTCGGGCATGCTCAGCGACGGCGCGCATCTTGGCTGACGCCCCTTCCGTCACGACCTGCTCGGCAATCCCTGAGGTGATGCCATGATAGTCCTGGGCCATGGCTTGGAGCGCGAGCGCGGGATTGGTTGATAATTGAAGCAGCCGCATCACCGACCGGCGGGCCGAGACGAAATCCGTCTGCTCCTGACTGACCGCCTTGGTAAGCTGGCGCAGGATTTCGCTTTTAACGACCCCGTAGAGCGCAAGCTGGCCAGGCGCCATGTCGACGTCATGGAAGAAGCGCTTGGGCGGCCGCAGCCCAAGTTCGGTCTTGGTGGTTCGCACGTAAAGTGAGCCGAGCACTTCCCGTGGCGCTGCTCCACGCTGGATATCCAGGTCATAACCCTGGCCTGGCCATAGGAAGCTCAGCTGCGATGCCATATCGCTTGCCTGCTGGGGCATTGGCGTACCCGAGAGGATGTCGCGACGAACGGGGAGGGTAGCGATGCTGGTGAGGAAGGCCCCGCGCTGTGACGCTTGTCCGGCCTTCATCCGGTGCGATTCGTCGAGGATCAGATGAACCGGAGTCCGGGCCAGATAGGCCGCGATCAAGCCCTGCTGGCGAACCATCAGGTCATAGGACATCACGAACCGAGTGGCGCCGCTGCGTAGAGCAATCTCGTTCTGCTCTTCGCTGCCGTCGAGGAAAGTGAAGGGCTCCTTTGCTTGCTCACTCGCATCAGAGGCAATGCACTCGCTGACGATTTCGCGCCACGCAGGGAACGCGGCCTTCGGCGCAATCACCAGCAGGTGGCTGTCCGTGCGCCGGACCAGCATGCTGAGCGCAAGACTTACCGATGTTTTGCCGGCACCCGGAACTGAGAAGTTGGCACCGTGAGACAGTGAAAGGAGGTGTGAGAGATCGCGCAGCTGGAACTGCCTTAGCTGGCGCGTGTAACCGAGCGATAGAAGCTGGGCTTGAATGTCATGTGGCTCAATGTTCACCTTGAGCTGGTTGCGGCATTGCCTGGTCTCGCGCGCTTCGTCGATGAAGCGCTGCATCGGCCCGCGCGCACGCTCGGTGACTCGAAAGCGGAAATCGAGTGAGCGCTGAAGGCTGGCGGTCCCGAATTCCCGAATCAGCCCAAGCGTTTCGGGCCAGGGCATGTCGAACCGGTCGCCGAGCTGCTGGACTTCGCTATTGCCGGCAAGACGAGCCGAAATCCTTTCCCAGACCGAGGAATGTCCCTCATCGGTCCGGCGCGACACAAACCCTCGGACGCGCAGCGCGTCATAGTCGATCTCGATCTCGGTCGGCATGCTGAAGGTTATTCCTTTGCGGGCGCCTTGCTGGCCTTCGCGAGCTCGCTCTCGAGATTGGTCACTATGGTTTTGATGGCCTCAAGTTGCTTGAGAATGCCGGCATGGGTGGTCACGGCCGCTTTGGAGATGTCGACCGACGCTAGCTTGGAATGAGCTTGAGTGACGACCTTCAGCGCTTCCTTGCCCGAGCGCTGGCCCTTCTCCAGCTCGATAACAGTGATGGCAGCTTCAACTAACGAGTCGACCGCGTCGCCGCGATCCTCGCCAAGTAGCGCCTCGACGACGGCTGCAGTTGAACTGGAGGTCGCGTCAGGATCAAGAACAATGTCGAAACCCTCGTCGTCGACATCAGCATCCTCGCCGTCCTCGTCGGTGTCCAGGCCCTGCTCTTCGGCGACTCTGGCAATGACATCGTCGGCCAGTCGACCGATTGCAGCGTTATAGTCGTAAAGTCGGCCGGGTAGCTTTTCCTTGTTCTGGAACAGCGTCCAGGCAATCACCCGGCTCGCCTGTTTCTTCTCCTCCGACTTGTCCTCGATCAGCTTGGGCAAATCCTTGAACAGTTGCTCCGCAGCTTCGCGAATTTCGGCATAACCGCCTTCGGCGCCAACAGCCTCCTTCAAGTAGAGGTCGGCCTCGCTCAACGTCTGGATGGCGTAGCCAATCTCCTTTTCCTTGCGATTCAGCTGATCGGCGACTTGGGCGTGGCTGCGGCCAAGCGAGACCAGCGCCTTGATCAATTGCGCCTCGCCAATCCAGTCATAATCTAACTTGGTCTCCGGCATCGCCTGGAGATTGGCTTCGATGTCGACAACCTCTTCCGCCGTTGCATCGGCGGGAAGCACGAGCACGTCGATATGGCTGAATTTGGCGTTCTTGACCCGGTCGTCCTCGTAGATCTCGCGCATCGCAGCGAGGCGACGATTACCGTTCACGACAACGCCAGAGGCGGTAATGAGGAGTGGCTGGCGCTGCCCCTCTTTTTCGAGCACAGCGCTGACAGAAACAACGGATTCCGCTTTGCCTCTTTCCGCCAGGCGGTGGAGCAGCTTGTGCTGATCCTGCTGAACGGCCTCCGATTCTTGGCCAGCCGAGAAATAATCGGCTGGCTTCTGCTCCTCGGCGATGAAATCGCGCTGATCGGTGAATGTGCGAAAATTAGCCATCCGGTAGATCGGAAGACCGATCGGCACGCTGATCAGCGGGAGGTCCCACTTGCGATTGCGAAATCCGTAGAACTCACGTGTCGCTGGCGGCGGGTTGGTGTTGAGTTTGGCAGCGATAGTTGCCTCGCGCGTCACCGGCGCGACCAGCTCAATCTTGTATTTCAACGCAACTGACCCCCTAGCCGAATCCAATCACCAGTATAGGTACTGTGATTACCCTATCAAAGACGGCCAACTCCTTACAGATACGCTCAAAGTGCGCAATGTTGCTGCCAATTTTTGAGGCAGCAAGTTTAGTCGGCAAAGCGAAGGCAGCCACAGCAATACGCTTCGACTGAAACAGATACTGAAGCTTCAATAGATCATATGGCGCACGGCTCATGTTACCCGTCTGGATTTGAAAACCGAGGTCGCCCTTGATAGCGGAAACTGTATTAGCCAGCTCCTGGTCTATCCTGACGTTCAGAGCCCAGCCATCGTTCTCCAACTCCGACTGAATATGCGCCCTTATCTCGTTCGTGCTGCCCGGTCGGATTGGAACAGCCGGCGCCTCGAAAACGTCAGTCAGCCATTCATAGATGTCGCGCTCCTGGAAGGCGGCGGCAGCATGATGATGGTCATGAACATACTCAAACCGCATCGGCCGGGCCCGAAGGATCGTAAACCGGTTTGTTCATCGGCCGTGTTCTAAGAGTGCCGGCGTAAAACTCGGCGATGCGCTGTTCTGCGATGGCCACATATTCCGGCATAAGGTCGCAGCCGTAGGCGAGCCGCTCGTGCTTCAACGCAGCGATCGCTGATGAACCGACACCGAGGTATGGATCTAAGACAGACTGGCCTGGCTTAGTCAGCGCGAGCACCAAGCGCTCGACCAAAGCTACCGGAAACTGGCATGGATGGTCGGTCTTTTCGACGTGGTTGGCCTTAACGTTCGGTATGTCCCAGACGTCGCCCGGGTTCTTGCCCAATGGATTCCCCGAAAGCTCACCCCGGTTTGGCCCCTTGAAATGCTTTTTGTTCGGGTATTTGGCGGGCACTCGAACAGGGTCGAGGTTGAAGACATAATCGTCTGACTTGGTGAACCATAGGATTGTCTCGTGCCGGCCCGAGAAACGCTTCTGACAGTGTAGACCGTGTCCGAACGTCCAGACGATCCGGTTGCGAAGTTTGAGGCCGTGCTTCTTGAACACGTCATACAGCACGAGATCTAGCGGGAAGACTTCGCCATCATCTACATGATTGCCGACCTGCCAGCAGATCGAGCCATTCGGGTGCAGCAGCCGAACAGCCTCGGCGATGGTCGCGGCCTGCTGCTTGACGTAGCGCTCAAGTGAGGTTCGCTGCTCGTAAGCCTTGCCGATATTGTAAGGCGGCGAAGTCACGATGAGGTTCATGCTCTCATTCTTGTGAGAGCGCATATAATCGAGGTTGTCCGCGCACTTGATGTTGTGGCGCGGCTCGGTGCGGATTGGCACAACGTTAGAAGCTGCAGCTTTCATTATCGGGACGTCACATATTGTCGATGTCCGAGCAAGTCTTTGTTCGCCTTTCGTTTAGTCCATGGCCAACCTCCTTTTGCGGCCATAGAGCCTGGTTCGAGAGGGGGTCTCAGACGGATGGTGATTGGGGCTGAGTTTGGCCGGTAGCGGCCCGTCCGCTTTCCGGCCTTGAGACCGGAAAACGGGCGCGGGACAACTCACTCTTAATCAGCGGGTCCTAGGTTCGGGCCATAGTGCGTCCACCATTTTCTCCCACAATTGCAATGATCTGCCTTACTTTGGAAGCCGAGGTTCTCTGACAATGCCCTTTGCGCAGCGCTGTGCGCAACAGTTAGGGGCTTACTACTGTCCTCTCCAGTCTCTTTCACATTTGTGCCGAAGCGATCGTCAGACATCTTCCAATTTGTTTTAGTTATCAGCCAATGAAGCGGGAGGGGCAGAGTTGCCCACGGACCGGCATAGGGACCAAACCTGAACTAACAACTTAGCCTACGTATCAGACAGAACTCCCTTCAATGCGCAGTTCAATCGAACAAATATTCGAAACTCGGTGCAACGCTGGATTCCGGACACTTTAGTGGTAAAATGGCCGGGCTCGGATTAGCTGTTGTTTTTCCCGTTGGAATGATGTGAAGAAGGCTTGTCCGTGCTCAAAGTCTCCCGGACCCGACCTAACCAACTTTTTTTCGAGCTGGTCGAACCGGCCCGAGACCGCTTGCTGGATTGGGCGCGTCGGCCGCGCGACGACCGGCGCCAGCGCCGCGCGCCAATCGAACACGATCTCTTTCACTCAGGCCCGCTGTTTGAGATGCTTATCTCAGAATTCAGCGGACGCTGCGCTTATTGCGAACGGCCGATCGGCGCCGTTTCGGGCAACGTAAGTCATTACCGGCCAATTGCCCTTGGCGATGAAGAGCCGGGGTCCGAACTCGCGGACCATTATTCCTGGCTCGCCTACGAGTGGTACAATCTCCTCCTGATGTGCCGCAGGTGCGAGCGGGCTAGGCATGACCGGTTTCCGGTCGGCGGCTATCGCGCCCGCTTTCTCGCCACGCCCGACGAAGTCCGGAGTGAAGAGCGGCCGCATCTGCTCGACCCCGCGAGGGACAACCCATTCACCCACCTCTCCTATCTCATGTCGGGCGAATGCTTTCCGAAGCCAAACTCAGTGAAAGGCAATGCGACCGTCCACATCTTCGAGCTGAATGAGCCTGACCTCGTCGGTTCGCGCTACGAAGCCATCCAGATCGCGCTGCAGATCTGGCGCCGGGCGCTTCGCCGCGAGAGCGAGCTACCTTACCGGTTCCTGCAGTCCGAAGCGCATGCCGGCGCCTGCCGCGACGTCATCTGCCGGACGCTCAGCGAGTTCGGGCAGGCCAACGCCTCGCCGAACAGCGGCCCCGCGTTCCTTCGAAAACTCCGGACCATTCTCGCCGAGCGCACAACCGACGAGCTCAGCCGGCTCGAAGCCGCCATTGATCTGGTTGAAAATGGAGACCGGGCGCGCGTCGGCGAGCTTAGCCGGCGGCGTGCGCCGCTCGAGATCTTCGAAGCGCCGGCCGCGATGGAACAGGTGAGCCCAGCGCGACCGCCGAGCAGCGGATCGCTTCGCCGCCTCAAGGTCCAGCATTTCCGGGCCGTCGATCACCTGTCAATCTCTTTCCCGATCGGACGGTCGGAGCGCTACGGCGCGCCATGCATGCTCCTGCTCGGCGAGAATGCGGTCGGCAAGTCAACCTCGCTTGCTGCAACCGCCCTGGCCTTGCTCGGCCGACGGGAAGCAATGCGGCTGAAGCTTCCGGACCAGCAGCTTGCCCGAAGCGAGCGGCGCGGCGCTTGGGACGTCTGGGGCAAGCACACTTCCGAGGTCTCGATCGAATTCTACAGCCGAAGCGATCCTGCCGTCTTCCAATACGATCCGGTCCGAAAACAGATCGACGGTACGCTCGACCCGTCCGCGCTGGTTCTCGGCTATGGGCCGCACCGCTACTTCAAGCCAGCCCGTGGGCATCGAAAGCGGACCGCGGCGGACGCGGTGCGGAGCCTCTTCGACAGTCGGCACCCGATCGACGATCCCGGGGACTGGCTGAACGAGCTGTCTCCTTATGAGTTCGACCAGGTTGCGCGAACGGTGCGGGCCATCCTTCCAATCGGCGACGACGACCATCTCGTCAACGACCCGCGCGCGGGAATCTCGGTGTACGCACAGGGACAGCTGACCCCTATCGCGCAGCTCAGCGAGGGCTATCGGTCAGTCATCGCCATGGTCGCGGACATGTGCCGCTGGCTTCTCGAGCATTGGTCGAACCTCGAGAAGGCCGAAGCGGTCGTCCTGATCGACGAGATCGAGACCCACCTCCATCCGCGCTGGAAGATGCAGGTCATGTCGTCGCTGAGGACCGCGCTTCCAGGCGTCCAGTTCATCGCAACGACGCATGATCCCTTGTGCGTGCGCGGCATGGACGATGGCGAAGTGTCTGTCCTTGCGAGGGACGAGCTTGGAAGCGTCCACCTGCTTAAAGACCTGCCCCCGGTCAGCGGCATGCGCGCGGAGCAGCTGCTCACCTCTGAATTCTTCGGGCTGTCGAGCACCATCGACCCCAGCGTGCATCTTGCCATCGCGCGTATTGCCGACATCGACGAAGCCAATCCCGAACGCATGATCGGCAAGGAGGCGGCGGACCTCGTCTCTAGGATCACGGTCGGCGACAGTGCTACGGCTCAAATCATCCACGAGGCCCTGCTGCGCTATCTCCGACAACGCGAGGAACCCCGGCTTGCGACAGAAGCGCGGGCCGAGGCGGTCAGCGAGGTTTTCCAGGCGCTGAAGCAGGCAGGCCCGCGAGGCTGAGATGCGTAAATTGGACCGTGCGAGCGTTGCCTCGCCCGCCTCCCTGACGACGCCTAGCGGTTCGGTCGCGCAGGAGAAGCTCGACGCTGCCGCTTATTACGCGGCACGCTCGCCGTGGCAGCCGAATTACGTGTCGTTCAAATTCAAGTTCTACCGGGACAATGACGTCAGGGCCGCGCTCGCGCGTCTCAGCGGCAACAAATGCGCTTATTGCGAGAGCAAGATCTATGCGGTCGGCGCCAATGAGGTCGAGCACTACCGGCCCAAAGGCCCGCCCGATAACGTGCCTGGCCATTGTGGCTACTGGTGGCTTGCCCACGACTGGTTCAACCTCCTCCCGACCTGCCGCGACTGCAACAAGAGCCTTCGGCAGCATATCGTGAAGCCGGGCATGACCCATGCCGAGGTGATGACCCTGCTGACCAAGCGCGGTCCGGCCAGCGTCGGCAAGGCCAGCCAGTTCGACGTGCTCGGCGTCCGTGCGGTCAGCAGCACCTGCTCGCTCCACCAGGAAGACGCCAAGCTGATAGATCCCTGCCGGCGCGATCCAAGGAACGATGTGGCATGGGATTTCTCGTCCGAACTGCCGCTGATGCACGCGAAGGTCACGAAGGGTCAGGCGAGCGCATACGGCGACTATACGATCCGGACCTGTGCCTTGAATCGCGCCAATCTGGTCATCGAACGCATGACTCCGCTTCGCCCGATGCTCTACGCAAAAGGCCTGATCGTCGACCGATTGAACCAGTGCCAGGGTACACCGCAGGAACTCCAGGCCATTCGCGACGCGGTCACTGGCCTCAAGGTGTTCGCCGAGCACGACCAACCCTACGCAGGCATGGCGGCGGCCTTCATTGAGGATTTCGAGGAAGAGATCGAGCGCTGGCGTATCGCCCAGGAATTGCCGCCCTTCTAAGCTGGCAGCACCGTGCTGAACCGTTGACCGGCACGAGCGCCGAAACATGTCGCCCACCCTAGCATCCTGCATTCGCGGGCGTTCTGTCCGCGATGGGTCGAAAGCGGACATTTCGCTAACTGTGTCTGAGATCGTCGCCGCGACGAGAGGGTCGCGCCCAAAGATTTTCGTGGCAGTTAGACAGATGTTAAAGGCCCCGCGCGGATCGCAGCAGTTTCGACCTACTCACCCACTGGATGTAAATCAGCGGGTGGCTTGCCCGAGGGTGCTAATGTGAACGAAGGGCAGCTTGCGAGTACGATCAGATTGGCTGCGCATGACTGATTTGGGCGCTAAGCAGCCATGAAGGCTCACCTAATTAGTCCGTGCCAGCCCGCGATGACCTAAAGATTCAGCCCGCCTCTATTCGGTAGGAGCACTTCTGAGCCAAACCCCTTGTAGTAGGTGTCCACTAACGAAACCAACTTACCGTCAAGTTCCAAGAGCCCATCGATCAAGCGGATCATCAAACGGTTTGGTATGAGTTCTGGTCTGGCTGCTCGGACCACATCAAACGCTTCGGGTGGCGAAAGCCCACTCTGAACGAGGATACCGATGGCCATCGCTGGCGATCGACTTTTGCCGGCATGGCAATGCACCAACAAGCGGTCGCCGTCTTTAAGATGCCTAGTATGCTCCAGCACTTGGGCAATCTGCGGCGTCGTCGGTGCCATGTAGCCATGAACCTCGCCCTCAATATCGTGAAATTTGATCACGAGGTGATGTGGCCCGTAGCTGGCAAGGGGAAACCGAAGGTCATCGCCTACCAAGCTCACGGCTAAGGTTGGCCACCCTTGTTCGAGTAGTTCGACAGCCTCCTTCGCTGTGACGATGCGCAGGTCCAATTCTACCCTCCAGCTCGCACGGCCTCTCAGGCTTGCTGTCCCCAAAACACCTGCTTGATGAAGTTGAGTCCGTCCCAGCCCTCATCCTGCCAGACCTGGAGAGGCGAGCGAGCGCCGATCGCGCTACCCCCCGCCCATTCCCTGTGCCACCAAGCCGCATAGCCTCGTGGCCTAACGTGAAGCCGAAGCGTCTCATGGAAGATGAGGACGCGTCGGAGCTGCTGCAGAACACTAGCACTGACTCCGGCCTCATGATGCCGCCAGGACCGCAGGTATCCTGGTCCCACACCCAGGATACGCTCGAACGTCTCGTCATCCATGTCCCAGGCAGCTGGAATAAGGTCCAGGCAGCTCTCGAGATCCTTTGCTAAGTCGCGCTCTGCCCCGTTCACCTCGAACCTGAGCCCAAGGGGATCAGTTGGGTGAGCTCGCGCAATTCCAACAACGTCGTTGAGCAGACTCAGCGACCAGAACCCTCCCTCTTCAAGGTACATGATGGGCCGAGCTTCCCCAAACTCGTCGAAGATGGTGCTGTGCAACAGCCACCGGCCCACCGCCTCCTCGGAGCCGAGGATGGTTGCCAGTCGCGTCACGAGCTCTTTGAATAGCTCCGCCCGGTCCAACTCCGGTCCATTCAGAGGAAGGAACTCATTTTGTTGCGAGACAGGCCTCTCGAGGATGTTGTAGTATGAGCTATCTTCGCCCGTGTGCTCGAGCAGATATCCGAACATCCACTTGCGCAAGAGCTCCGCATCAGCATGTTCCGACATATCGCCTCCTCCAGCCCAACCTTAGCGCCGGCAAATCCAATATATGATTGAGGCGACCCGAGGCTGAGCCGGGTGTTGGAAACCTGGACTTACGCACAGGCGCCGCCGCCTTTAGGCGGAGCCTTGGACATGCGCGACGGCCACCCGGCCATCGTGACCGGTGTCGTAAGTTCAGGGGTTTCCACGCCCCACCGCCAGGCTTTCACCGGCGGCGAAACGAATGCTTACAGAAGGAGGATCGGCTCGCAAGCACTATCCTAGGCATTCCGCGCCGACTTCCCTCCGGGCGGCGCTTAGCTGACATGCCAAAGGAAAAAAAAGGCTTTAGTTACAGATAGGATCATGAAATAATAAGCTAATCGGCCAACCTAGGAGACGGCAGGAGCCTGTTCTTACATACAGTTACAGCTGTCTCCCGGAATAACCGTTCTAGGCGCGAACTTTTGCCGCGCGTCGCTCGAGTGACGCGCGGCCTTACTTGCCCTTGAGCGCCGCAAGCGCGGCAAATGGTCCCGCCTCGGCCTCGCTCAACACGCCCGCTTCCTTCAGCGCATCGTCGGCCTGCGGGCTGCGTGGATAAGGATCGAGGCCAAGCGACAATTCGTCCGCCAGCGCCTGCCCGAGATCGATCTCGCGCCCGTCGTGGAAGACGACATCGCAATCCTCTTCGCTGAGCTCAATATCCTCGTCGGGACCGACCGACGGCTCGGGCCGGAACAGCAGCAGGAAAGGGGCGTCGACCGTGCCCGGGACGGGCTCGCCCGTCGCGACGCAGGCCTGCGCGAGCGTCGCGCGAATGCGCCCTTCGGCGCGCACTTCGTCGCCGTTGCGGCCGATCACCGCATGCGCCTCGAACCGGTCGAGCGCGAGGAGGTCGAGCCGCTCGGCGATCGCCGCCCGCTCGGCTTCGTCGGCGACAAGATCGAGCCGCTGCCCGTCGCGCAGCGCCGCAAGGGACAGATGATGGGCGAAGCTGTCGGACGAACTCATGGAAGAACTCCCTCGACCAGCGCCTCGTCGGTCCGGCCCTTAAGCGCGGACCAGTAACGCTTCAGCTCGTCCACCGTATGCGCCAGCGCGGCCTCGCCGGGCACCCGGTCGCGGTAGAAGGAGCGGCCCGCGACTGCTTCCCAGCTTTCCTCGCCGGCAACGACGCGCCGCCAGGCGCCGACCCGGCCGCCGAGCGCGCCCACCAGGCTCCCGACCTTCTTTCCCATGACGGGATCGCCGACCCCGTCCTGCCGAAGCTGCGAATCCATGTCGTCGACGAAGCATTCGGTAAGGCCGACGCTCGCCTGCCGCGCATGTTCGCCGCCCTGCTCGAGCCGGAGGTCGGTCAGCGCGAGCAACGTCGCGAGGACGGCGAATCGCCCTTCCATCGTGTCCTCGGCTTCGCCGGCCACATACCAGTGGGGCTGGCGGGCCTTCGCCACGACCTGCTGGTAGAGCGGCCGGGCGATGCTGGGCTCACTGCGAAACAGTCGCATCAGCGACTTCATCTGTCATCCTCCGTTCAGACGGCCGACCGCACTTGGCGTTGTCGTCCACAGCCGATATTGAGCGCGGCAAGAACCGGCGCAAGGGCGGCGGTACCCGGAGCATCTCGTAGTGACCAGCAACCGTCTCGCTTTCCTCGGCACTCTCGTCGCCCTCGGCCTCCTCACTGGTGGTTGCGCCGGCTACCGCGAGAGCCGCGGCTACATCATGGACGAGCAGCTCGCCTCTGCGGTGCAGGTCGGGACCGACAACAAGACCAGCGTCGAGAAGACGCTCGGCCGGCCGACCTTCACCGGCCAGTTCGGCGACAGCGAATGGTATTATGTCAGCCGCAACACCTCGACCTTCGCCTTCCGCAATCCGCGGGTGACCGAACAGACGGTGCTCCGGATCCGCTTCGATCCGGCCGGCAACGTCACCGCCGTCGACCGCACCGGCAAGGAGCAGATCGCCTCGATCGACCCCTACGGCCGGACCACCCCGACGCTGGGCCGCCGCAAGAGCTTCTTCGAGGAGTTCTTCGGCAATATCGGTACGGTCGGCGGCGTCGGCACCGGCGCGGGGCAGCCCGGCCAGTAATCGCCTGCTTCCCCGCTTGCCGGGGATGAAGGTTGGTGTTCGGCGGCGATCCGCCTAGAGGCATTGGTCATGACCGCGCACCCGGCCGGCATGACCTATGCCGATTATCTCCAGCTTCCCGCCCTGCTCTCGGCGCAGCAACCGCTGTCCGACCTGCATGACGAGCTGCTGTTCATCATCATCCATCAGACCAAGGAATTGTGGCTGAAGCAGATGCTTCACGAGGTGGATCTCGCGATCCGCCTGGTCGAAGCGGATGAATTCGCCTCTGCCTACAAGTCGCTTGCCAGGGTCAGCCGAATCCAGTCGGTCATGACCCTGTCGTGGGACGTGCTCGCGACCATGACACCGGTCGACTATTCGCGCTTCCGCCACGTGCTCGGCACCTCGTCGGGCTTTCAGTCGGCGCAGTTCCGCGAGCTCGAATATCGCCTCGGCATCAAGGATCCGCGCTTTCTCGATTATCAGGAAGGCGGGACCGAAGGGCGTGCCCGGCTCCAGGCTGCGCTCGACTCACCCAGCCTGTGGGATGTCGCCGATGCTGCGCGGTCCCGGCTCGGTGCGGCCAGCTGGCTCGCGGTCTACCAGGAAGCCGATCACTGGTTCGAACTCTACCAGCTTGCCGAAAAGCTTGTCGACATCGACGACGCGCTGTCGGGCTGGCGGCACAAGCATCTGCTGACGGTCGAGCGGATCATCGGCAACAAGACCGGGACAGGCGGATCGGCCGGCGCGCGCTACCTCGCCTCGACACTCGAGAAGCGCGCCTTTCCCGAACTCTGGGCGTTGCGCACCGAACTATGACCTTCAAGCCGCTCTTCTCGCGCAGCCTCGCGGCGGCGCCCGGCCGCCTGCACATGGCGGCGCACAGCCATCATCTCTGGCCCGATGCGAGCTTCGCCGGTCAGGTCGAATGCTGGGAAGACGCCGCCCGCCTGGCGGACCGCAAGTGGGACCGGATCATGGACCATCTGTGGCCCGAGGCGCAGGCCGAGGTCGCGGGAGAGCTTGGGACCGATCGCGCCGACGCCATCGTCTTTGCCGGCAACACCCATGATTTCCTCGTGCGCTTGTGGGCGGCGGCGCCCCGACGCCAGGGTGGCCCGCTCCGGGTCCTGACCACCGACGGCGAATTCCACAGCGCCCGGCGGCAGTTCGCGCGCTGGGTCGAGAGCGGCGACATCGCGCTCACCACGCTCGCTGTCGATCCGATCGACACGCTGTCGGCCCGTTTGGCGGCCGCGGCGGCCGACGCGGATCTCGTCATGGTCAGCCAGATGCTGTTCGGCAGCGGCCGCGCGGTCGGCGGCCTCGACCAGCTGGCCGACGTCGCCGCGCCCGAGGGGCCGTGGGTCGTGATCGACGGCTACCACAGCTTCATGGCGGTCGAGCGGCCGCTCGGCGCGCTTGGCGAGCGCTGCTTCTATCTCGCCGGCGGCTACAAATATGCGATGTCGGGCGAGGGGCTGGGGCTGATGCACTGCCCGCCGGGCTTCGGCCCGCGTCCGCCGATCACCGGCTGGTATGCCGAATTTGCCGCCCTCGAGGCACCGCCGGGGCAGATCGGCTATGCGGCCGATGCCATGCGCTTCATGGGCGCGACCTTCGATGCGTCGGCCATCTACCGCTTCGTCCACGTCCGTCGCACGCTCGCCGAGCAGGGCCTGACCACGGCCCGGATCAGCGCCCGCGTGCTCGAGCTGCAGCGAGCCTTGCTCGAGCGACTGGCGGATACCCCATTTGCCGACGCCGAACTGCTCAATTCACCGGATGCGGCCCAGCCGGCGCGCTTCCTCGCCTTCCGTCACCCCGATGCCGCCCGATGGCAGCAACGGCTGCTTGAGGCGCGGTGCGTGACGGACGTCCGTGGCGACGTGCTTCGGGTCGGCCTTGGCCTCTACCATGACGAGGACGATATCGAGCGCTTTGCCGCGCTTGTGGGAACGCTCGCCTAGGGCCGCGCCAGCCCTTCACGGATCATCCGGTTCGCCGATGCCGCGACGGTGGTCGGATCCTCATTGCCCCAAACGCCGAAGCGCAGGCCGAGGAAGACGTTCATCCCCATGATCGCCCAGGCCCGCACCTCGGCGTCGAGCGGATCGGCGGCGGGCGCCATCTTCCCCGCCGTCGCCCCTTCGGCCAGGCGCTCGGCGATGCGCGCCGCCGTCGTCTCGTAATGGGCCCGGAAGCCGGCGGGGTCGACGAACTCAGCCTCGTCGATAATCCGGTAGACCTGCTGATGATCGCTGACGAAGTTGAGGAAGGCGGCCAGTGCGCGCTCTTCGCTTTCCAGCGTCCCGCGACCTTCCGCGAAGGAGGGAGCGACCGCCACCCGGACCTGCTCGGACATGTCGCTGACGAGCGCGCGGAACACTTCCTCTTTGCTGTGGAAATAAGTGTAGAAGGTGCCCAACGCGACCTTGGCGGCGCGGGTGATGTCGCTGATGCCGGTCTCCGCGAAGCCGCGGCTTCCGAACTCGTTGCGGGCAGCATCGAGGATCTTGCGCCGGGTCCGCTCGCCGCGCGCCGTCCGCGGGGCCTTGGCGCCGTCCGCAGCGTTCTGCGGCATGGCCGTGCCACCGCCACGCCGTCGGACCGGCCTTGCTTCCGCCTTGTCCGCGCTGATGTTCGTGCTCGTCATCCGGTCCCGCATGTTCGCGTCCGAGGGAAGGGCGTGTCGCACGATCGCACCACTATCCGTCAATCCCCCGAGCGGCAGCCATCCTAGCTTGACTTGAAAGGTGATTCAACTTTCAGTATCGGCACCGTGAAGGCATCGGCGGCGAGTAGGCCGCGGAGTCGCTTCTATGGGGGAGATCTGATCATCATGCGCGCGACCACCATTCGCACGGCCCTGTTCGCTTCGGCCGCCCTGTTCATTGCCGGCTCGCCGGCCGCCGCCCAGCAGGCGACCGCTCCGGTTGCGGACGCGACCGACACGGGCCAATCCGCCAATGCCGAGACCCAGGACAGTGCCGCCACGGCCTCGGACGGCGACGTCGTCGTCACTGCCCGCCGCCGCGCCGAATCGCTGCAGGATGTTCCGATCGCCGTCTCCGCTTATTCGGGCGAGCAGCTCGATCGTCAGGGCGCGCTCGACATCAGCGACATCGCCGACACCACGCCCAACGTGACGCTCGAGACGTCGCGCGGGACCAACAGCACGCTCACCGCCTTCATTCGCGGCGTTGGCCAGCAGGATCCGGTCGCCGGCTTCGAGGGCGGCGTCGGCATCTATCTCGATGACGTCTATCTGAACCGTCCGCAGGGCGCGCTGCTCGACGTCTATGACGTGGAGCGGATCGAGGTGCTGCGCGGTCCGCAGGGCACGCTCTACGGTCGCAACACGATCGGCGGCGCGGTCAAATATGTGACGCGCGCGCTCAGCAAGTCGCCCGAACTCAGCATTCGCGCCAACGTCGGTAGCTATGAGCAGGCCGACCTCATCGTCAGCGGCTCGACCCCGATCGCCGACAATCTGCGGGTCGGCGCCGCCGTCGCGCGCCTAAGCCGCGGCGGCTTCGGCAAGAATCGCACCACGGGCGAGGAAAACTACAATAAGGACATCTACGCGGCCCGCGGCACGGTCGAGTTCGAGCCCGCCGACCGCGTTTCGCTCAAGGTCTCGGGCGACTATACCTGGGACTACAGCAGCCCGCGCGGCGGCCACCGGCTCATCCCGGGCCTCCTCAGCGGCGCCCCGGTGCTCGACGACGTCTATGATACCCGCGGCGCGCTGGTGAAGCCGAAGCAGAAGGTCACCGGCGGCGGTGTTGCGATCCATGGCGACATCGAGCTTGCCGACGGACTCAAGCTCCGCTCGATCACCTCGTGGCGCAAGGACAAGAGCCGCACCCCGATCGACTTCGACGCCCTCCCGGCGCAGGACGTCGACGTTCCGGCCATCTACAAGAACCGCCAGTTCAGCCAGGAAGTCCAGCTGCTGGTCGAGCGCGGCAACCTGTCGGGCTTGGTCGGCGGCTATTATCTCAACGCCAACGCCGGCAACATCTTCGACGTGGTGCTCGGCACCACCGGTGCGCTTCTCGGCCTGCCGGGCTTCACCGCCTCGACCTTCGGCGATGTCGATACCAAGACTTGGGCGGCCTTCGGTGACTTCACCTACAAGCTCACCGACCAGTTCTCGGTCTCGCTCGGCGGTCGCTACACCGTCGACAAGCGCCATGCGGTCGTGATCCGTCGCAATCTCATCGGCGGGGCCTCGCCCGAACTCGGCGGCACCCCGATCAACGGCATCTTCTCTGCGACCAACCTGACCGGGCGTCAGGTCGGTGCGCTCACCTCCGACTTCGACGGGCGCAAGACCTTCAAGGAATTCACCCCGCGCGCCTCGGTGAGCTGGCAGCCGAACGACGACAACACCGTCTACGCAAGCTATTCCAAGGGCTTCAAGGGCGGTGGCTTCGATCCCCGCGGCCTGTCGACCGCGGCGCCCGACGTCGACGGCGACGGCGTTCGCGAGGCGGGCGAGATCTTCGACTACTTCCTGTTCGAGCCGGAAAAGGTCACCAGCTACGAGATTGGCTACAAGGCCAGCCTATTCGACAAGCGCCTGCGCTTCGCGATCGCGGCCTTCACCGCCAACTACAAGGACGTCCAGGTCCCGGGCTCGGTCGGTGCGGTCGTGAACGGCATCCCGACCTTCGTCGGCGTCACCACCAACGCCGGCAAGGCGTCGTTCGACGGCATCGAGTTCGAAGGCAATGCCGTGCTGGCGCGCGACTTCGCCGGGGTTGGCTCGCGCCTCAACCTCTCGGGCTCGGTCGGCTACATCAAGGCCAAGTATGACGAGTTCATCACCAACGTCGCGGCCTTCGACGCGAACGGCAATCCGGCGCCGACCTCGCGCGCCCAGCCGATCGACGTCGCCGGCTTCCGCAAGATTCAGAACACGCCCAAGTGGAGCAACTCGGCGTCGCTCGACGTGTCGATCCCGTCGGGCGCCGGCACCTGGTCGGCCAATGCGACGCTCTCGTACAAGAGCAAGACCTACCAGTTCGAGACGCCGAGCCCCTACCTCGACCAGAAGGGCTATTCGCTGCTCGACGCCAACCTGCTCTACACCACGGGCCGGGTCAGCATCGGCCTCCACGGCAAGAACCTGCTCGACAAGCAGTATATCACGTCGGGCTATCAGTTCCTCACCGTCAATCCGGTGACCGGCCAGCCCATCCTGTCGGCGGCGCCGTTCCTGACGGGTGGCGCGGCGAACCCGGCCTTCGCGGTCCCGGGCGTCTCGCCGTCGCTCGGCCGCGAGGGCGTGGTCACCGCCTTCTACGGGGCGCCGCGTCAGATCTTCCTGTCGCTCGGCCTCAAGTTCTGATTTGAGGAGGCACGGGGCGCTTGGCTAGTCCGGCGTCCCGTGCCACCACCTTGGCCATGACCACATCCGCCAGAGCGCTTCCGCGATCGCCGACGATCGTCCTGACCTTCCTGCTGCTGGCCTACATCCTCAATTTCCTCGACCGGCAAATCCTCGCGATCCTCGCGCAGCCGATCAAGAAGGACCTTCTTCTTTCCGACACCGAATTCGGGGCCATCTCGGGCCTCGCCTTCGCCCTGCTCTACAGCATCGCCGGCGTACCCCTCTCGCTGCTTGCCGACCGCACCAGCCGCTCGCGCGTGGTCGCAGGCTCGCTCGCGGTGTGGAGCGGGTTCACCGCGCTGTGCGGCGCGGCGGTCGGCTACTGGTCCTTGTTCCTCTGCCGTCTCGGTGTTGGTATCGGCGAGGCCGGCGGCGTAGCCCCCTCCTACGCCCTCATCGCCGACTATTTCCCACCCGAGAAGCGCGGCAAGGCGCTCGGCATCTATTCGCTCGGCGTGCCCGTCGGCCTCGGCAGCGGGCTCATCGTCGGCGCCTATATCGCGACTTACATCAACTGGCGGGCCGCCTTCTGGATCATGGGCCTGATCGGCATCATCCTGGTGCCTTTCTTCCTCTGGGCGGTGAAGGACGCTCCGCGAAAGAGCGCGACCGCGCCCGAACAGGTGCGCCTCGGCGCCGT
Source organism: Sphingomonas sp. SP2 (assembly GCF_058313385.1). Classification (NCBI taxonomy): domain Bacteria; kingdom Pseudomonadati; phylum Pseudomonadota; class Alphaproteobacteria; order Sphingomonadales; family Sphingomonadaceae; genus Sphingomonas; species Sphingomonas sp. SP2. The sequence continues at coordinate 611,961 of NZ_JBZFLD010000001.1, read as the reverse complement.
CTTCCGGGTCGTCCGCCGCAAGCCCGCATTCTGGCTTCTCGCCATCGCCGCCAGTCTGTCGTCGATCGCGGGCTATGGCCTCGCCGCCTGGGTCCCGTCGGTGCTTCAGTTGAGCTACGGCCTGACCCTGCTCCAGGCCGGCCAGTTCATGGGCTCGCTGCTGCTGATCGGCGGCGTCATGGGCGTGCTTGGCGGTGGGCTGCTCGTCGACAAGCTCGGCCAGGGCGACCGCCGCTGGTATGCGCGGCTTCCCGCCATCGCCTGGCTGATCACTTTGCCCTGCTTCCTGTTCGGGCTGACCACCGACAATCTGTGGCTCGCCTGGGGACCGCTGCTCATCGCCAACGCGCTCAACATCCTCTGGCTCGGCCCGATCGTGACCGCCGTCCAGCATCTGGTCGAACCGGCCAAGCGGGCTACTGCGTCAGGGCTCTTCCTTCTCATCAACAACCTTATCGGGCTCGGCGTCGGTCCGTTGCTGATCGGCGCCATTTCGGATGCGCTGAAGGCCAGCTACGGCGTCGACAGCCTTCGCTATGCCGCGATCGGGGTCATCTTCTGCTACCTCTTCGCCGGCATCCTCGCACTCGTCGCGACGCGCTCGCTCCGGCGCGACTGGGTGGAGGAAAACCCCGCCTGAACAGCGAGTAATTCGAGGTTCACCGGAGCGCGATGAGTCGCCTTTCAGTGGGGATCGGTATCGGAACGCAACGCTGCGACGAACCGTTCATCGCCTCCGAAAGGAGCCTCGACCATGAGGAACATTCTGATTCTGGCGGGCGTCGCGTCGCTCGCCATGACAAGTCCCCTGCTCGCGCAGGGCAAGGGTAACGGCAACGGCGGCGGCCCCAAGGGCGGCGGCGGACCGGCCAAGGTGGAACGCGGCGGCGGCGGTGGCCCGCAGGCCAATCGCGGCGGTGGCGGCGGCCCGCGCATGGAGATGCGTGGCGGCGGTCAGCGCGTGGAACGCGGCGGTGGGCAGCGGATGCAGCAGGCCCGCGGCCCGGAAGGGCGCATGGAGCGTCCGCAGAAGATCGATCGCCAGCCGGTTCGCCAGGCTCGCGTTGAGCAGCGCGGCAAGGGCCCGGAGCGTATCCAGCCCCAGCGAGGCCCCGTCCGCGAGATGGCGGTTCGTCCCGATCGCGGGCCTGCCCTGCGCGATCAGCAGCGCACCGTGATCCGCGTCGCCGGCGGAGACCGCTTCTTTGCGAACCCGACCTACGTCCAGTCGGTTCGTCAGTCGGGGCTGATCGGGGGCTGCCCGCCGGGTCTAGCCGCCAAGAACAACGGCTGTCTGCCGCCGGGCCAGGCCAAGCGGCTGGTCGGCGCAATTGCCCCGGCCGCGCTGGGCACGGCCCTTCTGCCGTCGCTCTACCGCAGCTGGTATCCGGACGATGATCGTTATTACTACCGGACCGAGGATGACTACATCTACCGGATCGACCGTGACCGAAACTATGTCGACGGCTTCTTCCCGCTGAATAACGACTGGACGGGCGCCTATTACGTCGGCGCGGCCTATCCGCAGGATTACCTCGGTTACTACAACGTACCGGTCCAGTATCAGCCCTGGTATGCCGACAATGGCGATTCTTATTATCGCTACGGCGATGGCGCCATCTACCAGGTCGATCGTGGCGACGGGCTGATCGAGGGCATCGTTTCGCTTCTCGCCGGGGACTTCGGCATTGGACAGCCGCTCCCGGCGGGCTACGATGTCTACAACGTGCCCTACGGCTATCGTGACCAGTATGTGGACGGTCCCGATGCCTGGTACCGATACAACGACGGCTACATCTACCAGGTCGATCCGACGACGCGCCTCGTGCAGTCGATCGTGGAGACCCTCGTCTGATGCGCGCGGTCGTACCCAGCATCGCCCTTGCTCTCCTGCTCGCCGCGTGCGGGCAGGGGGGTGGCAACCAGGTCGCCAATAACGGTGAGCCCGAAAGCAATCTTTCGACCTCGACCGCGCCGACGCAGGATCTCGCGACCCTTCTCGGCAATCAGCCGCGGCTGGTCACCCTCGTGAAGGCGGCCGGAATGGAAAAGGTGCTGTCGGGCAAGGAGCCCTACACCATCCTCGCGCCCAGCGACGCCGCGCTCGATGCGCTGCCCGCCGGAACGCTTGATCGTCTCCAGCAGCCCGATGGCAAGGCCGAGCTCACCGCTCTGCTTCGCGCCCACATCCTGCCCGGCACGATCCTTGCCGCCGATCTCAAGCGTGCGGTGGACTCGGGCGGCGGAAAGGCCACGCTGGCGACCATGGCGGGCGACCCGCTGACGGTCACCAAGGATGGTGACGGCTATCGGATTGCCGATTCGACGGGCAAGGGCGCTCGCATCCTCGGCACCGAGCAACTCGCGAAGAATGGGGTGGTCCACCCGATCGACGCCGTCCTTCCGGCGCCTGCCGGCAAGTAAAACAGTCCGGAACGGACCGGCAGCCCGAGGGTGCTCTCGTTGCCGATCCGTTCCGGATATGTTCGCGCTGGCGTTCTCGTGCTGCGCATTCCAGTCACGACCGGCCGGATCGCTGGAGTGACCCTGACATGTCTCGCGCCCTTCGGTGGCTTGCCCTCGCTGCCTTCCTCGGCATCGGCATTGCCTTCTTCGAGCTGAAGATCGTCGGCGACCCATCGCCCCTGGCCCTTCTCTGGCTGGCGAATGGAAGTGTCCTCGCGCTGTTGCTCTTCGCCAACCATCACCGCCAGGTCCGGGCGGCGGTGGCCACGGTGAAGGAAAAGGCGCGCTATTATCAGTCGCTCGCCGACCATTGCGGCGACCTCCTTATCCGCATCGACAGGGACGGACGCGCATGGTTTGTCTCGCGCGCGTCGCGGCGGCTCCTTGGCAGCCCTCCCGACGCGCTCATGGGAGACGGCCTCATCGCCAACATCCACCCTGGCGACGTGGCACAGTTCGTCGCTGCGATACGCCGGACACAATCCACCGGTGAAACGAACTGCACATTCCGCATCAAGGATGGCGGCGGCGACGATCGCTGGGTCGAAGCCCGGTGCCGACTGACGGACCTGCCGCGCTGGACCCGCCCGCCCATGCAGAAGCCGAAGGGCGGATCCGACGGTGGCCACCATGACGACACGCTCGACCTGACCATCATCGCCACTCTTCGCGACGTTCATGACCGGGTGCTCGCCGAGCAGCAGGCGGCGGCAAGCGCCGCGCAACTTCGCGAATCCAATAACCTCTTGGTGATGGCGGAGGAACTGGCCTCCCTCGGCCACTGGTCGTTCGATCCCATCGCTCGGACTCTCCATCTCTCGCGCGAGGCGGCCATGATGCTGGGCTCCGGCCACCGCGACGTCGAGCTTGATGCGCTCTGGTCCCTCGTCGTGCCGCAGGATCGGTGCGGCCTTTTGCGACGCCTTGTCTCGGCGGGCCGGCAGGTGGGCCCGACCGAAGCGACCGTCCGTGTCCGTCAGGGCGAGGCCCTCCGCACCCTTCAGCTCAAGGTCCAGCGTAACGGCGACGAGGAGGCGGGCACCCTCTTTGGTGTGGTCACCGACATCACGGACAAGCTTGCAGGCGAGGAGCGGCTCGTCACCGCGCTTCACGAGGCGCGCTCCGCCGCAGCCTTCCGCAGTCAGTTCCTGGCGACCATGAGCCACGAGATCCGCACACCCATGACCGGCGTGATCGGGATGATCGAGCTGCTCGCGACGGAGCCGTCGGAGGCTGAACGGGCGCTCTATCTCGATACGCTGCGCCATTCGGCCGAGCTGATGATGGCGGTGCTCAACGACATCCTCGACTTCAGCAAGGTCGATGCCGGTCGCCTCACCATTCAGGACGAGCCCTTCGACCTCGGCGCGAACCTGCTGACCACCCTGCGCCTGTTCGACCGGACCGCCTCTGCCCGGGGGCTTTCGCTGCGCCTCGACGGTCCCGCCCTCGGTGCGGTCTGGCTCCGCGGCGATGCTGTTCGGCTGCGCCAAGTGCTCAGCAATCTCCTCAGCAACGCGATCAAGTTCAGCGAGCGCGGCGAAGTCGTGCTGAGGGCTTCGCTCTCCCCTCGCCAAGGTGCGGCCCCAGCCCTCACGATCAGCGTCGAGGACCAGGGGCAGGGCATCTCTCCAAAGCTTTGCGATCGTCTGTTCGAGCCCTTCGTCCAGGGCGACGACAATGGCGCCGAAGGGACCGGGCTCGGACTCGCGATCAGCCGGCGGCTTGTCCACGCCATGGGCGGCTCGATCGCGTTCTCGTCGCGCGAGGGGGAGGGGGCGACCTTCACCGTCACGCTCGCCCTGCCGACCGCCGATCCGCCTGGGGGCGACCCGTGTGCCAAGGCGAAGCCCGGCCTCGCACGATCGCTCGACATCCTTCTTGCCGAGGACAATCCGGTCAATCAGCTCCTCGTCACTGCCCTCTGCCGGCGCATGGGTCACCAGGTGATCGCCGCCACCGACGGCGAGGCGGCGGTGGTCGCGGCAGGCCGGCGGAAGTTCGATCTCATCCTGATGGACATGCAGATGCCCCGCTGCGACGGCCTCACCGCGGCCCGCCGGATTCGCGCCGGCGACGGGCCGAGCGCGCATGTGCCGATCATCGCGCTGACCGCCGATGCCGCCGCCGCTCGCCGACCCCTCTACGCCGAGGCCGGGATCGACGCCTTGCTCGCCAAGCCCGTCGACAGCCGCGCGCTCGCCCCGACCCTGTCCCGCATCGCCGCTGGCGAGCCCCTCCGATCCGATTCCGGGTCCGCACCCCGTGCTTCCGGCATGCTGCTCGACCGGCACATCCTCGAGGAGGTCGAGGCGCTCCTCGGTCCGGACAGGCTCCGCGACCTGGTCGCGCTGCTCGGCGACGAACTCGGCGGTCGCCCCCGCGCGATCCGGTCCGCCCTTGCCGATGGCGACCTCCGCCGGGCCGCGGGCGAGGCGCACAGCCTCAAGGGTGCGGCGGGCAATCTCGGTGCCGTCGCCGTGCGCGATGCCGCGGCGGCTTTCGAGGCGGCGCTCAGCGTCCCCACCGGGTCCGAAGGCACGGCGCACGGCCTGGCCGCCGCGCTTGCCGATCTCGATCGGGCCGCGGTGGAAACGCGGCAGGCGCTCGCCCTTCAGCCGCTCTGCGCGACGCGGGCCGAAATCACCACCTGAAAGGGCGTTTCAGCCTCTTCCAAGGACCCGGCGGCCCGCTATAACGAGCCCGACACAGAGGGCCACGGAGACGCGCAGCAGGCGTGTCGCCGACGGGCTCGGGGCAAAAGGACTGAGCAGCTGCGATGAAGGCGACGATCGAACGGGCCACTCTTCTGAAGAGCCTCAGCCATGTGCAGTCCGTGGTCGAACGGCGCAACACCATCCCGATCCTCTCCAACGTGCTGCTCGACGCGCGCGAGGACGGCTCGCTCCGCCTGATGGCGACCGACCTCGACCTCCAGGTCGACGAAACGGTCCCGGCCAACGTCTCCCAGTCGGGCGCGACCACGGTGTCGGCGCACACCTTCTTCGACATCGTCCGCAAGCTGCCCGAGGGCAGCCAGGTCGAGCTGACCGCCGCCGACGGCAAGATGCAGGTCGTCGCCGGCCGCGCCCGCTTCAATCTCTCGACCCTGCCCCGCGACGACTTCCCGGTCATCGCCGAGGGCGAGCTTCCGACCCGGTTCGAGCTCCCCGCCGCGACCCTCCGCCAGATCGTCGACAAGACCAAGTTCGCCATCTCGTCGGAAGAAACCCGTTATTATCTGATGGGGATCTTCCTTCATGTCGCCGACGACATGCTCAAGGCCGCCGCGACCGACGGGCATCGCCTCGCCCGGGTCACCGTCGCCAAGCCCGAGGGCGCCGACGGCATGCCCGACGTGATCGTGCCCAAGAAGTGCGTGCTCGAGCTCAGGAAGCTGCTCGACGAGGTCGAGGGCACGGTCGAAGTGTCGCTTTCCTCGACCAAGATTCGTTTCGTTCTCGGCCATGCGGTGCTGACCAGCAAGCTCATCGACGGCAGCTTCCCCGATTACAACCGGGTGATCCCGACCGCCAACGACAAGCTGCTGAAGCTCGACCCCGCCAGCTTCAAGGCCGGCGTCGACCGCGTCGCGACCATCGCCAGCGAGAAGACCCGCGCGGTCAAGATCAGCCTCGACCGCGACCGCGTCACCCTCTCGGTGACCAGCCCCGAGAATGGCCTCGCCACCGAGGAACTGGCCGCCGACTATAGCGCCGACGGGCTCGAGATTGGCTTCAACGCGCGCTATCTCCTCGACATCCTCAGCGAGATCGACGGCGACACGGTCGAGGTTCATCTCGCCGACGCGGCCGCACCGACCCTGTTGCGCGAGAATGACAAGTCGAGCGCGCTCTACGTGCTGATGCCGATGCGCGTCTGAGGAACGGCCCGGGGCTCAGTCCCGGGCGCCTCACTAGCGCTGCCGCCGAGTGCCGGTGGTTGCCCTGCCCGCACCGGGTGAACGATTGAGCCCGGCCTAGCGCTCGGAAGGCGCTGACGCCGATGGCCGCCGGCGAAGTTGACGAAGTTGACATAGGGCGGGGGTCTGTCCGGCTGTTTTTCCTCTGGGCTTCAGGCATCGATGACCTCGCCGGGAACGCCGCTCGCGGTGCGGTTGCCGCGGCTCCATCGCTGACTGACTGGGCGGCTTCGCTGCAAGAGGGGCGGGTCGGTCTCTCTCCCGGCTGTTCGTGGGTGCTTCCGGCGACTGTGGATCCTATAACTGGCCTGCCGGAGAGGCACTGCGAGACGATAGCGCGACACCGCCGAAGAGCGCGGTGTTAGGGATGGGCTGGAACTGAGAAAGACTCGCGGTGAACCGCTGAGGTTAGAAAACCATACCAAATCCTACTTTGCAAGCGAGGCATCGGCTGCGTGCCGGGAGAGGCACGCAGTATCGTGTCCCCTCCTGTACCTGCGGCCTCCTTCTCGGCTTGCGAGTGAGGGCAAGGACGGGCGAGCGCCACGGCAGCGAGGCAGCGAGGCAGCGAGGCAGCGAGGCAGCGAGGCAGCGAGGCAGCGAGGCAGCGAGGCAGCGAGGCAGCGAGGCAGCGAGGCAGCGAGGCAGCGAGGCAGCGAGGCAGCGAGGCAGCTTGGTTGAAGGTGTGCAGTGGCGTCGCAACGTGTGATCACGCCCGATCTCAACGTCATTGCAAGCCGAACCTTCGAACGACCGGCGCTTCTTCCTGAAGTCGACCCCCCGAAACGGGCAAGTCTCCAGAGCCGAACACTGACTTTTGTTAGTGCTGCGACAGGCCGTCTCGGGGTTGCGCCGAGAAGAGGAACCCGGAAAGACCGCGTAACGTAGGTTAGTCATCGCTAACCTGTCTTTCGCAAGCGTTGGCGACTGAGAGGTTCAGTGCTCCCGCTTGCAGTCGCGGGACGAAACATGGGTCTTTCGGTGTCGACGAGTCTCGAGCATTTCCTGCGCCGGCTGACGCTGCGTTCCCGCCTGGACGAAGACGAGCGCGCGGCAATCCTCGGTCTTCCGGGTGAGATCCAAGCCTTCGAGGCCAACCGCGACTTCGTCTCTCCGGGGGAGAGACTTGAGCACGCCTGCCTCGTCGCTTCCGGCATGGCAGGCCGCTTCGACCAAGGGGTGGACGGGACCCGCCAGATCACCGCGCTGCACTTCCCGGGCGACATGTGCGACCTTCGTTCGGTAGTGCTGCCGGTCACGGAAACGGGCTTGCAGGCCCTCTCCCCGACAATGATCGTCCGCGTACCCCACGATGCGATTCGCGCGCTGACCACCCGTTATCCGGCCATCGCCGAAGCCTTCTGGCGCGACTGCATGGTGGATGCTGCGCTGCTCGCGGAGTGGGTAGTGAACATTGGACGACGAACGGCCCGCGGGCGGGTCGCTCACCTCCTGTGCGAGTTGACCTATCGGCTCAATCGGGCGATCGCGGGCGAGCCGATCGTGATCGACGTGCAGTTCAGCCAGCAGCAGCTGGCTGAGACGACGGGGCTGACCCCGGTGCACGTCAATCGCACCCTTCAATCGTTGCGCGCGGATGGTCTGGTCGACTGGCGCAATCGACACGTCATCTTGCCCGACTTCGCGGCGCTGTGCCGCCTGGCGGAGTTCGACCCGACCTATCTACATCTCGGGATCGAAGGCGGCGGATCCGGCAAGTTCCCCGAAGGTGATCCGGAACTAGTCAGCGATTAACGCGCTTTCCCGCTGCGTTTCAGTTGAAAATCGAACAGCTTAACTGGAGCCTCTACGTAGCTGCTGGCGGCAGGCGACTTCCGCGATCAGGGAAGGGCAGAATGCCGCAATATTACCTTCACTTGCGGAATGGCACGGACGAGGTGCTCGATTCCAATGGCCAGAGCTTCGAGACGGTCGGCGCGCTGCGGGAGCATATGCGCAAGGCGGCGCGCGACATCATGGCGGAGGGCGTACAGGAGGGGCGCCTCGACCTTCGCTTCCGGCTTGAAGCCGAGAATGACGCGGGCGAGGTGATCGAGCGGCTCGAGTTTCGCGATGCGCTGGTCATCCTCACGGAGCAGGGCGAGGCCGCCTGACCGAGAAAACTCCAGAAAATTCCGACATTTCCCTGATTAATGTGCGCGATCGAATCAGGTATGTTCCCGTAGGCCCGGCCGATCGGGAGCCCATCATGACCAACCAGACGTCTGATTATCATCGACAGCGTGCGGCGGAGGAGGCTCGCCGCGCCGAAACCGCGGCCGACAGTGGCGTCGCCGAGGTCCACCGCCGCCTGTCCGCGCTGCACCAGTCCCGCGCCGAGGTGGAGGGACAGGACAATCGGCCAGACCTGCCCGCTTCGACTTCCGACCGTATCATCGAATTTTGAAGACGACGGGTGCCGCGCTGACCCGCTGACCGCACGGCTTGCTGGCGCGGGGCGACGCGGTCTGCTTTATCGCCGCGATGCGCGAGGCCGCCCTTCTACCTTCCGCGGGCAGCCGCCTGTGGCTCTACAAGCGGCGCTTCGACCTCGGAGTGGCGCATGAATGCTGGGTGCTGGTCGACTGCCGCACCACGGGCATGGCGAGCCGGCTGATCGTCGATGGTGCGGAGGTCGCGGCGGACTGGACCCCGGCAACGGGCGCGCAAGCCGTCCGCAACCACCTCCTCGAGGCACTGCTCCCCGACGGGAGAAGGCTGGAGGTCGAGACGGGCTATGTCAGCTGGTGGAATGTCGGCATCGCGGTCCGCGTCGACGGCGCGCTGGTCCATCAAAGCCATCCCGGCCGCCGCATCGCCTATCCGGCGCGGCTGGCGGCGATGGTCGCGGAGCCCGCGCGGGGCGGCGGCGCGGCTTATGATCCCGACAAATTGCGCCGCAACAAGGTGCCGATCCTGGTCGACCTTGCGACCGGGCTCCTGTTCTTCGTCATCGCCAAGCTGACCGACCTCACCACCGCCGCGCTGGCCGGGGCGGGGATCGGGGTCGCCCTGCTGGTGGTGCAACGGTTCGTGAAGGTCGACCTCGTCGGCGGGCTGGCACTGTTCGGGGTGGCGATGCTGCTGGTCGGGGCGGGCTTGGCGATCGTCTTTGCCGACGAGGCGATGATCAAGCAGCGCTCGACCATCGTCGGGCTGATCGGGGCGGCCTGCTTCCTTGGCGACGGGCTGCTGCTGAAGGGGCGCAAGCTCGGCGCGGGGCTCAACCGCTACATGGCCTATGCTGATATCGACGACCGGCGACTGGCGATCGGCATGGGGCTGGTGGGGCTGGCGATGGCGGGCGGCAACAGCCTCGTCGCGGCCCTGTTCAGCACCGACGCCTGGCTGATCTACACGACCTTCCTCGACATTCCGGTGAGCATCGTCCTCGTGCTGGCCGCGATCCGCTGGGCGCGGGCTCCGGCGAGGGTGGCCTGATGCTGACCCGGCTGACGCTCACCGACTTTCGCAATCATGCGGCGCTGACGCTGGCGCCGGGGCCGGGGTTCGTCTGCCTCCATGGGGAGAATGGAGCGGGCAAGACCAACATCCTCGAGGCGGCGTCGATGCTGGCGCCGGGACGCGGCCTGCGCGGCGCGGCGCTGTCGGAGATGGCGCGGGGCGAGGGCCCAGGCGGCTGGACGGTCGCCGCCGAGCTTGGCGAGACCAGGATCGGGACGGGAACGCTGGCGACCGCGCCCGACCGGCGGCAGGTGCGGGTCAATGGCGCGGCGGCGTCGGTCAACAGCCTTGCCGAATGGCAGTCGGTGTTGTGGCTGACCCCGGCGATGGATCGCCTGTTCAGCGGCTCGGCCGGGGACCGGCGCCGGTTCCTCGATCGGCTCGTGCTCGCGCTGGAGCCGGGGCATGCGCATCATGCGGCGCGCTACGAGGCGGCGATGCGGGCGCGCAACAAGCTGCTGGCCGAGCCCGAGGGGGCCGATCCCGGCTGGCTCACCGCGCTCGAGGCCGGGATGGCCGAGCATGGCGCGGCGATCGCGGAGGCACGGGCGCGGACGGTGACCGACCTCGCCGAGGCGCTGGCGGCGGTCCCCGACGACGTCTTCGCGCGACCGAGAATTGCGCTCGAAGGAGGCGGGCAGGACGATCTCGCCGCGCGGCTGCGAGCCAATCGCGGGCGCGATGCGGGGGCGGGGCGGGCGACCGAGGGGCCGCACCGGCAGGACCTTGCGGTGCTGCACGCGGCCAAGGGCCAGCCGGCGGGGCGCTGCTCGACCGGCGAGCAGAAGGCGCTCCTCCTGGGGCTGGTGCTGGCTCACGCCGAGCTGGTCGCGGAGCGCCGCGGGGCGCCGCCGCTGCTCCTCCTCGACGAGGTCGCGGCGCATCTTGATCCCGGGCGGCGGGCGGCGCTGTTCGGGCGGCTCGAAGGCCGCGGGCAGGTGTGGATGACGGCGACCGAGGGCGCCCTGTTCGACGGAATCGGGGATGCGACGATGGTCGCGGTCGGGGCCTGATTGGACATTCCGGCGCCGCAACCCTATATGGCCGGCAACGAGACGCCTCGAAAAGCGGCGTGATCGGCAGCCCGAAGGGGCGCCGGCCCGCGTCTCGATATCCGTTTTGAGTTCTCCCAATCACGCGGGGACCTTGTTTTCCCGATGCTCCCGGCCGTGGCCTCCACGACCGGGCGCCTGATGTTGGATGATTCATGACCTTTGAAGATCTCGGGCTTTCGAAGCCCCTCCTGACCGCGCTCGCGGCCAAGAATTACACTCAGCCCTCGCCGATCCAGGCGCAGGCCATTCCGCACGTGCTTGAGGGCCGCGACCTCCTGGGCATCGCGCAGACCGGGACCGGCAAGACCGCGGCGTTCATGACCCCGTCGCTCCAGCGGCTGGCCGCGAACCGTCCGCAGTTCCTCAAGCCGGGCCAGATCCGGATGCTGGTGCTCGCCCCGACGCGCGAGCTGGCCAGCCAGATCGCGGCTAGCGCCGAAGCCTATGGCAGTGGCCTCAAGACCACCGTCGGGGTGATCTTCGGCGGCGTTCCGGTGCCCAAGAGCATCCGCACCGTCAGCCGCGGGCTCGACGTGCTGGTGGCGACCCCGGGCCGACTGCTCGATCTCGTCGACCAGCGCGCGCTGAGCCTCGCCAACCTCGAGATCCTGGTGCTCGACGAAGCCGACCAGATGCTCGACCTCGGCTTCATCCATGCGCTGAAGCGGATCGTGAAGCTGATCCCGGCCAAGCGCCAGACCCTGTTCTTCTCGGCGACCATGCCGAAGACGATCAAGACCCTAGCCGACGCCTATCTGAAGGATCCGGCCGAAGTGTCGGTGACTCCGGTCGCGACGACCGCCGAGCGGGTCGAGCAGCGGGTGACCTTCGTCAACCAGGCGGAGAAGACCGCGCTCCTCACCCTGTTCTTCCAGAACGGCAAGGACATCGAGCGGACGCTCGTCTTCAGCCGGACCAAGCATGGCGCGGACAAGATCGTGCGGATGCTGGCGGCGGCGGGGATCGCGGCCAATGCGATCCACGGCAACAAGAGCCAGCCGCAGCGCGAGCGCGCGCTCGACGCCTTCCGCGACGGCAGCGTGCCGATCCTAGTCGCGACCGACATTGCCGCGCGCGGGATCGACATTCCGGGCGTCAGCCATGTCGTGAACTACGATCTGCCCAACGTGCCGGAGCAATATGTCCACCGCATCGGCCGCACCGCGCGCGCCGGCGCCGACGGCATTGCGATCGCCTATTGCGACCGCGAGGAGCGGCCGTTCCTGAAGGACATCGAGAAGCTGACCCGTCAGCGCCTCACCGAAGAAGCGCTTCCGCCGGGCTTCATGCAGGCGGTCGAGGCGTTCAAGCGGCTGAAGCCGGAGCCCAAGCGGGCGCCGCAGCAGCAGCAGCGCAACAAGCGCAACGAGAGCGGTGCGCGCGGCCATGCCCGCGATCCGCAGCGCTTCGGACTCCCGGCCCGCGATCCGCGCCGCGACATGCCCGAGGAGCGCAACGGTCCGCGTGAAGGCGGCCGCAGCGCCCGCGGCGTCCCCGGCGGCTTCAGTCGTGGCCCGGTCGGCAATCCCGTCCGCGCCGCGGCTCCGGCCGGTGGCCAGGGCCAGCAGCAGGGCCAGCGCCATGGCGGCAGTGCCCGTCCGGCCGGCCAAAGCGGCGGCCAGGGCAATGGCGGTCGTCCGGGTGGCGGCCAGCGTCGCCGTGGCGGTGGTGGTGGTGGCAACGGCGGCCAGCGCCGCGCGGGCTGATCCACAGCTTTATCGACCGGCAAAGGCCGGGATCCGCATTGGGTCCCGGCCTTTGTCATGTCGGGCGGTCGCGATCTCGCGCGCGGGCACGCGCACGCACGTGACTTCCGGAGGGGTTTCGCTATAGCTTTTGCATGGCAGAAGAAGCGAACCAGAACTCCTACGGCGCCGACAGCATCAAGGTCCTCAAGGGCCTCGACGCGGTGCGCAAGCGGCCGGGCATGTACATCGGCGACACCGACGACGGGTCGGGCCTCCACCACATGGTGTTCGAAGTCAGCGACAATGCCATCGACGAGGCGCTGGCCGGTCATTGCGACCGGATCCTGATCCAGCTCAATCCCGACGGGTCGGTCACGGTCGAGGACAATGGCCGCGGCATTCCGACCGGAATCCACGCGGAAGAGGGCGTCAGCGCGGCCGAGGTCATCATGACCCAGCTGCACGCCGGCGGTAAGTTCGAGAACACCAGCGACGACAATGCCTACAAGGTGTCGGGCGGCCTCCACGGCGTCGGCGTGTCGGTGGTGAATGCGCTCAGCGAATTCCTCGACCTCACCATCTGGCGCGACGGCGAAGAGCATTACATGCGCTTCCGCCACGGCGACGCGGTCGCTCCGCTGAAGGTCGTCGGACCGGCGCCCGAGGGCAAGAAGGGGACCCGCGTCACCTTCCTTCCGAGCCCCGAGACCTTCAAGATCACCGAGTTCGACTTCGACAAGCTCGAGCATCGCTATCGCGAGCTCGCCTTCCTCAATTCGGGCGTCCGGCTGGTCCTTGCCGATGCGCGCCACGAGGAGCGCAAGGAAGTGGAGCTGTTCTACGAGGGCGGGATCGCCGCCTTCGTGAAGTATCTCGACCGCGCCAAGACGCCGCTCTTCCCCGATCCCATCGCCATTTCGGCGGTGCGCGACGGGATCGGCATCGACGTCGCGCTCGAGTGGAACGACAGCTATTACGAGAACGTCCTTCCGTTCACGAACAACATCCCGCAGCGCGACGGCGGCACCCACCTCGCGGCGTTCCGCGCGGCGCTGACCCGGACCGTCAACGGCTATGCCGAAAAGTCGGGCATGCTGAAGAAGGAGAAGGTCACCCTCACCGGTGACGACATGCGCGAGGGCCTGACCGCCATCGTCTCGGTCAAGCTGCCCGATCCCAAGTTCAGCAGCCAGACCAAGGACAAGCTCGTCAGTTCCGAGGTGCGCCAGCCTCTCGAAGCGCTGATGACCGACAAGATGAGCGAATGGCTGGAGGAAAATCCCGCCAACGCCCGGTCGATCATCCAGAAGATCATCGACGCCGCCGCCGCCCGCGAGGCGGCCAAGCGGGCGCGCGAGCTGACCCGCCGCAAGGGGGTGATGGATATCGCCTCGCTGCCGGGCAAGCTCGCCGACTGCCAAGAGCGCGATCCCGCGCTTTCCGAACTCTTCCTGGTCGAGGGCGATTCGGCCGGTGGCTCGGCCAAGCAGGGGCGCAATCGCCACAACCAGGCGATCCTTCCGCTGCGCGGCAAGCTTCTCAACGTCGAGCGCGCGCGCTTCGACCGGATGCTGTCGAGCCGCGAGATCGGGACAATCATCCAGGCGCTCGGCACCGGCATCGGTCGCGAGGAATTCAACCTTTCCAAGCTGCGCTATCACAAGATCGTGATCATGACCGACGCCGACGTCGACGGCGCGCACATCCGCACCCTGCTGCTGACCTTCTTCTACCGGCAGATGCCCGAGTTGATCGAAGCGGGGCACCTGATGATCGCGCAGCCGCCGCTCTACAAGGTCGCGCGCGGCCGGTCGGAAGTCTATCTCAAGGACGATGCGCAGCTCGACGATTATCTCGTCGATGCCGGGCTCGAAGGCCTGCAGATGGAGAGCGACGGCGAGGTCCGGCAGGGCGCCGACCTCAAGACGCTGGTCGACCATGCCCGGCGGGTCCGGACCCTGCTGCGCTATGCGCCGAAGAAATATGACGGGGCGCTGCTCGAGGCGCTCGCGCTGGCCGGCGCGCTCGATCCCGAGCTTGGCCAGGACGGCCGGCAGGCGGCGATCGAGAAGGTCGCGGCCTGGCTCCAGCAGGGCGACAACGAAGGCCGCTGGTCGGGCGAAATCGCGACCGAGGGTGGCTATCTGCTGCGCCGTCTATGGCGCGGGGTGACCGACGTCACGATCGTCGAGCCGAGCTTCATCGCCTCGGCCGAGGCGCGCAAGCTCCACGGCCTCGCGGGCGAGCAGCGCGAGACCTATGCCCGGCCGAGCACGCTTCGGACCCTCAAGAAGGGGGCGCAGGTCGAGGCCGAGCCGACCGTCGGGGCCGGCGAGGGCGAGGAAGCGCTCGAGCAGGCGGCGGCGGACACTAAGGGCAAGCCGATCGAGGTGACCCGGCCGTCCGAGCTGCTCGACGCGGTGCTCGCGGCAGGGCGCAAGGGCCTGTCGATCCAGCGCTACAAGGGGCTGGGCGAGATGAACGCCGAGCAATTGTGGGAGACCACGCTCGATCCGGCCAATCGCTCGCTGCTTCGGGTCGAGGTCGGGCAGGCCGACGTTGCCGACGAGATCTTCTCGCGCCTAATGGGCGAGGTGGTCGAGCCGCGGCGCGAATTCATCCAGGACAATGCGCTGAGCGTCGCCAATCTCGACGTCTAGGAACGCGAGCTTCGGTCACCGGGTTGTGCCGCCGTGTCTTCGATCCTGACCGTCGCCTCCTACAACATGCACAAGGCCGTGGGGCTCGACCGGCGCCACGACCCACATCGCATCCTCCATGTGCTGGAGGAGATCGGCGCGGACGTGGTCGCGCTGCAGGAGGCCGATCGGCGGACCGGCGGCCGGGCCTCGGCGGTGCCGCACGAATTGTGGGAGGGGCATAGTCCTTATCGGCCGATCCCGCTCGGCGTGCGCAATCGCCGCGCGCTCGACCGGCTGCCCAAGGTCAGCGCGCGGGTCGACGACTGGCTCAAGGTCGATACGCGCAACATCGGCTGGCACGGCAATGCGATCCTGGTGAAGAGCCATGTCGGCGTGCTCGACGTCGCCGCGCTCAGCCTGCCGACGCTCGAGCCGCGCGGGGCGGTGATGGCCGAGCTGCTGGTCAACGACCGGCCGGTCCGGGTGGTCGGGCTTCACCTCGACCTGTCGGGGCTGTGGCGGCGGCGGCAGATGCGCGCGATCCTCGATGCGATCGCCGACCGGCCGCAGAAGATGCCGACCCTGCTGATGGGCGATACCAACGAATGGCGCTCGGCGGCGGGCTGCCTCAAGGACCTCGACGGAAGCTACCGGATCGCGCCGACCGGGCCGAGCTTCCATGCCCGGCGCCCGGTGGCGGTGCTCGACCGGATCATGGTCGACCATGACCTCGTGATCGAGGCGGCGGGGGTGCATCACAGCGAGCGGGCGAGGATCGCGAGCGACCACCTGCCGATCTGGGCGCGGGTCCGGCTCTAGGCGGCCTTGCCCGAGATGGCGCGCTGGCGGCGGCGCTGGACGCTCGAGCCGATGCCGATCGCCTCGCGATATTTGGCGACGGTGCGGCGGGCGAGGACGAAGCCCTGGGCCTTGAGCATGTCGACCAGCTGATCGTCGCTTAGGATTTCGGTCTCGGCCGCGACGAGCTTGGCGATGGCCGCCTTGACCGCTTCGGCGCTGGCGCCCTCGCCATCCTCGGCCGCGACCCCGCTCGAGAAGAAGCTGCGCAGTTCGAAGAGCCCGTGCTCGCACAGCAGGGTCTTGCCCGAGGCGACGCGGCTAACGGTGCTTTCGTGCATTTCGACCAGTTCGGCCATTCGGACCATGGTCAGCGGGCGGAGGGCGGTGATGCCGTCGCGGAAGAAGCCTTCCTGCTGCTCGATCAGCGCGCTGACGATACGCAGGATGGTGCGGGCGCGCTGGTCGAGGGCGCGGACCAGCCAGGAGGCGCTCTGCAGCTGGTCGGACAGCCAGGCCTTGCTCTGCCGGTCGGTGGCGGCGGCCTTGAGCTCGCGGTGGTAGCGGCGGTTGACCAGCACGCGCGGCAGGGTCGCGGGGTTGAGTTCGACCGAGAAGCCCGTGCGGGTGCGGCGGACGAGGACGTCGGGTTCGCGCGCGGCGGCGGGCTCGGCGGCGAAGCGGCAGCCGGGCTTCGGATCATAGGCACGAAGCTCGGCGATCATGTCGGCGAGGTCCTCGTCATCGACCTGGCAGATGCGCTTGAGGGCCGCCATCTGGCCGCGCGAGAGGAGGTCGAGATTGGCGATCAGCCGCGCCATGGCCGGATCGTAGCGGTCGGCGGCCTTGGCCTGGAGGGCGAGGCACTCGGCAAGGTTGCGCGCTCCCACTCCCGGCGGCTCGAGCCCCTGGACGAGCCGGAGGCCGGCCTCGACGTCCTTGAGCGGA
Organism: Sphingomonas sp. SP2; assembly: GCF_058313385.1. Classification (NCBI taxonomy): domain Bacteria; kingdom Pseudomonadati; phylum Pseudomonadota; class Alphaproteobacteria; order Sphingomonadales; family Sphingomonadaceae; genus Sphingomonas; species Sphingomonas sp. SP2. Next base: position 594,977 of record NZ_JBZFLD010000001.1, on the reverse strand, counting down.
AGCTCGAGGGCCTGGGCGATGTCGCGCAGGGGCGTGGTCAGCCAGCCGGTGTCCTCGAGCTCGTGGACGATCGCCTCGGCGGCCCGGCCGGCGACGCCGCCGGCACCGTGGAGCTGCGCCATGAGATGCTCGCACAAGCCGTCCTCGCAGGCCGACAGCCGGTCGAAGTCGAAGCCGTCATCGTCCGAGCCACCGATCTCGTAGGCGGCATCGGTCTCGGAAGCGGCGGCCTGCCAGTCCGAATCGAGCGCCTCCTCGCCCTTGCCGCCAAGCTCGTCGACCCCGCGCGGATCGGCGGGGGCGTCGCCAAACTCGACATCCTCGCGGACCACGACATCGCCGTCGCTGCCCATTTCGAGCAGGGGGTTCCTGGCCAGTTCCTCGGCGATGGCGGCTTCGACTTCGAGATTGGTCAGCTGCAGCAGCTTGATCGCCTGCTGGAGCTGCTGGCTCATGACGAGCGACTGGGCTTGGCGGAGTTGAAGGCCCGGGCCCAGACCCATGTCGCCGCCCCCTAGAGCTCGAAGCTTTCGCCGAGATAGAGCCGGCGTACTTCCGGGTCGGCGACCAACGCTTCGGGGGTCCCGGCGAACAGCACCTGTCCGTCGTAGATGATGCAGGCGCGATCGACGATCTCGAGCGTTTCGCGTACGTTGTGATCGGTGATGAGGACGCCGATGTCGCGGCGCTTCAGGTCCTTCACGAGGTCGCGAATGTCGGCGATCGACAGCGGGTCGATGCCGGCGAAGGGCTCGTCGAGGAGCATGATCTTGGGATCGGCGGCGAGCGCGCGGGCGATCTCGCAGCGGCGCCGCTCACCGCCCGACAACGCCATTGCGGGCGAGGAGCGCAGCCGCTCCAGCCCGAACTCGCCAAGCAACTGCTCGAGCCGGGCTGCACGCGCGGCGCGGTCGGGCTCGGCCACCTCGAGGACGGCAAGAATGTTCTGTTCGACGGTAAGACCGCGGAAGATGCTGGTTTCCTGCGGCAGGTAGCCGAGGCCGAGGATCGCCCGACGGTACATGGGCAGCGCGGTGATGTCGCGACCGTCGAGCTCGATCCGGCCGGCGTCGGGCTTCACCAGCCCCATGACCGAGTAGAAGCTGGTGGTCTTGCCGGCACCGTTGGGGCCGAGCAGGCCGACCACCTCGCCGCGATGCACCTCGAGGCTGACGTCGCGAAGGACCTGACGCTTATCGTAGCTCTTGGCGATGCTGTAGACGGCGAGGCCGCGCATGGGGCTGCCCGCATACGGCGCTGCCGAGCGGTCGATGGCGCTGGCTTCGTTCATCGCCTAGCCGCCGCGGCGCTGCGGAACGGTGAAGTGACCGGTGACCCGGCCGCCCGATTCGCCGACCCCGGCGGGACCGCCGTCGACCACCGCACGCCCGTTATTCATGTCGATGGTCAGGCGCGCGCCCGAGATGCGCGAATCGCCGCGCTGGAGCTGGACCCCGCCGACGAGCGTGATGATCCGGCGATTGATGTCATAGACGCCAAAGTCACCGCGCGCGGTTTCCGAAGGCGAGCGCACGATCACGCCGCCCGAGGCGTCGAGCCGGTCGATCTGGAGGCCGCCGGCACTGGTGTAGGCAACGGTCAGCCGCTCGGTGTCGAGGGTGAGGTCGGACTGGCGGACCTTGACGTTGCCGGCGAAGATCGCGCGGTCGGCGCGGTCCTGGACCTCGATCCGGTCGCTCGCGACGTCGATCGGCGCGTTGGCGTCATGGCCCTTGAGGGCCGAGACCGGGCCGCCCTGCGTCTGCGCAAAGGCGACGCTGCCGACGGCGGCCGTGGCGAGCGCGAGTGAGAGCGAGACGGTGCGGAGCTTCCCCATGGCGCTCATCTGACGGTCCCGGGCGTGATTTTCAACCGCGCGCCGCCATCAAGGACGACAACGCGGCGCTCAAGGTCGGCCCGCATGCGCCCGGCCTGGAAGTCGCCAAGCTTCACCTGGCCCGTCACGCCGCCGTTCAGCGCGACCTGCTTGGTGCCGAGATCGGCCGACAGGCTCTGCGCGTTGAAGCTGCCGACGGGCATCCGGCCGCTGATCTGGCCGGTGCTCCGGACCTGGCGCGACTTAAGGTCGAGGAGGACGTCGCGGGTCAGCAACTGCTCGCCTTCGGGCCCGCTGACGCGGACCGGGCCGTTCACCGCGACCTGCTGCTTGTCGAGGTCGTAGCGGCCCTGGACCGCCTGGATGGTGGCAGGCCCGTCGCGCAGCCCGAGCCGGGCGAGCATCCCGCGGATGTCGACGATCGGCACCTCGCTGGTCTGCTGGACGGCGCGGTTGGCGACGAGGAGGAAGGGCTGGCCCCGATCGTCGGTGCCGCTGTAGCGCGCGGCCTCGATCTTCATCCGTTCCTCGGCGCGGCTGACATCCTTCTTGTCGAGGATGAAGCTCACTTCCTGCTGCTTGGCAAGCGGCAGGGCGAGGAAGATCGCGCCGACCACGCCCACGGCGCTCGGCAGGGCGATCTTGAGCGTCCGGACCAGCCGGTCGTGCCGGCTGCCGGGCTCTGCCCAGTGCTGCGCTTCAAGGCGCTGTTGGTTGGCGGCTTCGCTCATCAGCTGTGGGCGAAGATGTCCTCTTCGGGCCAGCCGGCGAGGTCCAGCTCGGCCCGGGCGGGAAGGAAGTCGAAGCAGGCCTGCGCGAGCGCGGTGCGGCCCTCGCGCGCCAGGCGCACGTCGAGCTTTTCCTTGAGCGCGTGAAGGTAGCGGACGTCGCTCGCGGCATAGTCGCGCTGCGCGTCGTTGAGGTCGGGTCCGCCCCAGTCGCTGGTCTGCTGCTGCTTGTTGATGTCGGTGCCGAGCAGTTCCTTGACCAGCTCCTTCAGCCCGTGGCGATCGGTGTAGGTCCGGATCAGCCGCGACGCGGTGCGGGTGCAGTAGAGCGGGGCGGCCATGATCCCGAGATAGTGCTTCATGATCGCAATATCGAATCGGGCGAAATGATAGAGCTTCAGGCGCGCGGGGTCGGCGAGCAAGGCCTTGAGGTTGGGCGCGGCATAGTCGCTGCCGGGCGAGAAGCGGACGAGATGCTCGTCGCCCGAGCCGTCCGACAGCTGGACAAGGCACAGCCGGTCGCGGCCCGGGTGGAGGCCCATGGCTTCGGTGTCGACCGCGATGGGGCCCGCTCCGAACATGTCGGTGCCGGGGAGATCTTCTTCGTGGAAATAAATGGCCATAAGTATCCGAGAGTCCCTGCGTCCTTCCCGCTTAACCGGTCCTGACAACAAGCGCGAGACAAACGGCTAGAGGAATGCGGTTTTTTCCTGTAGGGTCCGCACCGGAAGCATGTCTTCATGGCATGCCGTGACCGGTTGCGCCGTTGAGCCCAGCGCGTTGGTTTGAAGAGAATCGGGTTCAAGGAAGTTTGCACGGGCATGGGTTACGATCGAGGGCGTAAGGGCGACCGGGGTGGTCGCGGACGCGACAGCAAGGGTGATTTCGGCGGCGGCGGTGACTTTGGTGGCGGCGGCTTCGGTGGCGGCGACTTCGGTGGCGGTGGCTTCGGCGGCGGCGATCGCTTCGGCGGCGGTGGCGGTGGCTACCGTGGCGGCGGTGGCGGCGGCTACGGTGGCGGTGGCGGTGGCGGTGGCGGTGGCGGTGGCTATCGCGGCGGCGGCGGTGGCGGCTACGGCGGCGGCGGCGGTGATCGCTTCGGCGGTGGCGGCGGCGGCGGTCGCTTCGGCGGCGGCGGCGGCGGTTTCCGCGGCGGCGGCGGCGGCGGTGGCGGCATGCCCCCCCAGGTCGTTGGCGAAGGCAAGGGCGTCGTCAAGTTCTTCAATCCGCAGAAGGGCTTCGGCTTCATCGTCCGTGACGATGGCGGCGAGGACGTGTTCGTGCACATCTCGGCGGTCGAGCAGGCGGGTCTTACCGACCTCGCCGACGGCCAGCCGCTCGAGTTCACGCTGGTCGATCGTGGCGGCAAGGTCTCGGCGACCAACATCCGCATCGACGGCGAGCCGCTCGCGGTCGAGCGCGCCGAGCGTGCGCCGCAGCGCCAGCTGACCGGCGAGAAGGCCTCGGGCACCGTCAAGTTCTTCAACGCGATGAAGGGCTTCGGCTTCATTCAGCGCGACGACGGGCAGCCGGACGCCTTTGTCCACATCTCGGCCGTCGAGCGCGCCGGGATGACCAGCCTCAACGAAGGCGACCGGCTCGAGTTCGAGCTGGAAGTCGATCGCCGCGGCAAGCATGCCGCGGTGAACCTGGCACCGCTCCAGGGCTAATCAAACTCGCGTTCGCGCGAGGGGCGAGAGGGCCCGCCGGACCAGTTCCGGCGGGCCTTTTTCGTGTCTTGCCTACCCTTTCCGGAAGGGCAGTTCCTCGCGCAGCGCGACGAGCTCGGTCGCGACCGCCTCGCGCTCGGCCGACAGGAAGCCCGCCACCGCGCGGCGGAAGCCGGCGTTGGGAATGAAGTGCGCGCTGTGGGTGATCACCGGCTCGTAGCCGCGGGCGAGCTTGTGCTCCCCCTGGGCGCCCGCCTGGACGACGGTCCGGCCGTTGGCGAGCGCCCAGTCGATCGCCTGGTAATAGCAAAGCTCGAAATGGAGAAAGGGAACGTCCTCGCGGCAGCCCCAGTAGCGGCCGTAGAGCGTGTCGGCGCCGACCCAGTTGAGCGCGCCCGCGATCGGCTGGCCGTCGCGGTCGGCGAGGAACAGGAGCAGCTGGTCGCCGAGCCGATCGACCGCGTCGCGGAAGAAGTCGTGAGTGAGATAGGGGTGGCCCCACTTCCGGCTGCCCGTGTCCTGATAGAAGGCCCACATGGCATCCATGTCGGCAGGGCTGATCTCCGACCCGCGGAGATGGCGGAAGGTAAGGCCTTCGCACGCTGCCGCGCGCTCCTTGCGGATGACCTTGCGCTTGCGGCTGCTGCAGGCGGCGAGGAAGCCATCGAAGTCGCCATAGCCACGGTCGTGCCAGTGATACTGGATGCCGTGGCGGATGAGCCAACCGCGGGCTTCGGCGAGGTCGGCTTCGGCAGGCTCGAGGAAGGTGACATGAGCCGAGGAGAGCTGGTTCTGGACCGTCACGCCCTCGGCTGCCGCCAGGAGGAGCTCGGGGCGCGTGCCGAGCAGGCGCCGCCCGACCACCGGGGTGAAGGGAATGGCGATCAGGAGCTTCGGATAATAGTCGCCGCCGGCCCGTTCCCAAGCGTCGGCCCAGTGGTGGTCGAAGACATATTCGCCCTGGCTGTGGCTCTTGAGGAAGGCGGGCGCCTCGGCGAGGTCGGTGCCGTCCTCGCTGACGATCAGGGGGAGCGGGCTCCAGCCGGATCCGCCGCCGATGCTTCCGCTGTCTTCGAGCGCCCGGAAGAAGGCGTGGCTGAGGAAGGGGTCCGACGCGCCGGCGAGGCGATCCCACTCGTCCGGGGCGATGCTGGCGAAGCTGTCGGCCAGTCGCGCCTGGGCGGAAGGATCACGGTCGGCCATCGCCTTCCCAGATAAGCGCGTCCACCCGATTGAAAAGGCTGGCCCTTTGGTCCGGCGTCCGGACCGTCCAGCTGGTGACGGGAAGCTGCCTGCGGGCGGCGGCGACCCACGGCCGGAGCGCGGCGCTGGTCTCGACCGCGAGGAAGTCGGGCGCGGCGAGCATCCGCGCAGCGGCGCGGCGCCAGCCTGGGAGGCTGTCCGCGACGACGAGGCCGCGCGGGATATCGGGCGCATGGCGCGTGAGCCAGGCACCGACGCGCGGATCGAAGCTCATGATCCCGACCGGTCCCTCGTGGCCGGCAAGCGCATGGAGGACCGCGCGGCAGAGGAGGTCGATCGGCGGTGGCGGTGAGCCGGCCCGGACCTTGAGTTCGAGGAGGAGCGGGGTGTCGCCGGAAAGCTCAAGCAGCTCGCCGAGCCACGGGATGCGTTCGTCGGTGCCGGCGAGCGGCATCTGGGTCAGGAAAGCGGCGGGAAGCGATTCGGTTTCGCCCGACCGGCCACACAGGCGCTCAAGGTCGGGATCGTGAAAGATGACCGGAACGCCGTCGGACGACAGGCGCAGGTCGCATTCGATGCCCGCGCCCGCCGCGATCGCTGCGCGAAAGGCGGCAAGGCTGTTCTCGGGGACGCCGGCACCATGCAGGCCGCGATGCGCGAAACCTGCGGTGCCGGCGAGGAGCCGATCAGTCGCGGACCTCGACAATCGCGTCGACCTCGACGGCGACGCCGAGCGGGAGGACAGGAACGCCGACCGCCGAACGGGCATGGCGTCCGGCCTCGCCGAACACCTGCTGCATGAGGTCGGAGGCGCCGTTGGCGACCTTGGGCTGGTCGGTGAAGTCGGGCGCGGAGCTGACGAAGACGCCGAGCTTCACGACGCGGCTGACCCGATCGAGCGAACCGAGCGCGGCCTTCATCTGGGCGAGCAGCATCAGCCCGCAGCGGGTCGCCGCGGCCTGGCCTTCCTCGAGGCCCATGGTCTCGCCGAGGCGGCCGGTGATGAGGCTGCCGTCCTCGGCAAAGGCGATCTGGCCCGAGATGTGGAGCAGATTGCCGGTGAGCACCGCGGGCACGTAGGACGCGACCGGGGCTGCGGGCTGGGGAAGGGTGAGGCCGAGCTCGGCCAGGCGCTGATCGATGGACATGGGCTTGCGGGTGCCTCCGTCGCGCGGCCCGGTCAACCCTTGCGGGTGGTCGAGAAGCCGGCCCAGCTCTGCCGCGTCGGCATGAGTTCAAGGGCATTGATGTTGAGATGGGGCGGGCGGCTGGCGACCCACAGGATCGTCTCGGCGAGATCCTCGGCGGTCATCGGCTCGATCCCGGCATAGAGGGCATCGGACGCGGCCTGGTCGCCGCCGTTGCGGACGAGGGTGAATTCGGTTTCGGCCATGCCGGGCTCGATCGAGGTCACCCGGACTCCGGTCCCGGCGAGATCGTTGCGAAGCATCAGGCTGAACTGGCGGACGAAGGCCTTGCTCGCTCCGTAGACCGCGCCGCCCCGATAGGGATAGGTCCCCGCGACCGAGGAGAGATTGATGATCGATCCCTTGGTAGCAATCAGCTTGGGCAGGACCGCGTGGGTCAAAGCGACGAGGCCCGTGACATTGGTGTCGAGCACGACCTTGAGCTTGTCCCACTCGCTGTCCTGAAGGTCGGCCATCGGCGGAGCGAGCCCGGCGTTGTTGATCAGACAGTCGACCGTGTTCCAGTCGCCTTCCAGGCGGGCGAGATCCTGGACGGCGGCAAGGTCCTGCATGTCGACCGCGAGCGGGAGGAAGGCCGCGCCAAGTTCCTCCTGAAGGGCCTGGAGGCGGTCCTCGCGGCGGCCGGTCCCGATGACCCGCCAGCCCGCGGCGACGAAGGCGCGGGCAGAGGCGGCGCCGATGCCGGCGGTGGCGCCAGTGATGAGGCAGGTCTTCATGTCGGTCAGCCTTCCAGCCGTTCGAGGATCCAGGGGGTGGCGGCGGCCCAGTCGTCGATCCGGGCATGGGCGTGCTCGGCTGGCGCGGTGACCGCGGCAAGGCTCGGCTCGGCGATCATGTGGAGCCGGTGCGTGTCGGGAGAATGTTTGGCGACCGAGGCGTGATGGACCGCGAGGTCGTCGACGAACAAGTGGCGCGGCGCGCGATGGCGCTCGACGATGGCACGGAGCGGCTCGCCCTTTCCGCCCCGGTTGCAGACGACTTCATGACGGATGCCGAAGCGGGCGAGTTGGGCGATCCGGCCCTCGCGGGCCTCCTCGCCGAGATTGGTGAGGACGACGATGTCGGCCTTCTCGCCGATGCGCCCGAGCGCCTCGATCGCGCCAGGGACGATGGTCTGGCGATGCATCTCGCTTTCGAAGAAGCCCCACAGGAGCTGCCAGACCCGCTCGGTCGCAACCCGCTCGCCGGTCGCCTTGTCCTTGAGCGCGCCCGCCATGTCGCCTTCCTCGGGTCGGAACAGGACCTGATGCTCTTCCTCCAGCCAGTCGGAGAAGTGGCGGACCATGTGCAGCAGCACTTCGTCGCAATCGGTGACGAGCAGGGGGCGACCGCCCGGGGTGAGTGAATTCATGCTTCGAGAGCGCTCCGGACCGCGACCAGTTCCTGCGGGCTTTTGCCCAGCGTGGCGGCGACCGCAAGGAGGTCGGGTTCATGGTCCTCGAGGAAGCGGAGGACGGCAACCAGGACGGCCGGTTCGGCGGCGCGTTCGCGCAGGTCGGCGGGGGTGAGGCCGGTCAGCGAGAGCAGCCGCGACGCGCGGGCGTCGTCCCCCAGCGAGACAGCGAGGACCTGCAAGGCAACCGCAATGTGGTCGCCATCGTTTACGGCACTTCGCTTCATCGCCTATGATGGAGGTGTGAGGAGCAATTAGTCATGGCCAGGATCCTGGTTGTCGAGGACAATGCCCTCAACATCAAGCTGTTCTGCGACCTGCTCGCGGCGCATGGCCATGAGGCGATGCCAGTCACGGACAGCCGCGTGGCGCTCGACGCGGCGCGCGACTTCCGCCCCGACCTGGTGATCACCGATATCCAGTTGCCCTATGTGAGCGGGCTCGAGCTGATCCGGGCAATCCGGAGCGAGGCGACGCTGGCCGAGGTGCCGATCATGGCGGTGACGGCCTATGCAGGCCATGGCGACGACGAGCGGATTCGCGCGGCGGGCGCGCAGGCCTATGTCTCGAAGCCGATCTCAGTCGCACGCTTCGTCGCCGAGGTGAGCGCCCTGCTGCCCAAGGAAGTGCCGGTCGCCTGATACGAAAAAGGGCGCCGAAGCGCCCTGATCCGTCAGTACGGATGCCCGAGATTACTTGATCTTGGCTTCCTTGAACTCGACGTGCTTGCGCACGACCGGGTCATACTTGCGGAAGTTCATCTTCTCGGTCTGGTTGCGCGGGTTCTTCTTGGTCACGTAGAAGAAGCCGGTATCGGCCGTGCTGACGAGCTTGATCTTGACGGTTGCCGGCTTGGCCATCGTACCTGTCCCAAAAGCTAGAAAAGAAAAGAGCGGCCAAACGCCGCCCGCATCGGCGGCCCCAATGGCGGGGCCCCACCGACTTGTCAAGGTCACGCGATCGACGAGGCCGGGTAAGAAACGGGCCTTAGCCAAGCCTTTACCACTGTGGCGCACGATCCGCGGGTTGAGAAGAGGTGAAGCATGCGCGAATCGCTCGATGACCTCCACCAGGACCTGCAGCGTCGGCTGCAGGAGATCAGGAGCCGTGCCGACGCCCTGAGCCCGCTCGACATCCATGCCCGGATGGACGCGATTCGGAGCGACGCCGACCGCGCCGGGCTGCAGGCGATGGAAGGACTGGCGCGAATGTCCTCCCAGCTGGCGCTGCTGCCGGGCTGCCGGGTGGCGACGCTGACCTGCCTCGATCATGCGGCCGACGCGATCGCAGCGGCGTCCGCGGCAGAGCGCCAGGCCGTCCTTGCCGCGGTGGCGCTGCGGCTCAACTGAGGCTGGCCCAAGGGTCGTTACGGACCCGGCGCCCCGGCTCGTGCATTGGGGGGCGATGCGCGCTTTCTCGCAGCTCCTCGATGCGCTCGTCTACACGCGCTCCCGGTTGGCCAAGCTCAAGCTGATCGGCGACTATCTCCAGCGCACTCCCGATCCCGATCGCGGCTATGCGCTGGCGGCGCTCACCGGAACGCTCGACATCCCGCATGTGAAGGGCGCGGTGATCCGCGCGCTCGCCTCGGAGCGAGTCGATCCGCTGCTGCTCCGGATGAGCCACAATTATGTCGGCGACCTGGCCGAGACCGTGTCCCTGCTGTGGCCCGCGCCCGAAGGCGATTATGACGACGGGACGATCACCATCACCGAGGCGGTGGAGCGGCTGCGCGGGGCGAGCCGATCGGACGCGCCGGCGGTGCTGAGCGCGATGCTCGATCATCTCGATGCCTCGGGGCGATTCGCGTTGCTCAAGCTGGCGACGGGCGAGCTTCGGGTCGGGATCAATGCGCGCAACGCCAAGCAGGCCTTCGCCGATGCGTTCGAGGTCGACGTCGAGGCGGTCGAGGAGGTCTGGCACGGGCTGAAGCCGCCCTATCTCGAACTGTTCGCCTGGGGCGAGGGGCGGGGCGAGCAGCCGACCGCGCGCGACGTGCCGGTGTTCCGGCCGTTCATGCTCGCGCATCCGCTGGAAGATGCCGAGCTCGACCTCGACGCCTATGCGGCCGAATGGAAATGGGACGGGATCCGGCTCCAGCTGGTCCATGCCGGGGGCGAGACGCGGCTCTACAGCCGGACCGGGGACGACGTGACCCGGAGCTTTCCCGAGGTCGCCGAGGCGCTGCAGGTCCCGGCGGTGCTCGACGGGGAATTGCTGGTCCGCGGAGCGGGCCAGGGGCTCGACGAACATGGCGGGTCGGCGGCGAGCTTCAACGCGCTGCAGCAACGGCTCGGGCGCAAGGTCGTCAGCGCCAAGATGCGCGACGAATTCCCCGCCTTCGTTCGGCTCTACGATTTGTTGTTCGACGGCGAGGAGGATCTGCGCGCGCTTCCGTGGGAGGAACGGCGGGCGAGGCTCGAGGGGTTCATGGGCCGGCTCGATCCGACGCGCTTCGACCTGTCGCAGCTGATCGAGGCGGAGGATTTCGCGGCGCTGGCTGAGATCCGCTCGGGCGCGCGCGATGCGGCGATCGAGGGGATGATGCTGAAGCGCCGCGACGCGCCTTATGTCTCGGGACGGCGCGTGGGCCTGTGGTACAAATGGAAGCGCGACCCGCTGACCGCCGACTGCGTGGTCATGTATGCCCAGCGCGGATCGGGCAAACGGTCGAGCTTCTATTCGGATTTCACCTTCGGCTGCTGGGCCGAGGACGGCGAGCTGCTGCCGGTCGGCAAGGCTTATATGGGCTTCACCGACGAGGAGCTGAAATGGCTCGACCGGTTCGTCCGGCGCAACACCGTCAACCGGTTCGGGCCGGTGCGCGAGGTCGAGAAGAGCCTGGTGTTCGAGGTAGCGTTCGATTCGATCCACCTCAGCAAGCGCCACCGCTCGGGGCTGGCGATGCGCTTCCCGCGGATCGCGCGGATCCGTAAGGACAAGCCCGCCCACGAGGCGGACAAGGTCGCGACCCTGCTCGGGATGGTGACCTAGAGCGCTTTCTCGAGGACGACGAATTCGAGGTCGTCGACCACCGCGCCCGCCTGCGGCCATTCGGCATAGGGAAAGGGGCGGCGCTCGCCGGTCGGGCGGTAGCCACGTCGGTCATAGAAGGCGAGGAGCTCGCGGCGGCGGTCGAAGACCTGCATTTCCATCCGGTCGGCATGGAGGGCGGAACGGGCATGGTCCTCGGCCGCGGCGAGGAGGCGCTTGCCCATGCCGCTGCCCTGAAGCGCGGGATCGACCGTCAGCATGCCAAGATAGACGCGGCCTTCGCCTTTCTCCCACAGGAGGACGCAGGCACGGATGGTCCCGTCCTCGCGCGCGACGAGAAGGTGGCGGGCGGGATCGGCGATGATCTCGGCCAGTTCCTCGGGGCTGGTGCGGGGTCCGGTCAGGAGGTCGGCTTCGTGGCTCCAGCCGGCACGCGCGCTGTCGCCGCGATAGGCGCGCTCGACGAGCGCCTTGAGAACCGGGATGTCGTCGGGGGTCGCTTCCTCAAGCGTCATGGACCGCAATCTCCCTCGGGGACGACGCGCTGGCCTTGCCGCGGTACATGCCGCGGGTGGTGAAGCCCCAGGCCGCCTCGCCGCTAGGCGCGACGGCGATAAGGCCGCCCTTGCCGCCGAGCGCGGCGACGTCGGCGAGGGTGGCGTCGACCGCTTCCTGTAATTGCTGGCCGCCGAGCCGCATCCGGGCACCCACCTCGTGCGCGGCGGCGGCACGGATGAAGAGTTCGCCAGCGCCGGTGCAGCTGATCGCGCAGGAGCGGTCGTCGGCATAGGTCCCGCAGCCGACCAGCGGCGAATCGCCGATCCGACCCCATTTCTTGGCGGTGAGGCCACCGGTCGAGGTGGCGGCCGCGACCCGGCCGCCGGTATCGACGGCCACCGCGCCGACGGTGCCATATTTGACGTCGAGGTCGAAACCGGCGCCGCTCTCGATCACCTTGCGCAACGCGTCGCGGCGGGCGGCGATCTCGAACCAGCCGGGCTCGACCTGCTCGAGACCCTGTTCGCGGGCGAATTCCTCGGCGCCCGGATAGGAGAGAAAGACGTGGGGGCTCGCCTCCATCACGGCGCGGGCGGCGCTGATCGGGTGGCGGATGGTGCGCAGGCCCGCGACCGCGCCGGCATGGCGGTCGCGCCCATCCATGATCGCGGCGTCGAGTTCGATCTCGCCCGCGGCATTGAGGACGCTGCCGCGCCCGGCATTGAAGGCAGAATCGTCCTCAAGGACGCGCACGGCGGCCTCGACCGCGTCGACCGCACTGCCGCCCCCGGCAAGCACGCGCTCGCCCGCGTCGAGCGCGGCGGAAAGGCCGGCGCGGCCCGCGGCCTCTTCGTCGGCGCTGAGCTGAAGCGCGCCGCAGCCGCCGTGGATCACCAGGGACCAGTTCGTCATGGCCCCGCCCTTGCCGCATCGCGGTGGCTTGCGCAACGCGAGCAAAAGATATAAATATGATACCAGATTAGGAGGCATTCATGTCTGAACAGGGGATCGTCAATCTGTCTGCCAGCCGCGAGCGGCCGGCGGCTACCATGAGCGGCTATGTCATGCTGCTCGTCCTGCTCGTGGTCATCGCGGTGCAGCTCTTCAGCATCGCGCGGATCGCAGGGGGCGACGGGGAGGGCGTTAATCCGCTCGACGCCGTGGGGATCGTGGTCGCGCCGATCCTGATCGTGCTGATCCTGTGCGGCTTCTATATGCTCCAGCCCAACCAGGCGGCGGCGATCACGCTGTTCGGCTCCTATCGCGGGACCGACCGGGCGACGGGCCTTCGCTGGGTGCTCCCGTGGGAGATGCGCCGCAAGGTTTCGGTCCGCGCCAACAACTTCATCTCCGAGAAGATCAAGGTGAACGACCAGCGCGGCAACCCGATCGAGATTGCCGCGCAGATCGTCTGGCGCGTGGTGGACACCGCGCAGGCGCTGTTCGACGTCGACGATTACAAGGCCTTCGTCACGGTCCAGGTCGAGGCGGCGATCCGCACGGTCGGGGCGCGCTACCCTTATGACGATTTCGAGCACCATGACGTCACGCTGCGCAGTCATCATGACGAGGTCGGCGGCGAGCTTCGCCAGGAGCTGAATGCGCGGCTGGCGGTCGCCGGGATCACGGTCGACGAATGCGGCTTCACCCACCTCGCCTATGCGCAGGAGATTGCCGGCGCGATGCTCCGCCGGCAGCAGGCGCAGGCCGTGGTCGCCGCGCGCAAGACCCTGGTCGAGGGCGCGGTCGGCATGGTCGAGATGGCGCTCGAGCAGCTTTCGGCGAAGAATGTGGTCGAACTCGACGATGAGCGGCGCGCAGCGATGGTCTCGAACCTGATGGTGGTGCTGTGCGGCGAGCGTGACACCCAGCCCGTCGTCAACACCGGCTCGCTCTACCAGTAGGACGATGGCGGAGCGGAAGGCCTTCCCGCTGCGGATCGACCCGGACCTGTGGGCCGCGGTCGAGCGCTGCGCCACGGCCAATCTCCGCTCCGCCAATGCCGAAGTCGAATGCCTGTTGCGCGAGGCGCTGAAAGCGCGTGGTGTGCGCCTGTCGGATCCGCGTCCGGTGCGGCGCGGGCGCCCACCCAAGGAGAGTGGCGATGAGTGAGCGTCCCGAATGGTTCGCGCCCAAGCGTTATGGCTTTGGAGCAGGATTGCCGATCCGCTGGCAGGGCTGGGCCGTCGCCGCCGCTTTCCTCGCGATCGTCCTGTCGCTGGCGCGGTTTCTGGAAGATTCGCAGCCGCTGGTGATGGGCTCGCTGGTGCTGCTCTCCACGCTCGTTTTCCTGGTGATTACCGCAAGAACCACCCGCGGCGGCTGGCGCTGGCGCTGGGGCAGTGAGGAGTAAGGCCGATGTTGATGACCGTCTTTGCCGCCGCCGCGATCGCGGCCGCCTCGCCCAAGGTCAGCGAAGTGACCGCGCCGGGTCCGCAGGGCGTGCTGGCGGGGACGATGATCGACGCCGGTAAGGGCGCGCCGATCCTGCTGATCGTGCCGGGGTCGGGGCCGACCGACCGCGACGGGAATAGTCCACTTGGCATCACGGCGGCCGGCAATCGGCTGCTTGCGGAAGGTCTCGCCGCCAGGGGCGTTTCCTCGGTCCGCATCGACAAGCGCGGCATGTTCGGAAGCAAGGCCGCGATTGCCGACGCCAACCAGGTGACGATCGCCGGTTATGCGAAGGACGTCGGCGCCTGGGTCGGTGCGATCCGCACGCGGACCGGCGCGAAGTGCGTCTGGGTGGCGGGGCATAGCGAGGGAAGCCTGGTCGCGCTCGCCGCGGCGCAGAGGCCTGCCGGGATTTGCGGCGTGGTCAGCATCTCGGGCCCGGGGCGCAAACTTGGTGACGTCATGCGCGCGCAGTTCCGGGCCAATCCCGCCAACGCGCCGATTCTCGATCCTGCGCTGAACGCGATCACCGCGCTGGAGCAGGGACGCGACGTGCCGGTCGCCGACCTGCCCGGCCCGCTTTCAATGGTGTTCGCGCCGCAGGTGCAAGGTTATCTGAAAACGCTGCTGCCGATGGATCCGGCGCGGCTGGCGGCATCGCTGACGGTTCCCCTGCTGATCGTGCAGGGCGAGACCGACCTCCAGACCGGGGTCGCCGATGCTGCGACGCTGGCAAGCGCGCAGCCCAAGGCGAAACTGATGGTGCTCGAGGGCGTCAATCACGTCCTCAAGGCCGCGCCGCTTGATCGCGCCGCCAACCTTGCGACCTATTCCGATCCCAGCCTGCCGGTCGCCCCGGCCGTGATCGAGGCGATTGCGCGCTTCGTGAAGCCCTAGTTGGCGGCGGGCTTCTTCTGCCCGGGCGCGAGCCCGCGGAGAAGCGCGTCGTCGAGCATTCGCGCGAGGCGAAGGCCGCCCGCGGTCACCTGACGGCGGACCGGCGGGATCAGGGCCTGGAGCTTGGCTTCGGTGAGGACGGGGCGCTCGTCCTTGTCGAGCTTCCGGCAGGGATCGCCGAGCAGCCCCGCATAGGCGAGGGTGCGGCTGTTCTCCCAGGCGTCACGGCTCCAGTCCTCGACCGTACCGCCGGCAAGCTTCGCCTTGTCGGCCGCGCTGAGGCCGCCGATAAGGCCCTTCACGCCGCCCGGCGGGGTGGTGACCGCGCGCTCGGGAATCCAGCCATCCCAGATGCCGTGGAGATTGGTGCGGCCGGCAACGACGCCATAGGTCACCGGGACCTGGTTGCCGCCGAGGTCGCCGCGATCGCCGCCGTGCATCGGCTGCGCGAGGTCGCCGACGAAATGGGCGAGATAGGCCAGCGCCATCACACGCTCACGGACAGGAAGCTTCTTGTCGGCGAGGAGCCGGGCGTTGCGCTCGATCTGGGACGAGACGCAATTGCCGTCCTTGCACGCTTCCTTGAGGCTGAAAGGCTTGCAGACGTTGACGTTCTGATAGTGCCAGCTCGACTGGTAGCTGAAGCGGTCGCCGAGCGGCTTGATGCAGTCGGCCCAGACCGCCGCGTCCTCGAGGGTGCGGGTCGGGCATTCGGGCGTCTCGAGCCGGCTGCCTTCCTTGAGCAATGCCTGGATCCGCGCGCGGGTGGCGGGCTGAACCTCGGCCAAGGCGATCGATGCCACCAGCCGGTGGGTATATTCCCAGTAAGCGGGGGCGGGCGTGGCGGCTGTCAGCGCAAGCAGCGCTGCCATGAAGCGGAGTTTCGGCACGCCTTGGCCTCTAGCGCCCGTGACCTCCGAGGCAAGTGCTGCCTTGGCGCTGTCATGCCGCCCCTCTATATGGGCGCCATGTCCGCAATCCGCCCGTGGCGCCACATCGAGCGCCGGAAATGCCGTCAGATCATGGTCGGCAACGTCCCCGTCGGCGGAGATGCGCCGATCACCGTCCAGACGATGACCAATACGCCGACCGCCGACGCGCGGGCGACGATCGACCAGATTCGTCGCTGCGAGGAGGCCGGGGCCGACATCATCCGCGTGTCCTGCCCGGACGTCGAAAGCACCACCGCGCTGAAGGAGATCGTTCGGGCGGCGCAGGTGCCGATCGTCGCCGACATCCATTTCCACTACAAGCGGGCGCTCGAGGCGGCCGATGCCGGCGCGGCCTGCCTTCGAATCAACCCGGGCAACATCGGCTCGTCCGAGCGGGTCGCCGAAGTGGTCCGCGCGGCCAAGGCCAATGGCTGCGCGATCCGGATCGGGGTCAATGCCGGAAGCCTCGAGAAGGATTTGCTCGAGAAATATGGCGAGCCCTGCCCGGAGGCACTGGTCGAGAGCGCGCTCGACCATATCCGGCTGCTCGAGGAGCATGACTTCCGCGAATATAAGGTGGCGGTGAAGGCGAGCGACGTGTTTCTCGCGGTCGCGGCCTACCAGGACCTCGCCAGCCAGGTCGATTGTCCGCTGCATCTCGGGATCACCGAGGCGGGCGGGCTGATCGGCGGCACGGTGAAGAGCTCGATCGGCCTCGGCATGCTGCTGTGGAGCGGGATCGGCGACACCATCCGCGTCTCGCTCTCGGCCGAGCCCGAGGAAGAGGTGCGGGTCGGCTATCACCTGCTGAAGGCGCTCGGGATCCGCAACCGCGGGGTCCGGGTGGTGTCCTGCCCGTCCTGCGCGCGCCAGGGCTTCGACGTCATCCGCACGGTCGAGAAGCTCGAGGAGCGGCTCCAGCATATCCGCACGCCGATGAGCCTCTCGGTGCTCGGCTGCGTGGTGAACGGCCCTGGCGAGGCGCGGGAGACCGACATCGGGATCACCGGTGGCGGCAACGGCCGGCACATGGTCTATCTGTCGGGCGTGACCGACCACCATGTCCAGGACGAGGGCATGATCGATCACATCGTCGCGCTGGTCGAGGCCAAGGCGGCCGAGATCGAGGCGGCGAATGCCGCGACCGAGCCCGCGCTCGACGGGGCCGAATAGGAACCACTTCTTTACCGTGCCCGC
The DNA here is from genome assembly GCF_058313385.1 of Sphingomonas sp. SP2. NCBI lineage: Bacteria > Pseudomonadati > Pseudomonadota > Alphaproteobacteria > Sphingomonadales > Sphingomonadaceae > Sphingomonas > Sphingomonas sp. SP2. Next base: position 578,026 of record NZ_JBZFLD010000001.1, on the reverse strand, counting down.
GTAAGCGGGTGCGATGACCCGTGCGATCATCGTCATCGTGATCATCGCGACCTTCATCGGCGCCATGATGCCGGGCCGATCCAAATTGGCCGCCGAAGCCGAACCGGCGCCGAAGGCTCGGCCGTGGTTCGACGAGGACGGTGGCACCGCGACCGGGTCGGGCGGCGGCTCGCAGGGCTGGGGCTCGAGCAGCAGCAGCAGCGGATCGAGCAGCGGCAGTTCGAGCGCGAGCGAGGTTCGGCTGACCCGGCGCGCGAACGGGCATTTCTATGCCGATGTCGCGGTCAACGGGACCATCGTCGAATTCATGATCGACACCGGGGCGACGGGTATCGCGATGACCGAACGCGACGCGCGCCGCGCCAATGTCGACCTCGACCGGAGCGGGCGGACCTATGTCGGCGAAGGCGCTGGCGGCGCTTTGTCGGGGCAGATCGTGCAGCTCGAGAGCGTCAAGCTCGGCAGCCGCAACGCGCGCTACATGGGCGCGGTCGTGATCGACGGCGCGAGCACCAATCTCCTCGGGCAGAGTTTCCTCAGCCAGTTTACCGAAGTCACCGTCCGCGGCGACGTGATGACGCTGCGCTAGGCGGTCCCGGGCTTGCCAAGGCGGCCCGGCCCCTTCAGGTCGGCGCGAATGGCGGCCCAGCGACACCTTCTCCCCTTTGCCGCCGCTGCGCTCGGGATCGCGCTCTTCGCCGGCATGGACACTGCGATGAAGGGGCTGGCCCTCGCGCTCGGCTCATTCGTCGCGATGCTCTGGCGCCAGGCATTCGGCGTGATCCTGTCGGCGCCTTTCTACCTCCTGCGGCGGACCGAGTGGCCGAGCCGGGCAGCCTTCCGTTTCCACGTCATGCGCGGTGCGGTCGGCGCGGCCATGGCGGTGACATGGTTCTACGGGCTCGCGCGCCTGCCGATGGCCGAAGCGATCGCGCTGAGCTTCGTCGCGCCGCTCATTGCCCTCTACCTCGCGGCGGCGATGCTCAAGGAGAAGATCAGCCGGCGCAGCATTGCGGCCAGCCTGCTCGGCCTCGCCGGCATGATCGTGCTGGTCGCGGCGCGGCTTGGTTCGGGCGGCGAGCGGCACCTCGACGGGGTCGCGGCAATCTTCTTCTCGGCGCTGCTCTATGCCTGGAACCTCATCCTGATGCGCCAGCAGAGCCAGGTCGCGGGACCGGCCGAAGTGGCCTTCTTCCAGACGCTGATCTCGGGCCTCTGGCTGCTGCTCTTCCTGCCCGTCGCGCTGATTCTGAAGCCGTCACTGGGGCTGTGGCCAGAGGGCGGGCAGTGGCCGATGCTGGCGCTGTCGGCGGCGCTCGCGATCACCAGCCTCGCGCTATTGAGCTGGGCCTACCGGCGGGCCGAAGCGCAGGCACTGGTGCCGATCGAATATAGCGCCTTCGTCTGGGCGGCGATCCTAGGCGCGATCTTCTATGCGGAGGTGCTGACGGTCAGCACCGTGGCCGGGGCGGCGCTGATCGTCGGAGGCTGCCTGCTCGCAAGCTGGCGCCCGCGGCACGCCTCACCAGTGGTCGAAGGGACGATCTGATGGCCTGGTTCCTGCTCATCCTCGGCGGCTTCTTCGAGGTCGGCTTCACCACTTCGCTGCGGTTCGTCGATGGGTTCCGCAACCTTCCCTGGACGATCGCCTTCCTGGTCAGCGTCACCCTGTCGATGGGGCTGCTCGAGCGGGCGGCGCGCGATATCCCGATGGGCACGGCCTATGCCGTGTGGGGCGGGATCGGCGCGATCGGAACCGTGGTGGTGGGCATGGCCTTCTTCGACGAGCCGACCACCACGATCCGGGTGCTGCTGATCCTCCTGATCGTCGCCGCGATCGCGGGACTGAAGCTTACCGCCTGATCGCCTGCCGTTCGAGCGCGGGCGCGTATTCGGGCGCAGCCTCGATGCTCGACAGGAAACGCGGCCGAGCCAGCGGGCCGCGGGCAAGCTCATAGGCGTTGCCGAGCGCGAGCAGCTTTCCGTCAGACCAGCGCGGCCCGACGAAGCTGAGGCCCACGGGAAGTCCGCGCAGCAGCCCCATCGGAACCGTGAGGTGCGGATAGCCAGCGACGGCGGCCATCGACCCGATCGCATTGCCGCCGGGCGAGACGTCGCCGTTGACGACATCGATCTTCCACGCCGCTGGCCGGGTCGGGAAGACGATCGCCACCGCCTTGTTGTTCTTGAGCAGCCGGTCGAGATCCTTGCTGGCGAGCCTGAGGCTGTCGGCTCGCGCCTTCGTGTAGGCGGGGTCGGCAAGGCCCTTGGTCTTTTCGGCCATCTCGAAGATTTCCTGACCGAACAGCGGCATCTCCGCGGCGGCTTCGGCCTTGTCGAAGGCGATGACGTCGGCAAGGGTCCGGACCGGCAATTGCGCGGGGCTGCTCGCGAGATAGGCATTGAGGCCGGCCTTGAACTCGGTGAGGAGCACCTGGAACTCGGCCTCGCCGAAGTCACCCGACGGCTTGAACGCCTTGACCTCGACGATCTCGGCACCCGCTTCCCTGAGCCTGGCGACCGCGGCGTCGAACAGGGGATCGGTCCCGAAGCCCGCGGCAAAGCGGAGCGCGGCGATCCGCTGGCCCCTGAGCGCATCCGGCGAGAGGGCGGCGGTGAAATCCTGCCGGTGGGAATCGGCGTCCTTGCTGTCGCGGTCGGCCGGGTCGCTTCCGGCGATGGCGCTCAGCAGCTCGGCCGACTGGCGGACGGTGCGGGTCATCGGTCCGGCCGTGTCCTGCGATTCGCTGATCGGCACGATGTGGGTGCGGGGAACGAGACCGAGCGTCGGTTTGAGGCCGACCACGCCGTTCATGCTGGCCGGGCAGGTGATCGAGCCGTCGGTCTCGCTGCCGATGGCATAATCGACATAGCCCGCGGCCACCGCCGCGCCGCTGCCGCTCGAGCTGCCGCAGGTGTTGCGGTCGAGCGCATAGGGATTACGGGTCTGGCCACCGACGGCGCTCCAGCCCGAGATCGAATTTGTCGACCGGATGTTGGCCCATTCGCTGAGGTTGGTCTTTCCGAGGACCACCATGCCCGCCTGCCGGATGCGCGCAACGAGCGGTGCATCGCGACCGGTGTTGTTGGCCGCGAGGGCGAGACTGCCGGCGGTGGTCGGGAGTCCCGCCACCTCGACATTGTCCTTGATCAGGATGAGCTTGCCCCGAAGCGGGCCGGCCGGCGCCCGTGCGGCGCGTTCGGCCTGCGCTTCGGCGGTGGGATCAAGCGCGATCACCGCGCCGAGCGAGGGATCGCGATAGTCGATCCAGGTGCGCGCGGCGCGAACTGCGTCGACCGGCGAGAGGGTGTCGAGGGCCGGGGGATTGGTCGGGGGCGGCGCGGGCGGCAGCGGCGGAACGGTCGGCGGGACCATCATGGGGGCCGGGCCATCGTTCATGCCCGGACCTGGGGGCGGTGTCGTCGCACAGCCGCCGAGCAACAGAGCGGCGAGGGTCAGGATACGCGGGCCGTTGGTCAAGCGAGCACTCCCGTTGGTCGAAAGACGAGGTAGCAAGACATTTCAGGTTCAGCGCAGGCGCACAAGCCACCGGAACGATTAGCCGCCAACGGAATAGAGCCTGCATGACCCGTATCCTTCTTCTCGCCTCCGCCGCCTTCGTGGCGATGCCGGCTTTCGCCCAGGAAGCCCCCGTCACCCCGACCCAGCCTCAGGCGGTGCCCGCCGAGCCGGACCAGCCCGCCAGCGAGGAGGCGGAGGAAGAAGAAGTCGATCAGGAAGTCACCGTCACCGGCGCGCGGCCGCGTGGATCGGTCGTCGGCAACATCCCGGCCGAGAATGTGCTCGATTCGCGCGACATCCGCGCGACCGGCGCGACCAGCATCTCGGAACTGCTCGATTCGGTCGCGGCGCAGACGGGGAGCGCGCGCGGGCGCAGCAGCGGCCCGCCGGTGGTGCTGCTCAACGGGCAGCGCATCTCGGGCTTTCGCGAGCTTCGCGATCTTCCTCCCGAGGCGATCCAGCGGATGGAAATCCTGCCCGAGGAAGTCGCGCTCAAATATGGCTATGCCGCGGACCAGCGGGTGGTGAACATCGTGCTTCGCCGGCGCTTTAACTCGACTGCGGTCGAGGTCGGCGGAAAGGTCGCCACCGATGGCGGCTATGCGACCGCCAGGGCCGACATCGGCAAGCTCACCATCCGTGACAATACGCGGACCTCGGGCAATCTCCGGCTCGAGGGCAACAACCCGCTCTACGAGGAAGAGCGCGACATCCTCCGGCGCGATACGGTCACCGACCCGATCGACAGCCGCCCGTTTCGGACGCTCGTCGGGGCCGGCCAGTCGGCCCGTCTTTCCGGCACGCTCAGCCGGCCGGTCAGCAAGGATTTCAATGGGACGCTGACGGGCGAGGCCGAACGGCGCCGCGGGACCAGCGGACTGGGCCTGCTCGATGGCGACTTCCTCGGTCGGCGGACCAACAGCGACACGTTGGCGCTCGGCGGCTCGCTCAATGGGCAGAAGGGGCGCTGGCGCCTGTCCGCGACGGGCAATGCTGAGGCCGTGCGGAGCGAGGCGGACACCGAACTGACCGGCGATCTCAGCCGGTCGACTCGCACCTCGCTGTCGGTCGACGGGACCGCGACAGGGCCGCTTGCCAGCCTTCCCGCGGGGACGGCCAATGTCACGCTGAAGGTCGGCGCAAGCGCGCTCGGGATCGACAGCCGCAGCCGGCGGAGCGGCGTTTCCGCCGAGGCGGACCTCAACCGGCAGATCGTGGAGGGTTCGGCCAGCGTCGATCTTCCGCTAACCGACCGCGCCTCCTCGATCGGGCGACTGACGGCCAATGCCAATGGCGGCCTTCGGCGCCTCAGCGATTTCGGCACGTTGAGCTCGGTCGGGGCGGGGCTGAACTGGTCGCCGGCGGTGCGGCTCAACCTGCTGGCGAGCTGGACCCGCGAGGAAGGCGCGCCTTCGCTGCAGCAGCTCGGCGATCCGCTGCTCGAGACGAGCGGCGTTCCCTTCTTCGATGCGGTGCGCGGCGAGACGGTGGCGGTGACGACGCTGACCGGCGGCAATCCGGCGCTTGCCGCCGACCGCCGCAACGTCTTCAAGATCGGCGGCAACTGGCAGCCGCTGCAGGACCCCGACCTGCGGCTTCGGGCCGAGTTCGTCCGGCAGACGATCGACAATCCGCAGATCAGCTTCCCGGCCGTCACCCCGGCGCTGCAGGCGGCCTTCCCCGATCGCTTCCAGCGCGATTCGAGCGGGCGGCTGCTGAGCGTCGACCTGCGGCCGGTGAATGCCGACCGTTCGACCCGCAAGACGCTGCGCTGGGGGTTCGACTTCACCAAGAGCCTCAAGACCGAACGGCCGTCGGCGGCGACGATCAACCGGCTGGTCGAACGGGCACGGCAGCAGGGCCTGATCCCGCCGGGCGCGCGCCCGGTCGGCGAGCGTGGGCCGCAGGGCGAGGGTTCGCCTCCGCCGGCCCCGACGCCCGAGGGTGCGGCGCCTCCGCCTCCCCCCGGCGATGCGCCGCCGCCGCCGCGTGACGGTGCTGCGGCAGGGCCGGGTGCAGGCCCGGGTGGCGGCTTCAGGTTCGGCGGCGGTCGCGGTGGTGGCGGACCGTTCGGCGCAGGTGGCCGCGGCGGCCGGCTTACGCTGTCGGCGACCCATACGCTGACCTTCGAGGACAAGCTCGTGATCGGGCCGGGCCTGCCCGACATCGACTATCTGGATGGCGAGGCGTCGGGCTCGACCGGCGGGCGTCCGCGCCACCAGGTCGAGGTCGAGGGCGGCTATTACAACAATGGGATCGGCCTCAGGGTGTCGGCCGACTGGCGCAGCGCCACCCGAGTCGCGACCGGCGGCGAGGACCTGCGCTTCTCGCCCTATACGACCTTCGATCTGCGGCTGTTCGCCAATCTCGGCGAGCGGCTCGACCTCGTCACCAAGGTCCCGTTCCTGCGGGGAAGCACGGTCCGGCTCGAGGTGAACAACCTTTTCAACGCGCGGCCCGAAGTGCGTGGGGGTGCCGGGTCGGCGATCCCGTTCGCCTATCAGCCCGACCGGCTCGAGCCGATCGGGCGGACGGTCGGGATCACCTTCCGCAAGCTGTTCGTGCCGCTGCGCTTCATCCAGCGCGCGCGGCAGGGTCAGGGCGGCGGGCGCCCCGACGAGTAAGAGGTCCTAGAAGCCTTCGCGCTTGGCGCGCTCGAGGCCGTCGACAATCACCTTGGCGGCCTCGTCGCGACCACCCCAGCGACCGACGCGAGTCCACTTCTCCGGCTCGAGGTCCTTATAGTGGGTGAAGAAGTGCGCGATCTGATCGAACACGATCTTCGGCAGGTCCTCCCCCTCGCTGATCCCCTCGTAATAAGGGGTCGTCTTGACGTCGGGAACGGCGAGCAATTTCTCGTCGCCGCCGGCTTCGTCCTCGAGGAACAGCACCGCAACGGGACGCGCGCGGACGACGCAGCCGGGCATGAACGGCCAGCGGTTCATCACTAGGCAGTCGAGCGGATCGCCGTCCTCGCCCAGCGTGTGGGGGATGAAGCCGTAGTTAGCCGGATAGCGCATCGCGGTGTGCAGGATGCGATCGACGAAGATGGCGCCCGACTTCTTGTCGAGCTCATACTTCACCGGTTCGCCGCCGATCGGCACCTCGATGACGACATTGATATGTTCGGGCGGATTGCTGCCCGCCGGCACGAGATCTAGGTTCACTTTGGCTCCAGAAGGATATCGAGTGCGCCCTTGGTCTTTCCGACCTTGGTGAAGCGCGGATAACGCAGGCCGTCCGCATAAGGGATCGCAACCGTGCGGACGGCATTGCCGCGCTTGTAGGTCAGCCGGATAGGCGCGGTGGTGCCCTTGGCATCGCGAATGGCGTTGCGCAAGGCATCGTCCGAATAGGCGCGCTCGCCGATGGCCACCAATTCGTCGCCGGTCCGCAGCGCCGCGGCAAAGGCCGGGCTGCCCCATTTGACGCCGGTCAGCTTGCCGGCCTTGGCCGCGAAGCCGAGCGAATAGCTGACGTCGACATTGCCGCCGAGCGCCTCGCGGGCCTTCCAGGCCGAGGTCGGCTCGTCGGTGTAGGTGAGCTGGTAGCCCGAGCGGGTGAAGCCTTCGAGCGGCGCCCGCGGGCGGACCTGGTCGACCCGCTCGGCGAGGAAGGTCTTCCAGTCGTAGGGATAGACCTGGCCAAGCGTCGCGATGACGTCGTCGCGGGTGTAGGTGACCGTACCCCAGTCGCCGTCGCGGATGCCGAAGAAGGCCTTGGCGAAATCGTCCATGCCGCGCTTGTTCTTCGTCCCGCCGCGGATGATTGCGTCGGCCTCGAGCCAGATCAGCATGCCCTCGTTGTAATAATCCTCGGAGCGCTGGTAGCTGCCCCAGGGTTCGGGCGCGCGGTTCTGGATGATCGGATCGTTGGTGGTGTCGAGCAGCGGGCGCCAGGCCTTGCCCGGCTGGGTGTCGAGACCGGCCGCGGTCATCGCGAGGCGGTCGAGGATGTCCTGCTTCGAGCTCATGCCGCCACGCGCTTCGAGAACGGTGCCCCAGAATTGCGTCTGGCCCTCGTAGACCCAGAGCAGGCTGTTGCGCATCGGGGTCTGATAGTCGGGAGTGAAGAGGTCGGCGCCGCGACGGAACTTGCCGTCCCAACTATGCACGAACTCGTGCGGGAAGACGTTCCGGTCGTACATCCGCTTGTCGTATTCGGTGTAGTAGCCGAGCGAGGTGTCGATCTCGGTCGAGCGGTGATGCTCGAGGCCAATCCCCCCAAGCTCGTCGGTGACGGCGTTGAGGAAATCATAATGGTCGAAGTGGCGGGCGCCGAAGAGCTTGATCGCCTGGTCGACCATCGCGCGGTGCTTGGCGAGCACGTCGGCCGGGATCTTCAATTCCTCGGGTGCATCGGCGACGCTGTTGAGCGTCACGCCGTGGCCGAGGTCGTCCTTGCGGAAGTAGCGACCGGCGAAGACCGGCGAATCGACCAAAGTCTCGTAGGAGACGGTGCCGTAGCGGACGCGGTTGCCGGTGCCTTCGGCGGCCCCGTTCGGGCGGAGCGCGGTCGCGGCCTGCCAGCCGGCCGGAAGGACCAGCGTCGCCTCGACCGGGATCTGCCGGGTGTAATAGCCGGCCGGATAGAGCGAGACATTCTCCCACTGCACGTTGGTGATCGACGGGGTCATGACGATCCGACCCTGGTTGGGCTGGGTCGGCGAGACGAACTGGAAGCGCGCCTCGATCGCGCGGGTGCCGGCAGGAACGTTGACGCGGTAGCCGCTGGTCTCGACCGTGTCGCGAACCCAGGGAAGGATCGCGCCTTCGGCGGTTCGGATTTCGAGCCCGGCGAGCTTGTCGGGCTTCTGGTCGGGGCCGTGGGCGCCGGGGAGCCAGCGCGGAAGCAGCAGCACGAGGTCGCCAACACCGGCCACCGGGATCAGTTGGCGGACCTTCATGATCGCGCGGTCGCTGTCGGTGACGTCCACTTCCAGCCGCATCGTTCCCGGGTAGGGAATGTCGCGCGCCGCGGGCACGCTGTAGACGGGCGGAATGGCCGTCGGCGCGCTATTCTGCGCGAAGGCGGAGGTGGATGCGGCCAGCGCCGCGAGCAGGACCAAGTTACGCATCCCATCCGCCTAGCCATCGGGGCCGCCACCCGCTAGTGGCGGCGCGCAGATAAATGGCCCAGATTTCCACTCCCCAACCCATCCGCGGCATGCAGTCGCTCCTTGGCGAGGAAGCCGACCGCTTCGCGCATGTCGTCGCGACCTTCGACCGCGTCCGCCGGCTGTTCGGATTCAAGCGGGTCGAGCTGCCCGTGCTCGAGCCGACCGCGGTATTCGCCCGCTCGCTTGGCGAGACCACTGATGTCGTCTCGAAGGAGATGTACACGTTCGAGGATCGCTCGGGCGACAGCGTCACCATGCGGCCCGAATTCACCGCGGGGATCGCCCGCGCCTTCCTCACCGAGGGCTGGCAGCAATATGCGCCGCTCAAGGTCGCGACCCATGGGCCGGCCTTCCGCTACGAGCGGCCGCAGAAGGGGCGGTTCCGGCAATTCCACCAGCTTGACGCGGAGGTGCTCGGCGCGGCCGAGCCGCATGCGGACGTCGAGGTGCTGAGCTTCGCCGACCAGCTGCTTCGCGAGCTGGGCGTCGGCGGCAATGTCGTGTGCAAGCTCAACACGCTGGGCGATCCGGCGACGCGGGCGGCCTGGCGCGACGCGCTGCACGAGCATTTCGCCTCGCACCGCGCCGACCTCAGCGAGGACAGCCGCGACCGGCTCGACCGCAATCCGGTACGGATCCTCGACAGCAAGGCGCATGCCGACTGGCCAATCGTCGATTCGGCGCCGGTCATCGATGATTTCCTGACGCCGGAGGCGAGCGACTTCTTTGCCGCCGTCACGGCGGGGCTCGACGCCGCCGGAGTCACCTGGGAGCGCGCGCCGCGCCTCGTGCGCGGGCTCGATTATTATCGCCACACGGCGTTCGAGTTCATCACCGATGCGCTCGGCGCCCAAGGCACGGTGCTGGCCGGCGGCCGCTATGACGGACTGGTCGAAGCGCTGGGCGGTCCGCACACGCCGGCGATCGGCTGGGCTGCGGGGATCGAGCGGCTGAGTATGCTGATCGATGCGCCCGCGCCCGACCGGCCGCAGGCGGTACTGGTGCCGCTCGGCGAAGCGGCCGAGAAGGCTGCCATCGGGATCATCGCCGACCTTCGCCGACAGGGCCTCCAGGCCGACATGGCGTGGCGCGGCAACATGAAGAAGCGCATGGCCAAGGCTGCCTCGGCGGGTGCGCGCTTCGCGATCATCTTGGGCGAAAGCGAGCTCGAAAACCAAGTGGCGCAGGTCAAGGACCTCGCGAGCGGGGAGCAACGGGCGGTCGCGCTCGACATGCTCCATGCGGCCGTCGCCGAATGACGCAGATCTCCTCCGAGCGGATCGCACAGATCGAGCTGAAGCGGCAGGAATTGTCCGAGGCGATGGCCTCGGGCGACCTCGCGCCGGACGATTTCGTCCGGATGAGTAAGGAATATGCGCAGATCGAGCCCGTCGCCGCGGCGGCCCGGGAAGTCAGGCGCCTGCGGGCCGAGCGCGAGAGCCTCAGCCACATGACCCGCGACGGCGACGAGGAACTGCGCGCCATGGCGGCCGAGGAGCTTTCGCTGATCGAGCAGAAGCTGCCGGTCGCCGAGCGGGCGCTCGCGATCCAGCTGCTGCCGAAGGATTCGGCGGACGAGCGTGCGGCGATGCTCGAAGTGCGGGCTGGGACCGGCGGGGACGAGGCGGCCCTGTTCGCCGGGGACCTCCTGCGGATGTACCAGCGCTTCGCCGACGAGAATGGCTGGAAGTTCGAGCTGATCAGCGCGTCGCAGTCGGAAGTCGGCGGCTACAAGGAAGCCGTCGCCTCGATCGCCGGGGCCGGGGTGTTCGCGCGACTGAAGTTTGAGAGCGGCGTGCACCGCGTTCAGCGTGTCCCGGCAACCGAGAGCGGCGGGCGGATCCACACTTCGGCGGCGACGGTGGCGGTGCTCCCAGAGGCCGAGGATGTCGACGTGCAGATCGACGACAAGGACCTGCGGATCGACGTCTATCGTTCGAGCGGGCCCGGGGGGCAGTCGGTCAACACGACCGATAGCGCGGTCCGGATCACCCATCTGCCGACCGGGTTGGTTGTCATCCAGCAGGACGAGAAGAGCCAGCACAAGAACAAGGCCAAGGCCTTGAAGGTGCTCCGGACCCGGCTGTTCGAACTGGAGCGCGAGCGGCTCGCCAGCGAGCGGGCCGGCGCGCGCAAGTCGATGGTCGGATCGGGCGACCGCTCGGAGCGCATCCGGACCTACAATTTCCCGCAGGGCCGGGTCACCGACCATCGAATCAACCTGACGCTTCACAAGCTGCCAGAGATTCTCGAAGGCCCGGGGCTGAAGGAATTGACCGAAGCGCTGATCGCAGAAGACGAGGCCCAGCGCCTCGCCGGGCTCGAGGAGGCGTGAAGCCGGTCGAGCGGGCGCTGCACGACGCCGTGCGCCGCCTGCCCCCCTGCACCGATACGCCGCGGCTCGATGCCGAATTGCTGATGGCGCATGCGCTCGGGATCGAGCGCGACCAGCTCATCCTCAACCCGCCTGACGGGGCGATACCGACGGCCTTCGAGCATTTCCTGGCGCGACGCTGCGCGGGGGAGCCGGTGGCCTACATCACGGGCCGCCGCGCCTTCTGGAACATCGAATTGGAAGTCGGCCCCGGCGCGCTCATTCCGCGACCGGACAGCGAGACGCTCATCTCCGCGGCGATCGAGCATTTCGGCGATGGGCCCGGGCCGGTTCGGATCCTCGACCTCGGGACTGGGCCGGGGACGCTGCTGCTGGCGGCGCTCGATGTCTGGCCGAAGGCGACCGGGCTCGGGATCGACCGAAGCGAGGCGGCGCTGGCCTATGCGCAGCGCAATGCCGAGCGGCTCGGCCTTTCATCGCGCGCGAACTTTCGTGTCGGCGACTGGGCAGCGGGGCTGACGGAGACGTTCGATCTCCTCCTGTGCAATCCGCCTTATGTCGCGCGCGATGCCGAGCTAGGGCCGGGAGTGGCAGAGCACGAGCCCGCGGAGGCCCTGTTCGCCGGTGACGACGGGCTCGACGATTATCGCCGGCTCGCGCCCGAAATCGGCGCTTTGCTCTCGCCGGGGGGCTTCGCGGCGATCGAGATCGGGTTCGACCAGGCGAGAAGCGCCGCGGCGTTGTTTGCGGCGGAGGGCTTTGACCCCCTGGTGGCGAACGATCTCGCCGGCCGCCCCCGGGCACTGCTGCTGCAGGCACAGCGATAGGGGCTTGGAAAAGGCGCCCGCGCCCGCTACATCCATGACCAGCAGCGGTCCGCTACCCGAAGCCGACCGGTGCCACCCCCGACGAGATCGCCTGCTCCGCGCCACCGGCGCGACATCGACGACAGAGGGGACGGGCAGGCGAGCGGGTCGCTGTCCGGCTACGTTTCACGCGCTTCGAGGAAGTTTTCGGCGCTAGTGGTCAAGGAACTCAACGCTTGATGAACAATCGCCAGAACGGCCGCCGTCGCGGTCGTGGGGGTCAGCGTCCGCAGGGTCTCGGCGGCGGCGGTGGCGGCCAGGGCCGCGAGCAGCGCAGCCGTGGCAATGCCGCGCAGTTGCTCGAGAAGTACAAGAACATGGCTCGCGACGCGCAGCTCGCCGGCGACCGTGTGCAGACCGAATATTATCTCCAGTTCGCGGATCATTATTTCCGGGTGCTCAGCGAGACCCGGTCGCGGTTCGAGGACCAGCGTCCTTCGCGCGACGACGATGAGGATGAGGGTGACGACGAGCTGATCGACGGCGAGGGCGACGAGGAAGTCTCCGAGCGTCCCGAACGCCAGCCGCGGCAGGAGCGCTTCGAGCGCCGCGAGCGGCCGGAACGCGCAGAGCGCGCGGACCGTCCCGAGCGCGGCGAGCGGGCCGAGCGTCCGCGCCGCGAGCGCTTCGAGCGTCGTCCGGCGCGCGAGGACGAGGCGGTCGCTTCGGACGAGCAGCAGTCGCCCGGCATCGCCGACTTCCTGCCGCCCGCGATCGGGCCGGTTGGTGTCGATGCTGCCTCGACCGACGAGGCCGAAGAGGCGCCGCGCCCGCGTCGCCGCACGCGTCGTCCCCGTGCCGAGGACAATGACGGCGAGATCGCACCCGCGGCCTGAGCGAGCCTCGCGTTGCCCATAGGTGACGCGCGCGGCGCCAAGTCCGGCAGCGAGTTGACTTGAATGTAATAGTGTAACACGTTCCTTCTCCGAACAGGGAAGGAGCGTGTGCATGCGGCTGTTCTTGGCTCTTCTGGCGGCGTCGGCGAGCACCCTCGCTGCAGCACAGGCCGTCCCCGCGCCCGATTCGAGCGCGCAGGGCAACGTCGCGGTCACCATCTACAATAATGACCTCGCGCTGGTGCAGGACCGGCGCGAGCTGAGCTTGCCCGCCGGTCGCTCGCGGCAGGAGTTTCCCGACGTGTCCGCGCGGATCCGCGCCGAAACGGTCACGCTGACCGGAAGCGGGATCGGGATCATCGAGCAGAATTTCGATTATGACCTGCTGAGCCCGAGCGCGCTGATGCAAAAGGCGGTCGGCGAGACCATCACGCTCGTCCGGGTCAATCCCGCGACCGGCGCCGAGACCCGCGAGCGGGCGCGGGTGCTGGCGGCCAATGGCGGCGTGGTGCTGCAGATTGGGGAGCGGATCGAGGTGCTGCGCGATGACGGGCTCCCGGTCAGGGTCATCTTCGACAAGGTGCCGGAGGGCCTGCGCCCGCGCCCGACCCTGTCGGTCACGCTCGACGCGCCGAAAGGCGGGCGCCAGCCGGTCACGCTCACCTATCTGACGCCCGGACTGGGCTGGGACGCCGATTATGTCGCCCTGTTCGACGAGGCGGCGGGGCGGATGGACGTGCAGGGCTGGATCACGCTCCGCAACCAGAGCGGGACCGCCTATCGCAATGCCGACGTCGTGCTGGTCGCCGGAGCCGTCAACGGCGGCGATGACGATGGCAACGTTTATGGCGGGCGCCCGATTCGCCAGGCGGGAGTCGAAACGTCAGGCCGCGAGCGGATCGGCGACTTCTACCTCTATCCGCTGCGCGAACGGACGACGATCGCGCAGGCGCAGCAGAAGCAGGTGAGCTTCCTTGACGTCGCCGCGACACCGGCGCAGCGCGCTTATGAGTTTCGCAACGGCTGGCTGGCGACGTCCGAGCAGCCGATCAGCGTCAATTCGGTCCTCCGTTTCTCGACCGGCCGCGCGCAGGGGCTCGGCGACGCCCTGCCCGCCGGTACGGTCCGGGTTTACCAGCGCGACAGCCGGGGCACGCCGCAATTCGTCGGCGAATCGCGAATCGGGCACACGCCGATGGGCAGCGACCTCGGGCTGACCACAGGGCAGGCCTTCGACATCAAGGTCCAGTCGACGGTCGAGCAGAGGACGCGGGTCGGGGGGGACGGGACGCGCTGGCGGACCGCGATGCGCTACAAGCTGACGAACGCCTCGCCGCGCGCCGTGACGGTCGACCTCATCCAGAGCGGCCTGTGGGGCGACACGCGCATTGCCGCCGAAAGCCAGAAGAGCGAGCGCCGCTCGGCAAGCGATGCCCTGTGGCGTGTCGCGGTGCCGGCCAATGGCGAGGCGAGCGTCACGGCCACCTTCGACACGCGCTACTAGGGGCGCGGCGATGCGCATGCTTGCGCTTCTCTTGCTGGCGGGATCGACGGTGGCCGAAGCCGCCCCGGTCGCGGTGACCTCGGCGGCCCCCGAGCGGGTGGCGGTCACGGTCTATCGCGACCAGCAACGCGGCGATCGCCCGCTCCGGCGCGACTGGCTGAACGGCTATGCGCTGATCAGCGAGACCCGGACCATCGCCATCCCGGCGGGCGAATCGGAACTTCGGTTCGAAGGGGTGGCGAGTGGCATCATCCCGCGAAGTGCGATCGTCAGCGGCGTTCCGGAAGGACTGCTCGAGCGCAATCGCGATGCCTATCTGCTTTCGGCCGGAAGCCTGATCGACCGGATGCTCGGGCAGAGGGTGACGCTTCGCCGGACCGACCGGGCCAGCGGCAAGACGGTCGAGCAGGACGTCATCCTGCGCACGGGAAGCAATGGCGGCGTGGTTCTACAGACGGCGGGCGGCTTCGAGGCGCTGCGCTGCTCGGGACTGGCCGAGACGCTTACCTATTCATCGGTACCGCAGGGTCTGAGCGCCCGTCCGACGCTTTCGGTGAAAGTGCGAGCGCGTCAGGCCATCAGCGCGACCGTCACCCTATCCTATCTCGCGAGCGGGTTCGACTGGCAGGCCGACTATGTCGGGCTGCTGTCGGCGGACGGGCGCCGGCTCGACCTGCAGGCTTGGCTAACCTTGGCGAGCAACGATTCGACGAGCTTCAGGGCCGCGACGACGCAGGCCGTGGCGGGCCGGGTCAATCGCGAAGACGCCGACGTACCCGATGTCGAGGCGCCGCCGATCCGGCTGCGCTGCTGGCCGAGCGGTACGACCAGCGACGTTCCAGAGATCGAGCTTCCGCTCCCCGCACCGCCGCCGCCACCGCCGCCTCCTGCCATGATGGCCGCGCCGGTGGCGGTGATCGACGCCCAGGATATCGTGGTCACGGGATCAAAGATGATGAGCCAGCGAGAGCGGCTCGGCGATCTCCAGCTCTATCGGATCCCCGAGCCGGTCACGGTGGCTGCCAATGCGCAGAAGCAGGTCGGGTTGCTCGACCAGCCGGCCGTGAAGGTGCGCCCGGTCCACCGGTTCGTCTTCATGGCCGGGAGCGAGGAAAGCCTCGAGGCGCAGCTCGTCCTGCGCACCGACAACAAGACCGCGGAAGGCCTTGGGCTTCCACTTCCCGCGGGGCGGATCATCGTACTGCAGGAAGAGGCGGCGCGCCCGATCCTGACGGGCGAAGGGCAGATGGACGATCGCGCGGTCGGGGAGAAGGTCGAGATCGCGCTCAGCCGGACGCCAGGCGTCCGGGGCCGGCTGCGGGAGCTAGGCGAAAGCCGATACC